>NZ_JBSSEC010000020.1:0-1009 GCF_054061335.1 Hymenobacter sp. UYAg731 | reverse complement strand
GCTCGATTCAGACGGGGTTTCTCCGGCCCCGCCCTACTCAGGGTACCGCTACCGTGAATCAGAAGTGTCGCTTACCGGACTCTCACCGTCTATGGTGCCGTTTCCCAACGGCTTCAGCTACCTCGATTCAATCAGATGTCGCGGCCCTACAACCCCGGATTGGCCGTAACCAACCCGGTTTGGGCTCCTCCCCGTTCGCTCGCCACTACTTGGGGAATCATTGTTATTTTCTTTTCCTGCAGGTACTTAGATGTTTCAGTTCCCTGCGTTTGCCATCGCCAGTCAAGCTGGTCGATTCTCGACTCTTCCAGTCGAGGGGTTGCCCCATTCGGAAATCTGAGGATATAACGGGTATGTGCCCCTCCCCCCAGCTTATCGCAGCTTATCGCGTCCTTCGTCGCCTCTGAGACCCTAGGCATCCCCCGTGTGCTCTTTCTTACTTCTTGTTTCGTAAACGCTCTTCATTGCTGAAGTGCTTTGTCCCTTGCGGAACCAAGCGCGCTACGCTTCGTTTTTGTTACCCCTTACGTCAAAGAACGTGTACTGCTCTGATATTTAGCAGTGTCGAAGTTGACTCCCTATTGAAGTCAACCGGTATTAAATAGTGGAGAATAACGGAGTCGAACCGTTGACCCCCTGCGTGCAAGGCAGGTGCTCTAGCCAGCTGAGCTAATCCCCCGAGTTTCGTATCCAGCAGCAATCCCGCTAGTTACAGTGGGCCTGCGTGGACTCGAACCACGGACCTCTACATTATCAGTGTAGCGCTCTAACCACCTGAGCTACAAGCCCGGGTTTCGACGATACCCGAAGGCAAACGCAGAATCCGTATTCAAAATTATTTGAATGAGGAAATAAACAAAGAGTAAGTATCAAGCTACTCTATAATAGTTACTCATAACATCGTGAGCAAGGCCGCTCCAGAAAGGAGGTGATCCAGCCGCACCTTCCGGTACGGCTACCTTGTTACGACTTAGCCCTAGTTACCTGTTCTACCCTAACTGGCTTCGTT
>NZ_JBSSEC010000019.1:0-1254 GCF_054061335.1 Hymenobacter sp. UYAg731 | reverse complement strand
AATTGGGGTGGTCCAGTAAAAACGGACAATGCACTAAGATATGCTGATTTGAAAGTCGCGTTCGAATTGGTGGGGCGAGCGGTAGCCGAGGGCGGAGTGGCGCCGGTCGAGATTGAAGTAGGTTTCGAGGTAGTAGGCGACCTCTAAACGGGCCTCTTCGAGGCTGGCAAACGCGCCGCCGTGAGGCAGCAATTCCGTTTTGAGCGTGCTCCAATCGGCCTCGGCCTGAGCGTTATCATAGGGGTTGCCCGGCCGGCTATAGCTGGCCAGCGCCTGGGCTTTTTCGATGCGCGTTCGGCAAGCCGAGCTGGTGTATTGACTGCCGCGGTCGGCGTGGATTATCAGGCCGGGAGCCGGCTGGCGTAACGTTAGGGCTTGCTCCAGGGCCGTGAGCACCAGTTCGGTGGGCATCTGCTGGTCAAGGTGCCAGCCGATCACGCGCCGGGAGCAGGTGTCGCGCCAAGTGGCCAAATAGCACCAGCGCCCGCCGACCAGGGGCAGATAGGTGATATCTCCGACCCACACCTGATTGGGCGCGGTGGGCGCGGGCTGGCCAAGAAGCAGGTTTTCGGCCACGACTGCCGCGGGGTCGGCCACGGTGGTACGCGGGCGTTGCGGACGCGTACTCAACGCCCGCAAGCCGCGGCGACGCAGCCAGGTACGCAGGGCATGGCGCCCGACGGCGTGCCCTTCCGCGCGCAATTCTGCCCGCAGGCGTCGGGTGCCATAGCGCTGGGCATGGCGCGAAAAGGCGGCGTTGGCCGCAGGCTCCCAAGCGGGCGTTGGGCGCGCTGCCCGGCTCCGCCACTGATAATAGCCCGCGGCACTGACCGCTAGCACGCGGCAGAGCACCTGCACGGGCTCGGTGGCAGCAACCTGCTCGATAAACTGGTAACGGCTCATGATTGAGGCGGTTGGGAGAAGATAGTCACGACTTTTTTTAAAATGTCGCGCTCCTGTTCCACGCGTTTGAGCTCGGCGCGCAAGCGCTTAATCTCGTCGCGTTCCGCGCTGCTAGGTACCGCCTCGGCTAACGCCTGGCGCTGCCAGCGGCCGAGCAAGGCGGGTGAGAGGCCCTGGGCGCGGGCCACGTCGGTTTGCCGGGCCCCAGCGGCCACCTGGCGCACGCATTCGGCTTTGAAGGCCGGCGTATATTTCTTGCGGGTCAGCGGCGAGCCGCTCGGGAGTGTTTTGTCGGGCATGAGCAGTGGAAGGTAAGACTTCGCACTGTCTGTTTTTACCCGACCACCTCAT
>NZ_JBSSEC010000018.1:0-1566 GCF_054061335.1 Hymenobacter sp. UYAg731 | reverse complement strand
GCACTCGACATCAGCCCGTTTTCGAACGGGTGTAGAACATTTTACAATGGAGAGTTTGATCTTGGCTCAGGATGAACGCTAGCGGCAGGCCTAATACATGCAAGTCGAACGGTCAGTAGCAATACTGATAGTGGCGCACGGGTGCGTAACGCGTAGCCAACCTACCCGAATCTGGGGGATAGCCCGCCGAAAGGCGGATTAATACCGCATAAAACTGCAGCCTGGCATCAGGTAACAGTTAAAGATTTATTGGATTCGGATGGGGCTGCGTGCCATTAGCTAGTTGGGGAGGTAACGGCTCACCAAGGCGACGATGGCTAGGGGAGCTGAGAGGCTGGTCCCCCACACGGGCACTGAGATACGGGCCCGACTCCTACGGGAGGCAGCAGTAGGGAATATTGGGCAATGGGCGAGAGCCTGACCCAGCCATGCCGCGTGCAGGATGAAGGCTTTCTGAGTCGTAAACTGCTTTTCTCAGGGAAGAAAAAAGGGCATGCGTGCTCTACTGACGGTACCTGAGGAATAAGCACCGGCTAACTCCGTGCCAGCAGCCGCGGTAATACGGAGGGTGCAAGCGTTGTCCGGATTTATTGGGTTTAAAGGGTGCGTAGGCGGCCGATTAAGTCTGGGGTGAAAGCCCACTGCTCAACAGTGGAACTGCCCTGGAAACTGGTTGGCTTGAGTACAGACGAGGGTGGCGGAATGGATGCTGTAGCGGTGAAATGCATAGATAGCATCCAGAACACCGATTGCGAAGGCAGCTGCCTAGACTGTAACTGACGCTGAGGCACGAAAGCGTGGGGAGCGAACAGGATTAGATACCCTGGTAGTCCACGCCGTAAACGATGGATACTCGCTGGTGGCGATAGACGGTCACTGGCTTAGCGAAAGCGTTAAGTATCCCACCTGGGGAGTACGCTCGCAAGAGTGAAACTCAAAAGAATTGACGGGGGCCCGCACAAGTGGTGGAGCATGTGGTTTAATTCGATGATACGCGAGGAACCTTACCTAGGCTAGAATGCGCGTGACCGGCTCAGAGATGAGCCTTTCCTTCGGGACACAAAGCAAGGTGCTGCATGGCCGTCGTCAGCTCGTGCCGTGAGGTGTTGGGTTAAGTCCCGCAACGAGCGCAACCCCTATGTTTAGTTGCCAGCATGTAATGATGGGGACTCTAGACAGACTGCCTGCGCAAGCAGTGAGGAAGGCGGGGACGACGTCAGGTCATCATGGCCCTTACGCCTAGGGCTACACACGTGCTACAATGGACGGTACAGCGGGTTGCCAACCAGCGATGGTGCGCCAATCCCGAAAAGCCGTTCTCAGTTCGGATCGGAGTCTGCAACTCGACTCCGTGAAGCTGGAATCACTAGTAATCGCGTATCAGCAATGACGCGGTGAATACGTTCCCGGGCCTTGTACACACCGCCCGTCAAGCCATGGAAGTTTGGTAGACCTGAAGCTGGTGCTCCGCAACGAAGCCAGTTAGGGTAGAACAGGTAACTAGGGCTAAGTCGTAACAAGGTAGCCGTACCGGAAGGTGCGGCTGGATCACCTCCTTTCTGGAGC
>NZ_JBSSEC010000017.1:0-1598 GCF_054061335.1 Hymenobacter sp. UYAg731 | reverse complement strand
GTGGCTGTTGCAGAACCCGGGGTCGTAGAAGGGAGATGCAAGGCAAAAAGCTATTTCTCGACAAAGAAGTGACTCGTTTTCGGCTTTCCGAACGCGTGCCACCGCATAACCTCTACCGCCGGCTGGCCGAGTGGGTCGACTGGACGTTTCTCTACGACGAGACCCGGGCGCTTTATAGCCACACGGGCCAGCCCTCGTTGGACCCGGTCGTGTTTTTCAAGCTCGTGCTGGTGGGCCGCTTGGAAAACCTGGTCAGCGACCGCCGCCTGGTCGAGCACTGCGCCCTGCGGCTCGACATCCTCTTGTTTTTAGGCTACGAGGTGGACGAAGAGTTGCCCTGGCACTCGACCATCAGCCGCACCCGCCAGCTGTTTCCGACGACGGTCTTCCAGCGCCTGTTCGACCACGTCTTCGCCCAGTGCGTGGCCCGGGGCCTGGTGGCCGGCGACACGCAGGCCGTCGACTCGGCGCCGGTCAAGGCCAACGCGTCGCTGGAGGCGGTGCTCGAAAAGCGGCCGACAGGCACCCACAGCCCATTTTTGGCCATGGGTGAGCCACGCCAGCCGGCTGCTGCGGGGCCCGCCCTGACGGCCCCGGCGCACCAGCTTCGCAACTTAGCCGCGCACCAGGCCCGGCTCGTCGCCCACTCCAGCGTGCCTGGCGCCCAGCACCCCAAAGCCCGCCTGCTCAGCAACAAGACGCATTACAGCCCCGCCGACCCCGACGCGCGCATTTCCGTCAAGCCCGGCAAAGCCCGCGCGTTCAACCACCTCTGCAGCTTGGCCGTGGACACCGCGAAGGGCGTCATCAGCCACGTGCAGGCCGATTTTGCGGACAGCCGTGACAGCCTGCACCTGCCCCGGCTGCTCACCGGCCTGCAACAACGCTTGCGAAAAAACGACCTGCGCCTGCGCGATTTGCTGGCCGATGCCGGCTACGCCAACGGCCCCAATTACGCCCGGCTCGAAGCCGCGCACATCACGGCTTGGATTCCGGTTGTTGGACCGTACAAAGCCGACCTGCCGGGCTTTACCTACGACCCGCGCACCGACGCCTACACGTGCGGGGAAGGCCAGGCGCTGCCCTTCCAGAAGTACGACAACAACCAGGACGGGACCTGGCACAAGATTTACTGGGCCGCCTGCCACGTATGCCAGCAGTGCCCGCGCAAGCCGCTGTGTGCCCCACGGGCCAAGCGCAAGCAGATTAACCGCACGATTTACGACGCGGCCTACCGCCGCGCTTGGCAGCGCCAACAGAGTCGCCGGGGCCAGCGCATGCGCCGGGTCCGCCAGGGCACGGTCGAGCCCGTGTTCGGGAACCTGATTCACCATTACGGCCTGCGCCGAGTGAACGTGCGCGGCCACGCGGGCGCCCACAAAACCATGCTGCTCGCCGCCGTGGCCTACAACCTCAAAAAGCTGCTCAAGCACCGGCCCCAACAGCAACGGAGCCTAGCGGTGGCCTTGCCGAAGCCGCTTCTGGCGGCCACTGGGGGCGCTTGGCGGCGAAACAGGCGCCCCAAAGCGCCCGTTTGGGCAATCGCAAAGTCGCTACCTAAAAACGCAACCGCTTAACCCGAGTTCTGCAACAGCCAC
>NZ_JBSSEC010000016.1:0-2884 GCF_054061335.1 Hymenobacter sp. UYAg731 | reverse complement strand
CCATAGACGGTGAGAGTCCGGTAAGCGACACTTCTGATTCACGGTAGCGGTACCCTGAGTAGGGCGGGGCCGGAGAAACCCCGTCTGAATCGAGCGGCACCATCCGCTAAGGCTACATACTCCTGAGACACCGATAGTGAACTAGTACCGTGAGGGAAAGGTGAAAAGAACCGGGAATACCGGAGTGAAAAGAACCTGAAACCGTGTGCTTACAAGCAGTTAGAGGGCCTTCGTGGCCTGATAGCGTGCCTTTTGCATAATGAGCCTACGAGTTACTCCTCCCCGGCAAGGTTAAGCGCTTTAAGGCGCGGAGCCGCAGCGAAAGCGAGTCTGAATAGGGCGTGCAGTCGGGGGGGGTAGACGCGAAACTTTGTGAGCTACCCTTGAGCAGGTTGAAGGTGCGGTAACACGCACTGGAGGACCGAACCAGTTTCCGTTGAAAAGGATTTGGATGACTTGAGGGTAGGGGTGAAAGGCCAATCAAACTGAGAAATAGCTCGTACTCCCCGAAATGTATTGAGGTACAGCGTCGTGGTTGAGGTCATTGGAGGTAGAGCTACCAATAGGACTAGGGGGTGTCAGAGCCTACCGAATCCTGATGAACTCCGAATGCCAATGGCTATACACGGCAGTGAGGCCTGGGGTGCTAAGGTCCCCGGCCGAGAGGGAAAGAACCCAGACCAACAGCTAAGGTCCCTAAATCTAGATTAAGTTGAACAAAGGAGGTCCACTTGCTTTGACAGCCAGGAGGTTGGCTTGGAAGCAGCCATTCCTTTAAAGAGTGCGTAACAGCTCACTGGTCGAGCGAGCGGGCGTCGATAATACGCGGGCATCAAATCTAGTACCGAAGCTTTGGATGTAGCATGAAAGACTGCTACGTGGTAGGGGAGCATTCTCCTTGCGGTGAAGGCGTGTCGTCAGGCATGTTGGAGCGTGGAGAAAAGCATATGTAGGCATGAGTAACGATAATGCGGGTGAGAAACCCGCACGCCGATAGACTAAGGTTTCCAATTCAACGCTAATCGGAATTGGGTTAGTCGGGACCTAAGGGGCAGCCGAAAGGTGAACTCGATGGACAGCAGGTTAATATTCCTGTACTGATGATGACAAGTGATGCAGTGACGCAGAAGTGAAAGCACCGCGGGCGGACGGAAGTGCCCGTTGAAGGCCGTAGGTATTGGGAGGGTAGTTAAGTACGCCCACCTAGCCGAAAGCTGATAGTACCGTACGTCCTTCGGGACACGCGGATAGTGTGCCTAATCCGACTGCCAAGAAAACCTGCTAAGCGTTTTAATGTCATTATCACCCGTACCGCAAACCGACACAGGTAGTCAAGGAGAGTATCCTGAGGCGCTCGAGTGAATCACGGCCAAGGAACTCGGCAAAATGGACCTGTAACTTCGGGAGAAGGGTCGCTTCCTCGTTGCAAGACGAGAAGCCGCAGTGAAAAGGCCCAGGCGACTGTTTAACAAAAACACATGACTTTGCTAACGCGCAAGCGGACGTATAAGGTCTGACACCTGCCCGGTGCCGGAAGGTTAAGAGGGGAACTTAGTCGCAAGGCGAAGGTTTGAATCGAAGCCCCGGTAAACGGCGGCCGTAACTATAACGGTCCTAAGGTAGCGAAATTCCTTGTCGGGTAAGTTCCGACCTGCACGAATGGTGTAACGATCTGGGCGCTGTCTCAGCCGTGAGCTCGGTGAAATTGTAGTCTCGGTGAAGATGCCGAGTACCCGCCACGGGACGGAAAGACCCCGTGCACCTTTACTATAGGTTGCCATTGGTGTTGGGTTCGGCATGTGTAGCATAGGCGGGAGGCGCTGAGCCGGGGACGCTAGTTCTCGGGGAGCCGACGTTGAAATACCGCCCTTGCCGTGCCTGATGCCTAATCCCGGGATTCCGGGAGACAGTGGCTGCTGGGTAGTTTGACTGGGGTGGTCGCCTCCAAAAGAGTATCGGAGGCTTTCAAAGGTCCGCTCAGTCCGCTTGGTAACCGGACGCAGAGCGCAATAGCAGAAGCGGGCTTGACTGTGAGGCCGACTAGCCGAGCAGGGTCGAAAGACGGATATAGTGATCCGGTGGTTCCGCATGGAAGGGCCATCGCTCAAAGGATAAAAGGTACGCCGGGGATAACAGGCTGATCTCCCCCAAGAGCTCATATCGACGGGGAGGTTTGGCACCTCGATGTCGGCTCGTCACGTCCTGGGGCTGGAGAAGGTCCCAAGGGTTCGGCTGTTCGCCGATTAAAGTGGCACGCGAGCTGGGTTCAGAACGTCGTGAGACAGTTCGGTCCCTATCTGTGGTGGGCGTTGGAAATTTGACAGGACCTGTCCTTAGTACGAGAGGACCGGGATGGACCAGCCGCTGGTGCGCCGGTTGTACCGCCAGGTGCAGCGCCGGGTAGCTACGCTGGGACGAGATAAGCGCTGAAAGCATCTAAGTGCGAAACTCACCTGGAGATGAGATTTCCCAATGGAAGGCCCGTCGGAGATGACGACGTTGATAGGCGGCAGGTGAACAACTGGAAACAGAATAGCTGAGCCGTACTAAGTGGCCGAGGGCTTCTTTTACATCCACCCGCAAGGGTGGGTAGCGTCGAGCGCGCGTCATACGTTTCGTTTTTGTCCCCTTACGTCGAGTTATTGAGGGTTGCGTGTCCGTCACAACGGACCATTCGAACACCGCAACCCCCGCCAGCAATGGTGGCTTTAGCCCGGGTGTTCACCTCTTCCCATTCCGAACAGAGCCGTTAAGCCCCGGTGCGCCTATGGTACTGCCTTCACCGGTGGGAGAGTCGGTCGCCGCCAACCTTTTACAAAGGAAAATCCTCCCGTGGATGCTTTCACCAGCACCCGCGGGAGGATTTTTGCTGTACCCCACCGGC
>NZ_JBSSEC010000015.1:0-16126 GCF_054061335.1 Hymenobacter sp. UYAg731 | reverse complement strand
CCGACGAGTGTAGCCGTGGGCGACGTAGACGGCGACGGCGACCTCGACCTGCTCACGGCCAACTATGGCACTACTGGCACGGTGAGCGTGCGCCTGAATAACGGAGCGGGCGGCTTCGGCGGGGGCTCCACCCCCAGCGTAGGCGGCCACCCGAATAGCGTAGCACTGGGCGACGTAGACGGCGACGGCGACCTGGACCTGCTCACGTCGAATTACGACAACAATACGGTAAGCGTACGCTTTAACAATGGAGCGGGCACCTTCAGCGGCGGCTCCGACCCAATTGTGGGTATTCACTCGTACAGCGTGGTGGTAGGCGATGTGGATGGCGATGGCGACTTGGACTTGCTCACGGCCAACTACAGCGCCGCCACGGTAAGCGTGCGCCTCAACCAATCGGCTCCCATTGCCACAACGGCCACTCCGGCCAGCATCACGGGCACCAGCGCCGTACTGGGCGGCACCGTGGCCAGCACCAGCAGCACGGCCATAACTGAGCGCGGGGTGGTGTACGTGGCCGGGACCGGCGCGCCCACTACGGCCAACACCAAAGTGGCCATGGGCAGCGGCACGGGCAGCTTTGCTCAGGCCGTAACCGGCCTGGCAGCCAGCACCACTTACGCGGTGCGGGCGTATGCCATCAACAGCGTGGGCATCGGCTATGGCCCTGTCCTGAGTTTCACCACGCCGGGCGCACTGGCCGTTGGCACGGCCGCTCAGCCAGCATACGTACTGCTCTACCCTAACCCAGCCGGCACCAGTTGCACACTCGTGCGCCCGGCCGCCACGGCCGCCACGGCCGCCACGGCCGCCACGGCCGCCACGGCCGAACTGCTCAACGCCCTAGGACAGGTGGTGCGGCGCTTTATTCTACCCACGGTTGAAACGACGCTCGACTTGCGCGGACTAGTGCCCGGCGTCTACCAACTGCGCTTCCCCCTCAACGGCCAGCCCACAAGCAAGCGCCTGCTCATCGAGTAGCACCCTGGTTTTCGGCCGGCGGGCGGCTTTGCTACACCCGGTTCCCCCGGGCGCGCAACAGCAAATCGGCCAGCACCAGCTGGGTCATGGCCTCCACAATGGGCACGGCGCGGGGTAACACGCAGGCATCGTGGCGGCCCCGGCCCACCAGCGTAATGGCCCCCCCCTGGTCGTTGATGGTTTGCTGGGGCTGGAGCAGCGTGGCCACGGGCTTGAACGCGACGCGGAAATAAATATCCTGGCCATTCGAAATGCCACCCTGGCTGCCGCCGCTGTGGTTGGTGCGGGTGCGCACGGCCCCCACGGCATCGGTGTAAAACTCGTCGTTGTGCTGCGAGCCGGGCAATTTCGTCCCCTCGAAACCCGAGCCGAACTCAAAGCCCTTCACGGCATTGATGCTGAGCATGGCCTGGCCCAGCAAAGCCGGCAGCTTATCAAACACCGGCTCGCCGAGGCCGGCGGGTACGTGGCGCGCCACGCCCGTAATCACGCCGCCCACGGTGTCGTGCGCGGCCTGCGCGGCCCGGATGCGGGCTTCCATTAGCACGGCCGTTTCGGGATGCGGGCAGCGCACCAGATTGCTGTCGATGAGGCTCAAATCGAGCAGTTCGTAGCCCACGGGCACTTCCACCTCGCCCACGGCCGAGACGTAGGCCGCGATTTCGATGCCGAAATGGGCCAGCAGGCGCATGGCTACGGCCCCGGCGGCCACGCGGGCGGCCGTTTCGCGGGCCGAGCTGCGGCCCCCGCCGCGGTAGTCGCGGCGGCCGTACTTGGCATCGTAGGTGTAGTCGGCGTGGCTGGCGCGGTAGGCGTGGGCAATGTGCGAGTAGTCGTCGGAGCGCTGGTCGGCGTTGGGGATGAACAGGCTGATGGGGGTGCCCGTCGTCATGCCCTCAAACAGGCCCGACTGAATATGCACCGTGTCGGCCTCCTTGCGCGGGGTAGTGAGGTCACTCTGGCCGGGCCGCCGCCGGTCCAGCGCGGCCTGAATGTGGGCGACCTCCACGGCCACGCCCGCCGGGCAGCCGTCGATGACGACGCCGATGCCCGCCCCGTGCGACTCGCCAAACGTGGTGATGCGAAAGAGGGAGCCAAACGTATTGGACATAAGGTGCTGTTGATTAACGGTTAATAATTAACGATTAGTGGTTAATTGTAGAATCTGCTTGCTTCACGCAGCTTTCACTAACCGTTAATCACTGGCAAAACTACGCCCGCCGCCCCGCCCGCCACCAGCCGAAGCCGGCCACGCCCGCCAGCCCGATGAGCAGCCAGTCGGCGTAGCGGCGCACGTCGCGGTACACGTCCAGCGCCTGCATGGCGGTATCGGCCCCGGCCAGCGCCGGGCCGTAAAACGCGTCATCCTCGGGCCGGGCCAGGGGCTCGGCGGCGGCTACCACGCCTTGCACCAGGGGCCGCAGGCCGGGGCGCAATACGTCGTAGCGGGCCGTAGTGGGGTTAAATACCACCAGTTGCAGCAAACTATCGAGGGGCAGTACGCCGGGCCGCCGGACCACCAGACGGTATCGAAACAGCTTGCGCCCGCCGCCCGGCGCGGGCTCCTCGCGCACCTCGGGGCCGTACACGTCCAGGCCGGGCCACGCAGCCACCACCGGGGCCAGCACCGCCGATAAATTCCCCTGCCCCGCCACGCCAAAGGTGTAGGTGAAGGACTCGCCCACCCGAAACTTCGTCCGGCTGATGGCCTCCTGCCGCTCGAAGCGGCCCACGGCTACCGGGCCACCCGGCGCGGCTGGCGGCAGCGGCTGCACCACCACCGCCAGGCCCGGCGCGGTATAGGTTTTGTAGCCCGCCAGGCGGTTTTCCTGGCCGGGCTCGGGCTTTTTCAGGAGCTTGAATTTCACCATCGTCAGGGCCAGGGGCGGGAAGCGCAGAGGCTGGGCCGTGAGGGGGTAGTAGAGGTTTTCGGCCAGCCGGAAGCGCAGGTACTTCTGGCCCAGGTGGCGTACGGTGTCGGGCGTCACGCTGGGCTCGGGGCCGGGCTCCTGCCAGGCGGTGGGCTGGTGCAGCTCGTGCAGCAGCGGCGGCAGCTGCTCGGTAAAATCGTGGAAGGCCAGCAGGGCCTGGTCTTCGGGCTTGAGGTAGAAATACAGCCCCACGCGCACGCCCTCGCCCACAAACACGCGCGGCCGGTCGGCCAGCACGGCCAGGAAAGCGTGGTCGGCCCGCTCCTCATACAGTACCGGCTTGGGCTTGCCAAACATCTTGTCGAGGTCGGCCACGGCTTGCAGCGGCGCGGTGGGATTGACGGGCTTGGTGATGGAGCTGGGGCTGGGCGGCGCGGCCGGCTCCACCCGCACGGTGGCGGCTTTGCTGCGCAGCAGCACCCCATTCACCGTGATTTGAAAGGGTTTAATAACGATTTCGCCCTCGCCGTAGGGCACGTAGCGCTGGGTGATGGTGAGGTCGGAAAAGCGACGCCCCTGTACGATGCGCGTGGTAGTGGTGCTGGTTTTGCCGGTTTTCTTGAAGCCCTCTAGCTCCGGGAACTCCGAATACTTGTCGAGCGCGCCGCCGCGCAGCCGGAAAGCCAGCGTGAACACGCCCGTGACGGGCAGCATGGCCGGCCCGGGCAGCAGCGCCACATCGACCGGCAGGGTGGCCTGGGGCTTGGGCGGGGTGGCCGGCGCGGCCTGGCCCGGCTTGGGCGGGGCAACCAGCGGAGCCTGGCCCGGGCCGGGCTGCAACAGGCCCGGTAGCAGCCCCAATACCAAAAAAAGTCCTCCCATAGCCACTAACGCATTATCACCCGCTAAAAGTAGCTCAAACCGCTGGATTCAGCCATTCCAGGCAAAACCAGAATTCATCATTTCTCAGCCAGCGACTGGGGCGGAATCAAAAAATGCGGGCAGAATCAATCCTTGCCCCGACAATTGCCGTATCTGCTGTCAATTCACCCATACGGTTGCGGTTTATTCTATTGCAGACGGGCTTTTGGTGCCGTCCGCAATTGTATTGCCCGCGCCTAGTTGCTTCAATTTTCATCTAACCACCCCACGCTCATGTCCGACAACATCCAGCCCCGCGGCGCCGACGACACCTCGTTCGCCCAGCCGCTATACACGCCCATCAAACGGCGTTCGTTCTTCATGTATGCCGGTGCTACGGCTGGGGCTTCGGCCCTGGTGCTGGCTGGCTGCTCGAAAGACTCCAATAACGCCACGCCTTCGCTGCCCGCCGGCAACAGCGTTACCTCCAGCGGTGCCATCAGCCTGGGTTCGGGTGATGTGGGCGTGCTGAACTACGCCTATGCCTTGGAGCAGCTTGAGGCTGACTTCTACAGCAAAGTGGCTGCTTTGCCCCAAGGCATCCTTACCGGCAACGACTACGCTTACTTCCAGGAAGTGGCCAAGCACGAAGCCATCCACCGCGACTTCTTCAAGGCGGCCCTGACCCGCGACGCTGGCTCCCAAGTACTGCGTGGCCTCACGCCGAAGTACGATACGGCCCAGTTCACCACCCGCGATGCCATTCTGAAGACGGCAATGGCGTTCGAGGACCTCGGTGTAGCCGCTTACAACGGTGCCGGCAAACTCATCAAGAAAGCTGATTATCTGGTTATTGCCGGTCAGATTGTATCGGTAGAAGCCCGCCACGCGGCTTATATCCGCGACCTGGTATCTTACGGCTCGTTTGCCGCTGATACCCAAGTAGACCCTGCCTCGGGACTGGACATGGCCATGACGCCGGCCCAGGTGCTCACCGTCGCTCAAGGATTTATCACTGAGAAGCTGGACGGAAGCAGCATTGGTGTAAACTAAGTAGTTCCTTCCCATCCATTCCTAATTCCTCTTCGCCATGAATTTCCTCCATATAATTGACCAGTTGTCCGCCGTCGATTCCGACGCTCTGGACCGTCTCGATACCCGCCGCTCAGTTTTCAACTCGCTGACCACGGTAGCCAAGCGTACGGCTATGGTGAGCGCCCCGGCCCTGATTGCCTCTTACTTTTCGAAAGCCTACGCTGGTACCAGCGCCGGCGACCCCAAAGAGGTGTTCAACTACGCGCTGACCCTGGAACTGCTCGAAGAAGACTTTTATAAGAAAGTCATTGCCTCGCCCTTCTTCACCACGGCCTCGCCGGCGGCGCAGGGTGCCATCAACCAGATTAAAAAGCACGAGTCGGCACACGTTGCGCTGCTGCAAAAGGTTGTTACCGCCATCGGTGGCACGCCCGTAACCGGCATCACGTTCAAAACGTCGACGTTTGCTACGCTGACCTCTTTTGCTGCCCAGCTTGGCATTGCCCAGCTGCTGGAAGACACCGGCGTACGTGCCTACAAAGGCCGCGCCGGCGACCTGCTCGGCTTGGGCGACGTGACCGTGCCGAACGTGGGCACGATTAACCCGCTCCAGTCGGCCCTCCAGATTCATTCGGTGGAAGCCCGCCACGCCGCCCACATCCGCACCATGCGCATGCAGTCGTCGTGGATTAACGGCAACGGCGACCTCGACGGTGATGCCACCTACAAAGGGGCTATTCCGGAGAGCACCACTACCCAGTCGGGCGTAAACCTGATTGCCGCCAACTCCATCACGCCCAACACCACGTACACGGCGAAGGACGCGCAGGCTGCTTTCGACGAAGTTCTGGCAGTTTCGGAAGTACTCGCCATCGCAACGCCGCTCATCGGCGCTTAATGCTGGCCGAAAGTATCTGTAACGGATATTTTTGCCAAACCCCACGAAGCCGGCTCCGCACACGCGGGGCCGGCTTTGCTGTTTATAATCCCAACCGGAGCCGGGGTTTCGTTTCCGGGGTTTGCAACGAGTTAGCTTTGTATCGGCATCTTCCGACGGAATCCGCTTTGGTATTCGGGGGTAGTGGGCTGGTCGCGGGTTTCGCCCGGGCCCGGCCCGGGCCATCGGTTTTCGTAGCTGCCCCTTCTTTTGCTCATCAAACACTCGTTATTTATGTCCGATACGCTTCGGCCCACCGATTCTCAACGCCCGCAGCCGGGACAGCCCCTGCTGGCGCGCATTAAGCGCCGGTCCTTTTTCATGTACGCCGGCGCTACGGCTGGGGCCACGGCCCTGGCCCTGGCCGGCTGCTCGAAGGACACCACTACGCCCAGCAGCGGGGCTACCGGCAACGTCAGCTTCGGCACCGGCGATGCCAGCGTGCTCAACTATGCCTACGCCTTGGAGCAGCTCGAAGCGGCCTTCTACGCCAAGGTGGCGGCCCTCACCACCTCACCCCTGCTGACTGCTGAGATTCCGTATTTCGCCAAAGTGGCCACCCACGAGGCCATTCACCGCGATTTCCTGCGCACGGCTATCAACCGCGACTTCGGCGGCACCATCATCCCCGACCTCACCCCTAAGTTCGACAGCATCGATTTTACCAAGCGCGTGAAAGCCGCCGCTGATACCAAGCTGGGCATTCTCGATGCCGCCAAGGCCTTTGAGGACTTGGGTGTGGCGGCCTACAATGGCGCGGCTAAGCTCATCAAAAGCGCCGTGTATCTGGGCATAGCGGGCCAGATTGTGTCCGTCGAAGCACGGCACGCGGCTTACGTGCGCGACCTCATTCTGCCCGGTTCCTTCGCCACCAACGAGGGGACCGACGTGCTTGGCTTCGACCGCCAAATGACGCCGACCGCCGTGCTCGCCGTGGCGCAAACCTTCGTGGAGCAAACGCTCGACGCCAGCACCATCGGCCAGTAACCTTCTTCTGACTTCTTTTTTGCCATGAATTTCTTCAACATCCTCGACCTGCTGGCGGAAGCTGACCCCGACGTACTGGACCGTTTCAGCTCGCGCCGCGCCGTGTTCAACTCGCTAGGCACCGTGGCCCAGCGTGCGGCCCTGGCCACTTCGCCGCTCTTTCTGGGCGCTTTGTTCCAGAAAGCCTACGCCGGCACAGCCTCCCTGCCCACCGACATCCTGAACTACGCCCTTACGCTGGAGCTGCTTGAGGCCGACTTTTACCGCCAGTTTCTCGCCGCCGGCCAGATTCCGGCCGGTGCGGCCTTCGATGCCATCACCGTTATCAGAACCCACGAGGACGCGCACGTTGCCTACCTGGGCCGCGCCGTCATCGCGGCCGGCGGCACGCCGGTCACGGGCTCGGCCACGGCCGGCATCCGCTTCAATCCCAGCCTGCTGCCCGCCACCTACGCCGACCAGCTGAAATACGCCCAGGTGCTGGAAGACACCGGCGTGCGCGCCTACAAAGGCCGCGCCGCCGAGCTGATGGGCACCGATTTGCTCACGCCGGTGCTTCAGATTCATTCCATCGAAGCCCGCCACGCGGCGCACATTCGCACCATGCGCAGCCAGCAGCCCTGGGTGAGCCTGACCGACGACCTGGCCGCCGACGCGGCGTATAAAGCCGCTTACACCAGCGGCGTGGCCAGCAGCACGCGGACCACTATTGCCCTGGGCGGCACTACCTACGGCATTCCGGCCTACAATCCGGTCCTGCCCAGCCCCCCGGAAAGCAACCTGCAACAGGGGGCCGCCGGCACGAAACTCGCCCTGCTCATTACCACGGGCATCGGCAGCACCACGTATTTGCCCGATGATGCCGCTGCCGCCTTCGACGAGCCCCTGCAGGCCGCCGAGGTACTGGACTCGTCCCGCGCCGGCGGGCTGCTGGCCTAAGCGGGCCAAATCGCGAAGCGGCACTCTTCCGGCCGCGAGCCGGTTCTGCCCCCGCGCAGAACCGGCTTTGTTTTTTAGGGCTTTGCAACCAATGGATGGGTAGCGAGTACCTTTGTAATGGCTGGAACCCGGCTTTTCGGGTTAGCGGGCTGGCTTGAATACTCTACGAATGTCTGACCACACTTTTTTGCCCGCCTGGCGGGAGCAGTCGCTCGGGCGACGCGTGTTTCTACGGGTTTCGGCCGCCTCGGCTGCCTCCGTGGCCCTGATTGCGGCCGGCTGCGCGGGCACCACCACCACGCCCACCCCCGCCGACCCTTACCAGCTGGCCCTGCCGGCCGGCGACCCGGGCCTGCTGTACTACGTCTACCTCATGGCCCTGGCCCAGACCACGCTTTACCAAAAGGTGGTCGATGCCCCGCCCACGGACCTGACCACCGCCGAGCGCGCCGTTTTCGCCGACCTGCGCGACCATGAGGTGGTGCATCAACAAACCATCCGCTACCTCATCGACCCGGTGGGCACGACCCAACTGGTTCCTACTGATTTTGCGTTCAGCCTCAGCAAGTTCACGCTCAGCACCCGCGCCGGGGTACTGGCCGCCGCCCAGCAAATTGCCGACCTGGTAGCCGCCGCTTACCCCGTGCTGCTCACCCTGTTCACCACCAGCAGCATTCCGCAGCGCACCCTGCTGCTCAAGATGGCGTCAGTGCAGGCCCGCCAGGCAGCCGCCGTGCGCGACCTGCTCACGCCCGGCTCCTTTGCCAGCAGTGCCGTGGTGGACAGCGCCGGACAATTGCTCACCAAAACCCCTGCCGAAGTTGTGGCGGCCCTGGCCCCGTACTTCGCTCCTTACGTTATTTCCGTGGCCAGCCTGGCTGTTCCTGTATGAAGCTGATTTCCCTTCTCGACCACCTGGCGGCCACGCCGGCCACCGCCGCGCCGGCCCCCCGCCGTGCCCTGCTGGCCCAGCTGGGCCGGGCCGCCGTGGCCGCGCTGCCGCTGGGTGCCGCCGCCCTGCCCGCCGCCGCCGCCCCCGCCGACACGTCGTTTGATGCCGTGACGCAGCTGCTCCTGCTGGAGCGCACGCAGGTGGCCCTCTACACTCAGGCCCTGGCCGCCCCGGGCCTCATTCCGACGGCGCAAACGGCCGATTTCCAACGCCTGCTGGCCCACCAGACCCAGCACGCCGCCTTACTGCTAAAGGCCATCCAGGATGCGGGAGCCCTTGTGCCGGCCCTGCCCCGGTTCGATTTCAGCGGCCGGCACAGCGTGGCCACCAACCCAGAGCTGTTCCCGGCCGTGCTCACCAGCTACGATGCCTTCCTGGCCCTGGCCCAGCAGCTGGAAGACCTGGGCGTGCGCCTCTACAAAACCCACGCCTTCGTCATCGGCGACCCGCAGTTGTTCCGGGCGGCCCTGCGCATTCACGCCGTTGAGGCTCAGCACTCGGCCCACCTCCGCAGGCTGCGCCGGGACCGGGGCGCGGTGGTGCAAAGCTGGCCCAGCGAGGAAGATGCCGCTATTGTGCGGCCCGCCGCCGCGCAGGCCCTGACCACGGCCGCCACCGACGGCGAAGAAAATGGCGTGCAGTACCTGACGCCGGGGGTGCCGGTGCCCTTCGCCTCCTTTCTGCTCATCAGCACCAACACGGCCATTCACGACCCGGCGCTGGCTGAGTCTTTTGATGAGCCTGTAAGCAGCGCGGTAGCTCAGGCAGCGCTGAATCTGTTCGTTTAAGCCGAGTTATAAGATTCTGGCTTTTTATCCAAAAAGAGTGGCCCAGGCTGCTCTTTTTGCGTATTCGGCCAGCTATTGATGTCCTTCGGGAGCAGCAGGCATTGTGAAGATATTAATTATATATAGTAACTTCACTATCCGACAGCTGGCCCACTCAATAATACCAACTGCTTATTTATTTCATTATTTCACCGTCCTTTTCCCTACCCTATGCTGGATTACATGAAAATGATTCTGACCAAGGTCAGCTTCAACAAGGCCCTTTTTGAGAAAGAATTGCGCAAAGCGCTTAAAATGATTAAGCCCGTTGAGCTGCCCGATTTCCGCATCTGGTGCTACCGGCAGTTTGCCCGCCTCTACCGCCGGGTGCTGAAACGGGTATTTGGCAGCATCACGCCGGAAATCGGCCTGACGTAAGGGGGTGCCCGCGTAAGCCGGCGCTATTCGGCCACAAACTTAATGTTCCGTTTCAGGCCCTCGTAGCCCGTGCGCTTCACGGCCGACTGCCGGAACAGCTCCGTGAATAATTCGTGGGTGATTTCGCGCCAGTCGCCGGGCGTCAGGTCCTTGAGGCCGGGCGCGGGGTTGAACTGGGGCTCCTGGTGCGGCTTCGAGAAGCGGTTCCAGGGACACACGTCCTGGCAGATGTCACAGCCAAATACCCAATTACCGAACTGCCCGGCCACTTCGGTCGGAATCTGGTCCTTGAGTTCGATGGTGAAGTAGCTGATGCACTTGCTGCCGTCCACCACATACGGTTCCGTTATGGCCTGGGTGGGGCAGGCGTCCACGCACTTGGTGCAGGTGCCGCAGTAGTCCCGAATGGGGCCATCGGCGGGCAGCTCCACATCCACAATCAGCTCGGCAATGAAGTAGAACGAGCCGGTGCCGGGCGTGATGAGATTGGAATTCTTGCCCACCCAACCGAGGCCCGATTTCTTCGCCCACGCCTTGTCCAGCACCGGGGCAGAGTCCACGAAGCAGCGCCCGCCGATGGCTCCAATTTCGGCTTCCATATCGCCCAGCAGCGTCTTCAGCTTGTCTTTGATGACGAAGTGATAGTCGCGGCCGTAGGCGTACTTGCTGATTTTGAGGGTGTCATCGGGCTGCTGGGTT
Source organism: Hymenobacter sp. UYAg731 (assembly GCF_054061335.1). Lineage (NCBI taxonomy): Bacteria > Pseudomonadati > Bacteroidota > Cytophagia > Cytophagales > Hymenobacteraceae > Hymenobacter > Hymenobacter sp. UYAg731. Next base: position 5,659 of record NZ_JBSSEC010000015.1, on the reverse strand, counting down.
TCGGGCGCGGGGTAGTAGTTGAGCAGCAGCGAAATCACCGATTTGGCCCCGTCCACCAGCAGGCGCGGGTCGAGGCGCTTGTCGAAGTGGTTTTCCATGTAGCCCATCTTGCCGTTCATGCGGCGCGTGAGCCAGGTTTCGAGGCGCGGAGCCTCTTCCTCCAGAAATTCCGCCTTCGAAATGCCGCAGGCCATAAAGCCGAGCTCCGCCGCGCGGCGCTTGATGAAGGGAGCCCATTGGGATTGGGGAAGCATGGGCAACGGCGTGATGAGGGTGCAAAGAAACAGAAAACGCGCCGCTAGGGGCGGCGCGTTCCATTGAATGTAGCGTGAACTCTGCGAGTCCGCGCGTGGTGTGGGGGTCGTTTATTCGCGCGGACTCGCAAAGTCCCCGCGACAGTCCTACGAGGTTATCTCGTCAAACAAGCTGCCGTTGTTGCCCCGCATATGCTGCGGCAACAGGCGGCCCAGGTGCTGATACGCCGCTTCCGTGGCCTCCCGGCCCCGGCTGGTGCGCTTGATGTAGCCTTCCTGAATCAGGAAGGGCTCGTACACTTCCTCGATGGTTTCGCCTTCCTCGCCACAAGCGGTGGCAATGGTGCTGATGCCCACCGGACCGCCCTTGAACTTGTCGATGATGGTGGTCAGGATGCGCTTGTCCATGTCGTCGAGGCCGCGGGCGTCCACGTCGAGGGCGTTAAGGGCGAACTGGGCAATTTCGACCGTGATGGTGCCGTCGCCCTTGATTTGGGCAAAGTCGCGGGTGCGGCGTAGCAGGTTGTTGGCAATGCGCGGCGTACCGCGCGAGCGGCGGGCAATTTCGTAAGCCGCGTCGTCGTGAATGGGCGTGCCCAGGATTTCGGCCGAGCGCAGCACGATGGTGGTCAGCAGCTTGGAATCGTAGTATTCCAAACGGGCCGAGATGCCGAAGCGCGCCCGCAGCGGGGCCGTGAGCATGCCCGAGCGCGTGGTGGCCCCCACCAGGGTGAAGGGCGACAGCGAAATCTGCACCGAACGGGCATTCGGACCCGAGTCGAGCATGATGTCGATGCGGTAATCCTCCATCGCCGAGTACAGGTACTCTTCCACCACGGGGTTGAGGCGGTGGATTTCGTCGATGAACAGCACGTCGTGCGGCTCCAGGTTGGTGAGCAGGCCAGCCAGGTCCGAGGGCTTGTCCAGCACCGGGCCGCTGGTCATCTTGATGCCGGAGCCCAGCTCGTTGGCAATGATGTGGGAGAGCGTGGTTTTGCCCAGGCCGGGGGGGCCGTGCAACAGGACGTGGTCGAGGGCATCGCCGCGCATTTTGGCGGCAGCCACGAAGACTTTCAGGTTTTCCAAAATCTTCTCCTGGCCCGTAAAATCGTCGAAACTGAGCGGCCGAAGGGCTTTGTCGATGTCCTTGTCGGTGGCATCGAAGTTTTCGGTGCCGCCGGTGAGATAGGCTTCGCGCATAAGGATATTGCTAAAATGATTGGTCGGTGCTTGCTAAGCGTATGAGTAACTATTTGACGGGGAAAAAAGCTCCATATCTGGAAATTATTAGAACGTCATGCCGGGCTTTCGGATTCGATTCTTAAACCCCCGCCCCTACTCATGCAGCAGCACTTCGATATCCAGATGCAGCCAGTCGGTTTCCCAGGATTTGTGGTTGAGGCGGGCCGAGAGGTGCTTGCCGGCATCGAGCAGGCGGGCCACGGTTTCGTTGCGGCCCTCGGGCAGGTAGCCGAGCCAGACGTTGGCGGGGTCGGTGGCGGGGGCGGTATGCACCTGCACGGCCCAGTCGTCGTAGTGGTTATCGACTTCGCGACTCAGGTGCAGGGCCTGGCCGAGTTTCAGCTTGGGCTCGTATTTCTCCAGGTTGGGGCGGTGCGAGGTGCCGGCCACGAGGCATTCGAGCAGCACGAGGGGTTCGGAAGCAGGGACGACTTTCATCATGGGGCCAAATTACGGCACGGATGCCGGGTTTGAGCGCCAAGCGGGAACGGAGCGGCCAAGGATTATACTTTCCGTTTTTCTCCGCAATTTACCGCGGCCATCGTGCGTGGCAGCATTTCCCTCCTGCCCATGGCCGATTTTGATGACCACGACGACCTGAATGCCGATTCCGAAGAAGAAAATGCCGCCGAGCAGGCTGCGCAGTTCGAAGCCGAACTGCAGCGGCAAATTGCCCTGGTGCCGCCCGAGCTCTACGAGAACATGCAGCCGCTGCTGCTGCTCGGCAGCGTGGCCAGCTACATGCTGCTCGGGCACGACGATGACCCCGTGCCCCAGGCCCTGAAAGAGTTGCTGGGCTACGACATCGACACATTGCAAATAATAGCGGGCGCGACCGACAACCCTAGCCTGGCCCGGGTGATGGCCGCTCACACCCTCCAGCTGTTCGATTTTGTGGTGGTGGGCCGGCTCGTGTACGAAAGCTCCCTTGATGAGCCCCTGCGGGCCTACCTGGCCCGCAACCAGGCCCCCGAGGAAGCGTTGGACGGGCCGCGCCAGTACATGCTCACCTTCGGCGAGTCGCTGCTGGAAAACATTGGCCAGTACCTGACCGGGGATGATGCCGACCTGCGCGAGGAGCTGCACCTGCGCCGCCTGCAAACCGAAAGCATCTTCGCCCGCCTCGACGATACGCTGCGGCCCTACTACCCGCCCGGCCACTCGCCCGCCGAGGTACAGGCCCTGGCCCTGGACGCGGCCGACGAAGCGGAGGACGCGGAGGAGCCGGCCGTACACATCACCTTCACCGAATGCCAGCGCGTGACGCTGGGCACGGCCCTGAGCCTGCCCTACATCTTGGCCGAGCTGGGCGAAACCGCCTTTGGCCGGGCGCTGGGCGGCGTGCGCCGCCCGGCCCTGGAGCGGCTGGCCGCCCGCCTGGCCGCGTCGGAGGCCGAGGAGCCGTTTGGCCTGACGTGGTCGGAGCTGCTGCGGCTATATCAGGCGGCGCAGGTGTGCGCCCTGAGCACCGTGACCGACGTGCTGGCCAGCGGCAGCCTAGAAGACGTGATGCGCGACGCGGCCCCCGAAGACGAGGAAACCCCAGAGGAAATAGCGGCCAACGCCCGCCACGCCCGCGAGGTGATGCTGCTGATGATGGCCGGCTTCGTGGAAGTGGTCGAAATCAACCACCCCGACGATGAGGAAATAGCCGGGGCCAAGGCCAAAATATCGCGGCTGGCCGAGCTGCTGGTGGAGTAGCGGCGGCGCGCATAACCTAGCTTTACACCCAATAAAATCGCGGTAATCCGTTCCTTTCCAACTACTTTTTCGATGTTAGACTTCTACCGTCTTCCCCGCTGGGCATTGCACACCGGCTTGCTGCTGGCCCCCCTCGGAGCCGCGCAGGCCCAGGCCCCCGTCATCACCTCCGTCATCCCGATGGCCAATGCGCGGGCGGCGGCCCGCAACAGCCCCGTCACGGTCAACTTTAACCAGCCGCTCACGGCTGCCTCGGTGGGTGCGATGAAGGTGTTCAGCAGCCAGCGCGGCGGGCTGCGCACGCGCGGGGCCACGCCGGCCGTGGTGAGCGGGAGTGCGCTGAGTTTCACGCCGACGAACTACGACTTCCGGCCCGGCGAGACGGTGCAGTACACCGTGACTACGGCGGCGGCCGGTAGCGGCGGGGTGCTGGCGCAGGGCCGGGTGGGGCAGTTCACGGCGGCGACGGCGGGCGGCGCGGGAGCGGGCAATTTCCTGCCAGCCCTGACGGTAGCAGTTGGCAATTACCCTTCCAGCATGGCCGTAGGCGATATCGACGGCGACGGCGACCTTGACTTGCTTGCCGCCAACAGCAACGACAATCGGGTAAGCATTCACTTAAATAATCGCGGCACCTCATTTGGCAGTGGCCCGGACGTAAGCGTCGGGAATAATCCGGTTAGCCTGACGGTGGGCGATGTGGACGGCGACGGCGACCTGGATTTGTTGGTTGCCAACGGCACCGTGCTGGGCAGCGTGAGCGTGCGGATGAACGACGGCAACGGCAACTTTAGCAACGGCCAAGCAGTGAGCGTGGGCAACAATCCCCGGTGCGTCACGCTGGGCGATGTCGACGGCGACGGCGACCTGGATTTGCTCGCCGCCAATGCCTCGGGCACCACCATCAGCGTCCGCCTAAACAACGGCAATGGCACCTTTAATGGCAGCCAGGAAGTAGGGGTGGGTACATCTCCCGTTTATGTCGCAGTAGCCGATGTGGATAACGATGGCGACTTGGACTTGCTGGTCACCAACGCCACCAGCAGCGGCTTGGTGAGTGTGCGCCTCAACGATGGCAGCGGCCTTTTCAGCGGCAGCCAAAGCGTGAGTGTGGACAATGTGCCCCGCAGCATCGCTGTGGGCGACCTGGACGGCGATGGCGACGTGGACTTCATCACGGCCAGCAACGGCAGCAATACGGTAAGTGTGCGGCTCAACGATGGCAGCGGCAACTTTAGCGGCAGCCAGACGGTGAGGGGCGTAGGCAATCAGCCTTTCGGCGTGGCCTTGGGCGATGTAGATGGCGACGGCGACCTGGATTTCTTTTCCACTACCAACAGCGCCGGGGTGAGCATCCGCTTCAACGACGGCAGCAGCATTTTTAGCGGCAGCAACGGAGTTAGCGTAGGCAACTCTCCTCGGATTGTGATAGCAGCTGATATCGACGGCGATGGCGACCTAGACCTGTTGGTGAGCAACGTGGACAGCAATACGATAAGCATCAGCCTGAACGGCGGCACCGGTCCGCTGGCCGCCGCCGCCGGCTACTCCGCCGCCGCCCTCACCCTCTTTCCCAACCCGGCCCACGGCACTACCACCCTCACCGGGGCCACCCCCAACTCCCCGCTTGCCGTGCTCGATGCCCTGGGCCGGGTGCGGCTCAAGGCCACGGCCGATGCCACCGGCACGGCCCGGCTGGCGCTGCCGGAGGGGCTACCGGCCGGCGTGTATTTGGTGCGCAGCGGCGGGCAGGTGCGCCGGCTGGCGGTGGAGTAAGGATATAGGGAGCCGAAGAAGTACTTTGCGCAGGTATTCATCTTACCTCCATTTCTTTTTATGAAAAAAGTTTTCCTTTCCGTTGCCTTGTCGCTGGCCGTCGTGGGCTCATGGGCGTTTTATCCGAAAGCCGCTGCACCAACCACCGGCAGCCACATGATGGTTATTGGCAACTTCACGCTCAACGGTTTCACGGCCGATGCGAACGTAACCACCATCACGGCCGAGGGGCAGATGACGGAAAAGCCCGTAGAAGTTAAAATCCGGAGCGCAGAGAAAGTAGCCGCAGGCTTCGTCGAGGTGCAAAAAGTAGCCCTGGCCAAGGTCAACGAACTGTCCCAAGCGGGCTGGCACGTCGTGAGCGCCGCGCCCAATAACTACAGCCGCGGTGGCACAACGTTCGTGGTTCAAACCGTTTACATGCTGGAAAAACGCTAGGCTGTTCCGGTACATTATTGCGCAGAAACGGCCGCCCCATTGCTGGAGCGGCCGTTTCTGGTTGTGGCGCGGCGTATGAAGCAGGTGCTACAAGGCTTACTTACTGATGTTACGCCGTGGGGGGGGGGGGGGGGGGCGGGCGGGGGGCCCCCCCCCCCCCCCGCCCCCCCCCCACAACCCCCCCGACAACCCAGGAGAGTAACCGATGTGGACCCCCAGGTAACCCCCCCCGGGTCTGGCGTGTAGAT
>NZ_JBSSEC010000014.1:0-17134 GCF_054061335.1 Hymenobacter sp. UYAg731 | reverse complement strand
TCTTTTTTCTCACCCGGGGTGGGGTTGCCGTTGGTTGTTGGTGGGTGTGGGGTGGGCGGTGGGGGGTGTTTTTTTTTTTTTTTTTTGGGGGGGGGGGGGGGGGGGGGGGGGGGGGGCCCCCGCCGGGCGGGGGGCCCCCCCCCCCCGCCGCAAACAATTCGCCGTCCCAATCCGTCTTAGCACCTACCATTTCAACGAATGATTCATTATGTCTGATTCCACTGCCAAAACCTGGTTTATTACCGGGGCCTCGTCCGGTTTCGGCGAAGCCCTGGCCGACTACGTCCTCGAAAAAGGCGACCGCGTGGCCGCCACCTTTCGCAAGCCCGAGCAAGCGGACGAATTCACCAAAAAAATTAACGGCCGCACCCTCGGCGTGGTGGCCGACGTGACCAACGAAGACCAGGTAAAAACCGCCGTGGCCGAGGCCCTGGCGCAGTTTGGCCAGCTCGACGTTATCGTCAACAATGCGGGCTACGGTTCGATGGGCAGCATCGAAGAAGTGCCCGCCGAGGAAGTGCAGCGCCAGTTCGACGTGAACGTGTTCGGCGCCCTTCACGTGCTGCGGGCCGTGCTGCCGCAGCTGCGTAAGCAGCGTTCGGGCCACGTCCTCAACATCACTAGCATTGGCGGCCTGAAAACCTTCCCCGGCGTGGGCATCTACAACGCCTCGAAATTTGCCCTGGAAGCCATTGGCGAGAGCCTGAGCCAGCAGGTAGGCCCGCTCGGCATCAAGGTGACGAATATTGAGCCCAGCGGCTTCCGCACCAAGTGGGCGGGCGAGTCGGCCACCATCGCCGATACCAAAATCGAAGATTACCAGGCCACGGTGGGCGAAAACCTGCGCGGCATTCAGGGCTACAGCGGCCGCCAGCCCGGCGACCCCGTGCGCGCCGCCAAAGCCATGTACGACGTGGTGCAGCTCGAAAACCCGCCCCTGCACCTGCCCCTGGGCAAAGCCGCCGTGAAGGGTGCCCGCGAGAAATTCGCCACTACCGCCAAGGAGCTGGAGCAGTACGCCGAAGTAGGCGACGCAGCCGATTTCCCGGCCGGGGAGTAGGGAAGTAGAACGGCAAACTCCCCTCCTTATTTTAAGGAGGGGACATTTCAGCGTAGCTGAAATTGGGGTGATTACCCTCGTTGAACGATATTGGAACGGTGCTATATGCAAACCGATTGCGCCTCGTTCAGCGACTTTACCACCCCAATTTTCGCTTTGCGAAAATGTCCCCTCCTTAAAAAAGGAGGGGAGTTTGCCGTTCTTGCGTTCTCAATTTGACTCATTATGCCCTTATCTGCCAACGACTACGAAGCCACTTCCTGGGAAGACCTGCAAAGGCTGCTCTTTCAGGATACCTGGGATGCGCGCATCGGGCGGTTCCGGTCGCCGTTTGTGTACCGGGGTGGCCGCTCGCGCCATTTTCAGCTCGAAACCAGTTTGCAGCGTCTCGGGGGCGAGTACCACCACCTTGAGCATCATTTGCTGCGCAACTTCCGCAAGTATGCCCGCGAAACTGGCCTGCCCGCCGCTGCCGCCAGTACCTGGGACTGGCTGGCCCTGGCCCAGCACCACGGCCTGCCCACCCGCCTGCTCGACTGGACGTACTCGCCCTACGTGGCCCTGCACTTCGCCACCGACGACCTCGCCGCCTACCACGAAGACGGCATCATCTGGGCCCTGAACTACGTGAAGGCTGCCGAGCACCTGCCCCAGCGCCTGCGCCAGGCCCTGCAAGCCGAGGGTTCCAACGTCTTCACATCCGAGCTGCTGCAACCCGTGAGCAGCAGCCTGCGCGAGCTCGAAGAACTACAGGCCGAGCCCTACGTGCTATTTCTGGAGCCGCCCAGCCTCGATGCGCGCATTGTGCATCAGTACGCTTTATTTTCCCTGATGAGCACGGCCCAAAGCGTACTGCACGACTGGCTGGCTGACCGCCCGGAGCTGTATTTCCGCATCATCATTCCCGCCCGCCTCAAGTGGGAAGTGCGCGACAAACTCGACCAGGCCAACATCACCGAGCGGGTGCTGCTGCCGGGCCTCGGCGGCCTCAGTCGCTGGCTGCATCGCCACTATTCGCCCCGCGCCGATGGCAAGAACTTCTTGGATGAGAACGAGATGCGTTAGCTTTTGCGGCTAGTCCTGCCACGGCCAGTGCCAGCGGAAGCGGTGCTCTTTAGCGCGGTCCCGCTGGGTGACGTCGTGGCCGACCACCTGCACATCCCAGATGAGGCCCACGGCGCGCAGGCCCGCCACCAGGTACCAGCCCAGGTCAAGCTCATACCATTCAGTGCTCATTTTGGCCGAGCTGGGGTGGGCGTGGTGGTTGTTGTGGAAGCCCTCGCCGAAGGAGAGCGCGCCCAGCACCCAGCTGTTGTAGCCGTGCTCGGCGGCATCATCGATGGCGTAGCGGGCGTAGCCGTATTTGTGCGTCATGAAGCCCACAAACCAGTGCCCCAGGATGCTCACGCTCACCCGCACCGGCACGCAGATTATCATGGTCTCAAACCCGAAAAAGGCCCAGATGAGGCCGGCCAGGCCGATAACGTGTAGGTACCAGGTCTTTTCGAGGAAAACCAGCCAGGGGTCGTACAGGTCCTCGGTGGGGATTTGGTAGCGGCTGATGTCGCCGGGCACCAGGTCGAAGTGCAGGTTCCAGTAGTAGTCGCGGGCCATGGAATGGTCGTAGCGGAAGTAGGGCGGGCAGTCGAGCCGGTTCTGCCAGTAATCGCGGAAATAATGCACCCGCAGCCACGAAATCGGCCCGCCCAGCCCCGATAACACCGCCAAGTAGGCCAGCACGCCCCGCGTGATGCGCCCGCACCGGTAGGCGTGGTGGATGATGCCCCGGTGCAGGCCCGTGGAGTGTCCCAGCCCCACCGTGAGCACCACCAGCCCCGCCGAGGCCAGCCCCCGCGGCCCTGACCAACTCGACCAGCCCCAGCCCAGGGCGGCGGCCAGCATCAGGTACATCCAGCTATTGTGGAGCCAGCCCGGCCGAAGCTGGTCGCCGGCTAGCACGGGCGAATTGGGGGTGAAATCCGGCATTGGGGAGCGGTTTTCTGCGGTTTTCCACGAAGTTATAGCGCAGAAAAGCAGCCGCCAAAGCCGGGCCCAACTTCTCTCGAAAAACCCTTCGCTACCCTACAGCCGCACCAAGGCCTGATGGCTGGGAATGGCCACGGCCACGCTCACCTGTACGGCATTGCGGCTCAGGGCTAGGCCGGACACACTGGCGGCCTGGCTCTGGTGCAGATACACCATTTCGAGCATGGTGCGGCGGCTGGCACGGTAGCCCAGGCCGGCGCTGGCGCGGTTTTCCTCCAGAAAGCTGCGGCCTTCCTGCGGTCCCAGGCCCGCAAAAACTTCATCGGCGGCCACCACAAACAAGCTGCCCACCGGCAGCTGGCCGCCCGCGTGCAGCGGCACCACCAGCCGCAACTGGTAGCGCAGGCGCGGGGCAAACCGAAAGGCCGTTTCCGGCGACGAGCGCAGCCACCGCTCCTCGGCCCGCAGGCGATGGCTGGCGCGCACCGGGCCGGTGGCATCGGCCAGGGCTACTTCCTGGTAGAAGCGGTGCTCGGGGGCGGTGATGCCGTTGGGGCGGCCGCAGTCGTTGGCGGCCAGCACGTAGCCGGTTGTCAGGCTGAAGCTGGGTCCCATGTGCAGGCGAAACCCCACGCGACCCAGCTGCTGGGCTGCCAGCCGGGCGTTGCCCTGGCGGGTTTCCACTTCCGAATACAGGCTCCAGCGCCCACGCAAGGGCGAATCCAGGCTCAGCTTGGCCCAGCCCACGGGGGCTCCGCCGCCCTGGCCATAAGCGGCTGGGCCCGTTATCCATAGCAAAGCCAGCAGGAGCAGCGGGAAGAGGTGTTTCACCTCCTCAAGTTACGGCAATGTTACCGTGTATTACGTAATTGTTACTGAAGATTGGTAAAACTTAACATTGGGTGGGGTTGCATTGGTTGCTCTGCGACATCACGGCCCCAGCCGCTTCTTGGTGAGCTTAGTCGGAATGTGCTCCATCGGCTTGTCGGGCCAGGGGTGGCGGGGGTAGCGGTTCTTCAAATCCTTGCGCACCTCAAAATAGCCCTTCTCCCAGAAGCTGCGCAAATCGCGCGTTACCTGCGCCGGCCGGCCGCCGGGCGACAGCAAGTGCAGCAGCAGCGGCACGCGGCCGGCCGCCACAGTGGGCGTTTCGGTGAGGCCGAACAGCTCCTGCAATTTCACGGCCAGCACGGGGGTGGTGGGGTCGCTGTAATTCAAGGTAATGTGCGAGCCGCTGGGTACTTCCAGCGCGGCCGGCGCGAGGCGGTCCAGCTCCTGGCGCTGCTGCCAGCCGCCGGGCAGGCGGGCCAGCAACGGCTCAAACAGGTCGAGGCGCTGTACCTGGTCGAGGGTTTTGAGGCCGGTGAGGTGTGGCCCGAGCCAATCGGCCAGCTCCTGAGCCAGTGTGGTATCATCGGAAGCAGGCCATATTTCTGTGGCATCAGTGGCCGGGAAGTGCTGCCGCATAAACTCCAGCCGTTGCTGCAGCTGGCGGGCGGCGGGCGTCCAGTTTAGCTTGCTCACGCCGGCTTCCTGCAAATAGTCCAGCAGGGCCCGCACCACCAGCGCCGCGTCGGGCTGGCCGATGACCTTTTCGTCGAGCAGCAATGCACCCAGGCGGCGCACCCGGCGGCCGGTTACGCGCTGGGTGGTGGCATCGTAGCGCACTTCGTCGGTGGTGGTAATCTGGTCGGCGAAGGCCAGCTCCAGCTCATCCTGCCCGAGCGGGGCGGCCAGCGTGGCGCGTGGGGCCGAGGCCGTGCCGGCCAAGTGGGCCACCGCGAAAAACGTGGCCTGCGGGTCCACATCAGTAGTATTCAGGCTCACCCGCTGGCCCGTCACGAGACGCAGGCGGTCATGGGTTTCGCGCTGGGCCAGCCGGTCGGGGTAGGCCAGCGCAGTGAGCAGGCCGACTGGTGGGTTAGCGGATTGGTGGATGGGTGAGTTTCCGGCTTTGCCCAGGCGCCCGGTGAGGTTGCGGGCCACGTCGCGCACCCGTTGCAGCGTGGCGTGGTGCAGGGCCAGGCCGGGCAGGGGCGGCCGGCCGCTGGCCAGGGCTTCGAGGCGCAGGCGCAGGTCGGGCGGGGCGGGGCGGGTGTCGGTGGGGGCGGCCCAACGCAGCAGGTCGCGCTCGGCTAGCAGCGCGGCCAGGGAAGCGGCGGCCGCGCCGTGGCCCAACTCGTGCCCGCGCACCACGAGGTGCCCCAGGCGCGGTGGCAGGCCGAGCGCGGCTAATTTTCGGCCGTGGGCGGTGGGTTGTGCCCCTGATTTATGTTCAACCACCGCTCCCAGCCGCAACAATAAATCAGTGGCTTGCGCAAACGCTGCCGCTGGCGGCACGTCCAGCCAGCGCAAACCTGTGGGTTCGGCCGCGCCCCACAGGGCCAGCTCCAGGGCCAGGCTGCTAAGGTCGGCGGTGTGGATTTCGGGCGGGCGGTGGGCGGGCAGGTTGTGGTGCTCGGCTTCGGTCCAGAGGCGGTAGCAGGTACCGGGGCCGAGGCGGCCGGCGCGGCCCCGGCGCTGGTCGGCGGCGGCGCGGGCCACGGGCACGGTTTCGAGGGTGGTGAAGCCGGTGCGCGGCACGAAGCGCGGCACCCGCGCAAACCCGCCATCAATCACCACCCGCACGCCCTCGATGGTGAGGCTGGTTTCGGCAATGCTGGTGGCCAAGATGACCTTGCGCCGGCCGCTGCCCACCGGGCGCAGGGCCGCATCCTGGATTTCGAGGGGCAACTCGCCGTGCAGCAGGTGTAAGTCGACGTGCTTGGGCAGCGAATCCTGGAGCTTGCGGGCGCTGCGCTGTAGGTCGCCCACCCCGGGCAGAAACACTAGGATGTCGCCCTCGGCGTGGGTGCTCAGCGCTATTTTTACCTGGGCGGGCACCAGTTCGGCCAGCCGCTCGTTGGGCTTGTTGGGCAGGGCGGAGGCGCGGCGCGGGTCGAGGTAGTGCGTGTCAATCGGAAACAAAAAGCCCGCCGACGATACCACCGGCGCGGGCAGCCATTGGCCCAGCCGCTGAGCCTCCAGCGTGGCGCTCATTATCAGGATGCGCAGCTCGGGCCGCAATACTGCCTGGGCATCCAGGGCCAGTGCCAAGCCCAAATCGGCGTTCAGACTTCGCTCGTGGAATTCATCGAACACCACGGCCGCCACGCCTTCCAGCGCCGGGTCGTCCTGAATCATGCGGGTGAGAATGCCTTCGGTGATGACTTCTACGCGGGTTTCCCGGCTCACCTTGCTATCGAGCCGCACCCGGTAGCCGATGGTGCGGCCCACGGGCTCGCCCAGCAGCTGGGCCAGGCGGGCGGCCGCGCCGCGCACTGCCAGCTGGCGCGGCTCCAGCACCAGGATTTTATCGTCGGGGTTGCGCCACTCGGCGGCCAGCAACTCCAGCGGCACCACGGTGGTTTTGCCCGCGCCGGGCGGCGCTTCCAGCACCACGCGGCTGTGGGCGGCCAGGGCGGCCCGCAGTTCGGGCAGCGCCGCGAGGATGGGCAGATTTAGGAGGTGCGGCAGGACGAAGGCGTTGGGCATCGGGCCAAAATTACGGCCTGGACCGGGGCGATGGTTCCGCACGGTGGCGGCAAGCGGACTACCAATTACAGGCGATTGCCAAAACGGCGCTAAGTTTGATTCGCAGCCGTTTCGCGCTCCACCTGCCATGTCATCCAACCAACCTGCTTCCCTGCCCGCCGATGCGGCCGCTCTCGCCCACCTGCCCGCCATGCGGCAGTTTCTGGCCGAAATTGGCATTCCAACCCAGGAGGTCGAACTCACCGTCGACACCTTCCTGCCGGGCATCCTCATCGAGGGCGGCGGCCTGTTGATTGACCCGGCGCGCCTGCTCTACCCCGGCGATATCCTGCACGAGGCCGGCCACCTGGCCGTGACGCCCGCCGCCGAGCGCGCCCAACTTTCGGGCAACGTGCTGGCCGGCAAGCCCGACCAGCACGGCATCGACGGCGACGAAATCTTGGCCATGCTCTGGTCATACGCCGCTAGTGAAGCTTTGGGCATCTCCCCCGAAGTCGTGTTTCATCCCGATGGCTACCGCAACGCGAGTGCCTGGATTCTGGATAATTTTCGCCAGGGCATCTACCCCGGCCTGCCCCTGCTGGTCTGGATGGGCCTGACAACCACGGAAAACTTCCCAAAAATGACGCGCTGGCTGCGCGAATAATTTCGCCTCCGGCTACACCTGCTGCATGGGCCACAGCTCCACGCTCACGGGGCCGCCGGCGTGTACCACAGGCGGACCGGCCGGCGTGGGCAGGCCGTGGCTTTCAATCAGGCTCGACTCCAGATGCAGTACCTGGGCCGTGCTGAGCGGCCACGGTGCGTGCGCCACCCGGCCTCGGTAGAGCTTGGTCTGGGCTTTGTTGCTGGTGTAGAGGGCGTACCGCTCGGTGAGGAAAAACGCCAGCGAGCCCGGCTCTGCAGGCGGCAGCGGCGCGCCGATTTTCCAGGTGGCGCGGAAGCTGGCGGCCGGGGCTCCGCCGTGGGTGCGCGTGGCCGTGAACTGCCGCAAATCGGCGCTGGGGCTTTCTAGGCGCATGTTGGCGCGCAGGTAGGGCAGCCGGAAAAACGTGCGCGCCACCCACACGGCCAGCGCGTTGGTGGCATCGAGCGAGAAAAACCAGACGCCCGGCACGCCATCCAGATGCACGTAGGTCCGCACGTTCAACTCCAGAAAGGCATTGGTGCCCGGCATTTCCGGCGTGAGGCGGGTCCGCACTTTGCTCATCTGAAACGGCACCACGGCCAGCCACGCCATGCCGTCGTGGAGGTCGATTTTGAGGCGGGGCGGCAGGTGCGGCTGCAGCAGCGCGGCCGGCACCGGCCAGTGCAGAAACAGCAGCTCGCTCCACTGCTGGCGCAGCAGCGGCGTGCCCATGGGCCGCTCGCGCAGGGCCAGTCGGTCCGAGAGGGTGGGAGCGAGGGGGGAAGAAACAGGGCTGGTGGGCAGCGGAAAATCGGGCATGGAGGGCGGCAGCGGTTGGCAGGATAACAACGAACCCCGGCCAGTGGCGGCCGCGGCTCGGCCTAATACGTGGGAAATGCCGGGTCGACTCGTTCGGCCCAGGCATCCACGCCGCCGCGCAGGTTGAGGACGTTGGTGCGGCCCAGGCGCTGGCGCAGGTAGCCCAGGGCGTGGGCCGAGCGCACGCCGTGGTGGCAAATGACCACCACCGGCCCCTCGATGCGGATTTCGGCGGCGCGGCGCGGCAGCTCGTTCAGGGGCAGCAGGAGGCTGCCGGGCAGGTGGCAATAGTCGAACTCCATCTCCTCGCGCACGTCGATGAGCTGGATGTCGTCGCCGGCTTGCAGGCGGCGGTGCAGGTCTTCGGGGCTGATTTCGAGCGAAATGTTTTGCATAATACGGAGAGTTGAATCACAAAAATAGGCCCGCCGCGTCCTACCTTGCAGCTTCCTATCAGGCTGTGCCCGCGTGTTTGCTCCTTTGTTGCTCGATATTCCGACTTCGTTTGTGCAGTACTGGCACGCCACCACCGTGCTGGAGCTGGTGGCCGTGGTCACGGGGTTTGCCTGCGTGTGGCTGGCCGCGCGCGAGTCCTTGTGGAACTTCCCGGTAGCCATTATCAGCTGCTTGCTCTACGTTTTTGTGTATTACCGGGCGCGGCTTTATTCCGACTGCTACCTCCAGGTCCTGTTCATTGCCCTGAGCATTTACGGCTGGTACGAGTGGCTATATGGCGGCCGCAACGCCACCGAACTGGGCGTGACGCACACCACCCGCCGCGAGTGGCTGGCCGGTGCGGCGTTCGCCGGGGCCTTCACCCTGGGCTTTGGCTACTACCTTCATTACTATACCGATGCCTCGCTGCCGCACCTCGACAGCTTCACTACCGCCGGCAGCATCGTGGCCCAGTACCTGCTCACCCGCAAGCGCCTCGAAAACTGGCTGCTCTGGATATTAGTCGACGTGATTTACGTGCCCGTGCTCTGGTACAAAGACCTGTACCCCACCAGCCTGCTCTACGCCCTCTACCTGGGCTTGGCCGCCTACGGCTACTGGCAGTGGCGGCGCGAGCTGGCCCGGCCCGCCCCCATACTATCGGAGCCGGTTGCCAGCTGAATGGCGGCCAAACTTCGTTGACTTGACCTGTTGCGCCGGGAGGCACCCGCATTATTCCACCCCGATTAATGACTCCCGGCGCTTGCTTGCCCCTGTTTCCCTGTCTTTCACCACCCCCGTCCTCACCCCCTGTAAAGTTGCTGCGCGTTTCCCTCACCGGCCCCGAGTCCACGGGCAAATCGACGCTGGCTGCTCAGCTGGCGGCGCATTATGGCACTTCCTCCGCCCCCGAATTTGCCCGCGAATACCTGGCCTTGTCCGGCCCGCACTACACCGCCGAAGACCTGGAGGAAATAGCGCGGGGCCAGCTCGCGGCCGAAGCCGAAGCTGCTGCCCGAGCCTCTAACGGCCTGTTTTTCTGCGATAGCGACCTGCTGGTGATAAAAATCTGGGCCGAGCACTCCTTCGGTTCCTGCCCCGAATGGATTCTGCGCACCATCGACCAGCAGCAGTACGACTTGGCCCTGCTCATGGGTGTGGACCTGCCCTGGGAACCCGACCCGCTGCGCGAACACCCACACCTGCGCCAACATTTCTACGACCTATACCGCCGCGAGCTGAGCGAGCGCATGTCCAACTTTGCCGAAATTTCCGGCTCCGGCGACCGCCGCTTTGCCCAGGCCCGCTTTCTGGTGGATGAACTGCTATGCACGGCCGCCCAGCATCCTGATTCCGCTCCCGTTTTAGAAGAACCCCGCATGGCCTACCACCCCACCCACTACACCCTCAACACGCCCGCCTGCCAGGCCACCTTTGCCGCCCACGGAGCCGAGCTTACCAGCCTGCGCACCATCGCCAACGACCTCGAATACATCTGGCCCGCCGACCCCGCCGTGTGGGCCCGGCACGCGCCCGTGCTATTCCCGCTGGTGGGCCGCCTGCCCGATGACGCCTATTCCTACGGGGGCCGCGACTACAAGCTGCCGCAGCACGGCTTCGCCCGCGACCAGGAATTTGCCGTGCTGCGCCACTCGGCCACCGAGCTGGTGTTCCAGCTGCACCACGACGAGACCACCCGCGCCGTTTTCCCCTTTGCCTTCGAGCTCACTATTACCTACACCCTGCGCGACACCGCCCTGACCGTGCGCTGGGACGTGCGCAACCCCGCCACCGATGCGCCGCTGCTCTTCAGCATCGGGGCGCACCCGGCCGTGCGCTGCCCCCTACTCCCCGATGAAAAATTCGAAGACTACTACTTCGAGTTCGACCACCCCGTGACCCTGGAGCGCCACCTGCTGCAAGGCGGCCTGCTCACGGGCCAGACGGCCCCCGTGCTTATCGCAGGGCGGGAATTGCCGCTCACCTACGACCTGTTTTCTGATGATGCGCTGGTGTTCAAGCACTACGATTTCTCCGGGCTCACGCTACGCTCGCGCAAGTCGGCTCATTTTGTGCGCTTTCAGTTCGACGGCTTTCCCTACCTCGGCCTCTGGACCAAAGGCCCCGGAGCCAGTTTCGTGTGCGTCGAGCCCTGGCATGGCATTGCCAGCGCAGCCGGCAAGCCCGGCGAGCTCAGCGAAAAAGAAGGCATCCTGACCCTGGAGCCCGGCCAGGTTTTCACGGCTTCGTATTCGATGCAGATAGGGTAGGGAGGGTCAAGAGTTGAAAGTTAAAGGTTAGGAGTTAAGAGTTGCCGTTTTGCTAACTCTTAACTCCTAACCTTTAACCTTTTTTCAAATCTCCACTTTTCGGCGGTTATAGTCGGGTTCCCAGTCGTTGATGGGGCGCGAGATGCCGGGGGGCAGGTCCAGGTCGGGCAGGCCGGGGTCGTGGGGTTCGCCGCCGTCGTCGTCACCGTCGCTGGGTGGGGGCGGGGGCACTGTACGCCGCCGCCGGGGCAATGCCATCACAAACAACAGGAAGGCGCAGAGCGCAAGGGCGGAGACTAAGCTGAACATGACGAAGGCGACTAAAACGGTGCGGAGCCTATAAACACAGGCCCCCGGCCCGGTGTTCCGCCGGCCCGCGTCCCTAAATTAGCTGACAGTCAGCAAACCGCCGCCTGCTTAGCCGCCGAATAAGAAAAAAAGATATGACCCGCCGCGCCGGCCCGTATCTTTGCGCCATGTTTAGGGGTGCTGATGTTGTGCATGACATCGGCTGAGATGATACCCATCGAACCTGAACCGGGTAATGCCGGCGAAGGGAATAAACAATCCACGGACGATTCCGCGGCCGCTCCGACCCCTGGGGCGACGGCGCGTTCCACTTTTTACCCTCACTTTTTTGAAAACTGTACTCTTTGCGGGGGCGGCGCTGTGTGCGCTGGCCGCCGCGCCGGCGTGGGCGCAAGTCCCCGTGTCCGGCACCGCACCGGCCGATACGGCCATCGCCCGCCGCATCGTCACCCCCGAAGCCCTCGTCACCGCTTCCCGCGCCAACGACCGCACGGCCACGGCCTACACCAACCTGAGCAAGCAGGACCTGGCCAGGCAGAACTTCGGGCAGGATTTGCCCTATCTGCTCAACCAGACGCCCTCCGTGGTGGTGAATTCCGATGCCGGGGCTGGCGTGGGCTACACCGACATCCGCATCCGGGGCACGAGCAATACGGGCATCAACACCACCATCAACGGCGTGCCATTGAACGACCCGGAATCGCACGGCGCGTTTTTGATTAATCTGCCGGATTTGGCTTCGTCCATTAATTCGCTGCAAATTCAGCGGGGCGTGGGCACCAGCCAGAACGGCGGTGCGGCCTTCGGGGCCAGCATCAACGTGAGCACGCTGGACAACCACCGCGAGGCCTACGCCGAAACCCAGAACACCTACGGCTCCTACCAGACCTGGAAGAACAACGTTTCCTTCGGCACGGGGCTCATTAACGGCCATTTTACCGTCGATGGCCGGCTGTCGCGCATTGCCTCCGATGGCTACATGAACCGGGCGGCGTCGGATTTGAAGTCCTACTACTTCGCCGCCGGCTACCAGGCCAAGAACACGCTGCTGAAGTTCATCACCTTCGCGAGCCGCGAAAAAACCTACCAGGCCTGGAACGGCGTGCCCGAGCCGGCTCTCTCCGGCGACCGCGCCCGGCTCCAAACCTTCATCGACAACGGCGAGCTGTCGGAAGCCGATGCCGCCCGTGTGCTTCAGGAAGGCCGCCGCTACAGCTACTACACCTACGCCAACCAGACCGACAACTACCAGCAAAACCACTACCAGCTGCACCTCTCGCAGGGCCTGGGCCGCAGCTGGAACCTGGCGGGCGCGCTGCACCTCACGCGCGGCTTCGGCTACTACGAGAGCTACCGCACCGGCCGGAAATTCGCGGATTATGGCCTGCGAGACGTGATTATCGGCGGCGACACCCTCACCAAAACCAACCTGGTGGACCGCAAGTGGCTCGACAATAATTTCTACGGCGGCACGCTGGCCCTGAACTACCAGCCCACGAATGGCAAGCTGCAAGCCACCCTTGGGGGGGCCTGGAACCGCTACGACGGCGACCACTACGGCGAAATCATCTGGGCGCAGTACGCGTCCAACGGCCAGCTCGGCCAGCGCTACTACTTCAACAACGCCGTCAAGACCGACTACAACGCCTACGCCCGCGCCACCTGGCAGGTGCTGGACCGGCTGGGCATCTATGGCGACGTGCAGGTGCGCCACATCGACTACCGCATCGACGGCCTGGAGCCCAAAAACCAGGACGTGACCACCCGCGCCAAGTACACCTTCTTCAACCCCAAGGCTGGCGCTACGCTCACCCTCGGACAGGGCCAGCAGCTCTACGGCAGCTTCGCGGTGGGCCAGCGCGAGCCCGTGCGCTCCGATTTCACTGACCGCCCCGTGGGCGACCAGTCGGCCCAGGCCGAGCGCCTTGAAGACTTCGAAGGGGGCTACCGCTTCACCCGCACCGACCTCACGACTCTAGGGCCGATTACCGTGCTGCGCTTCGAGGCCAACGGCTTCTACATGAACTACCGCAACCAGCTGGTAGCCACCGGCCAGCTCAACGACGTGGGCACGGCCCTGCGCACCAACGTGGCCCGCAGCTACCGGCGCGGCGTGGAGTTGTCGGCCTTCGTCTCGGCCAATGATAAAATCACTCTCAGCAGCACCCTGACCCTGAGCCAGAACCGCATTCTGAACTATCGGGACGTGACGTACAGCTACGACACGGCCTACGTGGCCACCACCAACACGGCCGAGGCGCGCACATCCACCATCTCGTACTCGCC
This sequence comes from Hymenobacter sp. UYAg731, assembly GCF_054061335.1. NCBI lineage: Bacteria > Pseudomonadati > Bacteroidota > Cytophagia > Cytophagales > Hymenobacteraceae > Hymenobacter > Hymenobacter sp. UYAg731. The sequence continues at coordinate 3,807 of NZ_JBSSEC010000014.1, read as the reverse complement.
GGGCGTGGTGTCGGCCCACACCCTGGAAGGCCAGCCGCTGAAAGGCCTGCGCGTGGCCCTGCTCCTCAAAACCGTGAGCCGGCAGTACCTCGACAACTCGCAGAACGCCTACCGCAGCATCAACCCCTACCAGACCCTCGATTTCCGCCTGCGCTACGCCCTGCACCCCAGTTTTATGAAGGAAATTGAGCTGGGCCTGCTCGTCAATAACCTGCTCAACCGCCAGTACGTGGCCAACGGCTACACCTACACCTACCAGGGCTACAGCGGCCAGCAGGAAACTTTCAACTGGTTCTATCCGCAGGCTACGCGCAACTATCTGGCCTCAGTAGGGCTGAAGTTTTAGGCCCGTTTGGCGCGGATTTCACAACAAAAAGGCTTGCGAGTTGGTAAGCCTTTTTGTTGTGAAATCCGCGCCAATCCGTGGTCTAGATGATGAGGCGCACGCCGCCCAGCTCGGAGATGTGGTACGGGGCCCAGTCGCCGGTCGAGCCGATGAACATGAAGTTTTTGGGGATGTTCCACTGCTTCGAGAGGTCGTTCACCAGCTCGGGGCCGAGGTGGGCGGTCATCACCACCACGTCGACTGAAATCTGCTCGTAGGCCTGGCTCAGCACCCCGATGTCGGCGAGCAGCTCGGCGGGGTAGTCCTCGTCATACTTGAGCAGGGTCACGATTTTGAGGCGGTTGGTGAACTCGTTGGCCACCACGTAGGCCATCACCTTGTTGAGATTGACGACGTTGTCATCCTTCGTGAAGAAAATATATTCCTGCCGGGCCAGTGCCCGCAGCTCGCGCCACACCAGCAGGCGGGTGATGCGAGCGGCCCTCGGCAGGGGCTTGGTGAGGGTTTCGATGGCCATCATCAGCATTTGCAGCACGGTGGTGCGGTTCAGCATGAAGTAGACCAGGAACATGGAGGGCAGGAAGTATTCCAGAAACACCACCAAGTCTTCGGGGTGCAGCTTGATATTGCCGAACAGCGCCACCAGCACACCCGCCAAGCCCAGCCCCACAGTGATGATGCTGGCCCGAATCGGCCGGGGCAGGTTCGGCTGATTGCTTTTGAGCAGAAAGTTGCCGTAGGCGAAAAACGACATCACCGACAGAAACGAGATGGTGTACACGCCCGCCAGCGGCCCCAACTCGCCGTTAGTGATGAGCAGCACCGACACGCACAGCAGGAAAAAGGTGATGAGGATGACGTAGTTGCTCTGCCGCCCGTTTTCCTTCAGAAAAAACTCGGGCAGGATGCGGTCCAGGGCCATGCGCTTCATCAGCCCGCTCACGCCCACGAAGGACGTGAGCACGGCCCCGCTGAGCACGGCCACGGCATCGACCGAAATGAGCGTGCCCAGCCAGTGCCCGCCCGCCACGGTGCCCAGGTACGAAAGCAGCGTTTCGGCGTGCGGCCCCACCGTGGCCAGCGGCAGCACCGCGATGGCCACGAACGCCAGCAGCGGATTGAACACCGTGACCACCACCCACATATTGCGCAGCGTTTTCTGGAATACGCCGGGGGCCTGCTCCTCCACGAAGTTGGCTGAGCTCTCAAACCCCGAAATGCCCAGCATGGCCGCGCTGAACCCAAAAAACAAGGCCCCCACAATGCTGCCACCCTTCGGCGGCACTTGGAAGTTGAGCGCCAAGTGCGGCATACTGTGCGTGACGATGTACCACCCCGCCACGCCCACCAGTAGGGTGAGTGAGGCCAGGTGCGTAATAAAAATGACCACCGCCACCTTCGCCGACTCCGAAATGCCCAGGATGGTGAGCAGCAGAAACAGCCCCAGCAGCCCCAGCGTGGCCCCGATGATGGGCAGCGCCGCCCACAGCGTGTGCAGGTAGTGAATGGCCTCGTTAGCCGAGAGCACGGCCGTGGCCATGTAGGACAGGATGGTGAGGCAGCCCGCCAGCGCGGCGTTGTGCTTGCTGGTGGTGTTCAGCAGCACGTTGTAGGCCCCGCCGTTCAGGGGCAGGGCGCCCACCACTTCGCCGTAGATTTTGCGGAATAGAAACAGCACCGCGCCCACCAGCAGCAGGGCCAGCCAGGCGTATTGCCCGGCGTAGGAAATGGCCAGCGCCGACACGTAGAGGCAGGACGAGGAAATGTCGTTGCCGCAGATGGCGGTGGCTTCCAGTTCGGATAATTTTCTTTTATGGCTCATGAGAGGCCGTGCGGCGGAGAAAAATCAACCGCCGGCCCAGAAGATGCATTGTCCTTCGGGGGTGAACTCCGGTGATAATGAGTTGGCTGGCGGAATGAAAGGTAAGCCATTGGTGCTGCTTATCGGAGAAGTACTTTCCAAAACCGCACCTCGGCCCGGCCTGTTATCTTTGTGCCAACTCCCACCCCAAACCCCCACCCATGTCTTCGGAAGCCGACGTTCTCTCCCCCCAAGCCAAAGCCCACAGCGCCCAAAAAGGCAGCACCAACGCCAATGGCTTCACTGATTATTTCGACCTCGACGGACTGCTGACCGAGGAGCATTTGCTCATTCGCCAGTCCATCCGCGACTTCGTCAAGAAGGAAATCAGCCCCAACATCGAGAAATGGGCGCAGGACGCGCACTTCCCGAGCGAAATCGTGCGCAAGTTTGGCGATGTGGGCGCTTTCGGCCCCACCATCCCGCAGGAGTACGGCGGCGGCGGCCTGGACTACATCAGCTACGGCCTGATTATGCAGGAGATTGAGCGCGGCGATTCCGGAATGCGCTCCACCGCCTCGGTGCAGGGCTCGCTGGTGATGTTCCCGATTTACGCCTACGGCTCGGAAGAGCAGCGCCGCAAGTTCCTGCCCAAGCTGGCATCCGGCGAGTGGCTGGGTTGCTTTGGCCTGACCGAGCCCGACCACGGCTCGAACCCCGGCGGCATGACCACGAACATTAAGGACATGGGCGACCATTACCTGCTGAACGGTGCCAAGCTCTGGATTTCGAACTCGCCCGAGTGCCAAGTGGCCGTAGTGTGGGCCAAAAACGAGCAGGGCCGCATCAAGGGCGTCATCGTGGAGCGGGGCATGGAAGGCTTCAGCACCCCCGAAATCCACAACAAGTGGAGCCTGCGCGCCAGCACCACCGGCGAGCTGGTGTTTGAGGACGTAAAAATCCCCAAGGAGAACATCCTGCCCAACATCGACGGCCTCAAAGGCCCGCTCTCCTGCCTCGACTCAGCCCGCTTCGGCATTGCCTGGGGGGCCATTGGCGCGGCCATCGACTGCTACGAGTCGGCCCTGAAATACTCGCTCCAGCGCGAGCAGTTCGGCCAGCCCATCGGCGGCTTCCAGCTCCAGCAAAAGAAGCTGGCCGAGATGATTACCGAAATCACCAAGGCCCAGCTCATGGCCTGGCGCTTAGGTGTTTTGAAAAACGAAGGTAAAGCCACCAGTGCCCAAATCAGCATGGCCAAGCGCAACAGCGTCGATATGGCCCTGCACGTCGCCCGCGAAGCCCGCCAGATTCACGGCGGCATGGGCATCACTGGCGAGTACCCCATCATGCGCCACATGATGAACCTGGAGTCGGTGATTACCTACGAGGGCACGCACGACATTCACCTGCTCATCACGGGCGCGGACATTACGGGTATCCAAGCGTTCAAGTAACTGCTGTTACGCAGGGTCTTTGTGCAAGTGCCGCCGTGGGGGGGGGGGGGGGGGGGGGGGGGGGGGCCCCCCCCCCCCCCCCCAAAAAAAAAAAAAAAAAAACAAAAAAAAAAAAAAAAAAAAAAAAAATAAAAAAAAAAAAAAAAAAAAAAAAAAAAAAAAAAAAAAAAAAAAAAAAAAAAAAATAAAAAAAAAAAAAATAT
>NZ_JBSSEC010000013.1:0-17662 GCF_054061335.1 Hymenobacter sp. UYAg731 | reverse complement strand
TCGAAGCAGCAGCTCACGGAGGTCAGCTCCATGGCTTCCACCATTTCGAGGCGCTCTTCCAGCTCGAGAACGAACAGGTTGTCGTTCAACTCCTGGGCAGTGGTCAGTTCAGTGTTCATAGGGTATTGGGTGTGGTTGTTTGTTGCCTACTCTGGACGGTTTTCGGCTTCCCCGTAAATGAGGTGACAGCGTTTCCTAGCTGTCGAAGCAGCAGCTCACGGAGGTCAGCTCCATGGCTTCCACCATTTCGAGGCGCTCTTCCAGCTCGAGAACGAACAGGTTGTCGTTCAACTCCTGAGCAGTGGTCAGTTCAGTGTTCATAGGGTGTTGGGTGTGGTTGTTTGTTGCCTACTCTGGACGGTTTTCGGCTTCCCCGTTTTGGCATAGCCTGGCAATGGAGGAAGCGGCGGGGCTTCCCTGGCGGGCAGGCGTGATGGACGAGTGGATGCGACGGCGAGCGGCCGGCGCGGGGGCTACGGGCTACTTCTTGGCCGTGGCCGCGGCCGGCTGGTTGCAGAGGCCCAGGTAGCGGGCCGCATCGGCCTTGCCCCAGCGCGGGTTGATGGGCGAGGCCGGGGCCGCCGCGAACAGCGCGTTGGCTTTCTCGAAGTACTGGCAGGCCAGCTTCTTGTCCCCGCCGAACTGTTCGGGCGTGGAATACTTGCTTTGCCCGATGAGCAGGTAGGGGCGGGGGTTGGCGGGGTCCAGCTGCTGGGCCGTGGCCAGGGCCTCGTTGGCAATGCCGCTGAACTTGGGGCCCCGGGCCATGAAGTCCACGTTGATGCGGGTGTAAGCAATCAGGGCGTTGAGGCAGTAGACTTCGGAGTTTTTGGGGCTCAGCGCGTTAGCCGATTGTGCCAGGGACTCGGCTTTGTCCAGCGTGGCGTCGAGCTTGTTGAAGTCGCGCTCCAGGCGGGCCGTCCGGATGGCGCAGTAGCTGGCGTAGTAGTAGGGCAGCCACTGGGTTTTCTCGGCGGCGGCGATGCGCTCGAAATTGCCGGTGAGCTTCTTGAAGCCGGCACTCCGGGTAACGGTGTCAAGCGTGGCCAGATTCTGCGTGATGGCGGTTTGGAACTGGCTGGACTGCGCGTGGGCGTTCAGGCCACCCGCTACCAGGGCGAGGGAAAAGAGCGTTATTTTCATGATGTGCGGCTGGAATGATGGGAGAAGAGAAACGGGTTATTTGATGATTTCTTGGGTGCGGTCCACCCCGAAGTTCATGAAGAGGCCCAGGAAAACGAAGGGGTTGTTGGTGGGCACAATGGCCGTGCGCTGGGCCGGGTTGACGGTGGAGTAGTTGTAGCCGTAGACCTGCTGATTGCCCAGGATATTGCTGACGGTAAGGGCGATAACCGAAAAAGATTTTTTGATAGTGGGCAGGTAGTAGATGCCCACGCCCAGGTTGTTGTAGTTGATGGTCCGGTCCTGCATGAAGTCGTCCGGGGCCAGGTTGGGGTTGTAATAGGGACGGCCCGTGGCGAAGGAGTAGGAAGCACTGAGGCTGATGCGGACGGCTGGGAAGTACTTCTTCGTGACGAGGGCGAGCGTGTGCTTGGCGGCGAAATTGGGCTGCACCGCGAAGGGAAAGTTCAGGTAGTCGCGCTTGGTGTCGAGGTAGGAGTAGCTGACCCAGTAGTCCACCACGCGCAGGGTCTTTTTGTCCCGCCAGAACACCTCCAGCCCCTGGGCGTAGCCGCTGCCATTGTTGGTCAGGCTGGGGACGGTCTTGACCAGGTGGTCGTAGCTCTTGTAGAAGATTTCGGAGCGGAAGGTGTAGTAGTTGTCGGCCTTGAAGTAGGTCAGGACGTAGTGCGTGGCCTGGGTGAAGCCCAGCTCGGGCTGGGCCAGCTGATAGCGCTTTTCCGGCTTTTGATAGAACTCGCCGTAGGCCAGGGTAAGCAAGCCCTTGTTGTCGAAGGTGTAGGAGAGGGAAGCCCGCGGGGCCAGGTTGGCGCGTTGCAGCAGGTTGCTGTGCTCAAGCCGCAGCCCCACCCGGGCCGAGATGCGCTCGGTGAGGTAGTTCTCCAGCTCCACGAAGCCGGCGCTGTAGGTGTCCTGGAGCTGGCCCAGGTCGGTCCGGGACGAGTGCAGGCCTTCGGTGGAGCGCAGCACTTCGCCGCCAAACTGCACCCGGCCGTTGTTGAGCACCCGCCGCGACACCACGGTTCGGAGTTGCAGCAGGGTGGTGTTGTCGCGGGCCACCGAGTCGTACACCTGGTTCTCTTCCTGCTTCAGTACCAGCCCGAAGCGGTCCACGTTGGTGCTGTAGGAAGTGCCCAGGTACACTTTCCAGCCCTTAAAGCTTTGGGTGTAAGTGAGGTTGGAGTAGAGGTTGTCGTTGCGCAGCGTCAGGTGGTCGCTGAGCCCGGGAAAGTTGAGGTCGGGCTGCTGCAGCCCCAGGTTGCTGCGCCCCACGCTGCCGTAGAACTTGAGCATGCCGTCCTGGGCAAATTTCTTTTTGAAAAAGGCGCTGCCGTCCAGGTATTTCGGCGCGGTGTCAAATTGCAGGGTCGGCTTGAGGGTTTTGAACACCAGGGACAGGTCGGTGTACTTGAGCGAGGCACCCACCATGGAGGTCTTGTTTTTGGACAGCAGCTGGGCTCCGCCCTCCAGGGACAGCGGCGAGATGCCGAAGTCGGCGCTGCTTTTGGCGGGCAAGTCCTCCGATTCGAGAATCAGCGTCGAAGACAGGGCCTGGCCGTAGAGGGCCGAGTAGCCCCCGCTGCTAAAGAAGGCCCCCTTGAAAAGCCCCGGCGGAAAACGGCTGCGGGAGGCCTGGTTGGCAGGGCTGCTGTAGTTGAAGTTGTTCACCAGCAGGCCGTCCATGAAAATCTTGCTCTCGGCCCCGGTGCCGCCGCGCACAAACAAGTCGCTGCTTTCGCCCACCTGCTGGGCACCGGGCTGGGTTTTGAGGGCCGTCACCACGCTGCCATCGGTGGCCGTGGTCAGGATGTCGGTCGAGTGCATGGCCAGGGCCTTGATGCGGTCCTCGTTGGCAAAGGCCCGGGACTGCACCACCACCTCTTGCAGGCCCATCGACTTAACGGTGAAAATGATGTCAACCTTTACCGTGGCGGTGGAGTCCTGGATGTCAATGGTCTGCACCACGTCCTGGTACCCTTCGGCCTTGGCAACGAGCAAGTGCGGGCCAACCTGCGTGGTCTCGAACAAGAAGGAGCCGTCCTTGGCCGAAAGGCCGCCGTCGTAGCTGCCGTCGATGGAGAGCGCCACCTCGGCCAGCGGCGTGGCCTTGTTGTACGACACCATCCCTGCCACCTTGCTTTGGCCCACGGCCACCGACGCGTGCCCCAGCAAGGCAAGGACGGTGGCGGCGGCGAAAAGAGAGTTCGTTTTCATAGCTGTTGGATAGGGTAGTGAGCAGGAGGGCTGCTCGTTCAGGCAAAAAGCGGGGTAAGATTTCAAAAGCGCCGCCGGATGCTGGTTAGCGCCGCGACGGGCGAAAAGAAAGCCTTTGGGGCGAGGGTAAGCGGGGTTGTTTTTGTTTGATGTCCGAAAGATGGGGGGGCGATTTGCCGGGTGATAATTTATTACACCAACGGGGTGATTCGCAGTACTATTCCTCGGTTGCGGCGCTTTTCAGGCGGGTCCCGCAGCAGGCTTCTGAGCGGCGACCCCGCGCATGGCGCGGGCGGCTACGCGGCCCGGCGGTCAATAAACACGCGAGCCTTGCGGGCACTGCCCGCCAGCTGCATCTGGCTGACCTCGGCCACCGTTTTGAACAGCAGCGCGGGGGCCACGCGCAGCTTGGCCTGCAAGTGCTCCCTGAGGTGGCCTTGGGCGCGGACCGAGGGCTCGTGGCAGCCGATGTGGATGAGCAGCTCGTCGGTGCCGATGTCGTTGGTGTAGCTTTCCACCACGTAGTTGTTCACGAAAGCCACCTCGTTCAGCGCGTCGTGGATGAGCTGGGGGTAGAGCGTGGTGCCCTTGTACTTCAGCATTTGCTGCTTGCGGCCCAGGATGGGGCTCAGGCGGGCGGTGGTGCGGCCGCAGGCGCAGGCTTCGCGGTGTACGATGCCAATATCGCCGGTTTTAAAGCGCAGCAGGGGCATGCCCTCCACGCCCAGGGTGGTAATGGTGAGCTCGCCGGCCACGCCGTCGGGCACGGGCTGGTTGTGCTGGTCGAGCACTTCCACAATCAGCAACTCGGGGTGGTGGTGGCCGCCCTGTCCGGCGCTGCACTCCGTGAACGAGGTGCCCATTTCCGTGGCCGCGTAGGTGGAGTACAGCTCCACGTCCCACTTGGCGCGGATGCGCCGCCCCAGGGCATTTAAAGAAAAATCGGGGTGGCGGATGTTCTCGCCGATGCACACGACTTTGCGCACGCTGCTGGCGGCAAAGTCGATGCCGTGTTCCTCGGCGTAATCGAGCAGCTTGACCACGAAACTGGGCACCGCAATCAGGGCCGTGGGCCGCAGGCGCAGGATGGTGTCCCACTGCATCTCCACCACGCCGCCGCCCACCCGGATGATGCCGGCCCCCAGGCGGCGGGCGCCCAGGAAGTAGGCCATGCCGGCCATGAAGCGCTTGTCCATGGTAGTGGTGAGCTGGTAGAGCTCATCGGCCCCGCCGCCGGCGCAGCCCAGCGAGAGGTACTCGTTGTAAGCCAGGCGGTCCAGGTCGCCGTCGGTGAGGCCGAAGGTAACCGGCAGGCCCAGCGTGCCCGAGGTACACACGTAGTCGATGATGCGGGCCGGGGGCACGCACAGAAAATCGGCGGGGCGCTCGTGCAGGTCCTGCTTGGTGGTCACGGGCAGGCGGGCCAGGTCTTCCAGGTGCCGGATGCTGGCGAGGTTCACCCCGGCCCGGGCCCAGGCGGCCTGGTAAAAGGGCGAGTGCGCGGCCAGGTAGCGCAGCAGCTCCTGGAGCCGGGCTTCCTGAAATGCCCGGATGACGGCCGCCGGCTGCTGTTCGATAAGGGGAATAACCATGATTAGAAGGGTAATTAGTTGATGGCCAGTTCTAAATTTTGGGCCCGGGCCAGCGCGAGACGGGAAGCGGCCGAGCGTACCAAGTCGTGGAGGAGGGTGGCGGCCCGGGCCGCGCCGCCTTCGGGGGCCAGTTGGGCCTGCAGCGCCCGCACCCGCTGGCCGTAGCCAGCATCGGCCAGCAGGGCCTGCACCGCGCGGCGGATGGCCTCCTCCCCGGCCCTTTTCAGGGGCACCACTTCGCCCACGCCGGTCCACTGCACCCGCGCCGCAATGCCCGGCTGGTCGAACGAAACGGGGATGGCCACCATGGGCACGCCGTGTATCAGGCAGTCGAGCACCGTGTTCAGGCCGGCGTGCGTGATGGCCAGCGTGGCGCGCTCCAGCAGCGCCTGCTGGGGGGCATACTGCACCACCAGCGGCGCACCGGGCAACTGCCGGAACTCGGCCAGGTCGTTGCCGTGGCCCACGGCCAGTACCAGCTGCACATCGAGCGGGGCGCAGGCGGCGGCAATGGCGTGAAACAGGTGGGTATTGCCGTTGACCAACGTGCCCAGCGAAGCATATACCAGGGGCTGGCCGGTCAGCCGCTCGTAGGGAAAGGGCCCTTCCCCGGCTTCGGGCAGCCGCATCGGGCCAACGTAGTGGAACGTTGTGGGCAAGGCCCGGCGCGGAAAGTCAAAGGCCCGCAGCTGCTGGGAGATGGTGGCCAGGGGCGACTGCGGGAAGTAGTTGTCGGCGCTCGCAAAGGCGGGCAGGCCCCAAGTGGCCCGCACCCGGTTAATCAGGCGCGTGACGGGTTCAAAGCCCTGCTGAATGGCGTCGAACATCACGCGGTTAGTGGCCAGGGCCTCCGGGGCACTGGAGTAAGCATTGCCCACAAAGGAGGGCGGAATACCTGCTTCCCAGTTCGTGATGAGCGTGTCGCAGATGGAAACGAACGGAATGTCCAGGTACTCGGCCAGGGTGCCGCCCAGAATGTCAATCTGGTCAACCAGCAGGTAGTCAACCCCGGTTTTGGCAATGGCTTCGGCGTACTCCTCGTAGAGTTGCTCGGCCATGTAGCAGCCCTCTTCGTTCCAGTGCAGCATGGCGGCCAGGCTATTGAGCCGGCCCGTAACGGCCTGTAGCGTGGGCAACCACCCCAGCGGGTAGCTAACGCGGCCCACCACCTCGATGCGGTGCCCGGCTTTGCGAATCTTTTGCTCGACGTCGGGAATATTGAAAAACGTGACGGCGTGTCCCCGCTCAGTCAGGGCAGTGGCCAGGGCCAGCAGGGGATTCAGGTGCCCGTGCAGGGGCGGGGCGAGTACGCCAAAGTGTGCCATAGGACTGGGGGTTTGAAGCGGAAAAAAGGAGAGAAAATAGCGGGTGAAATCTTAGAGAAAGTCGGTTTGAAAACTGCCCGCGACCCGGCACAGCGCTTGCTCGTGGTGTTGCAGGCTGACTTGAAAATCCAGAAAATAGGGACGGACACCGTAGTCCACGGTCAGGTCCAGCACGGGCATGGCCAGCGGGTTGACCGGATGCACAAACTTGACGTGGCCGCAGTGACGCAGCAGCAACTCCTTGCCCAGGTGCTGCGCCAGCACGTCCTTCACCATGGCCAGCACGCACACGCCGGGCACCACCGGCTGGCCGGGGAAGTGCCCGCTGAACACGGCGTGGTGGGCGTTGAGGTGCAGCTGGGCTTGCAGCCGGCCGGGCGTGGCGGTGCTGGCCGCCACCGAAAAGAAGGAACCGAGCAAAAGAGGAGCGGGATGGTGCATGGGGCAGGAATTAGGCGTTAGGCATAGTCGGATGGCACCGCGACTACCGGGGCGACGACGCCCTGGGCGGGCAGCGCCGTTTCCAGAAACAGGCGCATTTCGCACTGCGCCACGGGGGTCGTGTTGTAGCCGCAGCTGGTTTTCACCACCAGCACGTCCAGGGCCTGTAGCAGCACCTCCACATGGGTAACCAGCGTGCAGCTCACCGGGGCCAGCGCGTGTATCTGCACTGCTTTGAGGGCGGCAATGAACCCGACCCGCGGCGGGGTGCCGGCGGCTTGCGCGCACGCTTCGTAGCCCGATTTCAGGGCCACGGCCTGGGCCATGCTTTCGAGAATGCCCGCCTCACTGAGGTAGCCCTGCTGCACCATCAGGTGGTTGTCCGGTACCAGCAGCCCGGCCCAGGCCTGGCCGGGGCCGCACTGGTACAGGGTATCGATGAGGACAAACGGCACCCGCTGGGGGATGTAGGCCGTCACGTTGGCGGGGCCTACCAGGGGCCGGGCGGCCCAGCCGGGCGCAAGCGTTGGGAACGAGTCGGGCATGGCGGCTTAATCGCGGGTGAGGAGGATGAAGCTGTAGTTGATGTCGCGGTACTGATTGACAATCAGGCACGTTTCGGGCGCGTTCGCGGGTACGGCTCCGGTGGGTGGGGCCAGGCGATGCACGCCCAGTCCCACGGCGAAGGCGGCGGCGGTGTGGTACTCGCCGCAGTAGTTCTTGAAGTACTCCCGGGGCGTGGCCGCCAGCAGGCCGGCGGCCAACGCCCGCAGCTTGTGGTCGGCCGCGGCATCGCCGGAGTGCCCCAGCAACACCAGGCCGAGGTCGGCGGGAAGCAGCTGCTGCTCTTGCAGCAGGGCGGCCACGGCGGCTTCTACCTCCAGGGCGGTGCGCGGGCTGAACAGTGTACGCACCGCCCGCACGGCAGCCAGGGTGCCGGCCTGGCGCTCGGCCGACAGCACCATGAAAGTGGCCCCTTCGCCCGGCTGCACCCCGGGAGTACGGCTGTGCTCCACGGGACCAGGGGCGCGGTTCAGGTGGCCGGCGCGGGCCAGCAGGGCGGCGTAGGTGGGCGTGGTTTCGTCGAGGCCGCCCACCAGCACGTTCGCGACGCCGTCGCCCTCGGCCAAAAGCAGCAGGCCGTCAAGCAGGGCAGTTTCAAAGGAGAAGCCCCGGTGCGTATAGGTCATGTTCGAGCCGTAGCATTGCAGGCTCAGGGCAATCTGTCCGGCCACGGCGTTGTCCAGGGACTGAATGAACGGCGTGGGCGACACCGTGCCTTCTTGCTGCTGCAGCAACGCGGCCTCGAACTTCTCGAAGCCCTCGAAACTGCCCAGGCCCGTGCCCACGGCAATGGCGTCCACGGTGGCCAGGCCGGCATCGGCCAGGCACTGGGTGGCGGCGTAAAGCCCCATTTTTACCAGCCGCGGCATGCGGCGCATCTCCCCGGGGTTGAGCACCCCGGCGTAGGGCGGGTCCACGGCCCGTCGGAATCCGACGGAACCAGTACTGGCATCCGGGGCGGGGCTGATGCTGCGGAGGCCGTTGATGTAGGCGTGCATGCGGCGAAGGGTTAGGGTTGAGAAAAAAGGAGGGCGCAGCAAGAGCCGCCCATGCCGGCCGAAGTGCTCAGCACGTGCCGCAGCCCGGGGGCCTTTTGCAGCACGCGGATGGGCACCAGGCCGTGCTCGGGAATGGGGTGCTCGAAGTGCAGGTTGGGCCACACCAGCCCGTGCGTCAGGGCCAGCACCGACACCACCGCCTCGATGGCCCCGGCCGCGCCCAGCGCGTGGCCCGTGAAGGGCTTGGTGGAGCTGAACGGGGGCACGGCCCCGCCAAACACTTCCTTGATGGCCGCGCCTTCCGTCACGTCGTTGTTGGCCGTGCCGGTGCCGTGGGCGTTGAGGTAGCCGATGGCCGCCGGTGCCAGGTCTGCCCGGCGCAGGGCCTGGCGCATGGCCAACTGCAGGCCGTAGCCGGTGGGCGACGAGGCGGTTTGGTGGTGGGCATCGTTGGTCAGCCCGTAGCCGCTGAGCCGGGCCCGAAGCGGGGCACCCCGCCGGCGGGCCACCGCCTCGCCTTCCAGCACGAGGTAGGCCGCGCCCTCGCCCAGGTTGATGCCCTTGCGGTCCGCGTCGAATGGCTTGCAGGGCCCAGGGTCGAGCAACATCAGGGCGTTGAAGCCATTGAGGGTGAAGCGCGCCAGGGCATCGGCACCGCCCACCACCACGCGGTCGAGCACGCCCTGCCGGATTAGGCGGGCACCCAGCACCACGGCATTCGCCGACGAGGCGCAGGCCGTGTTGACGGTGGTCACCAGCTCGCGGATGCCCAGGTGCCGGGCAATGAACTCGGTGCTGTCGGCGTTGTCGTAGGTGTCGATGAAGGGCGGGGTCAGCTGCTCGCTCAGAAAGGCCTGGTAGTACCGCTCGGCGTGCCCCGTGCCGCCCACCGTCGACGCCGAGATAAAGCCCGTGCGGGCCGTGTCATCGGCGTTCAGGCCCGCGCTCTGCCAGGCTTCGCGGGCCGCGAGGTAGCCCAGGAGCGTGGTGCGGGTCAGCTCGGCGCCGGGCAGGGTGGCGCGGGCGGCCAGGGCCGCATCGGACAGCGGCACTTCGCCGGCCACAAAGCGGCCCTGGAGCCGCGTCTCTACCTGGCGGATTGGCCCCAGGCCGGAGCGGCCCAGCACCAGCCCGTCCAGGGCCGTGGCCACGTCGGGGCCGAGCGCGGAAATCATGCCCAAGCCAGTTACGTACACGTCCATCGCATTCGGGGTAAGAGGGTTATAAGTCTTGGGGTTCGGCAAGTCCGGTTTCAAAGCGCACCCGGCGCAGGGGGGCCACGGGGAGGGGCAGGCTGCTGGCTACATGCAGGCAGTAAGGCGCGCCCACGCGCACCTCCTGCAAGTGCCAGCGGGCAGCCGCCACCTGCGCATGGTCGGGGCCGATGCGGATGTCGCGCAGCGGAATGTTCAGGCCGCGGCCATCGGCCTTGGCCACGGCTTCTTTTTGGGTCCAGAGGCGGCAAAAGGCCCGCTGGGGGTCAGGGGCGGCTTGCAGCGCGGCCCATTCGGCGGGCGCGAAATGCGGCGCGAAAGGCGCGAGGTCGGCCCGCGTCCGGTGGTCAAGGTCGACGCCCACCCGGCCGGCCGGGCTCAGCGCGCACACCGCGTACCGCCCGGCATGCGAAATATTGAAATCCAGGGATTGTCCGGGCAGGTAGGGCCGGTTGTCGGCCGTGTGGCGCACCTGGGCCAGCCCGTAGCCGGCCGGTTGCTGCTCCAGCACGTGCTGGAGCAGCAGGGCTCCGAACAGCGTGCCCGCCTGGCCGGCGGCCCGGCGGCGGCCCAGCACTTTGCGCTGCCAGGCCGGCGGCAGCCGGGTCAGATGGGCGCTGAGGACCTCGGGGGCCAGCGCCGCCGGAAAGGCCGTGTACCACAGCTCAATCATCGGGGCAGGCCCGGCGGGCCGCTGGCGGCCCGCCGGGGCTTAGGCTTCGATGGGGGCGGGCTGGCGCTCGCCAATGAAGGCCGCGAGCGTGTCGAGCGAGAAAAAGGCTTTTTTCATCTCGGCCGGGTCGGTGATTTTGATGCCGTAGTACTTGTCCAGTATCACGGTCAGCTCCAGCGCGTCGATGGAGTCGAGGCCGAGGCCGCCGTCGTTGAACAGGGGCGCTTCGGAAGCAATGTCGGCGGGCTGGATATCCACCAGGTTCAGTTCGGTGATGAGCTGGGTTTTGAGTTGTTCGATGAGCAGTGACATGGGAGTTGGGGGTTAATTAGGTGAGAGAAAAAGCATGAAGTGTGTTGAGGTTGGCAACGTGGTGCGGCAGCGGGGCCACGCCCTGCTCGACCACGTAGAAAAACGATTCGTAGGCGTCCGGCGCCGCTTCGACCCAGCCGCAGAGGCAGGCCTGGCTGGCACCTTCGGCCAGCAGCTGGCCGGCGTAGGCTGCCAGTACCGCGGGCTCAAAGGCATCGGCCACAAACAGCGCGTTTTCGCCCGTGAGCTGGTGGCGGATGCTGATTTCTCCAATCAGGATATTGGGCAGGGTGTACACGAACACGGACGGGCTGGGGAAATAGGAGGCTGCGTCGGCAATGCTGCGCTGGTGGGCCAGGTCGGTGAGCAGGCTCGACGAGCGGTTGGCCAGCACCAGGCCCACGGCGCCGGGGGCCTGGCGGGCCAGCACCCCGGCGGCGGGCAGCACCAGCTCGGCCGTGAGAAAGGCTAGCTTGCAGAGGGCGTCCATCTTGAAAAACTTGGGGTACTGCACCCCGAAGTGGCGGTAAGCCCCCACCAGAAAGGTATTCAGGTCTGCGGCCGGGTCCGGCGCTTCGTAGGCCAGGGCCCCGTTGAGGTGAATGCGGTGCCCGCGAATGGTGCAGTGGGCGGTGATGCAGGTGTCCATGGCTAAGCGGCTTTGGCGAATAAGACGGCCGCGTTGCAGCCCCCAAACCCCGAGGAAGTTTTCAGGAAGCGCCGCAGACGGACGCGGGCGGGCTGCACAATGGGGCGCAGCGGCAGGGTGGTGCCGCAGGTGGCGTAGCCCTTCGAGCAAATGAGCTCGTCGCGCAGCAGCGACTCCACGCCCAGGGCCGACTCCAGCAGGCCCGAGGCCCCCAGCGTGTGCCCGAAGTAGCCCTTGAGGCTGTGCAGCGGCACCTCGTGCAGCGCCGCCCGGTGCAGGGCCTGGGCCTCCATCTCGTCGTTGTAGAGGGTGGCCGTGCCGTGCGCGCCAATGAAGTCCGGCCGCTCGGGACCGGTCTGCTGCAGTACCCGGACCAGCGCCTGGTAGAGGCCTTCGCCGGTGCGGGAGGGTGCCGAAATGTGGTGCGCGTCGTTGCTGCTGGCCCCGGCCACTACTTCCACGGGCCCGGCCAGGGCCAGGTCGGTGGTGAGCACCACGGCGGCGGCGGCTTCGCCGAGGTTGATGCCCTGCCGGGCGGCGTCGAAGGGCCGGCACAGCTGCCGGCTCAGCGCGTTGAAAGAGTGAAAGCCTGCCAGCGTGAACTTCGATACCTGGTCAGCACCCACCACCACGGCGTGTCGGTAGCGGCCGGCCCGGAGCAGGCGCTGGGCCACCAGCAGGCCCTGCAGCCCCGAAATGCAGGCATTGGACACCACCAGCGGGTCATTCACAAAGCCAAAGTGGCGGGCCACCGTGCGGGCCAGCCCGCTCAGGTACAGCCCGGGGGGCACCGGCTGCCCGGCCGCGCTGGCCAGCTGGTCGATGTTGCCCTTGGTGGTGCAGTACACCAGCAGCGTTTCGGGGCCGGTGAGGTTGGCGTCGACTTGCGCCAGAGCGCCGGCCACCGCCACGATGCTCATCTTTTCGAGCTTGGTGTAGGGAACCGTCGTGGCCAGGGGGACAAACGCGTCCTCCAGCCGGTCGGCGTCGAGGGTGGCGACGCAGAAGCTGTCGCCCAGAAAGTCGAACCACTGCGGGCGCAGGGCCGACGCGCCGGTCTGCACGGCGCGGAAGGTATCGGCGGTGCTGAAGCCCAAAGGCGTCACGCAGTGGCTGGCGGCGTAAAAGACGGGTTTCATAAGGCGGGTTCGGGAGTGAGCTGCCACTGCTGCAACCAAGCCGTGAAGCAGGGCGGCGGCAGCAGCAGCAGCTGTTGGTGGGCGTCGATAAAGACCTGGGTAGTGCGGCCGGTGCATACGATTTCGCGGCTGTCGGCGCGGCGGATGCGGTAGTCAAAACAGAGCTTAGGGGCCGCCGTGGGCCGGTAGCGGGTTTCCACCACCAGGGCGTCGCCGTAGCGTAGCGACTGCTTGTAGCTCACTTGCAGGTCCACGATGGGGATGCCGTAGCCGGCCGCGGCCAGCTGCCGGTAGCCCAGCCCAAACTTGCGGCCGAAGTCCTCGCGGCCTTCCTCCAGGTACTGGAGGTAGTGGCCGTGCCACACAATGTGCATGGAGTCGACCTCGCAAAAGCGCACCTCCAGCTTTTTTTCGCTCTGTAGCATGGGCTTATTAGTCAGTTGGTTAGTACAGGCCGCCGTTGATGGAAATGACTTGTCCGGTGATGTAGGCCGCCTGCGGGGTGGCCAGAAAGCCCACCAGCGCGGCCACTTCCTCGGGTTCGCCGAAGCGGTTCAGTGGAATCAGTGCCTTGTGGTCGTCTTCGCACAGGTCCTGAATCATATCGGTGCGGATGAAACCGGGGGCCACGGCGTTCACCGTGATGTTTTTGCGGCCCACTTCCTGGGCCAGGGCTTTGGTGGCCCCAATCACCGCAGCCTTAGCGGCCGAGTAATTGGTTTGGCCGGGCAGGCCTTTCAGGCCGGAGAGCGAGACGATGTTGATGACGCGGCCGGCCTTCTGCCGAATCATGCCGCGAATAATGAGGCGGGTGACGTTGAAAAAGCCCCCGGCCCCGGTGTCCATCACGTCCTGCCACTCCGCGTTGCTCATGAGCATGAGCAGGCCATCGCGGCGCACGCCGGCGTTGTTCACCAGCACCTCCACCCGTTTGGTGGGGTGAGCGGCCAGCCAGCCGGCCAGCACTTCTTCCACCTCGGCCGCCTTGGCCACGTCGAAGCGCAGCAGCTCGGCTTCCACGCCCTTGCTGCGCACCAGGGCCTGCACTTCCTCGGCCCGGGCCTGGTTGGCCACGTAGTTGAGCAGCACGTTGTAGCCCAGGTCGGCCAGCTTCAGGCAAATGGCCTTGCCAATGCCCCGGGAGCCCCCGGTTACCAATGCGTATTTCATGTCCGGTTGATGCTAAGGGTGAGCGGTGTGGGGCGCGGCCTAAGCTTCCTGGGGCACCAGCTCGCGTTCGCGGCGCGCCACGGGCTGCGTCCAGACGGCCGGCTCGACGGGCGCGGCATCGGCCAGGTGCAGGTGCTCGGCCTGGAGATAGTCCTTGATTTTGCTAATCTTCTCGTACATGACGGTGTCTTCGGTGAACACCGGCACCAGGGCGCGCAGCTGCTGGTACACCCGGCGCGACACCGACGAAAGCCGGTCCTCGAAGCCGAGGTAGTCCACGGCTTGCAGCACGGTCAGCATTTGCACGGCCAGCACTTGGTAGGTGTTGTCGATGACCTTGCTGGTGATTTGGGCCGCGTTGGTGCCCATGCTCACGATGTCCTGGTTGTCGTTGTTGTTGGGGATGCTGTGTACGTACATCGGGAACGCCAGCGTCTGGTTCTCGGCCACGGTGGAGGTGGCCACGAACTGGGCCCCCTGCATGCCCAGGTTGAAGCCCAGACGGCCCAGGTTCACGAACGGCGGCAGCTTCTGGTTGAGTTTGTCGTTGAGCAGGAAGTTGAGCTGCCGCTCGCTCAGCATCGAGAGCTTGGTGATGGCGGCTTTCAGCTTGTCCATTTCCAGCGACACGTAGTCGCCGTGAAAATTGCCGCCGTGGTACACGCTGCCTTTGTCCTTGTCGATGACGGGGTTGTCGCTCACGGAGTTCACCTCGTTCATCACCACCGTGGTGGCGTTGGCGATGGTGTCGTGGATAGGTCCCAGAATCTGGGGCACGCAGCGGATGGAGTAGTACTCCTGCACCTTGTCTTCGAGCACCGTTTCGGTCACTTTCTTGGCGTACAGGTGCTCGCCCCGCTGGCGCACCAGGCGGCTGTCGGCGAGCACGGCGCGCATCTGGGCGGCCACGGCGCGCTGCCCGGCGTGCTGCTTGGCGTCGTTGAGTTCGGCGGAGTAGTGGTCGTCGTACGACTCCACAATCTCCGAAATCATTGCCGAAGCCACCAGGCTCCAATTCAGCAGGTTGCGGCTGTTGATGAGATTCACCACGCCCACGCCGGTCATGGCCGACGTGCCGTTCATCAGGGCCAAGCCTTCGCGCAGCCGCACTTCCAGCGGCACCAGGCCGTGGGCGGCCAGCACGTCGGCCGTGGGCCGCTGCTCGCCGTCGGCCCACACGCGGCCCTCCCCGATGAGGCTCAGGGCCAGGTGGGCCAGCTGCACCAGGTCGCCGCTGGCGCCCACGCTGCCGTGCTCAAACACCACGGGACAGATGTCGCGGTTGATGAACTCCTTCAGCAGCGCCACCACGTCGGGATGCACGCCCGACTTGCCTTGCAGAAAGGTGTTCATCCGCGCTATCATCAGGGCCCGCACAAACAGTGGGTTCACGGCCTGGCCCTGGCCGGAACAGTGGCTGCGGATGAGATTGTACTGCAGCTGCACTTGCTCGCCTTCGGCAATGCGGTACTGCGCCATGGGCCCAAACCCGGTGTTGATGCCATAAATCAGCTTGTCCTTCGCGAATTCGGTGAGGAAAGCGAAACATTCGGTCACGCGCTTCAGCGCCTGCTCGCCCACTTCCACCGAATGGCCTTTGAAGAGAATCTGGTAGAAATCATCCAGGGTGATGTGGTGGTCGCCTACGGTCGTAATCATAAAAGTGGGGTTATGCAACCGGGCCCTTAAGGCGACGGCTGGGGGTTGACAAATGAGTTTTTGTTGGTTGATGTGCTAAAGCTCCACCCCTCGTCCCGGCTATTAAAAACTATTACACCAACAGGGAAAATGGCTGTATCAACAGCCGTTTTGGAGCGCATAAGGGGCCAGCAGCCGGCGCGTTGCGCCCGCAGGTGGCCGGCACTGGCCCGGGCAGCACTTCGGGCGGCTCAAACCCAGGCTTCGGGGGGCGGGCACACTTCCTGGCGGCCGTTGCGACGCCGCGTACCCCCAAACGACCAGCGGGCTGCAACGCTGAAGCAGCGTTGCAGCCCGCTGGCTGCTTTAATCCGTGCAATCGGGCCGAACCGGCGGCCCGGAAAGGGGGCCTACAAGGAATTACTCAACGGCGCTTCGGCAATGCGCAACATTTCGGCCGCTGAGTTATTTTTGATGAGGTTGCTGCCTTCGTTGTTCCAGCCCTTATACACAAACACCAGGTTATGGTAGAAGTGCATCGACACGATGTGCTGGTCGAAATAGCTGGGCTGATAGCCTTTGCGCACAAATTCCTCGTGGTTCAAGCCGTCGGTAAGCGCCTTAAAGAAGCCCATCATGGTGGCCGGGCTCTGGAGGTCGCGGCTGTCGCCGCCGAAGCCCATGTAGGGCCAGTAGGAGGTTTGCGTGTCTTCCACGGCGTAAATCCCGTCGGGGGCCAGCAGCGGAAACAGCACCTGAAAAGAAGTGATGACGTGGCTGTTCACATGGCTGCCGTCGTCGATGATGAGGTCGAACGGGCCGTGCTCGGTCGAGAGCCACTGCAAAAAAGCCGCATCGTCCTGGCTGCCCCGAAATATCTTAATGCGCTCTTCCGACAGCCCGGTCTTGTCGTGAATGTCGATGCTGAAGATGGTGCTGTTGGGGAAGTAGTCGCGCCACATGCGCAGGGAATGGCCCCCGCTGGTGGTGTCCTGGTAGCCCCCCACCCCAATTTCGAGTACTTTGAGCGCCTGCTTGCGCCGGCCCTTGAAGTGGGCATGGTAGTGAGGCGTGTACCAGTGGTCGTTCCACTTGTCGGTCTGGTGCGCCGCGGCCAGGCGGTCCAAAAGGTTGCCCTGGGTGCGGGCCGGAGGGGTTTGCGGTTGCATAGCGGTTGGAAGCAAAAGGCCGCGCAAGGCGGGGCGGTGAACAAGGTTAGCAGGCGGTGCCGCAGCCGCAGCCTTGGGGCTCAAGGGCAGCGGTGGCCGTGGCGTAGGTATCGGGCAGGGCCGGCTCGTGGCCCAGGCCCAGCAGTACCATCCCCACGGCCAGGGCCTCGCGCAACGGCCCGGGGGCATAGCTGCCAGTGGCCAACTCGTGCGTTAGGTACTCTTCGGTTTGGGCCAGCCAAAACCGGTGCCCGCGCTGGTACGCCGGGTTGCCGGTGAGCCGGTAGAGCCGGTGGTACAGGCACGCAACGCCAGCGGTGCCTTGGCCAAACCGGGAATCGACCAGGCCGGTAGTGCGCTCTTCCTTTCGGAGGAGCGTGTTGAGACCCACCAGGTCTGCGATGGTGCCCAGCTCGGCGTCGTCAAGCACGACCCGGGCCTGGTACAACACCAGCGAAGCGCCCAGGTCGCCATGCGCCCAGCTGAGCTGGTTTGTGACCCGGCGCTCCCCGGACGGTTCAATCGCAACGGGAAAAACCGAGTAGCGCCCGGCCAGAAAGTTTACTTCGCCCTTCGTCGACAGGAGCAACGCGATGCCCTGGCGCACCACGTCGCGGAGCAGGGCCACGCTAATGCCGGCGTTGTGTACGTCCATCAGCACCAGCAGTTCGCCCATCAACCCACTGCCCATGCTCAGGTCCGTGGCCTTGTGGCCGGGTGCCTGCGTCAGGGGTTTTCGCGAGCTTTGATACGCTGCCCCAATGAGTTCCTGCAAGTGCGTGGCCGCCGCCGCGTCGGGCAGGCGCGCCAGAAAGTAGCGCACGCTCCTTAGTACGGCCGCCGCGTTGCTGGTAGCCCCGTGCCCCTGTTTCTGCGCTTCAGCCGCCAGGATTTGGTCGACCCGGGCCACTGCGGTGGCGGCCTGCGGCGGCAAGTCCGGGCGCAGCTTGTGGTAGGCCCAGGCCAACGCCACAACGTTGGTGTGGCAAGCTTCGAAAGTAATGGTTGCCGCTTGCCGCTCGATGTCGGCCAGTTGGGCGCTGAGCAGCGCCAGGGCCTTCTGGTAAGGGGCCGCCTCACCGCTCGATTGATGCAACAGGTAGTAATACGCCGCGAATCCGCCCGACTCGTAAGGGGAAAAAGAATCCTTAGAAGTTTCAATAAAAGAGTGAATTGCGTGCCAGCTATTCATTAAGGCGGGTGGTTACTGCGGTTTCGGTATTGGGAATCGGCGGTTGCCGGGGGCCGCGGCCCGCCCCGGACCGGAGTGGGGCGGGGGGGCCCCCCCCCCCCCCCGCCCCCCCCCCCCCCGCCCCCCCCCCCCCGCCCCGCCCCCCCCCCCCCCCCCCGCCCCCCCCGCGCCGGCGCCCGGGCGCGCCGCAGCGCCGCTGGCCAGGGCGTTGCGTTCGGCCAGGTTTTCG
>NZ_JBSSEC010000012.1:0-26867 GCF_054061335.1 Hymenobacter sp. UYAg731 | reverse complement strand
GTGTGGTTTTGTTTTTTGTGTGGGGGGGGGGGGGGGGGGGCGCCCCCCCCCCCGGGGGGGGGGGGGGGGGCCCCCCCCCCCCCCCCCGGGGCCACGGCCAGCGGAGCCGCCGCCGCTACAAAGAGCTTGCAGCGCAGCTGGCACCTGGCGGACAGCCTACCGAATCGACGTCCAGGTGTCCAGGGAAGTGGTGGTAATGCGCTTGGCACCGGTTTGCACGGTGGAAAAGCGGGTAATGACGGTTTTTTTCAGGCTGAATTTCTGAGGAGCGGTAGCGGTTTTCATAGGTTTGCGAAAAAAGGTGAAGAGTGAAGCAGAGAATGGAAAAGTGGTGTTGCTTATTGGATGAAACAAACTTATCGACGGCGTCAATCGGTGCAAAAACTATTACACCAATGGGGCGATTGGTTGGACCAACCGCCTTTTTCTCTACCATTCCAAGCCTCGCCCGGCCCAAACCCGGGAGGCCCTCCCCCACCGCCCTTCTCCTTTGAGGGCACGGCGCGTGGCGCTCGGGCATTTAGCTGTTTATTCGCTCTCATAATGAAGCGCTCAGGAATAAGCGTTGGGCATAAGCCGGATTCGAGAAGCTGCTAGATTACTATGAAATCTCCTCATAAACAAGTAGAAATTATACTAATACATGTTACAGTATGGTTTATATACATTTTATATGAGTCGTTTCTACTGCTGTTTGTCAACATCGTTGGCTTCAACTACTGGGAAACGGGACTGAATTTTCTGCTGTATGCCGGGCTCTTCTATGGCAACGGGCACTGGCTGCTGCCGGCGGTATACAAGAGCCGCCTCTACGGCCGGTTTGCCCTGGGCGTGCTGGTATTGTTCGCCGGCTACGGGGCGCTGCGCTACCTGCTCAACGTGCATCTGCTGCCGGCGCTGCCACAGCCCATGCTGCGGCCCGTGGTGGATGTGAACATGTTCTGGGCCCAGACCGTGTCACGCGGATTTTACTTCCTCATGGCCAGCTTTGCCTACTGGTTTGCCCGCAATGCCATCATGCTTGAGCGGCAGCAGCGCTGGCAGGAAGCCCGGATGCGCCTCACCGAAAAAAGCCTGCTCGAAGCCGAGGTAGCCTTTCTGAAGAACCAAATCAACCCCCACTTCCTTTTCAACGCGCTCAATTTTCTCTATGCGCAGGTGTATCCGCTGTCCGAGAGTGCGGCCAAGGGCATTCTGTTGCTGTCCGACATCATGCGCTACGCGCTGAAGGAAACGAGCGACAACGGCAAGGTGCTATTGGAAGAAGAAGTGCATCATATGCACAACTTCATCACCCTGAATCAGCAGCGCTTCAGCAACCGCTTGCAGATTCGTTTCGAGACGGAGGGCAGCGACCAGTTTCTGATGATTTTGCCGCTGGTGCTCATCACCTTTGTCGAAAATTGCTTTAAGCACGGCGAGCTCTCGGACCC
Source organism: Hymenobacter sp. UYAg731 (assembly GCF_054061335.1). Taxonomy (NCBI): domain Bacteria; kingdom Pseudomonadati; phylum Bacteroidota; class Cytophagia; order Cytophagales; family Hymenobacteraceae; genus Hymenobacter; species Hymenobacter sp. UYAg731. The sequence continues at coordinate 25,434 of NZ_JBSSEC010000012.1, read as the reverse complement.
GACCGCACCACTGCTCATCCAGCTGCGTATCAAGGATAACCGGCTCTACTTTTACACCTTTAACAAGAAGCGCACCGGCCCCAAGGAAAAAACCACCGGTATTGGCCTCGCCAACACCCGCAAGCGCCTGGAAATCATTTACCCCAACCGTCATTCGCTGACGGTGGAAGACGGTCCCGATTCCTACACATGTACTCTTCTCCTTGAGCTTTAAAACATGATTTCCTGCTTCATTATCGACGACGAACAAGGTGCTCTGGACATCCTGACCACCTTCGTTAGCAAAACCCCCTTCCTCTCGCTGACGGGCACCAGCACCAACCCGCTCGAAGCCCTGGTGCTGGTTCAAAACCAGCCCGTCGACCTCATTTTTCTGGACATTCACATGGCCCAGCTCTCGGGCATCGACTTCATGCGGCTGCTCAACGGCCGCAGCAAGGTCATCCTGACCACCGCCTACAGCGAATTTGCCGTGGAAAGCTTTGAGTTGAACGCGCTGGACTACCTGCTCAAGCCCATTTCTTTCGAGCGGTTTCTGAAAGCCGCCCAAAAGGCCCTGAACCTGTTCGTAGAGCCGTCGGCCAAGTGGCAGCTGCCGGACAAGGAGGATGACTACATTTTCGTCAAAACCGAAAACAAAGGCAAAATGTCGAAGGTCAATTTCGACGAAATCGTCTACGTCGAGGGGCTGAAGAACTACGTGTCCATCTTCACCCACGACGACCGCATCATCACGCTGCTCAACATTAAAGACCTGGAGGAAAAGCTGCCCGCCAAGCAGTTCATGCGGGTGCATAAGTCTTACATCGTGTCTTTGGCTAAAATCAAGGCCCTCGACGGCAACCAGATTCTGCTCAAAGACATGAAGGCGTACGTGCCGTTGGGCGAGACGTATCGCACGACGTTTTTTCATGCGCTGCAAGAGAAAATCATGGGCGGCAATCGCAAGTAAGCGGCCCGCTGCCTTAGCCCGGAGCTAAGGCCCGGGCCTGCTCCGAGCGGTAGTGGCGATGCAGGAAGTCGTACAACACCAACTCGTGCAGCCGGGGCTGGGCTGAAATCAGGCGGTTGAGCAGCATGTGAATGTAGCTGCCCAGCAGCTCGTCGAGGTCAACCTCCAGCTCTTGCCGCAGGTGCAGGGCCAGCACCCGTTGGGCCAGCGCTTGCACGGCTGGGCTGCGGTGGTAGGCCAGCAGGGCGAAGGGCTGGCCCGTGGCGGCGGCCTCGGCCTCGTCGAGCAGCAGCACCCGACGGATGGCTCCCCGATGTGCGCGGTACTTGGCGTCGAGTTGCAGCCGGAGTTCCTTGCCGGCCTTGAACTCGCGGGCAAACGCGTCGCGGAGCAGCGTCAGCAGCGCCAGCTTGCGTTTCGGGGTGTATTCGAAGGCATCGAGTAACGAGTCGATGAGGCGCAGGCCCCAGAGCCAGGGCTCGGCATCCGGGCCGCCCACGGCCGCGCTGTGGGCCAACAGCGCCACGGCGTGGTGACTATCCGCGTAAAACAGGTTTTCGGCTTCCTCAATGGTATGGGAGCCGTAGCGCTCAAGCTCACGGGAGTAGGTATCGGCCTGGCTCTTCCACACCGCTCCCGAACGCAGGTAAGGCTCCAGGTACTCGTTGACCACACCAATCACCTCACCAAGCCGGTCCGGGTCGGCGAGGTGCAGGCGCAGGCGCAGGTGGGTGTCTGGGTCGGCGTAGCGCACAAAAAACCACCGGTCGGCCAGCCCTTGGGCTTGCAGCGTTTCGGTGAGCGGCCCCACCAGGTCCACCAGGAGCTGGTCGGCTACCTTGGGCCCGCAGTACAGCTTGGTGTAGAACCACTCCGAGCCCAACACAAAATTGCGCGGCACCGCCCCGTGCGGCGCAAGGGGCGCCGGGGGCGCGTAGCTGGGCGTGACGCGCAGCAGCGAGGCCACAAACTGGCTCACGTAGGGCCGGCCCGCGGCGTCAGTCACCGGGCAGTGGGCGGGGTCAAACAGAAACTCTTTCAGGCGGATGCTGGCGCGCGGGGCCACTAGGTCCAGCCAAGCCCGCACCGTGGCGGGAAGGTGGGCGTCCACCAGCAGCTCGTTGTCGCCGTCGGCCAGGGTGAAGCGTTGCGGTAGGTGCCAGCGCGCCCGAAAAGCGCCAAAGCGTGCGTCCAGGCTCTCTGCCGGGCCGCCAAGCAGCTCCTGAAAATCACCGGCTTCTAACTGCCATGTGGCGGGCTGAAGCACCACCTGCTCGTAGGTGAGCCGCGGCAAGAACTTGGTGTACAGCGATACGGCCTGCCAGCTTAAGTTCAACTGTGACTGCCCGCCCTGGGTTTGCAAGTCGCACAGGAAGTGATAAACCGGCAGCGCCCGGGAGGTGTAGTTGTGGGCCGTACTCAGGCGCGGCACCACGAGGCAGTTATGCCGTGCCGAGCGCAAGAGCACCTGCCCCCGGCGCACCGATACGAGCAAGTCCTGGGCGGGCACCTGCTGCTCGGGGGGCAGCGTGGACTGGGCCAGAAATGGGATTTCCAGCGCTCGGAAGTGCGGCCGCAGCAGGATGTTGCCCACCCGACTTGTGGGCAGGTGGCACACTTCGGCAAACCGTACCCCGGGGTTGTGCTCCTGCTCCCAGGCGGTAATGTCGCACACCACCTGCGCCACGGCGGGGTCGGCGTGGGCGAACCGGCCCAGCAGATTGGCCGCACTGGAGCCGCCCACCGATTCCAGCACGATTTGCTGGGCTTCGCCGAAGGAAAACACTACCGAGAACGACGGCGGCAGGGCACAGGCCGGCTCCTCAAACTGCCGCAACTCGTCTTTGGTGAGGCGCACGTTGTAGTCGCCGTTGCGGTCGGCGGCTCGAAGTTTTTGGTACAAAAAGTACTGCACCTCGCTTAGCGCAATCGACCGGTTCGGGGCCTCGTCGGCCAAAGCGGTGAGGTCATGTACCAACGGCGAGAAGGCGCTGTTGTCGTGCCCCGCGTAGCTGATGCCGCTCTCATCGTCTAAGGCTTCCAGCAGCGGCACCTCCTGGTCTTCGTAGCGGGCGGTGAACAACTGCGCAAACCGTTGCAGCCGCGCGTGGGTGGGCGGCTGGGCCAGGTACGCGAGCGCCCCCAAGGCGTCGAGGAGCCGGGCCTGCAAAGCCTGGTCCAGCGTGCCCTGGGTCAGGCCGCAGGTCAGGTCCGTCTGAAACAGCTTGCTTTCTTCGACGGAGGCCCCCAACTGCTGAAGCTTCTCAAGAATGGCGGTGTACGCTTCGCGGGCATTCACCGCGCCCGGCTGGTCCAGGGCTGCCAGGGCCGCCTGCACCTCCTGCCACACCGCTTGCAAGTCCCCAATCGCCGCGCTGGGGGTTGGCACTTGCAAGCGCGCCAGCACGGCCGTGACGTGAGCACTGAACTCGGGGCCCGTCACTGTGGGCTCCAGTTCGCTCACCAGTAGCTGCCCGTCAATCAATTCCTCAACAAAGGCCTGGGCTTCGTCGGGCGCGGTACCATCGCCGAGCAGCACCTGGGTTAGCTCGGCCGAAGTGGCACCGGGCCGGCTGCGCGCCAGCACCCGCTGCAATGGCTCCGACGCCACCACCGAGCTGATTTGATGCACAAACTGGCCGGCTTCCTGCCGAAACTCGGTGTAGCGCAGCGCCTCGCCCGCAGCGTAGAGGCTGCTGTTGGGGAAATAGCGCAGCCGCTCCCGCACGGGCGGATACATGGCCAGTTCCCGGGCCAGGGCGCACAGGTAATGCATGTCCAGGCGGGTATGCCGGCTGTCCTGGGCGGGGTCTCGCACAATTGGGCTGCCCGCTCCCCAGGGCACTACGGCGCACCCTGCAAAGAGGGCAAAGGGCGTGCAGCGCGTACTCATTCGTGCGTAGTAGCGCAAGAGGCTGTTGCATGCCCGGGCTTCCTTTTTGGCGTCGGCGCTGGCACTCTGCCCCAAGCGCCGGGTTTCGTCGTACAGGCTCGGCGAGGCCAGGTACAGGGCCTCGGCAAAGACGGGGTTGCTGGCTTGCCGCCGCACGGTGTCCTCGTCAAAATCGCCGACAAACGCGTTAACCGGCGTACGCATAATAAGAGAAGGATGAAAGCAGTACGCGGTCTGTATTGAAGTTTTCAAGGCGCAGGAGGCAGTAGAAGAAAGGGAAGCAAAACCGGGGCGGGCTTTGCCGGGGCAGCCCTTGCCGCCAGGCCAGAGCATTGGGCACTGAAAGTAACACAAAAAACTGCCTGAGGTGGTCTAGCCAAGCCGGGCACAGTTGGGACGTGGTTTGCAGGTGGGTTTCGAAGTGGTTGGACGAGTGGTAGCCGAGGGTAGAATGGCGGCGCCCGGCGTTGTAATAGGCAATGTGGTGGCTGAGTCCGAGCCTGACTTCGGCCCGCCGTAGAGCCATCTGGAGTGCGCGCGCCACGCCCTACGATGTCGATAAAAACGGCACCGCCAACCGCCGTCTGCGGTACCTGCTGCGCCACTGCTTGCCCCAGGTCCGCTCAGCGTTAAACAGCAACTGCCTGGAAAGCCGGCTTTTCCGGCTTTCCAGGCAGTTGCTGTTTGTGTGATGGTGACTTATTGCCTGGACAAACGGCTCGTCCACAGGTGCCCTTCTTCGTCGCTAATCAGAATCAGATACAGTCCTGGTTTCACATCTTTCAAGTCAAAAGCCTGATTGGTGATTCCCGTTTTCAACAGTCTGCCCGTGATAGTGTAGAGCGAAAACGCCCGCTGGCTCTTCCATTCCACCATCACTTCATCTCCCGCCGGATTTGGGTAGACGTTAATGGCCAGCTGTCCGGCCTGGCTCCGGGTGGCCAAGGCCCCCGCATAGGCAGTGCTCATGTAATAAAGGTTCGCGGTGGAGCCTTTGGTGAGCTGATGAGCGCCGGCGGAGAGGGCCAGCGTTAGCCGGCCGGCGCTTACCGTCTCGTTGGTGCCGTCCACTTTAATCGTGCCGCTGAAAGCATCATTAAACACCAGTGTTAGCGTGGCGGCAGCGGTAGTCGTAAAGGCAATACTCGTTGATGACTCCAGTTTCAGGCACTGCGTCAGGCTCAAGCCATTATAAGTTACCGTCCCTTGCGACGTTGAAAGGTTTCCGGTGATGGTATAAAAGGAACTGGTGGTGCCAGCCACGGTGAAATTATGCACCATCCCTGACGTGCCGGTACCAGGGCCAGGGCCAGGGGTTGCCGGTACCACGCCTTGAACAGAAACCAGACTGGTGGTGTAATTTACCAAGGCCGTTTGCAAAGGCAAATTGACTGCAGAAGAGGCATCATCAACCGCATTGTTGAAGGTCCACTGAAAATCGCCACCCTTCACGCGCCCCGAGTACAGCATCACCTTTGCCTGAGCCGCTGCTGGGCTATCGGGCGTGTAGGTATACATGATGGCCGGGTTTGTATCGAAGTTGTTGTAGGTGTTTCTGCCATAGGCCGACGCGATGGTGCTTCCGACCGTTTGGGCTCTGGCGGTAACCACATACGCATCAAAATCAGCCGTAGAACTTGGGTAGCCGGTAGCGCCATACGGCACAAAGCGCAGCTGCCCGACCATGTAATTATCGAATGCCTTGATAGTCCCCCCGTCCTCTTTGGAGAAAATGGGCATGTTCACGTAGTCATTGCGCTGCGTAACCGGGTTGTAGACATCCGAACCCTGCATGGAGGTTAGCATCGGATACTTGCAGTTGCGGAAGTAGTTACCTTCCATGAACACGGAGGAGCCCAACGTAGCGCCGGCCCCGTACTTCGCATTGCCATCGTAGTAGTTATTGTAGACGTGCGCCGAATAAAACCGAACCCGGGGATGACGGGAATCTGAATGGTCGTACCAGTTGTGGTGGTAGGTGATGTACAAGCCCTGGGTAGTTGCTTCGCTCAGGCCCAAGAGGTTGGACTTGCCCGTGTCCCAGAAGTGGTTATAAGAGAAGGTTACATAGGTCGATTTTTTGCAATCCAGCGCCCCATCGCCCTTCACCTGGTCGGGGTCGCTGCCCGCGTGTCCGTAAAAGAAATCGACGTTGTGGACCCAGATGTAATCATTGTCCTGCTGCAGGCCAATGCTGTCGCCCTCGTCACTGTCGCAGTTCATCACCCCGATGTTGCGAATTTCAATGTTGGAAGCGCCTTTTATCCGAATTCCCCAGCCATCCGCCACGGCATCGTTCCCCACGCCTTCGAGGGTGATGTAGCCGGTGGCAAAATTGCCGTTCTCGATGACAATGTCTCCGCTTTGCATGTAAGCCAGGTCGGTAATTTGCCCCACCAACCGCACCAGCAGCGGCCGCGCATCCCGGCCCTTCTTGAAACCTTCCAGAATGGTTTGCAGCCCCACACACGGGTTCACCGTGGCCCCGGTCACGTTGAGGGAAACGGTATTCTTGGTGTTTTGCGTGATGTAGAGTACCACCGCGTTGCTTTTCACCGTGCCGTTGGCGTTGTAGGCCCCCGGCACCCGGCCATTGCTAAAAGCAAACCCGGCACGGTCCTGGGCCAGCACCGTCAGGGAGCTGGTCACCGTAGCAGTCCCCTCTACCCCCGAGATAACGGGCACAACTTTGAGCGTGTAGGTTCCCGGCGCAAGCCCCAGGGCATCGGCTCGGTAAAAGGAGCCATAGTTTCGGATAAGCTGGTCGTCCAGCTTCTGGTTTACAATGCCTCCGCCGCTGTAGTACACGTTATAGCTTTGCGCAACTGTGATTGGCTGCCACCGCACATAGGCTGATTCCAGCCAACCGGATGATTCCACGATGGTTAAAGCCTGGGCCCGCAGAGCCAGGGAAGCCAGCATCAAAAAAAGGGTAAGCAATTGCTTCATAGTCTGAGACGTTTGGGTGGGTAACGACAGCGGCCATTGGTGAAAAGGGTCAGCACAAACCTACCGCTAAGCTTCAGTAAATGAGTGTTTAGCGAACCATACGCATGACTTAAGTTATGCAAACGATGCCGGGAACGATGCCGAACGAATCGGGTTGGGAAACAACGGCCGCTCCCACGGCATCGCCTGTGTAGCTGGCAGCGTGGAAACGGCTTCGTGTGGCACAGGTAGTTTACCGCTTTGGTGGTTGGGGATGGGCTGAAGTGGTTTGGAGGGATAGGCAATGGCCTCCATTGCCGGGGAAGGCTTACGCTCTGTGCCCAAGGTTGCCCGCGTGCTTCGGGTGATATAATCCAGTCCACTCCCGGCTTCATTGCCGGGCGCAAAATCAATACGTAAATATCAGATAATTAATAATATATGCTGCTGCATCAAACGGATTAACCTAGTTCTTTGCACAGAAGTCAATCAGCAACTAGCTTTACAACTGCATTAACAACTAAAACCACTTTCAAATACACAACATGGTATACACAGTAGGTGGCATTAAAGGCGGCAGTGGCAAAACGACGATTGCAACCAATCTAACGGTATTCCTACTTCAACAGGGCCGGGATGTTATTCTCATAGATGCGGACGACCAAGAGTCAGCATCTGATTTCACCTCTTTCCGTCATCAGACCCTGAATGGTGAGATTGGTTACACTGCAGTCAAAGTAACAGGGCGCGAGTTGAATGCCCAAGTGATGCGCTTATCCACCAAATGTGATGATATCGTAATTGATACGGGCGGCCGTGATACAGTCAGTCAACGGTCTGCCTTAACAGTTTCCAATGTGTACCTAGTCCCATTTGCCCCTCGCTCACTCGACATTTGGACCTTGAGGAAAGTAGAAAACCTCGTCGCAGAGGTTCTCCCATTCAACCCTTCCCTCCGTTGCCTAACCTTCATTAACAAGGCAGACGCTCGCGGCACATACAAAGAAGAAGCGGCCGAACTCCTACGCGGGTCGGAGCTTTTGGAGTTTTTGGATACGGCTGTTGGGAACAGAATTTCATTTGCAAACGCTGCCGCTGCCGGTTTGGGCGCAATGGAAATAAAACCAACGGATGAGAAGGCAATTGCAGAAATCAACGACTTGTGTATGAGCACACAGAAGGCCGCTGCCGAAAGCAAATGACAACTGCATAGAGAATTTTATTCACAACCTGTTTCACAACTTTTTCTACAACTTAAATCAGTTGTAAGTGTCATCCCAGCTATTACAAGCGCATCCCAACCATGAAGAAACCAAAGCTGGGCCTCCCTCCCATTGGCCCCACCTCTGCTGCAATGTCAAATCCAGCCATGCAGGCGATGATAAACAAGGGTGGTTCCATTTTAGAAGAGCCAACTCCAATCGCGCAGACACCGGAGCCTGCCGAGGATAAGCTCAAATCTTTTACGTTTAAAATTTATGAGAGCGAGCTGGCTCAAATCCGCGCTATTCAGGATATCTTACCTAAACGGGATAGAATTTCCATACACGACTTCGTATTGGCAGCGGTTAAAGAAAAAATCAAAAAAGAATCCAAATAAACAACTCTATTTAGTTGTAAAAACAGTTGCAATAATAGTTGTTAAGTAGTCGTGCAAAAGTAACCGTAATATCCAATCCGGTCATGCTGAATACCCTTACTTCTGCACGACTACTTCGTACAGCTAATCTACTTCCGGTAGTTGCTTATCTGTGAACTGATGGTCGTGGCCCGACACATTGCCCATCCTCAGCAACTGCGCCTGTGCGGCTCGTTCTGGGTTGAGGAGTTGTTACAACTGGTCCTGCAGGGGTTGGTGGTGATGACGGAAAACGAAGATGCTGTCTGCTTTCGTAAGGGGAACAGAAGTACCAGTAAGTTTCACTGTTTGATTACAATACCAGTAAAACAAGCAGGCAACGTATACTCATGATAGTTGTGTTATCAGTTGTCAATTTACTTGTATAAGCAGTTGTAATTTCAGTTGTATTACAGTGTAATCATTCATGTTCAACACACTAGTTATCTATTTGTTATACCAACATCAATCATGATTTTCACTTGGTCGTGAGTTTGGCGTTTAGCATTGCGATTTGTTGTTCAATATTCATTGCCGCTTCCATACGCTTGTCACCTGGGTACAAGGCCTCTGGTGCTTCGTGCTGCATCCATCGAAGTGAAATCTGTAAGTCATCTATCTGGCTCCGCAGCTTCTCCTGCTGTCGGTTTGCACTGCTTGACACGCGCCCTTTGTTTGTGGGAGTTTTAGGCTTTTGGTAATCGGCTAAGAAGTACCCTTCGGTAAGCGCTTTAAATACTGCTCCCCCTTCCTTTTTAACCTTACCCGCTGCGACCTGAGCCCGAATTGTCGCCACCACATACCGGATATACCCTTCATCGTAGAAGCCAGCATCCAGCTGCGTCCGAACCTTCAACATACTTTTCGAGGAAATGCCCGAGGCAAGCAAAAGAGCCTCCCAGCCATCGTCTGTCACCATATGCGCAGGTAGCTGAGCCTTAACCGGAGCGAACATGAATTTGATGTCAGTAACATGGCGTCCCTGCTTCAGAGCCTCGTAAGTGAAGGGGAGGTCCGTAGCGGCGAGTTCCTCCTGTGCTCTGTCAAGAATACGAGCCTTGAAATTATCCCACCTGTCGTACCCAGGGCCAAGCTTCAGCATTGCTTTCAGCTCCGCTAAGCTTAGCAAACGCTGACCAAAAGCCGCGTACTCCCGGAGCAACCAATAGATGCGATGCGAATAAGGATTTTTAAGCTTGAGCAGTTCGGTTAGCTGAGCTTTCGTGAAGTTGTCTCGCAGCTCCAAGAGGTACGGCATAACAGCATCGTTGAAGCGCGCCTCTACCGCGCCTTCACCACCACGGTATTGCGCGATGGAAAGCAGGGGTAACACGACAAAATCAGGCTGGCGGCCTCGGCGGCCATGGGTGCTGAGCTGCTCAATTGTGAGGGTGCGGGTAGCGAATTTTTCCACGGCTTCCCTTACAACTTTGTACGTGTTTTGGCTGCTTGACTCCCCAATTAGCTCACTTACCTCAACCCGACATAAGGAAAAATGAGTGTCATTTCGACCCACTCGGCCCAAAAGGTGCAGGAATAACCGAGTTTCGAGCGGTCCAAACAAAAAGCGGGCATTGATGAGTGCATTGTGTTGGACCACAAGTGGAACAACTGCCGGTAGGGGAGGAGCGGGAATATTCATAGTTCGAGAAAGGGTGCTTCAAAAGTAGGTAAAATTGCATAACCCTACAAATAATCTATTTGTAGGGAGTTCACCCCAATTTTGTAGGGAGTAAAAGCCCTTACCACCCCAATTTTGTAGGGAGTTCACCCCAATTTTGTAGGGAGTTCACCCCAATTTTGTAGGGAGTTCACCCCAATTTTGTAGGGTTATACCTTCAGAACTTTCTTATTTACAACAACTTACGGACAGGGTAAACTATATAAACTTAATAAACAATAACAGCTAGTTTATTTTAGTCGTCTGTTTTTTTGAGTTTCAACCTTAGACATGTCTAGGTGTCCATGTACCACAGTTAGTCGATGGCGCGGGCACCCCAATTTTGTAGGGAGTTAAATCATAAGAACTTGTTAATCAGTAAAATATATAATATTATACGCCTGAATTTCAGAGCAACTCCCTACAAAATTGGGGTGAACTCCCTACAAAATTGGGGTGAACTCCCTACAAAATTGGGGTGGTTGTATAAATTCAGAATGTGCGGGTAAAAATGCAGCGGTCCCCCGCACTTTTACCCGCAGCAAGGCGCTGGGGCACTCAGGCAAAGAAGAGTAAAAAAAGGCACAAGCGGGGAATTTTTATGCTTTTTTATACTAGTAAATGTATTGACTTTCAGTTGAATAGGTTAGCGTATTGTTGAGCTTTGCTTCTGCTATACGCTGCAGTACGCTTGTGGCTGAGCGGGTTGGGGCTGCCGTTGAGTGATTCTTTTGGCACCAATCCCGCATCCCGGGCACGCATGAATTGCAGTGTACGCTTCTCTCCGACAGAAGTGAAAGGAGGGCGCTCACTGGCCGAATACGGCCCTGACGGTAGCAACACCTACTGTCCTCCCCCCGCGTCGTCTGGGTTGCGTCTGGACTGCGCCTAGCATGACTCAGCTTCGGAGGCGGCTTCCCCCCCCGTGCGGGTCCGCCGGGCGGTTGTGGGCGGCACAGCGGGGCCCCAACCAGCTGGCTAGCGGGCTTGCCGGTGCCCGATGGGCTACGGGATGGGTTTGAGCACCGGTGGGGAGGTGCGGAGCTGCTGCAAGATGATTCCCCAGAGAAGCGGGTAGGGAATTATCTCAACTTCGGCAAACGCCTCGCCCGGCGGTGGCGTGTTGGCCAGCTGGTGCAGGAGCGGTACGGCGCGCTCCGTACACCTGGTGGGGTCAAAATGCTCATCGGAGATGAGCTGAAGCAAGCGGAGGAACAGGCGGGTGCGTTGATTGGTGGCTTCCCGCAAGTGGCGCAGCCGGTATTTGCGCAGGGACTCCACCCGGAGCACCACGGCTTCGGCATCCTGCTCCTGCAGGAAATAGAGCACCTGACCAACCAGAATGGCAACGTTGAGCCCGCATTTATCGCGGCTGTATTCGGGCATCATTAGCGCAAGCCTGCCCAGCTGCCGGCGGCGGGCGGGGCTGGGCTTGGCAAGCGGCCGCACGAAATCCAGGTAGGCCCCGAACAATTCCCAGCGCTGTTGCGCCCGTTTGCTTTGCCGTTCAAAAACCGGGTTGAGATGAGCACGCTGCACCACCCGCCGGGCCAGGTCAAACTGGCCGGCGTGCAGGGCCAGCAAGAGGCGGTGCTCCTCAAAATACGTCCAGTTCAACGACGTAGGGTGAAAATGCTTCTCGGCTTCCCGGGCCACCTCCAACCCCATTTCTGGTTGCTGGGTCAACAGGTACGCATACATTCTCATGAACAGGTTAAAGCGGACATCGAACCGATGCGCGTTGAACTGCCCGCGGGCCAGCTGGCGCTCCGACTCCAGGGTAAGGTCAATGATGCCATGGTAGTCACCGGATTGCTCCAGGTACACCATTTGCATCCGGTAGTAGAGGTCGGCCGTGCCGGGGGTCTGGGCCTGTAGGTGCAGCTGCCGCAGCTGTTCGAGGCGGGACTCCAGCGCGGCGAGCACGGTGGCGAGCTGGGCCACCGGGCCGGTGCGCGCCAACCGCACGTCGGCGTATACCGCTTCGGCTTGCTCCTCCAGCCGCCGGAGCGCTTGCAGGCGCTCCAGGTCTTGCACCACGGCCCGGAATTTCTTCGCCTGCTGCATTTCGGCATAAATGGTGCGCAGCTGCTGCGCGGCCTCAATCGCATGGGCCGTAAAGCCATCCTGCTTGGCCTTGGCCAAGCAGCTAACGCAAAGCCGGGCCGCCAGCGTAGCGGCCCCTTCCTGGTAGAGAATCAGGCCCTTGTGCAGCAGGTCGAGGCATTCGAGCTGATACCGACGGGAAACCGAAAAACGGGGGTCGGAATGGTCGAGGAAGTAGAGGTGGTTGAGCAGTTTGCCAAAAACGCGGGAGTGCAGCTGGCGAAAAGCAGTATCATTTTTGGCCGAGGGCTGGTCGTAGAGCGAGCGAACCAACTGGTTCCGAGTGGGCTCTTTGCCTTCGGCCAGGGCCGATACCAACCGGTTTTCTTTGACCTTATCGCCGGCCTCAAAATCAAGCAGCGGTACTTGCCCCTGCCGGCGATTGATGATGAGGCGAGCCAGATTGCGAGAATCTTTCATTTGGTAACGTATCCGACAGGGCGGCGAAAAGGCAGGAATTATCTGTTTCCGCTCAGTCGGGGAATAAATGATTAATATATCCAAGCATAAAAAGTAAAAATAAAGCGCGGCGGACGCACGTTCTGCTTTATCCTACCTTTACCGGGCAACCGGAAACCGCCCCGCTGCTGGGAATTGCCTGGTTTGCGGTATACAACAGGATTTTCACCGTTCTGGTACTCTCAATCTGTCTGCATGGCTTACACGCCTCGTCTTCTGTTGCTCGCTTCCCTGGCCGTACCGGCCGGAGCCACGAGCAGCTGTTCTTCGCCCTCGAAGCCCCAAGCCGTTGATGCCCCTGTTCGCATTCGCTGGGCCCGGGACCCGGAAGCACTGGACCCGCTCACGCAGCCTAACCAGAACGCCGTCGAGGCGCAGGGCTTGTTGAACGGCGGCCTGCTGGCCATTAATCCCGAAACCAGAAAGTTCGAGCCTTTTTTGGCCGAAGCCCTACCCACGGTGAGCTTCAGCGGCGATTCGCTGACCCTGCTTTCCTACCGCCTGAGGCCAGTGGCTACGTGGGACTCGGGCAAGCCCATCACGGCCGCCGATGTCGCGTTCACGCTCAAGCTCCTTTTTTGCAAGGGCGTGCCCAACGAAGGGTTTCAGATGCAGGAAGCCTTTATCCGGGATATAAAATCGGACCCGAGCGACGCGCGCCGGTTCACGCTCTTATGCAAAGGCAAGGCCCCGGATTACGTGCAGGCCTCGGGGGATTTTCCCGTGGTCCAGGAGGCCGGGCTCGACCCGGAGGGCCGCCTGAGAAAGTATACCTTGGCCGAGTTTCAGGGCCGGGCCAGTGCCAGCCGGCGCGCGGAGCTGGCCCAGGTGCAGCAACTGATAGCCGCCCGGTACACGGCCGCTAGCCCGGCACAGCACCCGCAGCAGCTGAGTGGGTGCGGGGCCTACTCGCTAAAGGAATGGAGCCGGGACCGGCAGGTAGTCTTCGTGCGCAAAAAGAACTGGTGGGGCGATAAAGCAGGCAGCTCCGTGTTGTTTCAAGCCAAGGCCTCACGGCTGGAATACGTCATCATCCCGGACGAATCCTCCGCCTCGCTGGCGTTGCGCAGCGGGCAGTTCGACGTATTTCCCAACGTGCCGGCACGGGTATTCGAACGGCTGAAAAACTCAGCGGCGGCACAGCAGAAACTGGCTTTTTATACCTCGCCAACCTACGAAGTGATGACGGCTGGTTTCAACACCAGCCGGCCCGCCTTGCACGACGCGGCCACCCGGCAGGCCCTGAGCCGACTCTTCGACGCCGAGCAGCTGCGCCAGGCCAGCCAGCTGGGCAAAGGCTTCCGGACGGTCGGCCTCGTCAGCCCGCAGGAGAAAGGCAAATACAACGACAGCCTAGAACTAGTGCCTTACAGTCCGAGCGCGGCCGCCGAGCTGTTAACGAAAGCCGGGTGGCACCGTGGGCCGGCCGGGTGGAGCCGGGAGCGGGGAAAAAGCCCCGAGCAGCCGTTAAGCCTGCAGGTGCGCTATCGGGGCGGGGACACCAATTACGAGCTCGTGGCCCTGCAATTTGCCAGCGCTGCCAAGGGCCTGGGCATTCCGGTCACCCTGGCACCCACCGAATCGGGCGTGTTGCGTGGGCTGCTGCAAACGGGCGACTTCGATGTGTACGTGCAGAGCATCAAAGGCAACCCGTTCCTATTCAACTTTCTGCCCATCCTCGGCACCCCGGGTATTGGCGAAGGCAACCTGACCCGGTTTGCTTCGCCGGCAGCGGACCAGCTGATGCAGCAGGTGGCCGCCGCCGAGTCATCGGCCGCGCGCGATTTGCTGTTGCGCCGGTTTCAGGCCCTGATGCAGCAGCAGATGCCGCTGGTGCCGTTGTACTTCGTTGCCAACCGCGTTATTGCCAGCAAGGACGTAGCGGGGGTAAACGTCATGAGCCTAAAGCCTGGTTACCTGGCCTCTACCATTTACCATCTGGCCCCGGCCCATTAGCGGTTTCTGTAACAGAGAAGCTTCCCATTGGCCGCTGGGTTCAATCGGGCCGGCATCAGCGCCGGCTCGCGGGTCTCCCAGGCGGGGCTCCAATTCAGCCATTTCAAATTGCACAGCGATAGTGGCAGCTTTGCCCGGAAAACAGAAGTATTTGTTTTAAAATTGCACTTGTAATCAGTGCATTATGAACAAATACTGAGGTCCTTTCTGTCAGCTACCGCGCAATTAATGGCAATATTTCGCTCCCATTTGGAATAGGCATAGGGCGTTTGATATGTCACAAAATACTCTATCCGATACGGAACCAACAACCCGGTATCAATTGCAAATTGATTATAATCAGCAATTTGCAATTGTATGTAATAAAATATTATTAAATATATCAAAAATAATTACAATAACACCGTGGCAAATATATTCCTTTTACATTGCCTACTTGACGGGATAAATTTGCGTTGAAAACCAGCCACTAGTTGATAGTTGCTGGCTGTCCGCCAAAGAGTTGTTCTAATTCGCACAGAATAATCAGGCGCTCAGCGTTTGATGAAATAGCAAATCACCCTTTCCACTTTTCAGCCTATCGAGCCGCATTGTAAATAAGGATTCTACCCAGTCAGTCCGGTTGGCCCCCGCCAGTCTGATTACCAATACGGCTCGTAATTTTATTAAAAAAAGTCCCACCGCATGCGATGGGACTTTTTTTTAATAAAGAGTAGTTGTTTATGGTGTCGTTCGAAAATTGCGGGAACGGCATGCTTAATTTGCCGATACATACACAAAAAAAGGCCGTTGCATTGCTGCAACGGCCTTCTAAGTAGCAGGCTCGGCCTAGAGGTGTCTACCCCACCTGTTCAGCCAAGACCATGCAGCACGAGAAGGTCCTTCCTTTCCACATTTCCAGCCCGTGCGGGGTACTTATGGGTCAAAGATAGCAAAGCGCTAAGCAGTGGCAATAGCCGCTTTATCCAAACGGGTACATTTACTCGCTTAACCGCTATCAATAAGCGACGAATGCTGGTTGCGTCGAGGAAAATATTCCCCAATGACTTGACGTTAACTTGTTGGGATTTCGGGTCCAGTACCAGTCATTACAGCAGGCTTTACCCGATTTTCACCTCCACTGCTGCTCTATAAATAAGGGCTGCTTTATAGCATTTTCTGCAAATTTGGGGAGTTCAAAAAGCTTTCCTGGTACTCACATTTTCCCCAGACCGCGACTATTGAAAATTCGGCAGAAAGAATTTTATTGCGGTTCTTTGGCAGTTGTCTAATCCTTTCCCCTACCACTTCATGCCTGCTTTATCCAGCCACGCCCGCAATTTAAAGAAAGTGTACGTTTTCGACGGCCGTGAAAACTACATCCGTGAATACGAGACCGTTACTGCCTGCGCAGAAGCACTGAATGTTACCCGGCAAGCCTTAACAATGGCCGTCTCCCGGGCCAGTATTCTCGACAAGAAATACTACGTTTCCTATGACGAAACCTTCATCCGGCAGCGAAAGCAGAAGGAGTTTAACCCGTTGCGACCGCCGGTGCGAGCCCTACAGGAGGTGGCAAGCAACCCGGCCGACCCTGCCTCCGGCAAGCGGGCAGCAGCCAAAAAAGCGGTTGTAATCTCGCCGGCCAAAGCAAAGGCGGCCGCCAAGCGGGCCACCGATATGGCGCTGCGTTCCCGCTCAATCCTGTATTGCTTCGACGAAGGGGGGTTTGGCCCGTTCACTTCGTTCCACTAGTAGCACCGGGACCAACGCGGGCCCTCGGGGGGCGGGCAACTGGCCCCGCCAAAGTCGGAACACCGAAGGTCGCGCCAGTACTGCGCAACGGTAAACGGGCTGGTTTATGGGTTGCAAGCCCCGGCTGACGCACCTACGAGGACCACCGGCGTGATGTACATGCTGAGGCATAAAGCCTGGGCGATGCAGCGCACGACTGGTTTGGGCAAGCTCTTGCAGCTCACGGGCATCGTGTAGCCCGTGCCCCGCTCCAGTTCGATGCACTCGGCGTCTTGAAGCCACGGCAGCGGTACGCAGGTTTCAGGCACTGACCGCGGTGCAAAGATGTAGCTCAGCCGTTCGTTGCCCCAGCCATGTGCTGTGCTACTGGTTTGGGCGCGTACCGCGCATCCAGCGTCCAGCAGCTTTTTATTTGCCGATAATGTCGTTGCCCCAGCCGCCGCTGCCAACCGTTCCATCGTTAGCGTTTACATCGTTGCCCCAGCCGCCGCTGCCAACCGTTCCATCGGCCTCCGTTTGGGCGGGAGACGAGTCGTTGGCGTTCGGCTGGCCCGTAGGAGCATAACCAAAGACGGTGGCGAGCTGAAACAGAGCGATGGTGAAGAAGTCGAACATGGCCAGGGGGGGTAAGTGTTTGTGTATGAATTAAGAACACAACAAAATTAGGGCACCCCCAGAGGCCAAAAAAGGACACTCTTAGTGTAAATCAGACAATGAATAATACAAGTAATTCTTTAATATAATTAAGATTTTGAAAAACATAACCTCAAATGCAGTAAATCAGCTGAGATTATATTTTCGTATTTCTACAAAATATAGCCTGTATGTGACATATTAGCCAAAAATTAGCTGTATTATCACGATACAAAGTTGAGGTGTATCCACAAATGAAAAAAGGAAACACGTCTCGTTTTTAAGACATGTGTTTTTACGCATGACCAGGTTTACAAACACTGATTCCAGCCTACCAGCGCTATTTTTGCATGAATGATATTTCCAATCTTGCGCGAATTGTGACATCGCGGGCGCTGCATTCGGTGCCGGTGCTTGACTTGTATGCCGGGCATAAAACCAAGGAATATCAATTGGTGCATGCTCTCCTTGACGCACCAGATACCACCCAGAACCAGCTGGTTAAGGCATTGTACGGCAAAGCATCGGCTCCCAATGTCCGGGCGATGCAGAAGCTCCAGTCGCGGGTACGCAGCAAATTACTTAACCACCTGTACTTCCTCGACCACTCCGACTCGCGCCACCTAGTTTCGCGCCGGTACCAGAACGAATGCCTCGACTTGCTGCATAAAATCAGCATTCTCTTCGCCGAAGGCGAATATGTGCTGACCGAGCAGTTGCTTAAGCGCTGCCTGAGCATGGCCCAAAAGGGGGAATTCACGCAGTACATCGTGCAGTGCGCCCGGATGCTAAGCACGCTTTACGCGCAGATGCGCAAGGCCCACTTATTTGAGAAAACGGATAAGGTGCTTCAACAGGCCCAGCTCACCCAATCCTTGGAAGACGAGGCCGAGCGGCTGCACGCCCGGACGCAGTTGGCCCTGGCCAGCACCGTGAGCAGCCGGCGGGCCGTGCTACCCCAGCTACCGGCACACCTGGAGAAGCTGGAAGCGCTGCACCGACGGGCCAAAACATTCAATACCTACAACTATCTCTACCGCCTGCGCCTGGCCATCCACGAGCTACAGGGGAATTACCCGGAGATTATTCGCCTGACGGCGCTGGCCACCAAGCAGCTGCGCGAGGGCAAGCTCAATGAGCGCCGGTTTGATAAGCGCTACAACCATTTCATGACCGTTTTTGCGCATTTGCGCAGCCGCCAGCCCATCAAGGGCCTGAAATTGGCGCAGCTGGCGATGTCGGACTTCCACCCTTCTTCCAGTAACTGGCTGTTTTTTCAGGAAAACCATGTGCTTTTAGCCCTGCACGCCCAGAACTACGATTACGCGCAGCAGCTGTTCACGACGGTGATGAAAAACTCGGCCTTCTCCAAGCAGCGCCCGGCGGCGTTGGAACGCTGGGATTTGTACAAGGCTTACAGCGACTTCGTGCATCCCGCGCAGCGGATAGGTCCCGCTCGCCGGGTGCAAATGGCCCGGTGGGCGCTCATGCTGCCGGAGTTCAGCCGCGATAAGAGCGGGCTGAACTTGGCCATCCTGGTCCTGCAAATGCTGGTTTATATGCGTGAGCGCAATTTCGAGGAAGTCATGGTGCGCCTGGAGCGCCTGCGCAAGTACCAGCAGCGGCACATGGTGGGCAGCGGCATGATGCGCAGCAAGCTGTTTCTGCGTCTGCTGCGCATCATGGTGGACAATGGCTTCCATTCGAAACAGGCGGCAGAAGGCGGAAAGGCTATTTTGCAGCAACTGCAAAGCACCAACCCTCCTGGGGAGGCCTACGCCGAAATTGAAATCATTCCGTACGAACACCTGTGGGTGCTCATCTTGGAGATGCTGCGCGAGCCGTTCCCCGTGCCGGTGGCCTTCGGAGCGCAGGTCCGCCCGTAGCCACGCATTCCCGGCGCGGATTTTGGCGCGCTTCCCTGGAGCGCGGAGTGCAATGCTTATTCGAAGTCAAAAACTACTGCTATAGGGGCCTTTTTATAGCATCGGGGGGATAAAATTACGCTAAGCCCTTTTCGGCTGCTTGGGCTAGTGGCTCAGCATTGCCAGCAGGTACTTGCGGTAGCGCTTGACACTGGAGAGGCTGATGCCCGTCAGTTCCACGGTTTCGGCCACGGAGAGCCCTTTTTCTAACGCCTTTTTTACTTTGCCCAGGTTGTCGGCATCGAGCCCTTTGGGCCGGCCGATGTGCTTGCCTTGGGCGGCCGCCAACTGCTGACCGGCCTTGGTCTTCTCCAAGATGCTCTCGCGGTCGTACTCAGCCAGCGAGGCGAAGATTGAGAGCATGAATTTGCCCGCTGGCGTCGTGGTATCAATGCCCAGGTCCAGGGCTTTGAAGTGGATGCCGCGCTGGTGAAACGAGTTGACTAGGTGAATGACGTGGTCACGGCTGCGGCCCAAGCGGAAGAAGCGCGCCACCAGCACCGTGTCCCCCTCGCGCAACAAGCCCAGTAGCTCACCGAGCGCGGGCCGTTGCAGGCTCATGCCCGTGATTTTGTCCTGAAAAATGCGGTCGCACCCGGCCTTGGTCAGGATGTCGAGTTGGGTGTCCAAGTTCTGGTCGAGGGTGGAGACACGGGCGTAGCCAAAGGTTTTGTTCATGTGGGGCCAGAAAGTCAGGTTCACAAAGATAAACCCTTGTTTATTTTTGGCCCGACTTTCTGGCCCTACCTTTTCGACCTCTTGTCCTTGGGGCTGGTCTCGGTGAAGCATGGTCCGGAAAGCTATGGCTTTTTGAACCTGCTCCAGACACATGATTTCACCCTTTCTTACCGCACCCGAACGCCAGGGTTACCAACAAGTACCCGCCGTACTCAGCGAAACCGACCTGCGCCAGTACTTTCACTTGACCGGCGCGGACCGCGAGTTTATTCAGCGCCAGCGCCGCGACGGCAACCGCCTGGGCAAGTACACCCTCCCCAGCCAAGTGGAAGTACAACCCAACGGGCTACGCAACCGACGAAAGCCGCCGGAAAGGGCTTAGAATAATTTTCTCCCCCCGCTGCTATAAAAAGGCCCGTTAGCGGACCACTTCGACCCAGCCTTTGTACGCAGCGGCCGTCCCCGGCGGTCCCCTGGCTCTTCTCCGGCCCGGCCCCGGAGCGGGACTGCCCGCCGAGCAGGCACCCGCCGTCGGCCGTCGGCTGCACCTTGGGGAGCCATTCGGCGTCTGGGCCGCCGTAGGAGCGGTCCCACTACCTCGCGCCCTGCGCATCGAGCTTAACCACCCAGTAAACGTCTTGCCCGCGGCTGGGCTGGCTCTTGGTGCCCGTTGCGCCCGACGCGGCTTGGCCGCTGACCACGTAGCCGCCGTCCGCCGCGCGGGCCAGCTCGTCTGCCCCGGCTCCGCCGTCCACGCGCTGCCATTGCGGGGTGCCGGCTGCGGCTTAGCCTGCCTCCACCGGCTCGCGGTAGCTGGCCAGTACCGGGTGGGGAAGGGCAACGAAGAGCCCCGAGTGAGGGTCCTCGACCAAGCAATCAGCCGAGAAAAGCGCGTAGCGCAATTCCGAGTCCTTCACCCCCGCCACACGGTCGGGCGCGACGTGCCACAGCACCTGAAACGCTTCGCAGGCGAGTACTTCGGCCAGTGGGGTTTCATCGACGTGGCCAAAACTATCGGCCAGAAGCAAGCAGTTTTTGATGGCACCGGTTTCGTCCACACAAAGCTTGCGGTTGTAGTACGGGTTAAACCGCTGCGCTTCGGCGAAATACGGCAGGCTGACTACGTACCGCGGACGCGGCGGCACCCGGCGCAGGTCCGGCGTTATAAATGCTACCTTGCCGGGGTGAACCGTGCTGGCGCGGGCACTTGGGGCCGCGTGGACCACCAACGACAGGATTTTGGGGCATCGTGCGTAGAGGGCGTCCGCCAGGGCGGGGTCGGCCAGCGCAGGGCTATGGGTCAGCAACAGGGTCACCGACTGAAAGCTTTTGTCAACGAGTGCATCGGCCAAGCGCAGCACTTCGGGCCAGCACCCGGCGCGGGTCGTGAGCCGCAACTCCAGGTGCCGGCACTGGAGCGCGTCGAGTTGCGTGAGCACCGCCGCCAGGTCATACTGCTCAAACGCGTAGCTGACGACGGCATTTAGCACGGCATGCGGCGATTGCCACTGCAACGACAGCGGCGGAAAGTCCAGCGGGTCGTCCACGAAAAGGCCCAGGTCCCGCTCCAGCAGGAACGCGAGGTATTTGCCGAAGAGTGCGGCGTCATCCGGGGCGTACTGCTGCTGCACTGCGCGCCAGGGCCGCTGCCGCATGTCCAGCAAGATGCGGTGCAGGACGTTGGGAATGGCCACCAGTTGGCCGCGTTGCAAGTCGTAGATGGCGCTACGCGCTTTGCCCCCGACCGAAATGTTGTGGGCGTACAGGCAGAAGTAGGGTTTGGGGGACATGGCGCTAGAGGTAGTCCTGCATCACCAGGTTGGAAACGGGCTTGCCGGGGGCGGTGCCGATGTAGTGCTGGGAGTGGTGCCGGGCGCTGCGGCTAAAGCGCCGGCCTTCGTAGTTTTCCGCGAAGGTGCTCGCGTCGGTTTTCACCATGAAGCGGTAGCTGATGGGCAACTGCGTCAGCAGCTCTTCCGGGAAGAGGGAGTGAATGTCGAGCACTTTCATGCGGCTTCTTGTTTGATTAACCAGTCAGCAATTTCTTTTTCTAGGGCGTAGTTGCAAAACGTGGATTCGGCCAGGTACTGCCCCACCGGATTCACTTCGATGAACACATGCTCGCCCTGCACGGTCCGGATTAAGTCGATGGAGCCCGTGTTCAGCCCGATGGTGCGCATGAGCGTGTCGAGCACCTCCGAGAGGGCAGGGGGCAGCCGGTACGGCACATGGTGTACATGCGCGGCGGTGCCATCCAGCTTCTTGTCGACGCTGCGCTGGGCGCTGTTGAGGACGGCGGTGGCAAAAAACCGCCCGTCAAGGTAAAAAACCCGAATTTCGAAGTCTATCGCCACCTTCTCCTGAAACAGGGAGGGGAAGAACGTGGCCGGCAGCGCGGCGATGCGCGCTTCGTCGATGGCCGTGGTGAGCACCACGGAGGTGCAGCCCTCGTGCTGATAACTTTTGCGCACGTCGGCAATGGGCTTGCTGATGAGCTGCCCGTCGAGTTGCTGGTAAAACGCACGCAAGTCGCGGCGGTTGTTGAGCACCCGGGTGTGGGGCACCCGCAGCCCGCAACGGCTGGCCACATCGAGCAGCTCCAGTTTGTTGACCTTGATTTGGTGAAAAGGCGTGAGCCAGGTCTTGTCCCGAAACAGGAGTTCCAGGTAGTCCACCAGGTCGCGGATTTCCGTGCGTACTTCGAAGGTCAGCTGGTCGGTGTGCGGCGCGGCCGGGTAAACGAGGCGATTGGTGGCGCCCACAAAGCGGCGGTGCCAGATGGTGGTAATCAGGCTCTTGACACTCAGCCCATCGATTAGCACATCGCGGTTGGGCAGGTCCACCACGTACCGGACCCGGTGGTTGAGCAGGTCGGCCAGCGATACCTTCACAAACGGCACCTGGTAGTGCAGCAGCCAGCTGATGACCGGGTCGGTGCCCTGCTCGTATTCTTCGTAGCCCAGGACCAGTATCATGACGGTTCTTCGGGGGATACGCCCCGCAGGACCTGCTTGGCGAGGAGTTCTTGCCGAAGGGTGGGGTTGATACGCACCGCTACGGCTGCGGCGGTGTCGGGGGTGGCCACGATGTAACGCAGGTAGGCCAACAGGTTGGCCGACACGGCGAAGGCTTCGTGGCGGTGCTGGTCGTAGAGGTAGTTGTACTGCCGCCCTTGGTACATCTCGTAGCGTTGTTGGTTGAAGGTGTAATAGCTGGGCACGAGCGGCGGCCCGGCGCTGGCCACCGCGGCACCGCCGAGGTCCAGGTAGTGATGAATCATGCGCCAGTAGAGCCACTGCTCGGGGCGGGTGCGCAGGTACTGCTCGAGCAGGCCGTAGCAGGATTGCAGCGCGTGCTGCACGTAGGCAGCCCGCGGCACGGCCCGGCTGGGAACAATGGGCGCGCCAAACACCACGCGCACGTCATCGGGCCCCACGCGGTACGACACGATGGGCACAATGGGCACGCCGGCAGCGTAGGCCAGGCTGGGAATGCCCTTTTTGGCCAGCAGCTTGTGACCCAGCAGGTCCACCCGGGCGTAGGACTTGCTGTTGGCCTCGCTCACGGCATCGGGGTTGCCGTCGATGAAGGCCATGATGCTTTTGCCCGCTTGCAGCGTGTTGTGCATTTCCAGCATCACGCTGGGGGAGTCCGCGTGCAGCACGTCGAGGCGGTCGGTGGCGGCGGCCTTGTGCAGCATGTCGGAGGTGATGCCTTCGCGCAGGGTCAGCACCGAGAAATCGAAGCCCAGCTTGCGGAGCAGGGTGCCCACCATCTGATACGAACCAAAGTGGAAGGTGCAGAAGATGTAGGCCTGCTGGCCCTGCTGCTCCACAAAGGCGGTGTCGCCCTCGGCGCGGGCCTGCCCCAGCAGCAGCGCGCCGGACACCTTGCTTTCGAGCTGGGCGCTGAGCTGCATGTTGTACTGGGTGTCCAGAAAAAACGCCAGGTCGTCGGCGGCGTGCTCCGGGAAGAACCGCCGCTTGGCCGCGCGGTAGCGCAGGAAATCGCCCATCTGATGCACGTTGGCTTCTAAGCCTTCCCCTAATTGCTGCACCGAGTGGCGCAGGGCCGCAGTGGCTTGCCGGTACTCATCAACGGTCGTTATCATGGCTCAATTGGTCCTGAGGAGAAGGATAAATGGTGAAAAAGACACAGCGGGCGGCACGGGCCCGGATTCGGTCAGGAGGGCACGGCCACCGGGGGCTGCGCTTTGGCCACCGGCTCGGACTTCAGCCGGACCAGCACGCGCTGCACCATGGGCTTGAACGTGCGGTAGATGAGCACGAGGAAAAGCACGCAGAACACGGCCACTTTGAGCAGGTAAAACGTGCTTTCGAACATCGTCTCGTGGGCAAATTGCCCCTGGTGGTAGATGCGCTGCACCGTTTCCTGGTAGCTGTGGTAGAAGCCCGAATAGCCCAGGTAGGAAAACCAGGAAATCACGGCCAGACGGCCCACCGCGTAGACCAGCAGGGCCAGCTCGCCGGACACGGCCAGGCCGGGGCTGCGAAACGGGACCTGGCCCCGGTGGCGCAGGTAAGCCCAGCACTTGGCGGGATAGCCCCGTGCGGCCGCCGACAGGTTCGGCACGGCAAACGCGTCGCTAAAGAGCCAGTACCCGTCGTTGCGAAAAAAGGGGTTTAGCGAATACAACGCCAGGGTTGCGTTGGTCAGGAAGAAGGAAAGAATGAGGTACTGCGCGGGGCCACCGTGGCGCACAGCCGCTTCGTAGGCCACATAAAACGGAATGTTGAGCAGCAGCTGGAAATAAATGCCGGCCAGGTTCACCAGGGCGCGCTTGGCCTTGGGCAGCACCCAAATCTTGGTCACGTCGGTGTAGAGCACCGGCAGCACGAGGTAGAAGCCAAACCCTACTTCCTTGGGGATGATGCCGTAGCGGGCCGCCGCCGTGGCGTGACCTAACTCGTGGAACAGCCCCACGACCGCAAAAAACAAATAGCCTCCCAGCACCATGGCCAGGCCGTGGGCCGGCGAGATGGGGGTGTGCAGCACCTGCGCCTGGTGCAGGCGGAACAGGAACGACGCCGTGGCGGCCAGCGCCAGCGCCAGCAGGACCGGGCCGACCAGGGGGTGAAAAAGGAAATCGAGGTGCCGCGTCAGGCGTGCGAGCGTGCGTTCGCCGATGAGCTTGACCTGCCCGTACACGTAGTTCTGGTTGCGCGTGGGCGGCGCACTGGCCGCGGCAATGATTTTGTCCAGGGTATCGTCGAGAATCTGGTCGAATTTCTCGCGCGACAGTGCCTGGTTAAATTCTGCGGCCACGCGTGCCTGAATCTCAGGAAACGATTGACCGGCTTTGACTTGCTGAATGATGCTGAAGAGTAGCGCCCCGATGTAATACAGCTTGTTGTTGCATTCGAGGGCAAACGTGGTGTCCGATACTTGCACCACCGCCAGTGAGCTCAGGCGCGCTTGATTGTTGTTTTCCATGTCTGTCTGGGTTTGGGATTGGCGCGCGAGTCGCGGGAGATGCAGATAAAAAAGAACAGGGGGAATGAAGTGGTGAAGTACACGAAGTGCTATCTGTGGCAGATAGTCGATTACCGTGATGGTATGGTGTGGCACATACCCGTCACTCCCCCTGTTGCTTTTCAGTTAGTCAAAAGACATTGGCTGGTGGGCCGGTCTTAGCTGTCGAAGCAGCAGCTCACGGAGATGGCCTCCTGGGCTTCTACCATTTCAAGGCGCTCTTCCAGCTCGATAACGAACAGGTTGTCGTTCAGCTCCTGGGCAGTGGTCAGTTCAGTGTTCATAGGGTATTGGGTGTGGTTGTTTTGTTGCCTACTCTGGACGGTTTTCGGCTTCCCCGTAAATGAGGTGACAGCGTTTCCTAGCTGTCGAAGCAGCAGCTCACGGAGGTCAGCTCCA
>NZ_JBSSEC010000011.1:0-57454 GCF_054061335.1 Hymenobacter sp. UYAg731 | reverse complement strand
TACGTCGGGTTGCGCATGTCGGGGGGCCCCTGGGCGCTCGCGAGCGGGCGGGGGGGCCCCCCCCCCCCCCCCCGGGGGGGGGGGGGGGGGGCCCCCACCTCTCACGCCTACTGCCACCAATGGCGGTCGTTTTTGCCACTATGCCCCTGGCCACTACCGCATGCGGCGGGCCCTGTGGGCACACTGGCGGACCCCATTACCGCATGCGGCGGGTGCTGTGGGCACACTGCCGCAAACCGCCGCCGCATGCGTCGGGAATTTTGCCGGCTGCTACTCCGTCCGTCGCCGGTTGGCCTTTTTCTCCCCCTGAATCTTTTTGCCCTCCAGGCGCTTGCGCACGGCGCTTTTGCTGGGCTTGGTGGCCTTGCGGGGCTTGGGGCGGCGCAGGCTTTTAAGGAGTAATTCGTGGAAGCGGGCCAGCACGATTTCCTTGTTGCGCAGCTGGCTGCGGTCGTCCTGCGCGGTGAGCAGCAGCAGGCCGTCGGCGGTGAGCTGGTTCGCCAGCTTTTCCCCTATCAGTTGCTTCTGGGTATCGGTGAGCACCTCCGAGTTCAGCAGATGCCAGCGCAGCTCCACGCGCGATTCTACCTTGTTCACGTTCTGCCCGCCCGGCCCGCTGGCCCGGCTGGTCTGGAAGGTGATTTCGGGCAGGAAGGATTGGACTGGCGGCAGCACTTGGTTGGGGTTGATTTATGAACGAAAATAGAACGGTCAGGCTGAGCTGCGCTCAGCCTGACCGTTCTATTTTCTAAGCCTACTTATTCAAGAGCATCGCCCCGTAGGAATACCCGCCGCCGAACACAGTAATAATCACCTTATCGCCGTGCTTCAGCGTGTCCCACACCTCAGCCAGGCCGATGGCGGCCCCGGCGCAGCCGGTGTTGCCGAGGCGCTCGATGTTGTTCACGGTGCGCTCCAGCTCGATGCCGAGTTGTTTGGCCACGTTTTTCGAGATGCGCAGGTTGGCCTGGTGCGGGATGAGGTACGTCAGGTCGGGGGTGGCAATGTGGTGCTTGTCGAGCAGCGTCTGGGTCACGCGAGCCATATAGGTGCAGGCCTGCTGAAACACGTCGCGGCCGAAAGGCATTACGATGCCCTTTTCCACCGGCTTGAGGGTTACGGCCTCGTCGGCCTTGCCCATAGGGGCCGCGCCGCCGGTGATGACTTCGGCAATGTACAGGTCCTCGGGGCTGATGCGCTCCTTGCTGATGAGCAGGGCCGCCGCGCCATCGCCCCAGAGGTGGCCGGCCATGGTGTCAGCCTCGTTGTTGTAGGCCGTGTTGTGCTCCGTCACGACCACCACGGCGCGGGTGGCCTTGCCCGTGGCAAAGTAGCCCTCCACGATTTCCACGGCGTTCAGCAGCGACGAGCAGGCCGAGGAAATGCTGACGGTCGGGATTTCGTTGATGTCCAAATCACGCTGCACGGCGTGCGCGGCGGTGAAAATGGTATCGTGCGGCGTGTAGGTGCCGGCCACAATCAGGTCGACACTAGCTTGGGCAAAAGCGGGGGCGGCGGCCAGTACGGCGCGGGTAGCGGCAATGGCCATGGTGTTGGCATTCTCGCCGGGGGCCGCTTTGCGGCGCTCCTGAATGCCGGTGCGCTCAATTATCCACTCGCTGGCCAGGCCATTGATTCGAGTGAAATGAGCGTTGGTGACGACGGCCTCCGGGAGGTAGGCCGCCACATGATGAAGATACACGGGGTGGTATTGGGTGAAAAGCAAAGCCGGCCAGCGGCCTGGCAAAGGTACGGCCCGCATCCCCCGGCGGTCGGCCCGCCCCGGCGATATGCCCGAATTTTACACCCGGAGGCCACTATCCGCCTGCCAAAAAGCCCCGGCTGCATCAGGCAGTCGGGGCTTTTCCACAAGCTTTTAGCTCCTTATTCCTTCACGACCCGGCCGCTGCCGTGTACCGCGCTGCTGAGCTGCGCCCCGCCGGCCACGTACATACTGCCCGAGCCCGAAATGGACGCATCGGCCGTGCGGCTGGCCGATACATGGGCATCGCCCGAGCCGCTGATGCGGGCGCGGCTGGTTTCGGTTTTCAGGTCGTGGGCCCGCACCTTGCCCGAGCCGCTGATGCGGATTTCGTTGCTGGAACAGGTGCCGCCCACCATCAGGTCGCCCGAGCCGGACACGGCCGTTTCGAGGCGGCCGGCCTTGAGTTGCGGCACCAGCAAATCGCCGGAGCCACTCACGGCCAGTGTCATGGCATCGGCTTGCAGCGGGCCGCTCACTTCGAGCTTGCCCGAGCCGCCCACCCGCAGCGCCGTGAGGCTGGGCGCGGTTACGTACACCGTCACGGAGCCGTGGTTTTTGTAGTTGAACATGCCCTTGCCCGTGTTCTGGCGGTAGCCCAGGTGCAGCTGGCTGCCCTTCACTTCGGTTTCAAAATCGGCCAAATCTTCTTTACTGCCTTCCACGGCCACGCTTTGGGGGCTGCCCTGCTTCACCACCACCCGCGACGAGCCGCCGAGGCTGATTTCGGTGAACGAGCCCACCGAGCGGGTTTCGCGGTCGGCCAGGGGCCGGGCCGGGGTGAAGGACGAAAGCGCGCCCACGGCCAGCACCAGCAGGCTGGCGCACATTGAGGTAATCCGAAAATTATTCATGTGAAAAAAGGTGAAAGGGTGAGTAAGTAAATCCGGTTACCGCCATGATGCAGCCAACGTTACAACGGTTGCCCGAAGTTATTCCTTTCCACCTTTTTTTGCTCCGGTTTTCCTAGAACTCGACGTGCAGGCGCACGGCCACGACGTGGACCGGGCCGCTGCGGTCCTTATTATACGCCGGGTTGATAACCAGCTGGTAATCGGAGCTGATGCTGGCGTGGTAGGTGGGCAGCGCGATGCTGTAGTACACCTCGCCAATCTGTTCCAGGCCGTAGTTCAGCATCCCGTCGCCCACGATGAATCCGTAGCCGCCGGCCGCCAGGTAGGCGCGGTGCTCGGGGCTGAGGCCGTTCACGACGAGGGCCGCGCCGAGGCGGTCGTCGGGCCGCTGCCAGCGGTCGCCGGTGCTTACGATGCCGAGGCTGGCGCTGTGGTCGATTTCGGTGAAAGCCCAGGTTTCGTTCTTGCCGTTGTTATAGCTCACGCGGGCAAACAGGCCTACGTTTTTGGCGATTTCCTGCTCCGCGTTCAGGCCGAAGCCGATTTTGGTGTGGCCATCGCGGCGCACCAGCGTCACATCGGGTTGCTCGCCCGTGGTTTGGGCCAGCCGGATGGCCGTGTTGTAGGTAGCCATGGCCGCCACGTTGCGGAAGCCCAGCGCCCGAATCGTGCCCTGCCGCCCCTTGAGGTGGTAAGTTTTGGTCAGCTCCAGGGTTTCGGCGTGGGCCGTGCCGTAATGGAAATTCAGCACCGGGCCGTTGGCCAGCGTGGGCATGAGGGTGGAAGCGAACCGGGCCGCGAAGCCGGGCACAACATACTCAAAAACCCCGCCCACGGTGTAGCCCCGCGTGTTGGCGGCGTAGTCCCAGGCCCCGGCGCTCATCAGGCTCCAGTTCAGAAACTGGGTGCGCGGGTCGTGCGAATAGCTGTTCTGGTCGAAGAAATCGGCGGTGCTGAACTTGCCGAGGTTGAGGGCAAAGTAACGCTGAGGCGTGGGCCCGGCCACCTGGTTAAGGTCATCGAGGTCGTTATCAGTCGCAGCGCCCAGCGCAAACACCTGCCGCAGGTACAGCCGGGCCAGGTACAGATTGGGGGCCGGGTCGCCGATGCGGAAGGTTTCGCCGTTGGTGAAACCCGCGATGCCGCGCGCGCCACTCAGCCCGCTGCCGCCCGCCACTTCGGGGTTGAAGTACACCGCCGCGCCCTTCCACAGCCGCCGCCCGATGAACAGCGTGCTGGTGAAGGAAAGCTTGGCCGATTCACGGTCGGCCAGGCTATAGTCGCCCGAATATGGCGTGGTCAGGTTGTTGTGCCACTGGTCGATGAGGGTTTGCTGGAAGTGCAGACTCCAGTTGCGGGCCTTTTCGGGCTGATGCACCGGCTCCTGGGCCGAAGCGGCATTGGGCGGCGTGGCGGGCGAGGTAGAGCCGGGCGGCGTGACCTGGGCCAGGGAAGGCATTGCCAGCAGCAATGCTCCAGCCAGCAGAATGGATACGTGTTTCAGAAAGCAAACCTAAGAAGGCCGAGTAAAATGGGGCGAAAGGTCCCGCGTTTCAGATGTTGAATAAGTGAAGTTATCCAGCGGCCGCCGTTGCGGCGGGCTTTTTCGCCACCGCGCAGCCCTGACGGCCCAGGTACTGTTGGCCCCAGCCCACCAGCTCGCCAAACAGCGGCTGCACGCGCTGGCCCTGCTCGGTGAGGCTGTAATCTACGCGGGGTGGCACGGTCTGATGCACGGTGCGGGCCACGATGCCATCGGATTCCAGCTCGCGCAATTCCTGAATCAGCATCTTCTCCGTGATTTCGGGCATCAGCCGGCGCAGCTCGCCGTAGCGGCGGGACTCATCGAGCAAGTACGAGAGAATGAGCAGCTTCCACTTACCACCCAGCACGTTGAGGGTGGTCCGCACGGGGCAGGTGAGGTTGCGCTCGGCATCGGCCGCCGACCAATAGGCTTCGGCCGTTTGCTGCTTGGTTGGTTTCGACATAAAATAATCTGACTGATTAACAGCAATTTTTACCTTTAAGTAAGTACCCTACTTTTTAGTAGGTACTTGCGAAAAGCAAAGTTAGGCCATCACCTTTGTATTGCCGCCGCGCAACAATGCCCCGGTTCAACCTTTTGCTCCCATGTCCAAGAAAATCACCGTCCTCGGCGCGACCGGCAACATCGGCACCGCCCTCGTCCACCACCTGCTGCAACAGGGCCACCAGGTCACGGCCGTATCCCGCCCCAGCGCCCGCCTCGACGCCCTCGCCCAGGCCGGAGCCACCATCAAAGCCGGCGATGCCCACGACGCGCCCTTCCTCACCGAAGCCCTGCGCGGGGCCGATGCGGCCTTCCTCATGATTCCGCCGAACCCGACTTCACCCAACGTGCTGGCCCAAATGGACCAAATCGGCGAAGCCACCGCCCAGGCCGTGCGCGACTCGGGCCTGAAAAACGCCGTCCATCTGAGCAGCATCGGGGCCGACGAGCCGGCCGGCACCGGCCCCGTGGTGGGCCTGCACCGCCAGGAAGCCCGCCTCAACGCCATCGCAGGGCTGAACGTGGTGCATCTGCGCCCGGCCTACTTCATGGAAAACCTGCTGGCCAACGTGGGCCTGATTCAGCACATGGGCATCGCCGGCTCGGCCACGCGGGCTGACGCCGCGTTCCCGATGGTGGCCACCAAGGACATTGCCGCCAAAGCCGCCGGGCTACTGGCCGGTGCGCCGCTAGAAAACCACGCCGTGCAGTACCTGCTGGGGCCGCGCAACTACACCTTGGCCGAGGCTACGGCCGCTATTGGCCAGGCCATTGGCCGGCCGGAACTGCCCTACGTGGCCTTTTCCTACGAAGACGCGAAGAAAGGTATGGTCGGGGCGGGTTTGAGCGAGAACCAGGCCGACCTCTACGACGAGATGACGCGCAATATCAACGACGGCAAGTCAATGACCAACGGCCCGCGGGACGCAGCCAGCACCACGCCCACCACGCTGGAGGAATTTGCGCAGACGGTGTTTGCGCCGGCGTTCGTGGCAGGAACGTAGCTTGGACTCTGCGAGTCCAAGCTACGTTCCTGCCACGAACGCCTCCCGGGCCCTGCCGGGGAGGCTTTCACTACTTTTGCCCCATGCCGCTACTTCATTACCTCGACCAGGGCCAGGGCCGCCCGCTGGTTATCCTCCACGGCCTGTTTGGCACCCTTGATAACTGGCAGAGCCTGGCCCGCCGCTGGGCCACCGAGGCCGGCCTGCGCGTTATCAGCGTGGATTTGCGCAACCACGGCCGCTCATTTCACAGTGCGGAGCACACCTATGCCCTCATGGCGCAGGACGTGCTGGAGCTGTTCGACCACCTGCAACTCGGGGCCGATACCACCCTCATGGGCCACAGCATGGGCGGCAAGGTGGCCATGCGCCTCGCCCTCGACCATCCCGAACGGCTCGCCAAGCTCATCATCGTCGACATCGCCCCGCGCTTCTCGGATATGGAGCATCAGGACGACATTGTGGCCGGCCTGCAATCGGTCGATTTTACCACCTGCACCAACCGGCAGGAAGCCGATGCCGCGCTGGCGAAGTACGTACCCAACGTAGGCACCCGGCAGTTTCTGCTGAAAAACCTCTACCGCAAGGAGGACAATACCTTCGCCTGGCGCATCAACCTGAACGTACTGGCCGCCCAGCTGGCCGCCATTGGGGAAGAAACCATCGGCCTCACGCCGTTTTTGAAGCCCACGTTGTTCATTCGGGGTGGCAAGTCCGACTACATCACCGCCGAAGACAAATTGCATGGGATTCCGGCGCTGTTTCCGCACTCGCAGGTGGCGACCGTGGTCGATGCCGGCCACTGGGTGCATGCCGAAAAGCCGGAAGAGATTTTCGGGATGATAAAGGCATTCGTACAGCAGTAGCTTGGACTCTGCGAGTCCGAGCAGCGAGCGGAGCGAGCATCTCGCGCCTGGTTATCGATTATCTAAACAATGAGTCCTAACGCGAGATGCTCGCTGCGCTCGCACTCGGACTCGCAGAGTCCAAGCTACTTCTTTTGAAAACCCTTTTCCTCATCCCCACACCCCTGGCCGACGACACGGCCCCGCAGGTGCTGCCGCCGCAGGTGGTGGCCGCCGTGGCCGCCCTCCCCTACTTCCTGGTGGAGAATGCCCGCACCGCCCGCCGCTTCGTGAAAAGCGTGGCCCCGCACCGCGTCATCGAGGATATCCGCTTCGTCGTCATCGACAAAGACAGCACCGACGCCGAGGTCCGCGCCGCCCTCGCCCCGCTGGCGAAAGAGGGAATTGACGCCGGAATTCTCAGCGAGGCAGGCTGCCCCGGCATTGCCGACCCCGGCGCGGCGCTGGCCCGAGAGGCGCACCGGCAAGGGCTGCGGGTGGTGCCGCTGGTGGGGCCGTCGTCGCTGCTGCTGGCGCTCATGGCCTCGGGGCTGAATGGGCAGCAGTTTGCCTTCCACGGGTATTTGCCCATTGAGAAAGCGCCGCGCGTGGCGGCCATCAAGGCGCTGGAGAAAGAGGCGCAGCAGCGGCAGCAGTCGCAACTGTTTATCGAAACGCCTTACCGCAATGGGTCGCTATTCAGCGATTTGCTGGCGCATCTGCAGTCCGGTACGCGGCTGTGCGTGGCGGCTGATGTAACGGGCGAGGGCGAGTTTATCCGGACGCTGACCGTGAGCGACTGGAAGCGGCTGCCGGCCCCGGAGCTGCACAAGATTCCGACGGTTTTTATAATTGGGATATAGCGCGGACTTTTAGTCCGCGACTCGTCCGATTATAAGACCAGTAGCCAGCGACTTGTCCGATATAACTCGCGGACTAAAAGTTCGCGCTACGAGGCCCGCACTACGAAGCGCAGCTCCCGGGCGGGCTCCAGCTCCTGGGCGGCGGGCAACACCGTTTCGCCGTGCTGGCTCATGTCAAGGCCATCGGCTTCATGCACAGCGTTTACCCGAATGGGAATGAGGACGTTGGTTACCTTATAGAGCAGGTAGGAGCCGCCGAAGGTGTAGACCGAGATGAAGGCTAGCGCGCCGAGGTGGTGCAGCAGCAGCGTGTAGGAGCCGGTGGTGGCCAGGCCGCCGTCTTTGGCGAAAATGGCGGTGAGAATCATGCCCACGATGCCGCCCACGCCGTGGCAGGGAAACACATCTAAGGTATCATCGAGCTTCGTGCGGTTCTTCAAATCGACCGCGCCGGCGCTGATGGCAGCCGATACTACGCCGATAAACAGCGCCGGGCCGTAGCTCACGTAGCCCGCCGCCGGCGTGATGGCCACCAGGCCCACCACCGCGCCAATGGCCGCGCCCGCCGCCGAAGGCCGCTGCCCGCGCACGGCCTCAATCAGCATCCAGGTGAGCATGGCGGCGGCTGAGGCCATGTGCGTAGTGAAGAAGGCCTGCACCGCCGTGGCATTAGCCGCCAGCGCCGAGCCGGCATTGAACCCAAACCAGCCGAACCACAGCAACCCCGTGCCGATGAGGATGAACGGCACGTTGGGCGGGACGTGGGTGTGGCCTTCGAGGTGCGAGTGGCGGCGGCCCAGGGCCAGCGCGCCCGCCAGCGCCGCGAAGCCAGCCGAGATGTGTACCACCGTGCCGCCCGCGAAATCCAGCACGCCCCACTTCAGTAGGAAGCCGTCGGGGTGCCAGGTCCAGTGGGCCAGCGGGCAGTAGATGAGCAGGCTGAAGAGGCACATAAACAGCAGGTAGCCCCAGAATCGGATGCGCTCGGCAAACGCTCCGCTGATGAGGGCGGGCGTGATGATGGCGAATTTCAGCTGGAAGGCGGCGTAGAGCACCAGCGGCAGGTTGGGGGCCAGGCGCGGGTGCGGGGCCGTGCCCACGTTATTGAACATGAAAAACGTGAGCGGATTGCCGATAACGCCGCCGATGCTGTCGCCAAACGCCAGCGAAAAGCCCACCACGTACCACAGCACCGAGATGACGCCCAGCGCGATAAAGCTCTGGAGCATGGTGGAAATGACGTTGCGCTTGCTCACCATGCCGCCGTAGAAGAAGGCCAGGCCGGGCGTCATCAGCAGCACAAGGCCGGAGGCGGAGAGCATCCAGGCGATGTCGGCGGGGTTAAAGGCATTGGGCAGGGCGTCGGGGTGGTTTTGGGGCAGGAAGGCGGCAAAACCGGCCAGTAAGAGGATGGCCCCGAGACAGGCAGCAGCTAAATATCTTTTCCGAGTCATAGTAGGGTAAATTTAAAGGCACTTGACCGAATATATCAAATAAATCTCGATTATCCCTTTCAATACAAACCCCCACAAACGTTATTCAACCATTATTTCCCACCAATGCCCTATTAAAAATAACTGCGATTAGAAATCAATGCTAAACTCGGTGCGGCCGTCCTCATTCGTTTCGAGGCGAAAGCGGAAGCCGTGGGCCAGCAGCACGTCGCGCACCAGCGTGAGGCCGATGCCCTGGCCGTCGCGTTTGGTGCTGAAGAAGGGCGTAAAGAGCCGCTGGCGCACTTCCGGGGTGAGGCCGGGGCCGTCGTTTTCGATGGTGAGGGCGGGCGGGCTGAGCGTGGTGCGCACCCACACGTTGCCGCCGTGGCCGATGGCTTCGAGGGCATTTTTGGCCACGTTGAGCAGGGCCTGCTCCAGCTGCTGGGCATCGAGGCTGATTATTAAAGGTGTTTCCGGCAATTTCAGGTGCCAGGTGATGCCGCGCTCCGCGCTCTGGGGCTGGAGGAGGCGGGCGATGCCGCGCAGCAGGGCATGAAGGTCGGTGGGACGTGGCGCGGGCGGCGGCAGGCGCACGAGGTGGGCGAAGTTGGCAATGAAGTTGGCCAGCTGGGTATTGCGGGCAATGCTCACGTCGAGGGCCTGGGTGAAGTCGGGCTGGTCGGCGGGATTCAGCTGCGGGGCGTAGTGCTGGAAGCTGTGCAGGATGGAGTTGATGGCCCCGATGGAATTGTTGATTTCGTGCGACATCATCCGGATGAGCTGCTCGTAGGCCTGCTTTTCCTGCCTGATGAGCTCCTGGGTCAGCTCTTCGAGCACGATGAAGCGGCGCGTGAAGCCCCGGTCCAGAAAGTGGGCGGCGTGGGCGCGGTAGGTGGCCAGGCCGGAGAGGCGCAGGGCCTGCGGCTGATTTTCACTGAGGCCGGCCAGGGCCGCCCCCCACGGCGCGGGTAGCGCGGCGAGGGCTTGGCCGGCCAGCGCGGCGGCCGGCTGGCCGATGAAGCGGGCGGCGGCGGCATTGGCGCTTTCAACCCGGCCTTCAAAATCCAGGATGAGAATGCCGGCCGGCGAGGCCTGGATGAGGCGTTCGAGCAGCACGCTTTTCTCGTGCTGGCTCACGCGCTCGCGGCGCAGGGCGTCAATCATCTGGTTGTAGACGAGGATGAGCTGGTCCATCTCGCGCTGGCCCACGGGCACGAACTTCATGCTGAAATCTTGGGCCTGCATGGCCGCCGTGCCCGCCGCGATGAGTTGAAACGGCCGCACAAAACCCCGGTAGAGTTGCGTGGTGACGGCAATGCTGATGAGCAGTAAAACTTCGCTCCCGATGAACAGCGGCACATTGGTGGTGCGCAGCTGGGCCGCCAGCCCAATGAGCACGGCGTGGATGAGGGTGACGAACAGCAGGAACTGGAGGCGGAGGGACATGGGTGGGCGTTGGCTCTGGTCCGACCGCCCTAGGCGGTCCGACCGGTTGCCGTTGGGATGGGTCGGTTGTTGGTGGTGCTTCAACCGGTCGGACCGCCTAGGGCGGTCGGACCGGCGCACGACCCCGCCCCTATGCGTCGTACGGAATCCCGTGCTTCTCAAACCGTCGGTATAATGCGCCCCGGCTCAGGCCCAGCGCCTTGGCCACGCGGCTGATGTTGCCTTCATAATGCGCCAGGCTCTGCCGAATCATCTGGGCTTCGAGCTCGTCGAGGGTCATGGTGCCGGGGGGGGGCAGCTCGCCGGGGGCGAGCGGGCGCGGGGGCTGGTGCAAGGCGTTGGCTTGGAAGTCTTCGGGGCCGAGCTCCTCTTTGCCGCTGACGAGGACGGCGCGCTCCACCAGGTTTTTGAGCTCGCGGATGTTGCCGGGCAGGGACTGTTCGCGCAGCCAGTGCAGGGCGCGGGTGCTCACGCGCAGGGCCGGGCGCTGGTAGGTGGCGCGCAGCTGGTCGAGGAAGTGCTGGGTTAATAAAGGGATGTCGGCGGGGCGCTCGCGCAGGGCGGGCAGGCGCACCGAAATCAGGTTGATGCGGTAGAACAGGTCTTCGCGGAAGCGGCCCTGGGCCACCAGCTCGGCCAGGTTGCGGTTGGTGGCGGCAATGACGCGGATGTCGAGCCGGCGGGGCTTCGAGTCGCCGAGGACTTCGTAGGTGCGGTCCTGCAGCACGCGCAGCAGCTTCACTTGGCTGGCCAGCTCCAGCTCGCCGATTTCGTCCAGGAAAATGGTGCCGCCGTTGGCCAGTTCGAAGCGGCCCACGCGGTCGGTTTTGGCATCGGTGAACGCACCCCGGCGGTGGCCGAACATCTCGCTTTCAAACAAGCTGCTGGAAATGCCGCCCAGGTTCACCTTCACAAAGGCCTGCTGGCGGCGCGGACTGTTGCGGTGAATGGCTTCGGCAATGAGCTCTTTGCCGGTGCCGCTTTCGCCTTCGATGAGCACGGCGGCATCGGTAGCGGCCACCTGGCCCACCTGGCGCAATACGTGCAGCAGCTGGGCATCCTGGCCGATAATATCCCGAAAGGCAAACTGCTGGTCGAGCTGGCGGCGCTGGCGGGCGGGGGCTTCGGTGGGCTCGGTATCGGGCGGGTTTTCATGCACGGCCAACACCGTGCGGATGGTCTGGAGCAGCGAGTCGTTGTGCCAGGGCTTGGTGACGAACTCGGCGGCCCCGGCTTTCATGCCCTCCACGGCCAGCGCGATGCTGCCCCAGCCGGTGATGAGGACGACGGGCACCAGCGGGGCCACGGCCTTCACCCGGGCCAGCAGGGCCAGGCCGTCGGCCCCGCTGGTAGCGAGCGAGAAGTTCATGTCCATCAGCACCAGCCGGGG
This sequence comes from Hymenobacter sp. UYAg731, assembly GCF_054061335.1. NCBI lineage: Bacteria > Pseudomonadati > Bacteroidota > Cytophagia > Cytophagales > Hymenobacteraceae > Hymenobacter > Hymenobacter sp. UYAg731. The sequence continues at coordinate 45,825 of NZ_JBSSEC010000011.1, read as the reverse complement.
CGGGGCTGCGCGCACCACGGCCAGGGCCTCGGCGGGCGTGGCCACGGCCTGCGCGGGGTAGCCGGCCTGCTTCAGCAGCAGCCGGAGCGAGGTGCGGATGGCCAGGTCGTCGTCGATGATGAGGAACATATTTACCAGAGAATAAAGCCGGTGAGAGACGAGGCAGGACTCGCCTTCAAGGGCACTTGATGGCCGGTACGCACGTACCACGGGTATTTCCGACCGGCGGAGGCTGTGCTACGCGCGTATCATGGACATTGCTACTCAGCGAAGCCCGTGGTACGCGCGTACTGCTGGCATTTCTATTCAGCGAAGCCCGTGGTACGCGCGCACTGCTGGCATTTCCGGCCGGCGAAGCCCGTGGTACGCGCGTACCACGGGCTTCGCTGCCTGGTGGAGGCGGCAGTCCGCGCGTACCGCGCGTTGCCGTCGCTTAGCGTTGCTTCACGCTGCCGCCGCTGCTGGTGTGCTTGCTCACGCGGGGCGAACCGGTGTAGCGCACGTCGCCGCCGCTGCTGGCGTCGGCCGTTAGGGTTTCCTGCACGGCCACGGCCACGGTGCCGCCGCTGCTGGCTTTGGCCTCGCAGGCGCGGGCTGTCAGCTCGCTGCCCTTGAACACGCCGCCGCTGCTGGCCCCCACGTCGAGGCGCTGGGCGGTGCCGGCCAGGGTGGCCACGCCGCCGCTGCTCACCTGGGCGCGCAGGTCGGTGCTGGTGAACGTGGCCTTGAGTGTACCGCCCGACGACGCGGCCACGTCCAGGCCCTGGGTGGTGAAGGCCCCCACCACTTCGGCGTGGGCCCCGCTGCTGGCGTGCAGGGCCGTGAGGCTGGTAGCCGTGACGTTCACCAGCAGGTGGCGCACGTTTTTCAGGCCCAACGACTCGGCCCACGCGCGGTCGAAGCTGATTTTGAGCACGCCGTCGCGCACTTCGGTGGTGAGGCGTTCGAGCTGGTCGGCATCGTCGGCGCTGGCCTCCACGCGCTGGGTGGTGCCGGACGTGAGGCGCAGCTCAACGCCGCTACCCACCTCCACGGCGTGGAAGTTGGCCACGGAGCGCACCTGGGGCGCGGTTTGGGCGAAGGCAGTTCCCGTGCTCAGGAGGCAGAAAAAGGCGGTGGCAGTGAGGTTTTTCATAACAGAAACAGAAAAAAGGTGAGTGAGTGAAGCGGGTTGCCAGCGCGGCAGATGCAGCGGGCGGCCCGGAGGTTGCCCGAGGCCTTGGCTAGCCGGGGCAAGATAGCCCGGCCGGCCGCCTCACTCCTCGCGCAGGGCCACCGCCGGCTGAATCGCCGCCGCCAGCCGGCTGGGATACAGGGCGCAGCCCGCCGCCAGCACGTAGAGCACGCCCGTGGCCAGCAGCATGGCCGTGCCGTACACGCCGGGCGGCACATCGAACACGCCTAGCAGCGGAAACTGCACCGCCAGCCCCAGCCCCAGCAGCAGGCCGAAGGTGGTGAGCACCAGAATTTCGCCCACCACCTGCCAGCTGATGGCCGCTCCGGTAGCGCCCATGGCCCGGCGCACGCCCAGTTCGCCGCGCCGCTGGTTGATGTTCAGCCAGAGCACCCCAAACAGGCCCAGCATCACGTTCACAATCAGAAACAGGCACACCACGCCCAGCAGGGCCGGCAGCGTGAGCAGCTGCTTGAGCTTGTTGTGGCGGTTTTCGGCCAGCGGGGTGATGCCGCTGGTCCAGCCCGCGTTCAGTTGGCGCACCTGCTCGTTCAGCCGCTTTTCGAGGGCCGCGCCCGCGCCGGGCCGCACGCGCAGCAGCAGGACATGCAGGTCCAGGGCAGAGGTGTCCAGGGGGGCCACGTAGCGGAACGCAGCCGGCTGCGGGTCACTCAGCTCGCCCCCGGCGCGGTAGGGGCCGCTCACCCCAATCACGCGGTACTCGTTGGGGCCGTCGCGCACGATTTTGCCCACCGCCGACTGCCCGCCAAACAGGGCCGTCTGCGTCATATCGGTGATGACGATGGGCGGACGGGCCCCCGGCGCGTCGTCGCGGCGGTCGAACCAGCGCCCGGCCAGCAGGTGAAGCCCCACCACTTGCGGCAGCTCGGCCCCCACCCGGTAGATGTCGCCGGGCGCTTTTTTGGTGTCCTTGCCCGTATCGAAGTCGGTGGTGTTGTTGTTGAAAGTGAAGGGCGTGTTGTAGTTAGAGCGCGTCACGGCTTCCACGCCCGGCGTGCTGCGCAGGCGCTGCAAGGCCAGCTGGAGGGTAGCAAACTGCTCGGCGCGGGGCTGGCTGCCGGGGTCCAGCTGCATCTCCCACACATTTTCATAAGCGAAGCCCAGCGGCGACTGGTAATTGCGCTGCAAATAGATGCCCAGACTGCCCACGGCAAAGAGCACGAAAAAGGCCAGCACCATTTCGGCGATGAGCAGGCCGTTGGCCCGCTTGCGGTTCCACATCAGGGTAAGCAGGTGGCGTATCATGCGGCGTTTTCTCCTTTCAGGGCCTTCACGGCCTGTAGTTTCGACATCTTGTAAGCCGGATAAGCCCCCGACAACAGGCCAAACACCACCACCACGCCCAGCGCCACGGCAAACACCCGCCCGTTGAGGGCATAGGTGGAATAGGGCAGGAAATGGCTTTCGTTGAGCAGCGCCAGCGCTCCCCCCGCCAGCCCCAGCCCCAGCACCCCGCCCAGCAGCGTCAGGAAAATATTTTCCATCAGGAACTGGCCCACCAGCGCCCCCGCCGTGGCCCCAAACGCCTTCCGCACCCCAATCTCGGCCGAGCGCTCCAGCGTCCGGCTCACGTTGATGTTTATCAGGTTCAGGGCCGGCAGCAGCATGAACAGTAGCGCCATGCCCAGCATCAGCCGGGCGAAGTTGCCCACGCCGCCCTCAGCCCCGGCATCGTTATTGAACCGCGCCGTGAGCGAGGCCAGCACGGTCTGGGCATAGGAATTAATCTTTTTGAACTGCTTGGGGTCGGGCAGCGGCACCCGGTCGATGATGCGCTGGTACTCGTCCTTTAGCAGCGGCACATCGGCCGGGCGGCGGGCCAGCAGAATGGCCTGGTAACGGCCCTGGTAGCTGGGGTCGCGCAGGTTGTTGTTGCCGGTGGTCACGGGCGTCCACAGCTCGGCGTAGGTGTTGGCCCGCGTGATGGGCACGTCGTGTACCACGCCCACCACGCGGTAGGGCACGGCCTCCAGCACCATGTCGCGCCCCACCACGCCCGCCGTGGTGCCGAAGTAGCGCTGGCTGGTGGTGGCGGTGATGACCACGACGTGGGCGGCACTGCGCACCTCGGCCGCGTTGTAGGGCCGGCCGGCCAGGAACTCAAAGTCCAGCACCTGCCAGAACTCGGCATCGGTGGTTTTCGAGTCGAGCTTGAGCACCTGCTGGCCCACATAAGCCACCGTCGTGCCCCAGTTCGAATCGCTGATAGATACCTTTTCCGGAGTGTGCATGGGGCGCACGTACTGGTTCAGGAACGCATAGCCCAGGCTCGAATTGTTGGTGCCGCCGTTGCGGTACGCCAGCTGGATGCGGTTGATGAACAGGAGCCGGTCCACGCGCAGCTCGGGCCGGTGTGGCCCCACCGTGAAGTCGAACATGGCGTACACCACCAGCAGAATCATCAGCGTGAAACTGATGCCAAACAGGCTGATGGCGGTGAAGAACTTGCGGCGCAGCAAGACCTTCCAGGCAATTTTGAGGTAAGAGAATAACATGGATGTTAGCGTCAATTAGTTGAAGCAGAAACCGGGACCCACCGACTTCCACACGAGCGAATGAGCGGCTTGTACCCGCCTCATACTTTTTTGTACCAAGTTCATACCTTTCACCTTATCGCACACCCTCATTCAGCCCACTTGGCTGCCGTCGAAAAGGCGCACCAGACGCTGGGTTTTCAGGGCTTGCTGCTCGTCGTGGGTTACCATCACGATGGTCACGCCCTGCTCCCGGTTCAGGCCCAGCAGCAATTCCATAATCTCCTCCCCCATCACCGAGTCGAGGTTGCCCGTGGGCTCATCGGCCAGAATAATTTCCGGCCCGCCGGCCAGCGCCCGCGCAATGGCCACCCGCTGCCGCTGCCCCCCCGAAAGCTGGCTGGGAAAGTGGCTGGTGCGGGCGTTCAGCCCCACTTTATCCAAGGCGGCAAGGGCGCGTTGGCGGCGCTCGCCGCCGCTCATGCCCTTGCGGTACAGCAGCGGCAGCTCCACATTATCCACTACCGAGAGGTCGTTTATGAGGTGGTAGCTCTGGAATACGAAGCCGATTTTCAGGTTGCGCAGCCCGGCAAGCTCCTTGTCGGAGTAGGACGTCACGGCGCGGCCATCCACCTCAATCGTGCCGCTGGTGGGCTCATCCAGCAAGCCCATTAAGCTCAGCAGCGTCGATTTGCCGCAGCCGCTCGGCCCCATAATGGACACGAACTCGCCGCGGCTCACGGTCAGGTTCACGCTGTTCAGCGCCACCGTTTCGATGGTTTTGGTCTGGTATATTTTTTCGATGCCGGTGAGGCGCAGGACTGGCACGGTGCGGTCGGGCGCGGGCGCGAGGGCGGGTTGGCGGAGGTCGGTTTCCGGGGTCATTTGAGGAGCGGCGTTTGGGTTTCGAAATCGAATAAAGTGAGGGCCCGCAGGCGATAATAAGCCACCCAGCCGGCGCGCAGGGCGAAAATGTAGCCGCGCCGCGCCCCGTCCTTGGCCACCGAAGCCAGGGTCAAATCCGTCAGGCTGATGCGGCCCAGCAGGTAGGTGGCGCGGGCGATGTCGTAGCGGCGCTGGGCCAATGAGTCGGCCCGGCCCGCCAGCTGCACCTGCTCAGCCAGCGCAGGCTGCTGACCGGCCTGCGTGAGCACGGTCTGCTCGAAGCTCTGGGTTTCCTGGGCCACGTCGTGGCGGGTCTGGTCGCGGGCCAGCTCAGCGGTTTTCACGATGGCCTGGCGGCGGCCCCAGTCCACGAGCGGCAGCGAAAAGGCCAGCCGCACCTGCTGCTGGTTTTGCAGGTTCAGGTAGGTATCCGCGAAGACCGGAGCCTGGTTCACGTAGCCCAGATTAGCCGTGAGGCTGGCCTGAAAACCGGTGGTGCCGCGCGCCTGGGCCACGTCGCGCTCGGCCTGGAGCAGCCGGCGGCGCAGGGCCAGCGTGGTGCTGCGGTACTGTCGGGCCTCGGCCAGGGCCTGGGTGGGCAGCACGGCCGGCTGCGGGGCCGGCGTGGGCACCGCCAGCGCCAGGGTTCCTTCGGCGGCCGGCTGACCGGTGTAGGCCTGCAAGGCCACGGCCGCAATCTCGGCATCGAGCCGGGCCTGGTTCCGGGCCTGTTGGGCATCGAGCAGGTTCAACTCCAGCTGCAATAAGTCGCTCTGCGAGAGCCGCCCCAGCGCAAATCGCTCGCGGCCAATGCGCAGCAGCTCGGCCGTGGCCTGGGCGTTCTGGCCGGCCACGGCGGCGTTTACCTGTTGCAGCAGCATGTCGAAATACAGCTCTGTCACGCGCTGGGCCACGGTTTCGCGCTCCTCCACATAGCCGCGGGCACTTTCCTGGAAGCGCAGCGGCTCAATGGCCCGCGCCCATTTCAGCCCATTGAACTGCCCCAGCGGCTGCACAATGCCCAGCATGAACGGCTGGTTGTTGTAGCGCTTCAGGTTGCCGTTGAAATCATCGAACCGCTGCACTTCGGCCCCCACAAACACCTGCGCCCCGCTCCAGCCAATGTTCTGGCTCAGCGTCAGGGCCAGATTGGAGTTGTTGATGCGGACGGCCCGGAAATCGGTGGTGCCGTCGGGCTGCACCACGGGCGTAATCACGCGGCTGAAATTGGGCAGTGTGCCCGCCGAGCCCAGCTGCGGCCGGTAATTGGCCTGGTAGCCGCGCCAAGCCCAGTAGCCGGTTTCGCGGTTGGTAACGGTTTGCTGGCCGGCGGCCGAATGGGCCAGCGCCTGGGCAATGGTTTCGGCCAGCGTGAGGGCGACGGGGGCAGGCGCGGCGGCCTGCGCGGCAGCGCGGTCCAGCCTACCGGCCAGCAGCATCACAATAAGCAGAAGAAAGGAAGCAGGTTTCATCGTCATCGGGCACTAGTCGTGAAGAATTAGCTCCGGCGTGTCCAGATGGTCCTTCATATCCGACACCACAATCTCCTCGCCCGCCCGCAGGCCGCTGGTAATCTGCACGAAGTCGAAATTGCTGTCGCCGAAGCGCACCGTGCGGCGCACCACGCGCCCGTCGTTGGTTAGCACGAACACCGGCTGCTCCTTGCCGCCCTGGTAAAACGGCCCGTTTTTCACGCGCAGCACGCCGTGGTGGGCGCGGGTTATCACAAACACGTCGGCCCGCAGGTTGGGGCGCAACGCCGGGTGGTGCGGGTTATCAAGCTGGGCCAGAAATGTCACCACGCCCTTGTCCACGCTCGGGCTGATGCTGGCCACCGTGCCGCGCAAATCAGTGTCGTTGATGCGGACCTTTACCGGGTCGCCCTGGTGCAGGGCATCGGCGTAGCTATCCGAAATGGTGGCCCGCACCCGAAAGCTGCTCAAATCGGCCACCCGGGCCAGCGCGTCGCCGGCCTGCACGGTGGTGCCGAGGTTGTCGTTCACCCAGGTCAGCACGCCCGCTTGCTGGCTGCTGATATTGGCCTGCCGCAGCTTGGTGGCCAGCTCCGAAATGCTGCGCTGCTGCATCGACACGGTGTAACCCAGCTCCCGCATGTCGGCCACATTCGAGCGCTGCTGCGTCTGAATCTGGCGCGTCAGGCGGTCAGCTTCCAGCTGGGCCACGGTCAGGTTCAACTCGGCCTGGCGCACGTTCTCGGCGGTGCCGCCGCCTATTTTCAGCAATTGCTGCTCGTCGCGCAACGCCGATTGCAGGCTGCGCACTTTCACGGCTTGCACCTGGGCCAGGGCGCGCAAATCGGTCAGGCTGCGCTCCAGCGTCAGTTGCAACTGCGAGTTCTTGTTCTGGTTGCGCAGTTGCTCGTCGTCCAGTTTAGCCAAGTTCGAGTTGGCCAATTCCTTATCGAGTTCCAGAATGGTTTCGCCGGGCCGCACCCGCGCCCCCACCGCCACCGCCACCCGTCGGATGGTGCTCTGAATCGGGCTGGTCAGCACCGCCTCCCGGCCCGGAATCACGGTACCGGCCGCCGTCAGCGAGGCTTCCACCTCGCCGGTTTCCACTTGGGCGGTCAGCACATCGCCGCGCCGCAGGCTGGGCTTCAGCACCGTGCGGAAGGCCAGCACCGCGCCCAGCGCCAGCAACACGGCACCAGCTACCGCGAGCCAGCGGCGGCGCTTGCGTTGGGTTTGAATAGAATTGGCAATGGCTCTGTCCATTTTCGTGCAGAAAGAAGGGAGGTTCCCCTATCTGTTGCCAAGCCGCGTGCCAATGATATAAATGTCTTTTTTTCAATCAATTACAACCAACACCCGCGCATTGGACAATAAAAAAGGTGTCCATTTCTGAACACCTGCGCGCAAACCGGACAGTACAAATGATGTAGAGACGCATATTTGCGTCTCGTCGTTGAACGGCCCGAACCACACCAAACCGCCAACATTTCAACAACCTCTTCCAACGACGAGACGCATATATGCGTCTCTACACCAGCACCTGGTACACTACAAATGCTGCCGCGTAGGCCAGCCCGGTCATGTACACGAGCTGCGCCAACGGCCAGCGCCAGCTTTTAGTCTCGCGGTACGTTACGGCCAACGTGCTCATGCACTGCATGGCAAATACGTAAAACACGAGCAGCGAAAACGCCCGCGCCGGCGTGAAAAACGGCTGCCCGGCCGCGTCCTTCTCGGCACTGAGCTTCTGTTGCAGGGTGCCCATATCGGCATCCTGCCCCACGCTGTAAATGGTGGAAATGGTGCCTACAAATACCTCCCGCGCCGCAAACGATGTGAGTAGCGCGATGCCGATTTTCCAATCGTAGCCCAGCGGCCGGATGGCCGGCTCCAGGACATGGCCAAACTTGCCGGCGTAGGAAGTTTCCAGCCGTGCCGACGCTACCTGCCGGCTGGTTTCGGCCGCATCCCAGCTGCGAGCAGTAGCTTCCCGGCGCACCTGTGCTTCGGCGGCGGCCTGCTGCTGGCCCGGGCCATAGCTGGCCAGCACCCACAGCAGCACCGAAATGGCCATAATCACCCGGCCCGCCTGCAACACGAACGCCTTCACCTTCTGATAGATGGTGAGGGCCACATTCTTCCAGCGCGGCCACTGATACACCGGAAACTCCATGATGAAGTAGCTCCGCTCCCGCGCTTTCAGCAGCTTCTTCAACGCCCAGGCCGAGCCCAGCGCCGAGAACAGGCCCAGCAGGTACAACGACATCAGCGCCACGCCGCGCAGGTTGAAAATGCCCCACGCGGCCTGGTCCGGCACCACCAGCGCTACCAGCACCGTGTATACTGGAATGCGGGCCGAACACGACATGAGCGGGGTCACGAAAATCGTAATCATCCGGTCCTTCCAGCTCTCAATCGTGCGCGCCCCCATGATGGCCGGCACCGCGCAGGCCAGCCCCGAAATCAAGGGCACTACGCTCTTACCGCTTAACCCGAACGGACGCATCAGCTTGTCCATCAGAAAAGTAACCCGGGCCATGTAGCCCGTTTCCTCCAATACGGCCAGGAAGCCAAACAGCAGCGCAATCTGCGGAATGAACACCAGCACGCCGCCCAACCCGGCCAGCACGCCCTCCGTCAGCAGCCGCACCAGCGGCCCCGAAAAGTTGGCCTGAATAACCGCGCTCAGCCCCGAAATACCTTGGTCAATCCAGTCCATCGGGTACTGCGCCCAGGCAAAAATGGCCTGAAACAGCAGGAACAGAATCGCCAGAAAAATCAGATACCCACCCACCCGGTGCGTCAGCACCTTGTCAATCCGGTTGCTTATCGGCTCGCGCTTTTCCGTCCGCACCACCGTCACCGTTTCGAGCAGAATCTCGTTGATGCGCCCGTAGCGGCCAATGGTTTCCGCCGCCTGCGCGGCGGTGGCATCAAACCCGGCCTGCTGCGTCAGCTCCTGAATGTGGCCCTTTTCCTCGGCCGTTAAAAAGCCAATCTGGCGGTACTGCTGAGCGTAGTGCAGCGCCAGGTAGTCGTTGTGCAGGTTGAAGTAATAGCGAATCTGGCGCACCAGTGGCAGCACCTTGCCATCGGGTTCCCAGAAGCGCACCGGCGGCTTATCCAGTCGCTGGGCCATCACAATCTTGAGGGCGGCCACGCCAATGCCCTTCCGGGCATTCATCGGAATAATGGGCACTCCCAGTTCGCGCTCCAGTGCCGGCAAATCAATGTTCACGCCGTGGCGCTCGGCCACGTCCATCATATTAAGAGCCAGCACCGCCGGCAGCCCAAGGTCGCCGAGCTGCGTGAACAGCAGCAGGCTGCGGCGCAGGTTGTTGGCGTCCACCGTCACCACCACGAAATCCGGGTAGTTATCGACCGCTTTATCGTAGAGCAAGTCCGTAATCACCTTCTCATCCAGGCTCTTAGGGTAGAGCGAGTAGGTGCCCGGCAGGTCAATAATCTCGGCCCGCTGGGTGGCGGTGAGCTGGGCTACGCCGGTTTTGCGGTCCACGGTCACGCCGGGGAAGTTGCCCACCTTCTGGTTGAGGCCCGTGAGCTGGTTAAACAGCGAAGTTTTGCCACTGTTGGGGTTGCCGATGAGGGCAATGCGCAGGGGCCGGGTGCCAGCCTCAGAGACAGCCTGTGGCGCGGCAATTGCTGCGGTTTTTGAACTACTTGCTGTTACGGCCATCGCGCATCTGCTACTCCTTCAGCAAAATAGTAGCTGCCTCGCTAGCCCGCACCGACAGGGTGTATTCCTGGTCGCCCAGCACCAGCATCAGCGGGTCGCCGAGGGGGGCGCGGCCACTCAATCGTACTTGCACGCCCGGCACGCAGCCCATTTCCAATAGCTTCAAGGCCATTTCGGGGTCTTCCAGGCAGCAGATGGTGCCGGTTTCGCCCACGCGCAGGTCTTTGGCAGTGCGCCGGGTGGCCGTACCAATGACGACCTTTTGCGGGGAACGACGAAATAATGACACGGGCGTTGAGCGGGCTAAACCTTATTTAGAAAGAATACAAACAAAGGTACGCTACTAAATGCTTTTCGGACCTTTGCCTTTTTTTTGATGGTCAACAATCCCTTTGTGTCTGCCTCACGCCCCTTCCAGCCAGCGTTTTGGATTATTCGGTTGCATCTGCTAATAATTTCTGATAACTTTCGGCACCGGAATATGTAATTTTGTTCGGACTATACCGCTTACTATGTCTACACGCCTACCGCTTATAGCACTATTTTTAGCCTTTGCTGCAACCTCCGGTTGGGCTCAGCAAATTCAGATAAAAGGGGTTATCGTTGACAAAGACACGAAAGAGCCGCTGCCATTCACGTCCATCGGCCTGAAAAGCGAGCAAATCGGTGCCCTTAGCAACGAGCACGGCCAGTTCATTGTGCCCGCTCCCACCAAGAATGCTGACGATTCTCTCATCGTGTTGGCGCTGGGCTATGCCCGGCGGGCCGTGCTTGTGAAGCGGGGTGCCGCCCTGCCCAACCTCACCATTGAGGTGCCCAAGCGGGCCGTCGAGCTCAGCAACGTGGTGGTGAAGGCCGGCAAGGTGAAGAATCTTGGCCTGGGTGCCCGCACCAACGACCCCGGCGAGGGCATGATTCAGGGCCTGCCGGGCTCGCAGTACGCTTTCTTCGTAAAGAATGACAAACAGAAACGGCTCGGCAACGTGCGGACCGTGTCGTTCTACATCGGCGAAAACGGCTTCCCGCGCGAGCCCTTCCGCGTGCGCCTCTACAAGGCCGACGGCAACTACAACGCCCCCAATACCGACCTGCTCACCGAAAACGTGGTAGTGTCGGCTCCGCAAGGCGGCCAGTGGTACACTGTCGACCTCACGCCCTATAACATTATGGCTCCCGAAGAAGGCTTTTTCGTGGCCATGGAATGGGTAGTGAGCGGCGATAAGTTCTTCGCCACCAACTTTATGGACGACTACACGCCCTACGGCCAGATTATGCGTCCCACTTTCGAGTTCAAGGAAAGCCGCACCTGGAACTACTCCATCGGCAAGGGCTGGAGCCTCATCACGGCTGCCAACAGCCAGGGTCTGCGCTACAACGCCATGATTAAGGCCGAAGTCGACATGATTAAGTAAGACCGCAGATTCGGACGGCCTTTATTTACGGCTCCAACGCTGATTTTTCGCACCAACAAAAAAGGTCCGGCTCGCAAGCTGGACCTTTTTTGTTGGTAAGTAGCGAGCCGAGAGGGGACATTGCCAAATGCCGTCCGAATCGGCGTAATCCGTCCAATCCGTTACAATCTGCGGTCTATTTTTTAACGTCTAGGCCCACCAGCCATTCCCGGATGGTTTCCTGTGCTACGGGCGAAAACAGCGGCTTCATCTCCCCGTTCATTAGTATCCACTCGGTTTTGGCAGGCTGAAACAGGTGGTTGACGCCCGGCAGGCGCTTCACCGTAACGTTGTGGTTCACGCTTTTCAGCTCTTTTTCCAGGGCCGTCAGGTGTAGGTCGGCGGGGGCTTCGGCATCGTCGGTGCCACTGAGAAGCAGCACGGGGCAATGCACCTGGTCGAGGTCGGCAATGGGGTCAAAGGACAAAAAGTACCGCCGCCAGGGCGTGAGCAGCTGGGCGGCGGCGGCCTGGGCCGCCTGGGGGTCCAGCGTGGGCTGGTCCTGCCGCAACATATTGCTCACGATGGCCAGCGACTGCGGCGGATTGGTTTGCCGGATGATGTCGTACATCGTCCGCTTGCGCTCGTAGGCAGCCTGAATTTCCAGCGGGGCCACTTTTTTGGCGCGCTCCTCGTTCACCAACTGTTGCAGCAGGGTTTGCTCGCCGGGCAGGCCATAGCCCGCCAGCGCTACCACAAAGGCCGGCGGCAGCGTTTGGCCCGCCGCCAGCAGTGCCACGTTAGCCCCTTCGCCGTGCCCCAGCACCCCAATGCGGTTGATGTTTATTTCCAGGCGCGCCCGCAGAAAATTCAGCGCCGCCTGCACGTCGCTCACCAGCATGGCCGTGGTGGCGGTGCTGGTGCTGCCGCCGCTCTGGCCCACGCCCCGGTCGTCGTAGCGCAACACGGCAATGCCGCGCCGGGTGAGGTAGTCGGCCAGCGAGCCCATCAGGTGGTAGTTGCCCACGGTGCCGTCGCGGTCCTGCGCACCGATGTCGCTCACCATCACCACGGCCGGGAACGGCCCCGGGCCGGCGGGCACGGTCAGCATCCCGGCAAAACTGAGGCGGGCGGTGGGATTGTTGAACACCACTTCCTCTTCGCGGTAGGGCGGGGCCAAGCGCGTGCCCTGGCCCGTGACCGCAGGCATGGGCGAATACAGCAGCCGCACCGCCGACTTCACCCCCGCCTGCGTCCAAACCCCGTTCAGTTCGCGCCGCACCGAATCGAGGAGGGCGGCGTAGCGGCTGCCGGCGGCCGGCATCCAGAGCAGCACCGAATCGCCGCGTACGGTCACTTCCGTAACCATGCGGCTCACCTTTTGGGCGGGCACGTCGAGGGCGGCAAAATACTTACCGCCCGCCAGCGGAATTACACTGATGGTCAAATCCAGGTTGCCGCCCAACACCGGGAGCTTCCCCTTCCACAGGCCTCCCAAGGGCAAGCGGCCCTGGGGAATTTGGTCGGTGGCCCGGCCCCAAACGGTACTCGTTATCCCAAACAATAGAAAAACGCATAGTAAACTTCTCCTCATTCTATAAAAACTTAACGCGGCTTATGGCCCCGAAAGATAAGCAGTAGTATACCGTATATAGTAAACTCATTTACTCACCATTGCAACCATAATTTTTGTAAACAGCAATACAAAATAACAGATAAATATTTGCACTGTATTCCCATAACTCCGATTGGGAACATTATCAAATTGGCACAAAACACCGCGCTATTCCTTTCGTCTTACCCGAATCCAGCGGTTCAATTAATGCAAAAAGCCCCGGCAGTATCCTGCCGGGGCTTTTTGCTAGTCCGTACCTCGTGGCCATTTGCCACGGAGGCTGGTGGGCGCGTGTGGGGCTGGCTATTTGGTACGAACCGCGATTTCGACGCGACGGTTTTCCTTACGGCCGGCGGCCGTGGCGTTCGAGGCGGCGGGCATTGACTCGCCCATGGGCTCCACGCTCACGCGGGCAGCGGTAATATTGCCGTTGGCTACCAGGTAGTTTTTCACGGCTTCGGCGCGCTTCTCGCTCAGGTCTTTGTTGTAGTCCTTGTCACCGCGCGAGTCGGCAAAACCCATCACGCGCACTTGGCTGGCGCTGTAGCGCTGGCCAATGGAACCGGTGATTTGCTTCAGGGCCTCGGCCGCGCTGGGCTTGATGTCGGATTTGTCGGTATCGAACAGCACGGTTTCGTCGATGCTGTATACGTTGTAAGTACTATCGCCGCGCACCGATACGCCGGGCAGGGTAATCTCCTTGAATTTCACGTCGGCCATCTTTGCTTTGCCCATGTCCCAAGCATTGTCGACGGCGGCACCCGCGTCGCTGGCCACGTCGGCCACCGTTTTCCCATCGCGGGCCATCACGGCCGTGTCCTGGCCGGCTTCGCCGAGTTGGTCTTTGGTTTCAGAATGTTTGGTTTCGCAGCTAGCCAATAGCGATGCAGCAGCCAGCAGAGAGAAGAAGGACTTTTTCATGAAATGAAGTAGGTAAGTTCTGGAAAATGATTCCGGTCCCAGTACGGGAAAGCATTCATTAATGTTAATTTTTTTATTTTTTTATCGGCCAATCGTATTATTACTAACCCGCTTTTAAACCAGCCAGCGCAGTCCGATGGGGTTGTACAGCAATAAAATCGGCCTCTCGTTGTTACGCAGGGAAAAAAAATCTGCATATAGCGCACCAATACGTACCCTGAAGAATAAAGGATGCTGGCAGAGTGGTTCAAAATTTGTAAATTTGCCAGACTACAACCCATTATAAATTATTTTTGGCGATGATGAAACGCATACCTTTTCTCGCTCTGGTCTTTCTGTTGCTTTTGCCGGCGCTGAGCCGGGCGCAGGAAAACCGCATTACGGGCCGCGTCGTGGATGCCAAAACCAAAGACCCGGTTCCGTTCGCCTCCATTGGTTTGCGTGAAGAAGGCACCGGGGCACTCACGAACGAGTACGGCTATTTTCAGCTGGCCGGCCTGGAAAAAACCAGCCAGGACTCGCTGATTGTGATGACGCTCGGCTACGAGCGCAGCGCCGTGTTCATCAAACGTGGCAGCACCGAAGACCTCATCATCGAACTGAAAAAGCGCGTAATTGAGCTGTCCAACGTGACCGTGAAAGGCGGCCACCTCAAGAACCTGGAACTGGGCTCGAAGTCGAACAACCCCGGCGAGGGCATGATTCAGGGCCTGCCGGGCTCGCAGTACGCTTTCTTCGTGAAGAACGACAAGCAGAAAAAGCTCGGCAACGTGCGGACCGTGTCGTTCTACATCGGCGAGAACGGTTTCCCACGCGAACCGTTCCGCGTCCGTATTTACAAGGCCGACGGCAACTATAACGCCCCCAACACTGACCTGCTCACCGAAAACGTGGTGGTATCGGCGGCCCGGGGCGGCGAATGGTACACCATCGACCTAAGCACTTACAACATCCCGGCCCCGGAGGAAGGCTTCTTCGTAGCCATGGAGTGGATTGTGGGCGGTGACAAGTTCTACACCACCAACTTCATGGACAACTACACGCCCTACGGCCAGATTATGCGCCCCACCTTCGAATACAAGGAAAGCCGCACCTGGAGCTACACCATCGGCAAGGGCTGGAACCTGCTGACGCTGGCCAACGGCCAGGGCCGCCGCTACAACGCCATGATTAAGGCCGAGGTCGACATGATTAAGTAAGCTGATACTGACGGAGCGCTGCTTTTGCCAGCACCGCTCTGGCCAACAAAAAAGGCCCTGCTGATGAGCAGGGCCTTTTTTGTTGGCCAGAGCGGTGCTTGGTTAGTCTTTATTTCTTGGACTGGGCTACAATCCATTCCCGGATGGTTTCTTCGGCTTCGGGCGAGAAGTTGGGCTGAGGCTGGCCGTTGATAATAGGCCACTTGGTCGGGTCGGGCTGGAAGAGGTGGTTGACGCCGACCAGCTTCTTGGCCGTCACGTTCTTATTGTTCTTCAGGCCTTTGGTGAGGGCCGTCATGTTGGCATCGGCATTGATGGTGAGGTCGGAAGTGCCGTTGAGCAGCAGTACGGGGCAGTTGACGGTCGGCAGCTTCTCCACCGGATTGAATGCCAGAAAGTAGCGGTAACGGGCCGAGGTCATTTCGGCGGCGCTGGCCTGGGCCGTGGCGTTGTCAATGGCGGCGTTGTTCTGCTTCAGCATGTTGGCCACAATGGCCTGGGCCTGGGCATTGTCGGTGGTCTGACGGATAATTTCGAGCATGGCCTGCTGGCGCTTGGTAGCGCCTTCAATCTGAGCCGTCTCGGTACCCAGGGTGCGCAGCGTGGTGGCCTGCTGCTGCACCACAATGTCGCGGCCGGGCAGGCCGTAGGCGGCCAGCGTGACCACAAAGGCGGGCGGCAGGGGCTGGGCCGCCGCCAGCAGGGCCACGTTGCCGCCCTCGCCGTGGCCCACCAAGCCCAAGTGCGACAGGTCGATTTCGGGGCGGGTGCGCAGGAAGTTGAGGCCGGCTTGGGCATCGGTCACCAGGTCTTCGGTGGTGACGGCGGGGGTGCCGCCGGACTTGCCCACGCCGCGGTCGTCGAAGCGCAGCACGGCCACGCCGCGCCGGGTGAGGTAGTCGGCCAGCTGGCCCAGCGGGGCAAAGTCGCCCACGGTACCGTCGCGGTCGTGCGGGCCGCTGTCGCTGAGCAGCACCACGGCCGGAAACGGCCCCGGGCCAGCCGGAATGGTGAGTATGCCGCTGAGGCGGGCATTCACGGCGAGGTTGCTGAACGTGGCGTCCTCCTCGCGGTAGGGTGGCGTAAGGCGCACGTTTTTGGCGTTCATGGCTGGCAGGGGGCTGAACGTAAGCGTCATTGGCACTTTGAAGCCGGGCGACTGCCAGGTGCCGGCCATCTGCTTGCCATCGGCCGAGACGCGGCCCACAAAGCGGGTGGCAGCCTCTTCGGCATACAGGCGCACGGTGTCGCCCTTGATTTCGGTTTTCACGTTCATCCGGCTCACTTTCTGGAGCGGCACGTCGAGGGTGCAGAAATATTCACCGCCGGCGAGTTTCACGAAGCGGAAAATGACTTCGAGCTGGCCGCCGGGTACTTTCAGCGGACCTTTCCAAAGACCATCGAGCGGCGGCACATCCGACGCGGCCGCGGCCACAGGGGCTGTTTGGGCCTGAGCATTGGGGTGCGCAGCAACCGCCAGGGCCAAACAGAAAAAGACGCCGCTGACGAGGCGAAGAGGAAAGAACGTATTGGTTTTCATATTACTAAAGAGCATCACAAAGCTCTGGGCTACCCCAAAGGTATTCCGGGCGCATTACACCAGATGTAAAGTAGCAAAATAAATACCTTGCCAACATTACACGCCCGGACCTCGGCATAAAAAAATTACTCGTTTCGGCGGTGAATCAAGCGTCTTGCCGGGTGAATCCGGCGGGCTTACGGGGCTAACCCAGCGGCTTCCGCCCATTCATTGGCCGGGGCGTCAGGCCGGTAAAGCCCAACGCTTATTCGCTCACAAATACCCGTTTCACCCGCTCGCTCACGTTGGTGAGCAGCTCGTAGGCGATGGTGCCGATGCGGTTGGCCAGCTCCGGCAGCGGCAGGCCTTCACCAAAAATGAGGGCCACATCGCCGGCCCGGGCGGCGGGAATCGCCGTCACGTCGACCATACACATGTCCATGCACACCGAACCCACCAGCGGGGCCGGCTGGCCGTGGATGAGCACCGTGCCCGTGCCGTTGCCGAAGCGGCGGTCGTAGCCATCGGCGTAGCCAATGGCTAGCGTGGCAATGCGGCGCTCGGCGGGGGCGGCGGTGCCCCGGCGGCCGTAGCCCACGGTGGTGCCGGCGGGCAGGGTTTTAATCTGGGAAATGGTGGTGCGCAGCTGGCTTACGGGGCGCAGGGCGGTGGGGTCGGCGGTGTTGCTGGCATCCACGCCGTAGAGGCCGATGCCGAGGCGCACCATGTCGAACTGCGCCGCTGGGAAACGCAAAATGCCGGCCGAGTTCAGGGCGTGTTTGAGCACGGAATGGCCCAAGGCGGCCTCCAGTGCTGTGGTCATGCGGCGGAAAGCGGCCAGTTGCTCGTCGGTGAAATCGTCGTGGCCGGGCTCGTCGGCGGCGGCGAGGTGGGTCATCATGCTAGCCACGGGCAAGCGGGCGGCGTGCTGGCGCAGGCGGGCGGCCAGGGCGGGCAGGTCGGCTTCGTCGAAGCCGAGGCGGCGCATGCCGGTATCGAGCTTGAGGTGGATTTTGGGGGCGGGCAGCGCGTTTTCGGTGGGAGTATCGAAGGTGGCGAGGTATTCGTCCAGCATCTCGAAGGAGTAGATTTCGGGCTCCAGGCGGTAGCGGCGCAGGGCTTCGAAAGCATCGGGAGCCGCGTTCATCACCATGATGGGCAGGCTGATGCCAGCTTCGCGCAGGGCGATGCCTTCGTCGGCGTAGGCCACGGCGAGGTAGTCGGCGCGCTGGAATTCGAGCAGGCTGGCTACTTCGTAAGAGCCCGCGCCGTAGGCGAAGGCCTTCACCATGACCATGAGCCGGGTGCCCGGCTGGAGCTGGCGGCGGTAGTGCTGGAGGTTGTGGCTGAGCGCGTCGAGGTTGACTTCGAGCACCGTGCCGTGCTGCTGGGCCTGCAAGGCGGCCACAATGCGCTCGAACCCAAAGCGCCGCGCTCCTTTAATAAGAATGGTTTCGTGGGCAAAATCCGTGGCACTGAGCTGGGCCAGGAAAGCTTCGGTGGTGGGGAAGGTTTGAATTAAAAATGAAGCCGGGTCCGTCAACGTATCGGGGCCTGATGGAGTGCCTTCAGTCTCAATTTTTAATTCATAATTTTTAATTTTTAATTCTCTCGAAATCTCCTCCCCGATGCCCACCAGCCGGCTCACGCCGGCCGCCGGCAACAGGGCGGCCACGCGGGCATACAGCTCCGTGCTGCTCAGGCCCGATTCCAGGACATCGCTGAGAATGAGGGTGCGGCGGCCGGGCCGCGACTGCCGGGCCAGGGCATTGAGGGCCAGGGCCAGGCCGGCGAGGTCGTTGTTATAAGTATCGTCGAGCAGGTAGGAATCGTGGCGGCCCAGCTTCATTTCCAGGCGCATGGCCACCGGGTGCAGGCGCAGCAGGCGGCGCTGAATCTCGGCCGGCTCTACCTGCCGGTGCAGCAGCACGGCCAGGCAGTGCAGGGCATTTTCGATGGAAGGCTCATCGGCGAAGGGCAGCGTGAACCCGGCGCGGAGGCCGGTGGCGGGGTAGTCGGCGTGCAGGCGGGTGGCGTGGGCGGGGCTGGCTTCGGCGGTGAAGCGCAGGTCGGCGGGCTGGGCTGGCAGGCGCGTCCAGCAGAAGCCCGGGAGTTGCTGCGCGGCCACGGTGGCGCGCACCAGCGGCTGGTCGGCACAGTAGAACAGCCGCTGGAAACCCGGGCCGTGAAACAGCTGCAGCTTCTCGTGCAGCTTCTGCTCCTCGGAGGCAAAACCAGCGTCGTGGGCCGTGCCGAGGTTGGTGAAGATGCCTTCGGTGGGCCGGATGATTTTCGCCAGATGCGCCATCTCCCCTACCTCCGAAATGCCGGCTTCAAAAATTCCCAACGTGTGGCGTTCGGGGTTCAACTCCCACACGCTCAGCGGTACGCCCACCTGCGAGTTGTAGGAGCGCGGCGAGCGGCAGATGTCCTCGTCGGGGCTCAGCAACTGAGCCAGCCACTCTTTCACGATGGTTTTGCCGTTGGAACCCGTGATGCCCATGACCGGGCCGGCGAACCCGGCGCGGTGCGCGGCGGCCAGCGCCTGCAGGGCCGCCAGCGGGCGGGCCACGGCCACGATGCCGGCCCCGGCATAAGCGCCCAGGCCGCCGGGCAGGGTCGCGCTTTCTTCCACGATGAACAGGCGCACGCCCTGGGCGTAGAGGTCGGGCAGGTAGCGGTGGCCGTCGTGGCTGGGGCCGCGCAGGGCGAAGAACACGGCCCCAGCGGGCGGGCCTACGCGGCGGCTGTCGAGCAGCAGGTGGCGCACTTCGGCGGAGGCATCGGCGGGGGCTTGCAGCAGGTGGCCGGCTACGCGGGCGGGCAGGTCGAGGAAGCGGGGAAAGAGCATGATGCCGCAAAGGTCCGGCAAAAAACGGCGCGGCCTTTCAAGGCCCGGGGGCCGGCTGGCGGCGGAGCAACCCTGCGTGTGGTTGCCGCATCTGGCGTCTGAGCGGCGTTATGCAGTCGGAATTCGCGTGGTTTCGGCAATAATGTGTAAATCGGACATACTTTCTTCACATTCACACCTTTTTACCGATGAGACAACTGAATAACTTCCCCTTTGGCCTGCGATGGGTGCCGGCCGCTGCGCTGGTGCTGAGCGCGTGCAGCCACCAGACCACGTCGGTGGTGACGGCCCCGGCCGCCGGGGCCGCGACCAGCGTGGCGACCGCACCGCCGGCAGCCCCGGCCGGGCCGGCCTTCCAGATTCCGGTGGAGTACTACACGCTGCCGAACGGGCTGCGGGTGGTGCTCTCGCCCGACCACACCGCGCCCACGGCTACCGTGGCAGCCTACTACGCGGTGGGCTTCCGCACCGAGCCGCGCAACCGCACGGGCTTTGCGCATTTGTTTGAGCACCTGATGTTTCAGGGTTCGCAGAACCTGGGCAAGGCGGAGTTTATTCAGCTCATTCAGAAGAATGGCGGGTCGCTGAACGGTTCGACGCGGTTCGATTTCACCAACTATTTTGAGGTGGTGCCCAGCAACAAGCTCGAAACCATGCTGTGGGCTGAGGCCGACCGGATGCGCGGCCTGGCCATCAACCAAAGCAACCTGACCAACCAGCAGGGCGTGGTGAAAAGCGAGGTGCGCGTGAATGTGCTCAACCAGCCCTACGGCGGCTTTCCGTGGCTGGACATGCCCCAGAAGGCCAATAAGAACTGGAACAATGCCCACAATTTCTACGGCGACCTGAAGGACCTGGACGCGGCCAACCTGGCCGATACCAAGGACTTTTTCAAAACCTACTATGCCCCCAACAACGCCGTGCTGGCCGTGGTGGGCGACTTCGAGCTGGCTGAAGCCAAGGCCTGGGTGCAGAAATACTACGGCAACATCCCGAGCGCGCCGCAGCCGCCCAAGCCCGACATCACGGAGCCGCGCCAAGAGCAGGAGCAGCGGTTTGCGAAGGATGACAAGCTGGCCACCAAGCCCGCGCTGGCCTTCGCCTACCACATGCCCGAGCGCAACACGCCCGAATACTACGCCATGATAATGCTGGACCAGATTCTGCTGCAAGGCAACGACAGCCGCCTCTACCAGGCGCTGGTGCAGAAGCGCGGCTACTCCGACAACGTGAGCGGCGGCATCAACTACCTCGGCAACCAGTTCAACTACAACGGCCCCATGCTCTGGATGGGCGACCTGATATTTGACCCTACCGTGCAAGCCGACTCGGTGGTGGGCGTGCTCGACCACGAAATCAACCAGCTGACCACCAAGGGCATCGACCAGGCCACGCTGGATTTGGCACTGGTGAAAATCCGCTCGGCTTTTTATGACCAGATGAGCGGGTCGACCAACTTCGGGCGGGCCGATTTGCTGGCCGCGTTCGCGCTGTTTGATAACGACCCGGCGCGCATCAACCGCCTCGAAGCCGAATTCCGCAAGGTGACGCCGGAGCTGATGCAGAAAACCATCCGGGAATACCTGCGCCCCGGCAACCGTACCATCCTCACCGTCAACCCGCTGGCTAAGAGCTAGCCTTCCCTCCTATCGCCATGAACAAGCTATTTATCGGGCTGCTCGGTGCGGCCCTCGTTGCCACCGCCGCGCCGGGCGCGCAGGCCCAGAAAGCCCCGGCCAAGCCCACCACTACGCGGGCCGCCAGCGCGACCAAGGCCGTGGCCGCCGCCCCCACTGTCCCCAAAGAAGCCCCGCCCGAAGGCAGCGCCCCGCGCGACTTTGCCCTGCCCGCCAAGGAAGAATTCACCCTGGATAACGGCATGAAGGCCCGGCTGGTGCCCTACGGCCAGGTGCCCAAAGTAACCATGATGGTGGCCATTCAGGCCGGCAACGTGCATGAGGCCCCCAACGAGCTGGCCGTGGCCGACCTGCTGGCCCGGCTGTTGCAGGAAGGCACTACGACCATGACGGCCACCCAGCTGGCCGAGAAAGTGGCCCGCATGGGCGGCGCGCTCACTATTTCGGCCGGGGCCGACCAAACCACACTCCAGGCTTCCTGCCTGAGCGAGTATGCGCCGCAGCTGGCCACCCTGCTGGCAGACGTGGTGATGAACCCCGTGCTGCCGGCCTCGGAGCTACCCCGCCTCAAAGCCGACCTGAAGCGGCAGATGAACCTGGCCCGTGCCCAGCCCGGCACCCAGGCCCGGCAGCAATATTCGGCCGCCATCTACGGCAGCCACCCCTACGGCCGGCCGCTGCCCACTGATGCTCAGCTCGATGCGCTGATGCTGGAGCAGGTGCAGCATTTCTACCAAAGCCAGTACGGCGCGCAACGCATCAGCGTGTACGCGGCCGGGCTGTTTGATGCGCCGGCGCTGCGCCAGGCCATTACCAGCGCATGGAAGGACTTTACGAAGGGGCCGGCCCCGCTCATCGAAGTGGCCAAGCCGCTGACCAGGGGCGACCTGCTGACCCAGGACCGGCCCAGTGCCCCGCAGTCGACCATTGTGGTGGGCCTGCCGGCCGTGGACCCCACCAATCCCGATTACATCCGCCTGCGGGTGATGAACTCGCTGCTCGGCGGCTCGTTCGGTTCGCGCATTACGCGCAACATCCGGGAGGACAAGGGCTACACCTACTCGCCCTATAGCTACCTGGAAACCCACTACCACACCGGCAACTGGAGCGAAAACGCCGACGTAACCACCGCCGACACCTACAATTCATTGCGTGAAATAATGAATGAGGTGGAGCGCCTTCAGAAAACGCCCCCCACCGAGGCCGAGCTCAAAGGCATTCAGAATTACGAAAGCGGCATGTTTGTGCTCCGCAACTCCAGCCCCGGCGGCATCATCGGCCAGCTCAACAACCTCGACCTGCAGGGCCTGCCCGACAGCTACCTCACCGAGCAGGTCCAGAACATCAACGCCGTGACGCCCCAGCAGGTGAGCGCCACCGCCCGCAAATACATCCGCCCCGAAGCCATGACCATTGTGGTGGTGGGCGATAAAAAGCAGGTAGACCCGCAGCTGAAAAAATTTCAGGCCGAGCGCAAGAAGCCGCTGTAACGCGGCAGAACGGCGGCCAGATAATCCGTCATGCTTCGGCTGCACCTGGCATGACGTTGCTGGCAATAAGACACGAGAAAGGCCGTTTCGAGTACTCGAAACGGCCTTTCTCGTGTCTTATTCAATCCGACTTACCCGATTCGGCCGATGTGGGGATAAATTCCTTGCCCAAACCCAGCGCGTGGTGCGCGGCTTCATTCTGGCCAGCGGGCCAGTTGGCCTCCACATCTGCGAGCCGGGCGAAAAAACGCGTTGACAATATCTTGATTTTCAACAGATTAATGTTTCCTGTCAAATTTTATCAAATAATACTGCGGATTACTTTGTTTCCGATTTAATCGGCAAGCCGACTATCTCCGCTTTTACGTAGATACCAGCAATGCGCAAGCCGTGGCGACGTTCCTCTCCCAGCCCGGTTGTTGCAAGCCTTGCTTCCTTTTCGCTTCCTCCTTTCCGCTCTTCTAATGCCTGCTCCAGCCGCGCGCCTGCTGCTGCTATTTCTGTGGCTGTGCCTCACTGGCTGGGGCCATTACGCCCACGCCCAAAACCCGGCCACCGATAGCCTGCGGCGCATGCTGGCGCATACGCCGGCCGACTCGGCCCGGGTGCTGCTACTGCTGGAGCTGGGCCGCACCTACCGGGCCTCGCAGCCGGATTCGACCATGTACCTGGCCCAGCAAGCCTGGCAGCTGGCGCGCCGCCTGAACTTTGACAAGGGACGCGGCCGGGCTCAGGGCATGATTGGCATGGTACTGCGCGAACGCGGCGAACTGCCCAAAGCCTACGCCAACCAGCTGATTGCGCTGCAGATAAGCCGCCAAAGCCACGACCCGGAAGGCGAAGCCTACAACCTGAATTGCCTGGGCAACATCAGCCTCGACCTGCGCCAGTATCCGCAGGCCATTGGGTACTACCGCGCTTCGGAGGCGCTGTACCGCCGGCTGCACCGGCTGCCGTGGGTGGCGGGCACCCTCACCAACCTGGGCAGCTGCTACGAGAAGCTCAACCGGCTCGATTCGGCGCTGGTGCTGCAGCAGCGGGCCGAATCGCTTCTTGCCCAGAACCTGCGGCCCCGGCTGGCCGTGGCGCTGGCCCGGCGCAACATGGGCATGGTGCAGGCCCGCCTGGGCCACTACCCAGAGGCATTTGCCTACTACCGCCGCGCTTTGCACGAAACACAGGCGGCCAACGACTTCCGCAACCGGGCCATGGCGCACTACCACATGGCGCTGCTGTTCGAGCAGCTGCACCAGCCCGATTCGAGCCTGCTGCACGCCCACGCCGCCTTGCGCAACGCCCAAACCGTCTCGTACCGCCTCACGGTGATGGATGCGGGGGCCCTGCTGGCGCGGCTCTACCAGGCCCGCCACCGCCCAGACAGTGCGTTTCATTACCAAAGCCTGGCCGGGACCGCGCGTGACAGCCTCTATGGCCCCGAGAAGTTCCAGCAGCTGGAGCTGCTGGCCTTTACCGAGCAGCAACAGCAGCTCCGGCAGCGGGCGCTGCAACAGCAGCAAACCGCCAGCTACCAGCGGGCCGGCCTGCTGAGCCTGCTGGGGGTGTTGCTCACGGTGGCCCTGGTGCTGGGCTGGGCCAACCGCCGCCAACGCCGCGCCAACCTCCTGCTAAACGAGCGCAACGCCCAGATTGAAGCCCAGCGCAACTCTTTGGACGAAGCGCTCACCGAGGTGCGCGCGGTGCAGGCCCAGCTGGTGGCGGCCGAGAAGTGGGCTTTCGTGGGGGAGCTTTCGGCCGGCATCGCCAACGAATTGCAAAACCCGCTGGCCTTCATGCGCAAGTTTGCCGATGTGAGCGCAGACTTGCTCGACCATGAGGGCACTACGCTGCCCGAAGGCCTGGAGCAGCAAATAATGAACGGGCTGAAGCAGAACCTGCGCGAAATCAGCCAGCACGGGCAGCGGGCTTCGTCCATCATTGCCGATATGCTGGCCCATGCCCGCCCCGGCCCCCGGCAGCCCGTGCCCACCGACCTCAACGCCCTGGTGGCCGACAATCTCCGCCTGGCCTACCAGGGCGCACCGGACCAACAACTCACGCCCGCCGTGGAGCTTGAGACCCATTTCGACCCGGCCGTGGGCACCGTAGCCGCCGTGCCGCAGGAGTTGGGCCGGGCGTTGCTGAACCTATTCGCCAATGCCTTTTATGCGGTACGGCAGCACCAGCACACCAGCGGCCCCGGCTTTCAGCCGCAGGTGAGCGTGCAAACGCGCCGCGTGGGCGGTGAGGTGGAAGTGCAGGTGGACGACAACGGCTTCGGTATCCCGGCCGGTGTGGTGGAGCGGGTGTTCCAGCCCTTCTTCACCACCAAGCCGGCCGGCGACGGCACGGGCCTGGGGCTGTCGCTGGCGTACGACATCATCACAAAGGGCCACCAGGGCACGCTGACCGTCGAAACACAGGTAGGAAAATTCACTCGGTTCACGGTGCGCTTACCGGCCTAACTTTGCCGGCCCCGCTTGTCACCGCCCGCATGAAATTGTTCCGAGTTGTTTTTAGTTTGCTGGCGGCCGCGCTGCTGACCACCTGCGCCCGTCGCCCCACCAAACTGGAGATTTACGACGTGGTTATCAACCACGTAACCATTGTGGACGTGCGCACGGGCCAGCTTACGCCCAACCAAGTGGTGGCCATTGCGAAGGGCAAAATCGTGAGTGTGCAGCTGGCCGATAAGGACAGCTACGCCGCCCGGCAGTACGTGAACGGCAACGGCCGCTACCTGATACCCGGCCTGTGGGACATGCACGTCCACTTTCGGGGCGGCGACAGCTTGGCCGCCGCCAATAAAAAAAGCCTGACGCTGTTTCTGGCCCACGGCATCACGACGGTGCGCGACGCGGGCGGCGACCTCACGCCCAGCATCTTCCAGTGGCGGCGCGACATGGACGCGGGCCGGCTAGCCGGGCCGCGCATCTTCACTTCCGGCCCCAAGATTGACGGGCCGGGCGCCTACTGGCCGGGCTCCCTGGAGGTCGAAACCAAGGCCCAAATTCGCAAGGCGCTCGATTCGTTGCAGCGGCTGAAGGTGGACTACGTGAAGATTTACGACAGCAAGATTTCGGGCGCGGCCTACCTCGAAACCATTCGGCTAGCCCAGCGGCGCGGCCTGAAAACCACCGGCCACATGCCCTACTCCGTGAAGCTGAGCGACGCCGTGACGCGCGGCCTCGATGCTACCGAGCACCTCTACTACGTGTTCAAGGCCTGCTCGGGCAAGGAGGACAGCCTCACCGCGCTGGTGCGCAACAGCCTGAGCACGAGCAAGCCGCTGGACCTGTTTGCCATGCTGCCGGCCGTGTACGACACCTACAGCCCGGCAGCGGCGGCCCGCATTTTCGCGCTCATGGCCAAGCATCACACGGCCGCCGTGCCCACGCTCTACATCGGCAAAACGCTGACCGAGCTGCCCGAAAACGACCACGCCCGGGATACTCTCCTGGCATACATCGACCCCAAGATTCAGGCCACCTACCAGCGCCGTCTCACCAGTGCCCGCGTGCAGCCGCTGGCCAGCCAGAATTTCAGCCGGAAGCTGGAGGCCAAGTTCATGAGCCTGATTCCGACCATGCAGGCGGCCGGCGTCACGCTGCTGGCCGGCTCGGATAGCGGCCCGTTCAACTCGTTTATTTACCCCGGGGCCTCACTCCAGGAAGAGGTGATTTTGCTGGTGAAAGCCGGCCTCACGCCGCTCCAGGCGCTGCAGGCCGCCACGCTAAATGGCGCGCGCTTCATGGGCGTAGCCGAGCAAACTGTTGCCATCGCCCCCGGCAAAGATGCCGACTTGGTGCTCCTGACCGCCAATCCGCTGGAAGACATCGCCAACATCAAAAAAATTGATGCCGTGATTTCACGCGGTAAAGCCTACCCGGCCGCCACGCTGGCCAATATGCTGAGGACGATTAAAAACCGCTAGAGTAGCCGCGGCATAGCTGCCGCCCGCCTTTACCTACGTGGCCTTGTGCCCCGCCGTACCTGAGCAGCCTCAGGCACGGCGGGGCTTTTTTATGCCCGGCATGACTCACGCGGCAGAAGCAGTGAATCTCACTATTAGAAAATATTATTTGCGAAACATATAAACATTTGTTTAATGTTTACTGTCTGAACACTAAACAATTCTCATCCTCCAAAACCCTAAAGCCCCATGACAACTTTACTCGCCAACATCGTCGACATTCGGGTTGATGACCCCATTGCCTTCACTTTTTTCACCGGGTACATGGCCATGCTGGCTGCCTCGGTGTTCTTTTTCGCCGAGCGGGGCGTAGTGGAAGGCAAATGGAAACTTTCCCTGCTGGTATCGGCCCTGATTACGGGCATCGCGGCCGTGCATTACTACTACATGCGCGACTACTACCTGGCCACGCACCAAACGCCCACCGCCCTGCGCTACATCGACTGGACGCTGACCGTGCCGCTGATGTGCGTGGAGTTCTACCTGCTCACCAAAGCAGCCGGCGCTAAAATCGGCCTGCTCTGGAAGCTGATTGCCGCCTCGGTGCTGATGCTGGTGGCGGGCTACATCGGCGAAGCCTTTGCCGATGGCTCAACCAGCCATTCCGTGCTGTGGGGCACCATTTCCACGGTGGGCTACGTCTACATTCTGTACACCGCCTGGGCCGGCGAGGTGGCGCAGCTGGCCCGCGCCTCGGGCGATGTGGCGGTTATCAAGGGCATTCGGGCGCTGGGCTGGTTCGTGCTGGTGGGCTGGGCCATTTACCCAATCGGCTACATGTGCATGAAAGGCGGCTGGCTGAACACCGGCCTGGGCTGGCAAGCCTCAAGCGTCGACTTATTCTACAACATTGCCGATGCTATCAATAAAATCGGCTTCGGCCTGGTGGTATATGGCATTGCCGTGTCGGGCAAGAGCGCCGCGGCCGTGCATGAAACCATGCCCACGGCCGGCCGGACGGCGGTACCCGCGTAGGCAACCGGGTCCGGCTGCGGCCGGGCCCACGAGTCCATTCTACTTATTCCCGCTCTCCATTGGCACTTGGCGGGGCGGGAATAAGCGTTTTGGCGGTACCGGCCCGCCGGATTGCCGTTTCGGTCATGCGCCTGGGAATGCTCCCACCACTGCTATGCTACCGCTTACTTCTTTTATTGCCGATACCTGGCGCGTTACGGCAAAGCCCCGGCACTACGCCTACGCGGCGGTGCTGGGCGCGGTGGCCATCGGTTGGCTGGCCCCCGGCACGGTGGCCTGGCTGCTGGGGCCAGCGCTGCTGGGCGGCATGGTGCTGCTGGGCGTGGCCCACGGGGCCTGCGACCAGTTTGTGGTGCCGGCCACGCACCCAGGGCTGGCGCGGGGCCGGGCCCGCTACTGGGCCGGGTTTCTGGCGGGCTATCTGGGACTGGCGGCGGCCGTGGCCGGGCTGTGGTGGTGGCAGCCCACGGCGGCCGTCGCGTTGTTTTTTGGCCTCACGGCCTGGCACTGGGGCTCAGCCGATGCGCCCACTCAAGCGCTACCCCGCAGCCAATGGCTGGCGCACAGCCTATTGCGGGGGGCATTGCTGTTTGCGGTGCCGCTGTGGCACTGGCCCACCGAAACCCAGGGCGTTGTGAATGGCCTGCTGGCCCTGGCCGGGGGCGCGCCCGTGCGCGCAGCCACCGTGGCGCAGGCGGCCGGCTTGCTGCTACCGCTAGTTGCCAGCGGCCTAGTTATACTCTGGCTCAGCTACCTGTGGCAGCAGCAGGCCGCCCTGGCCCGCACCGATGCCCTGGAAACGCTGCTGCTCACGGCCTTGCTGCTGGTGCTGCCACCGGTGCTCTCGGCGGGGGTGTACTTCGTGTTCTGGCACAGCCTGCGGCACGTGTTGCGGATGAACCAGCTGATGGACCACCAGGCTACTGTCCGGCGCGGACTCGGGCACGAGCTGCGCTTTTTTCTGCGGCGCTCGGCACCGCTGCTGCTCATCAGCGTGGGCGGGCTGGCAGTGTTGTTTGGGCTGGCCTGGGCGCGGGCGGCAAGCGCAACTGTCTTGGTGAGCCTGGCGCTCCTGGCCGCCTCGGTCGTGACCCTGCCGCACGCCCTGCTCGTAACCCTGGGCATGGACGCTGCCCGATGGCGGCGGAGCAGTGAGCAAAACCAGTGATTCCGGATTCTTGGGTTCGCTAAAAACCCACGCCCACCCGGAACCCCGTGCCCAATCGCTGCCCGCTTTGCAGAGCGGTGTAAAAATCAACCCGCAGCAATTTCAGAATGTGTTCTACGCCCGCGCCCAGCTCCAAGTAGTGGCCGGCCTGGGCGGTGGTGAGGTAGTTAAGCGAAACGACTTCCTGCCATTTTAGCTTGCGGAAGAGCGGGACTTTGTTGAAGATGAAGCCGTTGAAGTGATGGTCGTAGTGGGCTTCGAGGTAGGTGTTGTTGGTACTGAAGCGGTAATAGTCGAGTAGCTGAAACTCGCTGAAATTGCCAGCCAGGATGGTTTGGTTGCCGGAAAAGTGGCGGTAGTCAACAAAGGTCATGCCCTCCTGCTTGCCCACGAAACCGCCCACGCTCACCCGGAAGTTGCTGGTACCCAGTAGGCCCAGCGGTACGGCATCGCGCACGCCGCCTTGCAGCAGCAGGTAGCGCACGTCGGCTCCCAGCGCGTGCGGCACGGCCAGCCGGCCCTGTACGTTGAAGGTGGGCCACTTCGAGCCGAGGTTGAATTTGCCATCGGGCCGGCTGATGTAGCGCTGGCCGGGCTTGAAATCGGCCGAGAGGGCCACGGTAAGGATGCGGCTGCGGCCAAAGCCGGTATCGGGCAGCTCGTCGCTCACAGGCCGGTTCGGGGTGAAGGCCCGGCCGGGCACGTCGCGGATGAGTTTGTCGGTGGTGTTGTACAGCTCGTGGCGGTCGAAGTAGGCGGCGGTGGTGAGCAGCGTGAGGCCGTTCATGGGTTCCGTCAAGTAGCTCAGCTCGGCCCCGTCGCGGCGGTAGAGCTTGGCGTAGTTGCGGTTATCGAGCAGCGTGTAGATGGTGTTGATGAGCGGTGTAACCTGCGAGTTTTTGTCGAAATTCTCGATGGTGCGGCCGGCTTTCAGGCCAATTTGCTGGCGGCGGGCCGGGTGCAGCTGCCAGGTAAGCGCGAGGCTGGGGTTCAGCTCGGTGCTGCTGAACCCGTAGCGCAATACTGGCGTGATGCTGAAATTCCGGCGGTCATCAGTGCGCTTCCGGAAGGTGGCCTGCGCGTTGAGCACGGCCCCTTCCACAGTGTTGTACTGGAAAATCTGGGGCACCGGCAGCACGTAAAACGACGTTTTCTTGAAGCTGTTGACGTGCGAGTAGCCGCCCATCAGCAGGCTGATGGGTTCGAACTCGTTGCGCTTGCGGTCCATCGAATCCTGGTAGGGGCGCGAGCGGCGGATAACTTCGGTGCTGTCCTTCACTTGGTAATCCTTCTTTTCCTCGGCCGTAAGGGGCACCGGGCGCACGGCATCCCAGTAGGTCGAGTCGCGCTCGTTCACGCCTTTTTCCACCAGCTGCACCTGGCCGCGCGGCATCTGGGCGAAGATGTCGTTTTTGAGGGAATCGCGCTCAGCCTGCTTCACTTTCTTGCGCACCTGGGCGTTGAGGCCGCGCAGGTCGGGCTTGCGCTTACGGATTTGGGCGGCGGTTTCCTGGCCCACGGGGGTGTCGTTTTTGCCTTCGGCTACCACGGGCGGCGCGGCTTTGGGCGCGGGTGGCGTGGGGTAGGTGGGCACCACGTTGGCGTAGTTGGAAAGCACGGCCGTAATGTAGCCGGAGCCCTTGAAGCCCAAGCCCGACAGATTGGCCGTAACCTGCTGCGACTGAATGAGCCAGACGTTGGCATTGCCCGGCGCGGGCGCGTACTGCTGGGCCAGGTGCAGCTCGTCCACGTAGTCGAGCTGGGCATCTTTATCCAAGTGCAAATCGACGGAATGAATGCGCCACGAGCCGTCCACGATGTAGATGTAGCCCGAGAAAACGGGGTCCGTGCGGCGGCGCGGTAGCACCCGGATTTTATGCACCAGCACGCCGCCCTGCGGGGTGCTGCCCACCAGCTCGTACTTGTAGAACAGCATGGCATTGCCCGCGATGGGCGACACAAATCCGCGCTCCGAGAACCCGGGATTTATCAGGTTTTCATAGAAACTTAGGTTGCGCCCCGCACTGGCCCGGTTGAAGCTGATGCCCCGCGAGTCGCCGCTGATGCGGCTCGACAACATCTTTTCCTTCACGATATTGGGCTGCGTGAAGCTGAAATCGGACAGGCTTTCGGAAAGGTAAAAAATGCCCTTTTTGATGTCCGGCCCCAGCTTGAAGAGGCCCATGATTTTGGCCGGTGTGTCGGTGATGCGGCCCAGGGCTTTGATGTAGATGCGGGCTCGGTAGGCGGCCACCTCGCGCTTGTGGTAGGCGCGCCACTGCTGCGCTTCCTGGATGATGGCGTAGGCCGGGTCGCGGTCGGAAGACTTCACCAGCACCTCGCCCAGGCTGTAGGCTTCGGGCTGGAGCGTGATGTTGACCGTGAGCGTGGAGTCGCCGCCCGGCACGCGCACTGGCTCGATGTGCTGCTTATAGCCCACGTACTGGAACACCAAATCGCACTGCCCGGCCGGCAGCCGCAGTTGGAACTGACCCTGCTCGTTGGCTCCCGTGCTGGTGGCGGCGCCGCGCACGGCCACGTTGGCGAAGGCCAGGCCCGCCTTGTTGGCTCCGCTCACCGTTCCCCGGATTACGCCGGCCTGGCTGAAGAGTGGCGCGCCGCTCAGCAGCAAAGAAAAAAACAACCAGCGCAACGGAAAGGGCATCATAAAAATTGGCGGGTAGAAAGAAGGCACCCCAAGGTACGCCCCGCCCGCAACTGATGCACGCCAGGGCCTCAAAGGTTGCCTGATAATTTGCAGCCCGGCCGGTGACAGTGCCCAATAATCCGTACCGGAACTGGTAACGAACCGCCGGGCGCGTTGTTGAGTGTTACTTGCCTTTCGAAAGACCCTCCGCATGTTCAAAAACCCTGATAAAGCCCCCAAACAGTACACACCCGGCGAAGCCCTGCAAAAAATCGCCGCCTTCTGCGCCTACCAGGAGCGCACCCAAAAGGAGGTCGAGCAAAAGCTAAAATCCTACGGCCTCGACGAGGACGAAGCCGGCGAAATCATCATCCGCCTCAGCCGCGAAAAGCTGCTGGATGAAGAGCGGTTTGCCCAGGCTTTCGTGCGCGGTCACTACCGCCAGAAGAAGTGGGGCCGCCGCCGCATCGTGCAGGAATTGAAGCAGAAAGGCATCAGCGAATACTGCATCAAATCAGGCCTCAAGGAGATTGACGGCGAAGAGTATTACCAGAACCTGGTGGACGTGATGGAGAAAAAGGAACGTCAGGAAAAAGAGAAAAATCCACGCGTGCGCCGCATGAAAATATCGCAGTACCTGACGGGGAAGGGCTATGAGCAGGACTTGATAAAAATGGCGCTCGATGAATTGGGCAAAGTGCCGGAGGATGACGAGTAGCACGTAGCGTGGACTCTGCGAGTCCGCGTCTCGCCGCGCAGCGGCGACCAAATCGTTGGGTTGACGTTGTATCGTCGTGCGGTCCCGTATTCGCCGCTGCGTGGCGAAACGCGGACTCGCAGAGTCCACGCTACTTACTGCTTCGGCCCCACCATCGGCATCACCAGTTGCTGGCCGATTATCACGCGGCGGCCGGTAAGGGTGCGGAGCATGGGCACGAGAATCTGCTCAGCATTGCGCTGGGTTTCGGCGAGGATGCCGGATTGCAGGGCGGCGTTGCGCACCTGCTTTTCGGCATACTTATAACCTTGGTCTACTAGGTCAGCATCCTGAAAAAATCCGTTTTCGGTACTGAAAACGCGGCTCTGGTCATGGTTTACCTGGAAGGAGCACAGCTCGGGCGCGGGCAGTACCACGCGCACTATGGAGTCGCCCTCGAACACGACATCCTGCGGACGGATTTTGCGTAGGTCGAGGCAGCCCACAGCTTCGCCGCCCACCACGAGGGCCACTTTGGCATCAGGCAACAGCGGGTAGCGGCTGGCCCGGCGGTACTCCACAATGTCTTTGAACTTGTAGCGCACCAGCTCCAGCTTGCCCAGGGCTTCGACCTGGGTGAGCACGGTGTTGTGCGTGACGGTGACTTTGGGCTCGGTATCCAGCGGGTTGAGGTCGGCGAGCGTGGGGCCTATTTTCTTCCAGAGAAACCACCCCAGCCCCACGAGAAACAACAGCGGCAACAGGCGGCGAACGAGGCGGACTAAATTCATATAGGGTAACGTACGCAGGGGGCGGCGCGGCGTTGGGCCGGGCGGCAGCCTAGCTTTGTGAACTGATGCGCGTTCCGACTTCTTTTCGTTTGCTGGCCCGGCGTTTGTGGCGGCACCATCCGGCGCTGCTGGCGGGGCTGTGGGTGCTGGTGCAACTGGTGTACCTGCGCAAGTTTCACGGGCCGCGCTTCGCCAACGACAGCGGCCGCTATCTGGCCTACGCCGCCAATATTGCCGAGCGCGGCTACTTCGAGCCCGGCCACAACCTGCGCTACGTACTCTACCCGCTGTTCCAGAGCCTGTGGCTGCGGCTGGGCCTGGGCTGGTGGGGCATAGTGGCCGGCCAGATGACCGTTTCGGCCTTTGCCACGCGGGCGGTTTACCAGGGTATCCGACGGCTGAGCTACGGTCGGCGCGGCGCGGCGGCGCTGGCCACGCTGCTCTTCATTGCCTGGCCCGATATTCAGCCCTTTAACGTTTTCCTGCTCACCGAGTCGTTGTTTATCAGTTTGGTGGCGCTGTCGTTCGGGGCCTTCACGCAACTGCAAAGCGGCCGGCGTAGCGACTGGCTGTGGCTGATTGTCGTACTCATCCTCACCGCCCTGGCCCGGCCCAATGGTTTCCTGGTGGCGCTGGCCGCCGCCCTGGCCGGCCTCGATACCCTGCGCCGCCAGCCCGACCGCCGGCCGTGGCGGGCGGCGCTGCTGGCGCTGGTGCTGCTCGCGCCCCTGCTGTGGGCCGCCCTCAACCACCAGCTCGCTACCTATTACTTGATGGATACTTACCAGCGCGGCGAGCTGATTTTCCGCTACCAGCTGTGGGCCGTGCATCAGGCCGCACCGCTCAATATGCCGCCGTCCGGCACCGGCCCGGTGGCGCGGGTGCTGTACTTCGGCGCGCATAACCCGCTGTATCTGTCCCGGTTGATGGTGGGCAAGCTGTTCGTATTCATCAGCTACCTCAAGCCGCACTACTCGCTGGCACACCGTATTATTGGGGTGCTGGTGCTGTGGCCGGCTTATTGGCTGGCGGCGCGGGGGGCGCAGCGGCGCGGCATCTGGCGGCCGGCGCGGGTGTTCCTAGCGGCCATTTTCCTCCTGCAAACGGCCATCATCATGCTCACCGTCGATGACTGGGACGTGCGGTTTCTGGCCCCGGTGCTGCTGGTGGTGTTCGTGCTGGCCTCGCTGGAAATATCCAATTGGCGCGCTGGCGGGAAGCTGGCGGCGGTTTAGCGCTTACTGCCAAACCGCTCCTGCCACCCGGCCCAAGCCTGCTGCCCGCCGGTGTGAATGGCTACCACCGTGCTGCCCCGCTGGAAATAGCCTTTTCCAATCAAATCGAGCACGCCAAACAGCAGCTTACCGGTATAAATCGGGTCCAGCAGCACCCCCTGCCGCGCCTGAAACTGCTGAATAAAATTCAGCAAATCAACTGAATATTTGGCGTAGCCGCCGAAGTGATAATCAGTTTGGAGCGAATAATTATCGAAGGACAGGCCATCGGCCGTCTGCGTTAGCGCATCAATATCAGCGCGTAGGAAACTGCCGTTTTTCAGCGCGGCTACGCCCACGGCGTGTTGCTGACCAGCCAACCCGGTGAGCAAGCCGGCCAATGTGCCACCGGTACCCACCGCCACGGCCAGCGCATCGAAATCAACCTGCTGCCGAATCTCGGCCACCAGCTCGGCGCAACCGGGCAGGGCCAGCGCGTTGGTGCCGCCCTCGGGCAACACGTAGGCCGGGCCGAAACTGGCCAGCTGTTCGGCTATAAACTCCGGCTCGGCCCGGCGGCGGTAGGCCGTGCGGGCGAGGTAGTGCAGAGCCATGCCATCGGCGGCGGCTTGGGTGAGCGTGGGATTGGGGGCGGCACCGGCCGCCGGCTCATCGCCCCGAATCAGGCCAATGGTGTGGAAACCACGCAGCCGGCCGGCCGCCGCCACGGCCGCAATATGATTAGAATATGCCCCGCCGAACGTGAGCAGCGTGTGGTGGCCCTGCTGCCGCGCCGCCACCAGATTATACTTGAGTTTACGGGCCTTGTTGCCGGGCAGGTCAGGGTTCACGAGGTCGTCGCGCCAGAGTAGCAGGCGCACGCCGTGGGCAGCGGCTACCGGCTCATCAATTAGCCGAAGAAGGGAAGAAGGCAGCATCGGGACGGCGGTAAAACGAGAAAGGGGACTGAGGAAACAACCGTTTCCTCAGTCCCCTTTCTCTGATTCTTT
The DNA here is from genome assembly GCF_054061335.1 of Hymenobacter sp. UYAg731. Lineage (NCBI taxonomy): Bacteria > Pseudomonadati > Bacteroidota > Cytophagia > Cytophagales > Hymenobacteraceae > Hymenobacter > Hymenobacter sp. UYAg731. Next base: position 11,007 of record NZ_JBSSEC010000011.1, on the reverse strand, counting down.
ACAAAGTAGAAGCTACGCGAGCACCGGCGCGTCAGCCAGTTCGTCGCCGCTGCGCTCGCGGCGGCGGGCTACGTACACGCCCGTGCCCACCAGCACCAGCAGCAGCGCAATGCTGGCTGCCAGCGACACACCATTGCCCACGGCGTAGGATTTAGGCTCAAACTTAAACTCGATGGTGTGCGCGCCAGCCGGGACTTGCAATGCCCGCAGCACGTAATCAGCGCGGATGTGCGGCACTGGCTTGCCGTCGATGAAGGCCTGCCAGCCGTCGGCATAATAGATTTCCGAGAACACCACCAGACCGGCCTGCGTGGCATTGTAGCGGTATTTCAGCTCGTCGGGACTGTAGTTGGTGAGGGCAATACTGGAGCCGGCAATGTCGTAGGTCGCGGCTTTTTGCTGCGGGAATTTGCTGGCATCCACCACGGCTTCGGTGGCGGGGCTTAGGGTGCTGAGGGCGGCCATTTCGGCGTCGGGGCTGGCCACGGGCTTCACCTGGCTCACAAACCAAGCGTTGCCCAGGGCACCGGGGTTGCGCTGCACTGGTTGCTTAGCATCGCCGGTGATGAGGTATCGCATGTTCAGCATGTTGAGCACCTGCTGGTTGTTGTTCGAAATCTGGCGTTCGATGAGGTCCTGATAGCGGCGCAGCTTGGCCCCGTGGTAGCCGCCGATGCTCTTGTGAAAGTACGAGGTCTGGGCTTCGTTGAAGGGGTTCTGCACGTTAAGCACGCGGTAGCTCAGGTCCTTGTCCTGCAAAATCATTTGGTCGGCCGGGCTGGGCTGGAATTCCTCGGCAATGGTTTCGCGCTGGAATTTATTGTCGCCGAGGTAGCGCTTGTCCACGCCCCACAAATCCACCAACACCAGCACCACCATAATGGCGGCGGCGGGCATCACTTTCAGCTGCCCTTTCAAGTGGAAATACAGCACGCCCAGCGCCGCCCCAATGAACAACAGCCCGCGCCACACGTCGTTGCGGAGTAAATCGGCGCGGTCGGCACGCAGTGCGCCCAGTAGCTGCGGCGTGAAGCCCTGCTTGGTAAGCTCCCCATCCACGGGAGCCGAAAAATCGAAGCTGAAGCTGGCCAGATAGGCCAGTACGCACAGCCCGGCCGCGATAGCGCCAGCATACAGCACCTTGGGCAGCAGGGCCGAAGCCTCGGCCGAAATAGGAGCCTTGGTGCCCGGCAGCGTAGGTGCCGTGGCCGGGCGCGGCCGTAGAATACGGCTCAATGCTAGCGCGCCCAGAATGGGCATGGCCAGTTGCGCAATCACCAGTGCCATGCTCACGGCGCGGAACTTGTTGTAGCCCGGCAGCAGGTCGAAAATCAGGTAGTTAAACGTTTCAAAGTTCTTGCCCCAGGCCAGTAAAATGGAGAAAATGGTGCCCGCCAGCAGCCAGTAGCGCGTGCGCTTCTCCACCACAAACAAGCCCAGAATGAACAGAAAGCACACCACCGCACCCATGTACACCGGCCCGGCCGTGTACGTCTGCTGTCCCCAGTAGGTCGGCATCGAACCCAAGTATTCCTGGGGCAGACCGGCTTTGGCTAGGTTAGAATCGGTGCTGAGCGGCATGGAGCTGGCCCCGCCGTAGAAGTTAGGAATCAGCAGCGTAATGGTTTCGCCCACGCCATAGCTGTACTGGAAAGCATAGTCGCGGTCCACACCCGAGCCTTCGTTTTCCGATTTGGCCGCCGCCGTCTGGCCGGGGGCTGTCGATTTCAACTCACTCGGGCCGCGGTTGCTGTACTTGCTATACTCAGCGGTCGTGTAGAGGCGACCGAAGCTCACGCCTACGGCCAGGGCCGCGCCCAGCGCCAGCAGCGCCGTGCGCTTGGCAAACTCCGGCAGGCGGCCCGCCCGCACGGCCGAAACTAGCTCAATAATGCCGAAAATGGCCACCAGGAGCAGCAGGTAGTAGGTAATCTGCAGGTGGTTGACATGCACATTTAGCGTGAGGCCCACGGCGAACAGGGCGGCTCCCAGCCACTTATCGCGGCGGTACGTGACCAGCAGGCCACCCAGCACCAGCGGCGCGTAGGCCAAGGCCAGGCTCTTTGTGTTGTGGCCGGCGGCCAGAATGGCCAGGTTGTAGCTCGAAAAGCCCAGTGCTACCGCGCCCGCCACCGCGACGAGTGGCCGCACGCCCAGCGCCACCAGCAGAATATAGCCGCAGAGCAGCGCCAGAAACAGGTTGGCCACCACGGCGGGCAGGCCCAGCGTCATGGCCTTCTGCAAATACCCCGACCAGTCGCCCGGAAAGTGCAGGCTGATGAGGTAGGTCGGCATGCCCGAGAACATGGAATTTGTCCACAGTGCTTCCTTGCCAACGGCCTTGGCGTATTCCTGCGCCTCGTGCGCGCCGCCCTGAAACTGGGTAATATCGTGCTGGGCCAGGGTTTTGCCATCGAACATGATGGGCGCGAAGTACACGCAGGCCAGCAGCACGAAAAACAGCACCGCCAGTACGTGCGGCAAAGCCCGCTGCCACCACGGCGCAGACGAAACAGAAGGAGCAGAAACAACAGCAGCCATCAGGGCAATTTTGGGGAAAATGAAAACGTGCCCGAAGGTACAGTAGAACCGCGCTATCGCTTCCACCGCCAGGTTTTGCGAAGTAAAAAGAGGTTGCGCCAGGCTGCCCGAACGGCGACTTGGCGCAACCTCTTGTTTACACAGCGGTATTCTATGCCGCTATTTTACTTCCTCAAAATCAACATAATCCCCGCCCTTAAAATCGTGGGGCTGGCTGCTGTGGTTTGCCGTTGGCGGCACGTAGTCCACCCGCACTTCGCCGGGCCGCGAGGTGGGGCTACTCTCGGGCTGCGCCTGGGGCGGCACCACAAAGCCGCCGTTGCGCATCTGCTTGCGCACAAAGCCGCTCAGCGCCAGCCGCAGCACAATGGGCAGCAGGTAGCGAACCGCGAAAAAAATCAGAATGAAGATGAGCCAGAATTTCATGTAGTCAGAAACGTAAACACCGCCGCAAAGTACGGTCAGCGCCTGCTGACGTGCGAACGGCGCTTTTGCTTTACGCAAACGGCCTACCCCCGCCTATCGGTTCCGCGCCTGCTACGGGCTAGGGCGGCGGCAGGTGCCGGACCCCCAGCTTTATTCCAATTCAAGTACCCCGCCCGAACGGTAAATTTTTCTCCCCGGGCGGTTGCGCAGCTTCCCGCCTATTGCCTATCTTTGCAGCTCCTTCCAAAACCGTTGGTCGGGCACAAGCCGATTTAGCTCAGCTGGTAGAGCAGCTCATTCGTAATGAGCAGGTCGTTGGTTCGAGTCCAATAATCGGCTCCCAAAAAAAGGCCCTGAAACCACACCGTGGCTTCAGGGCCTTTTTTGTTGAACTGAGTTGCCAGCCGCACGGCTACTGAAAAACCCGCCGCGCAGCCGCTACCTGATTGAACGAGGCTACTACGCCTACTGCTTCGGCCAGAAACTCCGGCTTGGCTTCAATGTGATTGCCCACTACCACCACATCGGCTCCGGCGGCCAGGGCCGCATAAACTTTTTCACCCGAATTCAGTCCGCCGCCCACGATTAGGGGCGCGCTCACGGCTTCGCGCACGGCCCCAATCATCGCGCCGGATACCGGATTTTGCGCTCCGCTGCCCCCGTCAAGGTACATCAGCTTCAGCCCCAGCTGCTCACCGGCCAGGGCCGTGCAGGCAGCAATGCCCGGTTTATTGTGCGGCATGGGCGTAGTGCCGCTCATGTAGGAAGCAGTAGTGGGCCGGCCCGAATCAACCAGCATGTAGCCCGTCGACAGCAGCTGCAAGCCGCTAGCCTTGAGGCGCGGTGCAGCTACTACATGCTGGCCAATCAGGAAATCAGGGTTGCGGCCCGAAATGAGCGACAGGAGAAGCAGGCCATCGGCCGGTCCATCGAGGTGCATGCTGTGGCTGGGAAACAGCAGCACCGGCACATCGGAATGGGCCTTGATTAAGGTGATTAGGGCAGCCTGATGCGAACTAAGCACCAAGCTGCCCCCCACAAAAAAGTAGTCGACCGGATGCACTTCGCTCAGGCTGAGCAGGTGCAACAGGCTGGTTTCATCTAGGTTGTCCGGGTCGAGCAATACGGCCAGCGCTTTGCGGCCGTGCTGCTGCCGGGCGCGCAGCGCATCATAAAGACTTAGGGGGGTTGGACGCATCCGAGGAGTCAGAAGGAGCAGACGAGGCGACGGGAGAAGCCCCGGTTTCGGCCGTGCCGTAGCCGGGAGAAGTCGCAAGGTCGGCATTTTTGGCCGCCGGGAAAAACTCACCTACTTTTTTCGTTACCATGGCCAGGGCTACGGCGGCGGCCTGCGCTACCAGGACCTTGCCGGTATCAGATTGCAGGAAAGACTGTAGCACTGAGCCCACCATGCGCGAGCGGGAATTGGCAGGGCGGGCAGCCGGGGCGGGCTCATCGAAAGCGTGCGAAGCGGGCAGGCGGCGGCTGTCGTCGTAGGGCAAATCCTGGAAGGGGTCTTCCTCGAACTGCTCGTCGGCAAAAGCTGCGCCGGCAAAGGAAGCCGTGGAAGCATTTTCCGAAGCATATGCTTCCGAATGCGACCCCGTGGAGCCAAAGCCCAGGTCGTCGGCTTCGTGGGCCTGCTCGTGGTGCTCCACAAAGGCGCGGGCCGACTCTTCGGCCGATTTATGCGCCAGGTCGTCGCCTTTTTTGCCTTTCTTGTCCTTTTTGCCTTTGCTATTGGAATAATAGTCGGCCCCAAACTCGTAGTCGTGGTCGGCCTCGCCGCGCTCGGCTGTGTGCTTCTTCTGCGTGCGCTTGCGCTTCTTGCCGCCAATCAGCTTCGTGATAAGCCACACGCCACCGGCCAGGCCAGCGCCTACCAGCGCCACCTTGCCTACCACTACCGATTGGTCCTTGATGTGGTCCACATCGCCGCGCAGGGCACGCTCGTATTCCAGTTTTTTACGTTCGAGAAATTCCTTTTCCTCGTCGAACAGGGGGTTTTGCAACTCACTCATGCTAGGGTTGGCTTAAGCTTGGCGTTTGTCAGATTTGTAAATGGTATCCTTGAGCACCTTGTTAGCCAGGCCCTGGAAAGCGGTTTTATCCACGCCCACCAGCACCAGCACCATTAGCACCAAGTAGAAGCCGGCCACGATGCCGAAGCCCCAATAAGGGCTATCCAGTGCGGCATTGAGCGCCAGACCGGCAAAGATGCTCACGAAAATCACGAACAGCAGACCCAGAATAGCCAGGGTAGCGCCGTGAATGGTGCCCACGAAAATGGTGGATACTCTTTGCTGAATTTCTAGCCGAACCAAGTCAATGCGGGTATCGAGGTAGCCGGTCAGGTTGCCAATCAGGCTGTCGTTGCGAGGGTTTTTGGAGGTATCGTCGTCGTTGAACATGCGGCGCGAAAATGGAGTGACACAAGAAAAAAAAGCCCGGCAGTTTCTTTGATTTCGCAGAAAAAAGCAGTGGACCGCGCCGGTTCTACGGAAAATTTCGGCGCGTGGCTGACTTTTGCACCCACCTTTGTGTTTGCCGCTAGCGTGAGTCAGAATCATTACCAAGTTCTTGGAGTTGCCCCCACCGCCCCGGCCGCCGATATCAAGCGGGCCTACCGGCAGCTGGTGGTGCGCTACCACCCCGATAAGCACGGCGGCGACATCCGCTACGAGGAGCAGTTTAAAGCCGTGGCCGTGGCCTACGGCGTACTCGGCGACCCCGGCCGGCGGGCCACCTACGACTTCCAGCTGACCCAGGCCGCCCGCCGTGCCGCCGAGGCCCAGCGCCAGCAGCAGCAGCGGCCCGTCTCACAGCACGTTTATGGCGTGCCCATGCCGCCACCCGCCCCGTTGCGCACACGCCCACCCGCCGGTAGCCGCGAGCGGCACTACCAGCGCATTCCGCACCAACGGCCCGCCTTCAACCGGCGCGACTGGCTGTTCACCCTGCTTTTCATTGCGGGTATTGTGCTGTTTGCAATGGCCGTGAAAGTGACTATGGACCGCGTCTCAGCCAATAGCAACTACGCCGATGGCCTGCGGGCCTACGTGCGTGGCGACTGGCCGGCAGCGTACAGCTTCATGGATGAAGCCCTGCATTTCCGCCCCGACTATGCGCCCGCCCTGCGCCGGCGCGGCGAGTTGGCACGGTTCAATCTCCACGATGCCCGTGCCGCCCGCGCCGATTTTCAGGCCGCACTCCAGCAGCCCCAATCCCGCCGCCTCACCGCCGACCTTCTCTACCAATTAGGCCGATGCGAGTCCGCCCTCGGCCGCGCCAGTACCGCCAACTTCAACTACACCCACTCCCTGGCATTAGACAGTACGCGTAGCATCGCCTACCTGGCCCGGGGCGAAACCCGCCTGCTCGACCTGCATCAGCCTGTCCTTGCCGTAGCCGATTTCACCACCGGCCTGGCCCAATACCAGCGCGCCGGCCGCAAAACCCCCTGGCACTACCTGCAGCTGCGCGGAGTGGCCTTCACCGCCCTCACCCGCTACCCGGAGGCCCGCGCCGATTACTTCCGCGTGCTCCAGGCCAACCCCACCGATGGCCGCACCCACTTTTTGCTCGGCAAGCTGGCCGCCCACACCGGCGACTCTACTGCAGCCTGCGAGTTCTACCGTCGCGCCCTGAACCTGGGCTACGAATACGCCCGCACGGCCCAGTCCACCTGCCATTAACCCTTGGCCTTATAATGCAAACAACCGCCGCCGGCCTGGGGCCAACGGCGGTTGCCGAACTTGTATTCAGAAGCTCAGGAAGCCTTAGTTAGGCATCAGCACGGTGTTCACTACGTGAATTACGCCGTTGCTCTGCAGTACGTCGGCGATGGTTACCGTCGAAATACCGCCCTTCTCGTCTTTCAGCTCCAGAGTTTTGCCCTTCATCATGGCCGTCAGGGTACCGCCGCTCACGGTTTTGAAAGTAGCCTTGCCACCGCCGGCCTTAATGGCTTTTGCGATGTCAGCCGAAGTCATGCGGCCAGCAACTACGTGGTAGGTCAGGATTTTGGTGAGGGTAGCCTTGTTCTCGGGCTTCACCAGCGTTTCCACCGTGCCGGCGGGCAGCTTGTTGAAAGCTTCGTTGGTAGGAGCGAATACGGTGAAGGGACCGGCGCTGCTCAGCGTCTCAACCAGACCGGCCGCTTTCACGGCGGCTACCAGTGTGGTGTGGTCTTTCGAGTTAACCGCGTTTTCTACGATGTTTTTCGTGGGGTACATGGCGGCACCGCCTACCATCACAGTTTTAACTTTTTGGGCCGAAACGGTAGTGGTAGCGGCAACGCTGAACAGGGCAACAAATGCGAGGGAAAACAGAGTCTTTTTCATCGGTATGGAGAAATGCTTGATTGTTTTGAATTGTAGCCCACCTACGCCCCGCCTTGCATGAGCGGATTGCATAACGGGTAATATTTTTTTCTGCAATCACCTGTCGTTCTCATCTGATGCCCGCTTATGAAGCACTTTTTTGCCGAAAAACAGTTTGCAGCGATTCAACCGGCGCAAGCGCTACAATGTTCTGTTCAAGAGAATATTAGCGGAGGGGAAAAGCCGTGGCTAAACATTTTCTTTTCCCGATTCTTGCTGCTGTATGCGAATAACTACCCTGCTGCTCTTTCTGCTCCTTGCCTTCACCACCCGCGCCCAGAACCCCGGCACCGTGGCCGGCACCGTGCGAGACCGCGCCACCCAGGAAGCCCTCCCCGGCGTCAGCATCACCCTCGACGGCACTAGTTTCGGCACCGCCACCGATGCCGAAGGCCACTACCGCCTCCCCGGCGTGCCGGCCGGAGCCTACAACCTGCGCGCCGCCTTCGTGGGCTACGATGCCCTGCTCCGCGCCGATGTGGCCGTGAGCAGCGGCAATGTGAACACCCTCAACCTGGAAGTCAACAAGTCCCCACAGGCCTTGGGCGAGGTCACCGTGACGGCCAGCCGCGCCATCCGCGTAGCCACCGCCGAAACGCCGCTCAGCGTGCAGCGCCTCACCACCGAGGAAATCAAAAGCAACCCGGGCGGCAACTTCGATATTTCGCGGGTGGTGCAGAGCCTGCCCGGTGTGGGCGGCGGCGGCAGCGGCGGCACGGCCGGCTTCCGCAACGACATCATCATCCGGGGCGGTGCCCCCAACGAAAACGTGTACTACCTCGACGGCATCGAGGTGCCCGTTATCAACCATTTTGCCACCCAGGGCAGCGCGGGCGGCCCGGCGGGCATCCTCAACGTCAGCTTCATTGAAGACGTGACGCTGAGCAGTTCCGCCTTCCAGGCGCGCTACGACAATGCCCTGAGCTCAGTCCTCCAATTCCGCCAGCGTGACGGCAACTCAGAGCGCCTGCAGGGCAACCTGCGCACTTCCGGCACCGAGGTCGCCGCCACGCTGGAAGGGCCGCTAACCAAAAACACGACGTTTCTGGCTTCGGCCCGCCGCAGCTATCTGCAAGTTCTCTTCAAGCTGATTGACTTGCCCATCCGCCCCGACTTCTATGACTTCCAGTTCAAGACTACCACGAAGTTGTCGCCCAAAACCACGCTCACCACGCTTGGCTTGGGGGCTATTGACCACTTCGAAATCGTGCCGCCCAAAAAAAGCTCGCCGAGTAAGGAGTTTATCCTGCGCAACAACCCCACCATTAACCAGTGGAACTACACCGCAGGCCTGAACCTGCGTCATCTCGTCGACAACGGCTACCTGAACCTCTCCTTAAGCCGCACCCAACAGTACGCCGCCGCCGACCAGTTCCAGTACGGCTACGCCGGGCAGGAAGCCTACCGCAAGCTTTTCGCCCGCACCAATGAAACCGAAAACAAGCTGCGGGCCGACGTGAATAAGCGCATCGGCCGCTGGCAGTACAGCTACGGAGTGGTAGGGCAATTGGTACACTACGATAACAACCTGAGCAACCGTATTCGGGCCGAAGTGCGCGATGCCAGCGGGGCAATTGTCAGCCCGGCCGTAACGGTACGCTTCCAAACCAGCCTCGACTTTGTACGCTATGGTGCCTTTGCCCAAGCCACCCGTGCCTACGGCCCCGACGGCCGCCTCACCGTATCAGCCGGCGTGCGAACCGATGGCACCAGTGCGTTACTGCAAGGCTATCGTCTCGACCGCACCCTTTCCCCCCGGGTATCATTGAGCTACGCCCTACTCCCCACCTTAAACCTAAACGCCAGCCTCGGCCGCTACTATAAAATTCCACCCAGCACCATTTTGGGCTACCGCGACCCGGCTGGCCTCTTGCTGAACGAAGGCAGCCGTTACATCCGCTCCGACCATGCAGTCGCCGGGCTGGAATGGCTGCCCGGTGCCGCCACCCGCCTCACCCTAGAAGGCTTCTACAAAAAGTACGCCTACTACCCAGTATCTGTGAGCGACGGCATCAGCCTTGCTAACCTCGGCGGCGATTTCAATGCCATCGGCAACGAAGCCGTCACCAGCACTGGTCAGGGCCGCGCCTACGGGGCCGAAGCCTTTTTCCAGCAAAAACTCAGCGGCAAGCTTTTCGCTATTGTGTCATTCACGGCCTTCCGCTCAGAATTCTCGGGCCGCGATGAAATATACAAGCCCACTGCTTGGGACACCCGCTTTTTGGGCTCCGCGCTACTGGGCTATAAGTTGGGTCGGGGCTGGGAATTGGGCACCAAATACCGCGTGGGCGGTGGCGGTCCCTACACGCCATACGACGAAGCCGCCAGCCGCGCCAGCTACCAAGCCATCGGCCAAGGCATCCTCGACTACCGCCAGCTCAACACTCAACGCCTCCGCCCCTTCCAGCAGCTTGACCTGCGCCTCGACAAAAAAATCAGCCTCCGCCGCTTCAGCTTCGACTTCTACATCGATGTGCAGAATGCCCTCCTAGCCAAGCCCGTTTCGGTTCCCACCTACACCTTCGAGCGCCTCCCCGATAACTCCGGCTATACCACCACCGACGGCCAGCCCCTCCGCCCCGACGGTAGCAACGCCGTTCCTATCCTACTCCCAGACAGCGACGCCCTCGTAGTGCCCACTATCGGCTTCATCATCGAGTTTTAGCCGTTGAATTAACTGCGATACAGCGGTTACGCCGCCATTTCCCTCTAATTAAAAACCAACTCCCCGGTGAGGTTCCCAGCTAGTTAGGCTCCTCACCGGGAATTTGTGATACATAAATTTTACCCCACGCCGTTTTCCATCTAAATATTAAACATGGGGCTTAGCAATCAGGGCGTAACTTCTTGTTATGCATCTTACTAACCATTAGTATAAGTGCAGCAAAATTTTGGAGGTCAAATTTCGCTACTTGCTTCGGCTCTTTGCCCTAGATTTGACGGCCTCGGACGCGGCCCGAATGACGAGCCTGAGCACTCGCGCCGCCAACGCTCTTTACCTGCGGCTGCGCTACTGATTCCCGGCTTGGAATCCCGTGCCGGCCGAACTGGCCGGGGCCGTCGAACAGCGACGAAAGCTACTTCGGCCTACGGCGGGTGCGCGGCAAAAGGTGACGGGGCGCGAGCGGCAAAACCATTGTCTTTGGCCTGTTCAAGCGGGGCGGGCAGGTCTGCAGATCTATACCGAAATCGTCCCAGATTGCTCGAAAAAGACGCTGCAAGCCATTATTCGCGGCAAAATTGACGTCTCGGCCATGGTCAACACCGACGGCTGGCGCGGCTACGACGGGCTGGTGGATGTGGGCTTCGACCACTGCTTTCGCATCCGCCACGGCTAGGATGAGTTCATTAGGGGGCCTCGCACATCAATGGTCTCGAATCCTGATGGAGCTTCGCCAAAGCCCACCTTCAACAGTTCAAGGGCGTGCCCAAACACATTTTATTGCTGCACCTGAAAGAGTCTGGATTTCGCTTCAATCATCGCTACGAGAACCGCTATAAATGGCTCCTTAAATTAATTCGTCAACAACCTCTCTGACGGAGTTTGCTTCTTAAGCCCCTAGTATAAAAAGGGAATAAGGGGACAAAAGTACATCCGTACGGTCACCGGCCGGTGGGGTACAGCAAAAATCCTCCCGCGGGTGCTGGTGAAAGCATC
>NZ_JBSSEC010000010.1:0-89771 GCF_054061335.1 Hymenobacter sp. UYAg731 | reverse complement strand
TGCGGGTCAGCGGCGAGCCGCTCGGGAGTGTTTTGTCGGGCATGAGCAGTGGAAGGTAAGACTTCGCACTGTCTGTTTTTACCCGACCACCTCATAATCCTTACTATGGCCACCCGGCCCGTGAAGGCGTGTCCCTGGCCATCAGTGGCGCGTAGTGTATACAGCCCGTGGGCCAGACCCTGTACCGACAACGTACTTATGGCAGTAATGGTGGCTTCGCGCACCACGCAGCCCAGCGCGCTCACGAGCTGCAAGAGGTTGCCGGGACGCAGCGAGGGGAATTGCCTGCGTTTAAGAAAGAGCCGCCGGCTACAACGTCGCCGTTGGGCAATACCCGCAGGGTCAGGACCTGGGCATTAATTCTGCTGCCCAACGGCTCTCATTCCTGGCCATCCCAGCGGGCCGTGAGTCAGGCTGTGCGGCAGCGGGCGATGCACAAGCCACCGTCAGCAGCAACAGGAAGAGCAAAGCGTGGCGTAAAGTTGCTTGCATAAACAAGAACTAACCGACGGAAGCCGGCAGGCGTGTGGGAGGAAAGTAGCCGGCCAAATCGGCCTATGACGTATCAGGGCGAAAATGTTCACAGAAGGTCGAATCAGCTTTGATGTTGAGGTAATGGCCTGGGTGATGACCACAGAGAAAACTACTATGTGTAATCTTTAAAGGGTAATTGAAAACCAAAACAGCCACCTAGCAACGAAGCTAAATGGCTGTTCATCAATGAGCGAGAAACGAGGTTCGAACTCGCGACCCTCAGCTTGGGAAGAGACTTTTTCACCACATGAAGACGGTGAAATCCTCGTTTCTGAGCGCTCAGGCGGGTTTGGTACAGTAGCCCTCGTCGGCAAACCGCACCCATTGGACCACCTGTGTAAACCGCTGTGTAAACCGCCGCAGGTTCACACACATGAGCAAAACCACCGAACACAAGGAAGGAACGGCTACCGTGAAGGTCATCTACTTCCTGAGCAAGACGCTGGCTGATGGCTCCCATCCCTTCATGGTTCGCATCACCAAGGAGCGGAAACGCAAGTACGTCGCCACTGGATTGTCGCTACATCCTCGCTACTGGAATGAGGAAAAAGAAGAGATTCGTCGGAGCTACCCCGACAAGCAGCGCAAGAAGCTGCTCGAAGACCTAGAAAAGTGGGAACGCAGGTACAGCGAAGCCGCCGACACCCTTTCAAACGCCGACGAGCGCCACGATGCGGGCGCGGTACTAGCTGAAGCTATCAAGGGGCGCACAGCCCTTCGTCGGGTGCAGCTACTGGAATTCACCGACGAATTGGTTGCCGGTTTCGAGCAAGCGGGCCAGCTCGGCAACGCAAGCACCTACCGCGACCTTCGCAACCAGCTCACCAAGTTCATCAAAACCGAATTTGGGACCACCGACGTACCGTTCGAGCGCGTGACAGTACCGTTTTGCACCAAGTGGGAAACTGCGCTACGGGCAAGCGGCCTGATGGAAACGACGCTCTCCTTCCGGTTTCGCACCCTACGAGCCGTGCTCAACAAAGCCATCGCTGGCGGCAGCATGAAGACCGACGGCTACCCCTTCGCCCGCAACGGGGCAGAGATTCACAAGTTCAGCATCGGCAAGTTCGACGTGAGCACCACCAAGCGGGCCATCAGCCGGGAAGCCGTTCGACGGTTCGAAGCACTGACACCGGAAACCGACCGGCAACGACTGGCGATGGACGTCTTCCTGTTCTTTTTCTACTGCGGGGGCATCAACTTCGTGGATTTGGCGCAACTGCGCTGGCGGGACGTGAAGACAAGCGACGAGGGCACCCAGCGCCTGCACTACGAGCGGCAGAAAACCGGCGGCAAGTTCTCCCTCAAGCTGCTGCCACCAGCCGCCGCCATCCTTGCCCGCTACCGCCCGCGCACCTTCGTCTCCCGAGACTCCTACCTGTTTCCCATCCTAGACGCCGCGGTTCACCAGACGCCCACGCAGGTCAAGAACCGACTGCACAAGATTTTGGGGCAGGTGAACCACGACCTCAAACATCTGGCCCCTCTCGCGGGCATCGACACCCACCTGACGACCGACGTTGCCCGGCACTCGTTCGCTACCAGCTTGCGGAAGGGAGGCGTCGCAACCGGGCTGATTAGTGAGGCAATGGGGCACAAGTCGGAGGCGGTGACGATGGTGTACCTGGATTCCTTCGATTCAGACACCCTCGATTCGGTTTTCGACCATCTGTTGTGACACCGGAGGAGTTCACCAGCTACAACTGGTGGGCTCCTTTTTCGCTCACTCATTTGTCAGCATTCCGCAGGAAACCGTTCTCCACCGCTGACTATCACGATTCAAGGATGTACTTTGCAGACCGGAACGTCTTTCACCGGCCTGTCAGTCACATACAGCACCGAGCGTTTCACTTGACTGCTTGTCTACCACCCTGAATTGTATGCCTGGAGAACTCCCACACCTTTTACTACTCAACTCACATGAGCGCGCGAACACTATTAAAAAGCGTGCTCGCGGAAAGAAGCGTGATGAAGCAAGTTTGACTGATGGAGTGAATGAAGCGCAGTTGCAAGAGCAAGCAGTGCTTTTTCGAGCAAGCCTAGCGTCTTTCGGCAGAGAACTCGTGCGGCGGGAAGAAGAACGCAGTCCAGAGCTGGAAATTCCTGCGACACTCACCTCCATTGAAATCGAGTTCCTAGACTGGTTCGATGCATTCAAGTACGAGTCAATCTACTACGGCACCTTTGGGCTTCGGCTGAACAAGTACACCGCGTTCAATACTCGCGGTCTATTCACCGTTGAGGACGACGTGAAATTCAACACGTTCCTTCAGCAGTTCCTCTCATTTGTTGAGTGCCGTAACCACGCAGACCCGTCGTACAACAAATTGGTCAGGTACGTCAAGTCGTTCGAATTTCATTCGGCAGAACGCATCAACGCGGGATTCAGACCGGATGAGCGAGACGCGGTCTATCTGTCACTTGTCAGCATCTCAGACGAACTCAGTGGAGACGCAAAATCCAAGTTTGATGCAATCAACAGCCGCATGTTGCTGTTCCTAGAAGAGAACAGTGTTTCCGCTGCATTCAACCCCTTCACAAACGCCTACGAGCTAAAGGGCGCTTCTCATGAACTCGTCAATACAATCGCTCGGAATTTCGATGTGGTGCACACCATCAACTCGTCTTCCTACGGTGTCATTCGTGAGTCTGCATTTGGACTGCCAACACGCAACTACCCCTTTTCGGTCGCCGCACCTGCTGATGACCTACCAATTATTGGTATCATCGACACAGGAGTTAGCGGGCACTCTCCTCTAGCACCTCTCATCGTTGCTGATGACTACTCTGTAATGGGAACAGACGCCACACATGACGCTGACGGACATGGTACATCTGTTGCCGCATTTGCTGCATTGGGGCATCGCCTTGCAGGAACAGTGACTGGCGTTTTGGAGGCCGATGCTCGAATCTTACCCATCAAAGTACTCATCGGCAATCAGGGGTACATCACGCATCAAGATGTAGGCAACCTGATTATCCGTGCTCATGAATCTCTCGGAGTGCGCATTTTCGTGCTTGCTGTTGGTTATACTAACCACATGCGCACCGACGAAGCACATTCCGACTACGCTTACTACTTGGACCAACTGGCACAGCAACTGGACGTGCTAATTGTCATCGCAACTGGTAACTACAAGGCATTTGCGCTCGATACCTCCACTTATCCACACCACTACCTAGGAGAAGAAACCAATCTCTGTAGCCCAGCAGAGAGCATGAATAACCTTACAGTTGGTGCAATCGGCTCAAACTTGGAGGACAATGCACCAATCACTCCCTCTTCGTCTCCATTCACTGACAGCACGTTGCCAACTGCTTACACTCGCAAGTTTCACTTGGACAGCACCAAGTGGAAAATGCCGAACAAGCGGTTTTTCAAGCCGGACGTAGTTTACGCAGGTGGCAACTACTCTCGCGTTCAACGGTCTTGGGGGGAGGCACTAGATGATGAAGCAGAGACAACAGGTATGAAGTATCTCTCAATCGAACCGGGAAAGTTCTTCGACCGAGCTATAGGTACCAGCTACTCTGCTCCTTTGGTTGCGAACATTGCGGCAAGGATTTCTCGCAGGTATCCTTCACTTCGCTTGCAGACGATAAAAGCGCTCATTGTGAATGGTTCCGAAGAAGTAAACCTAGACTCCTACGGCCGAATACTCACTCCACACCAACAACGCGGCATTGTTGGCAACGGAGTGCCATCCCCTGAAACCTGCTTGTCATCTGCTGATGCGGAGGTGACTGTTGTCATTCAACGTACTATCTCCGTCGGCACGATGGAAGCAATTCAGGTAGCGGTGCCCGCCTACCTGACTCAAGCACACAAGAATGTTGCGCTGTTGGAGGTGACTGCTACTCTCTGCTTCGCGATTAGACCGGTGAGCAATTCACCTGTTGCGTACTGTCCTGTGCACATGGCATTTGGAGTTTTCCGCGCCATTGTACTGGAAGACGAGGAAACAGCGGCCCAGGACGACGGTTCATCCAGAGTGCAACGGGTCGGCATCAACGGTGGAGAGACGGAGAGCTATGTGTTCAAAGACGGATGGTCACAGGATGCCTACTACAAGCCGAAGCCTCTGACAAACACCCAGAAAACGTCATTCTACATCAGCCGGGAGCATCTGCGCGAAGAGAACGGCCAGTTCAAAGTTGCCGTCGAGTGCCACTTCCACAAGTTGCTTCCCAGAGCGGTTACTGAATCGCTTCCTACTGAGTACGAGTATTCTCTCGTTTTGCGATTCAAGGAAAACGTACCAGTTGCAAGACAGACTCAGTCTCTCTACGATGAACTGCAACTCTGCAACGACCTAGAGGTTCTCGGCACGCTCGACCTAGACGCAGAAGGGGACTTAGAACTGGTTATTGAGAGCTAAACTGCTGCTTTTCCTTCCGCACTAGTTCCAACCACAGGTCCGTGTTGATGCGCGGCTTTGTCATGTTGGTACGAGGGTGTGCGATGACACTACGCTTCACGGCCGTGATTAGCGTCCGCTGAATGCCGTAGTAGGACAGTCCCTTGCAAGACTTCACAATCGACGGCAGGTCATTTTCTGTGTCGAGTTCAACCAGCCCAGACTTGAGCGTCTTGTTTATCAACTCAGTGATGTGGCTCTCATCAGGCAACTCCAGGTTGATTTTCACATCAAAGCGCCGCAGTAGTGCTTCGTCAATCATGTCAATCTGGTTGGTCGCTGCAATGACTACGCTCGAACTTGGCAAGTAGTCGAACAGTTGCAAGAGTGTGTTTACCACACGCTTCATTTCTCCGTGGTCCTGACTGTAGTCCCGCACCTTGCCTAGAGTGTCAAACTCGTCAATGAAGACAATGCACTCTTCAGCAGCAGCCCGGCGGAACACCTTTGCGAGATTCTTACTAGTCTCTCCTAGCTTGGAGGACACAATTGCTCCCAGATTCACTACCAGCATGAGCTTCTCCAACTCTCCTGCAAGAACGTAGGACGCCAGCGTCTTACCACAGCCAGGGGGGCCGTAGAACAAGACCCGGTTGGAGACTGGCAGGTCAAATTTGTGCAGCACATCAAGCGCTTGGTGCTCTTTGATGAAGTAGCCCAACTCCTCCTTGACACTATCCGTGCAGACCAACGAGTCAAACTGGTAGTCCGATGTGAGCTTCTCAAGAATGAACTCGTTCACCTCCCGGTCATCCTCTCGCTGCTGGTGCTGTGACGAGCCGACTTTCAGCAACCCATTCGTCTGGTGCTGGCGAATGGAGTCCTTGAGAATCGACTGCAACTGCAACGCGAAGTTGATTTTCTTGCTCTTTTTCGCGTGGTCAATGAGTTCATTCAAGGACGCGAGTAGCCGGTCCTGGTCGTTCTCCAGGCCGTACTTCGCAATGTCTTTGATGAAATCAGTTTGCGCCATCTTCAGGGTAGTTGGTGCAAGAAAGTGCTGCACTACGCATGCAGTAACAGCACTTCGCCGCTAGTAGTACAGAGTTGTGGGTGTGAGAGTTGTCTAGTGCTGCATCAAACCAACGTCAGTGCTCTCTCTGGCGTTCGCGACCGACTAAAATTGTTAGCACAAGGTGCTACTGATTTTTGACAACTGCAACACCTCGTTGTAGTGAAGAGGCAACCAAGTGGTTGTGCTACAAATGTAGCGTGTATCTGCTCACCAGTTGAGTTGCGCTACTACTCACGGTGCCCACTCGTGCACGAGTCCATCCCCTTGAGTGATGCTTGACAGCTACTCCTCTGTACAGTGCCCCCTGTCGATGGGTGTGCAGAAAACCAGCCCTCCTGACCTTGCCGCAAGACTGACGAATCGGCTTGCTCTCCCTTCACAGAGGAGTCTACGCACTGCACACTCAGACCATTCAACTAGGACCAAATGAATGCGTGAATCAGTACGCCGAGGCGGTGTAGTAGTCCTTCACGCGACAGGGGCTGCTGACACCCAGCACTCATTCCGCTCAAACAGTGTAGGACTCATGCTGCGACTCCGAAGCCCGCGTCGGGGCAGGGGTGTCGGCGTTGTACCCGCAGCAACACAGTGTAGTACAGTGTTGAGAGCAGAATTCTGAATCGTCGCCCCCCCTACCCCCCCATTGGGAAGGTGTTTTCCGACCCGAAGGTCGTGTGCCACTAGGTCCATCCGAACTCGAGGGGGCTTTTAGAAGCGGTTCAGGCAGTTGCTCGGGGTTGTTGTCCAGTACAAAACCCAGCAAAAAGACCAGAAGACCTTCGCAAGAAAAGCACCTGCCGACAGCAGAACTCGGAAGTTGTGTCAGAAACCGGCTCACAACCCTTGCAAACGAACTCACTGTGAAATTGCAAAAACCGTGCCGGATTTGAGGAAGTGACGAGCCTCTTCCTCAATCTACGTACTTGTGGGTGATTTTCTGTCGGAGAGAACGAGCGCGCACGAAAGGTCACTCTATTCTGGCTCCAAGGTCAAGCGCAACCTAGCACCTCAGTAGAATCACTACATCGCTACCACGAAACCCATTTCGAGCAGGTAGCATTCAACTCCAATCCTGAGATTGACGGGGTTTCCACACAATGCCCTTCGTCGCCAAGGGCTTCGAAGACTGTTGTAGTTCACCGCTGCTCAGCAGTAGCGATGTACCGCGTCGCAAACCCGTCGACCCAGCTCGCAATCCCGAACACCCACAAAAAATCCGGGAAAATTTTCACAGAATCTGTGAGCAGGTGCAATGGGTAGGTCTGCTGATTCCCCCGGTGGACCATGCAAGACCTTCTACCCCCCGTCCGATGGCAGCAGGGTTCCTCCATTCAAAGAACCTCACGAGTCCCGATGAATTTGAGTGACTAACAAGACTGACTCCCCCACTGATGGAGCAGTCTTTTTCACTGCTGGTAGTGCGCACAGCAGCGATGACGTCTAACTCGTTCTGAGTTAACTCGTCGGCATTTAGCTCAAGCACTACCTCTCACCTCATTTCCAACCCATTTTTCACCACAAACCCCAATCCACACCATGGAAACCTCCCTCATGCGGCTCAACGCCGACCCGATTCACACGAACCACCTGCAAATTGTTCGAGAGGCCGACCCGCAAGAGTCGGCCTCTTTCGTTTTCGAAGAAGTAGCACCCTCCACATCTCGGGTGTTCATCGAAGCGAACACAATCCCGGCAAGCTTCTCAGAAATCCGACACGACCACATCATTCCGGTGTTCGTGAAGGACAATGAACCACTCATTTCGCAAGCAGACTTCATCCAGGTGACGGCTGAGGCCGTGCGCGACGTCTTTCGCGGCGAGCAGATTCTCGCACCGCAGATTCGCGTGTCGCATCCCATCAAGGGCCGCATTCCCGAGGCAAAGGACAAGCCGGCCGCACAACTCAATGAGTGGGAAACAACGCTGCGGTATGAGAGGCTCATGTTTGCGATTGAAGTCCCAACCCTCTTCGAAAACATCGGTGGGAATCCACTCACCCTTGTTGTGGGTGGCGTCAAGGCGTACAATCTAGACAACGTCCTGAACCGCAAGGGAAGCCCAGAGCACTTCGAGGTTTTCGTCGGCTTCCAAAACCTCGTGTGCATGAATCTGTGCGTACGGACAGATGGTCTGCTCGGTGATTTCCGTGTCAGCAGTCTTGAACAGCTCCGCCAAGGGGTGCTCCAGTTGCTGCGTTCCTACAACCAGCACAGACACCTACGGCAGCTTCAAGCGCTGACCCAGTACTCGCTTACCGAGCACCAGTTCGCGCAGCTCATCGGTCGGTGCCGCATGTACCAGCACCTCCCAGCAGCCACCAAACAGCGGATTCCGGCCCTGCTCTACGGCGACCAACAGCTTGCCAGCGTTTGCCGCGACTACTACCGTGACAAGAGCTTCTGCCGCGACGAAAACGGCGACATCTCGCTCTGGCGATTGTACAACCTCTTCACCGGCGCGAACAAAAGCACCTACATCGACCAATTCCTCGACCGAAGCGTCAATGCGCTGGACTTTGCCTGCCAGGTGCAGGATGCCCTAGACGGTAGCACTGCCGGCAGTTGGTACCTGCGTTGAGCCGCCGCTGACCTTCCGAAGCCCGTTCCGACCATTCACACCGGGACGGGCTTCTCAGTCGGCGTCCTCCATCCCAGGACAATTGACCAATTCGTGTAGCAGTATCTCCAATCCTTTCGTCAGCGACAGCAACACGTCAATAGTAGCCGCCATTCGGGCCGTTTCAATGCGGTGAATCGTCATCTTGTCGATGTTGGCGCGGTCCGCAAGCTCCTGCTGGCTCCATCCGCGTTCACTGCGCAGTTGGCGAAGATGCTTGCCGAAAACTTGGACTCCACCCGGGTTTTTCACAGCCGGCAAGCTCCGACGCTACCTTGCCTACCATGTATGCAGATGCGCCTATTTCACACAAAAAAATTCTACTTTTGACGGTCAACACCAAGTCTGGTGATTCCCCCACAAGGTGAGCACGAAACCTCACTCAACCCCGAACAGCACTTTTCAACCACTCACACATGCAAAAAATCTTCCTCCTACTAGCACTCAGCTTTTCAGCGGCTGCGACCCATGCGCAGGAACTGGCGTACCCCGCCAAGTACCAAGTCTACAAAATCGACCGCTCCAGCACGCATGCTGGTTCGAGCAACGGACACTCCGGCTCCGATGCACAAACGTGGACCGTCAACTTGCTCGTGATGGTGCAGGCAACCAAGAAGGCGGGGGTGTACCAAGCACGGATTTACAACACAACAGGTGGTGAGTACTTCCGCAAGATGACGGGACTACCGGCGTACACGGTCACACTCTTTAACACGCAACCCCGCACAAGCAGGTCGGATGACGGCACTGCTTCGGAGATTTACTCCGACATAATGTACAAGGGTCAGCTCGCTCCCCCAAAGAACGAAGTTGACGAATTTGCCTCCTTCACCCCCATTGTGGGTTGGCATTCCGACATGACGGGGCACAAGCTTTTGGAACTAGTGTGGGAAAACAGTTCACCACATGCAGCAAGGATGGCAAGCGACACCAGCAGAAATGCCGGCACTACATCGCCTTCCACTGCATTCCCGTGCAGTAGCTGTTCGCAAGGGAATCGCGGCGCGGCGGGTACCCACCAAGTACGTCGGGCCGCTGTTCACCCGACGAAGGGCATCGTGACCAACGGCAGTTTCCAAGGATTTCCGGCCGTCAACAGGAAACCCGGTTCTCATCTTCCACCAACACAGCGGAAGCACCTGTGTAAACCAACTGGTAAACCGCAAACAAAAAGAGTCAGCTACCACGCGGGCAACTGACTCTGAATCAATGAGCGAGAAACGAGGTTCGAACTCGCGACCCTCAGCTTGGGAAGCTGATGCTCTACCAACTGAGCTACTCTCGCGGGGATATCTTGGTACCACGAAATTACGTCAAAGAACCGGAACCGCAACGAACAACAGGCAAACGGCCAACCCCGGCTTTGCGGGCATCGTATGCAGGGCTGCTATGGCTACTCCTCCCCTCCCCCCTGCTACCCAACGCCTGGTTGGCCTGCTGCTGATGTTTAGCGGTGCGCTGCTGGGCATTGGTTTGTTGCTGAAAGTAGCCGTAGGGGCCTATTCTTGGAATGCGGGCAGCCCGGAAAGCCCTTCGGCGCTGCTGCTGTCCGTGAACCTGGTGGGCTTGCTGGCCAGCGGCTTGCTAATGCGCTGGGGCCTGCGAATGCGGCGCGGCACCAGCACGCAGCGGAACCCCAACGCCGACGAAATACTCTAACTATCGGGCGGCAACGCGACCTTTGCGTCATGTCATCTCCTCTGCGCATCTCGCTGGCCAAGGCCAATACCGCCACCGCCGCCCAACTGGCTGATTTGGGCCGCCAAACTTTTCAGGACACCTTTGCCGCGACTAATACGCCGGCCGATATGGCCACGTACCTAGCCGAGAATTTCGGCCCAGATATCCAGCTGGCCGAATTGCAGGACCGCGAAAACACGTTTTTACTGGCGCACATGCAGAACGAGCTGGTGGGCTACGCCAAGCTGCGCGACAATTCGGCCCTGGGCCTGGCAGAAGGCCAGGACGCCGCCGGCCGCCTCGAAATCGAGCGCTTGTACGTGCGCGACGACTGGCAGGGCACCGGCCTGGGTGCCGCCCTGATGCGCGGCATTCTGGCCCTGGCCGAACAGCTGCACTGCTCGGCCGTGGTGCTGGGCGTGTGGGAGAAAAACGACAAGGCCCGGGCTTTTTACCAGCGGTTCGGTTTCCGCGAGGTGGGCCAGCACGAGTTCCGGCTGGGGCAGGACGTGCAGACGGACCTGATTTTGCGCAAGGGCATGGCCGGCCGCTAAAGCGCCTACTTTTGCCGAATGCCTACGCCAGCCACCACACGCCCGAATAGCAGCTCTTTCCTTCGTAAAAGTGGCGCTTTGCTGGGCGTGTTTCTGGGCACAATAGCAACGGCCTGCCAGCCCCGGCACGAACAGGCTGCTGAAACCACCACGCCGCCGGTAGGGCACTACGAAGGCAGTCTCAGCGCCGCCGGGCAGCCCGAGGCGCGGGCCACGCTCGACATTCGCCACCCCAGCCCTGGTCATTATGAAGCCGAGTTCACGGCTCCCGGCACGCTCAGCTTTGTGGCCGACACCATCGTTTTCAGCAATAACCAGCTGCGCCTGATACGGCCCGCCCGCCCCGGCCAGACTCTGGCCCTGACGCTGGACGGCGACTTCTGGCGCGGCACCCTCACGCTGGATTCCACCAAATTCACCACCATTCTGGTGAAGCGCGGCGCGCCCACGCCCAGCACCTACCGCGCCGAGGAAGTGCCGCAAGCCACGGGCTCGGCCTGGCTGTTTGCTCCCGCTGACACGGGCACGCCCGGCGCGGCCCTGGCCCTGCTACCCGATGCCGAGACGGTCCCTACGGCGGCAATCTGGGCCGATGCGCTGGCCCGCGAAGGCATCATCGTGCTGCTGCTGCCCGCCGCCGATGCGGCCACGGCAGCGGACGAAACGCCGCGCCTGCAAGCCGCCCTGCGCCTGTTGCGCGGCACCGCCGGAGCCGACACGGCCAACGTCGGGGCGTGGGCGGCCGGGCACCGGGCAGCCACGCTAGCCTCGCTGCTAACCGGGCCGGGCGCACCCCGGACGGCCTTTTTTATCGCGCAAAACCCGGCGGTAGATGCCGATACCCGCGCCGCGTTTCGAGAGCTGCGCAGCCGCAAAATGCCCTTGCTGGCCCTCTACGGCGGGGCGGCGGCCACTACCCGGGCAGCCGCCATGCGAAATGCGCTGGGCGGCCGGCGCGGTGCGGCCGTGCGGGTGTACCGCACGGCCGGTTCCGATTTGTTGCTGCCAGGGGCCACCTCCTTTGGGCCGGGCCTGCCCGGCGATGTGGTGGAGTGGCTACAGGGGAAGTAGCTAACTCAAATTGCGCGCTTATTCTACTACTATTCGGCGGGTGAGCACCTGCGTTGGGGTAGTAACGATGAGGAGGTACACGCCAGCATTGGCGGGTGCCAGCCCCAGTACCAAGCGGGCGTCGTGCGTGCTCGGCCAAGCAGCATTGCTAATCTTTTGGCCAAGCAAGCTGAAGGTCTGGATGGTAAGCGGCCCGGCGGGCAACCCGGTTAGTGCCAGCGGCTGACCGGCACGAACGGGCGTGGGCACTACCGTTATGGTAGTAGCCGGCACCGCCCCCTGGGTGGCCAGGATAATATTCAACGTCGAGGCAGAGGTAGCGGTGCCCGCTGGCGTGCTGACGCTGATAAAGCCTCCCGAGCTGCCTGCCGGCACTACGAAGGTGAGTGAAGTACCGCCCGCACCCACCACCAAACCCGTGATGGACACGCCTCCCAGCTGCAGGCTGGTAGCTCCGGTTAGGTTTGTGCCATAAACCGTGATTGTGCTGCCCGGCGCGGCTGCCAGGGGCGCAAAGCTGCTGACAGTTGGGGCTACCAGCACTTGAAAGGTGGCCGCACTCCAGGCGGTGCCATCGGGTCCTAAAATTGCCACGCTCCCCGAACGGGCACCTACCGGCACTGTGGCCGTGAGCACCGTGCCACCTGCATTAACCGTGAAACCCGGCGCGACTACTCCGCCAAATGTGACCAGCTGAGCCGCGCCCAGGCCCACTCCCGTGAGCGTGACGGTGCTGCCCGTTACACCGACCACCGGACTCATCGCGGCTAAGTTGAAAGGAACGAACGGCCGCATACCGGTTTGCACACTGGCTGGCCGCAGGCTGAACGACGGGATGCCGCTTTGGCCTTCAAGATTACTACCCCACTCCCAGAGAGTACCATCGGCTCGCACGGCCAGAGCATGGATGCTGCCTGCGGCAACTGTCGTCCAGGCCGCCGTGCCTACCTGCGTGGGCACAACAGTGTAGGTATAATTAGGGGGTGAGGAATGCCCCAATTGGCCGACTGTATTGTTGCCCCAGGTCCAAAGGGTACCGTTTCGTTTCAGAGCCAAGGAAAAATTGCCGTAGCTGCCGTTTATGCCCGCAGCGATGGTTGCCCAATCGGTATCCGTGCCGATACGGGTTGGCAATGCTCGAGAACTGGTGGTGCCATCACCTAGCTGCCCGTTGGAATTAAAGCCCCAAGCCCACAACGTACCATCAAGACGCAGGGCCAGTACATGGCTGTCAGAGACAGCTAGTTGCGACCATGTGGCTACGGTGCCAATGCGTAACGGAATCAGCTGGTTGGCTATGCTAGTTGAGCCATTTCCAAACGTGCCGGGGCGCCCCCAAGCCCATAAGGTACCGTCGGTACGCAGGCCTAGAGAGAAACTCCCCAGGCACACCACTTGTGCCCAATCGCGGCTGGTACCAATCTGCACCGGCCGGGTGCGCCGAACGGTAGTACCATCACCAAGCTGCCCGTAATCATTGTCGCCCCAGGCCCACAAGCTGCCATCAACCCGAATTGCCAAGGAAACCAAATCGCCCGTTGCCACTTGTTTCCAAGGGCCAGGGGCAATGGCAACGGGAGCCGAACGCGTGATAATAGTACCGTCGCCCAACTGCCCACGCTGGTTATCACCCCAAGCCCAGAGT
Source organism: Hymenobacter sp. UYAg731 (assembly GCF_054061335.1). Taxonomy (NCBI): domain Bacteria; kingdom Pseudomonadati; phylum Bacteroidota; class Cytophagia; order Cytophagales; family Hymenobacteraceae; genus Hymenobacter; species Hymenobacter sp. UYAg731. Next base: position 76,238 of record NZ_JBSSEC010000010.1, on the reverse strand, counting down.
GAGCTGTCGGCCCGTAGCGCGAGTACATGGTAGTCATTCCCACTCAAACGTATGTATGTAGCGGGTGAATCAATCCGAGCCACGTTTTGCCTATTGGCAATGGGTCCGTCGCCTAACATAACCCCGTTGTCGCTGCCCCATGTCCAAAGGCTGCCGTCGCTACGCAAGCCCATGCCAATGTCGGGGGTAGCACCGGGCATGGTCCAGTTAGCTGCCGTTCCAACCTGCACCGGGGCAGGTAGGCTGCCCAGGGTGAGGGCCGGGTCGCCCGACTGCCCGGCCTGACTGTCGCCCCATATAAAAAGCGCGCCGTTTGCTTGGTCGGCGGCCGAGGTGAAGCCGCCTGCTGCTACGCGGCGCCAACTGGAACTGCTTCCTACCTGAACCGGTGCCGTAGCATCGGTGCGCGACGCGTTGCCTACGCTGCCCCGGTTGTTGTTGCCCCAGCTCCACAGCGTGCCATCGGTTTGAACGCCTAAAATATGGCTAGCCCCGCCCGCCACCCGGCTCCAGGTAGTGCCAGCACCCAGTTGCGTGGGAGTATCAACATAGCTGGTATTCAACGGTGTAAGCACGCTGCTGAAATTCTGGCCCCAGCCCCAAAGCGTCCCATCGGCCCGGATGCCCAATGAAAACGCTCCCGCGCAAATGCGCACCCAATTGGTAGACGTGCCCACTTGCGTGGGCACGTAGGTATTGCCACCGCCAGGCGCTACAATACCGAGGTTGATTTGAAGGCCCCAAGCCCAGAGGGAACCGTCCCTTTTCAGCGCTAGCGTGTATTGGGTACCCGCACTCACGCTGGCCCAGTCGTTGTCGGTACCCACCTGCCCCGGAGCAGAGCGGCCAAACAGCACCCCTCCCTCGCCCAATTGACCCGTCCCATTATAGCCCCAGGTCCAGAGCGTGCCGTCGGCCCGCACTGCCACGCTGTGGTTCTGGCCGGCCGCCGCGCAGGCCCACGGTCCACCCACTACCAGCTGGGGCACGAGGGTATTGCCGCCCACGCCGGATGGGTGGCCCAACTGGCCGTAATTATTATTGCCCCAGCTCCACAGCGAGCCATCGGTTTGCAGGGCCAGGACGTAGCTGTCGCCGGTGCGGCCGCCCGTGCTCACGGTTCGCCAGGTAGTGCCGGTGCCGATTTGAACCGGACGGAGCCGGTTAGTAGTGGTGCCATCGCCGAGGCGGCCATCCCCGTTGTAGCCGCAGGCCCACAGGGTGCCGTTTGCGTGAATAACGAGGGTGTGGCCGTTGCCCAGGGCGATGGTTTCGGGTTGGGCCAGCGCTTGGTGGCGGCTCGCGCCCAGCAGGCAGACAACCAATAAAATCGAGCGGTAGAAGTTCTGGGGCATACGCTAACGAGTTGGTTTTCGGGCCCAAGTTACGCTTTCTTCTCACCCACCACCCAGCGCTGGCAGCCTTGTTCCGCCCCCGATTACAGCAGCAGCAGGCCCTTCTCGCGCAGCAGCGCCCAGGCCGGGCTTTGCAAAAAAGCCTCGAATGAGCCTTCCGATTTCGGAAAGCAGGCCGCAGCTTCCTTCAGCAGCACCTTGGTGTCGAAATCCTGGCTGAGTTGGGTGAGGAGTTGGTGCAGCCAATGGCCGGCAGCTTCGGTGGTTTTCACTTCGAAATCCTCGGCCTGCTCATAGCAGGTGATGATGGCGCGGGGAGCTTTTTTGCCGGCTTCGAGGCGGATTTCGGGGGCGTTGCCGAGCCAGAACAGGCGCTGATTTTGCCGGGCGAAATCGGGCTTGTCGGGGGCTTGCACGGCCTGCTGCACGAGGTGGCGCGGGGTGGTGGGGCGCGGGGTTTTAAAATCGAACCAGCGGGCCAGCGGCTCATCAAGCGCCACGCCGTGCAGGTAGTTATACAGCGACTTGGCCAGGCCGGGGCCGAAGGCTTCGTGGTCGGTGCCGAGGGGGTCGTCGTGCCAGAGGTCGTTCCAGGCGAAGCCGGCGGGCTCCGGGCCAATGGCCGCCACCTGATACTTCGCCGGGTTCTTGCCCACGGGCGAGTGCGCGGTCATCGAAAAGCGGTGCCAATAGCCGCTTTGCACCACGCCGGCCGCGAAAAGCTGGCGCACTACTTCGAGGCTGTCCACCGTTTCCTGGGCGGTTTGGGTGGGGAAGCCGTACATCAGATAGGCGTGGACCATGATGCCGGCCTGGGTGAAGCCGTCCGTGACGCGGGCCACCTGGGCGATGGTGACGCCCTTCTCCATGAGGGCCAGCAGCCGGTCCGACGCCACTTCCAGCCCGCCCGAAATGGCGATGCAGCCCGAGGCGGCCAGCAGCCGGCAGAGGTCGGGCGAGAAGGTTTTTTCGAACCGGATGTTGCCCCACCAGGTGATGGCCACGCGGCGCTTGAGCAGCTCCACGGCCAGGTCGCGCAGGGCCAATGGCGGCGCGGCTTCGTCCACGAAGTGAAAGCCGGTCTGGCCGGTTTGCTGGATTATTTGCTCGATGCGGTCCACCAGCAGCGTACTGGGAGCCGTTTCGTAGCGCGAGATGTAGTCCAGCGTCACGTCGCAGAACGAGCAGCGCTTCCAGTAGCAGCCGTGGGCCACGGTGAGTTTGTTCCAGCGGCCGTCGCTCCAGAGGCGGTGCATGGGGTTCAGCACTTCCAGCACCGAGAGGTATTCCGTCAGGGGCAGGTCGGAGTAGTCGGGCGTGCCTACTTCGGAGTGCGGCACGTCGGGAAACGGGTGGTTGTGATACTCGATTTCGCCCGCCGCGTTGCGCAGAAAGGTGCGCTGCAAAAGGGCAGCGGGCGCAATTCGGCCGTCAGCCCCGAAGTTTACATTAGCCCCCAGCACGATTGTTTCAGTGCCGATGTAAGTTGCACTGAGGCCCGGCACTGCTGGCTTGGAATCGATGTAACTTACATCAACTGTTGGCGCGGCCGTCCCAGTGCCGATGTAACTTACATTGGCACCCGGCACCTCTGTCCGAGGATTAATGTAAAGCGCGTCGGCAGCGCGCAAAACTGGCGCAGCCACACCGCGAGCCGCCGCCCAGCTTTCCAGCAGCCGCAGCCACGGCCCCTCGCCATCATCCAGCGTCAGGTAGTCGATGTAATCGAAAAAGCGCGGCTCCTTGATGGTGCGCAGCTCGGTATTGGGGTAGCCACCGCCCATGATGGTCACGGTTTCGGGGCTGATATTTTTGATGCGTTTTGCCAGCCGCAACGCCCCGTAGAGGTTGCCGGGGAAGGGCACGGTGAAGCCCACTATATCGGGCTGCACCCGCTGCAAAAGCGGCTCCAGCTCCTCCAGCAGCATTTTGTCCAGCAAACTCGGGGCGGCTTCCAACTCCTGGTGCAGGGGCTCGAAGCTGGTGGCGGAGAGGGCCAGCTTTTCGGCGTAGCGCGAGAAGCCGAAGTGCGGCCCCACGGTTTCCTTAATGAGGTCGGCGAGGTCTTCGAGGTAGAGGGTGGCCAGGTGCCGGGCCTGGTCCGTGAGGCCCATGGTGCCGAAGGCGGTTTCGAGGTCGGCCACGTTGTCGAAGCGGCTGGCTTCGGGCAGGAAGCGGCCGTGGCAGATGCGCGGGGCCAGCGTGAGGTCCTTATTTTGCAGGAAACGAATGACCGGGCCGATGGTGGCCAAATAGCGGTTTTGCAGGCGCAGCATCCGCCGGGCGTTGTCGCTCAAACTGAAACTGCCGGCTTCGATTTCCTGAAACACCCGCCGCAAACCGGCTTCCGAAAACAGGCGCAATACCAGCTGCAAGCCCATATCGGCCTGCGTCACAGCGTACCCCCGCCCGCCCAGAAAGCCTTTGATGTAGGCCGTGGCCGGGTACGGAGTGTTGAGCTGCGTGAGCGGCGGCGTGAGCAGCAGGATGCGGGGCAAGGCAAGAGACACAGTGGAGACTAACCCGGCACAGGGGGCCGGGGTTCATTTTGAGGAGCAAAGGTCGGGCCTGAAGGCTGGTTTGTCATTGCGGGCATAAAGCCCCAGCGGGGCGGCATATCGATAGTAAAGCCAAACGATAGGGCACGAAAAAGCCCCAGCGGGGCGGCATTCGTTGAACGAGTGCCGCCCCGCTGGGGCTTGACCGTCTGCTCCGCAGCTTCGAGCCCTACGCCAGCGCGTCCAGCGAGAGGCGCTCGGGCAGCATCAGGCGGCGGAACTCGCTCACGGAGTAGCCCGTCACCTGGCGGAACTGATTGCTCAGGTGCTGGCCGGAGCTGTAGCGCATCTGGTCGGCTATCTGGTTCAGGGTCAGCTCGCCGTAGCTGAGCATTTCCTTCACGCGCTCTATTTTGAGGCGGATAAGGTACTTCTCAATGGTGAGATGGGCGGTGCGCGAAAACACCTTACTCAGGTGCGAATAGGTGGCCGCAAACCGGTCGGTGAGAAAAGCCGAGGTGGTGAGCGGCGAGCGCGCCGTGCGCAGGTGCTCCAGGTATTCGGCCAGGGTTCCCTTTATTTGTTCGGTGAGCTGTTCGGCGCGGCCGCGCAGCAGCTCGAAGCCGGCGGCCTGCAACAGCGGGGCCAGGTCTTCGGGGTCGGCGGGGGTATTCTCGTCGAGCTCAGCGACGCCCAGCGTTACGGTTTTGGGGCTGTAGCCGGCGCGCTCCAACAGGTTGTGCACGGCTTCTACGCACCGGGGGCACACCATATTTTTGATGTGCAGTAGGTTAGTTTTCAAGGGCTTTAACGTGTTTGGGGCCGCCGTGAGGCAGCCGGTGGAGAAACAGAACGCGCTGCTGAAGCGCTTGGAGCCGTCCGGCGCAGGCGCGGGGCCGGCGTCGATACTTCGGCCCACCCGCGTCCGAACCAATGCATGGTGGCCCAGGTCACGAAGGGCACCACGGCGAGGAACGTAACGGCCAGCAGCCAGACCAATACGAGAAAGGCGAAAAAAAGTCGAGGAAAGAAATGGTCACTTACGCCGAACAAATAACCCACCAGCATTAGTGCCAAAAACAGACTGATGCCGGCCAGCACGCCCACCCGCCGCCAGGGCCAGGCAGCAACGTATTTCTGGAGGCGATGGCGCAGCGGCAAGGGCATATAAGTTGGAATTGGGAAGGTGAAAATAGGGGAAATTTTGGTTGAACCCCAATCTTAGCCCAACAGTGCGAGCAACTCCTCCTGCATGGCCTGGCCATTATCGGCCTCATACCACATATTCATGCCTTTTACTACCTGGTTGGTATGCAAAGATTTATCGCTGTGCAACTGGTGGCTCAGCAGCTGGGCCTCGGCCGGGCGCGGTCCCCAGGTGCCCAGCTCGGTACCGGTGGCCGCGTCGTAGCGAATGAGCTTGGGGATGCTGTTTTTGCCGTCGGTCTGGTGGGTGGCCATCAGTTCGGGATGCTCGGAGCGGAGCACGACGTGCAGCGTGACTTGGCCCTGGCTGTTATCGGCCAGGTGGGCCAGTATGGGCAGGGCGTGGGCAGTGTCGCCGCACCAGGTTTCGCCCAGCACCAGCCACTGCTCGGGGCGGGATAGGTGCAGCAGCTTCTCAACCAGGGCCGGCAGCAACGGGCGGGCGTGGCCATTGTCGAGGTGCGTCTGGTTCTGTTCGGTGTAACGAATAAGGCCCGGCGACTGCTCGGGGCCGGTGGTGCGGTGCTCGGCAGCCAGCGTGCTCATCAGCGCCCGGAACTCCGGATAGGTGTAGGCCGGCGTGGGCACAATGGCCGGCGAGGAAACGGAAAGCGGATTGGACATTAGGCAAATGGGAAAAATGAAGCAGGAACGCACAGCTTTGGGCAACCTTCGGCCGGCCCGCACCGGTACAACCGTACCCGCGCCCGGTGGTTCGGGTTGCGTGCGGGCAGGTTATCTTTCTACCTTGCGGCATCGCTCACTATTTATCTCTCACCTTCGCTCTTTCATGTCCCTGAAAAACTTCCTCCGCCCCCTCGCCGTGGCCTGCGCCCTCACCGCCACCTTCAGCGCCTGCAGCTCGGGCACCAAAGAAGGCGATACCAACGTGGAGCGCGGCTACACCAAAAAAGGCCCCGCCGCTGGCACCGACGGCGTAGCCGGCGGCGATTCGGCCACGGCCGGCCTCACCCGCGACACCACAAACCGCCCCACCGGCAAAGACCTTTACAAAGCCGCTGGCGACGCCAAAGACCGCAACCACGACGGCATCGCCGACTAGATAACAGCCGCTTTTTTAATTTCAGGCCAAAAAAAAGGCCCGTTCCTACTGGAACGGGCTTTTTTGGGTGTTTGCAGAAAAGAAGGAGAAGTATCGGGAAAGCTGGCAGCGCAGCGTTTTCACTTAGAAGAACACGAACCCGTTGGGGCCGGCGCCCACCACGGTTTCGTCGATTTTTAGGCCATTGGGCTGGTAGCGCGCCATTTTGTCGAACGAGAACGTGCCCGTGCCGGTGTAGATGGTGCCGTCGGCGGGGTCGATGCCCAGGCCGTAGAACAGGCCATCAATGAACGGGGTAGCCGTCAGCGATGGCAAAGCGGCATCGGCAATGCCCAGGCGCACTACGCCGCCCAGGTAGCTCGTAGCATCGGTGGCGCGGAAGTAAAGCTGGTCGCCGGCAGGGTTTGCGTGAATATCGACCGGAACGCGCTGGTTAGACGCAAAAATGCGTGACGTACCACCGCTCGTCGGGTTGGCGGGGTCCAGGCCGTAGAGGCTGCCCGCAGTCGTGTTCGCGTAGTCGATTCCGAGAAACTTCCCGTTTGGGTCGTAGAGGTAGGACACGAAACCACCGCAGAGCACCCACAGGCGGCTGTTTTTATCAAGCGCGAAGCTGTTGGGAGAATCGCCCACGGTCAGGGTATTGGTGACGCGGTTGGTGGCGGGGTCGATGACGGTGACGGTATTACTGCCGTAGTTGGCCACGAATACCTTGCCGCCGGCCAGGGTCAGGCGCTCGGGCAAATCTCCGGTGGCAATGCTGTCGACCACTGAATTGGTAATCAGGTCTATTATTTTGATACCGGACCGCACTTTGGGGATGATGACGCCGTGGCGGTGCAGAGTATCGCGCCCCCATTGCGTCACGTAGGCCCGGCTCGTGCTGATGGGCAGGAAATAGCGCGGGCTGTTCAGCCCCTTTACCACGCCCACCGACTTGAATTCGGGCAGCGACACGACCTCTACCTTATCGGCCGCGTTCACCACGATGTAGCCGCGCTTGTCGCGCACGGCCATGCTCTGCACCACGTTGCCCAGGCGGCGGCCCGCGCCGTTCACGTTCGCAAACAGGTCGGGGGTTACGGCTTTGGTGCTTTTGTTAAACAGCGTGATGGTGCCCGTGCCATTGGCGGCAAACAGCCCTTCGTTAAGCACAAATACATTGGTATTGTCGGCCGACGGGGCCACGGTCACGTCCTTGTCGGGGCTACAGCCGGCCAGGCTCAGCAAGGCCAGCGCCGAAACAATCAGATAGTTAGAAAAACGCATGGGGAAATAAGAAGAAGAGAAATGGGTGATTGAATGCAGATTATCAGAGCCAGCTCAGGCGCAGGCTCACGCTCAGGGCGCGGGGCGGAGCCGGGCGGCCTTCGTAGCTGTCGTAGGCATGGCTGAGGAGGTTGGTGCCTTGCAGCAGCAGGAGGGCCTCCGCCCCGTGCAGGCGCAGGGCGTAGCCCACGCTGCCGCCCAGCAGGCCGTAGCCGGGCAGGAAGGCCTGGGCGGTGGCATCGGTGTAGCGGTAGCTGGTGGCGCTGGCGGCGGCGGCCACGCGCCAGGCGTGCCAAGCGTAGTCCAGGCTCAGGGTGCCGGTGTGGGTGGGCACGTAGGGCAGCGGCTGGCCCACGGGCACGGGGTCGTCGGGGGTGGCACGGCGGGTGCGGGCCTGGGTGAATGTGTAGGCCGCCCGCGCCCCCAAGCGGTGCGCGCCACGCCGAAGGGTGAGGGCCGTGCTGGCCTCCAGGCCCTGCGTGAGCACCTGGCGCAGGTTGCGGGGCCGCCAGTAGCCTTCGGGGCCGGGCGTCCACTGCACCCAGTCGTCCACCAGCTGGCGGTAGCCGGTGAGTTCGGTTTGCAGCGTGGTGCGCGGCGCGAGTTGGGCGCGGTGCAGCAGGCCGGCCTCGTAGCCCAGCCCGATTTCGGGGCGCAGGTTGGGGTTGCCACCGGGGTTGAAAAACCGCTCGTTGAGCGTGGGGGCGCGGTAGGTGCGGGCCGCGCTGGCCTTGAAGGTGAGCGACTGAGCGGCGGAGTAGCTAAGGGAATCAAGGGCTGGGCCATTCGTCCACACGTCCCACTCCAGCCCGGCAGTGGGCGTGAGGGGGTTGCCTTGGGGCAGGGCGGCCTGGCGCAGGTTGGCCGTGAGGCGCAGGCGGGGCTGCGGGTCGTAGCGAAACAGCGCGAAGGCAGCGGCGCGGTTCTCGGTGGTCAGCGGGCTGGCGTATTCACGGAAGGTGGTGCTGAAATGCTGCACTTCGGCCCCGAGGCGCAGAGAGCCGCGCGTGCCCACGGCGGCCGTGTATTCGGCCTGGCCCTGGGTGGTCCGCACCCGCGAGTCGCTCGTGATGCTGATGTCGTGGTAGTTCAGCACGTCCTCAAACGCGGCGGCGCGCACCAGCCACTGCGCCCGCGCCGAAGCCTGGTGGCGGTAGCTGAGCACCAGCCGGCGGCTCTGGTCGAACTGCTCGGCACGGCGGTTGAGGCCGGTGGCGGCGGGCTGCACTTCACGGTCGGTATCGGTGAACCAGGCGCTGGCCGTGAGCTGGCCGGCCGGGCCCACGCGCAGGGCCACTTCGGGGGCCAGGCTCCACTGGTGGCGCAGAGCGGCCCCGGCCAGCGTGTGCCGCACCGGCCCGCCAAATTCCTGGGTGGTGTAGGGGTAGTTGTTGAGGGCCTGGCGGTAGCTGGCGGCCACGCGCACGGCCACGGCGGTGCTGGCGGTACTCACCTCGGCGCTGCCGCCGCGTAGGCCGAAACTGCCGGCATCGGCCTGCACGCTGCCCCGCAGGCCGGGCCGCCAGTCGGGCGCGGTATTCAGAAGCACAGCCCCGCCGATGGCCCCGCTGCCGTAGAGGGCGGCGCTTGGGCCGGACTGCACGGCCAGGCGGGTGTTGGCCCCCACGGGCAGCAACGCGAAATCGTTCTGACCTAGGGTGGGCAACATGATGTTCAGGCCGTTCCAAAGCACGGCCGTTTGCTGGGCCGAGGTGCCCCGGATACTGATGGAAGCCAACTGCCCCGGCCCGTAACTCTTGATATACAGCGGGGTGCGGTCTTGCAGCAGCTCGGCTACGGTGCCGTCGCGGTACTGGCTCAGGGTGGCCGAATCGGCTTCGTAGTGCCGGCTGCCGGTGGCAAACCGCTCGGGGCCCACGGCCCGCACGTTCACTTCAGCCAGCCGGTGCAGCCGCCGGCTGAGCCGGGCCGAATCGGGCGGCACGGCGCGCAGCGACTGAGCTTGGGCCACACCGGTACCGGCCAGTAATCCGCAGACTACCGCCAACCAGTTGAGTAAAAGACAACGCATCCGAATCAAATTTTCGATTAAGAAAATTCGATTCAAAATCTACCGAAAGCCTTCTTCAGATGAAGAAAACCAGCGCCAGACCGAGGCCGAAAAACAGGGGGTAAGGTGGCTGCCCGAAGGCCGCCGCTGCTCTCTTTCTCCATTCGTCCTCCGCGAATGCTGAACCTGTGAATGTCCGGGCAGGTCTCCTGGCTTGCTTCGCCGAGCGGGCCGCCTTCCCATTTATTCAGTTGAAAATCAACTAGTAAACAGTGGCATTCGTGGCCCGCCCCGATGTGAAGCGTACAGTTGCGGGGACAGCTCCGGCATTGAACCGGATTCCCTTTTCAGCCGCGCCCCGCGATTGGGGTCTGGCACCTTGACGGGGCAAAGGTAGGGCGCGTAGCGTGGACTCTGCGAGACCGCGTTCCGGTGGGGCGGCCATTACAAGGCGCGGACTCGCAGAGTCCACGCTACAACCTCACCGTCGGAAGCTCATCCCGATAAAATATTCGCGGTCCACGGAGTTGGTGATGGGCTGGTGGGTGCCGAAATCGAGCTGCACGTTGTCGCTCACGTCGAGCTGGGCCCCGGTATTGATGGAGCTCAGCCAGGAGGACTGGCGCACATCGCGGTAGCCCACCAGCTCCGCGAACACCTGAATGAGCTTACTGAACTGATAGTCAGTGGTGAACGTGGGCGTGAGCTGGAGGTAGTGCGAGTGGGTTTCGCGGTCCCAGTACACCTGCGTGGCCACCTGCCCGCCAATGCTCCAAGGCTTGTTGAGCTGATACACCACGGGCAGCACGGCCCCGTATTCCACGGCTCCATCGCCGCGCGGGCCGCCGGTGGGCAGGGTGGCGTAGCCAATCAGGCCCAGGGCCCAGCGGCTGTTGTCGTCGCCCACCAGCGTGTGCTTCAGGCGCAGGTTCAGGTCACCGAGGCCCCGGAATACGGCCGTCTGGCTGGGGTCGGCATCGTCGTAGTTGCGGGTGTCGGTGTAGGAATCGAGGCCCACTTGCAGGTCGGTCCGGTTGGTGAGGCCGATTTTCGCCAGGGCGTGGTTGATGTACCAGTCGTGCCCGTAGGCCGTGCCCTCGCGGCGCGTGAGCAGGCGCAGGGCATCGGTTTCGTACTGAAAGTGGCCCGCATCGACGGAATACGGGCTTTCGGTGATGCCTGGGCGGTCGGGCACCATGGGGCGCATGTATTTGCGCGGCGTGGGCCGAAACAGGTTAAACTGGTTCTTATCGACCTTAATCGTGTCGTTCTGAACACTTTTCTGGGCCAGCACCTTGGTAGCAGGGCCCAGTATTGTTAAGCAAAACGCACAGAAGCGCAGCAGGGTAATGGTTGTTGGCATGGCCGCCTATACGCAACACCTCCCCGCTCGGCCGCTTCGCGCTAAAACGGCACCACTACTTTCATCGCCACGTTGCGGCCGGGGTTGTAGATGCCCGAGCGACCGTTGGGAGCGGCGGCATAATATTCAAAGTATTTCAGGCGGTTGAGGTGGGCCTGGTAGGCAGCATCGAACACGTTATCGACCTGCACGATGAGCTGCGCCAGCGGCCGGCCGGCGCGACTGGCCACCGTGGTGCCGGCCCCCAGCCCCAGCAGCGCGTAGCCGGGCGTGGCCGTCTCGGTGTTGTCGAGGGCAAGAAAATTGGTTTGGCGGGCACTGCCGTCCACCGTGGCCCGGCAGTAGGTGCCGGTGAGGCGGCCGGAACTGGTGGGCAGCGTGAAACGCGCTTCGGCCCGTGCGCGCAACGGCGGAATCAGGGGCAGGTAGCGGGCATCCGGGCCTTTTTTTTCAAGCACGGTGGCATCGGCATTCTGCCCGTTCACGTAAGCGGCGCTGCTGCTGAGGGCCAGGCCCGGCAGGGCGGCGGGCCGCCAATTCAGGCTGGCTTCCAGGCCGAAGAGCCGGGCAGCGGCCTGCTGAAACTGGTATGTGGTGTTGCCGGGCACGATGACAACCGGCTGCCCGGCGTCATTCAACAAACGGGCCTGGTAAATGAAATGCTGCACGTAGTTGTGGAAAACCTCCACGCTGGCATCCAGCGTGGGCTGGTGCCAGAGCACGCCCACATCCTGCTGCCAGCTGAATTCGGGCTCGAAGTCGCGGTTGCCCAGGTACACGATGTGCGCGCCGGGGTCGAGGCCGTTGGAGCCGATTTCGGGGATGTTGGGGGCGCGGTAGCCCCGGGCCAGATTGGCGCGTAGCGTGAGCCGCGCCGTGGCCACGTAGCTGGCTCCCACGCTGGCCGACACGCCCTGGTAACGCCGCCCAAACCCCGGAAACTGCCGCAGCGCGCCCACCACACCGGGGCCGGCCGCGCCATCGAAGCCGGTGGCCGGGTTCGGGGCCACGTAGAAATCGTCCCAGCTCACCCAGCGGGTATCGTAGCGCAGGCCACCACTAATTTCCAGCGGGCCGAGGGGCTTTTTCAGCAGCAGGAAGCCGCCGGCATCCAGCAGGTCGTAGTTAGGAATGGGAAAATCGGTGGCCTGCTGGTGGCGGTTGCGCTGGGCCATGCCGTTGCTGCCCACGGTGGTTTCCAGGCCGCGCCAGGCCGGCAGGTGGTAGCGCACGTCGTAGGTGTAGGTGGTGAGGCGCAGGGCCAGCCCGGCCTGGGCCGGGGCCGTGGGGTGGTTGAATTCCTCGCGCATATTCTGCTGCGCGCCCAGCAGCAGGTGCAGCTCTCCATCGCCCAGTTGCAGCTGCGTTTTGGTGAACACCCGGTAGTGCCGGATGCGCTGGTGCAACGCCGAAATAGCGTAGGAATTTAGTTCTTCCGGTGTCGCCAAAGGCCGGTTTTTTACATCATCAATCCCGTTTTCGGCTACCTGGCGCGTGAACTGGCGGCTTAGCGAGTCGCGGCTGCCGTCGGGGATTTCCTGCTGGTTGTCGTAGAGCGTGAGGTACCAGTGCGAGCTGCCCCAGGCCTTGCGCACGCCGGCCATGCCGGTCAGCGTGAGCTCCCGAAAGCCGGTGTTGTACACCGCACCATCCACGCAATTGCGGTAGTCGCGGGCCAGACGGTGGCTGGCCCGGAAGCTGGTCTGGAAACCGTTTTTCTGGTAGTTCAGACCCAGCGAATTGCCGAACAGGCCGTTGTTGGACTGATATTCGGCCAGCGCTTCGCCGCGCAGCCGGCCTTCGGGGCCAGACGGCAAAGCGGGCAGCAGGTTCACCACGCCGGCCACGGCATCGGAGCCGTAGAGCAGGCTGGCGGGGCCTTTCACCACTTCCACCCGCTCAATGTCGTAACCGTCCACTTCCACGCCGTGCTCGTCGCCCCACTGCTGGCCTTCCTGGCGCAGGCCGTTGTAGAGGGTCAGCACGCGGTTGTAGCCCAAGCCCCGAATGAACGGCTTCGACACGTTGGGGCCGGTGGTGACGGCGCTCAGGCCCGGAATGCCGCGCACGGCCGCGTCAATCACGTTGGTATTGGCATTGAGGGTGATTTCGCGGCGGTTCAGGGTGGCAATGGGCACGGGGCTGCGCCGGATTTCGGTGGCCCGGCTCACGCCCGTCACAATTACCTCGCCCAAGTCGGTGGCGGTAGCTTGCAGTTGGAAATCAACCGTCTGGGGCTGACCGGCACTCACCTCGGCGCGCTGTTCCAGTGGGGCGAAGCCCACGGCACTGGCCCGCAGGCGCACGGTTCCGGCCGGCACGCCGGTTAGCTCGTAGTGGCCCGCCGCGTCGGCCACAGCGCCCAGTGGAGTGCCCACCACGGCCACGCTTGCAAACGGCACCGGTTGGCGGGTGGTGGCACGCACTGTCCCATTAAGCACAGCTGATTGAGCAAAGACCAGTTGGGGAAGTAAAATAACCAGTATCGAAATTATTTTCATAGGTATTTTATTGGATATAAAAAGACACAGGGCTTCCGTTCCGCACAATGGGCGGGGGCTGGCAATGAAACCCGGGACTGATTGGGATGCGGGATGAGCGACGACGACGAGCTATCCACTCGCCTCACCCATTGGCCCGCAACGTACGCTTTCACGCGCAAGTTGCGGCCGGCGGGACCAGCAGAAATTATGCGCTAAAAAAGGTTTGCCAGAGCAAGAATACGTTGAGGATGATGATGATACCCGAAACTATCCAGGCCACGATTCTCACCCACGACCGGTTCACAAACACGCCCATTTTGGCCTTGCTGCTGGTGAACAGCACCAACGGCACCACCGCGAAACTGAGCTGAAACGACAGAATCACCTGGCTGAGCACCAGCAGCTGCCCGGTGCCCTTCTCGCCGTAGAGGATGGCAACTACCAGGGCCGGCACCACGGCAATGAGCCGCGTAATGAGCCGCCGTACCCAGGGCTTCAGCTTCAAATCGAGGAAGCCTTCCATCACAATCTGGCCCGCCAGGGTGCCGGTCAATGTCGAATTCTGCCCCGAAGCGAGCAGGGCAACGGCAAACAGCACGCTGGCCGCCCCCGCGCCCAGCACCGGCGTGAGCAGCTTGTGGGCGTCAGCAATGTCGGCCACGCCGTCGTGGCCCTTGCCATGGAAAGCCGCCGCCGCCGTCACCAGAATGGCCGCATTCACAAAAAAAGCGAGGAACAGTGCCAGCGTCGAGTCGATGGTGGCGAACTTGATGGCCGAGCGTTTGCCCGGCTCATCCTGCGGGAAAGCCCGCGTTTGCACGATGCTGGAGTGCAGGTAGAGGTTGTGCGGCATCACGGTAGCCCCCAAGATGCCGATGGCCACGTACAGCATTTGCGGATTGGTCACCACTTCGAGGCGCGGCACCAGGCCCTGGCTCAGCGCCAGCCAGTCGGGGTGTGAGGCGATGATTTCGTAGAGAAAGCAGCCGAATATCAGGACGATAAGGCCGGCCACCAGGCTTTCGATGATGCGAAAGCCCTTGTTCTGAAAGAACAGCACCACCAGTACGTCCAGCGTGGTGAGCACCACGCCCCAGGCCAGCGGCAGGCCAAAAAGCAGCTTGAGCGCAATGGCCGAGCCAATGACTTCGGCCAGGTCGCAGGCGGCAATGGCGATTTCGCACAGCACCCACAGCATCAGGCTGATGGGGCGCGAGTAGTGGTCGCGGCAGGCCTGGGCCAGGTCGCGCCCGGTCACGATGCCCAGCTTGGCCGCCAGGTGCTGAAGCAGCATGGCGAACAGGTTGGAAATCAATACCACCGACAGCAGCGTATAGCCGTAGCGCGCCCCGCCGGCCAGGTCGGTGGCCCAGTTGCCGGGGTCCATGTAGCCCACGGCCACCAGCAGGCCCGGCCCCCAAAAAGCCATCAGCTTGCGCCAGAACGAGGCATTGGCTGGCGGCACTTTGATGCTGGCGTATACTTCGCTCAGGGAATTGCCCCGGCGGGGGTGGCGCCAGCCGGCTTCTGAGGTGGCTTGTTGGGTATCAGGAAGAATAGCGGGCGGCACGATAAGCAGTAGGTAAGGGCAAGAGCTTTTTTAGATTAGCCTAAAAATAATTTTCGACTGCCTTAAATACAAGATTACGCGAAAAAAGTTGCGCCCGCCCGGTAATTATTCGCCGCACCGGAAAATCCCGGCAACAGCGCAGGCAGCGGCTGGCGAACCATTTAGGTTTTATCAGGCATTAACAACGGCGGTGTCCGAACAAAGGCCCGCGCCGAGCCTGCCGCCCCGCTTGCGCCCGGTGCCCGACCTTTGCCCCGAAAACTCCGCTGCATGACGCCCACCCAAACCAAGTACCGCCTCGGCCTGCTGTCCCTCGTGGTCAGCATCGGGCTCGTGGCCGTTAAGTTCTACGCCTACCACCTCACCCGCTCCCAGGCGGTGCTCACCGATGCCTTGGAGAGCATCATCAACGTGGCTACCAGCGGCTTTGCGCTGTATAGCCTCTACCTGGCCAGCTTGCCCAAGGACGAGAACCACCCTTACGGCCACGGCAAAATAGAGAACCTGTCGCTCGGGTTTGAAGGGGGGCTGATTTTCATGGCGGGCGCGTTCATTCTCTACAGTGCCAGCGGGCACTTCTGGCACCCGCACCCCGTGGCCCGGCCCGACTGGGGCGTGCTGCTGCTGGCCAGCACCGCCGTGGTGAACCTGGCCGTGGGCCTGCTGCTGGTGCGCAACGGCAAGCGGTTGAATTCGGTGGCGCTGGTGGGCGATGGGCAGCATCTTTACATCGATGCGCTCACGTCCATCGTGTCGTCGGCGGCGCTGGTGCTGGTGGCAGCCACCGGCGTGCTGCGCTTCGACAGCGGCGCGGCGCTGCTGCTGGGCGGCTTCATTTTGGTGAATGGCTGGCGCATGGTGCGCCGCTCGGTATCGGGCCTGATGGACGAAACCGACACCGCCGTGGTGGCCGAAGTCATTGCCGAGCTGCAGGCCCAGCGCCGCGCCCCCTGGATTGACGTGCATAACCTGCGCGTGCAGCGCTACGGGGCCAACCTGCACATTGACTGCCACATGCAGATGCCCTACTACTTCACCCTGGAGCAGGTACACACCGAGCTGCACGACATTGAGGAACTGATTCGGGCCCGGTTCGCGGTGGAAGTCGAGATGTTCGTACACGCCGACCCCTGCACCTTTGCCGCCTGCTCCCTGTGCCTGATGCCGGAGTGCCCGGTACGGCAGTTCGCCCTGCGGCACGAAGTGACCTGGACCGTGCAGAACGCCGTGAAGAACGAGCGCCACCATCTTGGGCAGCCCGCCTGAGCCCACTGACTCAAAAGCCCGGGACAACAATCAACCACAACAAAAAAAGGGTGCCGCGATAATCGCGGCACCCTTTTTCGATGCATCCGGTGAGAAATTGATGCTTAGCGCACTACCTCAATCCAGCCTTTGGTCTGCGCACCGTTAGTGGTGGTGAGCAGGTAGTAGTACACACCCGCGGGCTGGTTGTCGCCGCCCCAGTTGTTCTGGTAGTTGGCCTGCTCGTACACCTTGCGGCCCCAGCGGTTGTAGATTTCCAGCTTGCTGGAAGTGCCGGCAGTCGACACCTTGAACACGTCGTTCTGATTGTCGCCGTTCGGCGTGATTACGTTTGGCACCTGCAGGTCAGGCACCAGCACGGTTTTGCTCGAAGTTGAAGCCGCGCAGGCTGCGCCGCCCACCGTAGCCGTGGTGGTGAGGCGCACCACGTAGTAGCCGGCCAGCCCGAGTTGCAACGGCGTCGGAGTAGCCGTGTTGCCGCCGAAAGCAGTTACCGATTCGTTCACCCCTACGCCCGCGATGTCGCGCACGCGCTGGTAAGTCCAGGCATAGGTAACCGTGGTGGTCGGCGACTGGCCGGGAGCATTGGTTACCGTGTTGTTCTTGAAGGTGAAAATAACCGGCGGACGGTTGGTGTGCTGGCCGGTCAGGCCCACGGAGTCAGCCGTGGTGAAGCTCGACAGCACCGCTGGGGTCACCCGCACCACGACCGAAGCCGTATCGGAGCAGCCGTATTGCGAGAGGCCCCTGGCCGTCACAATGTAGCGCGTGGTTACCGTGGGACGCACCGTGATGGTTGCGCCCGTGGTGCCGGCGGCTACGCCAGCGCCACTCCAGGAGTAGGTATAAGTATCGGTCAGGCTAGCCGACGTAGCCGAGCCTTGCAGCGTGGCCGTGCCACTGGGGCAGATGTACGTGTTGGTGGTGGTGGCGCGCACCGTGGGCGGCGCCACTACTTCTACCTGGGCCGTGGTGGTAGCCGAGCAGTTGAACTGGTTGCGGCCCGTTACGACTACCGAGTAGTTGTTGATGCCACGAGTGGTGGGGCGCACCGTCACCACGGAGTCCGTGGCATTGCCCACGATGCCGGGACCTGTCCAGGCAAAGGTGTACGCATCGCTCAGGGTGCTGCCGGCACCGGTGGGGCGGCGGGCACGCACGCGGAGCACTACGGGAGCGCCGGCGCATACTTTGGCTGTGGCTACGGTCACGTTGCCAACCGAAAGCAGCGTCGTAAGCGTGGGCGGTGGCACCACCACTACTTGTACCGTAGTGGTAGCATCGCATCCGTAAGGCACCGCACCGTTGGCGGTCAGGGTGTAGGTGTTAATACCCAACGCCGTGGGGCGGACCGTGAGGGTTGAGCCCGTGGTGTTGGCCGGCACGCCCGGACCAGTCCAAGTGTAGGTGTAGGTGTCGCGCAGGGTGCTGTCTCTATCGGCCTGGCGACGCGCCGAACCAGTCAGCACCACGGCACCACCGGCACATACTTCCTGTAGCGTGGCCGTGGCGGATGCCAGGGGCTCGCTGGCCACGCGCACCAGAATGGAGGTGGTATCGCCGCAGGCCCCTTGGGCAAAGCCCAGCGTCGGGGCGATGGTCAGGCGGTAGCGGGTGGTCTTCGTGGGGCTTACCACAATGTTTTTGGTGTTGGTCACGGTTGGCAGGCCATTTCCGCTGCCCAGGGCAGCCCAGTTGTAGGAGTACACCTGCGCCTGGGTAGTGTTGGTGGCCAGGCGACGCACGGAGTCCGGACGTATCACATTGCCTTGCAGCGTGAGCGAGCCGCCCACGCAAACCGCGCCGGAAGGCGGCGTGGTGTTGCCAATGCCGGAGCTACCCACTGCGGCTACTGCCGAGGCGAAGTTGCCGCGCAGGATTTTGATGACAATTACCCGGTTCTGCAAGCCTTTCACCGGGCAAGCGTTGTCTTCCACCCGCACGTTGATGCGAATGGTGCGACCCACCTGCGAAGGCGAGGGCTGGAAGAAGAAGACCCCGCGAGGGTTCTCGGTGCCGTTGCCGCTCAGCGAGAACGTTCCTACGTCGCCCGAAGCCAAGTAGCTGGGGTCGGTATTGATGTTAGCCGGCAGCGTTACCGTCAGCAGCTGGTGCTGGCTGGGCGTGCGCAGGTTGTCGGGGTCGGTGAAGTTTACCAGTACGCGCGAGTAGTTGCACGAATACACGCTGATTTGGGTGGTATCGGTCGTGTTGATGGTGCCGGTGTTGGAGTTGGGCGTCTGGTTGGTGGCCAGCACCGGGTTAGGCGTCGTGTTGGTTCCGCAGTTGATAACGATGAGCACGGCCTCGCGGCGCACGCGGCCCACAATGCGGCGCGCACCGTTGATGCGGCGGTACTCGGTCACTTCCACTACTACCTGGTACTTGTTGCGGCCATCGGCGGCCGATGTAGCCGGGGTATACACATTCGGGGTGAACGTCACCGTGCGGGCCGTCTGGTTGAGGCCGAAATACGGGGCACCCTGCTTGATGGGGCAGGTGCCGGTGGTATCCACAGCTACCGGAATAGGCAATTGGGGCGTAAACAATGCGCCTCCGGCCAGGGCCGGCACTTCGAGTACGCACAAGGGATTGCGGGTGATGAAGAACAGACCACCGCCATTAGCACCGGGGTAAGGGGCGTAGGTAGTGGGCATTCCACAACCACCGAGCGGGGCCGCCAGGGCGTACACCAGCGAGTCGCCATCGGGCTCAATGGCCGAGAAGCCGAAGGTGGTGCGCTGGTTCACGCACACGTACTGAATCGGAATGTCCTGCTGGTCGAACTGAGGCGAATTATTGGCCACTGTGGTGGTGCCGCTGTTGCGGTTGTCGAGGTAAGCCTCGGCGTACAGGTTGGGCGAGCCCACGATGTTGGCAATGGTAGGGCGCGAGCCCTGGCTCGTGCTCATCGTCCACTGGCCGGGGGTCAGCGTCACGGTGGCTTCGTAATTGGTAAAATCGTAGAGTGGATAGAGCGACGACGGGCTGGCGCAGGAGCCGGGTGTGCTGGGGCACAGCGGGGTAGCGGATACCGGAACACCTTGCTGCACCAGCGGGGCCGTTACGGTCGCGCTGGCGTTGCAACCGCCGTTGCGACACTCCAGCGTGAAGGGCAACGCATCAATACCGGAACAGTCGCGGTAAAGGCGGAATTTTACCCGGTACTGGTTGTTGCCCAGCGAGGTATAGGTCATGTCGCAGCCCAGCAAGTGGGAAGCCCGCGCCGACGGCAGCCCGCCCAGCAGACCGCACGCAAAGAGCAGTAAGATAAAAGAATGTAAGATTTTTCTCATGGGTGAAAAAAGAGGGGTGAGAGAGGGTGTGAAAAAACACAAAGTGGGTGGTTGCTGATGAATCAGCGAACCAAGATACAGGTAGAAAGAACGAGTTCAAAAAAAGCCTTAAAACTATCGTGACATATAGCAAATTAAGGGCCAGAAATAAGATTTTTCGTCTAAAAAGGAACTTATTTTCATCCCCCTGCTCACCAAGCTTTACCCTAAGGAAACTCAACAGTAAGAACAGATGTAGGGAAACCCTTTGACATGCGTAATACATTGCTTGTAAGCACCATAAGGCTGTTGCCCGCATCGGTTTACAAAAATGCGCTGCCTGTTTGCGGCTCGCAGTGCCGGCCCTGCTGCACTGGGAATTGGTACGGGGCAAGCACGCGGCTATTTCGGGCGCGTAGCAGGCCCGGCTCCGCTGCTACGGAAATTGAATCCCTGGCATATTATAGCCCAGCCGCAATTCGAGGCCATATCATTGGTAATCAGCGATGATATCAGGCATATTCCAACATATAAAAATATGATTTTCCTGACACCCGCTTTATCAGCCCCCAGAAAAACCCTAGTAACGGCACGTTGCATTCGAGGTAAGTAGATGGGGGAAAGCCCGAAAGGCCGTTGAACATTCGAGCTTTGTCTCTACATTACGACACCAAACCGGCAGGAGCGGCGGTTGGCCGTTAATGCATCCCTCCACCTTTTTTCTTTTTCCCTCATTCACCCTATTCACCTTATGACAACACTCCTACGTTCCTTCACGAGGCGGCATTGGCCTCAGGCGAGCGCACTGCTGCTCACCGCAATGCTCTTGGGCAGCGGGCCGGTGCAGGCCCAAACCACCGCCTATTGCGCCACGGGCCTGGGCGGCGTTTGCGGCGGCAACGATATCACCGATGTGGGCTTGTCGGGTACCACGCTGAACGCCACGGGCCTTACCTGCGCCGCCACCGGCGGCCAGTCGTACGCCAGCTACCCCGCTACCGGCACCAACACGGGCACCGTTTCGGGCGGTGTACCCTATACGCTGAGTGTGACCCTGACCGGCAGCAGCATTGTGTCGGTGTGGGTCGACTACAACCACAATTTTGTGTACGAGGCCAGCGAATGGACGCAGGTAGCCACGGCCTCGCCCACGGGCACGCCGGTTAGCGCCACGCTGCTGGTGCCCGCTACGGCCGTGCAGGGCACAACGGGAATGCGTATTCGCAGCCGGGCTGCTGGCAACCCCAACGGTGCGGCGGATGCCTGTACGAACTTTGGCAGCGGCGAAACCAAGGATTTCACCCTTACGATTGGAGCGCCGGCGGCTTGCCCGAGCGTGAGCAACCTGGTGGTTTCCGGCATCACGGCGGTGGGGGCATCGGTGGCTTTCACGCCCTCTTCGTCGGCCACGTCTTATACGGTGACGGTGACCCCGGCCGGCGGCACGGCCACCACCCAAACGGTCACGGCTTCGCCCCTGACGCTGACGGGCCTGACGGCCAGCACGAGCTACACGGTGAGCATTGTGGGCAACTGCGGCGCGGGCTCTGCTTCGCAGCCCACGGTTGTAACGTTCACAACGAGCTGCGTGGCTGCGCCCTACGCCACGGTGAACAACACGACGGCTTACACGCAGGACTTCGAAGCCACCTGGCTGAGCCAGTGCGGCACGCGCGAAGCCCCCGGCGTGAACTGGCGCACGACGCCCCTAACCGGCAATACCTCCTGGCGCCGCGACGACGACGGCACCAGCGCCGCCTGGAGCAGCAACTTTGGCGCGTTCACGCCGGCGGGCAGCCCCCTGAGCGGCGGCACCAGCGCCCACGCGGCCCGCTTCCACTCCTACGACGCGAGCAGCGGCACCTACGGCACGCTGGACCTGTACGTGAACATGGCCGGCACGGCCGGCACCCCCACGCTCGAATTCGACTACATCAACACGTCGGGCTCGGACTCGCTCAAGGTGTTTGTGAGCACCAACGGCGGCACTACCTTCAGCGCGGCCACGCTCGGCCTGAACACGGCCAGCGCCTGGACCCACCAACTGGTGAACCTGCCCGCAACCGGCCTCACGGCCACCACCATCATCCGCCTGCGCGGCCGCGGCGACTTTGGCGTCACCGACATCGGCCTCGACAACCTGCGCGTGAGCTACATCGCCTGCCCCGCCGTGACGGCGGCTACGGCCACCGGCATCACGGCCACGGGCGCAACGGTAAGCTTTACACCCGCTACGGGGCCGACGACCTACACGGTGACGGTGACCCCGGCCGGCGGCACGGCCACCACCCAAACGGTCACGGCTTCGCCCCTGACGCTGACGGGCCTGACGGCCAGCACGAGCTACACGGTGAGCATTGTGGGCAACTGCGGCGCGGGCTCTGCTTCGCAGCCCACGGTTGTAACGTTCACAACGAGCTGCGTGGCTGCGCCCTACGCCACGGTGAACAACACGACGGCTTACACGCAGGACTTCGAAGCCACCTGGCTGAGCCAGTGCGGCACGCGCGAAGCCCCCGGCGTGAACTGGCGCACGACGCCCCTAACCGGCAATACCTCCTGGCGCCGCGACGACGACGGCACCAGCGCCGCCTGGAGCAGCAACTTTGGCGCGTTCACGCCGGCGGGCAGCCCCCTGAGCGGCGGCACCAGCGCCCACGCGGCCCGCTTCCACTCCTACGACGCGAGCAGCGGCACCTACGGCACGCTGGACCTGTACGTGAACATGGCCGGCACGGCCGGCACCCCCACGCTCGAATTCGACTACATCAACACGTCGGGCTCGGACTCGCTCAAGGTGTTTGTGAGCACCAACGGCGGCACTACCTTCAGCGCGGCCACGCTCGGCCTGAACACGGCCAGCGCCTGGACCCACCAACTGGTGAACCTGCCCGCAACCGGCCTCACGGCCACCACCATCATCCGCCTGCGCGGCCGCGGCGACTTTGGCGTCACCGACATCGGCCTCGACAACCTGCGCGTGAGCTACATCGCCTGCGCAGCCGTAGCCAACCTCACGCCTTCGGGCGTGACGGCTACCGGCGCGGTGCTGAACTTCACCCCGCCCGCCGGCCCCACCACCTACACGGTGACGGTGACCCCGGCCGGCGGCACGGCCACCACCGTTACCCCCGCTCCATCATCGGCACCGATAACGCTGACGGGCCTGACGCCCAACACGGCCTACACAGTGAGCATTGTGAGCAACTGCAGCGGCAGCACGACTTCGACGGCGACCACCACGACCTTCACCACGAGCTGCGTGGCGGCTCCGTATGTGCTCATTAACAACACGACGCCCTATAACCAGGACTTCGAGGCGGCCTGGACCAGCCAGTGCGGCACCAACGAAATACCGGCTGTGAACTGGCGCAATACGCCGCTGACGGGCAACAACTCGTGGCGCCGCGACGACGACGGCGTGAGCGCCGCCTGGACCAGCCCAACCCTGGGAATTTACTCTCCAGTGGGCAGCCCGCTGGGCACGGGCACCAGCATGCACTCGGCCCGCTTCCACTCCCGCAACGTATCGGGCCGGGCAGTAGGCAGCCTGGACCTGTTCGCCAACATGGCCGGCACGTCGGGCACGCCCGCGCTCAGCTTCGACTACATTAACACGTTGGGCACGGATTCGCTCAAGGTGTTTGTGAGCACCAACGGCGGCACTACCTTCAGCGCGGCGCTAGGGGGCTTCGGCCAGGCCGGCACCTGGACCCGCCAGACGGTGAACCTACCCGGCACGGGCCTCACGGCCACCACCATCATCCGGCTACGCGCCGTGGGTGACCTTGGCACCACCGACATTGGCCTAGACAACGTGAACATCACGTACCTGGCCTGCCCCACCGTGACGGGACTCTCGGCTACCAGCGTAATGCCCACCACGGCAACCGTGAATTTTACGCCCGGCACGGCCACCACTACCTACACGGTAACGGTGACCCCCGCCGGCGGCACCACGACGACCCAGACGGTAACCGCTTCGCCGCTGAACCTGACCGGCCTCACGCCCAGCACGAGCTACACGATTACCATTGTGAGCAACTGCGGCGCGGGCCAGACCTCGCCGGCTGCCACGCTCACCTTCACCACCACGCCGGTAGCCCCGGTGAATGATGAATGCGCCGCCGCACTCAACGTGCCCATTCAGTTTGGCGTCTGCATCACGCAGACGACTTCCGACAACACGGCTGCCACGACCTCGGCGGGTGCCCCCACCCCAACCTGCTCCACGACCCTGAACCGGGACGTGTGGTTTAAAGTGACGGTGCCCGTGAGCGGGTCGGTAACGGTGAAAACCGTGGCCCCCACCGCTGGCAGCAACATCACGGATACGGTGATTAGCCTGTACTCCGGTACCTGCGGCAACCTGACGCAGATTGGCTGCAACGATGACACCAACGGCCTGTACTCAGAAGTTGCCCTGACGGGCCGTACGCCGGGCGAGGTGCTCTACATCCGGGCTTGGTCGTACAGTGCTATCAATGCCGGCCTCATCGCGGTATGCGTAACGGCTCCGTCGAACTGCGCGGCCCCCAGCGGCCCCACGGTTACCGGCGTAACCAACACCACGGCGACGCTGAACTGGCTGGCCCCTACTGGCGGCCTGCCCGCCGGCAACACTTACGAGCTGGAATATGGCGTGCAAGGCTTCACGCAGGGCACCGGCACCAGCGTGACCGGCCTCACGGCCGCCACCTACGCGCTGACCAACCTGCAGGCGGCCACCGACTACTGCTTCTACGTGCGCCAGAACTGCGGCCCGACGAATGGCAGCAGCGCTTTCGCGGGGCCAACGTGCTTCACCACGCCGCTCACCGTTCCGACCAACGATGAGCCCTGCGGCGCTATTGCCCTTGGCACCACCAGCGTTGCCGGCTCGAACGTGGGCGCGACCACCAGTATCCAGAACGGCATCAACACGCCGGCTTGCTCGCCGGCAGCCAACCCCAAGGACGTGTGGTTCTCCTTCACGGCCTCGGCAACTACCCGCACCCTGACCATCACGGGCACGGCCGCTGGCATGGTGCGCGTGTTCACCACGCCCAGCTGCTCGGCCGGACCTTTCAACCAGGTATTCTGCAAGGCAGCTACGGGTAGCAACCTGAACGTGGGCCCGGTTAGCCTCACGGGCCTCACCGTGGGCACCGTGTATTACGTGGCCGTGAGCGGCTACGGTAGCTCCGACGCCACCGGCTCGTTCACCATCCTGAGCCTGCCCACCGCCACCCGCGCCCAGGCCAACACCGACGCGCTGCTGGTGTACCCCAACCCGAGCAACACCGGCCAGCTCACCCTGCGCCTGAGTGACTTGAATGGGGCCGGCCAGGCCACGCTGCTGAATGCGCTGGGCCAGGTAGTGGCTACCAAAGCCCTGAGCGGCACCGCCGAGCAAACCCTGAGCACCCGCGGCCTGGCCACGGGCCTCTACACGCTCCGCGTGACGGTGGCCGGCCAGATACTGACCCGCAAAGTGGTGCTGGAATAGCCTCCTGCACTCTCCGCAACGAAAAGGGCCGGCAATTTGCCGGCCCTTTTTTGTGGTCGAAACCCAGGCCTCAGGCCCGGCTTTTTTTCAGTGGCTTACTCCACCACCAGCTTGCGGGTGCTGCGGCCGGCCGCGCCGTCGGCCTGCACCAGATAGGTACCGGCGCGCAGGCCGGCGAGGTCCAGTGTGGCCGTGGTACCGGTGGCGCGCACCGCATACACGGGGCGGCCCAGCAGGTCGGTCACGGTGAGTAGGGCGCCCGGCGCGGGCAGCTGCACGGTGGCCTGCCGGTGGGCGGGGTTGGGAAAAAGCTCGAAGGCGAAAGTGGTGGCCGGGCGCGTGGCCGTGGCCACGTAGGCCCGGTTTTCGAGGGTCAGAATGCGGTCGTCGGTGGCGGCGGGAGTACCCCGGCCGTCGCGGTTGCTGGTGCCGACGTACACCTTGCCATCCGGCGACACGCAAATGGCCCGCAACCGGCCGAAGCCGGAGAGGAAATCGGTGCGGCTAGGGATGGTGAGGCCAGCGGCATCCAGCGTAAGTTGGGTCAGCTTGTTGTCTTTGAGCACGGCCAGCAGCAGGCTGCCGCGCCAGCCGGGAATGGCCGGGTGGTCGTAGTAGGTGAGGCCGGCCGGGGCAATGGTGGGCGTCCAGACGGTGAGGGGCTCGCGTACGTTGTTGGCGGCGCAGAAGGTGGCTTCGGCGGGCAGATCGCAGAGGCCTTCCACGTTGGGCCAGCCGTAGTTGCGGCCGGCTTCTATCTTGTTGATTTCGTCGTCGTTGTTCGGGCCGTGCTCCGAGCTGTAGATGCGGCCATCGGGCAGCCGCACGATGCCCTGCGGGTTGCGGTGCCCCAGCGTGTAGATGGCGCTGCCGGCCGTGGGGTTGTTGGCCGGGATGGTACCGTCGAAATTTAGCCGTAGAATCTTGCCGTTGAGCGACGTGCGGTTCTGCGCCTCGGAGGCCGTCAGCGCGTCGCCGGTGGTCATGAGCAGGGTGCGGTCGGGCAGCAGCAGCAGGCGCGAGCCGCTGTGGTTGGTGGTGGCCACGATGTTGCCGAGCAGCACCACGGGGTTGCTTAGCGTGCCGTTGGCGTATGTATAGCGCACCAGCTTTTCCTTCAGGGTGCCCTGGTCGGTGTAGTTGTACACCACAAACACGCCGTAGGTCCCGGCCGGCTGCCCCGTGGGCGCGGCATCAATGGCCATGCCCAGCAGGCCGCTCTCATTGCTTTCCGTCACGTCGGCAATGGTGAGCAGCGGCAGCACCTGCCCGGTGGCCGGATTCACGCGGCTAATGCGGCCGCTGCGCTCCGTCACCCAGATGAAATTATCCGGCCCCCACACCAACTCCCAAATGGTGCTTAGGCTGGAAGCCAGCGCCGAGGCCGTGACCGTGGTGGTGCCCACCGCAAAGGTGGTGAGGACCGGGGCCTGAGCACAGGCGGCAAGAGGCAGTCCCATAGTGCTTAGGGCCAGCAACGCGTTACGTAGAAATTTCATGGCAATAGGCAGGAGGTGGTGAAAGGATAAATCCGTTGTTTGTCAAAAGATAACGAAACTTGACCGTAAGCGGATGCCGCCGGCCCGGCCCGCAGCCGGATTTAGTAGCTTGCGGCCGCATTTACCTACTTCTGATATGGCTGAATTTTTCACCGCCACCCACCCCACCGGCTACACCCTCAGCACCGACCCTACCCGACTCGACATCCCCGCCATTCACCGCTGGCTGAGCGAGGAATCGTACTGGGCGAAGCACATTCCGCGCGCCACCGTGGCGCGCGCCGTGGCCAATTCCCTCAATTTCGGCCTCTACGCCCCCGATGGCCGCCAGGCCGGCTTCGCCCGCGTGGTCACGGACCGCGCCACCTTTGCCTGGCTCTGCGACGTGTTCGTGCTGCCCGAGTTCCGGGGCCACGGCCTCGCCAAGTGGCTGGTGAAGCAGATGCTGGCCCACCCCGACCTGCAAAACCTGCGCCGCCACCTCCTCGCCACCTTCGACGCCCACACCCTCTACCAACGCTTCGGCTACGAGCCGCTGGACCGGCCGGATAGGTGGCTCGAAATCAAACACCCCAACCCGTACCCGGCTCCGTAGCCTGCTATTTGGCCGGGCTGGTCCACTTGCTGTCTTTCAGCCGAAAACGCCACGGCAAGCCCGAGGCTTCTTCGCCGGCATATTCCAGGCCCACGCGAGAACTGGCAACTACATCGGTAGCAGCTACCGTTTCTTCGTGGTCTTCAAACCAGATACTGTCGCCGGTAACTGGCTGGCCAGTGAGGGCCGGCGTGATGCCCAATGCCTGGGTCAGCACGCCCGGCCCAGCCGTGAGGGCACGCACGGGCTTGGCCAGCCCACGCCGGCAGAGCATCTCTGCTACGCCAATAAGCGGCTCGATGGCCCGGATGAGCACCGCGTCGGGGTGCTGTGCATCGTGCGTGGCAATATTGAACAGGGCGTGCCGGTTGTACACCGTGTAGATGTAGGCATGGCCGCCGGGTACGTGCAGGCCCTGGGCCTGGTGCCGCTTGCGCTCCAGGTGCAGCGTGAGGGAATGGTCGCCCTCGTGCCGGTAGGCCTCAGTTTCGACGATGCGGCCGGCGGTGAGCACGCCGCTAATGTGGGTGTAGAGGTGCTTGCCCAGCAGGTCGCGGGCAATGGCGAGCACATCGGGACGCTGGAAGAAAGCGGCGGGGAGTTTGGCAGGCATAATGAGGAGTTGAGGCACGGGCTTGCGCTTCAATGTACGGCCACGGCGGCGCGCATGTAGTGCGAAGCGGCGCTTCGCACTACCGCAACCGGTACAGCAGCCCGAGGCTAAACAGCCACGGCCGGGGCTGCCACAGCAGCGCGGCGGTGGGCTGGTCGTTGGTCCGCAGGCTTACGTCGGGATGGGGCAAATTGATGGCGGCGGAGCTTCGGGTGAGGAAAAAACCGCTTTCCTCGGCTAGTTGCAGGCGGGTGCGGGTGCGCAGCGGCAGCAGGTAGCTGGCATCGGCCACCAGCTCCAGCTTGTGGCTGAGCTCCAGGCCCAGGCCCAGGCTGGGTTGCAGGGCCTCGGTCACGGCTTGTAGCTGGGCGCTCAGTTTGTCGGCCCCGAGGTTGGTGCCGGCCACCCGCAAGCCGGCATCGGAATTGGTGAAAGTGCCCAGGTCGCGGCCGGCCGTTTGGCGGGTGTAGGCCAGGCCGGCGCGGCCGTAAAGCGGGCGGTGCCGGGGCATAAGGTTGCGCTGGTAGCTCAGGCCGGCCGCCCAGCCGTCGGCACTGAATTGCCCGTACAAATGCTGGGTGGCCAGGCGCACGGCCAGTTCCCGGGTCAGCTCAAACTGGTATTCAAACTGCGAATAAACCGAAAACGACTGCGCGGCCACTTCCTTGTTACCCTGGAAATTAAACCCGTACCCGGCCGGCGCATACGCCACCGCCAGAGCCGCTGCCGATACCGACAGCGGCCATGCCCCCACAGCCCCCCCGTAGCGAAAGCGGCTCAGAAACTTCCCCAACAGCGTTTGCGGCGCGTCTTTAACAGGGACTGAATCGGCGGGCAGGGCGGGCCGAAACAGCGAGTCGGCCCGGTGCTGGCGCTGCTGGTCGAGGAGGGCTTGCCGCAGGGTTTCGGGCGGCAGCAGCGTGGTGTGGCCCCGCCAGAAGGCCGAGTCGTAGGCCACGGCGTTGTGCAGGAATACGTTGTGGTATTGCGCGCGCTCCAGGTAGCCGGGCCGGGCGGTTTGGGCCGTATCAATGGCCGTGGTCAGGAATTCGCCGAAGTAGTTGAGTGGCGGGCCGATGGGCAGGCGGGCTTTGGTTTGCCACCACACGGTTTTGAGGTGCCAGCGGCCGGCGTAGGGCTGGTAGGCCACGCGCAGGGCCCGCGAGTCGGCCCGGTTGGTGGAGTGGCCGAGGCCGGCGGGCGTGTAGTGCCACTCGGCCCCCAGAAAGGCGTAAGTATCCTGGTCGATGTACATCCGACCCGCGAAATCGGCGCGACGGTTGCCGGCCTTGGGCGCGAAGGCGACCACGTACACCGGCCGGTCCTGATAGCTGCTGCCGGGCGCGAGGCGGTAGTCATAATCCCGAAAGTGGGCGGGGTCAATAAACTGCGCCCGCCGATGCACAAAATCAGCCATATGCGCAATGAACGGCCCGCCGGCCCAGTCAATCCGCACCAGCTTATCCGACCGCAAATCGACCCGGCGCGACTGCCGAATCTGGACCTCGCCCGTGCTTGTGCGCTGCGGGTACGGCGCTTTGTACACCGTTAGCAAGCCCTCTACCAGATAGCGCGGCCGCCCGAGGCTGTCATTATCCGACTCGCGATAAAAGCCCGTGAGCTGCGTGGGCCGCACCGGGTAGTTGCGCGGAATGCGCGCCACGGCCTCCCGCACAATGCCCAGCACCGAACCCGTCACCTGCACCTCACCCAAGGCCGCCGGGCTGATGTTCAATTCAATCCGCAACTCCGGCCCCGGCAGCGGCGGCAGCGTTTGGCGATAGCTGCGGTAACCCAGCAGCGCCACCGTCAGTTGTTTCCCGGCATAAGTCGGCGGAATGTTCAGGGCAAAGCGGCCGTCCTCATTGGTACTGGTGCCGATGCGGTTATCGGCCACGCCCACCTGCGCGTTCGGGATGGGCTGGTGGGTTTCGGCATCGAGGACCCGGCCGCGCAGCACCGCTTGCGCCTGCGCCGCCCCGGCCAGCAGCACCAGCCACATCAATAGAAAACCAGTCTTTATAACGGGCATAGGCTGAATGCAGTAGAGACGCATAGTTGCGTCTCGTCGTTGAACGGCCAACGCCAAAAGCGCAGGCAGAATTGTTCAATGACAAGACGCAACTATGCGTCTCTACAACAGTTTTTTCAGCTATTTCGCCGGCACCTGCTGGCTCAGCAGGTACTCGGCAATCTGCACGGCGTTGGTGGCGGCGCCTTTGCGCAGGTTATCAGCCACCACCCACATATTCAGGGTTTTGGGCTGGGTTTCGTCGCGGCGCAGGCGGCCCACCAGCACGGCGTCTTTGCCGTGGCTGTCTTTGGGCATGGGGTAGGAGTTGGTAGAGGGGTCGTCTACAAGCTCCACGCCGGCGGTATGGGCGAGGATTTCGCGCACCTCGGCCATATCAAATTCCTCGGCAAACTCCACGTTGATGGACTCCGAATGCCCACCCATAACCGGAATCCGCACGCAGGTGGCCGTGACGCCGATGCTGTCGTCACCCATGATTTTTCGGGTTTCGTTCACCATCTTCAGCTCCTCCTTGGTATAGCCACTGGGCTCGAACACGTCGATGTGGGGCAGCACGTTCAGGTCGATGGGGTGCGGGTAGGCGGGGTTGCTGGCCGTTTTGCCGGCACGCTCTTCGAGGAGCTGGTCCACGGCTTTTTTGCCGGTACCGGTCACGCTCTGGTAGGTGCTCACCACAATGCGGCGCACCTTGTATTTCTTGTGCAAGTCATTCAATGCCACCACCATCTGGATGGTCGAGCAGTTGGGATTAGCAATGATTTTATCCTCCGGCGTGAGGGTACCGGCGTTCAGCTCGGGCACCACCAGCTTCTTGGTGGGGTCCATGCGCCAAGCCGAGGAATTGTCGATAACGGTGGTGCCCACGGCGGCAAAGCGCGGCGCGTGCTCCTTGCTCACGGAGCCACCAGCCGAGAAAATGGCAATATCGGGCCGGGCCGCGATGGCGTCGTCCATGCTCACCACCGGATATTTTTTGCCCTGAAAATCAATGAACTGGCCCACCGATTTGGCCGAAGCCACGGGCAGCAGCTCGGTAAGGGGAAACCGACGCTCGGCCAATACTTTCAATAGCTCGGTGCCTACCAGGCCGGTGGCACCCACAACAGCAATTTTCATGGAAAAAGCAGAAAAATAAAAAGGTGCGCCAACGGGCGCGTACCTACAAATGTCGCCAGAAATCGACTACTTTAGACGCCGCGTCCGCATTTTGCCGGCTTCACTTTCTTCTGCGCCCCCTTGCTGAAACACCTTTACTTCCTGCTCCTGTTCCTACCGGGCCTCGCCCACGCCCAGCTGGCCGACAATTTCACCGACGGCAACTTCACCGCCAATCCTACCTGGACCGGCGACGCGGCCAGTTTTCAGGTGAACACCCAAATCCTGCAAAGCAACGGCCCGGCCGTGACGGGCAGCGCCATCCAGCTCAGCACGCCCTGCCAGGCCAGCACCGGCACCGTGTGGGAATTCTGGGCCAATCTGAAGCTGGGCACCAGCTCGGGCAACCTGGCCGATGTGTGGCTGCTGGCGTCGCAAACCGACCTGCGCGCCACCAACAACTCGGGCTATTTCGTGCGCCTCGGCGGCACGCCCGATGAGGTGAGCCTGTTCCGCAAGGACTCAACTAAAACCGCTGTGCTCGTCATCGACGGCCTCGACGGCACCCTGGCCAGCGCCACCAACAACGTGGTGCGCGTGCGCGTGACCCGCAGCACGGCCAACGTCTGGACCCTGGAGCGCGACCTCACCGGCAACCGCGCCTTCGTGGCCGAGGCCGCCCAGCCCACCGATGCCACCTACCAGCGCAGCGTGGCCGTGGGCGTATCGCTGCTCTATTCCGCGGCCAACAACCGCAACTTCTACTTCGATGACTTCGTGGTGACCGATGCCACGGCCCCGCTCCTCGCCCGCGCCGTGCCGGCCGATGCCCGGCAGGTCGACGTGGTTTTCAACGAAGCCGTGGCCGCCGCCAGCGCCGGCCTGCCCGCCAACTACCGCCTGCAAAACGGCGCGGTGCCGGTTTCGGCCCAGCTCTCGGCCATCAATCCGGCCGTGGTGCGCTTGGCCTTTGCCGCCGATTTCCCGGCCCAGAGCGTGCTGGAAGTTCGCAACGTGGCTGACCTTTATGGCAACGTGGCGGCCGGGCCGCTCACGGCCGCCTTCACGTCCCTGCCCATGCCCCCGGCTTTCGGCGACCTGATTATCAGCGAGATATTTGCCGATGAAACCCCGCAGGTGGGCCTGCCGCTCTCCGAATACGTGGAGATTTACAACCGTAGCCTCACCAAAACCCTGAGTTTACGCGGCGTGCGCCTGGGCAAAACCGGTAATACCACCTTCGCCACCTTTGCCGACACGGCCAAACTGCTGCCCGGCCAGTACGCCGTGGTGTGCGGCAGCACCCGCATCAGCCAATTTGCCACGCCGGGCGTGAAGGTGTACGGCCCCACCAACTTCCCCTCGCTCACCAATGCCGGCGACCAGCTGGTGCTGCGCGGGCGCGACGGCCGCACGCTGTTTGAGGTGGCTTACTCGGACACTTGGTACCGCGACGCCATCAAAAAAGACGGCGGCTGGAGCCTGGAAATGATTGACACCAACAACTACTGCGCCGGGGCCAGCAACTGGATTGCCAGCACCGACCCCACCGGCGGCACCCCCGGCCGCGTCAACGCCGCCCGCGCCACCAACGCCGACGCCCAGGCCCCCCGCCTGCTCCGCGCTGAGCTGCCCGGCACCACCACGCTGCGCCTCACCTTCTCCGAAAAGCTGGACAGCGCCTCAGTGAGCAACGTGGCCCGCTACTCCCTCGCGCCGGCCAACCCCATCACCCGGGTCACGCCCATCGGGCCCGATTTTCGCCAGGTCGACCTCACGCTGGGCACCGCCGTTTCGACTACAGCCGTCATCAGCGTCACCGTGCAGATGGCCTCTGACTGCGTAGGCAACGTGAGCGGCAGTCTGCAAACCGCCACTGTGGCCCCGCCCGTGGCCCCGGTAGTGGGCGATTTGATTATCAGCGAGATTTTTGCCGATGAAACCCCACAGGTCGGTTTGCCTTTGTTTGAATATCTGGAGATTTACAACCGCAGCCTCACCAAAACCATCAGCCTGCGCGGGGTGCGCATGGGCAAAACCACCACCACCACTTTCGCCGCCTTTGCTGATACCGCCCGGCTGGCTCCAGGCCAATATGCCATCGTGTGCGGCAGCACCCACCTCGCCGATTTTGCCCAATACGGCAAGGTGTACGGCCCCACCAACTTCCCCTCGCTCACCAATGCCGGCGACCAGCTGGTGCTGCGCGGGGCGGACGGCCACACGCTGTTTGAGGTAGCTTACTCGGACACCTGGTACCGTGACGTCATCAAAAAAGACGGCGGCTGGAGCCTGGAAATGATTGACACCAACAACTACTGCGCCGGGGCCAGCAACTGGATTGCCAGCACCGACCCCACCGGCGGAACCCCCGGCCGCGTCAACGCCGCCCGCGCCACCAACGCCGACACCCAGGCCCCCACCCTGCTTCGCGCCGAGCTGCCCAATGCTATCACGCTGCGCCTCACATTTTCGGAAAAGCTGGACAGCGCCTCGGTGAGCAACGTGGCCCGCTACGCGCTGGCCGCGCCCGCACCCGCCATCATCAGTGCCACGCCCATTGGCCCCGATTTCCGGCAGGTCGACCTCGGCCTGGCTGCCGCCGTGGCCACCACGTCCGTCATCCGCGCCACCGTGCAGCTGGCATCCGACTGCGTGGGCAACGTGAGCGGCCCGCTGCAAACGGCCACCGTGGCCCCGCCCGTAACACCATTGATTGGGGATTTGATTATCAGCGAGATTTTTGCCGATGAGACCCCACAGGTAGGTTTGCCACTGTTTGAATACCTGGAGATTTACAATCGTAGCCTTACCAAGACCATCAGCCTGCGTGGGGTGCGCCTGGGCAAGGGCAGCACCACCACCGTGGCCGTTTTTGCTGATACCGCCCGGCTGGCCCCCGGCCAGTACGCCGTCGTTTGCGGCAGTACGCACACCGCCGATTTTGCCCAGTACGGCAAGGTGTACGGCCCCACCAGCTTTCCCTCGCTCAGCAACGGCGGCGACCAGCTCATTCTGCGCGGGGCGGACGGCCGTACGCTGTTCGAGGTGACGTATTCCGATGCCTGGTACCGCGACATCAAGAAGAAGGACGGCGGGTGGAGCCTGGAAATGATTGATACCAACAACTTCTGCGCCGGAGCCGAGAACTGGACCGCCAGCACCGATGCCAGCGGCGGTACGCCCGGCCGCGCCAACTCGGTGCGCGCCGTCAATGCCGATGCCCTGGCCCCCGCCCTGCTGCGCGCCGTGGCCTTGAATGCCACCACCGTGCGCGCCTATTTCTCCGAAAAACTGGACAGCACCACGGCGGCCACCGTGAGCCGCTACGCGCTGGCCGCGCCCGGCCCGGCCATCACGCGGGCCGCACCCGTGGGGCCGGATTTCCGGCAGGTCGACCTCACGCTGGCCGCCGCGCTGTCGCCCAGCCGGCCCGTCACCCTCACCGTGCAAACGGCCACCGACTGCGCCGGCAACGCCAGCGGCGTGCTGCAACCCGCCACTTTCGCCCTGCCCGAAACAGCCGTGAGCGGCGATGTGGTGATAAACGAGCTGCTGTTTAACCCCCGCGTGAGCGCCGTGCGGTTCGTGGAAATTATCAACCGTAGCGCCAAATTCATCGACTTGCAGGGCTGGCAAATCGGGAGTTTGAAATCGGATGCCAGCGTGGATGGCAACGTGCTCAGCACCGGGCCGCTGCTGCTGGCCCCGGGCCAGATTTTGGCGTTCAGCACCAGTACGGCCATTATCACGGCACAATACCCCACCAGCAGCGACGCGGCCAATCTGGTTCAGATTCCCGGCCTGCCCACCTTTCCGGATGTGGGCACGGCAGTGCTAATCGACGGCAACAAGGCAGAAATCGACCGCTTTGCCTACAGCAAAGCGCTGCACCTAAGCCTACTGGCTACTCAAGATGGCGTGTCGCTGGAGCGCATCCGCACCAACGGACCGACACTGGCCAGCAACTTCCACTCGGCGGCCAGCGCGGTGGGTTACGCCACGCCCGGCCGCCCCAACTCGCAGGCCCAGGACGAGGCCGGCGGCAACCAGGAGCTCACCGTAACACCCGAAGTCTTCACCCCCGATGATGACGGCCAGCAGGATTTTGTCGCCCTCAACTACCACCTCGACGCGCCCGGCTACGCCGCCAGCGTGACGGTGTACGACGCCCTGGGCCGCCTCACGCGCCGCCTCACCCGCAACGAAACGCTTCCCACCAACGGCTTCATCCAGTGGGACGGCATCGATGACCGGGGCCACAAAGCGGCCGTGGGCTACTACATTCTGCTAGTCGAGCTCTTCCGCCCCACCAGCGGCGAAAAGCGCGAATACAAGAAGACAGTGGTGCTGGGGGCGCGGTTTTAAACGCCTTCGGCTTAATGAGGAATAAAAGGCCGTCATGCTGAGCGCAGCCGAAGCATCTCTACCGCGAAGAGTAATCAGTTACTTCCTTGGTAGAAATGCTTCGGCTGCGCTCAGCATGACGGCGTTTCTAACGTTGGCCCCAATCCGTCCCCTATTAAACCCCGCCCGCTGGTTCGCGTCTTAAAGGCATGAACAGCATCCAGCAATTGCAACACCTGTACTGGCGCGCCGGCTTCGGCCCGCGCCCCCAGGATGTGGCCGCCGGCCTCAGCCCGCGCAAAGCCCTGCGCCAGCTGCTGCACGATTCAGCGCAATACGAGCCCCTCGCCGGTCCCAGTCTGAACTTCGCCGACCCGCAGGGCATGGTGATGACCGACCCGGCCTCAACCAAAAACAACCCCGTGCCCAATGGCATGGTAACCACGCCCGACCAGCCCGCAGCGCCCGGCGCACCGGCCGCGCCCGTGGCCGCCATGCGGCCCCGCGCCGCTTTCAAGGGCGGCACCATTGCGGCCGGCGTGCCCCGCCTGCGCCGCGCCGACCTCACGCCCGCGCAGCGCAAGATGCAGAACGAAGGCATCCGCGACGCCTTCAACAACATGAGCACGGCCTGGATGGAGCGCATGGCTACCTCCCCGGCCCAGCTGCGCGAGAAGATGACGCTGTTCTGGCACGGGCACTTTGCCTGCCGGGTGCGCCAGCCCGATGCTGCCTTGCGCTTGCACAACACCACCCGCCAATACGCCTTGGGCAAATTCCCGGACCTGCTGCTGGCCGTGAGCCGGGAGCCGGCCATGCTCCAGTTCCTGAACAACCAGCAGAACCGCAAGGAGCACCCCAACGAAAACTTCGCCCGTGAGGTGATGGAGCTGTTCACGCTGGGCCGCGGCAACTACTCCGAAACCGATGTGAAGGAAGCCGCCCGGGCGTTCACCGGCTGGGGCTACGATTACCAGAGCAACTTCAAATTCCGGGAGCGCGAGCACGATGCCGGGACCAAAACCTTCCTGGGCAAAACCGGCAACCTGAATGGTGAGGACGTACTGACGCACATTCTGGCGCAGCCCGCCGCCGCTACCTTCCTGACCACCAAAATCTACCGCTTCTTCGTGAACGAGGTGCCCAACCCGGCGCACATCGAGCCGCTGGCGGTGGCCTTCCGCAAAAGCGGCTACGACATTGCCGACCTCATGGAGCGCCTGTTTTCGGCCGATTGGTTCTACGAGCCGGCCAACATGGGCACCCACATCAAGAGCCCGGTGGAGCTGCTGGCCGGCATCCGCCGCACCCTGAACGTGAAGGTGGACAACGCCCAGCCGCTGCTGGGCTACCAGCGCGCCTTGGGCCAGACGCTGTTTCAGCCGCCCAACGTGGCCGGCTGGCCCGGCGGCCGCAATTGGATTGACTCCTCGTCGCTACTGCTGCGCCTGCAGCTGCCGGCCATCCTGTTTCGAAACGCTGAGTTTGCCGTGGCCCTGAAGCAGGACGAAAACGACATTGCCCCCAACCAGACCAAGGCCGAGCGCACCGTGCGGCCCGGCGCGGGGGCCCACCTGCCCCTGGCCCCGCTGCAACAGCTGTTGGGGGCAACGCCCGTCGCCCAGCAACCCGAAAAGCTCAGCGGCTTCCTGCTGCAAGCCAGCATCCGGCCCGAAAACTTACAGTTGGTGCAGCAGGCCGCCCAGCAAAAAGAACCGGCAGAAGCGCTGCGGGCCACGCTGGTGAGCCTGCTCAGCCTGCCCGAATATCAACTGGCATAACCTCCCTCCTTCCCGATATAGCTATGGCTTCCACCCGCCGCGAATTTCTCCGTACCTCCGCTTTAGCCAGCACCTTACTGCTGGTGCCCAAGTTTCTGCACGCCCTGGACCGAGGACCGGGGCTGGCCGGCCTGCGCGATGCCACCGGGGCACGCCGCCTCATTGTGGTGCAGCTCAGCGGGGGCAATGATGGGCTGAATACCGTCATCCCCTATCGCAACGACCTGTATTACAAGGCCAGGCCCACGCTCAGCATCAAAGAATCCGAGGGTATTCTGGCGTTGGATAAAGACATGGGCCTGCACCCGGCGTTGAAGGGTCTGAAAGGCCTGTACGACCAGGGCCAACTAGCCGTGCTGAACTCGGTGGGCTACCCCAACCCCGACCGCTCGCACTTCCGCTCGATGGACATCTGGCAGTCCGGCTCGGGCTCCGACCAAGTGG
This sequence comes from Hymenobacter sp. UYAg731, assembly GCF_054061335.1. NCBI lineage: Bacteria > Pseudomonadati > Bacteroidota > Cytophagia > Cytophagales > Hymenobacteraceae > Hymenobacter > Hymenobacter sp. UYAg731. The sequence goes on along the minus strand of NZ_JBSSEC010000010.1, from coordinate 38,982 downwards.
TGAGCACCGGCTGGCTGGGCCGCTACCTCGACTCCAGCTGCCCCGATTGCCAGCGCCCCTACAACGCGCTCGAAATCGACGACACGCTGAGCCTGGCCCTGAAAGGCGGCCAGCGCAAGGGCCTAGCCCTAAAAAACCCCGATAAATTCCACCAAATCAGTCAGAACCGCCTGCTGGCCAAGGTGAGCAAAGAAACCGCGCCCGCTCATCAGGAGCAAGTCGATTACCTGTATAAGACGCTGGCCGAAACCGCGTCTTCGGCCGATTATCTGTACGACAAATCTAAAATCTACAAGTCGGCCGTGACGTACCCGAATTCTGACTTCGGCAAAAACCTGAAAACCACCGCCGAGCTTATCAATTCCGGTGTGGAATCCCGGGTGTATTACCTGGCCCTGAGCGGCTTCGACACCCACGTCCGCCAGCACGAGCAGCAGCAGCGCCTCTTCAACGACCTCGGCGACGGCCTCGCCGCCTTGGCCGACGACCTGCGCCAGCACGACCAGTGGAACAACACGCTAGTACTGGTATTCAGTGAGTTCGGTCGGCGCGTGGGCCAGAACGCCAGCAACGGCACCGACCACGGCACGGCCAACAACGTGTTCCTGGCCGGCGGTGCGCTCCAGAAAAAAGGCGTAATTAACAACGCTCCCGACCTCGTGAACCTCGACCAGGGCGACCTGCGCCACCAGGTCGACTTCCGCAGCATCTACGCCAGCATACTCAAAGACTGGCTCGGGGCCGACGACACGGCCATTCTGGGCACGGGCTTCGAGCGAATGAGCGGGCTGGTGTAGCCGCGCCGTCTGTCATTACGAGGCCGTAGGCCGTGGCAATCCGTCCTCTCGATGCGACCAACCCCAAGATGTGACGAAGCCTTTTTTAACAACGAAAAGCCCCGATACTGTTACGTATTGGGGCTTTCTGGTAAAAGAGAATAGCTTGGTTCTGCCAAGACGGATTGCCGCGTTGCGCTGCGCTCCACTCGCAATGACAGACGGCGTAGCTACAGCGGCACATTGAACCCGAAGGCCCAGATGGCTTGCAGCGACCCGAAAACGTGGGTGGCGCGTCCCTGCCGGTCGTCGCCGAGGAAGGTGTTGGTGTAGTCGGCGAAGGCCCCTTGGATGTCGGTTTGCAGGAAGAAATAGCGGAGAATATCCGCCTTCAGGCCCACGCTGGTGCCCACCACCAGGCCGTGGTAATGGAACGGCCCCTCCTGGTGGTTGCCCAGCACGGTGGAAATGGTATAGGAAATCATGGGGCCGGCTCCCACCTTACCCACGGCGCTCACTTTCAGAAGGCGACGGTCCCATAGCACCTTGTGTTTCACCAGGTTTATCATGAGGTAGTTGTTGCCGTTGGTGTGCTGGAGGTGTACGAAATCGGGCGTCACCAGCGTATCTTTATCGAGGTAGCGCCCCCGAATCTGGCCCCGGACGTGGATAATCTGGTTGTCATCGACCACGTACTTGAGGTGGTTCCAGCTCGCTTCGATGCCCAGGTTGTGCTTGTCGTGAAACAGGTAGCCCAGCGTCATATCATACTGCGGGATGGTCCAGGAATTGAACCGCCAGAAATCCTTGAAATCGGGCTTGTCGCTGGCGTGCGCGTTCACGAAAGTGAAGTCGTAGTTGTCGGTTTTGGTGTTTTTGAAGCGGATGTCGCTGCGCGTGTACCAATCGCGGTTGTAGCCCCAGCTGAAATACAGGCTGCCGTGCGGCTTGAGTTCGGGCGGCAGTGGGGCGGCAGTGGGGGTTGCGGCAATAGCAATCGGGTCGGTAGCCGGAGCCAGGGGTTGGGCCATGAGTGGCCCGGCAAGGCCCATCAGCAGGCCCGACAGTAAAAAGAAAAATCTCATTAAAATGAATAAATAAATTTTGCGATAAAGCTTAACTAAAAAAGCGCGCGAAGTTAAGCCGCAAGTCTGCCAATTGTTTAGCTTAGTCAGACTGCCATCCCGAATTATCCCAAATCATAAAGCTGGCGCAGGAAATAAATACGCTTCACTGGTGCCAAAGCGCTGCTGCCGGCTACTTCCTACCGCCCAAACACCGCCGCCGCCAGCGCCAGCACGGCCCGACGCGTGACTTCAGGCTGCTCCAGGTACGAGAGGTGCCCGCTGCCTTCCAGAAACAGCGCCGAGCCCACCGGCGGCAGGGCGGCCTGGCGCACGGCATCGTCGAAATGCACGGCCACGTCGTGCTTGCCGGCCACCAGCAGCACCGGGAAGGGGGCTTTGGCCAGCACCTGGGTGCGCTCCGGGCGGGCGGCCATGCCGCGCAGCGCCCCGGTGATGGTACTGGCCGGCGTGGCCTTGCCAATTTCCTCCAGCAGGCCGCGGGCGTCGGTCAGCTTGTCGCGGTTGGTGGGGGCGAAGAGCGGGCGCACGAACGACTCCATGAACTTGCCCACGCCGTGGCGCTCCACGAAGCTGATGTTCTTTTCGCGGTTCTGGCGCTTCTCATCGGTATCGGGCAGGGCCGTGGAGTTGATGAGCGCCAGGCCGGCCACGCGCTGGGGCCAGCGCTCGGCCAGGGCCAGGGCCACGTAGCCGCCCATGCTGTGGCAGACCAGCAGCACCGGGTCGGGGCAGCCTTTCTGGTTGAGGTAGTCGATGACGTGGCGGGCCTGCGCTTCCATCGAAAAATCGGGCACTGGGGCCAGGTTGGTGCCGTGGCCGGGCAGGTTGGGGGCCAGCAGCCGGTAGCCGTCGGGGAAGGCGCGGGTGAAGTCGGTCCACACCTCGCGGCTTTCGGCAAAACCGTGGAGGAAAACGATGGTGGATGGGTTGGAGGCGGGCGTCATAGAGGCAAAAGTAACGCCCCTCCTTTTTGCCTCCTTATTTATTTCCCGCCCTGTTCTGCCCGCCGCAGCGACGATTCCCGCACGAACAACTGCGGCTGCAACACCACCTGCCGCTGCGAAAATGCCGTGCCCTCGGCCGCCACCAAATCGGTGAAGAGGCGGAAGGCGGCCTGGCCCATTTCCTCGCAACGCTGGTCCACGGAGGTGAGGTTGGGCTCGGCCACCATGGTCAGGGCCTCGTTGCTGAAGCCGGCCAGGGCCACCTCCTGCGGCACGCGCAGCCCCCGGCTTTTCAGCACCTGCAATGCACCGAGAATGGCTGAGTCGCCGGCCGCGAACACGGCATCGGGCGGTTTGGGCAGGGCCAGCAGCTGCTTCATGCATTCCTGGCCGCCTTCCAGGGTCATGTCGCAGTCGATAATTAAGCTTTCGTCCGGGGCGATGCCTTGGCTTTGCAGCGCATCGAGGTAACCCTGGCGGCGGTTGCGGTAGATGTTGAGGTGCTGCGGGCCGGCCAGGTGCGCCACGCGGCGGCAGCCCTGCTCCAGCAAATGGCGGGTGGCCTGGAAGGCCCCGTCCTGGTCGTTGAACACCACGGCATTCACGCTTTCGCCCTCCAGCAGGCGGTCGAAAAACACCAGCGGCACGCCCCGCTTGCGCACTTTGTCGAAGTGCCGGAAATCGAGCGTGGTGCGTGACACCGACACCAAAATACCCGCCACCTGCGCGCTGAGCAGCGTTTCGAGGTTCTTGCGTTCCTGGGCCACATCTTCGTTCGACTGGCAGATGATGACGCTGTAGCCGGCCTTGCTGGCGGCGGTTTCGATGCCGTGGACTACCGAGGCAAAAAAGCGCCCTTCGATGTAGGGCACAATCACGCCCAGCAGCGTGCTGGTGCCCTTGCGCAGGGATGAAGCCATGCGGTTGGGCTGGTAGTTCAGCTTTTTGGCCAGCTTGAGCACAGCCTGCTTGGTGGCCGGCCCGATGCTGTGGTGGTCGCTCAGCGCCCGCGAAATCGTGGTCATCGACACGCCCAGCTCCCGGGCCAAATCGGCCATGGAAACGGGGCTGTGGGCCGCGTCGGCGGGGTTGGAAGAAGGGCGGCGTCCGGCCATTTTAATACGGAGATAGGTAGCGCTACAGGGCGTAAAGCTAGTAGAAGTGCCGCAACGATTGCGCGGCGGCCCGGTTCTAACCCGGCAGTTTGCCGTAGAAGGAAGTAATTTTTTAACGCAGATTCCATAATTACGCCACCCGGAACGGTACAACAACGCCCGTCTTTCCGGACCTTTGGCCCCATCTGAACCAATTGCGACTCCATGAACCCTCTCGTTGACATCCGCCAGTTCGACCAAAGCCTGTGGCTGGACTTTATCAGCCGCCCCATCATCATCGACGGCAAGCTCCAGCGCCGCATCAGCGACGAAGCTCTGCGCGGCGTAACCTCGAACCCGGCCATTTTCGCTAAGTCCATCGGCGACACCGCCGACTATGATTCGGCCATCAAGGCACTGGCTTTGCAGGGCAAAACCACCGACGAAATCTACACCAACCTGGCCGTATCCGACGTGCAGGCAGCTACCGACCTGTTCCGCCCGCTCTACGACGGCCCCGACCACGGCTCCGACGGCTACGTGAGCCTCGAAGTATCGCCCGAGTTGGTGAACGACACCGAAGGCACCATCGCCGAGGCCCTGGCCCTGTGGAAAGCCGTGAACCGCCCCAACGTGATGATAAAAGTGCCGGCCACGCTCGAAGGCCTGCCCGCCATCCGCCGCCTCATTTCGGAAGGCGTGAACGTAAACGTAACCCTGATTTTTGGCCTGGAGCGCTACCGCCTGGTGGCCGAAGCCTTCATCGCCGGCCTCGAAGACCGCGCCGCGAAAGGCGAGCCGCTGGCCCGCATCGACTCGGTGGCCAGCTTCTTCCTCAGCCGCATCGACGTGCTGATTGACCCGCAGTTGGAGAAAATCGCGACCGAAGGCGGCGAGAAAGGCAAGCTCGCCGAAAGCCTCGTGGGCGAAGTGGCCATTGCCAGCGCCAAGCAGGCCTACCAGATTTACAAGGAGATTTTCTCGGGTCCGCGCTGGGAAGCTCTGGCTGAAAAAGGTGCCCCCACCCAGCGCCTGCTGTGGGCCAGCACCGGCAACAAAAACCCCAAATACGACAACCTGCGCTACGTCGACGGCCTCATCGGCCCGCACACGGTGAATACCGTGCCGGTGGAAACGCTGGACCTGTTCGGCAAAAGCGGCAAGGTGGCCGTAACCATCGAAGACAATCTGGAGCACTCCAAAGAAGTGCTGGCCCACCTGCCCGAGCTCGGCCTTAACCTCGAAGCGCTGACCCAGCACCTCGAAGAAGACGGCGCGACCAAGTTCAAGGAGCCCTTCGCCAAGCTGATGCAGTCCATTGAGAAGAAGCGCGCCCTGGCCGTGGAAGCCCAGGTGGACGACTCCAAAATGGAGCTGGGCCAGTACCAGCCCGCCGTGGATGCGCAGATTGCCAAGTTCAAGGCCGATAATTTTGTGCACGGTTTCTGGGACAAGAAAGCTGATTTGTGGACGGCCGACGAGGCCGGCCGGCACAGCATCCGCAGCTACATGGGCTGGCTGCGCGTGGCCGAAACGATGGTCGGCGCGGTAACTGAAATCGAGCAGTTCGTGCATGAGGTACAGGCCGCTGGCTTCAAGCACGTCGTGGTGATGGGCATGGGCGGCAGCACGATGGCCCCCATCGTGTTCAAATCTGCATTTGCAAAAGGCGAAAACGGCCTGCCGATGTCGGTGCTCGACACCACCGACCCCGGCGCGGTGCGGGCCATCGAAGCGGAGCTGCCGCTGGCGGAGACGCTGTTCATCGTGGCCAGCAAATCCGGCACCACGGCCGAGCCGCTGGCTTTCGGCGACTATTTCTACGCCAAGATGAAGGAAATCAAGGGCGACCAGGCCGGCGAAAACTTCGTGGCCATCACCGACCCCGGCTCCAAGTTCGTGACCGATGCCACGGCCGCCAAGTACCGCCGCATCTTCCTCAACTTCCCCGAGGTGGGCGGCCGGTTCTCGGCCCTCACCTACTTCGGCCTGGTGCCGGCAGCCCTCTACGGCCTGCCAATCGGCGAGATTCTGGAACGCGCCATTCTGATGATGCGCGCCTGCGGAGCCTACGGCCCGACGGATAAAAACCCCGGCCTCGAATTCGGCACTGCCCTGGGCGTGCTGGCCGCGCAGGGCCGCGACAAGCTCACCATCGTGGTGCCCGAGGCCCTGCACGACCTCGGCCTGTGGCTGGAGCAGCTCATCGCCGAAAGCACCGGCAAAGAAGGCAAGGGCATCCTGCCCGTGGCCGGCGAGCCGCTGGGTGAGCCCGGCATCTATGGCACCGACCGCGTGTTTGTGTACGTAGGCTACAAGGGCCAGGCCGACGAGGCCAACACCAGCAAGCTGGCCGCCCTGGCCGCCGCCGGCCACCCCATTATCACCCTGCTGATGGCGGATGCCTTCGACCTCGGCCAGGAGTTCTACCGCTGGGAAGTGGCCACGGCCGTGGCCAGCGCCGTGTTCCAGATTAACCCCTTCGACCAGCCCAACGTGCAGGCCGCCAAAACGGCCACCGATAAGCTGATGAAGGCCGTGGAAACCGAAGGCAAGCTGCCCGAAACCGAAGCCCCTGCCGCCAGCGAAAACGGCGTGGATTACTACACTGCCGCCCACGGCGATGGCGCGACCGGCGTGCTCAAAGCCTTCTTCGCGCAAGCGAAGCCCGGCGATTTCGTGTGCCTGCAAGCCTACCTCACCGAAACGCCCGCCGTGAGCGCCAGCCTGCTGGCCCTGCGCCAGCGCGTGATGCAGGAGCTGCACCTGGCCACTACCTCGGGCTACGGCCCGCGCTTCCTGCACAGCACCGGCCAGTACCACAAAGGCGGCCCTAACACGGGCCTGTTCATCCAGTTCACCGACGACAACCCGCAGGACCTGGCCCTGCCCGGCCGCCCCTACACCTTCGGCACGTTCAAGAATGCCCAAGCCCTCGGCGACCTGCAGGCCCTGCTCGACAACGGCCGCCGCACCCTGCGCGTGAACCTCGGCAACGATGCCGAAGCAGGTCTGAAAACGATGCTGGCCGCCCTGCCGCCGCTGAAGTAACTCCCGTAGCTTCGTTTACCCCTGCCACGCGGCGGTTCCCGGCAACGGGGGCCGCCGCGTGTTACTTTTGGGCCAGTCCCATTGTTGAGAATCCCATGAACGAGCAGCTAGTTGTCAAGAATTTCGGCCCCATCAAAGATGCCACCGTGGACTTCAAGCGCGTCACCGTTTTCATCGGCCCGACGGGCGGCGGGAAGAGCACGCTGGCGAAGCTGGCGGCGATTTTACAAGGAGGTCAAGTAAAAGTCATTAATAGCATCGTCACTATTGATGCAGATTTAACCCAGTTCAATATTGGTAATTATAAGAATCACGACTCGTTTATTAATTGGAAGAAATCTTCTGAAAACAACTTCACAGTAGACAGACCACTATCCCTTGAAATTGAAATAAATGATGTCCTAATTAACGCGCAGGGATTGGATGAATTCATTGATAGAATGGCAAGTGGGCTTTCGGAAAATCCGCATATCGAAGCTATTATGAAGAAGGCATTTAAAGAGGCCGCAATCAATCAAATCGCAGGTGAACATTTCAACGCTAACCCTAGTCTGATAAATTATATCCCGACAGAAAGGGTTTTTGTACCTGCTATTGAGTACTCTTGGGCTGGCTTGATGCGCGATGATATTGGCTTGCCAAAGGCAGTCCTAGAATTCGCTAATGACTTCTCATTATCTCGGAAAGAAGTCTTAGAACTTGAGATACCTTTTCTTAATATCAGGTATCTGCATATCAATGGCCGCGACTTTATCAAAATCCCCGAGCGCGAAGAGCCATTAATGCTGCTTGAAACCGCTAGCGGCATCCAATCCGTCACGCCGCTGCTGGTGCTGCTGGAGCATCTGAGCCGCAACACTGAGCAGGTGCAGAGCTTCATCATTGAAGAGCCGGAGTTGAACCTCTACCCCACGGCCCAGCAAGGGCTGCTGAACTGGCTGGTGGAGAAATGCACTAAGGGCGAAAACGACCTGACGATTACCACGCACAGTCCCTACCTGCTGGCGCATTTCAACCTGTTGCTCTACGCCTACCAGGTGGCCGAAAACCACCCGGACCGGGCCGAGGACGTGGCGAAGATTGTGCCCCGCGAAAGCTGGATTAACCCCAAGGAATTTGCGGCCTACCACGTCGAAGGGCAAAAGGAAAACGGGGTGCGCTCCATTGTCAATCCCGAAACCGGCCTCATCAGCTACAACGGTCTGGACTCGACGGCGAGCGCGGAAACGGCCGAGTTCGAGAAGCTGCTCGACATTAACGCGGGGCTGGAAGTCGAATGATTGACCGCGTGCGAACCTCGTTTGTCGCGCAGTTGAGCGCTACCGCCCACTGCCTGCAAGAACTTACCCACTCCGAGTTTCACGTCCACGACCCGCACGCCGAGCGCGAAGGGTCCGGGCCTTGCTACGTGGTGACTACCGGGATACTGGCGAAGGCCGACTTGCACGTCCGCAACGCTGAGCGGCGGGCCGTACATTTCATTGCCATCGACCAATGCCTCTACGACAATTCCAACCCCAGCAAATGCGACTGCGCCTTGGTGAGCGGCGACAAAATATACTTCGTCGAGTTCAAAAACTCCGAAAACCACGTCGATGCGGCCATCCCGAAAGCCAACACCAACCCGGGCGATTGCCTCAATCAATTAGCGGCCAGCATCCGTGATTTCTACGACCGCCGCATCATCAACCCCGGCCAAACCGTGTATGCTTACGCCAGTGTCGGCTATCCCCGGCACCGTCCGCAAAGTGGCGCGCACCATCTGGACCAGCTCAATTCTTTACAGCAAAAGATTCAGCAGGGCAGCACCCGCTCTATTCGGTTACGCTATTGCAGTGAAAGCGAATTAGACATCAAGTAGCACAAAGAAGCCCCCGCAGCGCTTGCTACGGGGGCTTCTTTGCGCAATTCCCGGCCGCAAAGGCAGGGTAGAGACTGCTTAAAACTGGATGTCAGCGAAAGTCCCTACCACTTCTCCAACGACAGGGAAGGTGGCGCGAAAACTCCCGTTCACGAGCTTGGTTTGCGGGTCGTAGGTCGTTGTGCCGGTAAAGTTGGTGCCCGTCACCCCGTCCAAGGTGCCGGTCAGGGCATTGGTGGTGTAGCTGGCCGGGGCCGTGCCTTTGGTAAAATACAGCACCATCGTTTTACCGGTACTCACCTTGCCCGAGAAGCTCAGGCGCGGCGAGCCGGTCTGGTAGCCGCCATCAATTACGTGCGCCTCGTTGAGGTCGTAGACCGGCGCACCAGCTTCAGAGACGGTCACCTTGATTGTGGAAGCCGTTGGAGTTGGGGCCGGCGTGGGGTCGTCTTTCGAGCAACCCATTAGCAGGGTGCCAGCCAATAGAAGCGGGGCCAGGAAATTAGCATTTTTCATAATCGTGTTGGTTAGGTAGAAACATTGCCGCGCTCGTCGCGCAATCCGGCAAATATACCGGCGTAGCAATCCTTAAACCAACGATTGCAGCACTTGATTCCCCACCTTGGCGCTCAGCTCGCGCACGGCCTGGGCGATACCGGCCGCATCGAAGCCGCACTCTTTGTAGAGCTCGTCCTGGGTGCCGTGCTCCACCACACGGTCAGGGATGCCGAGGCGGACGACGGGTAGGTTGAAGCCATGGTCGGCGAGGAATTCGAGCACGACCGAGCCGAAGCCGCCGGGCAGGCAGCCGTCTTCCACCGTCACGATGGCGCGGTAGCGGTGGGCCACGTCGCGCAGCATTTCCTCGTCCAGGGGCTTGCAGAAGCGCATGTCGTAGTGGCCCGCGTCGAGGCCTTCGGCGGCCAGGGTTTCGGTGGCCTTCACGGCGTAGTTGCCGATGTGGCCGATGCTGAGGATGGCCACACCGCCCTCTTGGCCCTCGCGCACCACGCGGCCCGTGCCGATGGCCACGCGCTGGAGCGGCGTGCGCCACTCGGGCATCACGCCCTCACCGCGCGGGTAGCGGATGCTGAAGGGGCCGGCGTTTTCGGGCAGGGTGGCGGTGTACATCAGGTTGCGCAGCTCCTGCTCGTTCATCGGGGCCGATACTACGATGTTGGGAATGCAGCGCATGAAGGCCAGGTCGTAGCAGCCGTGGTGGGTGGGGCCGTCGGCCCCGGCAAAGCCGGCGCGGTCGAGGCAGAACACCACATGCAGGTTTTGCAGCGCCACGTCGTGAATAACCTGGTCGTAGCCCCGCTGCATGAACGAGGAGTAGATGTTGCAGAATGAAATGAGCCCCTGCGTAGCCAGGCCGGCTGAGAACGTGACGGCGTGCTGCTCGGCAATGCCCACGTCGAAGGCGCGGGTGGGCATGGCGGCCATCATGATGTTCAGCGACGAGCCCGAGGGCATGGCCGGCGTCACGCCCATGATTTTGTCGTTGGCCTCGGCCAACTCCACCAGCGTATGGCCGAACACGTCCTGATACTTGGGAGCCTGGGGTTTCTCGTGGGTCTTTTTGTAGATCTCGCCCGTGATTTTGTCGAACAAACCCGGCGCGTGCCACAGCGTCTGGTCCTTCTCCGCCAGCGCGTAGCCCTTGCCCTTCACGGTCACGCAGTGCAGCAACTTGGGGCCGGGAATGGATTTCAGGTCGTTGAGGATAGTGACGAGGTGCTGCACGTCGTGGCCATCGACGGGGCCGAAATAGCGGAATTTCAGGGCCTCGAACAGGTTGCTCTGCTTCATCAGGGTCGCCTTCATGGCGGCCTCTACTTTGCGGGCAATCTGCTGGGGGTTGGGGCCGAATTTGCTCAGCTTGCCGAGGACATTCCAGAGCTCGTCGCGCACCTTGTTGTAGGTGCGGGAGGTAGTGATATCGGTAAGGTATTCCTTGAGCGCGCCCACGTTGGGGTCGATGCTCATGCAGTTGTCGTTCAGCACGACAATCATGTTGTTGTTGAGCACGCCGGCCTGGTTCATCGCCTCAAAGCTCATGCCGGCCGTCATGGCCCCGTCGCCGATTACGGCGATGTGCTGGCGGTCGAATTCGCCCTTGTAGTCCGAGGCCACGGCCATGCCCAGCGCCGCCCCGATGCTGGTGCTGCTGTGGCCCACGCCGAAGGCATCGTAGGGGCTTTCGCTGCGCTTGGGGAAGCCCGACATGCCGCCGTAGCGCCGATTAGTGGGGAAACGCTCGCGGCGGCCGGTGAGGATTTTGTGGCCGTAAGCCTGGTGGCCCACGTCCCAGATAAGCTGGTCGTGGGGCGTATCGAACACGTAATGCAGCGCTACGGTCAACTCAACCACGCCCAGCGAGGCCCCGAAGTGGCCACCGTAGATGCTGACGGAATCGATGATAAAGTCGCGCAGCTCGGTGCTGAGCTGGACTAACTGCTCGGGGGCGAGCTTTTTGAGGTCGTCGGGCGAGTCAATTGCCGCGAGCAGCGGGCCGGGTTCAACTATCATCAGGGCAGGCGTGGTGGGTTGGGTGACGGAAGGTAACCGCCTGACCCGCTAAAAGATTATCGGGCTGGCACAAAGGTACGACGGCGGGCGAAGTGCGGTTGTTAGAAGCGACGGAATTCGGGGCTTGGTCGGGGTTAGGGGTATGATAATCTAGTTTTCTGCCCGAAAGGCCTTCGGGGCGAGGAACTTTGCGTAATGCGCAGGCCCGGAATAGCGATATAGCCACCAACCGGCGCGCCCCACAAACAACAAAAGTACCGGGAGGATGCAACCCTCGGCCCCAATTACGGCACTTTGGCCGTTATGAATTGTATGAGACGAACCTTACCGGCTTCCGCCGTATTATTTTCCGCCCTGCTGGGCATCAACCAGTTAGCCGTTGCGCAGCAAGGGCCGCCCACGGGCACCCGCCCCGCTACGGCGGCTCCGGCCGCGCCGCGCGCGGCGGCGGGCCGCGTGAGCGGTACCGTGACCGATGCCACCACCGGCAAGCCGGTATCCTACGCCACGGTGGCGGTGCTAGACGCGGCGGGCGCGCCCGTGAACGGCGGCGTGGCCGGCGATGATGGCAAATTCGTACTGGCCGGCATTCCGGCCGGGACGTACACGGTGCAAATCAGCCTTCTGGGCTATAAAAATGAGGACCGTCCCGGCGTGATAGTGCCCGCCGGCGGCGTGATTAATCTGGGCACCGTGGCGCTGGGCACTTCGTCCCAGAAGTTGGGCGAAGTAGTAGTGACGGGCCAAAAGGCCATCATCGAGGAGCGGGTGGACCGCACGGTGTACAACGCCGAAAACGACCAGACCGCCCGGGGCGGCGATGCCACCGACGTGCTCAAGCGCGTGCCCCTGCTGAGCGTGGATTTGGATGGCAACGTGAGCCTGCGCGGTTCCAGCAACATCAAGGTGCTCATCAACAACAAGCCCTCGACCATCGCGGCCAACAGCATTGCCGACGCTTTGAAGCAGATTCCGGCCGACCAGATTAAGACGGTGGAGGTCATCACCTCGCCCTCGGCCAAGTACGACGCGGAGGGTTCGGGCGGTATTATCAACATCATCACCAAGAGCAACAACCTGCGCGGGGCCACGCTGGGCATCGACGTCAGCGCCGGCACCCGCAGCAGCAACCTGAGCCTGAATGGCAGCCTGCGCACCGGCAAAATGGGCTTCTCGCTGGGCGGTTTCGGCCGGGCACAGTACAACGTGCCGGGCGAGTTCAGCAACACGCAGGTGACGCGCAGCATTGCCGACGACTCGGCCACCACCACGCTGCAATCGGCCAACACGCGCCTGCAACAGATTTTTGGGCGCTACACGCTGGGCTGGGATTATGATATTGACAAGTTCAACTCGCTGCAAGCTTCGGTGGCCTACGGCACCCGCAGCGGCCAGAACTACCAGGATGGCCTGCTGCGCACCAGCTACGCCGGCGCTTTCGCCACGGGCGCGCCCCTGAGCACCGACCAGCGCGACACCTACTCCAAGGACCTGTCGGGTACCGTGGATGCCAGCCTGAACTACTCGCACAGCTTCGAGAAGCCGCAGCACGAAATCAGCCTGCTGACCTTGTTTAGCCGCAACGACCGCACCAACAGCTTTACCAACAACATTCTGAGCACTTCCGATGCGGCCAGCCTAACGCGCCGGATTGTGAACGACAACCCGAGCTACAACGAGGAATACACGGTGCAGCTGGATTATCAGAACCCCATCAGCAAAACCCAGATTCTGGAGATGGGCGCGAAGAATATTCTGCGCCGCGTGAATTCGGACTACGCCACCACCAACTATGGGGCCAATGGCGAAGTACTGCCCAATGTGGGGCTACTGAACTCCAGCAACGTATTTACCTACCGCCAGAACGTAACGGCCGGCTACGTGGCCTACACCCTGGGCCTGCCCAAGGGCTTCACACTCAAGCCGGGTCTGCGCTACGAATACACGACTATTCAGGCCGATTTTGCCAAGACTGACACGGCGAAAACCAACATTCCTAACTATGGCGTGCTGGTGCCCAGCGTGAACTTCTCGCGCAAGCTCGCCAACGGCAACGTGCTGAAACTGGCTTATAACAAGCGGATTCAGCGCCCTTCGCTGCAGTTTCTGAACCCCAACGTAAGCGCGCAGAACCCGAAGAACATCAGCAAAGGTAATCCGTCGCTGGCCCCCGAATATACCGATAACTACGAATTAGGCTACAGCACCGCATACAAGCGCTTGAACCTGAATTTCAGCTCATTTGTGCGCAATACTACAGGTTCTATCGAGGCGTTGCGCACGGTACGCGGCCTTGATACAGTGCAAACCAGCTACGCCAACATCGGCCGGCAGACGGCCTACGGCGGCAGCCTGTTCGCCAACATCAACAACGGCAAGCTCAGCCTGAACGCCGGCACTGATTTCTACTACGTCACCCTCACCAACAACGTGCCCGATGCCAATTTCAACGCCGCTAATGAAGGCTTTGTGATGAGTGGCCGCGTGTTTGGCTCCTATAATTTCACGCCGGTGTGGGGCCTGCAGGCCTTCGCCTTCTACCGAGGCAACCAGGTGCAGCTGCAAGGCACCCAAAGCAGCTTCGGCGTGTACAGCCTCAGCGTGAAGCGCGACTTCGCCGAGAAGCGCGGCAGCATCGGCTTCGGGGCCGAGAACTTCTTCACGCCCAGCATCACCATTCGCAACACCGTGGTGTCGCCGCTCATCGACCAAGCCAGCCGCAACGTGCTGCACAACATGAGCTTTAAGGTGAACATCAGCTACCGCATCGGCAAGCTCACAGTGGCCCCGCCCACGCGTCGCGGCAAGAGCATCAACAACGACGACCTCAAAAGCGGCGGCGAAGGCGGCGGCGGTGACATTGGCAGCGGTGGTGGTGGCGGTGGCGCTCCTGGCGGTGGCGGCGCTCCTGGCGGTGGCGGCGCTCCTGGCGGCGGCGGCGCTCGCCCGGCCGGCGCGCCAACTGGTGCGCCCGCTGGCATGGCCCGCCCCGGTGGCTACCCCGGCGCAGCGCCGGCCGGCGCTGGTGGCCGCCCCGGCGGCTACCCCGGCCAGCAGCGCGGCACTGCGCCCGCCGACAGCATTTCCGGCAAGCCGGCTACCGACAGCACCGGCCGCTCCCAGCCCGGGCAGCGCCCCGGCGGCTATCCCGGGCTGCGCCCCGCCACGGCCCAGCCCGCCGACTCGACCAATCGCCAGACCCCGGCTCCGGCCACCAGCCCCCTCAACGCACCGGCCAACGCGCCCTCGCCCGGCACCAGCACGCCCAACGGCACGGTACCGGCAGGCAGCCCCGGCGGCCGGCCCTAGCCCAACACTGCGGGTTATCAATGAAAACGTCATGCTGAGTTTATTCCGGCATGACGTTTTTCATAACCCCTTAATCCATTTTTAATCAGCCGCCGGCCGGCTACCCCCTACTTTTGCCCGGCTGCTTTATTTCCTTCGATGACCGATAAAACCCTCGCTCCCCTGCCCGAAGACGACGCGCATTTTTTGCAGCGCTTGCAGCCCTCGCGGCTCATTCTGCCCGTCGTGATTGGCCTGAGCGTGGTAGGGTTTATGTTCTGGCGCAGCTACAAGCCGGGCGATTTGGCCCCGCTGGGCCACGCCCGGTGGGAGTGGCTGCTGGTCACGCTGCTGGTGCTGCTGGCCCGCGATTTTGGCTACATCTACCGCATCCGGCACATTGCCGAGCGTGAGCTGAGCTACCGCCAAAGCCTCGACGTGATTATGATTTGGGAGTTCGCCTCCTGTGTCCTGCCGTCGGCGGTGGGCGGCACGGCGGTGGCCTCCTTTATTCTGAACAAGGAAGGGATTCCGCTGGGCAAGTCGCTGGCCTACATTATGGTTACCGCCCTGATGGACAACCTGTACTACGTCATCATGGTGCCGCTGGTGGTGAGTATTGCCGGGGCCGGGCTCTACCCGCACGAGGCCATGCAGGGCGCGTTCATCGCCACGTTGCGCGTGGCGTTCATCATCAGCTACGTGGCCGTCACGGCCTACGCGGGGCTGATGCTGTACGCCATTTTCATCAATCCGAAATCGGTGCGGCGGCTGTTGGTGCGGCTGTTCTCGTTCCGGCTGCTGCGGCGCTGGCAGCGCTCGGCCTACAAGCACGGCCAGGGCATGATGGAGGCATCTATCCAGCTGCGCGGCAACCCAGCCATCTACTGGGTGCGGGCGGCGGGCAGCACGTTCTTCGTCTGGACGGCCCGCTACCTGGTTATCGGCTGCCTCATTGCCGCCTTCGTGCCCATGGATGCTGATACGTTCCTGTTCATCTTCGCCCGCAATCTCACCTACAAAGTGCTGCTGCTGCTGGCCGTCACGCCGGGCGGCGCGGGCATCGTGGAAGGGGCATTTCCCACGTTTTTCGGCAAGTTCATCGGCACGGCCACCCTCACCAGCTTCATGGTGCTGCTGTACCGGGTGGTCACGTACTACCTGTATTTGGTGCTGGGCACCATTTTTCTGCCGCGCTGGGTGGCGCGGGTGTTTGCGAAAAAGGGAGTTAAAAGCTAAAAGTGAGGAGTGAGGAGCAGTCTATTTCTAACTCCTCACTTTTAACTTTTAACTCATTTCCCCGCCGTGGGGCGCGAGTAGGTTTGCCAAAATCCGGGGTGATATTCGGCGAGTTTTAACTCTTCCAACTCGTGCCCTACCAGCCGCAGCTCGGTTTTGGGGTTGGGCGGCGGCAAGGCGGTACCCACCGGTAAATCGGTGAAATATTCGTCGCAGAATTTCTGGGTGTAAAAGGGTTTGCCGCCAATGACGCGGCCTGCCCCGATGCCCTGCCCCGTGCTGTGGCGCACGTGGTAGCGGCCACTTGCTCCTTTGGCATACTCCACCACATGGTCGGTGCGCGAATCGGTCAGAATGGTGTTGTAGAGACGGGAAACGAAGTCGTGTTTTGGCGCGTGCTTATGCGCCACGGCGTTCCATTTCACCGTGTCTTTTTCCCACAGGGCCTCGTAGCGGGTCACGGCATAGTCGCGCTGCTGAATTTCGAGCCGGCCCGAATACCCGGCTTCGAGGTAAGTGCCGGTGCTGCGATGGCTGGCTCTTTTCACGGCGAAGCTCATCAGGTACACGGTTTCGCCCCCGCGCACCAGCACGCTGTCTAGGTGAAAGCGAAACTTATTCACAGTGCTGGTTTTGAAAAGGGGCGAGATGCGAACCGGGTCGGCGGCGGCGGCATAAAACCCCTGGCCGTTCTCAATCAGGTCCGACGCTCGCATGAGCGCGGCGGGGCGTTTCAGCACATGCGCTTCCTGCACCCTAATCTGATGCTGGGCCCCCCACATCAGGAAGCCGCCATTCCAGTTACGGTAGCCAGCCGGCTCAAACGTTTGGCTCACGTATTCTGCCTCGTAGCGCAGCGTATCGAAGTTGATAACCCGCCGCCGGGTGTACAGTTGCGCCGAGTAATCGGCCTGTTCGTAGTTCTGCGGAGCTGCCGCCAGTACCTTCTTCATAATCTTGCGCGGGTTGAGGCTTTCGCCGCGCACCTGCACGTCCTTGAGTTCGTAGGCGGCCGGGGCCAGCCGCACGGTCAGTAGTTCGTCGGTGGTGGCAGCTACCGTGGCGGAGGCGTAGCCCACGCTGCTCACCTGCACCGGCCCGCTGGCCCGCAGCACGAAGCGGCCCTGCCCGTCGGCCACCGTGCCCACGCCCTGGGCGGACACCGAGACCGAAGCGTAGGGCACCGGCTGGCCGGTTTTGCGGTCGAGCACCACGCCGCGCACCAAGGCGGTGGCTCCGGCAGCGGCGGCCCGCACGCGGCGGGGCAGGGCCGCCGGATTCAGTGCGCCTGGACTGGTACGGGCCACCGTGCTATCGACCGAAGCTGCTTCGGCAACAACAGCACCGGCCGCTGCGCCGTGCGGCGGGCTCACACCGCGCAAAAACAGGAAGCCATCTACCGCTTCGCTCCACGGGCCGGCAACAGGCTGATAGTCCAACGCATACGTGGTCAGGCGCTGGCCCGGCGCGTCGTGCTTCAGGCTCACGAAGGCGTAGTCGGCGGGCTGGGCCAGCAGGCCGGCTTCGAGCGAGCCGGCCACCGGTGCGGGCACCGGCTTGTAGCCCATGGCCGGGAAGCCGTGGGTGCCACTGCCCGCCAGCGTGCCCAGAATGTATACCTGGTCGGGGCCGAGGCCATCCTTCACGGCCCGGCCCATGGGCCGGTAGGCCTGCATTTCGGCATTATCGAAGTGGTCGGTGCGGTTGGCCAGGTGGGGCAGGGCGGCCCAACAAACCACCTTTTCCTGCGGGTGCTGCTTCACATACCACAGCAGGTTGTCGGCCATCTGGGCATCGCGCGGGTTGCTGTCAGTTGCCTTGAACTCCTGCTCCGTTTTCGCGCCGGGGTCGTTCAGGGCATAGTCGCGGGCCTGAGCCAGCAGGCTGCGCAGGTTTTGCTGCCAGAACGTGGCTTCGGTGCGCCGCTTCGCGTCGGAACCGGTGGCGGCTTTGTTCACCAGCTTGGCCACTTTGGCCATTTCCTTCTCAAACTCGGCGAGCGTGGTGGTGGGCACAAATGAGAAATGCTCACCCATGAAACCGATGACCTGCTCAAGGTAGTCATAATTGAGCAGGGCCGCGCTCTTATCCGGAGCCAGGAATTCCTCCAGGTCGTCCACCATATCGCCGCTGTACTCGCCGGTCAGCTGCGGGTCGAAGCCGGCCACGCGCAGCCCTTGCCGGCCCAGCAGTGGCAAAATGCCCTGAAACTCCTGCGTCGATGTCCAGACCGGAAACACGCTGTTGCCAATGGCCTCCTGCGCCGGGCGGCCAGCCTCCAGCGCCTGCTGGGCCTTGTGCAAGTCATAAAACCCGCTCTCAAACGCCACCGTGGTGAAGCCCATTTGCTGGCGCAAAAAGCGCAGGAGCCGGATTTTGGCTTCGAACACGTTGCCTTCGCCGTGGCTGGGCTCGCCCAGCATCACCACCCGAGCCGGGCCGATTTCCGCTTTCAGGAATTCCAAATCCCGGAAATCGGTATCCGTCGGGTTGATGCTACGCACTGCGTGGGTGGGCAGCGGATTAGGGGCCTGGGCATAGGCCGCCGGCGCGAACAGGGCCACCGCGAGTAGCGCGGTGGCCGCTTTCAGATGAGTAAACATCAACAGAAAAAAGGAGGAGGAAAGCCG
Organism: Hymenobacter sp. UYAg731; assembly: GCF_054061335.1. Classification (NCBI taxonomy): domain Bacteria; kingdom Pseudomonadati; phylum Bacteroidota; class Cytophagia; order Cytophagales; family Hymenobacteraceae; genus Hymenobacter; species Hymenobacter sp. UYAg731. Next base: position 20,479 of record NZ_JBSSEC010000010.1, on the reverse strand, counting down.
CACAGCGCGGTCGGAATTGGCAGAAAGGTAGCGCACTGAGGCAAAAACGAATGGCGCTGGCGGGAATTCTGCCACAAAAAAAGCCCCGAACCGGCGTGGTTCGAGGCTTTTCGTTTGGTTGATTCCGGAATGGTTTACTCGGCTTCGAGCATCAGGGCGGCCCCGTCGGCCGATTTCAGCGTGAGCTTTTTGTCAGTGAGGGTTTCCACGGCGAAGGTGTTGCTGGTAGTGGTACCGTCGGGGGTCATGGTGACAGTTTTGCCGGCTTGGTCAAACGTGTATTTGCCCGAAACGGCCCCGCTGGCCCCGGTCATGTTGTAAGTACCGTTGGCGAAAATGCGCAGTTCTTCCTGCTTTTGGGCGTCAGTTTGCTTTACTTTGTCGCCGGCGGTATCGGTTTCCTTGGCGGTTTTCCACACCTTGCTATCGGTGCCGTACAGCATGTTCACGCCCTCCACTTTGCCTTTATCGTTGCTGCACGAAGCGGCAAAAAGCGACACAAGCAGCAGCAGACTGGCGAAGTAACGGAGCGAAAAAAGGGACTGGAGTTTCATGGGCAAAAAGGGTGATGGTGAAAGAATGAAAGTGACACGCGAGGTGCGGACTCGTCGGCTTACGACGCAGACGCAAAAGAGTTTAGAGCGCAACCCCGCTTGGGCTTGCCCGTATAGCAACCCGGTCGGCCCGCTCACAAGCGCTTTCGGCAGCACTCATCTCTCCATTTAACCTCACTGATACCATGGGACTCTTCGATTTCATCAGCGACAAAGGCGACCAGAAGCCCGCAGAGCCCGCGGCTAAGCCGGCGGCTGGCGGCACCGATTTTTTTGGCAATGCCAAACCGGAAGCCACCGGCAACACGTATACCGTTGTCAGCGGTGATTCCCTCTCCAAAATAGCAAGACACCACTACGGCGACGCCGCCAAGTGGCACCAGATATACGACGCCAATAAGGCGCTCATCGGCGACAACCCTGACCACATTGAAGTGGGACAGGTGTTGACCATACCTAGTCTCTAGGTACTTTTTTGCAGAAAAAAGGTGAGAAAAGCCACTCTGTTTCAGGGTGGCTTTTTTGCGTTTGGTGGGGTCATAAGGGCGATGCTCCCAGAACGTCATGCCGAGCGTAACCGGGGCATCTCGCTCGGGAGAGTAAACCAATCGTGGAAAAAAACTCAGCAGTAGCACGCGAGATGCCTCGGCTACGCGCGGCATGACGTTCCAGACGTTCACCAACACCCCACCAAAAATATTTTCACTCCCCCGCTTGCCCATCCCAAAAATTCTCCCGTACATTTGCCAATACCAAACAGGTACTCCCCGCTAACGGTGGGCAGTTTTCAAGTTTTATACAGAAGTGGCGAGAGACTAGGCTCCGTGACCCACTGGCAACCTTCGCAAAACGAAAGGTGCCAATTCCTACCCACCCGCAGCTTCGGCCGCGCTGGGACAGATGATTCGAGTGCCATGGAAAATCCCTCACATCCTGCTTTTTTTCTCCCGAATGCTCCGGCTGCTTTTCGCGCCCTGGCATCGGGTTTCTTCGTTTCGGCCGATGGCGGCCGGATTGTGGCATTGCCCAACGGGCGAATGCGAATGTGCTGTTGTTGCGCGTGTTGTTGCTAGTCTGATTTCGGCCTAACAACCTCCTCTTTCTTCTTCGTGGGAATGCCATTGTACCTGGCCCGTTGGGGCCACGCGGGTGCATCGAATGCGCTGAACGCGGCCACTGGCCGGCCCGCGCTGCACCGGACTACCGCCCCAGGCGGACCATGCTCCCCGAAGAAGTCTCTCTCCCTCACCCAGATATTCTTCTCGACTTCGCATGTCCACGCTCACCACTCCCGCTTCCATTCAACCCGAACTGGCCGCTACGGCCCAACACTTGGCCACCCTGCTGCCCGCCACCGCCAGCCAAACCATCGATGCCGGCATTGCGGCCGTGCATGCGGCCGGTTTGGCGCAACGCAGCCTCCGGGCCGGCCAAACGGCTCCCGCTTTCACCCTGCCAGACGCGGCGGGCCAGCCAGTTTCGCTGACGACGCTGCTGGCCAGCGGCCCGGTGGTGCTGGTGTTTTATCGCGGCAACTGGTGCCCCTACTGCAATGTGCAACTGCGGGCCTACAACCAGGCCCTGGCCGATTTCAAGGGCTTTAATGCCACGCTGGTGGCTGTTTCGCCCCAAACGCCGGACCTCACCAGCCTCACGGCCGAGGAAAAGGAGTTGCGCTTCCCAGTGCTGAGCGACCTCGGCAACGCGGTGGCCCGGCAGTACGGGCTGGCCTACCAGGTGGGCGATGCCGTGTACCACACGCTGCACGGCGTGGGCATCGACTTGGCCATTTTCAACGGCGACGATAGCGGCGAGCTGCCGCTGACGGGCACGTTCGTCATCGCCCGGGATGGCATCATTGCCTGGGCCGCCACCGAAGCCAACTTTAAGCAGCGGCCCGACCCGGCCGTGCTGCTGGAGGCGCTGGCTCAACTCTAATTCAACATTCATAATCAACGCTTCACCGCTTAAAATATCAACATCATGTCCGTTCAGCCCCAACACTTCGAAACCCTTCAGCTCCACGCCGGCCAGCAGCCCGACCCCACCACCGGGGCCCGCGCCGTGCCGCTGTTCCAGACCACCAGCTACGTATTCAAAAGCGCCGAGCACGGGGCCAATCTGTTTGCCCTGAAGGAGTTCGGCAACATCTACACCCGCCTGATGAACCCCACCACCGACGTGTTCGAGCAGCGCGTGGCGGCGCTGGAGGGCGGCGTGGCGGCACTGGCCACCGGCTCGGGTCAGGCGGCCCAGTTCATTGCTTTGAACAACATTCTGCAGGCCGGCGACAACTTCGTGAGCACGGCCTACCTGTACGGCGGCACCTACAACCAGTTCAAGGTGGCGTTCAATCGCTTGGGCATCGAGGCGCGCTTTGCGGACGGTGATAACCCGGCTTCGTTTGAGCCGCTGATTGACGAGAAGACCAAGGCTATTTACCTGGAAACCATTGGCAACCCCAGCTTCAGCATTCCGGATTTTGAGGCCATCGCGGCCGTTGCGAAGAAGCACGACTTGCCGCTGATTGTGGACAATACCTTTGGCGCGGGCGGCTACTTGTTCCGGCCGCTGGAGCACGGCGCGCACATCGTGGTGGAATCGGCCACGAAGTGGATTGGCGGGCACGGCACCAGCGTGGGCGGCGTGATTGTGGATGGCGGCACCTACGATTTCGGCAACGGCAAATTCCCGCAGTTCACCGAGCCGAGCGATGGCTACCACGGCTTGATTTTCAATGACGTATTTGGCAAGGGCGGGCCATTTGGCAACATTGCCTTCATCATCCGGGCGCGGGTGGAGGGGCTACGCGACTTTGGGCCTTCCATCAGCCCGTTCAACTCCTGGCAGCTGCTCATTGGCCTCGAAACCCTGAGCCTGCGCGTGGACCGCACCGTGGAAAATGCCCTGAAAGTAGCCAACTGGCTGGAGCAGCACCCGCAGGTGGAAAGCGTGAACTACCCCGGCTTGGCCAGCAGCCCCTACCACGCCATCGCCAGCAAGTACCTCAAGCGCGGCTACGGCGGCGTGCTTTCGTTCCGCATCAAGGGCACCAAGGAAAATGCCTCGCAATTCATCGACAGCCTGAAGCTCATCAGCCACCTGGCCAACGTGGGCGATGCCAAAACGCTCATCATCCAGCCCTCGGCCACCACGCATCAGCAGCTGAGCGAGGAGGAGCAGCTGGCCGCCGGCGTCACGCCCACCTCGCTGCGCCTGTCGGTGGGCATCGAGCATTTCGACGACATCAAGGCCGACTTGCAGGCGGCGTTTGATGCCATCGGCAACACGGCCAGCCTGCCGACGGAGGGCGAGGAAGTGGGCGAGCCCGCACTGAAGCACGCCCAGCCGCTGGAAGTATAGTTTTTAGTGGTTAACGATTAGTGGTCAGTGACATGGTAAAAACCACTGAGGATTAATCGTTAACCACTAACCGTTAACCACTAACAATATTGCCGCCAGCGGGCCACCCTTGGCGGGTCGGTGCCAGTCTCGCTGGCGGCCGAGTTTTATCGCAGCTTTAGAATCGGTGCGCCGGCCCGGGCCTCTTCCGTGATGGGAGGAGAAATGGGAGTGAGAAACTATTGCGTCGGGCCGGTTCGCTGGTTCTGAAGCTGTGCTACTTAATTGAATTATGCCAACCCAAGTATTTGAACTGCCGGACCTGACCCTGGAAAGCGGCGAAACCCTGACCGGGGCGCACGTAGCCTACCAGACCTGGGGCCAGCTCAACGAAGACCGCGACAATGTGGTGTGGGTGTGCCACGCCCTCACGGCCAACGCCGACGTACTGGCCTGGTGGCCGGGCCTGGTAGGGCCGGGCTGCTACTACGACCCCACCGAGTGGTTTATCGTGTGCGCCAACGTGCTGGGCTCGTGCTACGGCAGCACCGGGCCGCTCGATGCCGACCCGGCCACTGGCCAGGCGCGCTTCCAGCACTTCCCGCTGCTGACAATCCGCGACCTGGTGGCGGCGCACGAGGCGCTGCGGGAAGAGTTGGATTTGGCGGATATCAACACGCTGATTGGCGGCTCAATGGGTGGGCAGCAGGCGCTGGAGTGGGCCGTGCAGCGGCCCGATTTGTTCGACCATTTGGTCGTCATTGCCACCAACGCCCGGCATTCAGCCTGGGGCATTGCCTTTAATGAGGCCCAGCGGCTGGCCATTGAGGCCGACCCGACCTACGCCGCCGGCCAGCCCGGCGGGGGCGACGACGGCCTGCGCGCCGCCCGCGCCATGGCCCTGCTCAGCTACCGCAGCTACTCGGCCTACGCCGAAACCCAGACCGACCCTACCGACGACGAGCTGTTGCGCGAGCACCGTGCCAGCGCCTACCAGCGCTACCAGGGCGATAAACTGGTGTCGCGCTTTGATGCCTACAGCTATGTTTCCCTGAGCCGGAGCATGGACACCCACCACCTGGGCCGCAACCGGGGCGGGGTGCCGGCGGCGCTGGCCCGCATTGGGGCGCGCACGCTGGTGCTGGGCATCACCTCCGATGTCCTGTTTCCGCTCACGGAGCAGCGGGAGCTGGCGGCCCACATTCCCGGCGCGATGTATGCCGAGCTGGACTCGCGCTACGGGCACGACGGGTTCCTGCTGGAAACGGCGGCCATCACGCATTTCCTGGAGCTGTTCTACGCGCCCACGTTTGTGCATTAACGGGTAGGGTGCGGGGTCGTACCCTACTTCTTTTCTGACCTTTGAAAACCATCCATCCTATGGATTCTGATAAACAACTCCTGCGCCTCGGCCTGATTGGTTTTGGCTGCGTGGGGCAGGGCTTTTACGACATCCTGCAACAGCAGCCCGGCCTGGGGCTGGCCATCACGCGCATTGCCGTGAAAAGCCCCACCAAGCCCCGTTCGCTGCCCGCCGACCGCTTCACCTACCACGCCGATGAGCTGCTGAACGACCCCACGCTGGACGTGCTGGTGGAAGTCATCGACGATGCCGATGAGGCGTTCCGATTAGTGAGCGCGGCGTTGCGCCAGGGCCGGCGGGTGGTGACGGCCAACAAGGCCATGCTGGCCCGCCATCTCGCCGAGTTGGTGCAGCTGGAGCAGCAGCACGGCGGCGCGCTGCTGTATGAGGCGGCCGTGTGCGGCAGCATCCCGGTGGTGCGGACGCTGGACGGCTATTTCAGCCATGAGCCGCTGCGGGCGGTGCAGGGCATCTTCAATGGCTCGTCCAACTACGTGCTCACGCGCATGAGCGAGGAAGGCTCCGACTACGGCCCGGCCCTGGCCGAGGCGCAGGCCAAAGGCTTTGCTGAAACCGACCCAGCGCTGGACATGGGCGCGTTTGACCCGCGCTCAAAGGCGGTGATTCTGGCGGCCCACGCCTACGGGGTTTTTCTGGAAGCGGATGAGGTGCTGAACCTGGGCATTGAGGGCATTGGCGCGGCGGATATTGCCTACGCGGCGGCGCAGGGCCAGAAAATCAAGGTAGTGGCCAGCGTGGAGCGCCTGGCCGATGGCCGCGTGACGGCCCTTGTGACGCCGCAGCTGGTGGGGCCAGAGTCGCCGCTGTTCACCGTGGAGCACGAGTTCAACGGCGTGGTGATTGCGGCCGAATACGCCGGGCCGCAGTTCCTGCGCGGGCGCGGGGCGGGCGGGCACCCCACCGGCTCGGCAGTGCTGGCCGACGTGCTGGCCCTGCGGCGCGGCTACCGCTACGGCTACGCCCGGCGCGCCGGTGCGCCCGCACCCCAGCTCACCCAGGGCCTGGAGCTGGATGCCTACGTGAGCCACGCCGACGCAAGCGTGCTGCGCGAGGTGCTCACCTGGCTGGAGCTGCCCGCCGAAGCCCTGGCAACCGATGCCCTTCACCCCTACGCTACCGGCCCGGTGGCGCTCCGGCAGCTATGGGCCTGGCGTAAGGAGCTGCGGACCGCCGGCATCTTCGTGGCCCGGCGGGGCGCGGTGCGGACGGTGGCCGAAGCGGTACCGGCCCGCACCGAAGCAGCGGCTTTGGCCTGATTACAGCCCAACACAACCAAAGAGGCCCCGAAACGCCAGCGCTGTTTCGGGGCCTCTTTGGGTTCTTCGGTTAGCTGCGGGCGGTTAGCGGAACTCGATGCGGACCGGGGGCTGGCCGGGGACTTTCAGCAAATAGATGCCGGCATTGAGCGTCCCGCGCAGTACGCTCAGGTCGCGGGTGCTGGTGGGGCGAATGGTGCGGACCACCCGGCCGGCGGCATCAATCAGCTGGGCTTCGGCGGCGGCGGCCCAGGCTTCGGGCAGTTGGATGCGGATGGCGTCGGCGGCGGGGTTAGGGTAGGCCTGGGCGGCGGGCGCGAGGGTGGCCGGGACTTTAGCGGCCGTCACAACCAGGCCGGGCAGCGCCAGCACGGGCCGCAGAAAATCGCGGATGGTGCGGAAGGTGGTATCGGCGTAGGCCGCGTTGCTCTCGAAGGGAATGTGGCCCGCTCCGCGCAGGGTGCGCAGCGTGTTGCGGATGCCCAGCGCGGTAGCGCGGGGGTTGAGGCGACCGCTGCCGTACACGTACTTGGGCGGCAGGAATGAGCCCACCCGGCCTTGCAGGTAGGGCACGGTGGCATCGGCGGTGCCGTGTACGCTGCACAGGGGCGCGTTGCCGGCCTCGATGTAATTGGGGGTTTCGGTGGCCCCGCTCAGGTTGAGCACGGCCTGGGGCAGGCTGCTATAGCCGAGGTTGCCGCTCACGCCCTCCACGCCGCCCAGCGCGGCCAGGCCCACGTAGGCCGGCACCTCGGCGGCTTTGTCGAGGTAGCCGACTTCGAGCGCGGCAAATGCCCCGGCCGAGGAGCCGCCCACGATGACGTAGCCGGGATTGACGCGGTAGGTGTTGGTGGTGGCCGCGTCTTTGCGGAAGAAGCGCACGGCGGCGCGCAAATCCTGCATCCCCCGAATGGCCGACTTGGCAATGTTCACTGTGTCGAAGGCGGTGGCAATGGTGCCGAAATCCAGCAGCCGGTAGTCGATACTGGCCGTGACGTAGCCCAGACGGGCAAACTGGGTGCAGACGGCCACCATGTAGGCATCGGTTTTGGAGCCCCCGATGAAGCCGCCCTGGTGGGCAAAGACGATGACCGGCCGCCCGGCCAGCACATCGCCGGTGGGCTGGTAGATGTCCAGGAGCAGCGTCTGGTTGGCTCCGGCCGAGTTCACGGCCGCACCGTAGGCCACGCCCGAGGTCACGGTCACGTTGGCAAACACGGGCCGGTAGTAGCGCCCGCCGGTGGTGTCGATGACGGCCTGGGCGCTGGCCCCCCGGGCCGCCGTGAGCAGCAGGGCCGCCAAGAAGAGGAAAAGTGTTTTCATCACGAAAAAAGGAAAAGGTGAGCCGGGCAATTAACCAGAGCCCAGTCCCGGTATCAATGCCGGAAAGGGAGCCGGGGTTGAGGCCGCCGGGCGGGCGGCGCTGGTTCCGAAGATACAGCCTGCGTTATTTGCAGCCGCATAGTCCCGCTACTTTATGTCGATTTCCTTCCCCCCTGCCCTGCGCGCCGGCCAGCGCGTCGCCATCGTCAGTCCCGCCCGCAAAATCAGCGCGGCCGAGCTGGCCCCCGCCATCGCCACCCTCCAGAGCTGGGGCCTGGACGTGGTGCTGGGCGAAAGCATCGCCGGCGACCACCACCAGTTTGCCGGCGACGACGACCTGCGCCGCCGCGACTTCCAGCAGCAGCTCGACGACCCGGCCATCCGCGCCATCCTCTGCGCCCGGGGCGGCTACGGCACGGCCCGCATTGTGGACGGGCTGGACTTTGCCGGCTTCCGGGCCGCGCCCAAGTGGGTGGCCGGCTTTTCCGATGTGACGGTGCTCAACGCGCACCTGCTGGCCCTGGGCCACGCCAGCATTCACGGCGTGATGCCGGTGCTGTTTCATCAGGCCGGCGGCGAGCTGGCGCTGGAAACCCTGCGCCGGGCCTTGTTCGGCGAAGCCTTCCAGCCCATCGCCGTGCCCGCCCACGCCCTCAACCGGCCCGGCACCGCTACCGGCGCGCTGGTGGGCGGCAACCTGAGCCTGCTCCAGACCGTCACGGGCACGGCCTCGCAGGCCGGCTTCGCGGGCCGCATCCTGTTTCTGGAGGACCTCGACGAATACCTCTACCACATTGACCGCATGATGCTGCACCTGCACCGCAGCGGGCAGCTGGCTAGTCTGGCGGGACTGGTGGTGGGCCACTTCTCCTCCATGCGCGACAACGCCATCCCCTTCGGCAGCACCGCCCTGGAAATCATCGACCGCTACGCGCAGATGTACGATTTCCCGGTGGGCTACGGCTTCCCCGTGGGCCACGAAGCCGACAACCTGGCCTTGGTGGTGGGCCAGCCCATGACGCTGACCGTGGACGGCGCGGGGGCGCGGCTCACCACCGCCTAGCCGGGCTCGCCCCCAATGTTTCGGATTAACCCAATGGCCGTTTCGGTAAACCCGATGGCGGTGACGGCAAACCCGATGGTATTTGCTACTGAAGAAACCCCGGCTTAGCGGGTCGGTCATTAATGCCTGGTTCCCGCCCCGGCGGTTATTCATTGGGCAGAAGCCGGCCTGCCCCTACGGCGGCCCCGGAAAATCCCGCACCGCCGCGTTGCACATGGCGGGGTTTTCGTGCGGGGCGTACCGGAACGGGAAAGGACGGTTGAGGGCACCCCACTGGTACCCAAAACGGCCGGCAGGTTGCCCCGCCGGCCGTTCTAAATACCTGGTTATTCCAAAGCTTAGTCCACGTACAGCGTTTGCAACATGGTCTGTCCCACGGCCTTCATCGTATTGCGGTCAATGATGGCCATGTTGTCGGTGGTGGCGTGGTGGTAGGCGGGAAAATAGTCGGTGGGCGAGTTGTAGTGGTAGATGTCGATGGTGGGGATGCCGGCCCGGTTGGTGTACACATGGTCGTCGGTGATGCCGCCGGTGTCCTCGTAGCGGAAGTAGTCGGAGTAGCCCAGCTGCGAGGCCACGCCCCAGATTTTATCGAGGGCCGTGCGGGCGCTGGTGCGCGAGGTTTCTTCGCGGGTGAACTTGCCGTTCTTCGCTCCTACCATGTCCAGAAGCACGCCGTACTCGGCCTTATAGTTGGCGGGCAGCAGATGCGCGGCCCAGTACTGCGAGCCCAGGCACCAGGAATCGGTGCCACTGCCGGCCAGCTGGTCCTTCAGGTCGGCCTGGGTAGTGTCGTCGTGGCCCCAGTCCTCGGCATCGAAGAAAATGAAGTCAACGCCCACGTTGGGAGCTAGCTTCTCGGGCTGCTGCGAGAGCACGCGGGCCATTTCCAGGGCCACGGCCACGGCGCTGGCCCCGTCAGAAGCGCCGTCCATGGGGGCATTTTTCTTCACCTTGTCGGCATCGGCGAAGGGGCGGGTGTCCCAGTGGCCGAAAATGGCCACGCGCCGCGCCGCCTGCGGCTGGTACTGGGCAATGATGTTGCGGGCGTGGATGTTGGTACCGTCAAACGTCATCGCCTCGAAGGGTTGCTCCATCACCTTCAGGCCGTAGCTTTTGAGCTTCGCCACCAGCCAGTTGCCGGTGGCAACGTGGGCCTTGGAGTTGGGCACACGCGGGCCAAAGGCCACCTGCTTGGCCGTGAAGGCGTAGGCCGAGTCGGCGTTGAACACCGGGGCCTTGGGCAGCTTGGGCTCGGCGGCCGCAGTGGTTTCGGCGGTTTCGGTGGCCTTTTTATCGGGACAGGCCGTGAGCAGGACGGTGGCGGCCAGCAGGATGCTCAGCCGGGGAAGAAGATTTTTCACGCAGGGTCTCGCAGTGTTTAAAAACGCAGTGTCTCGCAGTGTTCTGTTCGGCTACTCCTCGCTGTAGGCCCACTCTACACCGGCCTTGGTGTCCTTTATTACGATGCCCTGGTTTTTGAGGGCGGCCCGGATAACGTCCACTTTGGCGTAGGCTTTGTCGGCTTTGGCTTCGGAGTAGAAGCCCAGGGTGAGGGCAATAAGCTGCTCGGGGTCGACGGCGGTTTCTTCGCGCAGGCCCAGCACATCCTGCACCAAGGTGCGGTAGGTGGCGGCGGCTTGCGCGAAGGCTTCGGGGCCGACTTCGGCCAAAGAAACCGGGTTAGTGGCGAATTTATTGAACTGCTTAAGCAAATCGAACAGCGCGGCCAAAGCGCGGGGCGTGTTTAAGTCGTCGTCGAGGAACTCGGCAGGTTTGGCGGCCAGAGCCAGCAGGGAAGTAGCGGCGATGTCCATAGAATCATCCCCTACTTCGGGCTGGTTAATCGTCAGCTTGTCCAGCAGGCGCAGGCCGTTCATCAGCTTGCGGTAGCCTTTGCGGGCGGCTTGCAGCGCGTCGTCGCTCACGTCCACGGGCGAGCGGTAGTGGGCTTGCAGCAGGAAGAAGCGCACCACCATCGGCGAGTAGCCGAAGGCCAGCGGCCCGGTCGGCCCCTGGAACATATCCCCCAGCAGCACGAAGTTGCCCAGGCTCTTGCTCATCTTGGTGCCGTTCACGGTTATCATGTTGTTATGCACCCAGAAGCGCGCCTCGTCGGTGTGCGAATGACTGCCCTGGCTCTGCGCAATTTCGCACTCGTGGTGCGGAAACATGAGGTCGAGGCCACCGCCGTGGATGTCGCTCAGCTCGCCGAGGTACTTGCGGCTCATGGCCGAGCACTCCAAGTGCCAGCCGGGAAATCCTTCGCCCCAGGGCGAGGGCCAGCGCATGATGTGCTCGGGCGAGGCCTTCTTCCAGAGGGCAAAATCCAGGGGGCTGCGCTTCTCGCTCTGGCCTTCGAGGTTGGCGCGGGTGCCGGCCAGCTGGTCCTCAATGCTGCGGTTGGAGAGCTTGCCGTAGCGCTTGCCTTCTTCATTGTACCTAGGCACGTCGAAATAGACGGAGCCGTTCACCTCATAAGCCAGGCCGTTGCCAATGATTTCTTCAATTACCTGAATCTGCTCGATGATGTGGCCGCTGGCCTGGGGTTCGATGTCGGGCGGCAGGCAGCCGAGGCCCAGCATGTGCTGGCGATAGCGGTTAGTGAAGTGCTGGGCCACCTGCATGGGCTCGATGCGGGCGGCGCGGGCGGCCTTTTCCATCTTGTCCTCGCCGGTATCGGCGTCGCTTTCGAGGTGGCCCACGTCGGTGATGTTGCGCACGTAGCGCACCTGGTAGTTCAGGTGGCGCAGGTAGCGCGTGAGCACGTCGAACACCACCGGGCCGCGTGCGTTGCCGAGGTGGGCTTCGCTATACACGGTGGGGCCGCACAGGTACACGCCCACCTGGGGCGGATGCACGGGCTGGAATTCTTCTTTCTTGCGGGTAAGCGTGTTATAAAGCTGAAGCGACATGGTGCAAAGGTAGCGGGCCGCGCGACGTGCGGCGGCGGGGAGGCCGAAACAAAAGATTAGGGCCTTTTGCTCAACTCATCAAGACGTTTTGTGCAAAACGTCCTAATGAGTTGAGCAAGTCGATAGGTCAAGTTGGGCAACATGTAGGGGCGGGGCTTGCCCCCGCCCGCCGTTCGCACTATTCCGACGACTCCGCGCAACGACGGGCGGGGGCAAGCCCCGCCCCTACTTCAGGCGGTACAAGGCCTCCACCGGAAAATGGTCGCTCCATTTGATTTCCCGATGCACGCGGCACCCCAGCACCTGCCACTGCTTGCTGGCAAACTGCTGGTCGATGCGCAGGCCGGGCAGCTTGCCATTGTAGGTGGCCCCGAGGCCGAGGCCCACGGTGGCCCAGGCGTTCTGGAGGTGGTCGGCCAGCTGGTCGTAGACGTAGGAATAGGGCAGGTCGTTGGTGTCGCCGGCCAGCAGCACGGGGTAGGGCGAGCGGACTACACGGGCCACAATGGTATCGACCTGCACGCCCCGGGCCACGGCCCCGTTGCGGAAGCGGCGCAGCAGGTTGGGGGCTTTGAGGCGGAGGCCGGCGCGGCTTTCGGTGGCGGTGGCGATGTCGCTTTCGGCCATGGCCATGCTTTGCAGGTGCAGGTTGAAAACGCGGATGGTATCGGGCCGGGCGCGGCCGGGGCCGGCGGGGCGGGCCAGGTCGGCCCACATGGCATGGTTCTGCGAGAGCTTGCCGAAGGGGATGACGCCCTGCCGCACGATGCGGAAGCGCGAAAAAATGGCCAGTCCGAACTCGGCCCCCGCGCTGTTGGTGAGGCTGGTGGACACGAAGGCGTGCCGCCCGCTGCCCTTGCCCAGCTGGTCTTCCGACTGAAAGATGCCGCCGCTTTCCTTCGAGCGGCGCGGCTCGTTGTAGAACTCCTGGAGGCAGAGCACGTCGGCCGGGCTGGCGGCCAGCCACCGGATGAACCCCCTGGAGGAGGCGTAGTCCGGGTCGCGTAGCTGGGCGTACACGTTGAAGATGCGGACGTTGGCCGAAATCAGGCTCACTTCGTTCGAATGGGGGATGAAGAAGGAGGAATGAAGCGTTTTTCCATTTGGCAATACCTCATTCTTCACCCCTGATTCCTCATTAAGCGAAGCGTGCAGCGCCAGGCCGCGCTGCACGTGCGGCCACGTCAGGCCCAGGGCCACGATGGGCAGCACCGCCACCCGCCAATTGCGCCGCAGCCAGTACAGGGCCAGCAAGGCCGTGAGCAGCAAGGCCACCGGCGTGGTGAGCGCCCCAAACACCACCGGCCAGAACGCGCCGGCCGGCACCTGCTCGCAGGCAATGGCCAGCAGCAGCCAAGCCAGGGTGAGCAACGTAAATTTGAAAGCAAAAGAGCGGCGCACGGCACAAGCAAATGGGCCGGCAAAGGTAACGGCTGGCCCCGGCTACGGCCCGCCGGGTTGTTGGACCAACAGGCCCCCAGCGCCCACGCCCACAACCGGCCCCATGAGCACAGCCCCGATAATCATGACCGGAAATTCACCGTCAGGCAATTAGCCGGCTTGCAGCCAGCTAGTCGCGGTGGTCGAATCATCGAATAGGGCCACGGTGGCGTAGCGGCGCAGCGCGGCTACCACGGCATCGGTGTGCAGGCGGCGCTGCGGGTCGGGGCTGGGCAGGGCGGCGTAGCGTACGTGCGGTATTTCCTCAACCGTGTGCGGAAACCAGTCGGTGAGCAGCCAGTCGCGGTCGGCCTCATCGAAGGCCGCCGGCATGGCGCGGTGGTCGGCCAGGATGCGGCGCAGGTCATAGCGCAGCAGCAGGTTGCGGGCATGCACGTAGAGGGCGCGCAGCTCGGAGCTATGCAGCGGCTCGCCGGTCCAGTGCAGGTACACGAACGAGCCGGGCACGTACAGGACCGACCCAACGGCGTTGGAAAAATAGTGGTGGGTGTCTTCTATCATTAAGCGAGTAACCAGCGGTGGCCCCGCAATTATGGGGGCATTCGGGGAGGTATAGCAGCCCCGTTTCACCGAGGCTATAACGCAGGTTCCGCCGCAACGGCCGGAATCAGCCTTCCCGGGGCCGTCATGCTGCCTCAGCCGCCGGTAGCTGGTCTCGCCTCCCCGCCTGAGCAGGGCGAAGAAGCGGGCCAGTACATTGGCCGCCGACCAGCATATCGCCCGTGCCTGCCCGGGTTTAATCACCGCCGTGCCCGCGCACGATTTTTGCACGATTGCCGTTCCGGCAAAACGCCGGGGCGGCCGCCAGGCAAGCCCCGCTTTTTTGCCAATCTTTGCCTTTCCACTCCTTCCTGCCTCTGGCGTTTCTATGCCCCTATCTTTTCCCTTGGTGAGCCGCTGTTTGCTGGCTTTAGTATGCTGCGCGGCCTTGCTGCCGCGCCCCGCACAGGCGGCGCGGGGCGCAGCCGTAGCGCCTTCCACCCCCAGCCTCGAATTTGTGCAGAACAAGGGCCAGTGGGACGGCCGCGTGCGCTACGAGGCCAACCTGCCGGCCGGCACGCTGTTTGTGCTGCCCGATGCGCTGACCTACGCCTTCCTGGACCCCGCCGCCCTGCGCCACCACAACGGCCAGCCCCGCCCGGCCACCGGCACTGCCAAAGCCGATGACATCGCGGCCCATACCTACACGGTGCATTTTGAGAAAGCCAGCGCCCGCGCCCGCCTCACGGCCGAAACGCCCACGGCCGGCGAGCGCAACTACTTCCTCGGCAACGACAGCCGGCGCTGGGCCAGCCACGTCGGCGCGTTCCGGCAGCTGCGCTACACCAGCCTGTGGCCCGGCATCGACCTGACCCTCTACGAAAACGCCGGCCAGCACCTGGAGTACGACGTGCTGCTGGCCCCCCGCGCCAACCCCGCCCGCGTGGCCCTGCGCTACGACGGGGCCAGCGCCCTGGCCCTAGACGCGGCCGGCAACCTCGTCATCAAAACCACGGTGGGCACCACCACCGAGCTGGCCCCACGGGCCTGGCAGCTCGATGCCGCCGGGCAGCGCCGGGCAGTGGCCTGTCGCTACATGCTCACGGGCAACACCCTCACCTTTGCCCTGGGCGACTACGACCACGCCCGCGCCCTGACCATCGACCCCACGGTGCAGTTCTCGACCCTCACTGGCTCGACGGCCGACAACTGGGGCTTCACGGCCACTTATGACAACGCGGGCAATATGTATTCGGGCGGCATTGTAGCCAGCAACCTGGGCGGCACCTACCCGGCCACACCCGGCGCGTTCCACACCACTTTCAGCAGCATCGAGGACATCGGCCTCATCAAGTACAACACCAGCGTGAGCGGCGCGGCGGCGCGGGTGTGGGCCACCTACTTGGGCGGCAACAGCACCGAATTTCCGCACAGCCTGGTGGTGAACGCGCAGAACGAGCTGGTGGTGCTGGGCAGCACGTCGTCGACCACCTACCCCACCACCACCGGCGCGGTGCAACGCACCTTCGGGGGCGGTACCTACCTCGACCCTTTTGGCGATGGCGACCCCTACAACATGCCCAACGGCTCCGACCTGTTCGTGACACGCTTCAGCGCCGATGGCAGCCAACTGCTGGCCAGCACTTACCTGGGCGGCTCGGGCAACGATGGGGTGGTGGCCAGCCCGCTGGCCGCCAACTACGGCGACACGTTTCGCGGCGATATCCTGCTTGATGCGGCAGGCGATGTATATGTGGCATCGACTACCAACTCGCGCAATTTTCCATTGTTTAACCAAGGAAACGGGTTCAACGACACCCTAGCCCCGGGCTTTGGCTATGATGCGGTGGTGTGCAAGCTGTCGGCAAATCTGCGTGTGACGTTTTGGGGCGGCTTTCTGGGCGGTACCGGCACCGATGCCGCCTACTCGATACGGCTAGATACTCAAGGCCGAACGTACGTATGCGGCGGCACCAATTCCAGCAATTTCCCTGCTACCAGCGGGGCTTACCGCACCACCGCGCCGGGCGGCACCGACGGCTTCGTGGCCCGCATCAGCACCGATGGCCGTACCCTGGAGCGCAGCAGCTACGTGGGCACGAGTGCCTACGACCAGGCTTTTTTATTACAGCTCGATGCAGACGGCGATGTCTACCTGCTGGGCCAGACGCTGGGGCAGTACCCCGCCACGACGGGCCTCTACGCCACGACCAACGGCACGCAATTTATTCAGAAGCTGAACCCGGACCTCACCTCCAGCCTCTACAGCACGGCGTTTGGCAGCGGGAGCAACACCAACGGCCCGAACCTGGTGCCCACCGCCTTCCTCGTCGATGACTGCGAGCGGGTGTACGTGTGCGGCTGGGGCGGGCAGGTGAATAGCCCAAGCCGAACCGGCATCAGCTACCTGGGCGGCAGTACCACCGGCCTGCCCACCACCGCCAACGCCGTGCAGCGCACCACCGACGGCTCCGATTTTTACCTGGCCGAGTTCTCGGCCGGCATGACGAAGCTGGAGTACGCCACCTTCTTCGGCCAGAACGGCGCCCTTGAGCACGTCGACGGCGGCACCTCGCGCTTCGATAAGCGCGGCGTGGTATATCAGGCCGTGTGCGCCAGCTGCAGCAGCAATCTGGGCTTTCCGCTGCCGCCGGGCGCGGGCACCTACACCGTGCGCAACGGCAGCTCGAACTGCAACAACGGGGCTTTCAAAATGAATTTTGAAGTGTTGCAGGCTGACCCCGGCCCGCGGCGCTACGTGTGCCTCGACAATGGCGCCGTAGCGCTGGCCGGCAGCCCCGTCGGCGGCGTGTGGGCCGGGCCGGGCGTGCAGCCGGCCCCGGGCGGCGGCTATCGCTTCGTGCCCACAGCCGTGGGGCCGGGGCAGTACGTCATCAACTACACGGTGGCTACCACCGGCATTTGCCTGAGCACCCGCAGCGTGCGCTACGTGGTGGCTCCGCCGGTGGTGCCCACGTTCGCGCCGGTGCCCACGCAGTGCATAGTAGCGGCGGCGGTGGCCCTGGCGGCCACACCGGCGGGCGGCACCTTCAGCGGGCCGGGCGTGAGCAATGGCCGCTTCGACCCGGCCACAGCCGGTGCGGGCACCCACACGCTCACCTACACCATTTCCGATTCGCTGGGCTGCGGCACCCTGAGCCAGCAGGTCACGGTGAGCCGCCTGCCCGTCATCACGCCCGGCCGCGACACCACCCTGTGCGCCGACCTGCGCCAGCCCTTCCAGTTGCGCGGCTACGCGCCCGCCGGGGGCGTGTGGAGCGGCACCGGCGTCACGGCCGGCGGCTTTTTCACGCCCCCAAACACCGGCAACCGGGGCGGCGTGTTTCCCCTTATTTATACCGTGGCGCAGGGTCCCTGCCAGGCTACGGCCACCCGCACGGTGGTGCTGGCACCGGTGTCGGCCCAGGATGTGGGCCTGAGCCTGCCGGAGTGCGCCGCCGCGCCGCGCTACACCGGCCTCGCGCCGTTCGACTGCCCGCTCTCGCCGGTGCTGTTGGCCCCGCACGCCACGTATAGCTGGGATTTTGGCGATGGCAGCGCGCCCAGCACCGAGGCCGAGCCCAAGCACCGCTATACCCAGCCGGGCACGTATCACGTCACGCTCACGGCCCGCTACGGCAATTGTGAGGTGCTCACCGGCTTCTCGCCCGTGGAGGTAGGCGACGTGTTCATGCCCAACATAATCACCCCCAACGGCGATGCCGCCAACCAGACCTTCCAGCCCCGCTTCAGCTGCCGGCCGGCTTCGCTGGAAGTGTACACCCGCTGGGGCCAGCGCGTGTACCAGACCGCTGACTACCACAACAACTGGGACGCCACCGGCCTGCCCGACGGCATCTATTACTACCAACTGCGCGACGCCGACGACCGCCGCGCCAAAGGCTGGGTAGAAGTGCGCCGCTAAAGATGTAGCGCGAACTTTTAGTTCGCGTCCCCAGCGGAAACCCGAACGATATCCAAACGGCGCGGGGATGCGAACTAAAAGTCCGCGCTACGCTACTCCGGCCGCACCGCCCGCCCCGCGATATCCACCACCTGCCCGGCCACCAGCACATGCAGCTGCAAGCCGTGCCCGCTGATGACCGCGCCCTCGGGCAGGCCGGGCAGGTTATTGTGGGTGGCCCGGGCCGCGTCGATAACCACCACGGCTTCCTCGCCAAATACCTGGGCGGGCTGGCCGGGCCGAATGAGCAGGCCGGTTTCCTCGCTCAGGCCGATGCCCAGTAATTCGGGCCGGGCCAGCACGGCATGCATCAGGCGCGGGTAGCGCCCGCGCTCGGCAAAGTGCTGGTCGAGCAGCACGCCGGGCAGCAGGTTCAGGCCGGGCTTTACTTCGATGCGGCCGCTCAGCAGGCTGCGCCAGCCGTGGCCATTCACCAGCATGAACTCCGCCACGGCCGACGCCCCGGCGCTGGTGCCCGCGATGATGAAGCCGGCTTCGGTCTGGTATTTCTGTTTGAGCAGGGCCAGAAACTCGGTGCCGAGCAGGAAATCGGTGAGGCGCTCCTGGTCGCCGCCGCTCATGAACACCAGCGCGGCCCGGCGTAGGCGCGTGAGCGTGGCGGGGTCGTCGGCGGGGTGGTCTTCGTTTACTTGCAGGTGCCGGACGTGGGGGCAGCCCAGCTGGTGCCAGGCGTGGGCGTAGGCGGCGGCGGTACGGGCGGGCTGGCGGCGGGTGGCCGTGGTGAGCACCTCGATGGGCAGGTTGCGGTCGGGCAGCAGGCCGGCCAGCAGGGTCAGCAGGGGGTCGTCGTCGCCCCCGCCGAGCACCACGAGGGTGCCCAGCGGCGCGGCAAGGGGAAAGGCATTTTCAGGCATGAGCACGGGGATTGGGCGGCAAGATGGGTCGGCGGCGGGGATTTGGGGACGGGTGGGCCATCGGCGCGGTTACGTACCTAATCGCAATAAAGACGGTCATGCAGAGCGTAGCGAAGCATCTTTACTGCTCAACGCAATCCAATCGACAGGATTAGTGACTGCTGGCAAGATGCTTCGCTACGCCCTGCATGGCGTTCTTTTATCGTTTGCCGGCACCCGTTTCCCGCCCGATTCGGCCTACTTTTGTGGAGCTTATCCCCTTCATCAACCCCGCTTGCCTAGCGAAGCACCTCCCCTCCCCTCTTTTTCATGCAGCCGCAGACCGTGGAAACCATCACGTCCCTGATTCAGGAGGGCGAATTTTTTAAGCTCAAGCAGCTGCTCCGCGATTTCCAACCCTCGGAGCTGGTGGCACTCATCGAGGCCGAAGAGGAACGGGAACAGCTCATCATCTTCCGGCTGCTGCCGCTGAAGCTGGCCACGGAGGTGTTCGAATACCTCGATTTGGAGGAGCAGCGGCACTTTCTCGACAACCTGGCCCAGGACAAGATGGCCGACATTCTCAACGAGATGTCGCCGGATGACCGTACGGCCCTGCTGGAGTTCCTGCCCGCCAACTTCGTAGCCGAGCTCGTGCAAAGCCTCTCGGAGGAAGAGCGCAAAGTGACCTTGCAGCTGCTGGGCTATCCCGAAGACTCGGTGGGCCGCCTGATGACGCCCGACTACATCGCCATCCGCGAGAACTGGACGGTGCAGCAGGTGCTCGACTTCATCCGGCAGCACGGCGGGCAGTCCGAAACGCTGAGCATGCTCTACGTGACCGACGCGCACGGCGTGCTGATTGACGACATCCGCATCCGGGAATTTCTGCTGGCAGCCCCGGCGGCGCGGGTGCGCGACCTGATGGACCGCCGCTTCGTGCAACTCACCGTGGCGCAGGACCAGGAGGAAGCCATCGATATTTTCCGGCGCAACGACCGCAACGCCCTGCCCGTGGTGTCGGACCAGGGAATCCTGCTCGGCATCGTAACCATCGACGACATCCTCAGCATCCGGGAGCAGGAAGACACCGAGGACATGCAGAAGCTCGGCGGCTCCGAAGCCCTCGATGAGCCCTACCTCACCATGCCGCTGCTGACGCTGGTGCAGAAACGCGCCGGCTGGCTGGTGGTGCTCTTTCTGGGCGAATTGCTCACGGCCTCGGCCATGCAGTTCTTCGAGGGCGAGCTGCAAAAGGCCATCGTGCTCATGCAGTTTGTACCCCTGATTATCAGTAGCGGCGGCAACTCGGGCTCGCAGGCCACGTCGCTCATCATCCGGGCCATGGCGCTGGGCGAGTTCACGCTGGGCGAGTGGTGGCGGGTGTTGCGGCGCGAGCTCATCACGGGCTCGGCCCTGGGCCTGATTCTGGGTTTGGTGGGCTTCGGGCGCATTGCCATCTGGCAGAGCATCACGCCCATTTATGGCGAGCATTGGGTGCTGGTGGCCCTCACGGTGGGCATTGCGCTGGTGGGCATCGTGCTGTGGGGCTCGCTGGCGGGCTCCATGCTGCCGCTGCTGCTCAAGAAGCTGGGCCTGGACCCGGCCACGTCCTCCGCGCCCTTCGTGGCCACGCTGGTCGACGTCACAGGCCTGATTATTTACTTCTCGGTGGCGCTGCTGCTGCTGCGCGGCACGCTGCTGTAAGGCACTTCCGCATTGCCCTATCTCAGCGGCACTAGTGCCAAGCCACCATGAGAGGTGGGGGGCCCCCCCCCCCCCCCCCCCGGGGGGGGGGGGGGGGGCCGCCCCCCCCCCCCCCCCCCCCCCGCCCGGGTTTCGAAAACAGCTACCATCCCGGCGGCCGCCAACATTCCGGCCGG
>NZ_JBSSEC010000009.1:0-136901 GCF_054061335.1 Hymenobacter sp. UYAg731 | reverse complement strand
GCCGACGAAGTGCCTTTTGTACACGAAGAATGCGGCGATACCCGATGGGATGCCGTGCTGGCCCAGCCCGCCTACGCGCCCGAAGCCCGCCCCCCGCTGCCCCCCTTCACGACCGAAACGGCCCGCCAGAAAGTCCAGGCCGCCGAAGATGCCTGGAACAGCCGCGACCCCGACCGCGTGGCCCAGGCCTACACTCCCGATACCGAATGGCGCAACCGCGCCGAGTTTCTCAACGGCCGCGCCGCCGTGCGTGCCTTCCTGGCCCGCAAGTGGGCAAAGGAGCTGGACTACCGACTAAAAAAAGAGCTATGGAGCTTTAGCGAAAACCACATTGCCGTGCGCTTTGAGTACGAATACCACGGCGAAGCCGGTCAGTGGTTCCGGGCCTACGGCAACGAAATGTGGGAATTTGACCCCGCCGGGCTCATGCAGCGGCGCTTCGCCAGCATCAACGAGGCCCCCATTCGTGAGGATGAGCGCCGGTTGCGCTAAGCAGCAGCAGCCGTCCTTTGCACCCACCCAAACGCCCTTTCGCCATGCAGCTTTTATCCGTGAATGTAGGCCGGCCGCGCACCCTGACGTGGAACGGCCGCGCCATCACCACCGCCATTTTTAAGGAGCCGGTGCCGGGGCCGGTGGCGCTGGCCGGCGTGAACCTGGCCGGCGACCAGCAGGCCGACCTGACCGTACACGGCGGCCCCGACAAAGCCGTGTACGCCTACGATACGGCCCATTACACCGCTTGGCGCGACCTGCTGCCCGGCTGGACCGACTGGACGCCCGGCCTGTTTGGCGAAAACCTGACCACCGAGGGCCTGCTCGAAACCGGGGTGCGCGTCGGCGACGTGTTTGGCATTGGCACGGCCCGGCTGCGGGCGGTGCAGCCCCGGCAGCCCTGCTACAAGCTCAATGTTCGGTTCGACGACGGGGGAATGGCCGCCCGCTTCGCCCGCCTCAACCGGCCCGGCATTTACTTCCGGGTGGTGGCACCCGGCACCGTGCAGGCCGGCGACGCCCTCACCCTGCTCGAACCGGCGGCCACCACGCTCACCATCCAAACGGTGTCGGAGCTGCTGGGAGCCCGTGGCACTGCGCCCGAATTGCTGGCCGAGGTGCTGGCCGTGCCCCATCTGCCCGAGTCCCTGAAACACTACCTGGCCAGCCGCTGAGCTTTGCGGCAAGCCCAATCAGTGGTTAGTTTGCAGCAACTTTTGGCGTAGGCGACTGCGCGGGAATGGAGCCCTTGCCGTGCTACCGCTGGGCTTGCAGCCAATCGCGCAGGGCGGCTTCGGCGGCGGTACTCACTAGGGGCTGGGGCCGGCCATCCACCACGAGCCATTCTTCCTCCGGGGCTTGCAGGGCGTGGTTGACGCCGGAGAGGCGGTGAAGCGTCACCGCTTTATTGCCCTTGAGGCCTTTGAGCAGCAATTCGGCGTTGGGCACCGGGGGGGCGAGCTGGTCATCAGTGCCGAAGAGCAGCAGCACGGGGCATCGCACCTTCGCCAGGGCGCGTTGGGGGTCGAAGGCCAGGTAATCCTGGTAGGCGGGTGTGGTGAGCTGGCGGGCCGTGGCCTGAGCATCGGCGGGGGCCAGGGCCGGGTAACGCTGCCGCATCATGTTGGCGATGATGGCCTGGGAAAGGGCCGGGTTGGGGGTCTGGCGCACTATTTCAAGCATGGCTTTTTGGTGCTTGACGTTGGCTTCGGCATACTTGCGGTCGGCAGTGCTTTGGCGCAGGCGCTGCTGGTCGAGCACCAGCTCCACCTGGGCCGAGTTCGCGCCTTCCTTGCGGAGCTGCATGACGTCGGCCTGGGTCCGCGCCTGGGCCGCCGCGCGCTGCCGCTGGCGGGCCGCCTCGGTGGTGTCGTGGCCCAGCTCTTTGCCATACATCACGGGCTGGGCGGCCAGGGCCGTCGCCCCGGGCTGGCCGCTGGCCCCGGCCGCCACCACGAAGGCCGGCGTGGCGGTTGCAGCGGCCGCTTGCAGGGCAATGTTGCCGCCCACGCCGTGCCCGAAAATGCCAATGCGCAGGGCATCGAGCCGGGGCTGGGCCCGCAGCCAGGTGAGGGCCTGGGTGGCGTCGGCGGTGCGGATGGCCACGGTGCTGGCCTCGGCCGAGCCGCCCGATTGGCCGGTGCCCCGGTCATCGAGCCGCAGCACAGCAAAGCCCTGCCGGGCCAGGAAATCGGCCAGCGACTCTACCAGTTGGTAGCTGCCGCGCCGGGCGTCGCGCCGGTCCTGGCCGAAGTCGTTGAGCAGCAGCAGCGCCGGAAACGGCCCCGGCCCGTCGGGCGTGGTCAGGGTGCCGGCCAGGCGCACGTTGTCGGCGAGCATGGTCAGGCTCACGGCATCGGCCCGGTAGGGAGGCGCGGCCACCAGGGCCGGCTGGGCGGCATCGCCGGTGCCGCCAAACTGCAGCGTGAGCGGCTTGCTAATGCTGCCCTGCCGCCAGAGGCCGCGCAGCTGCCGGCCGTCGCGGGTGCGCGCCCCGGCAAAGTGCTGGTTCACGCGGTCGGCGTCGAAAAACACGCTGTCGGCCCGCACCGTGGCCCGCACCGGCACCTGCCGCAGGCCCTGCGACTGCGCATCGAGCACGGCCAAGCGGTTGCCGGTGCGCTCCGTCACCGTCACCAGCAGTTCCTGCGAGCCGTTCGGGGTGGGCCACTGGCCCTGCCAAATCCCTTCGAGGGCCCGGCCCGGGGCCGACTGCGAACGGGCGGGCCGGCCCGCGACTGCCCCTAAAATCAGCACGGCGGCCAGCGCATCCAGCGGCCTACGGTTAAACCTTAATCGCATACAAACAGGGGGAAAAACGGGAGTGACGAACGCCAGCCCCGGAAAAAACAGCTCCTGAAACTTTGGGCTGGCCGCCGCCTGGCGAGTACCGCCGGAAGCCGCGCCGCTGCCACCCACCTGGTCAAGTGAAGCGGCGCAATTGCCAGCTCAGCAGAACCGGGTGAAGCGGAACGAGAGCAAAGCTAAGCTCATATTGTAATGAATTGCAAATCAATAACTTTGCTAAATAAAATAAATGATTTTGGCTGTAAGGACGGGCTTAGGTTCGCGTCTGTCCCCCTGGTAAGCTATGTACCGGACAGCCCTTTCTGCTAAAAAAGCAGGGTGTGTCGGGTTGCTGACTACCCACTTAAACCACGAATATTTCGGGTTGCCCCGTGGCCTCACACGGCTTGGCTTTGGCAACAAAATGACCGAGCCGGGAATCACTATTTACTTCACCTTCATTAATCTATGCGCTTTTTTTACGTAGTCCCGGCCACAGTAGCGGGCCTTTTACTCCTCGCGGGCACCAGCCGGGCCCAGAGCCTGGCCAGTGGCTTTATGTCGGGTAAGGGGCACGGCTCGGTGGTGATATCGGCCACTACCGAAAGCTTCGACAAGGAATATTTAGGGCCGCAGAAAGTTGACGGCGTGCCGATTTTTAAGCGCATTCAAATCAATTCCCTCAGCCTGTACGCCAACTACGGCCTAACCAACCGCCTGGAAGCCGCCGTGGTACTGCCCTACGTCCGGGCCACGGGCGAGGCCGACGCCGCTACGTTTACCACCCAGGGCATCAGCCCGGCCACCAACGTGCGCAGCAACTTGCAGGACATCAGCGGGCTGCTCAAGTTCAAGGTGCTCAGCCGGGAGTTGGGCGGGGGCCTGCTCGATTTGCTGGGGGCCGTGACGGCCAGCACGCCCGTGGGCGATTACAAATCGGACCAATCCCCGGCCTACATCCTGGCCATCGGCAACCGCGCCACCAAGGTGAGTGCGTTGGGCATCGCGCATTTCAAAACGGTTTCGGGCGTGTTTGCCACCGGCCAGGCCGGCTACAGCCTGCGGTCGGGCAAGGTGCCCAATGCCTTCCTCAGCGAAGCCAAGCTGGGCTACGCGGGCCGGCGCATCTACCTCGAAGGCTTCGCCAGCTTCCAGGTGTCGGATGCTTCGGGCACCGACATCAACGACCCCAATTTCAACTACGATTTCACCGCCACCCGCGTCAATTATGCCCGCGTGGGCATCAGCGCCTTCCGGTCCATTGCCAAAGGCGTGGGCCTGACGGTGGGCGCAAGCCAGTACGTGACCGGGCGCAACATTGGGCAGTCCACGGCTTTCTCGGCGGGCTTGGCCTATAGCTTCTAGGGCATGAACGCCACAGATTTTCAGACCACTGGCTGTAAGGGCGGGCACCGAGCTTCGTCAAGCCCCCCGAAACGTCCCTGTTTCCATTATCCCAGCTGATATGAACCGTATTGCTTTGGTAGTAACGCCGTTGCTGACCGCCGCCGTGGCCGTTGGCCTGATGAGTTCCCGCCCCCTGCCCCTGGTGCCCCGCCCGGCCACCCGGTCCGGGCTGCTGGCGGCGGCCCCCGTGCCGGTAGTGGTCGAATTATTCACGTCGGAAGGCTGCTCGTCGTGCCCCTCGGCCGATGTGGCGCTGCGCGAGCTGGAAACCGCGCAGTCCGTGGCTGGCGTCGAGGTCATTGCCCTGGGCCAGCACGTCGACTACTGGAATAACCTGGGCTGGAAAGACCCTTTCTCCTCGCCCCAGTTCACGGCTCGCCAGCGCTGGTACGCCGAAGGGTTTTCGGAAGGCAATTACACGCCACAAGCCGTGGTAAATGGCCGCTACGAATTCGTGGGCAGCCAGCGCAGCACCCTGGCCGAAAAGGTAGCCCAGGCCGCCCAGGCCCCCCGCGCCACCGTGGCCCTGGCCCGCGCCGCCGACGGTGCGCTCACCGTGCAGGTCAGCAGCCTGCCCGCCGGCACCAAAGCGGCCACCGTGGAGCTGGCCCTCACCGAAACCGGCCTGTCCTCGCAAGTGGGCCGGGGCGAAAACTCGGGCCGCCTGCTGCGCC
The DNA here is from genome assembly GCF_054061335.1 of Hymenobacter sp. UYAg731. Classification (NCBI taxonomy): domain Bacteria; kingdom Pseudomonadati; phylum Bacteroidota; class Cytophagia; order Cytophagales; family Hymenobacteraceae; genus Hymenobacter; species Hymenobacter sp. UYAg731. Next base: position 132,039 of record NZ_JBSSEC010000009.1, on the reverse strand, counting down.
ACGCCGCCGTGGTCCGCACCTGGCGGCAGCTGGGCACCGTGAAACCCGATGGCACCTTCGCCGCCACCGCCCCGCTCGCCCTCAACTCGGGTTGGAATACCGACCACCTGCGCGCCGTGGTGCTGGTGCAGGAAACCGGTTCGCATCACATCGTGGGCGTCGGCAGCCTGCCGCTGAGCCCCAACAGCACCGCCCGCAACTAGCGGCCCTTCTCAGCGGCAATACCAGTGGGGTGCCGCTATAAAAAAGACCGTCATGCTTCGGCTGCGTTCAGCCTGACATTATGAAGCAATAAATCTTATATGTCAACGATTTAACAGCCCCATCCCATGCGTCTTTTTCGCCGAATGCTCCCGCTGGCCCTGCTGGCCCTGGGCCTCCCCGCCTGCAACAAGGAAGCCGTGGACCCCCCATTCCAAGTAACCCCGCCCACGCCGCTACTCGCCGTGGCCCCGGCCAGTCTGGCCCCGTTTAGCGGGCGGGTGGGCATGGCTTCGGCGGCGCAGAGCATTGCAGCGAGCGGCACGGCGCTGCAAGGGAACCTGAGCGCCACGGCTCCGGCCGGCTACGAGCTGGCCCTGGATGCCGCCGGGCCGTACACGGCCACCGTGTCGGCCACGCCGGCCGGGGCCAGCGTGGTGCTGTACGTGCGGCTGGCGGCGGCTCCCGCGCCGGCCACGTTGGCCGGCAGCGTGGTGGTGAGCAGCGCCGGCACCACGGCCCGGCAGGTGGCGGTGACGGGCACGGTATCGGCCAGCGTGATAACGCCGCCGGCAGCGGGGGTGCCGAGCGTGGGGAGCTTTGCACCCGCCAGCGGCGCGGTGGGCACGCTGGTTAGCATCACGGGCACCAATTTTCTGGGGGCCACGGCCGTGACCTTCAATGGGGTGGCCCTGCCGGGCTTTAGCGTGATGTCGGCCACCGTGATTACGGTTGCGGTGCCAACCAGTACGGCCTTGGGCAGCGGCTTACTGGCCGTGACCACGCCCGGCGGCACGGCCAGTAGTGCCACGGCCTTCACAGTAGTGGCACCGGGGCCCACCACCCTGCGCACGGGCACCATGATGGCCCAGGGCGGGGTGATGAGCGGGGGCTCGCTGGCCCTTGAGCGCGACGCGGCCGGCACGGAATTCGTGCGCTTCAACGCGGATTTCCGCACCGATTTCCACACCGGTTCGCTGGGCGTGTACTTGGCCAAGTCTGATGGCCTGGTGCGGGTGCAGGTGGCCGCCAACCCCGCCAATGTGGTGCGGGTGGGCACCATCACCCGCGACGGGGCCCAGACACTGGCCATTCCGGGCAGCGCCACCGGCTTCACCCACGTCATCATTCACTGCGACGCGGCTCAGTACAACTTCGGGGCCGCCCTCATGCAATAGCCATGCATCACTTCTCGCTTCCGTTTTTCTGCCGCCAGGGGGTTCTGTGGGGGTTGGTTGCCGGCCTGCTGGCCCCCGTGCCCGCCACCGCCGGGGGCGGCTGGACCCGCAAGAAAAAGAAGGGCTACGTAAAGGTGGGCCTCACCACGGTCAGCACCGACCGCTACCATCCCCTCACGGGGGGCACCATCGAAACGGCCCAGTTCCGGCAGCAGGTGTACAGCATCTACGGCGAGTACGGCCTGACCAACCGGCTGGAGGCGACGCTGAGCTTTCCGTTTTTTCGGCGCGCTACCTTCCCGGGTCTCACGCCCGGCCAGGGCGTAGGCGACCCCGAAATTGGCCTGCGCTACGGCGTGCTGACGGGCAAGTGGCCACTGGCCGTGCAGGTGGCCGTGGAGGCCCCGCTGGGCAGCCCCAACGTGTTTGGCCGGGACCGCGCCAACCCCAACAGCTACCTGCGCCTGCCCACCGGCGACGGCGAGTGGAACGTGTGGACCCGCGCCGCCCTCTCGCACAGCCTGGGCCAGCTGCCCGCGTTCATCACCGTGAGCGCGGGCTACAACAAGCGCACGGGCGGCTTCACCGACCAGTACAGCTACGGCGCGCAGGCCGGCTACCACTTCTTCAACAAGCTCTGGCTCACGGCCACCGAGCGCACCCTCGCCAACGTGCGCCCGCCCGACCTCAGCAAGTTCGGGGCCATTGGCCTGGGCGAAGGCGTGGCGTACTCCACGGCCGGCCTGGGCGCGAGCTACGCCGTCACCAAAAACCTCTCGGCCACGGCCGACTGGGCAACGGGTTTCGGCCAGCTTCGCAACGTGTATTCCGGCAACCAATACACCGTGGGCGTGGCCTGGGAATGGTAGGGCGCGGCGGCTACGGCTACCCCTTTGGGGTCTGGGCCTGGGATGGTAGCGGCGGAATGGTGCTACCGGCCTCGGCCCCGGTGCGGGTGGCGCGGTAGTGCGGCGACATAATTTCGACCCCGGCCCGCGCAAACTCGTCCTGAATGTGCTGGTGCAGCAGCGAATACAGCCCGGCCTGCCGGTGGGGCAGGCGGGTGTAGGCATTGAGCTGGTAGGCCACGTAAAAGTCGTCGAGGCTGGTTTGCAGCACGAAGGGCGCGGGGGCGGCCTCCACGCCTTCGGTGGCGCGGGCGGCGGCCAGCAGCAGCGCGTGGACCTGCGGCCAGGGCACGTCGTAGCCAATGGTGACGGCCGTGTGCAGAATGAGTCCCTCGTGCCCGGCGGCGGCGGTGTAGTTGACGGTGTGGCCCGAAAGAATGTTGGCGTTGGGAATGGTCACGTCCTCGTTTTTGATGGTGCGCAGGCGCGTCACGAGCAGGTTTTTTTCGAGCACGTCGCCCGTCACCTCGCCGATTTTCACCCGGTCGCCCACCTTGTAGGGCCGCATGTAGGTGATGACGATGCCGGCGATGACGTTGCCGATGGCCGAGGTCGAGCCGAACGAAATCACGAAGCCCAGCAGCACCGACACGCCCTGAAACACCGGCGAATCGGACCCCGGCAAATACGGGAAAATGACGATGAACATGAATACGTACAGCGCAAACCGCAGCAGGTTGAAGGTGGGCAGCGCCCAGTCCGGGTAAAAGCCTTCGATGACCAGCTTGCCCGCCGCCACCTCGCCCGCCAGAAAGCGCAGGAAGCGCACGGCGTACGTGGTGAAGAAGTAGATAACCAGGATGGTAAGCAGGTTGGGCACGTAATGCACCACCGCCAGCACCACCCGCTGCACCGGTCCCAGCACGTAGCCTAACAGCTGGCGTGAGAAGCCCTCCGTCCAAGGAAACAGGCTGAACAGCAGCGGCAACGCCAGGTACACTGTGAGTACCACCAGCGCCAGGCGCAGCAGCTTGAGGGCCGTGCGCAGCGCCGCCAGCTGCCGCTCCTGGGTCAGCAGCTCGTAGTTGTTGATGCGCAGGGGCCGCAACGGGCTGCCCCGCCAGCGCAGAATCCGCTGGTTGATGCTGCGAAAGAAGCGGTTCAGCCCATAAATCAGACCGGCCAGCATGATGAGCGTGAGCACGGCCAGGCCGCCGCGTTTCAGCAGCTCGGGCAGGCTGCTGGCCTGCCGGGCGGCGGCCAGGCCGGTGCGCAGCCGGACCAGGTACTTGCGGGCCACCACCGGCCGGGGCTGGCCCAGGGCTCGCGCTTCGGCGTCGCCCACGCTCAGCAGCTGCTGGTCGCCGTACACGATTTCCGAGTCCTGCCCGGCATCGACCACCGCCAGCGAGTCGGGGGCAAACGAGGGGGCTTTCAGCAGCGCGGCCAGCCGGCGCTCAATGGCCTCGGCCCGCTCCTTAGGGCCGAAAGAGCCCACCCGGCCGTACACCCAGAACAGGGTATCGGCCGGGGGCAGCACCACGGCGGCCCCCACGGGCGCGGCCGCCGCCGTGGAATCAAGGCCCTGCGCGCCAGTTTTCGGCTGGAAAAGCAGCAGGCTGAGGCAAACCAGGAGCCAGAATCTCATGAAGCAAAGTCGGTGAAGGCGGGCCGGACCAGTGGTAGCGGGGCGCTAGTTGAAACAGAAAGGTAAGTGCGCCGGCCTCAGTACGCCCTGCGGCTGGCTAAATGGCCCCGCAATTGGCCATGCTCGCGAAAGATGTTACGAGTCAAATATGACCCTGAACCAGTTCAACGCTCTGCCCGAGGACCGCCAGCTCGCGGCCGTGTACGCGACCGGCACCTACGTAGCCCGGTGCTTGCAGGAAGTGTACGAAGCGGTACTGCTTTACAAGATGCCGGGCCGCTTCTTCGTGGAGCTGACCTACCACGTCGACACCAACGAGGTGCAGTATCTGTTTCCGTTCGAGGCGGGCGGGGAAGACGACCGCTTGGCAGACTATGCCATGTTTGTGCAGTTGCCGGGCTGGCTGCCGGCGGCGGAATAATGCCCACCGCAGAACAGTGGCTGCTGGCCGAGGCCATCCTGCGCCACCGCCCGTTCTCTCTTCCCGCGGCCATCCGGCGCGCGCTGGCGGCGGCGGGGGAATACGTCCCGCCGGAGGAAGAAACCCAACTCCAGGCATATACCGATGCCATCGATATCGACATGGTGCCCGACGGCTACCGCTACGTGAGCCGGAACCGCGTGCCGCTCCGAAGCGAGTAAAAACAACTGGTCGGCCCGGCAGCTGGAGCGCCAGGTGAATAGCCAACTATTCGAGCGCCTGCTGCTAAGCAACGACGTGGCCGCCGTGCTGGCCGTGGCCCGCCAGGAAAAGCCACCCACGGAGGCCCGCGACATCATCAAAGACCCCATGGTGCTGGAGTTTCTGGGCCTGAAGCGGGGAGCCGCCTACTACGAGCGCGACCTGGAAACCGCCCTGATTACGCACTTGCAGGAATTTCTGCTGGAGTTGGGCAACGGCTTCAGCTTTGTGGCCCGGCAGCAGTGCCTGCACCTCGACGGCGACGACTTCTTTGTAGACCTCGTGTTCTACAACCGGCTGTTGCAGTGCTTCGTGCTGGTCGAAATTAAGACCGACAAGCTCACCCACCAGGACCTAGAGCCTGTTATGTACTGGTGCGTAAATTAGGGGTATGGCACCGACCCGTAGTTACCCGAGTGACGTGAAAGACGGAGAACAGGCCTTTGTGGCCCCGTATTTGACCCTGTTGCCCAGCAGTGGACCCGCTGGCGCGATGCCCGCGTATTCGAATCCATCGTACATGATTTGAACGAGTTACAGCGCCTGTTGCTGGGCCGACCGGCCACGCCCTCGGCTGTTGTGCTCGACGGCCGCACCCTGCAAAGTACGCCCGAAAGCGGGCACCGCGCCGGCTACGATGGGGCCAAGCGGCGCAAGGGCAGCAAGGCCCACATCGCCGTCGACATGCTGGGCCAGTTGCTGAGCGTGGTCATTACCCCGGCCAACGAACAGGAGCGTGCGCAGGTGGGCGAGTTGTGCCAACGGGTGCAGGCCATCACCGGTAAAACCGTGCAGGGGGGCTTTGTCGACCAAGGCCACACGGGTGAAGAAGCCGAATACGCAGCTGCGGTGCATGATGTTGACTTGCAAGTACTTAAAAAGCCAGAAAGCCAAACCGGCTTTGTGCTCTTGCCCCGGCCCTGGGTCGTCGAGCGCAGCTTCGCCTGGCTCAGCCGCTTTCGCCGACTGGCCCGTGATTACGAGCGATTGAGCTGCACCTTGCAACAACTCCATTTTGTCGTCTTCGCCTGCCTCATGCTCGCCCGACACGCTAAGAGTGCATAACAGCCTTTTAACGTGCTATAATTTTCGTTTTCTGAAAGGGCCTAATAACCCACCGCCTTGACCTTGGCCACGAAATCACTCGACTGCTCCTGGTAAAAGATGTAGCCGCTGTCGCGGACGAAACCGCCGTGGGTCATGCGCCAGAAGTCGGTATAGCCCTGTACGTGCAGCATGGTCGGCATGCGGCTGACGTTGACGGGCCCGTACAGTCACTTCAATGGCATGGTGGCAAAGGATTGAGCCATGGCAGCGGGGGCCGCCAGGTAGGCCAGGTGCCAATAATACTGGAAAGGTCCATCAAGTTGACCGTAACCGCTAGCTCAGGTAAGGCTTCAACGCTTTCGAGCGCGTAGTGTGTTTAAGGCGGCGGATGGCCTTTTCCTTAATCTGCCGCACCCGCTCGCGGGTCAAGTTGAACTGCTCGCCAATCTCTTCCAGCGTCCGCGCCGCGTGGCCATTCAGTCCGAAGTGCAGCGTGACGACGTCGGCCTCGCGTAGGGTCAGGGTCGAGAGGGCGCGCTGGACCTCCCGGCGCAGGGAATCATGCAGCAAGCCGGCATCGGGGCTTTCCGCATCTGCATTCACCATCACGTCCAACAGGCGGTTCTCCTCGCCCTGCACGAAGGGCGCATCCATCGAGACGTGGCGGCCCCCAATTTTGAGCGTGTCAGCCACCTCAGCGGTGCTCAGTTCCAGCAGCTCGGCAATCTCGTCGGCCGAGGGTTCCCGCTCGAACTTCTGCTCCAGCTCCGAGAACGAGCGACTGATTTTGTTGAGCGAGCCCACCCGGTTCAGGGGCAGGCGCACGATGCGGCTCTGCTCGGCCAGGGCTTGCAGAATCGACTGGCGAATCCACCACACGGCGTAAGAGATGAACTTGAAGCCCTTCGTCTCGTCGAAGCGCTTGGCCGCTTTAATCAGCCCCAGGTTGCCCTCGTTGATGAGGTCGCCCAGGGTTAGGCCCTGGTTCTGGTACTGCTTGGACACCGATACCACGAAACGCAAGTTGGCTTTGGTCAGCTTTTCGAGGGCCATTTGGTCGCCCTCGCGAATGCGTTGGGCGAGCTCCACTTCCTCGTCGATGGACACCAAGCTCACTTTGCCAATCTCCTGCAGGTACTTATCCAGGGACTGGCTTTCGCGGTTGGTAATCTGTTTGCTGATTTTGAGTTGTCTCATGCGGTAACGATATTTCTTATTTCGGGTTCAAAGCAGACCAAGGACCATTCCCCGGCGCTTGGCGATTCGGCCTAGTCCAACGGGTATCAAGACGCCACGCTGCGGAAAGGTTCACGGCGAGGGTAAAGCCCAGGTTCTGGCTGGTAACTACTGGTGGCGATACCCCCGGAATTGTCAGGGCAGCCCTACCCGCTTCATTGGTCGCAGGGAAGCTCCCTGAAGGGGGCGTAAGCCAGCCATTTAAAGTTGGGACCAAGCTTTTAATCAGGGCCCCTCTCCTTTCACTCAGTCGAACTACCTGTTTTCAAGACAAGGAAATTAATTTTCAAGCAGTTTGTGTGTTCACAATCTGGACAGTGGAATGGGCATACGTCTGTATGATAGTGAATGCGGCTGTCAATTTATATTGTTATACGTACAACAATATGTAAATTTGGCATGTCATAATTACATCAAATCAGCTTGCTAACAAATAGGCTTGTTGTATTGCCAAACTGACATATGTACGTTTTGTTAGCAATACGTATTGTCATATGGTCAGAAGTCGCTACATTTGCCACATATCAATCCCGTATTTCATGCAGATTCTAACGTTTGCTAACAACAAGGGCGGGCAAGGCAAGACCACTTCCGCGCTGGGGGTTGCGCACCGCCTTGCGGCCCTTGGCCATTCGGTCCTCTTTATCGACGCCGACCCGCAGGCCAATGCCACGCTTACGCTGGGAACCGACCCGGCCCGCGGCCATTTGGGAGATGCCCTGCTGGATGCGCCCGATGGACGGCCCAGCGCCCATACCCTCGCCACGCTGAGCCAGCGCCCGCAGCCCGACCGCTCGTTGGCGGTGGTAGCGGCCAACCGCTTGATGGGCCAGCAGGAGAAGATATTCGGCACACAGGCGGACTACATCTTCTTTTTCAAGCGCCAGCTCGCCGGCCTAGCCAGCCAGTACGAGTACGTCATCCTCGACACCCCTCCGAGCCTGGGACCGCTGACGCTAGCGGCGCTGGCGGCCAGTCACGCGGTCTTCGTGCCCATGGTTCCGGATTTATTCGGCAGCGCGGGCATGGCGGCACTGCTGGAAATGGTGGAGCGCATTCGGCAAAACTTCAACGAGCAGTTGCGGATAGGGGGCATCTTTTTTACCAAGTACGCGCCCACTTACCGCCGGGCATTGCATAAACAGTACGCCGGCGACTTGCAGCAAGACCAGGGATTGGCCGGGCTGGTGCTCACGCAGACGATTCGGGAAAGCATTGCCCTAGCTGAAGCGCAGAGCATGCAGCAACCCGTTTACGACTACGCGCCGTCCTCCTCCGGGGCCGCTGACTACGCGGCCCTGACCGACGAAATTTTAAGCCGCCTTGCCTAATGCAAAAGCCTAACCTGACCGGCAGCCGCCCACCAGTGCCCACCCCAGCCGCCGCGCCCTCCATCGATGCGCACCTTTTCGGTACGCCGATGCCTCCTGCTCCAGTGCATCCGACTGTTCCCGCCACTGCGGCGCTGGAAGATGAGGGAGAGGCTGCCACGCGCGTCATCTTCACGAACCAGCTCAAACCAGACGTGTACGTCATGCTCCGGCAGTATGAGCACCATGCCGAGGCCGAACTGCAGGAGATTCTGGACGCGGCTCTACGGGCTTACCTCACTGACAAGGCCCAGGCCCATCAGCCCCTTCCACCAAAAGCGGCAGCTAAGCTCCGGGAAAAGCTTAGAAAGAAATAAATTGTATTGTTGGTTTGTCGTATTGACAGCAACATGACAAACCAACAATACACTTTGGGTAAGCCCACAGGCGTCTTTATCATCGGCCAGATGTGCCGCAAAATGCTCTACTCAACGAGCAATCCACAATAGCGCATAATACTGTTCGCTCCACTGAAAGCAGGGGAGGGGACTCACTATCGGGTATTGGCTGCTACATTTTAGATTCCATAGCACGTTCTGCACAAGTTGATAAAACCCGGGCACTGTAAGCGGCTTTTTCGGTATTCTGGCAGCTGGGTTACGAAGCCACAGCGGTTATAGACCTGGGGGTGAAGATGCGCCTCAATCGAACCAGAAATTTACGAGCTTTTCAGCAGCAAGCACCAGCTGTTCATTTTGACCCTGCGCTATTGTCAGCAGGAGTTGCACCGGCAGTTATCGGCGCCGAGTACTGATGCCAACGAAACGGTACTGGTACGGCTGCGGCGGGTGTTGGAATTTACCGCTGATATTCCCAGCTTCCAACCGCTCCCCCAAGGTTGTTTCTTGGTTAAGACAGGGAGTGCGCTTTTGCCTCAGGATACCGAGGTTTAGGCAATAGTCGATGAGAGCCAGCAGTTTCTCGAATTCCAGCTCGTCGCTTTGCTAAAGGAGGGACAGCAAACAGGTAGGGTAAAAAGCACCGCTTCCTCCCGGGCGCAGGCGTAGCTGTTAAGCACTGCGGTAGCTGGTCTGCGCGTGCAGCGTCAGCTTAACCGCCAACCAAAAATGCTGCGTAATACTATCGAGCTCACGCTGCTGGCCATGACCAGCAGCCCAACCAAGGCGTCAAAGGCAATGAGGCCCAAGAAGCCCCTAATTTGAGGTGTTACGCCGTGAGTTGCTGCCGCTCCTGTTCCAGCAGCGCAATAGTTCGCTTTATTTCCTGTAGCGGACTGATTCGGGTCTCATCCGTGTAGATAGAGGTGGTTTCGGTGAAACGCAAATTGTTGTGTGCGTCATCCAATTCACTTTGCAGCCTTCGCAGCCGGGACGTCACAGCAGGACTGTTCTTAGACTTTGGTTGGAGCTTCGCCTCCGACGGCTTCTGGCGCAGTTGCGCTTTGAAGTAGTCCGGCAGCAGATAGCATTCCGTCAAGGCCTTGAACACGGGCCCGGTTTCGCGCTTGACCTTACCGGCCTGTACTTGGCGCTTCACCGTCTCTAGGACGTAGTGGATGTAGCCTACTTTGTAATCACCGGCGGTCAGCCGGTTCCTAATCTGGGGCAGGCTACTCAGCGACACGCCCGTCGCCAGCACGGCCTGCTCCTATGGTAACAGGGGTTCTTTATCAGCATCAGCCGGTAAGTGCTGGCCGAATCGGAATTCAATGGCGCTGACCTCACGGCCATGTTTAACTAGCTCGTAAGAAAAGGCAGTATCCGTATCGGCCAGTTCTTTCTGCGTGCGGTCCAGCATGCGGACGCGGAAATTATTGAAGCGGTCGTATTCTTCGTTTAGGCTGAGATTGGCCTTCAACTCAACCAGCGGGATGGTCCGCTTGCCGAAAGAGGCGTATTCGCGCAAAAGCTAGTAAATACGAAAAGTATTGGGGCTTTTTATCTTCAATAATTCCAGTAGCTGCCCCTTAGTAAAATTATCCCGCAGCTCCAGCAAGTAGGGGAGGAGCAGGTTATTGAACCGCGCCTCGATAAAAGCCTCGCCATCGCGGTACTGGGTGTAATCTACCAAGGGAATAATGTTATACGTCCGCTTTTGGCTGCGGCGGCCCTCGGGACTAAGCTCTTCAATGTGCAGCGTATATTCACCAAAGTGGTCCAGCAACTCTGCTACCACGGCTATGCCCACCGCCCCGCCCACGCGCTGCCATATCGGCAGGTAGGGGGTTGTTGAACAAGGGGCTTAGGAAGCAAAAATCAGGAGTAAGGGCGTAACTTATTGTTATGCAACCGGCTAACCGCCATTATAGGTGCAGTAAACTTTCGGATGTCAAATTTCGCTACTTGCTGTGGCTTTTTGCCTTGGATTTGACGGCCTCGGACGCGGCTCGACTCACGGGGCTGAGCACCCGCGCCGTCAATGCGCTCTACCTGCGTTTGCGCCACCGATTCCTGGCGTGGAACCCCGTGCCGGCCGAATTGGCCAGGGCCGTCGAACTCGACGAAAGCTACTTCGGCCCGCGGCGCGAGCGGCAAAACCATTGTCTTTTGCCTGTTCAAACGCGGCGGGCAGGGTTACACTGAAATTGTTCTGGATTGTTCGAAAAAGACCCTGCAAGCCATTATTCGCGTTAAAATTGACGTTTCGGCCATGGTCAACACCGACGGCTGGCGCGGGTGCGACGGGCTGGTGGACGAGGGCTTCGACCGCCATTTCCGCGTCCGTCACGGCCAGGATGAGTTTGTGCAAGGGGCCTCGCACATCAACGGCATCGAGTCCTTCTGGAGCTTTGCCAAAGCCCGCCTCTAACAATTCAAGGGTGTGCCTAAACACACCTTTTTGCTGTATTTGAAAGAGTCTGAATTCTGCTTCAATCACCGCTACGAGGGTCTCTATAAAGTGCTCCTTAAATTGCTTCGTCAACAACCCCTATGACCCAGTTTGCTTCCTAAGCCCCTTGTTTATCAACACCCACTTTTGAAGGAGCCGAAGCCGGTTGTTAAATACCTAGTACTTGCCTTGTCTCGTGCCGGGAGATGAAGACCCCGCCTAGGCGTTGGAAAACCTCTAACGCATGACCCAACGCTTGAACCAAGCGAACAAAACAGTCACAGCACCAAACCAGTGCCGCGTCGAGCCACTGTTTATTAGCGGCGACCATCATCCGGTTATGCTGGACTTAACCCTTATCGGCACCCAGCGGCGGGGGAGAAGGGGAGCATTTGCTTTTGTTCCCTACCCCTCCTTCTCTCACGTTTTATAAGCCGTTGTCTTATGGACATTCATTCGGAAGCTGATTACAAACGGGCCCTGACCCAGCTCACGGTTTTGGTGGGTAACGACCCAACAAACCTGGAGCGGATACTGGCGTTACGGGATAACTGCCGCACCTACCGGCGTGCATAGAATGACCAAGCCCTGAATTTTATTTCCTTATGGTAGATTGAAAGTGGTAATGCGCCATCATCAGCCTTTCCAAAAAGGGCTGTACACACCGCTCGATGAACAGGCCCCGTGGTTGAATCAGGTACCCTGAAGTTGGCGTACCAATCTTCACTTAGAACAGCGGCTCTGCCACTAATTTGATATTCTTGTCGGGTTTACTCCCGAGGTTGTGTAACCTTAAACGCGGATAAAAGGGCTGGTTAGCTTTTTTATCACGGCCAATCATTGCTTATAAAACGTGCTAGTTAGTGGCGGAAGCCCCGGGAGTCACTTATAAAACGTGGTAGTTCGTATCAGTTGGGAGGCTGTCACTGCGCAAATCCAGCCGAATGTAGTGTTTTAAGAAGCTAAAAAGCGTGCTAATGCTGCTGCAACGTATGAAACTGGAGCAGCTAATAGCAACTTATAAAAAGTGGTTTTAACATTGATTAAAGTAAAATATACTTGATTAAGTGCAATTCCTGTATTTTTGTAAGGTTTACGTTCCCTTTTTTGTTGTTTTTTGTTTTCCATATTGCCTGAATCAAACCATTATTCTAAATGCTTTTTTGGTGCCGGACAACAACTTTGTGAGTATTTGTATTTACTTGTCTATTTGTAGGGCTCACAACTCACTGATATTCAGCAGTATATAAGGGTATAAAACCACGTTTTATAAGCGAAAAACCACGTTTTATACTTTTAATTACCACGTTTTATAAGTGAACTACCACGTCTTATAAGCCCGGCCACCACGTTTTATAAGTGAACTACCACGGCCAATTACCACCGTGGTTTTAATAGCGGCAGACTGGTTACATTTGCTTCATATCACGCCACTTACCCGTGTCCATGGAGCCTGTTGTAACTGCCGTCGCCTTGGCGGAGCCCACGCCCGTTGTGCGCCAGCACAACGCCATCACCCAAGCCCGCTACGATTACACGGCCTGCCAGCTCGACATCTTCTTCTTCTTGCTTTCCCGCCTGCGGCGCGACGACGCGCCGGATCGGGAGTACACCATCTACGTCAAGGACGTGGAGGCCCTGACCGGGCGGCAATGGAACTACCAGCAGCTGCGCGAAGCGACGGCCGACATGGGCTCGCGCATGTTCGAGGTGGAAAACGAGCGCACCTACCAGCAGCTCTGGATGTTCCAACGGGTGGAGTACATCAAGGGCAAGGGCTGCCTGCAGATTCAGTTAGCCACGCCCATCCGGCCGTTTCTATTCAACCTCAAGGAGAATTTCACGTCCTACCAGTTGCACTCGGCCCTGAAGCTGAGCAGCAAGTACGCCAAGCGCATCTACCAACTCGTCAGCCAGTGGAAAGATAAGGCCACCACGCGCACCTACCCACTGGACGAGCTCAAGCAGATGCTGCACCTGAAAGACCCCAAGGGCAAGGAGCCGGAACTGTTCCAAAACATCAGCCAGCTCAAAGCCCGGGTGCTCGACATCGCCGTGCGCCAGGTCAGCGAGCACACCGACCTCAGGATTGATTATCAACTGCTCAAGAAGGGGCGGGCTTACGACGCGGTGCGCTTCACCATCGCGCGCCAGCAGCCCCAGCAGCTGCCCATTCCCTTTGAGCAGCCCGCCGAAGACGCACGGGTGTACTCGGCCAAGCAGCACCTGGAAGCGCTGGGCATTACACAGCCGCAGCTTGTGGCCACTATTCTCGGGGACCCCAAGCACCTCGACCAGCTGTTTAAGTTCACCTACCAGCTCAAAACCGATAAAGTCAAGGCGACCAAAAACCCGGGGGGACTTTTCTTGAAAATTTGCGGGCTGCGGTAAGCCGGCCTGGCCTGAACGGACGGCGGGCCGGCACTGGTCATACCAACTTAACTCAGCAACGTCGCCTAATCGCCTGCCAAGCAACGCAAGCTTTTGGCGCCGAGGGGAAACGATTCACAGCCCCGTTGGCTCTCACGCTTGTAATGCGTAGACTTAGATTTCGTTTCATAGAATGGAAGTTTGGGGGTTCCACCACCTGCTTCCGAAGCCCTGACCGTGTTCCCGGTCAGGGCTTCGTTTTTTACGTCCCGTCGTTAGGCTGGTTACTTTGCTACAATAGCACGTACACGATGCCAGAGCCAGCAGTCCTTGCGCGCCTTTGCGTGCTGACTTATCGTTTTGTCCGGCTCCGGCTAGCGCTGCTTCCAGCACCGAATCCCGCCCCCTACAGTACCGACGAACTCGATTGGCTAAGGCCGCTGAACAGCTGCAGGCGGTGCGTTTTGGCAATGGCCTGTTGCTGTTTTTCTGGCACTTCTGCTTCCGCCGCAAACGTGGGCCAACTAACCACCGCGTCAACCGCCCGCTGGATTATCTCCCGGGGCTTTTTCACCTGCACGTTCTTGGCCAGCTGCATGAAATCATCCTCCGTGAAATCATCGACCTTGCCCGCCAGCGACATCTGATGCTGGCTGGACCATTGCCCCGTGGGGTTGTGAGAACGCGTCACGTCGTAAGCCGGCGATAAGCTCCACACGGCGGCCAGATTCATCATAAAGGAAATGTTCTTGGTATGGTCGTCCTGGTTGTGCGCCGAAACCCGTTCGGAGAACCGACAGCGGACTACCGCATTGTCGAGGTATTGCTTGTTGTCTTGCGACTTCCAGTTGCGAAGCAGAGCCCATACCGGACACGCATTCTGTAACTGCCACGAATTGGAAAATATTTGCTAAAACGTTTTAGTGTGATATATTGCAACCGCAAACGATTTCACTGGCTTCGTCAGTTATGGCAAAAAGCGGTCAATAACGCTCGAATCAAACTATTTGCTAAAACCTTTTAGTTTGCTAAATTGCTTCCGCAAACGATTACGGAAGGCGCAGCCTTTCGCTTGCTCTTACTTACCCACATTTAAATCTTCAATTCCCACCACTATGAGCATCGCTATTTTTTGCCGGGGTATGCCCCTGCCCCGTCCTCTCCCCAGCCGCCGTGCGGGGGAGGCCTCGTAGGCCCAAGCCCAAGCAGTGGAAGCATTGCCGCTGGCTTATAGGCAACAGCCTGACTTTTTGGGATTACTGCACCGCTGCTACTAGTGAGCACGGATGGTTTGGCAACTTTTTATTTCATCCTCATTTTGTATGAAAAACTTCTTACTAACATGTTTTTTGCTTGCGTTGGCTTTGTGGCCGGCGGCTGTTTTTGCTCAGGTCGCCGTGGGCGGAAAAGTAACCGATGCCAAAACTGGTGAAGGGCTACCCGGCGTGAGCATCAGCGAAAAAGGCACTACCAAAGGCACCATCACCAACATTGATGGGACGTATAGCCTTTCTGTGGCCAACGATAACGCGGTGCTGGTGTTCTCATTTGTAGGGTTCAAGGCCGAGGAAATAGCGGTAAAGGGCCAGTCGACTATCTCGCCGAAGCTGGATGCCGATGCCAAAGCCCTGGAAGAAGTAGTGGTGGTGGGCTACGGCACCCAGAAGCGCAGCGACGTGACCGGAGCCATTGCCACGGTGAAAACCGACGACCTGCTTAAAACCATCCCCACCAGCATCAACCAGGGCCTTCAAGGGCAGGTGGCGGGCGTGGTGGTGAACCGCAGCGACGGAGCCCCCGGCGCGGGCATCAGCCTCACCATTCGGGGCAGCAACTCGTTCACCGGCAGCGAGCCACTGTATGTAATTGACGGTATTCCGTTTACTTCGCCGCCTTCCACTGCTTCCTCATCGGGCGGGCAGGGGCAATCCACCAACTCCCTGTCCTATATAAACCCGCAAGACATTGAGTCGATTGAAGTACTAAAAGACGCTTCGGCCACGGCCATTTACGGTTCGCGCGGAGCCAATGGCGTGGTGCTCATCACGACCAAGAAAGGCAAAGCCGGGCAGGACCGCATCGAAGTAGTGGCCAACACCAGCCTGGCCACCATCTCGAAGCAGGTGAAGGTGCTTGATGCCTACCACTACGCCCTGTTTCAGAACGAGGCGTATTTCAATGCCGGTGCCTACAACGGCACTACGGCCACACCCGCCGGTGCCCCTTTTTCCGGCACCAGTGTCATCGACCGCGTTACGGGCCTGCCGGTGCGGAACCCGGCCCCCGAAGACTTTCTGACCGGCGTGCAGGGCACGTCGCTCCCCGACGGCTTTACGGGCACGGACTGGCAGAAAGAGATTTTTCAAAACGCCCTGACGAAGGACTACACCCTGCGCATGTCGGGCGGCAGTGACAAAGGCGGCTACTCGGTATCGGGCAACATGCTCGACCAACAGGGCATTGTGGTGAACTCGGGCTTCACGCGCTACGGTCTGCAGGCCAACATCAACCGCAAAATTCACAAGTGGATTGAAATTGGCACCAACAACAACCTGACCTTCACGAGCTACAACCTGAGCAAGAGCAACTCGAACGGCAACGAAGCCAGCGTTATCAGTTCGGCCATCGCCTTCCCGCCCACGCTGCCGGCCGAAAGCACCCCAAGCTCGAAGGGCGCGGAAAACGACATCTCGTGGTACGCTGCTGCCAATCCCCGCGCCTATACCCGCTCAGCCAAGGACCAGACGGCCTCATCAGGCATCTACTCCTCGACTTACGCGCAGCTCACCTTCACCGACTGGCTGAGCTTCCGCCAGAACTTTGGCCTGAACTACAACACCAACAACCGGGAGGTGTACTACGGCAGCAACCTACAAGAAGGCCGCACCACGGCGGGCTACGCCATGGTATCGGACGACACCTGGCGCGGCATCACCCTGGAGTCTCTGCTGAACTTCAACCGCACGTTTGCCACCGACCACACCGTTAGCGCCGTCGTAGGCGTAACCCGTGAGACCGGCTACTCCTATTACCGCAACACGTCGGTGCGGGGCTTCCCCGACGACTTGCTGCAGGACAACAACCTCGCCAACGGCAGCACCCAAAAGCAGCTGGCCAGCGGCAAAACGGAAAACGCGCTATTTTCCACGCTGGCCCGCGTGAACTATAGCTACAAAGGCCGTTACTTGGCCACGGCTTCGTTCCGCCGCGATGGGTCGAGCAAGTTTACCACTAGGAATAAGTACGCCAACTTTGCTTCGTTTGCCCTGGCCTGGAATGCTTCGGAAGAGCCCTTTATTCAGAACCTAAACCTGTTCAGCACCCTGAAGCTGCGCGGGGGCTACGGCCAGACCGGCAACCAAGGCATTGGCTCGTACCGGTCGCTGTCGCTGTTCAGCTTCTCGCCCTACCCGCTGGGTAACAACCTACAAGCTGGCTACGCCGAGCCGACGTATCGTGGGGTGTCCGACGAGAACCTGCGCTGGGAAACCACCGGCCAGTACAACGTTGGCCTGGACATGGGCTTCATGCAGAATCGCCTGAACGTGACGGTAGACGTGTACAAGAAGCGCACGGTTGACCTGTTGCAACCCATCCAGACGCCAGGCAGCACGGGCTTTGGCCAGCAGCTGACCAACTTTGGCACCGTGGAAAACAAGGGCCTGGAAATTTCGGCCTTTGGCTCGGTGGTGAACACCTCCCTGCTTAAGTGGGACGTGAACGCCAACATCTCCTTCAACCGCAACCAGATGCTGGACTTGCCGGGCGACCAGTTCTCGCAGCGCCTCTACTTTGGGGTTGATAACCTGTTTTTGCAGCGCAACAACCAGCCCATCGGCGTGCTCTACGGCTTTGTGGAAGACGGTTTTTACGACAACCTGGCCGAGGTGAAAAACGACCCCCAGTACGCCAACAAGCCCGAGAACGTGCAGCGCATGATGATTGGCGAAATCAAGTACAAGCAATTTGACGAGGACGGCTCCACGCTGGGCGCGAAGGACCGCCAGATTATCGGCAACACCAACCCGAAGTACACCTTCGGCGTGACCAATAATTTCAGTTACCGCAACCTCACGCTGAGCGTGTTCTTCCAGGGTGTGCAGGGCAACGACATCGTGAACACCAACCTCTACCAGATTCGGATGGGCAAAGTGGCCAACATCCCCGAGTTTGTGTACAACGGCCGTTGGACCCCCGAGAACGCCGCCAACGCCACTTGGCCCAAGGCCCTGGCCGCCGACACCCGCTACATGCCCCTGTCAAACCGCCTGATTGAGGACGGCTCCTATGTCCGCCTCAAGAACATCAACGTGGGTTACCTCTTCAAAAAGCCGGTGAGCTTTATTGAGTCGGTGAACCTATACGCCAGCGTGAGCAACGTGCTGACCTGGACCAAATACAGCTGGTTCGACCCGGACGTGAACGCCTTCGGCGGCGACCCCTCGCGCCGGGGGGTCGACATGAATTCTTACCCCAACAGCCGCGTGTTCACCCTGGGACTTCGCGCCGGATTCTAACCCTTTAGTAAGCGCCCTTATCCCCATGAAAAAGGTCATCACTATTGCTCTCCTCGCCGTTGCCTCGCTGGCAACCACCGCCTGTAAAGACTTTCTAACCGAAACCCCGCTCGATGCCGTTAGCCCCGACCAGATAAAAGACCCCAACCTGTATGGCAACGGGGCCCTGAATTCCCTCGTGTCGGACGCAATGTTCCGCTACGGGCAGTTCCCTAACCTCTGGGATTACGACAACGACGACGCCACCGGCCCGAGCTGGGCGTTTGGCGATGTGGGAGCGGGCAACTTCCAGAATTACTGGGGCATCGACACCGGCTGGAACGGCCCCTACGTGCTAATTCACCGGTGCAACTATGGCATCTCGCAGGTGCAGGCCATGGCCGGGGCCGACGAGGCCACCAAGAAAAATGTGTTGGGCCAGCTGTACTTCCTGCGCGGCTGGGCCTACTTCCTGCTGGTGCGCTCGTACGGCGACGTGCCGCTGTTCAGCAAGTCGATTTCCGAAGGTACGTCCCCGCAGCAGCCCCGCACCCCGGTGAAGGACATCTACGCTTTCGTTATCGAGAACCTGAAACTGGCCGAGGCGAACCTGTACGGCAAAGCCGATGCCGGCTTCCAGGCGGGCCGGCCCAGCAAGGGCGCGGCCAGCAGCCTGCTCGCCAAGGTGTACCTCACCATGGCGTCGGGCTCGCTGCCAAGCGGCCAAGTTACCGTGCTTGGTGGCCCCACCACCCAGCAGGTAAACGGCAAAAAGGCGCTGCTGGCTCCCCGTGCCATTACGCACAGCAAGACGGTGGTGGCGGGCCTCGATGGCCTGAATTCGGCCGATTACTTTAAGCTGGCCCGCGACAAGGCCCAGGAGGTGATGACCAGCAACCAATACCAACTGTTTGCCACGCACGCCGACCTGTGTACCGCCGCCAACCAGAACGGCAGCGAATACATCTGGACGCTGCAGACCATCTCGGACGACCCGCTCTACGGCAACGAGATTTCGCTGTTTCGCGCCGGTCGCATCGTGCCCACCTCGGGCGAAATCGAAGGCGGCTGGATTGGGGCTTCCGACCACTGGTACAACCTGTTTGAGCCCGCCGACCAACGCATCAATGAAGGCGTGCTGCACCGCTGGAAAATGTGGGGCGGCGTGCATTATTACCCCCTGAGCGACAGCTCCGTTGTGAAGGGCCTCGACAACAGCCCGGCCGCCGTGACGCGCCGTGCCTTCTACGGCTACCTGCCCACCGACCAGTCAGGCATCGACGACGCCCACATTGCCCGCCTTCGCAAGTTTGAGGCCGTGAGCGACCGCGGCAAGAACCGGGCGAACTACAACTTCTCGCTGCTGCGCTACGCTGACGTGCTGCTGATGTACGCCGAAGCCGCCAACGAAGCCAACGGCGGCCCCACCGCTGAGGCCCGCGAGGCCGTGAACAAGGTGCGCCGCCGCAACAGCGCCTCCGAGGTGAGCACCTCACTCAACCAGCAACAGTTCCGCTCGTTTGTTTTGGAGGAGCGCCGCCGCGAGCTGGCCCTGGAAGGCGACCGTCGCTGGGACTTGATTCGCTGGGGCATTTACCTGCCCGTGATGAATGCCCTCGACATCGACGAGAACAGCGTCATCAAGCGCCGGCAGCAAAAGCACCTGCTGTATCCCATTCCACAGGCCGAGCTTAATTCCAACAAAACCATCACCGGCAACAACCCCGGCTGGTAGTGTGTGCCGGCGCGGGTCCCCGACCACCGGGGGCCCGCGCAAAGGCTTTCCCACCCACCTAACTTCAACTATATCATGAACTTTACTACTCAGCTCAATAAATTCTGGGTTGCCGCGCTCGTGCTGGGCACCGTTGCCTTTTCGGCTTGCAAAAAGGAAACCGAAGACGTGTGCGGCACCCCCTCGATTACCGACATCACCAAGACCACCAAGCGCGATACCACGCTAACCACCGGCAACCTGGCCGATTGGATTATCATCCGCGGCAACAACTTCTGCAACGTGAAGCAGGTGATGTTCAATGACGTGGAGGCTCCGCTGGCTGACGCGTATGTGACGACTTCGGAAATTACGATACGCATTCCGCGAGCCGTGCCCAAAGTGGTGAGCAACAAAATCACTGTCACCACCGACGGGGGCATGGCCGAAAAAACCTATACCCTGTCCATCCCGCCGCTGTCGGTGCTGGGCTTGAGCAACGAATACACGGCCCCCGGCCAAACAGCCGCCGTGGTCGGCCTGAACTTCGACCTGTACGGCATCTCAAAAACCTCGGGCAAGGTGCTGTGGGCGGGTGCCCAAGTGCCCATCACCCGGGCCACCAGCGACTCGGTATTCTTCGTCGTGCCGGCTTCGGCCACGCCGGGCAACACGGTGAAAGTAGTGGACGCCAATAGCACGGAAGCGGCCGTGCCCGGCCGCTACAAGGACGACCGCAACGTTGTTTTCGGCTATGACACCGGAGGCAGCGTGTGGGGCGGGACCACGTTTATCACCACCGGGCCCACGCCGGCCCCCGTCAACGGACCGTTCATACGCGTGAACCAGACCATTGGTGCCTGGGCCTGGACCGAGTTTTCGGCCACTAACCTGACCGTACCGGCCGATGTGGTGACCAACCCCGGCAACTACCTGCTTAAGTTTGAGGTGAATACCCTCAAACCCTTCAGTACCAACGTCATCAAGTTTATGATTGACGGCGACGCCGGCTCGACCAACACGTACCAGTGGAAGCCACCCGTGAACACCCGCGGCAAGTGGAGCACGGTCACCATCAAGATGAGCGACATTGTGAACAAGGGCCTGCTGGCTTCGAAGCCGCAGCACGAATTCAAGTTCATCTTCCACGGCGACGGCGCCCTCGATGCCGACATCTCGTTCGACACCTTCCGCGTGGTGCCCAAAAACTAGGCCGACCGGGCAATTGACTGATAAGGGAAAAGAGGTGAGCTGATTACGTTATCATTCAACGGGAGCAGCGGCTTGCAGTGTCAGGCCGCTGCTCCTTCGCTTGGACCCCATCCATCCCGAACCTATTTAGCTACATGAAAAAACTGCTTTTCCTTTCTCTGCTCGGCCTGTGCGCCGCCCGCCCGGCCCGGGCGCAGGGCGACAACTACGTTCAGAACTACAAAAAATACGATGGCCTGGCCCTGACTCCGCCCATGGGCTGGAACAGCTGGAACAAGTTTGCCTGCAACGTCGATGAAAATCTGATTAAGCAGGTGGCCGATGCGCTGGTCAGCTCGGGCATGAAAGATGCCGGCTACACGTACATCAACATCGACGATTGCTGGCACGGCGACCGCGACGCGCAGGGCTTCATCCAGCCCGATGCCAAGCGCTTTCCCAGCGGCATGAAGGCCCTGGCCGACTACGTGCATAGCAAAGGCCTCAAGTTTGGGGTGTATTCCGATGCCGGCTCGCAAACCTGCGGCGGCCGGCCCGGCAGCCGTGGCTTCGAGTTTCAGGATGCCCAGATGTACGCCAGCTGGGGCGTGGATTACCTGAAGTACGACTGGTGCAACACCGAAGGCCTGAAGGCCGAAGGCGCGTATAAAACCATCACCGCCGCCCTACGCAAGGCCGGCCGGCCCATGGTGCTCAGCATCTGCGAATGGGGCAACGACAAGCCCTGGACCTGGGGCCAGAGCGTGGGCCACCTCTGGCGCACCACCGGCGACATCTACAACTGCTTCGACTGCGTGCAGGACCACGGCACTTGGAAGTCGTTCGGCGTGATGGCCATTCTCGACAAGCAGGACGGCCTGCGCCAGTACGCCGGCCCCGGCCACTGGAACGACCCCGACATGCTGGAAGTGGGTAACGGCATGGTGGCCAACGAGGACCGCGCCCACTTCACGATGTGGGCCATGCTGGCCGCCCCGCTCATTACCGGCAACGACGTGCGGGCCATGAAACCTGCCACCGTGGCCATTCTCACCGACAAAGAGGCCGTGGCCGTGAACCAGGACCAACTGGGGGTGCAGGGCTTCCGCTACGCCGCCCAGGACAGCCTCGAAACCTGGCTCAAGCCCCTGGCCGGTGGCAAATGGGCCGTTACCTTCCTCAACCGCGCCAAGCGCCCCCGCCCGGTGCGCTTCGACTGGCAAGCCACGCCGGTAGTGGATGAATTGTCGAAGGCCGAGCTGAAAGCGGCCACCACTACCTACAAAGTCCGCAACGTGTGGGCCAAAAAAGACGTGGGCACCACCAAAAAGCCCTTCATGGCCACCGTGCCGGGCCACGACGTGGTGCTGCTGGTGCTGGGCAAGTAGCCCGTTTCCCGACGCAAAGAAGCCGCGCCAGCAATGCTGGCGCGGCTTCTTTGCGTCGGTTACTTATGCGCGACTACTTTAGCTTGCTGCTCACCAGCGTGGTGTAGGTCCGGGCATCGAGGGTGAATTTGGCTTCGCCCCGGCGCACGCGCACTTTGCGCCCGTGCTGCACGGCGCGCTTTTGGTCGGTGGTGTAGGTGTAGAGCTTGTGCAGGGTGGGGGGCAGGCCCGTGAGAGTGACTTCGCGGGTAGCGGCGTTGTTCACCAGATGGAAGGCGTATTGGCCCCGGGCGGCGTCGCCGAGGGCCGCGCAGGTTAGGTTGGGGCGGTCGGTGGTGATGGGCAGGGCGGCCAGGCCGGCGGGCGTGGCGGCCAACTGCTTCAGGTTGTGGAAGCGCTGGGTGGGGTGCAGGGGCGCGTCGTTGCCGAAGATGCCACCACCGGCCAGCGGCGAATAATCCGACGTAAGCTGCCATTGCAGAATGCTGGCCGGCTGGCAGATGTTGAGCAGGCGGGTGTAGAGGCTGATTTCGGCCAGGGCGTAGGTCTCTTCCTCAAACACCGCCGGGTAGCCCCAGGCTTGCGCATCGATGCTGCCCTCGCCCACCAGCAGAGGCAGTTGCAGCTTGGTGGCGGCATCGGCCCATTTTTGCAGCGTCTCGGTGTCCCAGCCCCGCCACGAGTGGAACGACACGGCCCCGATGTAGGGCCGGGCCGCCGCGTCGGTCATCGCCGGGTAAATGAATTCGTAAGAAGTGGCATCCGAATTATCGCCCAGCAGCAGCTTGGTTTTGAGGCCGCGCGAGGCCAGGTAAGCCCCCAGGCCTTTGATGAGCTCGGCGTGCTCTTGCCCGGTCTGGCGCACGTTGATGCCCAGGTCCGATTCGTTGAACGAGAACATGGTTGCCTCCACCCCATACTGCTCCTTGAGGTATACGAGGTAGTCGGCAATGGACTTATAGCTGGCCGCCGTAGCGCTGGTATTCAGTGGGTTGCCCCAAATACCGTTGGGCCCGGGCCCGTTGTGCGCGGGTGGCCCCACGATGGCCCAGTTTGGGGCCGACCACGCCGTGACTACCACCGGCATGCCCAGCTTGCCCAGGCGCTGGGCCATTTCCATCGATTCGCGCACATGCGGATGCAGCTGGCCGGTGCGAGCAAGGGCCGTGGGGTCGGTATTGGCCTCGGGCTGCCAGAATTGCCACGGCATTTCGACACGGCCCCAGGCCACGCGCAGGTTTTTTAGGGCGTAGTCGATGACCAGCGGGTCGCCCTTTGGGTTTTGCAGGCGGAAGTTGCCCCCGAACCCATCGAATGGCCGGCCCGGCCGGGCCGGGTCTACGGCCAGGCGCACGGGCGCACGGTCAATGTCGCCGGTGGCCATCAGGCCAAAGGTTTTTTGGCCGGTCTGTCCCTTGGTAAGGCTGCCAGCTTGCAGGAGCAGGGCTAACTGAAAGGTTTTAGCATCGGGCGAAACCGGGCGGAGCGTGACGAGCGTCGGCTCGGGTAGGCTCAGCTCGACCTGCCGGCCGGGGGCCCGCAGCCGCACCCGGCTGGCCAGCACCGGCGCAACGGGCGCGGCCGTGAGGGCCTGCTGCGCAACCACGGCCCCAGCCGCGTCGAGCAATTCCAGGGTGCCGGCGGCGTAGCCGTCGCGGGATACGCCCAGCGTGAGGGAGGTGCCTTGCAGGGCGCGGTTGGCCAGGGCCTGCCAAGCCACATTCAGGGTAGCCTGGCCGGGCTGGGTATCGGCCACCGTTTCGGTGAAGGCCACGCTGTCAACCACCGTCGTCACGACCTGCTGGCCGTTCTGGCGGATGTATTTGGGGCGTTGGCGCTCCTTGCCAGTGGCCGCGCCACGGGCACCGTTCAGGCCCACTGTGCGCAGGCCGGTTTCGAACTCGAGCAGCTGGCCTTCTACGCGAATGCCGCTGAGGTTACCCCAGGGCTCCAGTACGGCTTGGGCCTGGGCGTGGGGCAGGGCAAAACCCAGCAGCAGGCTGGTGGTGGCCAGCCACCGCCGGCCTGCTGCCGAAATGGAAAGTTGTTGTTTCATAAAAGCGCTAAAGGAGAAAAGTGAGCAGGGGGGCTTAGCGGCCGAAATCGTCTTGCACGCGCACGATATCGTCCTCGTCCGAGGGCTGCCCGGCGTGGGTGTGCTGCCAGATTTCGGCAATTATACCCCAGTCATCGAGCCCTACCAGGCGATGCCGCTCGCCCTGCTTCAGGGTGATAATATCGCCGGGCGCGAACGTTTTCAGGGGGCCTTCCTCGTCGGTGGAGCTCTTTACCACGCCCACGGTGCCTTGCACTACCTTCCAGATTTCGGCACGGCGGTGGTGGTACTGCCAGCTCAGGCGCTGGTGGGGGGCCACCAACAAAATTTTGGGGCTCAGCTGGCCAGAAATGCGCAACTCCTCTACAGGCATGCCGTCGAAATAAATGTCGGCAAATTGCTGGGCCTGGTCTTCGTTTAGCACGAAAAAACCGCCCCAGGGCCGGGTTTGGTCCTGCCGGTCGATGGTGAGGCCCAAGTGGTGGATTTGTTGCGCCGTTTGCTGGAAAAGATGTACTTTAGAAATCGAACTCATGAATGTTAATTGAATGGTAAGCAGTTTGAATGCCAGGTAATTAAGATAAGATGAAGGGCGTCCTGTTGAGCGGAGTCCCAGCCTCTCTAACGCGCCAGTGGTCCATCGATGCAACCGAGCGGTGGAGATGCTTCGGCTGTGCGCAGCAGGATGCACTGCACGGTCTATGACAGAAGGAATAACACTGCTCGGCTACCGTACGGGTGCTAAGCTGGCCTGCGAGCGGTGCAGCGACGACTCGCGGATGAAGAGCTCGGGCTTGAGGATGAGGTGGGGCGGCACGTAGGCCGGGCCCCGTTTGAGCAGTTGCAGGAACAGCCGCACGGCGGTTTCGCCCATTTGCTCGGGGCGTTGGTCGACCACCGTGATGTGTGGCTGGGTCATGGCCGTGAAGGGGTCGTTGCTGAAGCAGGCCACGGCGATGTCCTGCGGCACGCGGAGTCCCTGCTCGCGCAGCACCTCCAACGCCCCCACCGTGGGAATGGCGTAAGCGGCAAACACGGCATCGAGCGAGGCGTCGAGCGCCAGCAAGTGCTGCATCCCCAGCCGGCCGGCTTCGTTCGTCAGGGCGGGCAGGGCATACGTCCATTCCTCCTCGTAGGGCAGGCTGTGGGCGCGCAGGGCCTCACGGTAGCCGAGGTAGCGGTTGCGGGTGGTGTTCAGGTGCTGCGGACCGGCTAAGTGGGCAATGCGGGAGCAGCCCTGAGCGATGAGGTGTGCCACGGCTTGATACGCGCCCTGAAAGTCGTCCAGAATCACAGCCATGCTGTGCGGGAGCTCGGGCACACGGTCGAAAAACACCAGTGGAATGCCCTGCCGCCGGACTTGCTCAAAATGCTGTAAGTCGAGCTGCGTTGTGGCCGATACGGAGATGAGAATGCCTTCCACCTGCGCGTCGAGCAGGGTTTCCACGTTGCGCTGCTCCCGCGCCAACTCTTCGTTGGACTGGCACAGCAGCACGTTGAAGCCCTCGCGGGTGGCCACCTGTTCGATGCCGTTCATCACGGCCGGAAAAAAATAGCCCTTGATGTGCGGCACAATCACGCCCAGCGTTTTGCTATGGCCTTTGCGCAGAGCGGCAGCCAGCTGGTTGGGCCGGTAGCTCAGCTCCTGCGCCAGCTGCCGCACGCGCTGTTTAGTGGCTTCGCTGATGTCCTTGTGGCCGGCCAGGGCCCGCGACACGGTGGAAATGGACAGGTTGAGCTGCTGCGCCAGGTCGCGAATGGACGTTTGCTGTCTTCTAGCGGCCATGGGGGAAATGTTAATAGAATGGGAGCATCGCCTGCACTACGCCGGTACTGCCGCCGCGTGGCGGCTGCCGCGCAGCCCATACCACACGATGTACAGGTAGCACAGCACCGGCAGCAGCAGGGCCAGACGCAGGCCGCCGTGGTCGGCCACCACGCCAAACAGCATGGGCACCAGGGCGCCGCCCACCACGGCCGTACACAGCAGGCCGGAGCCTTCCTCGGTGTGCCGCCCCAGCCCCGAGAGGGCCAGCGGAAAAATTACCGGCCACATAATGGAGTTCATCAAGCCTACGGCCAGCAGGCTCCACATGGCTACTTCGCCGGTGGTGTTGATGGAAACCAGGACCAAAACGGCTGCCGACACGGCGTTGAAAGTCAATATTTTGGCGGGGGAAAACTTGTTGAGCAGGTAAGCCCCCAGGAAGCGGCCCACCATGGCCGCACCCCAATAAAACGAAACCCGGTTGCCGGCCGCTTCCGGGGCCAGCCCCATCACATCGGGCAGGGCCAGGTAGTTGACGAGGTGCGAGCCAATGGCCACTTCGGCCCCCACGTAGGCAAAAATGCCCACCACCCCGAGCACCAGATGCCGGTAGTTCCAGGCCCGCGTCGAGCCCACGGCCACGTCGCCGGCAGCTTCGGTGGCCAGCTCAATCTGCGGCAGGTTCACCCGGCTCAGCATCAGGCTGATGAGCAGCAGTACCGAGCCAATTATCAGGTAAGGAATCTGTACGGCTGTGACATCGATGGCCGCCGCGCTGGCGGCGGTATTCAGCTTGGGCAGGTGGCTCAGAATGAGGGCGCTGCCGAGCAGCGGGGCCAGCGAGGTGCCCAGCGAGTTGAACGCCTGCGTGAGCGTGAGCCGCGCCGCCGCCGAGCGGGCCGGCCCCAGAATGGCCACGTACGGGTTGGCGGCTACCTGCAAAATGGTGATGCCCGACGCCAGCACGAACAGCGCGCCCAGAAACAACCCGTACACCCGCTGCGCCGCCGCCGGATAAAACAGGTAGGCCCCCAGCGCCGCCACGGCAAAGCCCATGAGCATGCCGCGCTTGTAGCCCACCCGCGCCACCAGCCACCCGGCCGGGATGCTCATAAAAAAGTAAGCCCCAAAAAAGCACAGGTTAATCAGGTTGGCCTGCGCGAAGCTTAGCTGAAAAATGGCTTTCAGGTACGGAATCAGGATGTCGTTAAGACAAGTGATAAAGCCCCACAGGAAAAACAGGGTGGTCACGGCGCTCAGCGCCGTGGTGTAGCGCGGTTGCGTGCCAGTGTCCGTGGCAGACGAAGGGGTCAGAGTAGGGGAGATGGAAGCCATAAGAACAAGCCGAATTAAAAGGAAGATAAAGGAAAGAAGGGACTGTTTAACAGCGGGCTTAGTGCCCGCCCGAGCCCGACGGAACGGCGGAAACGGCGCTTTGGGCCACCGGGCCGCCCGCGTAGCGGAACCGCTTGGTCTGCGAGCCCACGCGCAGGGTAAAGTAGCCGTCTTCCAGTCTCGGCAGGCCATCGGGACCGGGGTAGCTCAGATGCGGGCGCGGCTGGATGTCGAACGTCAGCTCGCGGGTTTCGCCGGGCTGGAATGTTGGCTTCTCGAAATGCTTGAGCAGACGCACGGGGCGCGTGATGCGACCCACCTCATCGGTCAGGAACCACAGCACCGCTTCTTTGCCGGCGCGCGGGCCGGTGTTGGTGACGCGCACGGTGGCCCGCACCGTGCCCGCGCTGTCCACGATGGAATCGGAGAGCTGCAGGTTGGAGTAGCGGAAGGTGCTGTAGCTCAGGCCATCGCCAAACTCGGTGAGCATGGCGGCCTGGTACTTGGGCCCGCGCTGCTCGAATCCCGCGCCAAAGTCGCTCAACTCCAGGCTGTTCTCGTTGTTGTCGTGGTGGTAGTTCGAGATGTGGCCGGCAAACTGCGGGTAGGTGAAGGGCAGCTTGCCGCTCGGGTTCACTCGGCCGCTGATGATTTCGGCCAGGGCCTGGCCCCCGCCAAAACCGGGCAGCCCGGCCCACAGAATGGCACTGGCCCCACCCGCTACCGCCCGGATGATGGTGGGCCGACCCCCAATCATGACGAGCACCGTGGGCTTGCCCGCGCCTTGCGCCGCGCGCACCAGCTGCAGCTGGTCGTCGGGCAGGGTCAGGTCGCTGCTGTTGCCGATGCCTTCGGCGTAGGGCCACTCACCCAGTGCCAGCACAATGGCATCGGCGCGTTGGGCGGCGGCCAGCACCTTCGGCAAGGCCAGCCGGCCGGTGGCGGTTTGGTAGGGCACGGTTTCTACCTGCGCGTTGGGAAATTCCTTTTTGAGGGCCGCGAAAATCGTTAGCACTTCCTTTGGATATGCTTCTTCGGCGCGGCCCTGCCAGGCCAGCGTCCAGCCGCCGGCGAGGTTGGCGCGCGAGTCGGCCGAGGGCCCTACCACCAGCAGGCGCTTCATGGTGGTGGCCAGGGGCAGGGTGCTTTGCTCGTTTTTGAGCAGCACCACCGATTCGCGGGCCGCTTCCAGTGCCTGCTGCTTTAGCGCAGGGTCTCCGATGCGGGCCAGGCGGTCGGCGCGCGGCATGGGCGTGTCGAACAGGCCGATATCGTCCTTCATCTGCAGCACCCGGCCCGCCGATAAGTCGATGCGCTCCGGGGTCAGGCGGCCTTCCTGCACGAGCTCCTTCACAATGCGGCAGAAGTTGGTGTTGTAAGGCGTCATGGCCATGTCGATGCCCGCGTCGAGGCACATAAACGTGGCTTCCTTCTCGTTAACAGCCGTTTTCTGCACCGTCACCAATCGGATAATGTCCTGCCAGTCGGTCACGGCCACACCTTTGAAGCCCATTTGCCGGCGCAGCAAATCAGTGAGAATGGCCTTGGACGAATGCACCGGCTCGCCGTTGATTTCGCCCGAGTTCACCATAATGGATTTCAGGCCCGCATCGATGGCCGCCTGAAACGAGGGCCGGAAAAACTCCTGCAGGCGCTGGTCGGGAATGAGGGCGTTGGTGCGGTCCCAGCCGTTGCGCGGGTCCGAGTAGCCAAGAAAATGCTTGCCGCAAGCCGCCACTTTCTCGGGCAGAATGTCCTGGTTTTCCTGGAGCTCTTTTATGTAGGCGGCACCCATTACGGACGCTACCAGCGGGTCTTCGCCGTAGGTTTCGTACAGGCGCGGCCAGTACACGTTCACGCCCAGGTCCAGCACCGGCGCAAACACCCAACGGTGCCCCAGGTCGGCCGATTCCAGTACCGTGGCGCGGGCCTCCTGCTGCGCGAATACCGGGTTGAAAGTGGCCCCCAGGTTCAGGTTGTGCGGAAAAATAGCCGACCCCGACACGTAGCTGGCCCCGTGCATGTGGTCGACGCCGTAGATGATGGGGATGTGCAGCCGCGACTCGCGCAGGGCAATGCGCTGCATGGCCGCCAGGTACTTAATCCACTGCGCGGGCGGCACGGCCTCGCCGTTCAGGAACGAACCCACATGATAATTCCGGATAAAAGGCACCAGCTTGGCCGAGTCCAGGGTCACGTCTTTCTGCTGCCCCGTGTGGTTAACGGTGGCGTTGGTGAGCTGGGTCATCTGCCCGATTTTCTCTTCCAGTGTCATCTGCCGGAGCAGGGCGGCCACGCGCGGGCTCCATTGCGGGGCGGCGGGCATAGAAGCGGCGGTGCTGGTAGCCGGCTGGGCAATGGCGGGCGGCGCGGCCACGCCGGCGCGCTGGCAGGCCCCGGCCAGCAGCACGGCTCCGATAAAGAGCGGCAAGGCCACTTTTTTCGGGGTGTTGACATGTGGGTAAGGCAAGGTAAACATCGGCGGGAAAGTAAAAAACCGTGATTTAAAATGCGTCCACCAGCGAGCGCACCACTAACTGCTTGCGCAGCTCCTCCAAGGTTATCGGGCCCTGGCTTTTAAAGGTCAGCTCCTTCTTTTCGCCGGGCAGCAGGTCGAAGAAGTTATCCGCAAACACGCCGTCCCGCTCGCGTAGGCCGAGGTGGACTTCGCGGGCCAGGGTTTTGCTTTGCAGCGTCACCTGAAAGGTGCTGTCGGTGGCCTGCTGCCAGGTGGCGGCGATGGCCGGCTGGGGCAGGGCCATGTCCTTCGGAATGGCGAAGTAGTAGGTATTGGTGCTCAGGGCCGGGCCGGTGGCGGGCAGCAGCTCGCAGCTGAGCACCACTTTCCTGGGGTCGTTTTTGCCCAGCAGCTTGCTGCGCGGAATATCGAGGTACACCTTGCTGGTGAGGGGCTCGATTTGCACGGCGGCGGTTTGGGCAAACAGGCTGCGGCCGTTGAAATCGAGCAGGCGCACCTGTAGCTTGGCCGGCAGGTCCGTGGTTTTGTC
This sequence comes from Hymenobacter sp. UYAg731, assembly GCF_054061335.1. Taxonomy (NCBI): domain Bacteria; kingdom Pseudomonadati; phylum Bacteroidota; class Cytophagia; order Cytophagales; family Hymenobacteraceae; genus Hymenobacter; species Hymenobacter sp. UYAg731. The sequence continues at coordinate 101,713 of NZ_JBSSEC010000009.1, read as the reverse complement.
CGACACCACGTAGAAGCGCACGTTGCCGTCTTCCTCGTGGGGGCTCACCAGCACGTCGGCATAAAAGCGTTTGGCGAAGTATTGCAGCGCCTTCCAACGTCCGTAGTAGTCGATGGATGCCCACGAAGCCACGCCCCAGCAGTCCTCCAGCTGCCAGTACATCGAGCCCATGGTGCGGGGCCGGTTGCGGCGCAAGTGTTCGGCGCTCAGCTTGATGGCGTGGGCCTGCAACACCTGGCTCACGTACAGAAAAGACTCAAAATCCTTGGGCTCCTTATAATCGCGCAGCAGGTATTCTTTCAGGCGGGGGTTGCCCACCATGCTGCGCTGGTGCTCGCGCATCACCGGCGACATGATGTCGCGGTCGGCCGGCGTGGTAAACTGGGCCACCGATTTTAGCTCCGGGAACGACTGGAAACCGTACTCGCTCATGAAGCGGGGCAGTTGCTTTTCGTAGTCGTCAATGGGGGCCGTACCGCCCCACACGTTCCAGTAGTGCATGTCGCCGTTGGTTTGCGAGCCGGGTAGGTCCTCGAACTCGGCCGACGGGCTCGACGACATGTAGGGCCGCGTGGGATCTTCGGCTTTGAGCACGGTCGGAATCAGGTCGCGGTAAAGCTTGAGGTAGTTGCCCCACACCTCGTTTTTGAACGGCCCGTTTTTCACCGGTACGCCCCAGTCCTGCCAAGCTGACTCGTTCTCGTTGTTGCCCACCCAGTTCGACAGGCTTGGGTGGTCGCGCAGGCGGCGCACCTGGTAGGTGATTTCTTCCCGCACGTTGTCGGTAAACTCCTTATTGCCCGGGTAAAATGAACAGGCGAACAGGAAATCCTGCCACAGCAAAATTCCCATCTCGTCGCAGGTTTCGTAGAAATACTCGTTTTCATAGATGCCACCGCCCCACACACGCAGCATGTTCATGTTGCAGTCTTTGGCGGCTTGCAGCAGCCGGTGGTACTTGGCATTCGTGACGCGAGTAGGGAAAATATCGGCCGGAATCCAGTTCGCGCCCTTGGCAAAAATCGGAATCCCGTTCACCACGAACTCGAACGACTTGCCGTACTGGTCGTGCTCGCGGCGCAGTTGCAAGGTGCGCAGGCCGGTGCGGGTTTTCAGCTCGTCGAGGGGCCGGCCGGCTTGCAGCAGCCGCGCCCGAAACGTGTAGAGCGGCTGCGCCCCGTAGCCGGCCGGGTACCACAGCTGCGGATTATCGAGGTGCAGTTCGGCCGTGAGGGTGTGGCGGTTGGGTTGGAGCGTTACTTTCTGCTCGCTGCGCGGGCCGGCGGTCTGGCCATCGGGGCCAATGGTTTCCACCACCAGCGTGGCCTCGCGGCCGGCGTTGGAGGCTCCCTCGTAGGTCACCTCCAGGCCCAGGTCGGCGGCTTGCTTGCTGAGCTGCCGCTGCACCACATGCACGTTGCTGAGGCGGGCGGCATCCCAGGCTTCGAGCTGCACGGGCTGCCAGATGCCGGAGGTCACGAAGCGCGGGCCCCAGTCCCAACCGTATTGGTAGGGGGCCTTGCGGGTGTAGGGGCTCAGCACGGGCCCTTTGTCGCCCACAAAGCCCATTGCCTGCTCGTCGTTGATGGCAAACAGGTCGTAGCCGTACTTTTTAGGCAGGCCAGCCACCTCGTTCAGCGGCGAGCGAAAATGCACGCGCAGGCGGTTTTCGCCGGACTTCAGCTGGGGCTTCACATTGGCCCGCCACTCCCGAAACATGTTGTCGGTGTGCAGAATGGCTACGTCGTTCAGCGTCACGTCGGCGTAGGTGTCAAGGCCTTTAAACACTAGCTCTAGGTTGCTGCGCTGCAACGTGGCCGGGGCCACCGTGAACGTGGTTTCGTAGTCCCAGTCGACCTTGCCAATCCACTGCTGCTTCATCTCGTTGTCGCGGTACAGGGGGTCTTCTATCTGCTTAGTGGCCAGCAGGTCGGTATGCACGCAGCCGGGCACGGTGGCCGGGGCCCAGTTTTCTTTGCCCACCTGCCGGAAGCGCCAGCCGGCATTGAGCGAGGTGGTAGTTTTGCCGCCTGTTGCGGAAGTACTGACGGATTGGGCCACGGCCGGCCCTACGAGCAATAGGCCGAGCAGAACGCCGGCCAATTTGCGCCGGAAATGTACGGGTGGGAGCATAGAAAGGAGTTTTTTCACGAGAAGCAAAGAAAGAAGACGCGCCAGCCGGGCCGGCGACCACCGCTGGAACCAAGCCTACCGCAGGCCCGCCACAAAGGCTTCCAGGACTGCCGGCATGAGCACATTGCAAAGCTAAAAGGTTTTAGCAATTACAAACGTTTGCGGCTACACTTTTTTCAGGGGCTACTGCTACTTGCATAGCTCAGCCCATCGAATTGCAAAGCCTGTATTTATGCATAAAATATTTACCATCAGCAATATAACCTTGGTTTAAGTATTCTTCACGCGGGTCCGAAACTAGCATCCACGTCTAATCTGCGCCCAAAATTCCGCAACAGTTGCATAAGCCGAGCGTTAGAAATGATGGAGGATGAGCGACTGCCACCACCTAAGCCCCCGGAAAATTCCCCGGACCCTTAGCTCCCGACAGGTCCTTTAGTGGTCCAGCCAAAGGCTCGGCACAGCCTCCTGCACAATCAATAATAACCAGTGGCGGGCGCTATTCGAAAAAAAAGCCACATATTAGCTTGCAAATACGTTTTAGCAGGCTGCCGTACGTTGAGAAATCGAGAAGCAAAGCGAAGATTGAAAAACCCATTCCTTAAGAAAGCAGCTTCGGTTGGCTGGCGGCCCACGGCCGATGCTTCTTGTTGCCAACATCACCAAGCCGCCCGGCTTGCCTACCTGCAAACGTTTGTTTGTCAGCACTGCGGATAGGCGTTCGCTTCGCAAAGCGGACGCTTTCCATCCATTACGGCCCGTTCACTTCCATCCTTCATGCTTGTAAAATACCTGCTTGCGCTCTCTTTCGGTTTGCCGCCCGCCGTCGTTACGGCAGCCGTGCGCGTGCCGCCCCTGGTAGGCGACCACATGGTGCTGCAACGCGACCAGCCGCTGGCCGTCTGGGGCTGGGCGGAGCCAGGCGAAAAAATTACCGTTGATTTTCGGCAACGCACGGTTTCGGTGGTAACCCCCACGAGCGGCCGGTGGCAGGCCACGCTGCCCGCTACCGGCAGCGGCGGACCGTTTGTGATGACCATTAAGGGGACAAATACCCTTATCATCAACGATATTCTGGTGGGCGATGTGTGGCTAGCCTCGGGCCAGTCGAACATGGAGCTACCGCTGCGCGACCCCAATGCCCCCAAGCCCGGCGCTTACCCTCTGATTAACAACGCCGAGCAAGAAGTCGCCCAGGCTAATTTCCCGCAAATCCGGCAGTTCACCGTCAAGAAGCAGCCCGCCGCGCAGCCCCAGGCCACTGTGGACGGCTACAACTGGCGGGTGTGCAGCCCCCAAACGGCAGCCGGTTTCTCAGCCGTGGCCTACTTCTTCGCCCGCGATTTGTACCAGCGCTACCACGTCCCGATTGGCATCATCAGCAGCCCCTGGGGTGGCACGCCGGCCGAGGCCTGGGTAGGAGGAAGCACCTTGCTCCAACAGCCCGATTTCAAGGAGAAAGTAGCGATGCTGCAAACCGCGCCCGTCCCGGCTTTGCTCGAAAAAGACCCTCAGAACACACCTACTGCCTCGTTCAACGGCATGATTGCGCCCCTGATTCCGTACACGCTGAAGGGTATTATCTGGTACCAGGGCGAGAGTAACGTGGGCCGGGCGGCGCAGTACCACACCCTGTTCCCGGCCATGATTCAGGACTGGCGGCAGCGCTGGGGGCGGGAGTTGCCCTTCCTGTTCGTACAGTTGGCCAACTGGCAGCCCGCCCAGACCCAGCCCACCGACTCGGACTGGGCGCGGCTGCGCGAGGCTCAAACCGCCGCGCTGGCGCTGCCCCGCACGGGCATGGCCGTAGCTATTGACCTGGGCGATGCCGTCGATATTCACCCCGCCAACAAGCAGGACGTAGGACACCGCCTAGCGCTGGTAGCGCGCTCCGTGGCATATGGCGATAAGCTGGTGGTGGCCGCCGGGCCGTTATTGAAAAAAATGCAGGTGCAAGGCAATACCATGCGGCTTGATTTTGAGCAAGTTGGCTCCGGACTCGTGCTGCAGGCTGGAGCCGGGCTGCCGGCCGCGCCCGGCGGCCTGCGCGGCTTTGCCCTGGCTGGGGCCAACCGGCAGTTTCACTGGGCCAACGGCACGGTGCAAGGCAACACCCTGCTGCTGAGCAGCCCTGAAGTGCCCGCCCCGGTGGCAGTGCGCTACGACTGGGCCGACAACCCCAACGGCAACCTCTACAACCGGGAGGGCCTGCCGGCCGCGCCTTTTCGCACCGATACTTGGTAGGCCGGCTGCCTGCCCCCCCCGCATTTTCATGAAAAAGCTCTTCCTTGCCTTATTGTTGTTATGCACGCGCCCGGCCTTTTGCCGCTCCGCCGATAAATTCTATCCGGCCGATGACAAGCTCATTCAATATGTGGGCCGCGTCGATTTTTCGGATGCCCGCAAGCCCCGGTTCTGGTCGCCGGGCGTGTACGTCACGCTGCGTTTTCGGGGGCCGTCATGCACGGTTAGCCTCAACGATGAGATGCTGTATGGCAAGAATCACAACTACATCGAGGTTGTGCTGGATGGCCAGCCGCGCCGGCTGCAATTGACTGAAAAAACCAACGTGCTCCCCCTGGGCACTGGCCTAGCCGATACCGAGCACACTCTAGTCGTTTGCAAGAACACGGAGTCGAACATCGGTTACCTGGAATTTGTGGGCATCAGGTGCCGGCAGCTGCTGCCACCGCCCGCGCTGCCCCGCCGCAAAATCGAGTTCATCGGCAACTCCATCACATGCGGCACGGGCAGCGACCTTTCGGAAGTACCTTGTGGCCAAGGAGTGTGGCACGACCAGCACAACGCCTACCTGGCCTATGGGCCCACGGTGGCCCGCTCGCTGGGCGCACAATGGGCGCTCACCGCCGTGTCGGGCATTGGCCTGATGCATAGCTGCTGCGGCATGGACGTGGTGATGCCCCAGGTGTTCGACAAAGTGAGCCTGAGGGAAAATAAGATAGCCTGGGATTTTGCCCGCTATCAGCCCGACGTAGTGACCGTCTGTTTGGGTCAGAATGATGGTATTCAGGATTCTACAACGTTTTGCTTGAATTACGGACAATTCCTCCAGACCCTGCGTCAGTATTATCCAAAGGCCGAAATTGTGTGCCTGACCAGCCCCATGGGCGATGCCCGGCTCACAGCCGTGCTCCGGAATTACTTGGCCAGCATCGTGCGCACAGCCGGGGCGCGGGGCGACCAGAAAGTGCATAGCTTCTACTTCGCCCGCCGCTATACTGCCGGGTGCGACAGCCACCCCAGCCTGGCCGAGCACCAACTCATTGCTGCCGAGCTAAAGGCTTATATCCAGTCGATTACCGGCTGGTAGGCTCATTTGTTGCCTCACCCTCCCATACCGAAAACAACTACTATGGAAAAATTAACAACCATTTATCAAAGCACCCTTGATATGAGTGATTTTACGCTAGCAGCTGCAATGCCTACGGCTGAGGCAGAAGCCTCATTCGGTACCAGTGCCCGCACGGTAACCACGTTTGACGAGGGCCTGAACTTATGGGGGCTGGATATGGGCGGCACAAAAATCGAAGGCGTGATTCTGAAATCAGCCCACGACCCGGAAGTGCTGTTTCGCGACCGGATACCCACGGAGGCCAGCCAGGGCTACGAACACATGCTGGGCCAGGTGGCCAGGCTGGTGGCACGCATGGAGCATGCCGCCGGCTACCGGGCGGGGAAGCTGGGCATCGGCACTCCCGGCACGATGATTCCGCAGTCGGGCCGCATGAAAAACTGCAACACCACCGCCCTCAACGGCCGCCTGCTGAAGGCCGACCTGGAGCAGCTACTGGGCCAGCGCGTGAGCCTGGCCAACGATGCCAATTGCTTTGCCCTTTCCGAAACGCGCCTCGGCATCGTGAAGCAGCGGTTCCCGAGCGCTAAGGTCGTATTCGGCATCATTCTCGGCACCGGCGTGGGGGGCGGGCTGGTGGTGAACGGGCAGGTGCTGGAAGGCTTCCACGGCATTGCCGGCGAGTGGGGCCACAACCCCCTGAGCGAAGCCAACGGGCAGCCCTGCTTCTGCGGCAAAACCGGCTGCATCGAAAGCATTCTGGCTGGCCCGGCCCTGGAGCGCTACTACGCCACGCACAGCGGCCGGCCGCGTCCGCTGAAGGAAATCATGGCGCGGGCCACGGCTGGCACCGATGCCGCCGCCACCCAAACCCTGGCCCGGCTCACGCACTATTTTGCCTTGGCCATTAGCGCGGTGGTTAACGTGCTCGACCCCGACGTGATTGTAATCGGCGGCGGCGTGGGCAACATCCCGGAGCTGTACACTACGGGCGTGGCCAACATCAGCCAGCATATCTTCGACCACCACTTTGCCGCGCCGGTAGTTAAACCCTTGTTGGGCGACAGTGCCGGCGTATTTGGGGCGGCCTACCTGGTGGCCTGAGCCGAGAACCAACCAGGCAAAACGGCCCCACCGCAACCTTAGCCACCAGCCCGGCCCATGCGGCCGGGGCACGGAAGGCACTAGCTAAATGGTTTGAGGTGTTCTACCTTTGGCCATATCAAGCACGCTGTGCCCCAAAGATGAGCGAAAAGGTTAAAAAACGTACGCTGATAAACGACATCGCCAGCCACCTGGAGGTGTCCATCGCCACCGTGTCGTTGGTGTTGAACGGCAAAGCCAAGCAGAGCCGCATCAGCGACGCGGTGGCGCAGCGGGTGCTGGCCTACGTAGAAGAAGTGGGCTACAAGCCCAACCAGCTGGCCAAAAGCCTGCGCACCGGCAAAACCAATGTGATTGGGCTGGTGGTGGAGGACATATCCAATCCGTTCTTCGCCACCGTGGCCTGGCTTATTGAAAAACAAGCCTTCGAGCGCGGCTACCGCATCATCTACTGCAGCACCGATAATAACCCGGAAAAGACCCGGGAGCTCATTTCGATGTTCCAGGAGCAGCACGTTGATGGCTACATCATTGTGCCGGCCGAAAACATTGAAAAGCAGATTAATATGATTCTGCGGGCGCACAAGCCCCTGGTGCTCTTCGACCGCTACCTCCCCGAATTGCCCACCAACTACATCGTAGTCGATGGCAAGCAGGGGACGTACGAGGCCACCCAGCACCTGCTGGCCCAGGGCTTTGCCAACATCGCCTTGGTCACCACCGACTCGCTGCAAATCCAGATGGAGGGGCGCCTGGATGGTTACGCGCTGGCCTTGGCCGAGCATCACTTGCCCCAAACCGTAAAGCGAGTGGCCCTGACAAAAGATACGAACGCCATCATCGCCGATATTCAGCACTTTATCCAAGCCAATGAACAGTGTGATGCCATCATCTTCTCAACTAACTACCTGAGCATTTACGGCCTGGAAGCCATTTCTCACCTGGCGCTGCGCATCCCCGACGACCTGGCCGTTATTTCCTACGACGACCACGACTTGTTCCGGCTCTACACCCCGGCCATTACCGTGATTGCGCAGCCGGTGGAAAGCATTGCCAAAAATGTGATTGACATCCTGCTTGAAGAACTCAAGCATAGCTCCGACCAAATCTCGCCGCCCATGCAGCACGTCGTGCTCTCGCCCACGCTCATCGTGCGCAAATCGTCGTTGCGCAACTCCACCCCGGCCGCTAAGCCATCCCCGGCAAGTGCAAGAAGCTAAAGCCAGCGTAAAATCGGGCGCGGTACGGTGATGCGCTATTCGCAACCACCCGCGATACGGAGGCTACAATTGCGCCTGCGATTTCTGGACCGGTGAGAAACTGGTTTGTACGCGCCGAGGCTTGGGCACGGTGTAAAGGCGAGGCTGGTCGTTTTCGAACGTGGTGAGCGAATCCTGGTAGAAGCGCAGGAAACCGGGCACGCTGGCGTGGCCGGGATAGGGGGCGTAAAAGTGGCCCTCATGGGCATTGCGCCATACCAGCAGGTAGGAAATTTGGCGGGCTTTGGGGCTGGCTTTGATTTGCCCCAGCAGGTTTTCGGGGTACCAATTAGGGTTGGGAAGTTTTTCGAGGCCGGTTTCGGTGAGGGCCGCTATTTTGTTGCGGCTGTGCGCTTCGTCAACCATCATTTCCAGCGTGGCGACGCCTCTGTTGGGCGTGGCTATGGTGTTGAAATCCCAGTAATTGTCGTGGCCCAGCACGTCCACGAAGGCATCACCGGGGTAGCGCTCAAAGTACTCGGTCGCGTTGGGCACCCGGTCGGGCGAGTAGGCGTAGAGCAGGTTATGCACCTTCTTCTCATCGCGCAGGTAGCGCACCGTAAACTGCCAGAGCTGCACAAATTCGGCCTGCGTGCAGTGGCTCTTGCCCCACCAAAACCAAGAGCCCGTGTGCTCGTGCAGGGGCCGAAACACCACGGGTACCAACGTGCCATCGGCCGCTTTCAGGTGGCGGAAATAGTCGGCAATAACGTCGAGGCTGCGCGTGTAGGCCGCGTGCTGGGCACCACCCGGCAAAATGGCGGCCACCACAGCCGTCGTATCATAAAAATTGCGCCCCGTCACGAAATTTTCCATGTGCCAGCAAAACGTGTTCAGGCCGCCCCGCTCGTAAGCGGCAATCACCAATTGGCGCGTATGGGCCAGCGCGGCATTGCCTTTGAGCGTGCCCTGCTTGCTGGCCCGCACCACATCGGCCACGTCCCACCCATACACGGCCGGATTGGAGCCGCATACGCTCTTGATGTCGCTGCGGTCGGATTCATTTTTCCAGCCAATGCCGTATTGAGTAGCATCCTGCTGGCCGAAGAGCAGGCCGTTAGCCTCCGGGTGCTGTAAGTTGTAAAAGAGGGCTTTGGTCTGGTAAGTGGCCTTGCCGTCCACGAGCGGGGCAGGGTAGGGGAAGCGCCGCCCCATGCGGACGCTGCTGCAAGCCGCAAGCCCAGTTGTAGCTAGTAGTAGCAGCAGCGTCGCGTTTCGGAGGTTCATAGCTGTCAGGGTAATTATCGCAGGACTATTGTTCAATGAATACCCGTTTGGTAATGGCGGGCAGGTCCGCGCCCTTCACCGTGAGCAGGTACAGGCCGCTGCTTAGCTGCGCGATGGGCAGCTGAAACGTATTGGCCCCGGCGTGCAGATTAGCCACTTGTTGCCGCACCTGCTGGCCCAGGGCATTGGTCAGGGTGAGGACAACGGCCTGCCCGGCGGGCAGCGTTAAGCGGGCATTCAGGCTGTAGCCAGTGGCCGGGTTGGGGTACACGGCCAGCGCATCCGGGGCCAGCGCCTGGGGGCTGCGGCTGGCCGTGGTGGTGCGCGCCCAGTTCGGCAGCTCGTCGAGCGTGATGATGTCCTGGTCGTTGTACACCCGCTGGAGCAGCGCCAGTGGCTGGCTGCGGATATAGTTGGCCCCTTCCCACACACTAAACCACGACCACCACGTAGCAAAAGCACGAATTTTGACGGGGTCGGGCAGGTTGCCACTTTCGGTGAGGGCCACCAGCTTACGGCCCCCAAACTGCGTTTGCAGGCCGGCCCAGTCGCCGCTCATGTTGGCAGTAGGCGGCAGGTAGAGGTCTACGCCCGCGATGTCCACGTAGGCATCGCCGGGGTACCACGGGTTGCTGGGGTTCTGCACGCCTGCGTACACCCAAATCAGGTTGTGCAGTTGGTGGTAGTTGGTGAGGCGGTTGTATAGCAGCTGCCAGAGCTGGCGGTAAGCCGCCGGCCCTTTGGCTCCCCACCAGAACCAAGCGCCTTCCGCCTCGTGCAAGGGGCGCCACAGCACGGGCGTGCCGGCAGCCTGAAACTTGCGCAACTGCACCGCTATACTATCAATGTCACGGAGCAGTAATTGGTAGCGGGCACCAGTGGGGTCGGCCAGCACGGCCTGCACATCGAAGGTGCTGCCGTCGGTGTAAAAGCCGCGCCACCACGGGTTCGAGGCGCTGTTGATGAGGTCGGTGGGTGCATTCCAGTGCCACATCAGGCTCACGATGCCGCGGCCGTTGCCGTGCTGGGCCCAACCGAGGTACTGCTCGGCATAGCCCCGGGGATTGGAGCCGTTGGCTCGGCGAGAGGGCGAGTATTCGATAAGGTCGAAGCTAGCCAGGGCGGCCTCTTTGCCGGTACGCCGCTGCACGTAGCGCAGCGCCGCCAGCGTGTCTTGCGGCGAAGCATGCTGGCCGGCCAGCACTTTGGTGCCGTATACGCCGCGCAAATAGGTGAGCAGCGCCCGGGCCGTCGGGGTGGCCTGCGCGTCGACCAGGGGCGTAGCCACGGCAGCGGGAAGCGGGGCCGTGGTGGACGTAATTTGCAAGTAGTCAACCCCAAAATAACCCCAGCCTTGGCCTATTACTACGGTATTCAGGCCCTGCGTGAGCAAGAAAGTGCCTGCGACGGCGCTGCTAAAGCTGCTGCCGGTTTGTAAAAACTGCCCCGAGCTTTGGTCGCCGTTTACAGTCAGGTCGTAGTTTTTATTTCCAAACGGCGACGTGTACCCCAGGGCAATGGTGTAGAGGCCCGCCGTGGTCACATCAAAAGTGATGCTCACCTTATCGGTAGCGGCGTCAAAACCCGTTACGTAGCCGGTTCCGGAAAAGCCGGCGGGGGTTGCCGACGCCTGTACGCCCGTTAAGTCGCCCAATTCCGCTTCGGCCCGGCCGTTGATAAGCGGCACCGTACTTAAGACACGGGCCGCCGGTGCAGGCGTTAAGCTAATATAGTCGATGCCGAAATAGCCCCAACCACGCTTTAACGTGATGGTGTTGGTGCCGTCCTTGAGCTGAAATCGTCCCACCCGGCTAATGCCGAAGCCGGCCACGGGGCCTGCCAGCGAGTAGCCACTCTGCTGGCCATTCACTGCCAGCTCGTATTCTTTATCACCGAATGGCGATGTGTAGCGAATCGCCAGGTCGTACCAGCCGGCGGCGGCCGCGAAGCTGAACGTTAAAGAGTCTGTGGCACCCTCAAAATTGCCGGCATAGCCCGCGCCCGAGTAGCCCGGCGTGTTGCTGAGCACTCCCACACCGTGTAAAGTGGCGCTCTCAGCCTCCAGCTTGATAGGAGTAGCCGCTCGTAGCGCCCCCGGTAAAAGGACCAGTAACCACAGCAGGAAGTATACCGCATGGCTGCGCACCGGCACAAGGGAGAAGTAAATGTGTTTCATTGGGAAAAGGTTTAGGAGGCGTAAGAATTCGGGTAAGAGCGGCGGCAAACCCACGGCTGCTACCGGTCCGCAATCGGTTTCGGGACAGAAAAGTAGTCAAGCTAAATCGATTTAGCAACTTTACCTGTATATTGCGTCAGCTATTCGCAATAGCGCGTGCCGATTTCCTTGAGTGGTGGGAACAATCCAAGGTTGTCGGTAATTGAAAAAAGGGCCGTACTGCTTTAGAGTGGTGCGGTCCTTTTGTCTTTTAAGCCCTGAAGCACGGCCCGGCAATATCTTGGCATCTCCCTATTGAGTAGCAATGCACCATTGCCAAGTCGCTTTTCTCCGATTGCCGGGCACCTGTTTTCCTGCCGGAACCCAAAGCATTGCCGGGGGATTTCTGCTTCAAAAGGAAGACAGAATCCTCAACAGCTCAACAAACTTTACAGGTGCGACCAGTGAAATGACCATGCATCGTTTGGCGGTTAACCACGCGGAGCCTTGGCTAGCATAAGCAATGATTTTTTCAATGTATTCTCTATCAATTAGTTTCATGCGCTGTACATGTCTCACCACGGTGCTGTTGCTGATAGGTACGGCCGCTTCGGCGCAGTCCACCGCTTCCGAATGGGAAAACCCGGTGATGTTCGAGCAGCACAAGGAGAAGCCCCACGCCAGCTTCATGGTGTATGAGAGCCCGGCCGATGCCGTGGCCAACAACTACCAGCAATCGCCTTACTACCAGTCGCTCAACGGCACCTGGAAATTCAGCTATGTGGACCGACCCGCCAAGCGCCCCTTAGATTTCCAGCAGCCCGGCTTCGACGACCAAGCCTGGAAAACCATTGCCGTGCCGGCCAACTGGGAATTACAAGGCTTCGGCGTGCCGATTTATACCAACATTGTGTATCCCTTCCCCAAAAATCCGCCCTTCATCGACGGGCGCGACAACCCGGTGGGGAGCTACCGTCGCACCTTCGCCGTGCCGGCCGGTTGGGCGGGGCGCGAAGTGCTGCTCAACTTTGGCTCCATCTCGGGCTGCGCTTTTGTGTTTGTGAATGGGCAGCGCGTGGGCCTGAGTAAAGTGGCCAAGTCGCCAGCCGAGTTTGATATTACCCGGTTCCTGCAACCTGGCGAAAACACGCTGGCCGTGCAGGTGATGCGCTGGCACGATGGCAGCTACCTCGAAGACCAGGATTTCTGGCGGGTGTCGGGCCTCGACCGCGACGTGTACCTCTACAGCTTGCCTAAGCAGACCGTTTGGGATTTCTTCACCCACGCCGACCTCGACCCAACCTATAAGAACGGCCAGTTTAGCGCCGACATCACGTTGCGCAACTTCGCGGATGCCGCCGGCCAACCCGGCCGCCTCACCGTGGAGGTGCTTGATGCCAGCGGCAAAACCGTACTGCGCCGGCAGCAGGCCGTAGCAGCGCTGCCGGCCGGCGGCACCCAAGTGGTGGGCCTGCGCGGCACCGTGAAAAGGGTGCAGCCCTGGAGCGCCGAAATTCCCACGCTATACCAGTGCCGCATCAGCCTGGCAGACCAACAGGGTAAGCAATTGGCTGTTACCGGGTGCCAGGTTGGCTTCCGCAAAGTTGAAATCAACAATGCCCGGCTGCTGGTGAACGGACAGCCCATTGAGGTGCATGGCGTGAACCGCCACGAGTGGGAGCCCACCACCGGCCGCGTGGTGAGCGAGGCCGGCATGCGCCAGGACTTGGCGCTGATGAAGAAGTTTAACATCAATGCGGTGCGTACCAGCCACTACCCCAATGCCGAACAATGGTACCAACTCTGCGACGAGTATGGCATGTACCTGATTGACGAAGCTAACATCGAGAGCCACCACATGGGCGCTATGTGGCAGGGCGGATTCGACACCCTGCGGCATGTAGCTTACCTGCCAGCGTGGGCACCTGCGCACCGGGACCGCATCGAGCGGATGATGGAGCGCGACAAAAACCATCCTTCTGTTATCCTCTGGAGCATGGGCAACGAGTGCGGCAATGGTCCGGTGTTTCACCAGGCCTACCAATGGTTGAAGCAGCGCGACCCCAGCCGCCCGGTGCTGTTTGAGCAGGCCGGCGAGCAGGAGAACACCGACATCGTGAGCCCCATGTACCCCAGTATAGGCTCCATGCGTGCCTACGCCGACGCCAAGAACGTCAAGCGGCCGTACATCATGTGCGAGTATTCGCACGCAATGGGCAACAGCAGTGGCAATTTTCAGGAGTATTGGGACGTCATTCGCAGAAGCCACCACCTGCAGGGCGGCTTCATTTGGGATTGGGTAGACCAAGGGCTGCAAGCTACGGACCACGGCCTGCCCTACTTTGGTTACGGCGGCGACTTTGGCGGCTACAACCGCCAGAATGACGAAAACTTTTGCGCCAATGGCTTGGTGGCCGCCGGCCGCATTCCGCACCCGGGCCTGTGGGAAGTGAAAAAAGTTTACCAGAACATTCGCTTCAGCGCGGCGCAGCCCGCCACCGGCCGCGTCACGGTGCATAATGGGTTTACGTTTAGCACTCTGGCCAACTACACGTTTCGCTGGGAGCTGCAGAAAAACGGCCAAATGGTGAAAACCGGCACCTTTGCCCTCCAGCAGTTAAAGCCGCGCCAGCAGCAGGAGGTAAAGCTGCCACTGCCAGCCCTGACCCAGGTGCCCGGCACTGAGTACGTGCTCAACGTATTTGCTCAAACAAAAACCGCTGCGCCCCTGCTGCCCGCCAAGCACGAAGTAGCCCGCGAGCAATTTCTGCTGTCCCCCGCCAATATCTACTTTGCCCGGCCAGCCCTTCCCGCCAACCACTTAAAAGTGAGGCGCGAAGGCGACAAGCTGACTTTTTCGGCCGGCGAAGTGAGGGGGGAGTTCAACACGGCTCAGGGCCGCCTGACCAGCTACCAGTTGCGCGATAAGTGGATGATTAACCAATATCCCGAGCCCTATTTCTGGCGCGCGCCCACCGACAACGACTTTGGCAACAACATGCCCCTGGCGCTGGGCGTGTGGCGTACGGCCCACGCGGCCCGCCAGGTGCTGCAGGTAACGGTGGGGGAGGAGTCGGCGGCTGGCCTGCCCATCAAGGTCAAATACCTGCTTTCTGATATCGACGCGCCCTACACCGTGGACTATCTCATTGCCCCCGACGGCGCTATACAGGTTACCGCCGCCATTACCCTGACCGGCAAGTCCCTGCCCGAAATGCCGCGCTTCGGTATGCGTCTGGAGCTGTCGGGGCGCTACCAGCTGCTGGATTATTACGGCCGCGGGCCTTGGGAAAATTACGCCGACCGTAACTCGGCGGCCTTCCTCGGCGTGTACCGCGATTCCGTGCGCAACCAGTTTGCCAACACCTACATCCGGCCGCAGGAGGGCGGCTACCACACCGACGTCCGCTGGCTCACGCTTAGCAACGGCACGGGCCAGGGACTGCGCGTAGAAGGTTTGCAGCCGCTCAGCTTCAGCGCGCTCGATGTGCGCACGGAAGAGCTGGACCCCGGCCTCAGCAAAAAGCAGCAGCATATGAGCGACGTGAAGCGTCACGACCGGGTGTTCCTCAGCGTGGACCTGAAGCAGCGGGGCGTGGGCGGCGACAATAGTTGGGGTGCCCTCCCGCACGACCCGTACCGCCTGCTGGCCAAGCAGTACCGCTACAGCTACACCCTGCGGCTGGTGGATGAGCAGCGGCCGCCTCAGCCGTAAGCCAGCCACCTGCCGTCGAGAGTACGACGGGCTCTGGAAATGCCCCCACCAGTTCAGCATTACCTGCCTGTGGGAGTTGTGTCGCTTAGCTACTGGCGCTGGGAAGTCTACAGGCATGAAGTAGAGGCGTCCCTTTTTCTTCACAATCCTTTGTGTCGGCTCAAGTTTACATAGATTGCTAAAAAATTGCTAAATCAATTTAGCAATCCACTAGAGATTATGCAGCGTCGCCTAGCCAGATGGCATATCCTGATTTGGAAAACGGATTCAGTAATGACTGTTGGCGCTGCGCGACGGACCGCCACCGTCAGGGCTCATTCACCTTCTAACACGTCACAATGGCTTGCTCGCAACGCAAGTAGTACCCATCGTTTAGCCCACCTTTAAGCGCTATGTTTTCACGCCGACTGCTTGCTTGTTTGTTGCTGCTGATTGGAATTGTTTTGCCCTTTTTATCTTACAGCCAGCAGCTTGCAGGGCGCGAGCACCTGCTGATGGACTTTGGCTGGCGCTTCGCTTACGGTCATCCTTCCGACGCCAAACAGGACTTTGACAACGGCACCGGCTACTTCTCCTACCTCGCCAAAACCGGGTACGGCGACGGGGCCGCCGCCCCTGGTTTTGACGACCGTTCCTGGCGTCAGCTCGACTTGCCCCACGACTGGGCTGTGGAACAGCCATTTGACGAAAAGGCTAGTTTTAGCCACGGCTTTAAGGCCATTGGCCGGCCGTTTCCGAATGCCAGCGTGGGGTGGTACCGGAAGTCTTTTACGGTGCCGGCAACTGACCTGGGGCGGCGCATCAGCATCGAGTTCGATGGGGCGTTTCGCAACGCCATTGTGTGGGTAAACGGGCACTATCTCGGCACCGAGCCCAGCGGCTACCACGGCTTTCAGTACGACATCTCCGACTACCTGAACTACGATGGCCGCGACAACGTGGTGGCCGTGCGCGTGGACGCCACGATGGAAGAAGGCTGGTTCTACGAGGGTGCCGGCATCTACCGCCATGTGTGGATGAGTAAAACCGCGCCCGTACATGTGGCGCCCAACGGCACTTTTGTTACCACCCAGCTGGCGGGCAATGCTGGCACGGTTACCGCGCAGGCCACCATCGCCAACGGCAGCACTACGGCGCAAACCTTCGACGTGGTGCAGGACATTGTGGATGCCGCCGGCAAAACCGTGGCGACGGGGCATGTGGCGCAGCTGCGGCTGGCCGGCGCGGCGCAGCAGGACGTCACGGTTCGCCTACCGGTGGCGGGGCCGCAGCTGTGGTCGTTGGAGTCGCCCTACTTGTACACGCTGGTGACGCGGGTGCGGCAGGGCGGCAAAGAGGTCGACCAGTACAAGACCCGCTTCGGGATGCGCACCATTCGCTTCGATGCGAACGAGGGGTTTTTCCTCAATGGCAAGCACGTGAAGCTAACGGGCACCAACAACCACCAGGACCACGCCGGCGTGGGCACGGCCATGCCCGATGCGCTGCAAACCTGGCGCATTGCCCAGCTCAAGTCCTTTGGCTGCAACGCCTACCGCACCTCGCACAATCCGCCCACGCTCGAACTGCTCGACGCCTGCGACCGGCTGGGCATGCTGGTTATCGACGAAAACCGCCTCATGGGCATCACGCCGCAACACCTGGGCGACTTGAAGCGGCTGATGGTGCACGACCGTAACCACCCGAGTGTCATCAGCTGGTCGATTGGCAACGAGGAATGGGCCATCGAGAGCAACGTGCTGGGCGCTCGCATCGGGGCCACCATGCAGGCCTTTGCCAAAACCGTGGATTCGACGCGGGCCATTACAGCAGCCATCAGCGGGGGCTGGGGCCAGGGTACCTCTTCGGTGATTGACGTGATGGGCTTCAACTACATCGGCCAGGGCGACACCGACGTGCAGCACGCCAAATTCCCCCACCAGCCCAGCATGGGCACTGAAGAAGGCTCCACGCACGCCACCCGCGGCGTGTACGTCACCGACCACGACAAGCATTATATCGCGGCTTACGACGCGAAGCCCAGCCCGAAATTCTACAGCATCGAGGGCGGCTGGCAGCACTACGCGGCGCGGCCCTACCTGGCGGGCATGTTCATCTGGACCGGCTTCGACTACCGGGGCGAGCCCACGCCGTTTGGCTGGCCGTCCATCACCTCGTACTTTGGGATGATGGATTTGTGCGGCTTTCCGAAGGACAACGTCTGGTATCTGAAGTCGTGGTGGACCACCGAGACCGTGCTGCACCTGCTGCCCCACTGGAACTGGAAGGGCCGCGAAGGCCAGCCCATCGACGTATGGGCCTACAGCAACTGCGACGAAGTCGAGCTTTTTCTCAACAAGAAAAGCCTGGGCAAGCAGGCGATGCCCAAGAACTCCCATCTGGAGTGGAAGGTAAATTATGCCCCCGGCACCCTGGAAGCCGTGGCCTACCGCAACGGCAAAAAGATTGCCACCGACGTGGTGCATACCACAGCCGAAGCTTCCGCCATTCAACTCACGGCCGACCGACCAACGGTACAGGCCACGCGGGAAGACCTATCGGTAATCACGGTGCAGCTGCGGGATAAAAACAATCTGCCGGTGCCCGCCGCCAACCAGGAAATCATCTTCCGCCTGAGCGGCCCCGGGCGCATTATTGGCGTGGGCAACGGCGACCCAACCTCGATGGAGGCCGACAAATACCTGGAAAGTGTGCGCTCCCTGCCCATCGACAACCTGAAGGAACGCGGGGCTGAGGGCACGAGCGCCGGCCTGGAAGTAGCGGCCAATTTTGACGATTCTGCCTGGGAAACCTTTAAGTCGCGCAAGTACGACGCCACGCAGCTGGTGCCCGCCGCGAAAGTGTATATCAGCCGGGGCAGCTTCGAGCTGCCGCAGGATTTGACTGGCGCTCGGGTCACGTTCTTCTACCAGCCCATTGGCCGGGAGCAAAGCATTTACGTCAACGGCAAAGCCATTGCCCAGAACCTGACCGGCGAACAGGCCGCCAGAGACGGCTTTGTGCTGAACCCGAAGCTGCTGAAGCCCGGCAAAAACAGCATTGTTTTCGTGGCCACGCCTTTACTCAAAAAACAGGTGTGGGATACGCCGAACACCAATCCCGGCACCATTCAAGTGTTCATCCCGGCCCCCACCTGGAAGCGCAAAACCTTCAATGGAATGGCGCAAGTGCTGGTGCAAACCACGGCGGCCGCTGGCGACATTACGCTTACTGCCACCGCTCCGGGCCTGAAGACCGGCGTGCTGACCATCAAATCCGTGGCCGCGTTCCCGCGCCCCGCTTTGTAGGAAAATGCAGAACTTTTCCAGAACGTCATGCTCATCTGGCGTCCGCGCAGCCGAAGCATGACGTTCTGATGACATTTCACCGACTTTTTCCACACACTCCCAAGTAGTTATTTCCCGCCCGCCTCTCCTTCTTCCATAACGCCATGAAATTCCGACTACTTCTAACCAGTTTCATCCGATTGGTCGCCCTCTTTTTGTGGTTTCTGTCCGTTGGGCACGCCACTCAGGCGGCGGTTATTTTCTACAGCCAAAGCGGAAACAACGTCACGTTTAAGCTGGACAAAGGCCTGATGCGCGTGCGGGTGTGCAAGGTCGACATTGTGCAGGTGCAGTACACGGTGCTGCCCGCTTTTCCAGCGAAAACCTCCCTGGTAGTGAACAACCCTTGGGAGGGGAAAACGCCGTTCAACATAGCGGAGAAAAACGGGCGCATCACCATCACCACGGCCAAGATGAAAGTGGTGGTCGACAAAGCCACCAACGCCCTGACCTACACCGACCTCAACGGCGCGGTTATCGCCGCGGAGGCGGCGAACAACAAGACCATGACAGCGGCCACCATTGCGGGCATCCCGACTTACACCTGCGCAACGCAGTTCCGTTCGCCGGCCGATGAAGGGCTGTTTGGCCTGGGCTGCCACCCCGAAGATTCGCTGTCCATCAACTACAAGGGCCGCAATCAGGACCTGCTGATTAAGTACCTGACCGGGGCCATTCCGGTGCTGCTTTCCACAAAGGGCTACGGGTTGTTATGGGACAATTATTCGGCCTCCAATTTCTACGGCTCCGAGGCCAATAAAACCGCTTACAAGTACGTATCGGAAAGCGGGCAGCTGGTGGATTATTATTTCTTCTACGGCCCCGAGTTTGACCATATTATCGACTCATATCGTACGGCCACGGGCAAGGCGCCCATGTACCCGAAATGGGCTTTCGGGCTGTTCCAGTCGCAGGACCGGTACAAGTCCCAGGCAGAGGTGCTGTCGGTGAAAGACGGGTACCGCAAAAACCACATTCCGGTGGATGTAATTGTGCAGGATTGGTTCTACTGGGAGCCGCTGCCCATTGGCTCGCACATCATGAACCCCGCCCGCTACCCCAACCCCCGGGCCATGGTGGAGGAATTGCACCAAGCCAACCTGCACGCCATGATATCGATTTGGCCGGTGTTCGGCAAAAACACCGCTAACTACGACGCCATGGCGAAAGCCGGCAACCTGACCAGCATCACCTGGGACAATTTCGTGGCCAAAACCTTCGACACGTACTACGACGCCCACAGCCCGAAAGCGCGCGCCATGTACTGGCAGCAGGCCCGCGACAGCCTTGTGAAAAAAGGCAACTGGGACGCATGGTGGGTGGACCAGTGCGAGCCCGACAACGGGGCCTTGCTCGATGAGCGCCGCAAAGCCGTGTTCTCGGTGGGCAAGGGCATCGACTACTTCAACAGCTATTCCCTGGAGCACACCAAAGGCCTATACAAGGGCTGGCGCGCCGACATGCCCGGCCGGCGGGCCTACTTTCTGGTGCGCCAGGCTTTTGCCGGCCAGCAGCGCAACGCCACCACCCTGTGGTCGTCGGACATCCTCACCACCTTCCGGGATTTGCGCAACCAAGTGCCCCAGGGCCTCAACGCCTGCGCGTCGGGCATTCCGTACTGGACCTCGGACATTGGCGGCTATCGGTCGAACACCGCGCCGGAGGGCATTCCCGACTGGAAAGACCCGCAGGCGCGGGAGCTGTTCACGCGCTGGTTTCAGTTCGGGGCCTTCAGCCCCATTTTCCGCATTCACGGCAAGGGCGAGCGGGCGTTATTTTCCGACAATTGGGACGCGCCTACCAAAGCCATTCTGCTGAAATACGACCAGCTGCGCTACCGCCTGCTGCCCTACATCTACTCCCTGGCCGGCCGCGTTACCACCGAGAACTACACCCTGATGCGGGCGCTGCCCTTCGACTTCCGCCAGGACCCGAACGTGTACAGCATCCCCGACCAGTATATGTTCGGTCCCGCGTTTTTGGTTAATCCTGTGACGCAGCAGCTGTATACCGGCTCGAAGGCCGCGGCCCATGTGAGCACCCGCAAAGTCTACTTGCCGGCCGCCACCAAATGGTACAACTTCTGGACCGGCGAAACCCTGGACGGGGGCCAGACCATCGACGCGCCCGCGCCCATCGACACTCTGCCGCTCTACGTGCGGGCCGGCTCCATCATCCCGATGGGGCCCAATGTGGAATATGCCACGCAAGAAGCCACGGGCCCGCTGGAGCTGCGTATTTACCCCGGCGCCGATGGCGAGTTCACGTTTTACGAGGACGAAAACGATAACTACAATTACGAAAAAGGCAGCGCGGCCACGTTCAAATTCCGGTGGAATGATAAGGCGCGGCAGCTCACCATTTCGGGCCGCAGCGGCACGTTCCCCGGCATGCAGGCCACCCGTTCTTTCAACGTGGTGCTGGTGAAGCCCGGCGTGGGCGTGAACGTGGCCCTGGCTACAAAATTTGATAAAATTGTGGCCTATAACGGCCAGGCCACTACCGTCAAATTGTGATTCCTCCCTTGAGCCTTGTTAATGCTTGTCTGTAGTAACGGAACAGCCTGTTGAGCTTGTCGAAACATATTCCCCGCAGAACCAGCTCTGATTAGTTACTCGGGAAAGATGCTTCGAAAAGCTTAGCACAACGGCCTGTTTTGTAACTAGAAGGTTTGTTCACTGGGCTGCACTCTCAGTGGGGCGCAGCGTTCCGAACCTACTTTTCAACGTTATACTTCCGCAGATACTCGCGCACTTTCAGGCCGGCCTCTTTCAGGTCCTCGTCTTTCCAGTGGCCGGTGGCGCTGGCCGTCTTTTTGAGGATGGAGCAGGTTTCGTCCTTGTCCGACACCGACCAGGTGACCCAGCTGAGGCGGTGGGCTTCCATCCAGTCGATGTACTCCTGCCAGGCCGCGTAGTTGAGCGGGCCGTCGCCGGAGGCTTCCATGCCGGCTGATTCGGAGATGAAGATTGGCAGGCCGCTTTTGATGGCTTCATCGGTCCGGTCGCGCAGCGGCTTTTGGTGCGTGGCGGCGTAAAAATGCATCGTGTACATCAGGTTTTGCTGGCCCGTGATGGGGTTGGCCGCGGGCAGGTTCACGTCCTGGTCCCAATGTGGGGAACCAACCAGGATGACGTTGTCCGGGTCGTTCTGACGAATTACCTTGATAACTTCTTCAGCGTAAGCCTTTACTGCGTCCCACGTTTCGTAATCGGGCTCGTTAAACACCTCATAAATGATGTTCGGGCGCTTGCCGTACTTCTTCGATATTTCCCCAAAGAAGGCCTTAGCTTCCGCTAAATTGATGTTGTGGCTATGCCAGTCCACGATGACGTAGATGTCGGATTTGATGGCACCGTCAATCACTGCCGTGGTTCGCTCCATCGAGAAAGCCGGGTCTTTCTGGTAGCTGCGGTTGCCAACTTCAATGCCCATAGCGGCGCGCACCACGTTGCAGTTGAAATCCTCTTTCAGCCACTGCACCGCTTCCTGGTTGTAGAAACGTGGCCACAGGCTATGCCAGCCAAAGCTCAGCCCGCGCAACACAATGGGCTCCCCCTTTTTACCCACGAGCTGCGTGCCTTTCACGCTCAGCTGGCCGTGCCGACGCACGAAGTTTGGCTTGCTCCTGGCTCCGTGTTCCGCCGCACGCAAAGCCATTGGGACAATGGTTTCGGCTGGCTCACGGGGTTGCGCGGCCGCTGGCAGCAACAAAGCTCCCAGCACGACAAGCGCTGCGGTTTTTCTCAAACGCTGCATAGGGGCTGACTGATACAATTGGTGTAATCCAGAACTGCGCGGGTAACGCGGAATAGGCCATTATTAGTTAACCGGATAAATTCGGGCCGCCCAGCCGCCGCCGGGGCTAAGGGCTATTTTCAGCCGGTCTTTCGACGAGATTTTCACTACTTCGCGCTGGTAGTCGGTGGCGTCGCGGTCGGCGTTCATGCCATCGCGGAAAATGACGGCTTCGTAGGTACCATCGCCCAGAAACGAGCAGTCCAGGGTCATTTCGCGGGCGTTCCAGTTGCTCATGGCGCCCACGTACCAGGTGTCGGCTTTTTTGCGGGCCAGGGCCACATACTCGCCCACCTTGCCATCAAGGGCCACGGTCTGGTCGAAGGTGGTGGGAATCCGGGCGATGAAGTCGGTGCTTTCCTGCTCCTTTTTGTACGCCGTGGGGCTGTCCGACAGCATTTGCAGCGGGGCTTCAAACACCACGTACATGGCCAGTTGGTGGCTGCGCGTGCCCTGGCTCATGGGCAGCGAGTGGCTGAGGTGGTATTCCGATTTGATGGCGTTGCGCATGGCACCGGGCGTGTAGTCCATGGGCCCAGCCATCATCCGGATGTAGGGCAGCGTCACGTCGTAGCGCGGCACGTCGTCGGCGGGCGTCCACTTGAAGTTTTCGAGGCCCTTCACACCCTCGTAGCCTATCACGTTGGGGTAAGTGCGCTGCAGGCCGTCGGGCTTGTGCATGCCGTGGAAGTCGACCAGCAACTTGTAGTCGGCGGCTTTGCGGGCGAGTTCGTAGGAGGACCGCACCATCTTCTGGTCGTCGCGGTCGAGGAAGTCAATCTTGAAACCCTTGACGCCCATGGCCGAATACTGCTTGTAAGCCGCCTCCATTTTCTCGGTGAGCGAGCGCCAGTTGGCCCACAGCATGATGCCCACGTTCTTCTGCTTGCCGTAGCTAATGAGCTCCGCCAAATCAATCTTCGGCGAGACTTTCAAAAAGTCCGTTTCCTCCGACCAGCCTTCGTCCAGAATGACGTAATCGAGGTTGTTGGCGGCGGCAAAATCGATGTAGTATTTGTAGGTGGGCGTATTCAGGCCGGCCTTGAAGTCGACGTGCGAAATGTTCCAGTCGTTCCACCAGTCCCAGGCCACTTTGCCCGGCTTTATCCACTTTGCGTCCTTCACCCGCGACGGCGACGCCAACTTGTACACCATGTCGTTGTCGGCCAACTGCTTGTCTTCCGAGCTAATGACCACTGCCCGCCACGGGAAATTGCGATTGCCACTGGTTTTGGCGATATAGTTTTCGCGCCGGGGCACCACCAGTTGAATATCGTGGAAGCCGCCGGGCTGCTCCTCGGCCGGGTACCGGGCAAAATCGCCGTGCAGGCCCGAAGCGGGCACCTCATTGCTCTTGAGGAACATGCCGGGGTAGTCCTCCACGTCGGCCTCCAGAATGACGGCCTTTTTCTGCTCGCCCACGGCCACCAGCGCCGGCAAAAAGGCCAGGGAGTCCTTATTCGCTCGCGACAGCTTTTGGGCCGAATACAAGCTCTCGAACGACGACATGTAGGGGTCGTTCGGCACCCGCAGGTCGCGCACAAACGGAATCAGGGACTCGTAGTCCTGCGCGAAATTGAAGGTGGCCTGCTCGTTGAGTACGGTTAAGCTGCCCTTGCGGCTGGTGAAGAAGCGGTAAGCCACGCCGTCGTTGTAGGCGCGGGCCACCAGGCCGTAGCCGCCCTTCAGCGTGAGCGTGAGCTGGTTGTAGTTATCCGAAATCTGGCTTCGCTTATAGATGGGCGACGCGATGGTGGTATTGACGGAAGTGGTTTTGATGCTGCTCACGACCGGGTTTCTGCCGAGCACTTCGCCGCCGGCCAGGGCCAGTGAGATTTCCGAGGGCGTGATGACGGGCGTGGCTTCGTGCTGCACCGACCAGCGCAGCGTGGACCCGGCCTGCACCAGCAGGTCCAGCTTGCCATCGGGCGACTTGAGGTGATAGTCGCGAGTGGGGGGGGATGCGGCGGCCCCGCCGGTGGCAAAGAACAAGCCCAGAAGGGCAATACGATGGGTCATAGCGAAGCAAGGTGGGTGGGAAATCAGTATCTCAATCGACAACTGAATACATTGCAGCAAAATCGTTTAAGCACCGCCAAGAAACAACTTTTTTGATACAAATGCTGCGAGACTACCTTCGCTTTCGGCTGTGCTTTCTTGTTGAGGAGCGCCAATCCTCTGCCCCCTTGGCTTGCGCTCCCGCCAAAACCTTCCACTAAGTAATCCAGAGGCCTTTATGTACACTTGCTTCCAGCTAAAACTGCCGAGCAGTCGGAGCATTTTTTTTACGAATGGCTTTTTCCATCCCACCCGCAACCATGAATTTCCCGCTCGACAAACGAAAATTTTTATGCGTTTTATTGGGATTATTTCTCTTGACTTGTGCCCCTGCCATGGGCCAACCCACGCAGGTTCAGTACCTCTCCGGCCGCGGCAACGATGACCCGGTGAAGTGGGATTTTAGATGCACCCGCGGACGCAACAGCGGCAAGTGGACCAAAATCGGGGTACCATCCAACTGGGAGGCGCAGGGCTTCGGCACCTACAGCTACGGGTTTGCGAAAGAGGACCCCGAAGAAGCCGGGCTCTACCGACGCACGTTTTCCGTGCCTGCCGCCTGGCAGCAGAAGCGAGTCTTCCTGGTGTTCGATGGCTCCATGACTGACACCGAGGTGAAGGTGAACGGGCAGTTGGCCGGTCCCATTCACCAAGGCTCGTTCTACCGCTTTCGCTACGACATCACGCCGCTGGTGAAGGCGGGCCGTCCGA
Organism: Hymenobacter sp. UYAg731; assembly: GCF_054061335.1. NCBI lineage: Bacteria > Pseudomonadati > Bacteroidota > Cytophagia > Cytophagales > Hymenobacteraceae > Hymenobacter > Hymenobacter sp. UYAg731. The sequence continues at coordinate 76,914 of NZ_JBSSEC010000009.1, read as the reverse complement.
ACAAGCTGGAAGTGACCGTGCATAAGGTGTCGGCCAACGCGACGGTGAACGAGGCCGAGCGCACCGCCGATTTTTGGGTGTTTGGCGGCATTTTCCGGCCCGTGTTTCTGGAAGCGTATCCGCAGGAGCATTTGGAGCGGCTGGCTCTCGATGCCCGCGCCGATGGCTCGCTGCGGGTGGATGCGTACGTGGCCGGCGTGCAGGCGGCCACTACGGTGCAGGCCCAGGTGAAAACCCTCGCCGGGCAACCCGTGAGCACCCCGATTACGGCCGCCATTATGCCGGGCAGCGCGGTGGTGCGGCTGCAAGGGCAATTCCCGAATCCGGCGTTGTGGTCGCCGGAATTCCCCAACTTATACCGAGTGGAAGTGACCTTGAAAAACGGCGCCACTACGCTGCACTCCGTCACCGAAACCTTCGGCTTTCGCACCGTGGAACTGCGCCCGCGCGACGGCTTCTTCGTAAACGGGCAGCGCATTCGGTTCAGGGGCGTCAACCGGGGCTCGTTCTGGCCCACTTCAGGGCGCACCACCAGCCGCCGCATCAGCGAGCTGGATGCCAACCTGATAAAGGACATGAACATGAACGCCGTGCGCATGTCGCACTACCCGCCCGACGAGCATTTCCTGCAAGTGTGCGACTCGCTCGGGCTGTTGGTGATTGACGAGCTGACTGGTTGGCAATACCCGCCCTACGACACCGAAGTGGGCCACAAACTGGTGAAGGAAATGCTGTTTCGCGACGTGAACCACCCCAGCATCGTGCTGTGGGCCAACGGCAACGAGGGCGGCTTCAACTACGACCTGCTGCCCGACTACCCCAAGTACGACCCGCAAAACCGCCCCGTGATTCAGCCCTGGATGAACATCAACGGCATGAACACATCGCACTACATCGGCTACGATTACGGCCTGAACACCTTCTTCAACGGCCCTGATGTGTTCTTTCCCACCGAATTTCTGCACGGCCTCTACGACGGCGGGCACGGTGCCGGCCTCGACGATTTCTGGAACCTGATGCGCAGCCGCCCCACCTCGGCCGGCGGCTTCTTGTGGGACTTTTGCGACCAAGCCGTGGTGCGCCTCGACCGCAAAAATGCCTTGGACACCAACGGCAATTCCGCAGCCGACGGCATTCTGGGCCCCTATCGTGAAAAGGAAGGCAGCTTCTTCACCATCAAAGAAGTATGGGCGCCCATTTTCTTCCCCAAACGCTACCTCACGCCGCAATTTGATGGCAAGCTGGCGGTGGAAAACCGCTTCGATTTCACCAACCTCAGCCAATGCACCTTCCGCTGGAAGCTCAAGAAGTTTAACAGCTTCAGCCCTGCCGATACGGCCACAATCGTCGGCACCGCGCCCGCGACTGACGTGCTGCCCCAGGCCAGCGGCACACTAACGCTGTCCCTGCCCACCGGCTGGCAGACCTATGACGTGCTCTACTTGACGGCGCGCGACCTCTACGGCCGGGAAGTATTCACGTGGTCGTGGCCCATTTCGCGACCTGAGCAAGTGGCCCAGCGGTTGGTAACGAAAGGCACGGGCCCCATAGCCGTCCGCGAAGACGCCGAGCAGTTGACCCTGGAAGCCAGCGGGGTGGAAATAACCCTGGACAAGAAAACGGGCCTGCTCAAAAGCGTGCGCAACGCCAAAAAAGCCATTTCGCTGGCCAATGGACCCGTGCTGCTGGAGAGCGACGCCCAGTTCCAGGGCCTGCGCCACACCGACACGCTGGGCACCCATGTGATAGAAGCGCGCTACACCGGTAAAGACCGATTCCAAGTGCGGTGGACGATGTACCCCTCGGGCTGGCTCGAATTGCGCTACCAGTACCAGCAGGGCGGCGCGCACGAGCTGCTGGGTGTGACGTTCACCTACCCCGAAGCGCAGGTGACGGGCATGCAGCTACTGGCCAACGGCCCCTACCGCGTTTGGAAAAGCCGTCTGAAAGGCACCACGCTCAATTCCTGGAACAAAACCTACAACAACACCGTGACCGGCGAAACATGGCTCTATCCCGAATTCAAGGGCTACTACGCCAACTTCTACGGGGCCCGCCTGCACACCCGCGAAGCCGATTTTACGGTGCTCTCGGGCAGCGAGAACCTCTTCCTGCACATGCTCAACCCGGCCGTGCCCAATGGCGCGGCGCGCACCAATTCCACTGCCGCGTTTCCCGTAGCGGGCGGCATCTCCTTTCTGCACGGCATCAGCGCCATTGGCACCAAAACCCAGAAAGCCGAAACCCTAGGTCCACAAAGCCAGCTGAACATAGTCACCGCCAACGGCCACACCGACGACCAGCGGGGCATTCTATATTTCGATTTCCGCTAGAAAGGCTGTTGTCTTCGGCAGCATCGCGCTCATCATGGCACTGCTCAACGCCCTAATCCTTTATAAGACCAGGCGCTCTTTGAAAGCAAGCCCAATGATGGGCAGATAATCGAGCTTCTGGCTACAGCGTCGGAGACTACTTGCGCCAACTTTGTTTTCCGGCTCGCCCAGCGCCGCGAGTATGTATTCCAGTCACACCCTCTGCAGGCAAACGCCGCAGTTAGGAACCCTACTGAAAGACTCTTTGACATTGGCCGAGCACAGCCAATTCCGCAGGAAGCATTTACGGCAAGCTGCGCCTCAAGACCAAGCAAGCAAAGTAACGGAGCTTCGGTTTCCCATTCCTCCAACTGCTGAGCAGGCTACTTGCTCTTCAGACCTTGGCCGGCTGGAGTCTGCCGCTGTGCCCGGTTGCAACTGTACTCGGCGAAGCAGTCCTCTGTGGGTGAGATAGTGAATATTGAACACCTGACCCGTGCGGCCATTGCCATCTTTAAACGGGTGAATGGCCTCGAACTGGAAATACCATCATGCACTTTTTCGACCGGCTTCCCGAGTCTATGTAAAAACTCGCGTCTCGCATGACGCTCCACTATCACTTACTCGATTAGCATTCTGTTTCGTGACGAGTATAACCCGTTGATATTTCAGTACAACAAGTCTTATCAGCGTAATCATTGTTGTCACTCCTCTTCAAGATGCTGGATTAGACCATTTGATTGAACCTCTTTTTGAATGAGAAAAAATCCTTCTAAACCTCGTTTAGAAAGAGAATCGAGAACTATACCAGCAACTTGTCAATCTAATTATCGACTTGTGTAGCAATACCAAAAAGGGATTGAATCTCCTGAAGGCAAGCTGGCAAACATGATGTATAGTCTATGAAGCTGTTTAGGAAGTAGGTAACGGTATGCAAAAACGCAAAAACCTCCCACAATACAGGCGAAATTTGGGATGCGACCCGACTCATTTCACTTGCCTCATGTGCCTTCTTGTAGCAGCGAGGGGATAAAATTACTCTAAGCGGTCTCGGCTGGCTTTCGCAGGCTGCGCAGCCCGTTGGGCTGCACCTCCACTTGGCTAGGAAAGGTATACTTGCCCAAGCGGTTGATGTACTCGTACCGAGCAGGTGAGAGGCGTGCCAAGTCCTCGTCGCGCACCTCCACGCCTTCGGCCCGTAGTGCTTGCACTACCTGCTGCAGGTAAACCGTATTCCAGAGCACAACGAGGTTGGTGACCAGGTTCAAGGCACCTACGACTTCCTGTTGGGCTTCTTCCTGCTTGCGGCGGATGTGCCCGTCGCCGCCAAACCAGAGAAACACCCGCAACGCGTGCAGCCGCTCGCCCTTGTTGAGTTGCACGTGAATTTTGCGCCGCAAGGGCTGACTGAGCAGGTAGCGCAGGATGAGGTTGGTCTTGATAAGCCACCCATACTGCTGCAAGACATAGGTCAGGTTGTGCTGGCGCGGGTAGGCCTGCAGCTTGCTGACGAAGAGCGAGGCAGTCACGTAGCCGAGCTTAAACGAGCCGGCTACCCACAGTAAGTCGTCGAAACGAGCCGCGATGTAGCCCGGCTGCACGTGGCCCGTGAAGTGCAGGCCGGGATAAGTCAGTTCCCGGCCCTGGATGCGGCAGAGCTTCTGGTCGCCAATGTCACGCAGCCGCGGCGAGTACTGCAAGCCCAGCAGGTCAAAGAGCCCGAAAATCAGGTCGGTGTAACCATGCGTATCGGTCGCGTGCTCAACGATGACCACGTCGGTCTCGTGGCCCAGCACTTCGTCCAGCACGTAGGTGGCGTCGCGTTCGGTGGCGGGGATGACTTTGCTGCCGTACTGGACGTAGTAGTCGGCCGTGTGGGTGTAGAAGCTTACTCCTCGCCGCCATCGGCTGCGAAAAAGCGGTAGCCCTCAACCTGAACACCGCCGCTGCGCAGCTCGTCATCGAAGCCAAGCTTGCCGACGACGGGCAACCCTGCCAGGTGCAGCTGAGCCGCTCGGTGAACTACACCGATTCCAACGTTTACCCGCCCGTGACCGGGGCCGTGTTAGTGCTGCGTTTCGTGGAAGAATTACTGGCCGAAGAAATTTGTCAGGAACTGAGCCTGTCAACGTCCAACCACCAAGCCTTAAGCCGCACATACCTCGCGAGTAGGAGAGTCGCCGGACCAAAGTTTAAGCGCAAAACCCTGGCAGCTGTGCAGCTGCCAGGGTTTTGCGCTTGGATACTACGTAGAAAAACGGTTAGTTGTAGCGAAGCTGCTTAAGTTATTGAATAACGATACGCTGGGTTTTAGTAGTATCACCTTTGAAGCGCAGCAGGTAAACGCCGGGCTTCAGCATTTCGCTGGGAAGGCTAATCTGTGTTTGCTTTCCCACGCTCACCTGCGCCAGCACCCGACCCATAACATCAAGCACCTCAATGATGCTTACATTCATGCTGCTGTTTTTCAACTCAATGTTTATCCGGTCGTTGGCGGGGTTAGGATAAACGGAGATGGCATCGTTAGCTAAAGCGCTGGCCGTTGCCGAAACCACGCTGCAATTGGTGGCTGTAGCGCCCAGGCCAGTAATGGGGGCGCTTGAGCTGGCAACCAAAAGCTTATCCAGTTGCGCCCCGCCGCCGGCACTGTAGGCAATGGTTACCGTGTGCGGGCCTACTGGCAGGGTCGCGTCTTTCAATTTTACCCAACGCCAGGTACCGCCGGCATTCACTTCTTTCACGCTGGCATCGTCGATGTAATAGGTATTGGCAATCTGGCCCATATCGAACAAAAAAGTGGTGGAGGCGAGGGAAGCCGTGATGGTCCAGGACACTTGCTGCCACGCCGTGCCGATGGTTTGGTCGGCTTGGTATTGGGCACTGCTGGGGCCGCTTGACAGCCGGATGGAGCCGCCGGCCGCCGCAGCTTTCACCCAGTAAGAAATCACATATTGTTTGCCAATAGTCGTTGGAAAGGCGGCGCTTGACACCTGCACCTTCCACTGGTTGCCGGTTTGGGCGGTTGGGTTCACCACTTTCAGCGAGCCGCTGCCGGTATGGGCCTCTGCCGCCACCGAATTGGCCGTGATGGTCGCGCCATTCACATTCAGCGTTGTCCAGCCGGTTAGGCCACCTTCAAAGTCCGTGTTGGCTAATAACTGGCTACTCACGGTTTGAAAAGCCCCGTTGTCAACCTTCATCCAGTAGGCATAATCTTCCGTGGCGGGCACGTTCAGCCGGGCCAGAAAATTGTAAGTGCCGGCGCTATCCGTGGTAAAAGGTAGCACTAGGGAGGCCGCCGCCGCAGTGGGGGCGGTGGCCGGGCTGCTCAGCCCGGCCTGGACTTTGACATAGCTTCCGTTGGAGGCGGTGGCATCGCTCACCACGCTCCAGTTCGAGCCTACCGTGGCGCACTCGGCTTCCAGCCAGATTCTTTTCCCCAGCGGCTCGGCCGGCAAAGCCGGTAAAACGGGGTTGTTGGTGCCCCACCACTGGTACCAGCGCTGGTAATCCAAGGTGGGGAATGGATGCACCGCAATATTGGTGTTAACGGTGGTGTTGCCCACTAAGAATTTATCGACAAACGCTTCCATGGCGGGCAGTTGGGTAGCCGGCACCGCGCAGTGATTGTGTGCGCCGTCGATGTAAAAACCAAACCGGTCGCTGATGCCAAACGTGCTCCACACTACGCTCGCCGCCCGGGCCGATACATACGCCGCCGGGTTGGCGAGCCACTCGAAATCGGTGTTGGCCGTCACCAGCAGGGCTCGCGGCGCAATCATGGCCATGAGCTCGTGGTGGTCGTGCGGCATCCTGACCACGTTGGTGTCGGCAAACTGTACCATGTCGTCCTTGAACCAGCGGTAGTCGGTGGCACCCAGCTTTTCCACGGCACCCAGGGTTTCCGATACGCGCCAGGCCGGCGCGCCGCCCCCGCCCGATTCCTGCGCTATGGTGAGGGCCACACGCTCATCAAAGGCTCCGGAAAACAGCGCCATCTTGCCCGCGTAGGAACAGCCGGTGACGCCAATGCGCTGCAGGTTGATGGGCAGGCTGGCCTGCACCAGCTCCAGGCCGTCGATGATGCGGCTCACGCCCCAGGCCCACGCGCTGTACTGGCCCGAATTGGCCAGCGTTTGGTTGGGGTACAGCCGATAGTAAGGGTCCGTGAGTTGGGGGTTGCCGTAGGTGGTTACCTGGTTGTGGTTGAAGGTGATGGTGGCAATATTGCGGCTGGAAAACACGGTGGTCGGCACACTCCCCGAAGGGCTGTTCATGCCAATAATGGCCGGAAATGGCCCGGTCCCCGTGGGCAGGGTCACCTGCGAGGTCAGCGTCATCGTTTGTCCGTTGGCCGTCACGTTCACGGTGAGCACGCCGGCCGCGTAGCTGGCCGTAATGTTCTGCGGTCGGGTCGGCTTGGTGCCGATTTCGTAGTTCTCAATCTGGGCCTTGATTTCATTGCGTCGGCATTCCCAATCGCTGAAACTCGTGGAGCGCCCGTTGCCATTGGCCCACTTGAAGGGGTCGGGGAGGGGCGCTATTTTGGGTAGCTGGCTGAAGATTGGCAAAGCCGGAGCGGCGCAGTTGGCCCCCGTGTTTTCCGCCGAATACACCAATGGGGTTTGCGCAAAAACGCCCAGGCCGCTGACGCTCAGCAACAGGGCTAAAATCGTACTTTTCGTTTTCATGTTCTACTGGGTGGGTGAAAGAAATGGTGTGACAGGATAGCAAAACAGGCCGGTTTGGTTAGGTGGCCGGGCAGGTCATCGGGGTGTAGTCATAGGCGATTAGTGAGGAGCATGGGTAAAAAAGGAGCGAAATCCAGCAAAATGATGGTTGCCAGCTGCTAGCGCTTTTCAATCGTCCGGGTTTCCACCAGATGTCCATGTTGACTGATTTTCACCAGGTAGGCCCCGGCCGGTAAGCCCGTCCCCACTTGCAGGCTGCCGCTGCCCCGGTGAGTGCTCACCAGCTTGCCATCCAGCGAATAAATAGCGGCCTCGAACTGGCCGGGCAGCGCCACGGTCAGTTCCTCGGCGAAAGGGTTGGGCCAGGCGCTGGCGCCCGCGCCGGCCCCCTGGGAGCGGGTGCCGGTCACGGCCGCGTTGGCTATCTGGATGGTCCCCTGGTCGGGGGTGGCCTCAAACACCACGTACCGCACCCCGCCGCTGGTTACCACGCTGGACGCTACCGGCGTGGTGCCCCGCGTGATGGCGGCTCCGGTCCAGGCCGTGGGCAGCTGCCGCCGCACCGTTATGGGCACGTCGTACACCAGGTCGGGCAGGTTGTCGGTTAGCGTCATGGTGAACTGCGTGGCCGACACGGTGGTCTCGGTCAGCACGGCCGCGTTGCGCTCCTTGATGTACTTCACCACGTCGGAAAACGTGCCTACCCAGAAGTCCCCAATGTTGGTGTTCATGTAAGCCAGGTGCCCGGCCAGTTCCGTCGACTGCGTGGGCGAGTAGCCGCCGTCGCTGTTGATGCCGTGGGTCAGGAATACGCACCAGCCCCGGGCCGTTTTAGCCGCATCGACCTTAGCATTGAAGTTAGCCGCAGTCTGCACCATGCCCGTGGTGCCCGTGATGATGGCGCTGAGGTTGTAGAAGTCGCCGGGCGTGGCCGGCATTATCTGGCCGCTGCACACCCGGCCCGCGATGTAATAGCTCTGAATGGTCGGCACGTCCCCCGCCACGCAGTTCGGGTAGGCCACCGTTTCGCATTTGGCCGTGGGCACGTTGGCCTTGATGGTGGCCTGCGACTGCTGCAGCTCCGTGAGCTGCTGGGCCACAGGGAGGCCGCCGAGGCTGGGGTGCGTCACGGTGTGACTGGTCACCTCGTGCCCATTAGCCGAGGCCGTGCGCAGGCCCGCCCAGTTCGGCCCCCAGTTGGTGACGGTGAACAGCGTGGTCTTGAAGTTGTACTGGTCGAACAGCGGGATGGCCACCGGCAGCTGGTTGCTGGTATTATCGTCCAGCGTGTAGGTCACGGCGGCTGTCTTAAAGCCGCGCCAAGGGGCTACCTCATAGGCGGAATTCACCTGGGCCCGCAGCGTGGCGGGAATGCCTATCACCACGCCGGTAGCCAGCAAAAAGGGGTATAACTTATTCATTACAAATGGAATGGAAGACTATAGAAAAGAAAGCCTGATAACACGGTCGGGCATGCCAAACCCTGGGGCTGCCCCGCCGTCCTGCTGGTGGCAGGGCAACCCCGTAATCTGGTCAGTTGGTTGATGCGTTACTCCACCAACAGCTTCTGGCTATTGACGCCCGCCGCGCTTTGCAGGCGCAGCGTGTAGAGGCCCGGGGCTACGCCCGGCAGCGCCAGCGAGCGCACGGCCTCCGCGCTGGCGGGCAGCACGTGGCGAAGCACCGGCTGGCCCAGCGTGTTGAGCAACTGTACCTCCACGGCCTGCTGGCGAAGGGCCACCGGCAAGCTCAGCGACACTCTTCCCGCCGTGGCCGGGTTGGGGTACACGGCGATGCCCGCGCTGGCCGCCGAAGTCGCTTTAGTGGCCAGCGCCATAGTCTGGACATAGTTGCGTAGCCACACCATGGTCGGGCGCTCGGTGGCGTCGGCGTTCACCAGGTTTGCGCCCTGGGCGGTGCGCCAGTGGCCCACGCGGTAGCCCCACATCGTCACGCCCTTCACGCTGGGGTTCTCCCAAAACAGGGGGAACACCCGCTGGTACTCGGCCAGCTGCGCAGCATCGCCAGGGCCGTCAGAGTCGTACTCCGTGACGTAGAGCGGCACGTTGGTAGCGGCCAGCGTGGCCAGATTGCCGTTGATGGTAGCGGCCGTCTGCCCCGCCGTGGAGAAGGCGTGGCCCTGAATGCCCACGCCGTCAATCAGATTGCGGAGTTTGAGCAGGTTGATGATGGTGGCGTATGTGGCCGCCCGGGTGGCGGAGTTCTCCACGCTGTACTCATTTATCATGAGCTTGGCATTGGGGAAATACTGCCGCGCCAGCTGGAACGAGGCGATAATCCAGTCGTAGCCGGTGGTACCGGTGCCGCCCAGCGCGTTGATGTAGCCGCCCCCGTCGGCCGCCGCCGAGCCGGCCGGCGTGCTGGGTGAGCCCACCGTGACAAAGCCCGTTGGCGGGGTATTGATGGGCTCATTCACCACATCAATGTGGTCGATATTGGGGTAGCGGGCCGCCACCGCCGCAAACCACGCGTTGATGGCCGCCAACTGGTCGGCGCTCGACAGGTTCTTGACCCAAGTAGGCTGCTGGGCTCCCCAAATCAGGTTGTGCATCCGAAACAGGTATTGCGGGCCGGTGGCGGGCTTGGCCTGGGCGTAGGCATTGTCGAGGTCGGTCCAGTTGAAGGCACCCTGCGTGGGCTGCACGCTGCCCCACTTGCCGCCATTTTCGGGCGTTACGGAGTTCCAGTAGGCCCCGAAGTTGGGGGCTTGCTGTGCGCTGTGGGCGCAGCCCAGGTACTTGGGCTTGCCGGTGGTCAGCGGCGGGCCGGTGGGCACAAACGTCGAGGGCACCGTGGTCGAGCCCGCCGTGCCGTTGTCGAGGTTGGCCACCGTGAAATACAGGCCCGTTCTACCAAAAGCGAACTTATCGAAGTCCAGACCGTCCTCGCGGGCCCCAATCTGGAAGGTTTGGGTGAGCGCTCCAGTCGGCACCGTGAAGGTGGTGCCGGTAACGCCGTAGCCCGCGTATTTTGACATATTCAGCCATTTCCACACGCCGGTACCGCTGCCTCCGCCGCCGTCGACGGGCAGGGTGGAGTTGGGTTCGTAGCCCACGTTAAATAGGCCGTTGGCATTCAGCCAGTCACTGCCCATCACGGGGCTCTTGGCCCCAAAGCCTGTGGCGTAGAAGTAGCTGTCGTCATTGGCCCCGCCGGCCCCCACCCGCATCCGGGCGTAGAGGTCGTAGGTGCCGGCCGCCGGAAACGTGACGGTGTACGTCAGCACCCGGTTGGCGGTGGCCGGGGCCGAAGCTCCCACACCGCCGCCCGGCGAGGTTGTGGCCGTAAAGGCTGCCACATCTGTCAGCGACGTGGCGTAGGTGACGGCCGGGACCGTACCAGTAGCCGTAGCGGTCAGGAAAGACCAGTCGCCGGCCAATGCACTGGTCGAAGTTGGAGCAGTTGACGTACCGGTTTCGGCCTGCACGACTACGGGAGTATTCTGGGCCAATAGCGGGCTAACATGGCTACTGAGCGCAACTGCTAATGCCAGGAGGTAGGGTTGAGGTTTCTTCATAATGAGGAAGATGGGGTGGGAGTAAGGCGTTCAACCGGAACATGGGCCGCCAGTGGCAACCCCGTTGAATACCTTAAAATTAATTCCCTTATTACCTCATTAATACACTGTTTATTAAGGTTATGTGTTGATTATTTACTGCAAACGTTTGTGATATATATAACAACCGTTTGTGATAGGAAAATAATTTTTGTTTCGTTTATCATTGAGAGTCCGCCGCGCACAAGTGGCGTAGCGCGGAGTAGGTTGTCGCGACTCGGTACCCAGGATATGAACCCGCGCTAAATGCTCAGTCTAAATAAGTCGCCTTGGCCCTTCAGGGATGACTGCCGAATTATCAAGTCGCCAGCGATAACGAACGTGCGCGGCTGAAAAGCTTCCTTCTCCCGAATCTGCTCCAGCATAAGCCGCGCAGCCTGCTGGCCAATGCGGTAGGGGTGAAGGTCGACCGTAGTGAGACTCGGCTCAATCATGGCGGCCATGAACTCATCACCAAACCCTACGACGGCAATATCCTGGGGCACTCGGTAGCCCCGTTTTTTCAGGGCCACCAACAGGTCAAAGGCGTTGGTGTAGTTGATGGCGAAAATGGCGTCGGGGGGCACGGGCAGGGCTAGCCATGCGTCGAGTGTGGCTTCGGTTTCCTCGGTCCGGAACTCAATATGCACTTCGTATTCGGGGTATAGGGGCAAGTTGTAGCGCTTGAGGGCGTGCTGGTAGCCGCTGACGCGGTTGCGGCTAATTAGTAGGGACTCAGGCCCCGCCAAAATGGCAATGCGCCGGGCTCCCTGCTGAATAAGGTGCTCAGTGATGTTGAAAGCGCCATTCCAGTCATCGAGAATGACTTTAGCGCTATCCACTTCGTCGCTCACCCGGTCGAAATGAACGACCGGAATGTTGCGGCAGGCCCGGGATTTTACGTGGTCGAAGTTTTCGGTTTCGCGGGAGTGGCATATCAGCAGGCCATCTACCTGGCTGGCCACCAAGGCCTGCACGTTGCTCACTTCGGTGCGGTACGACTCCTTGGACTGGCAAATCATGACCCGGTAGCCCGCCTCGGTGGCCACAGCCTGAATGCCGCTTACGGCCGTGGCAAAAAATGGCCGCTCCAGGTCCGGAATCAGCACGCCCAGGGTATGGGTTTCGCGGCTTTTTAGGCTCTGTGCCAATAAATTGGGCTGGTAGTCGAGTAGGCGGGCCGCATCCAGAATGGCTTGGCGCGTGACGGGACTAATGTCCGTGTGCCCGTTAAGCGCCCGCGAAACGGTGGAGGAGGCTACCCCCACCGCCTTGGCCACGTCGCCGATGGTAGTCTGGGTTCGGCGGCGGTCCGGGGCGGGGCCGGGTTTCTCCTCCGTGAAGTGGTAGTCGCATGCCTTGCAGAGGTAGCGCTGCCGCCCTCGCACAAAGCCCGCCTTCAATACCGAATCAGCAAGTTTACACTTGACGCAGGTTGTCATGAAAAATTGAATTTAAATTAGAAAATGACCCTAATAGCACTCCCTTTATGACCCTCTTGTGAGTACTCACTCAAATGTAACGTGCAAAAATATTTTTTGGCTGAGTAAATACAAAGTTACCTATCGGCATCGTTTCCGGAAACGATGCCGATAGTTTTGGTTGGAATACATTGAAATTTGGCAGATTTTATCAGAATCGATTTTCTGAATCCTGCCCTACATTCGATAGTAAGTCAGCTAAACGACCTATCGGATGCATTTACGAACATTGTGTCGTAAATGCATCTGGGTATAACACAAATTGTATTTTACTTAAGAAGCACCATGTTGCACACCATGCGTTGGTTCGGTTCTCATGACCCCGTTTCGCTCTTCGACCTGCGCCAGGCCGGGTGCGCGGGCGTGGTGACGGCGCTGCACCATCTGCTGGTAGGAGCGGAGTGGCCAACGGCAGAGATTGAGGCGCGCCAGCAACTGATTGAGGCCCACAATGCCACGCACGCGCCCCCACACTGGGCCGTGGTGGAGAGCCTGCCGGTGCATGAAGACATCAAAAAAGGACGCGCTTCGCGTGAGGGTTATATAGCGAACTACAAAGCGTCGTTGCGCAACCTGGCCGCCTGCGGCATTCGCACGGTGTGCTACAACTTCATGCCGGTGCTGGACTGGTCGCGCACCAACCTGCGCTACGAAATGCCCGATGGCTCGCGGGCCCTGCGCTTTGTGTGGCAGGACTTTGCGGTGTTCGACCTCTGCATTCTGAAACGGCCGGAAGCATTGGCCGACTATGAGGTGCCTGTGGCGGAGGCCGCCCGGCAGCAGTTTGCCGCTATGAGCAGGGAGGAAATTGCCGGCCTGACCAGCACCGTGCTGCTGGGCCTGCCCGGCTCGGAAGAAGCCTTTGAGCTGGCCGGCTTCCAGGCGCTGCTGGACGAATACGCGGCAATCGGTGCGGCCGAGCTGCGCGACAACCTGCACTACTTCATTCGGGAAGTGGCCCCCGTGGCTCAGGAAGTGGGTATTGGCTTGTGCATTCACCCCGATGACCCGCCCTACCCGCTGCTGGGCCTGCCCCGCGTGGTGAGCACTGCCGACGACCTGGCCCAGCTGTTTGCGGCCTGTGACGTGCCGGCCAACGGCCTCACGTTTTGCACCGGCTCGCTGGGCGTGCGGGCCGATAACGACTTGCCGGCCATTGCCCGGCGCTTTGCCTCGCGCATTCATTTCGTGCATCTGCGGGCCACGAAGCGCGAGGAAAACCCGCGCAATTTTCACGAAGCCGACCACCTGACGGGCGACGTGGACATGTACGCCGTGGTGCGTGAGTTGGTGCTGGAAGAGCAGCGCCGCGCCGCGCAGGACGGACACGCCAGCGCCATTCCCATGCGCCCGGACCACGGCCACCAGATGCTCGACGACCTCAAGAAGAAAACCTACCCCGGCTATTCGGCCATCGGCCGCCTGCGCGGGCTGGCCGAATTGCGGGGGCTGGAATACGGCATCCGGCGCGGCCTGATGGACGAGGTACCGCCGGACCGGCACCGCATCGAAACCCCGCACTACGCCTCCTAGCCTCCGCTTCCCAATCCCACCCAATCCCATGTTGCTCCGGTTACTCCTGTTATGGTTGGTTATCGTTGTCGCCGCGCCGCGCTGCCGGGCCGACGACGGCTACCGGCTGTGGCTGAAGTACGACTTGCTGGGCAATGCGCAGCAGCGCGCTCAGTACCGGGCCGGCCTGCAGTTTATTGCCAGCAGCAGTGCGGATGGGGTGGTGAAAACGGCTGCCACGGAGCTGCAGCGCGGTTTGCAGGGCCTGTTGGGCCAGCCGGTGCCGGTGGTAGCCCAGGCGGCTGATACCAAGCGCGGCATCCGCCTTATGGTTGACCCCTCTGCAAACGTTTCCGGTAGCTCGGCCAGCCCGGACGGCTACCGTATTGCAACCCAGGGCCAGCAGCTGCTGGTGACGGGCCGGAGTGGGGCCGGGGTGCTCTACGGCGTGTATGCGCTGCTGCGGCAGCTGCAAACCGGCCAGTCCATCGCGGGCCTGAACCTGAGCAGCAGCCCGCGCATTCAGTACCGCCTGCTCAACCATTGGGATAACCCGAATGGCACGGTGGAGCGCGGCTACGCGGGCGCTTCCATCTGGAAATGGAACGAACTGCCCCAGCGCCTCGACCCGCGCTACACCGACTACGCCCGCGCCAATGCCTCCATTGGCATCAATGGCGTGGCCATCAACAACGTGAACGCCAGCGCGCGCTACCTCACGCTGGAGTATCTGCAAAAGGTGAAGGCACTGGCGGGCGTGTTTCGGCCCTACGGCATTCGGGTGTATTTGTCGGTGTTTTGGGCCGCGCCCAAAGTCATTGGCGGCCTGAAAACCTCCGACCCACTCGACCCGCAGGTGCGGCAGTGGTGGGCGGCCAAAACCGCCGAAATTTACCAGGCCATTCCGGATTTCGGTGGATTTCTGGTGAAGGCCAACTCCGAGGGTGAGCCCGGCCCGCAGGACTACGGCCGCAACCACGCCGAGGGCGCCAACATGCTGGCTACGGCCCTGGGCACCCACGACGGCATCGTGATGTGGCGCGCCTTTGTGTACAAGGCCAACTCCAATGGCGACCGATTCAAGGAGGCCTACCAGGAGTTTAAGCCGCTTGATGGGCAGTTTGCACCCAAAGTGCTGGTGCAGGTGAAAAACGGGCCGATTGATTTTCAGGCCCGCGAGCCGTTTCACCCGCTGTTTGGGGCCATGCCCAAGACGCCGCTGGTGCTGGAAGTGCAGATTACCCAGGAGTACCTGGGCATGGCCACGCACCTGGTGTACCTGGCCCCACTGTTCAAAGAATGCCTGGATTCGGACACCCAAACCAAAGGTCCCGGCTCGACAGTGGCCAAGGTGGTGGATGGTAGCCTCGACCAGCACCGCATCAGCGGAATTGCGGGCGTGGCTAACATTGGGGCCGACCGCAACTGGACCGGTCATCCCATGGGCCAGGCCAACTGGTACGCCTTCGGCCGCCTGGCCTGGGACTACACCCTGACCTCGGCCGCCATTGCCACCGAATGGACCCAAATGACCCTGACCCGCGAGCCCGCGGCCGTGGTCACCATCGTGGAGATGATGGAACAGTCGCGCAGCATCTACGTGCGCTACACCACCCCGCTGGGGCTGCACCACATCATGGGCCAAAGCATTCACTACGGCCCCGAGCCCTGGCTGGCCCAGGCCGGCCGCCCCGACTGGACCGCCGTGTACTACCACAAGGCCGACTCCGTGGGCCTGGGCTTCGACCGCACCGCCACCGGTTCCAATGCGCTGGCCCTGTATTCGGCCGGTGTGCAGCAGATGTGGGGCAACCCCCAAACCTGCCCGCTCAATTACCTGCTCTGGTTCCACCATGTGGGCTGGCGGCAACCGCTGAGCAGCGGCCGCAACCTCTGGAACGAGCTATGCACCCGCTACTACACCGGGGCCGACTCGGTGACGTGGCTGCAGCAGCGCTGGGCCCGCGTGCAGCCCGCCGTGGACGCGGCCGTGTTTGCCGAGGTGGCTGCCCGCCTGCAAATCCAGCGCCGGGAAGCCCTGTGGTGGCGCGATGCCTGCGTGCTCTACTTCCAAACGCTGGCAAAACAGCCCATTCCGGCCCCTTTTGCGCCGCCCGCGCGCACCCTGGCCGATGTGAAAAATCTGGTCGACCTCTACCAGCTCAAGTAATTATTCCCCGCAAAGAATACCGACATGAATAAGCAGTCGCATACCAACGGGCTGGTTGCCGAAAGCCAGCCGGGGGCTTCCAATGATGCAACAACGGCCGCGCAGCAGCGGCACGCCAAGGTGTTTTCGCTGGATAGCAAGCTGGCGCTGGTGACGGGCGGCGGCACCGGCATCGGGCTGGAAATTGCTCGTTGCATGGCCGAGGCCGGGGCCACGGTCGTCATCACGGGGCGGCGCGAGGCGGTGCTGCAAGACGCCGTGGCCGCGCTGGGCGAATCGGTGGAGTACGTGGTGAACGACATCACCGACCTGAGCTCGATTGACGGGCTGGTGGCGCAGGTGGAAGCCACTTACGGCCCGCTCGATATCCTGGTCAACAACGCCGGCATCAACCTCAAAAAACCTGCCCTGGAGGTAACCGACGATGAATTCAGCCGCATTCTGCACACCAACCTGCACTCGGTGTTTGCCCTCACGCGGGCCTGTGCCGCGCGCATGGTGGCCCGCAAAAAGGGCGTCATCCTCATGATTTCGTCGATGGCGGCCTACTATGGCATCGACCGCGTGGTGGCCTACGCCGCTTCCAAATCGGCGGTGGAGGGCATGGTGAAGGTGCTGGCTTCGGAGTTTTCCTGCCACAACGTGCGCGTGAATGCCATTGCCCCCGGCTTCATCGAAACGGCCATGAGCCGCACCGCCATGAATTCCGACCCCGACCGCCGCGACCGTGCTATGCGCCGCACCCCGATGGGCAAGTTTGGTCAGCCCGAAGACATTGGCCACGCGGCGGTTTTTCTGGCTTCGGCGGCGGCGCGCTACATCACCGGGGTCTCGCTGCCCGTGGACGGCGGCAACTCCATCGGTTTCTAATTATTACTCCCACTCACTGCACTCACTAACCCACCACAAACCCACTCAATACCATGCAACTACATTTATCAGACATTGCGCCCCGGCCGGTTCGGCGGTGGGCGCAGCTCCTGGGAGCGGCCGTGCTCCTGATGGGCGGCATGCTGCCCGCGGCCGCCTGGGCCCAGGCGGGCCGCACCGTATCGGGCACCGTGACCTCGGACAAGGGCGAGCCCCTGCCCGGCGTGACGGTCATCGTGAAAGGCACTACGGTGGGCGCTACCACCAACGCGGCAGGTATCTATACCTTGAGCGTGCCGGAGGGACAGAATACGCTGGTCATCAGCTCCATCGGCTACGAAAAAAAGGAAGTGAACGTGGGCAGCTCCGGGCAGATTGATGCCCGCCTGGCCACCGAAACGCAGGCCCTGAACGAAATCCAGGTGGTGGGCTACGGCGTGCAGAAGAAAAGCCAGGTGACGGGCGCTATTTCCTCCGTGAGCGAAGAGCAGCTGCGCGAAGTACCGGTGTCGAACGTGGGCCAGGCACTGCAAGGCCGCGCTGCCGGCATCACTATTTCGAGCGCCAGCAGCTCGCCGGGCCAGAATCCCACCATTCGCATTCGGGGCAACCGCTCATTTGCCGGCAGCAACGACCCGCTGCTGGTGGTGGACGGCGTGCCCTACGACGGTAACCTCAACGACCTGAACCCCGACGACCTGGCAGGGGTGGAAGTGCTGAAAGATGCTTCCTCCACTGCCATTTACGGCGCACGTGGGGCCAACGGCGTCATTCTCATTACCACAAAGCGCGGCAAAGTGGGCGCGCCCAAGGCCACCTATAGCGGCTATTACGGCCTGAAAAAGGCCTACGGCAAGTTCGATTTGCAGAATGGCCGGCAGTACTACGACTTCCGCTACCAGGCCTACAAAGCCAATGGCGCGGCCGACCCCAATACCGTGGCCGGCTTCCTGACCCCCGACGAGCGCGCCAACCTAGATGCCGGCAAAACCACCGACTACCAGGACCTGCTTTATCGGAACGGCCACATCCAAAACCACGCGCTGGGCGTGAGCGGCGGCACCGAGCAAACGCAATACTCGGCCTCGCTGGGCTACTATGACGAAACCGGCATCGTGCCCGTGCAGCGGTTGCAGCGCTACTCGCTGCGTGCAACGCTCGACCAAAAAATTGGCAGCCGGGTGAAAATCGGCTTGAACACGCTCAATAGCTATACCAATCAGGACGACCCCACACTTAATGTCATTAACGCCATCCTGACGGGCAGCCCGCTGGCTTCGGCTTATGATGCGAACGGGATTCCGGTGCTGTTTCCGAACACGGACACCGCGCTGGGCAACCCGCTGACCTTTTATACCACTGATGCCCACCTTGACCAGCGCCGCCGCATCCGGACATTCAACAGCCTGTACGCGCAGGTAAACATCCTGAAAGGACTGGATTACCGTCTGAACATCGGTCTTGATGGCCGCTCCGAGAACAACGACTCGTTCTACGCCTCCAGCTCGGCGGCGCGGGGCGGCGGGCAGAACGCAGCTTCGCGCTCGCAAAGCCTGGCCTTCAACCTGCTGGCCGAAAATATCCTGACGTATAACCGCAGCTTCGGCAAGCACGACTTGAACTTCACCGGCCTGTACAGCGCCCAAGAGTATCGCACCGACGGCTTTGGGGCCGGCGGTCAGAATTTCCCCACCAACTACCAGCTCGACAACAACCTCGGCGCGGGCACGCCCACGGCCCCTTTCAGCTACCAGAGCCAGTTCGACATCATTTCCTACATGGCGCGGGTGAACTACTCATATGACAACCGCTACTCGGCCACTCTCACGGTGCGCGCTGATGGCTCGTCGCGCCTCGCGCCCGGCAACAAGTACAAGTCCTTTCCTTCGGCCGCCGTGGCCTGGAACATTGCCAACGAATCCTTCCTCCGCGACCAGCCCTGGATGAGCAGCCTGAAGCTGCGCGCCAGTCTGGGCCGCGTGGGCAGCACCGCCGTGAACCCCTACCAGACGCTGGGCTCGCTGCAGTCGGCCCTGGGCAATGGGTACTACAACTTCGGCACTACCGGAGTAGTTGGCGTGGTGCCGGCCACCATTCCGAACCCCAACCTAGGCTGGGAATATACGACCACGGCCAACGTAGGCCTCGATTTCGGTTTTTTCAACAACCGCGTGACGGGTTCGGTGGAAGTGTACCAGCAGCGCACCAGCGACCTGCTGCTGCCCGACGCGCTACCGCTTTCGACCGGTTACGGGTCCTTCACCCGCAACATCGGCATGACCCAGAACCGGGGCCTCGAAATTAGCCTGACCACGGTGAACGTGCGTAGCGCCAACCCCAAGGGGTTCGAGTGGAGTACCGACTGGAACTTCACCGTGAACCGCGAACGGGTTCTGGACCTGGGCCTGGGCAACGACGAGAACGGCAACCCCAAGAGCGACCTGAGCAACCAGCGCTTCATCGGCTCGCCGCTGTACGTGATTTACGACTACAAGAAGGTCGGCATCTGGCAGACGGGCGAAGAGGCCGCCGCCGCCAAAGCCGGCTCGAAAGTGGGTCAAATTAAGCTCGACGACCCCAACAACAACGGCATGGTAGACCCCAGTGACCGCCAGATTATCGGTTCGCGCCAGCCCAAGTTTGAAGCCGGCATGACGCAGCGCTTCCGCTTCATGGGCTTCGACCTAACGGCCGTGGGCCTCACCCGCGTGGGGGCCACCATCGTCGACCCGCTGCTGTTTGGCAACTCCTACTTCACCACCTTCGAAGGCCGCCGCAACCAAATAAATGTGGACTACTGGACGCCCAGTAACCCCACCAACGCTTTCCCGCAGCCCCGCCAGGGCAACGGCGACATCCCGCCCTACAGCCAGACGCTGGGCTATGTGAACGGCACTTTCATCAAAGTGCGCAGCATCGACCTGGGCTACACCATTCCGGCGGCCTGGGCCAAAAGTGCCCTCATGAGTTCGGCCCGCATCTACCTCCAGGTGCAGAACCCGCTCATCTGGTCGCCCAACGCGTTCTACAAGAAGAACCCGGCTATCGACCCGGATGCGCTGTCGTACTCCACCCGCTTTGGCGGCAGCGGCCAGCCCAGCGGCATCGCCTTTGCCGAAGGCGACCTCAACGCCAGTGCCATTACCAGCCTGGCCGGCCGTGGCGTGAACTACCCCACCACGCGCGCCTTTATCGTGGGCGTCAACCTGGGCTTTTAATTTCCCCTCACCTCTTCGCGCAATTGCTACGCTTTGCTGATATGAAAAAATCATTTATTACCGTCTCCGCGCTGGCGGTGCTGCTGCTGGCCACCGGCTGCAGCAAGGACCTTCTGAACGAAACACCGCGCTCCATTCTGGTTCCTTCGTTCCTGGGCACGCCTGAGGGCGTGCAGGCCGGCCTCATCGGCGTTTATTCGGGCCTGCGCAACGTGTATGGCAACGAGGAATGCGAATACCTGTGCGTCCAGGGCACCGATGAGTGGATGCGCGGCTTCAACCCCACCCAGGGCTACGAGGACTACAATCCGTCGCTGATTAACTCGAGTAGCTCGGCAGTGAACAACCAGTGGGGCATCATCTACCGCTACATCAACGATGCCAACGGCGTGATTCAGTACGCCGGCTCGGTGCAGGGGCTGGCCCCGTCCGTGCTCAAGCAGACGGTGGCCGAAGCCAAGCTGCTGCGAGCCAACTACTATTTCTTCTTGGTGCAGCAGTGGGGCGATATTCCGCTCTCGCTCAAATTCGTGGATGCGCCCACCAAGGACGTGGTGCGTGCCCCTACGGCCGAGGTATACAACGCCATCATCACCGACCTGACCGATGCGATGAACAACATCACCGACAAGGCCGCGCAGCCCGGCCGCGTGACGCGCGCCACGGCCCTGCACCTGCTGGCCAAAGTGTACCTCACCCGCGCCACCTCGAAAGCCAAGCAAACCGACGACTATACGAACGCCTTGAAATACGCTGCCGAACTCATCACCAACCGGGCGCGCTACGGCGTAGACCTTGAAACCGATGCCGCCACCGTTTTTGCCGAAGGCAACGAAAATGGTAAGGAAGTGCTGATGAACGTGCAGTTTAATCAGGATGCCGTGTTCTCGGGCCAGCAGCCCTTCGATGGGACAGGAGCCAACCAGACCAGCTTCTTCTTCCGCTTCCGCTATGACCTGCTGCCCAACATGGTGCGCGACATTCCCTATGGCCGCCCTTACGGCCGCTTCTGCCCCACGCCGCATCTGCTGGATTCATACATCACGGCGGGCGAAACCGGCAAGCAGCTGCGCACCCTCGACACGCGCTACGGCAAGTGGTTTACCACGATGTGGCGCGTGAACTCGCCGGGCAATAACAGCGGGGCCCCCTTCAACCCTAAGGCTACGGTGGGCGACACCGCCGCCTGGTACCCCGGCCGCGAGCTGACTGCCGCCGAGCAGGCCCGCATCATGGCCCGGCCCGGGGGACCTTTCGTGGTGGGCCCACCCAGCAAGTACTCCACCAATTTCTCGCCGGGAATGAACAAGTATGATGACGCCACCCGCACGGCTCTGAACAACCCGTCGGACCGGCCCCTCATCGTGTACCGCTTCGCCGAAACCTACCTCATCGCTGCCGAGGCTAGCATGTATACGGGCGATATTCCCGGGGCCGTGGGCTACATCAACGCGGTGCGGGAGCGGGCCGGGGCCACCGGCCGCAAACTTCAAATGGACATCTCGGCCGCGACCCTGACCGGTGCCAGCACCCTGACCGACCCCCGGGGCATCGACTTCATCCTCGACGAGCGTAGCCGCGAGCTGTGCGGCGAGCAGATGCGATACTTCGACTTGGTACGCACCAACAAGCTTGTGGAGCGGGTGCAGGCCTTCGTGCCCGCGCAGGTCGACAACAAAGACGTCGTTATCGGCAAGGGCTCCTACGGCTCGGCGGCAGCGGCCAACATCAAGCCCTACCATGTGCTACGGCCCATTCCGCAGTCGGAGATTGACCGCACCGGTGGCAAGGTGACCCAAAATACGGGATATAACTAACGCCTCTGCATCAGGAATAAAATAAGCCCCGATTTCTGGTCGAAACCGGGGCTTGTTTATGAATGGGTACTGCTTTTTAGTTATACCATACGCAGTAATCTGATTATCAATATGAAATCCCAATACCTTTGCCTTTTGCTTATGAGCTTGCCGCTAGCCCGGCCGGCCGCTGCCAACGTGCGCCTGCCGCGCTTGGTGAGCGACGGCATGGTGCTGCAGCGCGACGCGGCCGTGAACGTGTGGGGCTGGGCCGCGCCGCAGGAGGCCGTGACGGTGGCCTTCTTGGGCAAGACCTACCGCGCCACCACCAGCCCCAACGGCCAGTGGCGCGTGCAGCTGCCGCACCTGCACGCCGGCGGTCCGTTCGAGATGAGCATTGCCGGCACCAACCAGCTGACCGTGAAAAACATTCTGGTGGGCGACGTGTGGCTGTGCTCGGGCCAGTCGAACATGGAAACGCCTATGAGTCGCCTGCGCGACAAATACCCCGAAGTCATTGCCCAGGCCGCCAACCCCCGCATCCGGCAATACGAGGTGCCCCTTACCTACGCCTTCAAAGGCCCCCGCCCCGACGTGACCGGTGGCAAATGGATTGCCGCCGACCCGCAAACGGTGCTGCAATTCTCGGGCGTGGCCTACTTCTTCGCCAAGGAAATCAACAGCAAGTACCAAGTGCCGGTAGGTATCATCAAGGATGCCGTGGGCGGGTCCCCGGCCGAGGCCTGGCTGAGCGCCGACGCGCTGAAGCAGTTCCCCACCTACGAGCAGCAAGGCGCCAAATACAAGGATAGCACCCTAGTGGCGGGCATCAGGCAGCGCGAAGGGGCGGCCGTGGCCATCTGGTACCGCAGTTTATACCAGGCCGACCAGGGCGAAGCGCGGGGCCAGCAAAAGTGGTCGGACCCCGGTTACGACGCCAGCGGCTGGGCCAGCATGAACGTGCCCGGCTACTGGGCCAGTCAGACGCCGCTAGGCATGGTCAACGGCGTGGTGTGGTTCCGCAAAGAGGTGGAGGTGCCGGCCGCGATGGCGGGCCAGCCCGCCCGGCTGGAGCTGGGCACGCTCGTCGATGCCGACTCGACCTACATCAACGGGCAGCTGGTGGGCACCACCGGCTACCAGTACCCGCCCCGCAAGTACGAGGTGAAGGCCGGCGTACTCAAGCCCGGCAAAAACGTGCTGGTGGTGCGCCTCATCAACAACGGCGGGCGCGGCGGCTTCACGCCCGATAAGAACTATCAGTTCACGACCGGGGACCAAACCCTGGACCTGCGCGGGTCCTGGCAGTATAAGCTGGGCGCTGCCCTGCCGCCCACGCCGGGCACCACCACGTTTCAGTACCAGCCCGGGGGCCTGTTCAATGGCATGATTGCGCCCGTGCTGCCGTACGCCGTCAAGGGCGTACTCTGGTACCAGGGCGAAAGCAATACCGGCCATCCGCAGGACTACCAGGCCCTGATGACCAGCCTCATTGGCGACTGGCGCCAGCAACTGGCCCAGCCGGCGCTGCCGTTTCTCTACGTGCAGCTAGCCAACTTTATGCCCGCCCGGCCCGAGCCGAGCGAAAGCGGCTGGGCCGCCGTGCGCGATGCCCAGCGCCGCACCCTGGCCGTGCCCCACACCGGCATGGCCGTGATTACGGACGTGGGCGAGTGGAACGACATTCACCCGCTCGACAAGCAGACCGTGGGCCACCGCCTGGCCCTGGCCGCCTACAGTGTGGCCTACGGCGAGGCCAACGTGGTGGCCGCCGGCCCGCTCTTTCAGACCATGAAAACGGCCGGCAACCGGGTCACGCTCAGCTTTGCCAGCACCGGCGGCGGGTTGGTGGCCAAAGGCGGGCCGCTGGCCGGGTTTGTCGTGGCCGGGCCGGACCACAAGTTTGTGTGGGCCCAGGCCCGCATTGAAGGCAACAAAGTAGTGGTTTGGAGCGACCAGGTGGCCCAGCCCGTGGCCGTGCGCTACGCCTGGGCCGACAACCCCACCACCGCCAATTTAACCAACCGGGAAGGCTTACCCGCTTCCCCATTTCGCACCGATGGTATTTAATTTCCCCAAACTGCTCCCCGGCCTGGTGCTGCTGGCCCTGGCTCTGGCCCCGGCCGCCCACGCCCAGACCACGCCCGTATTCCGCGACGTTTCCAAGCCGCTGAATGCCCGCGTCAACGACCTGATTTCGCAGCTCACGCTGGAAGAAAAAACCCAGCAGATGCTCGACCAGAGTCCGGCCATTGTGCGCCTGGGCATTCCGGCCTACAGCTGGTGGAACGAGGCCCTGCACGGCGTGGGCCGCTCGGGGCCGGCTACGGTGTTTCCGCAGGCCATCGGGCTGGGCGCTACCTTCGACGACGACCTGGCCCTGCGCGAAGCCACCGCCATTTCCGACGAGGCGCGGGCCATGTACAACGCCGCCATCGCCAAAAACCACTACGTGAAATACGGCGGACTCACCTTCTGGACGCCCAACATCAACATCTTCCGCGACCCACGCTGGGGCCGCGGCCAGGAAACCTACGGCGAGGACCCCACGCTCACCAGCCGCATGGGTGTGGCCTTCGTGCGCGGCTTGCAAGGCCCCGACCCGAAGTACCTGAAAGTAGCGGCCTGCGCCAAGCACTACGCCGTGCATAGCGGCCCCGAAAAGCTGCGCCACGAGTTCAACGCCGTGGCTTCGCCCCAGGACCTGCGCGAAACCTACCTGCCCGCCTTCAAGGCCCTGGTGCAGGAGGCCAAAGTGGAAGCCGTGATGTGCGCCTACAACAGCACCAACGGCGAGCCCTGCTGCGGCAACACCTTTCTGCTGCAGGATGTGCTGCGTAAGGAGTGGGGCTTCCGAGGCCACGTTGTAAGCGACTGCGGCGCGTTGGACGACCTCTACGAAGGCCACAAAGTGGTGAAGACCAAGACCGAAGCCGCCGCCCTGGCCCTGTCGCGCGGCGTGGACCTGAACTGCGGCGACACCTACACCAAGCTGCCCGAGGCCGTGCGCCAGGGCCTGCTCAAGGAAACCCAGGTGGACACCGCGCTGGCCATTCTGCTGCGCACGCGCTTCCGGCTGGGCCTGTTCGACGGGCCAAATGCTACGCCCTACGACCAGCTCACGCCCGCCGTCATCAACAGTGCTGCGCACCGGGCGCTGGCCCGCGAAGTAGCCCTGAAATCGATGGTGCTGCTGAAAAACAACGGCGTGCTGCCCCTGCGCAACGACCTGGGCAAATACTACGTGACCGGCCCCAATGCCACCAGCGTGGAGGCCCTGCTGGGCAACTACTACGGCGTAAACGCGCAGATGTCGACCGTGCTCGAAGGCGTGGTGGGCGCGGTGCAGCCCGGCAGCCAAGTCGAGTACAAGCCGGGTATTCTGCTGGACCGCAACAACATCAACCCCATCGACTGGACCACCGGCGATGCGAAAACGTCCAACGCCATCATCGTGGTGCTGGGCATCACGGGCCTGCTGGAA
The DNA here is from genome assembly GCF_054061335.1 of Hymenobacter sp. UYAg731. Classification (NCBI taxonomy): domain Bacteria; kingdom Pseudomonadati; phylum Bacteroidota; class Cytophagia; order Cytophagales; family Hymenobacteraceae; genus Hymenobacter; species Hymenobacter sp. UYAg731. The sequence goes on along the minus strand of NZ_JBSSEC010000009.1, from coordinate 51,824 downwards.
GGGGAGGAGGGCGAGTCGATTGCCTCGGCCCACGCCGGCGACCGGCTCGACTACAACCTGCCCCAGAACCAGATTGACTTCCTCAAAAAGCTGCGCCAGGGCAGCAAAACGCCCATCATTGCCGTAGTAACGGGCGGTAGCCCCATGAACCTGGCCGAAGTCCACGAGCTTTGCGACGCCGTGCTCCTGACCTGGTACCCCGGCGAAGAAGGCGGCAACGCCGTGGCCGACCTGCTTTTCGGCAAAGCCTCGCCCTCGGGCAAGCTGCCCATTACCTTCCCGAAATCGTTCGACCAGCTGCCGGCCTACGAAAGCTACGGCATGAGCGGCCGCACCTACCGCTACCTCGCCGCCGAGCCCCAGTACCCGTTCGGCTTCGGCCTAAGCTACGCTAAATTTGAGTATTCCGCGCTGGCCTTGCCCAGGAATGCGGCCAAAAATAAGCCGGTGGAAGTGACCGCCAAAGTGAGCAACACCGGCAAAATGGAGGGCGAAGAAGTCGTCCAGCTCTACCTCACCCACCCACCCAAAAAGGGCACCCAAACGCCCTTCTACGCCCTCAAAAGCTTCAAGCGCATCAAGCTGGCTCCGGGTGCCAGCACCACGGTAACGTTCACGCTCACCCCAGAAATGCTGGCTTTGGTGAACGCCCAGGGCCAGTCGGTAAATGCCGCCGGGCCAGTCACGGTATGGGTGGGCGGCGCATTGCCCGGCGCGCGCAGCGTGGCGCTGGGGGCCAGCCCCGCCGCCTCAGCGGTGCTAACGGTTAAGTAATCTCATTCACCATGAAATACCTCCTCGGCTACGACATCGGTAGCTCCTCTATCAAGGTTTCGCTGCTCGACGTTGCCACCGGCAAGGCCGTGGCTACCGCCATTTCCCCTAAGCAGGAGATGGAAATCAGCGTGCCCCAGGCCGGCTGGGCTGAGCAGCGCCCCGAGCGCTGGTGGCAGGAATGCGTGAACGCCACCGCCCAGCTCAAGGCCGAGTACGGCTTCGATACCAGCCTGGTAGCTGGCATCGGCATCACCTACCAGATGCACGGGCTGGTGTTAATTGACAAAACCGGCCAGGTGCTGCGCCCGGCCATCATCTGGTGCGACAGCCGCGCCGTGGACCTCGGCAACCAGGCGTTTGCGGAGCTGGGTGAAAAGCATTGCCTGGAAAATTACCTGAACTCACCCGGCAATTTTACCGCATCCAAATTGAAGTGGGTGCGGGAAAATGAGCCCGATGTTTACGCTAGGATTCTCAAGATTCAGCTGCCCGGCGACTACATCGCCTTCAAGCTGAGCGGCCAGTTGCAAACCACCGTTTCGGGCTTGTCGGAAGGCGTGTTCTGGAATTTCAAGCAGCAGAACATTGCTCAGGAGTTGTTGAATTACTACGGCATCAGCGCCGACCTGCTGCCCGAGGTGGTGGACACCTTTTCGGTGCAGGGCCAGCTGAGCACCGAAGCCGCGCAGGAACTGGGCCTCACGGCCGGCACTCCCATCAGCTACCGCGCTGGCGACCAGCCCAACAACGCCTTCTCCCTCAACGTGCTGAATCCCGGCGAAATCGCGGCCACGGCTGGCACCTCGGGCGTGGTGTACGGCATCACCGACGCGCCGGCTTCCGACCCCGCCTCGCGGGTCAATGCCTTTGTACACGTCAACCACACGGCCGCGCAGCCCCGCAACGGCGTGCTGATGTGTATGAACGGCACCGGCATCCTCAACAGCTGGCTGCGCAAAATGGTGGGCGAAATACCCTACGACGAGATGAATCACCGGGCCGCGCAAGCACTGGTTGGCTCCGATGGCTTAGTATTCCTGCCCTTCGGCAACGGGGCCGAGCGCATCCTCGAAAACCGCCCCACCAACGCCGAATTGCACGGCCTCAAATTTAACATACACAGCCAGGCTCACCTGCTGCGTGCCGCCCAGGAAGGAATCGTATTCGCCCTGATTTACGGCCTGAACATCATGCGGCAGATGGGCGTGCCGGTGCGCACCGTGCGCGCCGGCAACGCCAACATGTTCCTGAGCCCCGTGTTCCGTGAGGCCTTTGTAAACGCCGGCAACGTGACACTGGAACTCTACAACACCGACGCCGCCCAAGGCGCGGCCCGCGGCGCGGGCATCGGCGCGGGCATATACGCCAGCGCGGCCGAAGCTTTTGGCGGCCTCGAATGCATCCTCACCGAAGTGCCCACCGAGGCGCTACGCGAACAATACCAAGTGGCCTACAACCGCTGGCAAGACGTTTTATCCCAACTAAATATCCCCCAACCAACCACTTTATCCCATGTCTAGCAATACGCTTTCGAAGACGGAATTTTTTACGGGTATCGACAACATTCGCTACGAAGGCCGCGAATCGGATAACCCCCTGGCGTTTAAATGGTACGACGCAAACCGCGTGGTGGCCGGCAAAACCATGAAGGAATACCTGCGCTTCGCCACGGCTTACTGGCACACATTTGTAGGCACCGGCGGCGACCCGTTCGGCCCCGGCACTAAGAACTTCGCCTGGGACGCGCACCACGAAATCGTGGGCCGCGCTAAGGACAAGGCCGACGCGGCGTTTGAGTTCTTCACCAAGCTCGGTACGCCTTACTACTGCTTCCATGACATTGACTTAGTGGACGAAGGCGCGTCGCTGGCCGAGTACGAGCGCAACCTGGCCACCGTGGTCGACTACGTGAAGCAGCACCAGCAGGAAAGCGGCGTGAAGCTGCTCTGGGGCACGGCCAACGTGTTTTCAAACCCACGCTACATGAACGGGGCCAGCACCAACCCCGATTTTCAGGTGGTGGCTCACGCCGCCACGCAGGTCAAGAATGCCATCGACGCGACCATTGCGCTGGGCGGCGAAAACTACGTGTTCTGGGGCGGCCGCGAAGGCTATATGACCCTGCTCAACACCGATATGAAGCGCGAGCAGGCCCACATGGCCCGCTTCCTGACCATGGCCCGCGACTACGCCCGCCAGCAGGGCTTCACCGGCAAATTTTTCATCGAGCCCAAGCCGGCCGAGCCCACTAAGCACCAGTACGATTTCGACGCCGCCACCGTCATCGGCTTCCTGAAAGAGCACGGGCTGGAGAATGACTTCCAGCTGAACCTGGAGGTGAACCACGCCACGCTGGCCGGCCACACCTTCCAGCACGAGTTGCAGGTGGCCGTGGATGCCGGCATGCTCGGCAGCATGGATGCCAACCGCGGCGACTACCAGAACGGCTGGGATACCGACCAGTTTCCCAATAACCTCAACGAGCTGACGGAGAGCATACTCATTATCCTGGAGGCCGGCGGCATCACCCAGGGCGGCATCAATTTCGACGCCAAAACGCGCCGCAACTCGACCGATTTGGAGGATATCTTCATCGCCCACATCGCCGGCATGGACACCTTTGCCCGCGCCCTGGTCACAGCCGATGCCATCCTGGAAAAGTCGGCTTACCGGAAGTTTCGCACGGAGCGCTACGCCTCGTTCGATTCGGGCCAGGGCGCGGCGTTCGAGAAGGGACAGCTGACGCTGGAAGACCTGCGCACCATTGCCCACAAATCGGGCGAGCCGCTGCCTAGGAGCGGCAAGCAGGAATGGCTGGAATCCATTATCAATCAGTACATCTAGGAAGTCGGTAGCAACAAAAACGGAACCGGCCGGCTGCGGAATGGTGGGAAACAGTAACGTGGCTGGCCGGGAAAGTTTTCCGGGAATTTTAAGGTAGTAAAACCAGTAGCTCGCTACAACGGGCCGCCGGTTTCAAAGGCGTTTCGGAGGGACTTTTGGCTTGTTGGTGAGCAGCTGAAAGTCTGCATGCGGTCCAGTGGGCCGGCACCCGGGACGCCTCACTGCCTGGCAAATTTGTGCGGCAGCTGGCCCCAAATCACCCTTTTTAATTGCTCCTTGTATGAATAAGTGCTTGAATGTTGCCGCTGTTTTTGTTTCCCTCAGCCTCTTCGTTTCACTGGGCGCTTCGGCCCAAACCGTGCAGATGAGCGTGCAGGCGGGCGACCCCAGGCTCATCATCAGCAAGCACATTCAGGGGCAGTTTGCCGAGCACCTGGGCCACTGCATCTACGACGGCTTTTGGGTTGACCCCGCCCTGAACGTTCCCAAGCAAGGCCGCATACGGATGGATGTGGTGGAGGCACTGAGGAAAATTCATGTGCCCAATCTGCGCTGGCCCGGCGGCTGCTTCGCCGATACCTACCACTGGCACGACGGCGTGGGCCCCACCACCCAGCGCCCCAAAATACTGAACCTGTGGTGGGGCAACACTCTGGAAGATAATAGCTTCGGCACGCACGAGTTTCTGGAGCTATGCCAGCTGCTGGGCACCGAGCCCTACCTGGCCGCCAACGTGGGCAGCGGTACCGTGCAGGAAATGGCCGGCTGGATGGAATACCTCAACGCTAACCAGGACACGCCGCTGGTGCGGGAGCGCCGCCAGAATGGCCACACCGATACCTACAAGGTTAGCTGGTGGGGCATCGGCAACGAAAGCTGGGGCTGCGGCGGCAACATGACGGCCCAGTATTATACGGATGTATACAAGCGCTACGCCACTTTCGCGCACCAGTATGAAGGTGCGCCACCCCTGAAAAAAATTGTGAGCGGGGCCAACGGCGACGATGCAAACTGGACGGAGGTGTGCATGAAAAACATCCCGCTCAACCAGATGTGGGGCCTTACGCTGCACCAGTATACGCTGCCTACCGGCAGCTGGAGTGGCAGCAAAGGCAAGGCCACCGGCTTTGGCGAGGATATGTATTTCAGCACCCTGCGCAACTGCCTGAAGATGGACGCCATCGTGACCAGGCACGCGGCCATTATGGACAAGTACGACAAGGAAAAAAAGGTGGCGCTGCTGGTGGACGAATGGGGGGTGTGGACCGATGTGGAGCCCGGCACCAATCCCGGTTTTCTGTACCAGCAAAACTCCCTGCGCGACGCGCTGGTGGCCGGCACCACGCTCAACATCTTCAACAACCACTGCGACCGGGTGCGCGGCGCCAACCTGGCCCAGGCCGTGAACGTGCTGCAGGCCTTGGTGCTAACGGACAAGGAAAAGATGCTGCTCACGCCCACCTACCACGTTTTCGACCTCTACCAGGTGCATCAGGACGCGGAGTTTCTGCCGTTAAAATTCAGCAGCCCGGACTATGCCTTCGGCAACGAGAAAATTCCGGCCCTGAACGCTTCGGCATCGAAAGACAAAAACGGGGTCGTGCATATTTCCCTCGTCAACCTCGACCTCCACAAGGCCCTGAGCCTTGAAACTGCGTTGCCCGCCGTGAGCTGGCAGACTGTGACCGGCCGCGTGCTGACTTCGGGCAATGTAAACGACCACAATACTTTCGACAAGCCCACCACCGTGCAGCTAGCGGCCTTCAAAGGGGCCCGCAAGCAAGGCCGCAACCTCGCCGTGACCCTGCCGCCTAAGTCGGTGGTGGTGCTCGAGCTCAAGTAAGAACCCGCTTCACTGGCCGGCAAATGGGCCGCTAAGCCAGCCAAACACCTTCTATGAAAACCCCCATTACCTTGCTGGCTACGGCAATTGTCGCTGGCCTGGCCCTGACCAGTAGCCAAAGCCCGCCGGCCGAAAAGGGCTTGAAAGACTACTACCAGCCATACTTTCCGGTGGGAGTGGCCGTGTCGCCGCAGGCGTTGCGCAACCCGGTTGAGGCGGCCCTCATCCTCCAGCAGTTTAACAGCCTGACGCCCGAGAATGCCATGAAGATGGGTCCCATTCACCCGGAGGAAAACCGCTACAACTGGGCCGACGCGGATGCCATCGTGGACTACGCGCAGGCCCACAAGCTGAAGGTGCGCGGCCATAACCTGTGCTGGCACGAGCAAACGCCCAATTGGCTGTTCAAGGACGCGCAGGGCAAGCCGGCGACCAAACAGGTGCTGCTGAAGCGCCTCAAGGACCACATCAATACCGTTGTGAAGCGGTACAAAGGCAAGGTTTACGTGTGGGACGTGGTGAACGAAGCCGTTTCGGACAACCCGAATGAATTTTTGCGCAATTCGGAATGGTACAAAATATGCGGCGATGACTTCATTGCCAAAGCCTTCGAATACGCCCACACCGCCGACCCCAAGGCGGTGCTCTTCTACAACGACTACAACACCGAGCGGCCCGAAAAGCGCGCGCGCATCTACAAGCTGCTCAAGCAGTTGAAAGAAGCCAAAGTGCCTATCGATGCAGTCGGCTTGCAGGGCCATTGGTCGCTGCAGGAACCCACGGAGCCCGAGCTGCGCGCGGCCCTGGACCAGTACAAGTCGCTGGGCCTGAAAATTCAGATTACGGAGCTCGACGTGTCCATTTACCCCTGGGAGAAGGAGAGCCGGGCCCGGCGGCCCGGCGAAACGGATGCCTACACGCCCGAGCTGGAGCAGAAGCAGGCGGCGCAGTACAAGATGTTTTTCAAGGTGTTCCGCGACTACAAAGACGTGCTGACTGGCGTTACTTTCTGGAATATATCGGACCAATACACCTGGCTGGATACTTACCCCGTGGCCGGCCGCAAGAACTACCCTCTACTGTTCGACCAAAAGCAGCAGCCCAAAAAGGCCTTTTATGAGGTGGTAAATTTCTGACCTTAGATCCTGATTTACAAATTATTACATATGAAAATCATTCGCCTTTATCCGCAATGGCTGGTGCTGCTAATGCTGCTGAACAGCCCCGTCGCGCAGGCCCAAACCAAGCCGGCCGCCGCTAAAGTCGTCAATGAAGCCACCCCTGAATTCACGCTGGTGGCCAACGGCCGCGCGGCCGCCATCTATGCCAGCGCGGCCGAGTGGCCGGGCGTGCTGCGGGCCACCAAAGACCTGCAAGCCGATGTGCAGCGCGTCACCAAAGCGGTGCCCGTTTTCAGCACCAGGCCGCCGAATGGGCCGGAAGTGGTGCTCATTGGTACGCTGGGCAAAAGCCCGCTGATTGACAGGCTGGTGAAGGCCGGCAAGCTCAACATTAGCGGCGTGGCAGGCAAGTGGGAAACCTTTGTGCGGCAGGTGGTGCTGAACCCGATGCCTGGCGTGAAGCAAGCGCTGGTGATTGCCGGCAGCGACAAGCGTGGCACGATTTACGGCATCTACGACCTCTCGCAGCAGATTGGGGTGTCGCCCTGGTACTGGTGGGCCGACGTGCCGGTGAAGCCCCAGACGGCCCTGCACATTCCCGCCGCCCGCCACACCCTAGGCGAGCCGGCCGTGAAGTACCGGGGCATCTTCATCAACGATGAAGCGCCGGCGCTCTCGGGGTGGGCAAAGGAGAAGTTCGGCGGGGTCAACTCGAAGATGTACAGCCACATGTTCGAGCTGATTCTGCGGCTCAAGGGCAACTACCTGTGGCCGGCCATGTGGGGCAACATGTTCAACGTGGACGACCCGCTGAACCCCGAGCTGGCCGATATGTACGGCATCGTGATGGGCACGTCGCACCACGAGCCGCTGACCCGTGCCCATGAGGAATGGAAGGCCTTTGGCGCGGGCAAGGCCTGGAATTACCAGACCAACGACACCACGCTGCGCCGCTTCTGGCGCGGCGGCATGCGGCGCATGGGCATCCGCGAAAACATCGTGACCGTGGGAATGCGTGGCGACGGCGACGAGCCCATGAGCGAAGGCAGCAACATCGCCCTGCTCGAAAAAATAGTGGCCGACCAGCGCCAAATCATCGCCGAAGAAACCCACAAGCCCGCCGACCAAACGCCCCAGCTGTGGGCACTTTACAAGGAAGTGCAGGACTACTACGACAAAGGCATGCGCGTGCCCGACGACGTGACCCTGCTGCTGTGCGACGACAACTGGGGCAACCTCCGCAAGCTGCCCAAACTGAGCGACCAGCCCCGCAAGGGCGGCTACGGCATCTATTACCATTTCGACTACGTGGGCGGGCCGCGCAACTACAAGTGGCTGAACACAAACCCACTGCCGCGCATCTGGGAGCAGCTGCACCTGGCCCACGAGTACGGCGCCAACCAGATTTGGGTGGTGAACGTGGGCGACCTCAAGCCCATGGAATTGCCAATTTCCTTCTTCCTCGACTACGCTTGGAAGCCCGAAGCCATTCCGGCCACGGGCGTGGCCGCTTACACGCAGCACTGGGCCAGCCAGCAGTTTGGGCCGCAATACGCAGTTGGTATCGCCGACATTCTGGCCAAATACGCCAAGTACAATGCCCGCCGCAAGCCCGAGCTGCTGGATGCCAACACCTACAGCCTGGCCACGGGTGAGTGGGCCACGGTGGTGGCCGACTACAACCAGCTCCTGACCCGCGCCGAGGCCCTCAACCAAAAGCTGCTGACCACCAACCGCGACGCTTTTTTCGAGCTGGTGCTACACCCCGTGCAAGCCTGCGCCAACCTCAACGAGCTGTACTACACCGTGGCCCAGAACCGCAAGGCCGCCAAAACAAACCAGCCCAACACCAATATCCTGGCTGAAAGAGCCAAGGCGCTGTTCGCTAAGGATGCAGAAATTTCGCGCCGCTACAATACCCTGGCCGGCGGCAAATGGAACCATATGATGGACCAGATGCACATCGGCTACACCGCCTGGCACGACGAGCGCGCCGATAAAATGCCGGACGTGGTGACGCTGCCCGCCGACGCAGTGCCAACAGCGGTTTCCACGGTCGCTGGCCCAGCCAAAATCGGTAGCTATGTTTCGATAGAAGCGGAGCACTACACCCGGGCTGTAAACGCCGGTGCTGTCACTTGGCAGCGCCTGCCTGACCTGGGCCGCACGCTGGGTGCCGTCACTACTTTTCCCACCACAACCGCGCCCACCACCGCACCGAGCGCCGGCAGCCCGCATCTGGAGTACCGCCTCACGCTAGCCCAACCGGGGCCGGTGATGGTGCAGGCCTACCTCGCGCCAACCCTCGATTTCACCAATACCACAGGCCTGCGCTATGCCGTGTCGCTGGACGATGAAGCGCCGCAAATCATCAACCTGCACACCGGCCTCAACCCCAATAACGGCAACCGATTATGGGAGCAGGCCGTGGCCGAAAACATTATCATCAAATCCTCGACCCACCAAGTGGCTACCGCCGGGCCACACATTCTCAATTTCTGGCGTGTGGACCCCGGCGTGGTACTGGAAAAGCTGGTAGTAAGCCCCGGCGACCTACCGGGCAGCTACCTCGGCCCACTCGAAAACCTGCAACGCATGCCTACGTCAACTCTCAAAAAAGCCAGCCTAGGCAGCCGCTAGGCCAAAAGGGAAGCGTCCGGAACGGGGTGTTTACCTTCTTCTAAATGAAAAGGTCCGCGTGAACTGGTGCATTGACCCGGATATAAAGAACTTGAAGCCTGCTCTCATCACCCTCCGTTATATACTACTGTGCGAGTCAGGGACTCATGAGGTGGTCTAGCTAAGCCGGACAGAGCTGGGACGTGGTTTGCAGGTGAATTTCGAAGTGGTTTGGTGCCGGATAGCCGAGGGCGGAATGGCGGCGTTCGGCGTTGTAGTAGGCGATGTGGTGGCTGATTTCGAGTTTGACTTCGGCTAGCCCAGACAAGCGCCCGCCATCGAGTAGTTCGACTTTGAAGCGGCTGCAAAAGGATTCGGCGCGGGTCGTAGCCGGTAAGGCGTTACCGTATCGTATATGGCAACTCCAGCAGCCCTACGAGCAGGAGTTGCCGGGCCTGATGCATAGTCTGCTTGCCGCGTTTGACCAGGTGCTACGCACTATGCAGTTGATAGCCCAGCAGCTGCGTAGCTATGATGGGTTGTAAACAGTTGAAGAAAGACAAGAGCTTGCAGACCCATAACCAGATTGGTTTAGGTGTGATAACTCTTACACTTGTGATGCACAAAGTCTCAAACGTTACAGTTGCTTCGTTTCTGTTGATAGGGTCCGATAACCTTCTCTTATCGGACCTTATCGTTATCTTCGCTTTTGCCTCCCAAAAGTCGCGTTTTACTCCGTTATATATAGGTCGCATGGAAAACTCCTCAGAACTTACGATTTCCAGTAACGCGTCAGCGGCGCTGGCACAGCTGGCCGAGCACACGTCGCGCTACGTCGAGGCCGGACTGAGCGGCGCGGCCAACACGGTGAAAGCCTATGCCGGGGATTGGAAACGCTTCGGAGCCTGGTGCGCCGAGCACGGGTTGGAGCCACTGCCGGCATCGGTTGAAACGCTCGCGGGTTTTGTAACGCACCTGGCGGAAACGGGTAAAAAGGTGTCGACTATTCAGCGGCACTGCGCGGCCGTGGCGAAGGCCCATGCCTTGCGTGGGATTGACTCGCCGACGGACGACAAGAAATTCAAGGTGCTCATGGAAGGCATTGCCCGGCTCAAGGGTGTGCGGCAGAAACAAGCCCCGGCCTTTACGCTGGCCAACTTCAAGCGCACGGTGAAAAGCATTGATGCCAAAACGCTGGCGGGCTTGCGTGACCGGGTGATTCTGCTACTGGGATTTACCGGGGCGTTTCGCCGCTCGGAGTTGGCGGCGCTGAATATTGAGGACTTGTCGTTTTCGGAGGAAGGCTTGATTGTCAACTTGGCGAAGAGCAAGACGAACCAGTACAGCGCGGCTGAGGAAAAGGCTATTTTCTATTCACCTGATTTTAAGTTATGCCCTATCCGCACGTTGGAAGCTTGGGTTAAGTGGCTGGACCGAACTACAGGGCCGGTGTTCGTGTCCTTTCGCAAGGGCGAGCGACTCACTGAGCGGCGGCTGACGGACAAACACCTTAATTTGATTGTGCAACGGTATTTAGGGCCTAAGTATTCGGCTCACTCATTGCGGGCATCGTTTGTGACGGTGGCCAAGCTGGCCGGAGCCGACGATTCGGAGGTCATGAACCAGACCAAGCATAAGACGAGTGAGATGATTCGCCGCTACACCCGCTTGGACAACGTACGCCAACATAACGCTGCACAAAAACTAGGCTTGTAATTTACTAGCATGTACGTTGCCGGAAGACTAACAATTCCCGCTACTTTTGGCTGTTCGCAAGTACCTCTTTAAGCACAATCCAATCATTTTTCCTACCAAATGCCCTGCTTTATCATCCGAATTGAGCTCGAAGATGTCGAGAAAGACCACAGAGTATACAAAATACTTCACACTAGATTAGAAAATGAGGATATTTTCACGAAAATGTATCATCCAGGCAACCTCAAATGGTATGAGATGCCACATGCCACTTACTATACCAGCGTATCCTACGATGCCAATGCTGGGACTGTAAAGGATAAGGTTCGGAGAATTATGGATATGTCCTTTGAAGAAATGAGACTGCTAGATAAACTATCTGCAGTAAAGGGCAAAGCACTGGTGACCCAGATTCAGCAGGGTGGATATCCCCTTGCAACTGATTACGATATGCTATAGGGTAGTTAGCTATTCTGCCGAAAAGGATTGTATCATCCTGCTGCTGAAAAGAGTGGCAAGTAACAGCCTTTATTTTAAGGTTGAGGATAGCTAGCCTAGCTAAGCTTACAATCAAATACCCCTGCCATAGCTTTACTCAATAAAGCCCGCTCTTTCTTTCCGTCAAGACATTCACTTATCCTACCACTTGGCGATTCTCAGCATCTGCTAATATGCACCTCATCGAAAGCTATATTGAACATCTAGAAAAACTAGCTGTAAAACCGCTCTTTAAGCGGAAAAGGAAAACATATATAAAGAATATTGAGCTTGCCCTTAACGGTCAATTATCCAAAACACTTAGGGAATTTGTTTCAATGCCTGATTTGCTGGAATCGGGCGCATTTTTTACTGGTGAGCCTATGGCCAACCAGTTGGTGGCCTCCATTCCTGCTGAAGAATTAGCATCCATTACCGCATTGGATTCCGCTTGTGGTGGAGGCAATTTACTGCTTGCTCTTGCTCGTCGCCTTGCCTTAGCTGCAACTCTTACCGAAACCATTGACCGCTGGGGCGAACAGCTTTACGGTATGGACATTCATTTACAATTTGTACGAGCAACACGAGCTAGACTGATTCTCTTAGCTACGCTACGTGGTTTGGCAGAAGTTGGACCGAGTTTTTTTGAATGTCCTAAACTCATTTTGGCCGAGACTTTTCCACACGTTGTTGTAGTTGAGAATAGCTTAGAGGTCACTTGGCCAAAGGTTGAGCGTTACCTACTCAATCCTCCATTCAATCGAGTACCAGTACCAGCTTGGTGCAGGTGGGCTACCGGCCGAGTTTCTCAGGCCTCCCTCTTCATTAGCAAGGCATTTGAGCAGGCGGAGCCAGAGAGCATAATCCATGCTATTCTACCCGATGTGCTACGCTCAGGCTCAAACTACAATAGATGGCGCCGCCACGTAGAAAATTCTTCAACCATCGAATTAATAGAGCCATTAGGCCAGTTTGACGACGATACCCATGTAGATGTATTTTCTCTTACGCTAATAGTAAGGGAACAACTCCTTATACAGCCAACCAACTGGGTGAATAATGCCCCAGTAGTCAATATCGCTCATACTGTTGGTCAGTTGTTCCAAGTCAACGTCGGACGCGTCGTCCCACATCGTGATGCTGAAATAGGGACCGTGTATCCCTACTTGGATGTTCATAATGTTCCTGCTTGGGGAACAATTATGGCAGGCCAAGATGAGCGCCGGTTCTCTGGCACAACTTTTACTACTCCATTTGTAGTAGTACGCCGCACTTCCAGAGCAAACTACCCATATCGGGCTGTAGGCACTGTAATTGAGGCGAACGAGTCCGCTAATACGGAACAAGTAGCTGTTGAAAATCATCTAATAGTTCTTCGACCTCACAGTGGAGCACTTGCTGACTGTACTGCTTTATTGGAACGTCTACACGACCAAAGAACTAATGACTGGCTGAACGAATGTATTCGTTGCCGTCATCTGACCGTCGGCTCTGTTCAATCTATACCTTGGTGGCCAAATGTCTGATTCTTCTGCTCATCTTCGTTTTGCTGCTGATATCCTGCAGCGCCTCGGGGAGGAATTGATTCCTAACCCCGAGCAAGGCCTTATTGAGTTGGTTAAAAACTCGTACGATGCAGAATCGAAGGAGTGTACAGTAACTCTAGAAAATGTTACTGAACCAGGTGGCACTATAACCATTAGCGACAAAGGTAATGGCATGCAGAAAGCAGACCTGGAAAGTGGATTCCTGGTTATTGGTCGCTCCCGCAAAGACCCTAAAAAGCCAACTCCTAACTTAAAACGTTTACCGGTAGGTGATAAAGGTCTTGGGCGATTGGCAGCCTTACGCCTTGGTCACAAAGTAACGGTCAAAAGCCGCCCTAAAACACACCCAGGCGTTGAATTTACACTTGTCCTTGATTGGGATAAGATAGAGGCATCTGATTATGTTGAGAAAGTTGAGTTGATAATTAAAGAAGGCAAAACGAAAGTTGAGCCTGGTGTCACTATTGAAATCCAGAAGTTGCGGAAGGCGTTGCCTGAAGCTGCGGTCACAAGGCTAGCAAGAGAACTGCTCCTCATTTCTGACCCATTTAAATCCGATACCGACTTTAAGGTAGAGCTCAAGACTGTTGAATTTGTAGAATTACAAAAGCTTGTAACAAAATCGTATTTTGAAGATGCTATCTATTACTTAGAAGCTCGTACAGACGAAACTGGACACGGTACTGCCAACTTAATAGACAGTGCCACTGGTCTAGTGTTGGCAACTACTACGCTTCCTCTACTAGGTAAAAAAGATAAAGAAATCAAACCTTACCATATGCCAAGCGCCGAACTCCAACTGTGGATGTTTAAGCTGGGCGGCGGATATACAAGTAATTCTGCTGATACACAGGCGGTCAGGAAATGGATAAGTAGCTTTGGTGGTGTATACGTTTACCATCGAAACTTACGGGTACGGCCATACGGCGACCCTGGTTCTGATTGGTTGGATATGAACTTATCCCGAGTAAGCCATCCCGAAGAGCGCCCATCCACCAATAACTCAATTGGTCGAGTAACCATTGAAGACCCGGAACAAAAACTTATTCAACCTACTAGTAGGGCAGGATTTGTTGATACCAAAGTATTTGAGGATTTACGCAGATTCGGCCAAGATGCAATTGGATGGTCTTCTACTTTTCGCTTGAGGATAGCAGAACAGCAACGAGAACTAGCTAAGAAGAATGCTCCACAAGCTAAAAAAGAGGCTATAAATGAACTAGAGGAGTCTCTAGATGAGCTTTACAATACTGTCCAAGACAATCTACCCCAACAGGCTGCTACCAAAGTAAAAGCAGCATTAAGGAAGGTTAAGATTGCGCAGACGCAAGAAGTGGTTGCTCTTAGGGAGGACTTGCAACTCTACCGCAGCTTAGCAACTGCTGGAACGACCGCTGTGGTTTTCGCTCACGAATCTGCCAAACCACTGACCCTCATAGAAATGTTAACGAATGGGATAGAAAAAAAAGGTCGAAGGTTATTAGGAGACAAGATTTATGATAGTGAATTACTCAAGCCAGTCAGTAGAATAAAAGATATTTTTGCTAATTTAAATGTATATTCAAGATTTCCATTATATCATTTAAAAAAAGCGAAACGCCGTGTTGGCCCGACCAATGTTGGTGAGGTTTGGAAAGACATGGTGGAATTGTTTTTGCCAATACTTAAACAATCTGAAATTGAGATAAAAATCGATTTTGAAGACAGCACTGTAGTCAGAGGTAGCGTAGCTTCATTTGAGGCTATAGCAGCAAACCTGATTTCAAACTCAGTTTACGCATTGACCAAAGCCGGTTCGAGATTAGAGGAACGGCTGATAACTATAAAGGGTAGCTGTTCAGCGGATAAACTCCATATTATTCATGCCGACAACGGCCCTGGCATTAAACTTCCATTGGATGAAATATGGTTACCTGGAAAAACTACTAACTCACAGGGTACAGGCTTTGGTCTTACCATAGTACGTGATTCTGTGAATGATTTGAAAGGCAGCGTTGAAGCCATAGCCAGCGGCAAAATGAAGGGAGCAGAGTTTCATTTTAGTTTTCCACTTATAAAATCATCTTAGAATGGGCCTTCTTGATTTTGATAAAATAATAATAGTGGATGATGAAGAAACTGGCGCGGAAATCAGTCTTTCAGCCGTCGATGACCTAGGCATTGATACTAGGCTTATTACCACAGGTAAGTACCAAAAGGTAGACCAGTTGCTTGCTGAGGTAATGAAAGACCATGTTAACATAGGAGTATTGTGTGACCATAAACTTATGCCTGGAGCTCTTGCCAGTTTCTATGGTTCTGAACTTGTTGCCGCACTTTATAAACAAAATGTTCCAGCAATTTTAGTTACTCAGTATACAGAATATGAGATGGATACTTCTATCCGGGAATTTCGTCGTTGGATGCCAGCGCTAATAACCAGAAAGAAATTAAGCGAAGAGAATGTCAAGAAGGCCTTCGGCTTCTGCGCCGATGAACTGTCTGGTGCTATTCCCGCTTCACGCCTGCCTCACAGGACTCTAATTGAGATAATATCATCAAAGAAGGATGATGAGGCAGACGTAGCAGAAGCTATGATACGAGGTTGGAATCCAGACGAAAGAGTTGGTTTTCCAATGGCGCTCATACCAGAAGCAATAAAGAACAATGTCCTTCAAACTCTTAAAAGCAAGTGCCGTGCATTTGTATTTGCAGAGGTAAATATTGGAGCATCACGTTCAAGCGAGCTCTATTTTGATTCGTTTGAATGGGCCGAAAAGCCAAGCGGGCTTACCATTGACAGCTTATTCACTAAATCCTAATTAATAAGAAATTGAACGAGTTAATGATACTAGATGTCGCTCATGGCAGTTCATCTTTACTTATATCCGGTAGTGCATCAGCCATATTTGATGCAGCCCCTAAAGACGTGCTCTTGCGTACGCTTGCCCAGTATGAAGTTCGTACAATTAGCCACCTCTTCCTTTCGCATTTGGACCGCGACCATGTAGGAGGAGTAATTAACCTATTGGCGAGTAAAAATGTACAGGTAGAGAATCTAATTATCAACGCTGACCCAACTAAAACAGGCACCACTAATGAAGAATTATTGACGAGCATTCAGGATGCAGTCATTAATAAAGGACTAAAAATCCACCGGGCGTATTACCCTTCAACTTTAGCAGTCGGAGAAGTGGAAATACGAACTTTGGCCCCATCCGTTTTTGAATCCTTGCGTGGTGCAGGAGGACAAGATGAGCATGGTAATGAAATTGATTCTAATTCTTCATCAATAGTATTACAACTTCACCACCAAGGGCACCCTATTGCCATTTTTATGGGTGATATAGACCAAAGAGCATTAGATAGTTTGATAGCTGGCAAAGAAGACCTCGCTTCAGACGTGTTGCTATTTCCTCACCATGGAGGACATTGCGCTCCTGATAATAGCTCATTCACTAAGCAGCTTGTTGAGAAGGTACAACCTAAAGTTATAATCTTCTCAATGGGCCGCACACGACATAAAAATCCTAGGAAGGAGATAGTATTAGCAGCTAGACAGGCTGCTCCTAATACATACATAGCTTGCACTCAGCTTTCTACTAATTGTTTAAAGGACATACCTGTTGAACGGGATAACTGGGAAAGCCACTTACCAGAATTGCCTGGTGCAGGCATTGAAGATGCTCATTCTTGCTTTGGTGCCTTACACTTACACTTGAATGGTAGTGCCACTATATACCCTAATCCCGCTGGCTTACATAACAAGTTTGTTAAACTTCATGTGCCATCAGCCCTATGTCAATAAAAGCATTACAATTACAGTAGCAAAAACAGGGGCATTTGTACAATGACTTTATCTTTACCCTAAATATTATCCATCGAAACCGCGATTCCAAGCCGAGTAGCTACATTAGCGAAATCTAGATAAGCGACGAGATGCTCCATTTAGAATTTCACTCAATTATATATTTTCTGTTTAATGTTATAATTATCTTATGATTAGCTCTGCCTACAGTCGAGTTAGTACCGACAATTAACTATTATCGGTACTAAGATGAGCCGTGAGTTGGTGCAAGGACGGACCATGCTACGCGCTTTCACCGGCCTGTAGCTGCTGCAGCCGCCGCGCTATTTCACCCTTGCGCCCATAGCCCGAGCCATAGGGCAAGGTCCACTCCACGGCTTCCAAAAAATCCGGGTGGGCCAGCAACTCGGCTAACCGCTGCTGGATATCGGCGCGTACGTCGGGCGCAGCTGCGGCGATGTCGGCACTGAGTTCTTGGCGGTTGTCGACCAGATGCACCAGGTCTTCCAGGTCCTGGCTCAAACGCAGGTCGGCCCAGCCCCGGTCCCGCAGCGCGACCAACTTGGTGGCCATGAAGTATTCAGGCGCGAGAATCCGAATTTGACTGCTATCTGGGAGCGAATAAGCAATGGCCTGCGTGAAGCCTGCTGGGTACCATGCGTTGCTGAACCCCAAGATTTCCGGTTCAGTGGGCATCACGTCAACCGTCAGTCCTTGGTACAGCCAGCGGCAAATGACGCCGGAAGCTACATCATTCATGAAGCCCAGGGCACGCAGTTCGTCCTCCAGTTGGTAGAAAACTGTGCGCGGGGCCACTTCCACGATGCAGTCCACGTCGTCGGTGATGCGCGGCTCCGGGGTATGCGTGGTACTGGTGCTGTATAGATTCACGATGGCTCCCCCCACGAAGACCACCCGCTCGCGCAGCGGCCCCAGGGCCCGGGCGATGGCCATCAGCCGGGGCAGATTCCGGGGCTCAGACAACATAAGGAGCCGTTGACAAAGAACCAATGGCTTCTTCCAGCAGCTTGCCTGCCAGTGCCCGCTCGCGGGGGCGTCCCAGCCGCATGGCATCAGCTAAGGCCAACAGCTCGTGCAGCCGCGCATCGTGACGGGCGGCGGCGGGCACTCCCGGATAGAGCGGTTCAATGGCGGCGCCCCACTGCTCGCCTTTTGCATCCGGCCACACATAGGCTGGCTCCACCCCGAACGTCTGGCTGAGCGGCGGGGCACTGGCCCCCGTCACCAAACCCCGAGCGGGCGGGCCCGGATGGGCCGCGAATACATAAGGGAGCCCATGCAGCAGAAATTCCACCAGCGCTCGGGAATGCACCTGGTACAAACCCGGGTCAGACGTTAGCAGCCGGGCGTAACGGCAACGGGCCAGCGATTCGGATACTTCGGACGGGCTTAGCCATAGTTCACGGGCTAAGTCTTTGCCTAGCCACACTCGATTGCGACCGCCCGCTACTAATTTTAGCAGCAGAACGATATCCTGAGGGCGTATGCCATTGAACTTGCGCATGATGCTTGATTCGCGAATTGCGAATATAAGAGCAATTCTGCTAGAAAGCGCCTTCTGTTATCCATTAAACAGAACAGGGGGTACCGTGTAATCGACACGAAATTGTCTTAAGCTGGACATTTAATGGACCAATGATGCATGCATATTGGCATTATAATCCTCACCTTAGTCTTTTTCATAAAGGCAATACGGTACGTAAAACAACCGGTTTTCGTACGGTACCGCACGGCCCGAAAATCCTTGCGCAACGGGGCGTCGGCGCTGCCGGGGCGGCCCGGTTTTTCGAACGGTCGGCGGGACCCGCCCGGTGCCGTGCCTAACGCGAGCGAAGCAGGCTATCAAGGTACGGGCCGTATTGTGCGATAAACCGGACCGGCGCATCGGCCAGAGCCTGCTCGGGTTGGGCGAGCACTTGTTCGGCCGCGTCCCGGGCCTGCTCCGCTTCCTTCAGGGCCTACTCGGCGTGCTTGGTGCGGACGGTCCATTTCTGGGCCCGCGCCTCGCTCGCCGCCAGTTTCCGCGTGAGGACGGCCACGGCTGCGGCGTCGGCCGGGTCCGGGGTCACCACGGCCACTGTCGGCGGGCCCAGCACCCGGGCTTTGGCGTAGGGCCCAGGTGTGGCGTAGCCGGCGGCGGTGGCCTCCGCGGCCACGGCGTCATATCCGTCGGGCAACAGGTTGAGCGTGAGCGTGCGCCGCGGGTCGTTTTTATAGGGCATGGGGATGGGAACCCGTGCGATGGCGCCGATTCCGACCGCCGGACTCGCCCGCCAAGGCCCGCACAAAGCTAGGCGCTCCGGGTGTATTCTCCCGAGTGGGCGGGGGCGAATACGCCCAGCCACCGGGGTACAGTGGTTCGGCAAAGCAGGTGGCATCCGACACCCAACGGGTCATTGGACGCCAAAAGGAGCCTTTGTGGCCGTCGTTGGCCCCTGCTCGCACAGGTCTAGCGATTCGGACTGTTTTCGTAAACTATCCTGCGGCTTTTCGGACCACGGATAGCTGTGGCAAATTGTACTCACCGTTTCGGTACAGCGGTGGGGCCGTGCCATGAGGGGCAACGATGGCCGCTCGCCCGAACAATGCCTGCTATTGCCCCCCCGAGCCCAAAAGGCGCAAAAAAAGCTGTCGAACGCAGCGGTTCGCCGGCTTTTCATGTATCCCCAGCGGCCGTTTTTACTCCACCACCAGCCTGACGGCGCGGGCACCGGCGCGCACCACGTACACGCCCGCGGGCAGCCCAGCCGGCAGGGCCAGCGCGGCCGTGCCCGTGGCATCGGCCGTGGCCGAAAGGACGACGCGTCCCAGCGCATCGACCACGTAGGCGGCCGCGCCCGGCAACACCCCGGTGAGCGTGGCCGCGTGGCCGGCCGGGTTGGGGTAGAGCATCGGGACCACGGCCGGGCCGCTGCCCGCTTTGCTGGCCAAGGGGATAATGGTAAATCCATAGGCCCCGGTCACATCATTAAACCGCACGGTGTAGAGAGCAGACGTACCGGCCGGCAACGGAATGGGAATGTTCGGGCCATTGGCTGTGCCCGTGCCCGTCGGAAACGTCGCCGCTCCCCAGTTCACCAGCCAACTGTTATCGGTCCGAAACTTCACTTCGTTGGTTCCCAGACCGCCGAATAAAGGCAACCCAATTATCCAGTTATGCACGTCCCCTGCCGAAGCCAAACGCATCGGGGTGTCGGCGCCCCAGCCCGCCGCCGTGGCCGACCCGATGATGGACACCGTTTGGTAAACGGTCGGCGTCTGCGCCTGCGCAACCGAGGCCCAGAACAAAAAGCCCGAAACAAACGCGAGCGGGGGCGTAAAATTTTTCATGCGATACCCTGAAGTGAAAAGAAGGAATGCCGAATGGCCTTTCAAAAATACACGGCCGAAGCCAGTAAACCAGGTGAGCGAAAGCGGGAAGGCTAGGCTATGCCCAAGCGGCGGACTTTGCTAAGTAGCAGTAGTGGGTAAAGCGCACGGAAAACCACGACTATTGAGCTGGGTTTTTTCGTGCCCACCACCGCCCCTTCTCCCAGTGCTTCGGGAACTCTTGCTTGCTGCAATACATGTACAGCCTGGAAACCGGATTGATGATGACCACCGTGGCTGTTGCAGAACTTTATAAGTGGGCATTCATACCCTGTTTAATGGTTCATCAATCGCTTGGACAAGCCCTTGGAGCCCCATTTCCTACCATGCAGCATTGCTGTTTCTCGACGATGCATGCTCTTGGGAGTTCTGCAACAGGCACCACCGTTAAGACGAACTGCCACCCATTTCGTCTTTAGTCCGTTTCTGCCCTCCAACCGTAATTGTCACGCCGTCGTCTTACGACCGTCGAACATGAGTTTTGACTACTTTCTGCCAGCGACCTTGCTGCTCTCTGCGCCGATTGGAGACGACGGGTTGGGTTACTTAGTTGGCAGGGGACTGTTCCTCGTATTCGTTGCGGTGTCGGTCCTACTGTGGCGCTACGGGCTCCGCTGGGTGCGCCGAAAAGAGCAAAGAATACTCGTGGCCGTTGGGGTGTTCATGCTCGTGGTGGCGCTAGCGAGTGGCCTAGCTGCTTACCAGTTGTTTGTAATGCTGGTGTTCGGATAGACAGCCGCCTCCCGCGCATTTCCTGCCTTTCGCTCGATTGACTGTTAAAGTGAACAAGAAAAACGTTAACTATGCTTGCCGAACGCTTCTTGTTGGCCTTGCTATTAGGGGCTGTCGTCAGTAGTTGCGATGCCCCACCCGTTCAGCAGTCGGAGCATGCGCTGGCCAACACGGTGTGGGTGCCGCGCACTATTGCCGGGGAATGCCCCTACCCCCACGATGCGGAGCTGAACGGCATCCAGTACGCCTCGTTTACCCTGTTCGCCTTTCGGGCGCGGGGCCGCTGCCTGCTGGTTTCTCCGACGCACTCCCTCGGCGACAAAGACACGATTCTAGTCGCTACCGAGCCCGGCGTCCGAGTCGATTCCGGGCGTTACCGCGTTGCACTCAACCTGGTCATCATCATGACCCAAAACCAGTCTCGCACCATCACGCCACCGCATCCGGGCACGCTGTACGACGGGCGCACGGATACGCTCTCCTTGACTTTGCCCACGCTGGTGTACCAGGGCATTGAATACCGGCCCTACACGAAGCTAGCAGGGCAAAGTATGAACTCATTTTGGGAGTTGCGGTAATTCTTATTCGCTCGTTATTCTATTCCGACCGTGGCTGCTGCAGAACTCTCCAAAAGCGACCAAAAGGATACCTGATGCGGTGACAAGTGGGTAGTAAGGGCCGTAAAGCGCGCTTTTCGGACGATTACGAGCCCGACCACCCGACGAACGGGGCCTGCCCAAGGGTTCTGCAACAGCCACGACCCTTTCGGTAAACGAACCTGATGAAGCGGTCGAACTGTTTCCACACGTTCCGCAGGACCGCCTTACTGCCTGCCCATTCGCGTATCTTGGCGCCGAACAGGTAAACCCGTCGTTTTAGCCGCCTTGTGCTCATGAAACAATTGCTACTCATTTTGCTGGTGGGGACAGCTTCGACGGCCCAAGCCCAGCTGGTTAACCTCATATCGACCGGTTTGCGGGTGGGCGTGTCCGCCGCGGCGGCCAGCCGCTCCGCCGCGGCGGCCCGGAATTACGTGGAACTGGCCGACCCGCGCGCCCCAACCCCCGACGTAAACGTCACGCAGGCCACCTACCAAGGGCGGGCTTATCCGCAAAAGCGCACGGCACCGGGCAAACTCCAAGCGCCCGGCGGGGAGCAGATTGCCTGGCAGGAAACCGAGCTGCAAAAATGCCAGGCCGCCCTGCTGGCGGATTCGACGGCGGCCATCGGCACGGCCGACACCTGGGCCCGGCTTAAAACGTCCCAGGAAACCATTGCTCGGGAACGCCCCACCTGGAACGTGCAGGCCTACCGCGCCGAAGCCGCCTTCTACCAAGCCGAAGCCGCACGCCGCCAGCGCCCGGTCCCGCCGGTCAACACGCCCTGATGCGCTCGCTGGCCAGGGCAAGAAGCCCGTTTGGCCGCCACACCTTTCATTGGCGATTGGGACCGTTTTCTTGGACACTATAAGTGGCCTAATTGGGGCTGGCTCTTGGTTGTATAGTTACCTATGTGCCTCTTTCGCCGCGCCCACTTAGCCCCATTACATTCCTTCAAGAAAATCAATAGCATCGACTAAGAACTCTCTGCCAGAGGACGGAGGCTAGTTGCTAATCGTCGTCCTTGTCGCGCTTGGGCACTAGGCGCAGGAAGGCCCCGCGCCGGGGCGCCGGCATCACGGCTTGCTCGCCCCGCACGGACTTCCAAATGACCTCGTTCAGGTCGAGGTCGGAGGCGGCGTCTTCGGTGGCGAAGTCAAACTTTTCGGACCGTTCGGCGCTGCGGTTCCAAGCCACGTTGCGCTCTTCCAGGTTTACCTGCGCGGCTTTGGCCTGGTAGGGAGCCGGGTTGGGGGTGGCCTGGAAGCAGCCGAATAGCGGCCGGGCGGCGGCGTCGTACTGGCTCATGGGCGGCAGGCCCAGGATGAGTTCCATGGTGCGGAGCACGCCCGAGGTCGAATACATGGTGTGGTTGACGGAGCCTCGGCGGGTGTAGGGGCTGATGACGAAAGCCGGCGAGCGGTGGGCGTCCACGTGGTCGGGGCCGTTCTGGGCGTCGTCTTCGAGCACGAAAATGGCCGTTTCCTTCCAGATGGCGCTTTTCGAGAGGTATTCCACCAGTTGGCCCAGGGCCAGGTCGTTGTCGGCCACGGCGGCGGTGGGCGTGATTTTGCCCTTGCGTTGGCCGCTGGTGTGGTCATTGCTCAGGCGGATGGTGCTGAAGCGGGGCACGGCCCCGCGGGCCAGCAGCGAATCAAAGTCCTGCTTCCAGAGGCGCACGCGCTCCACGTCCTTCACGTCCATATCGAAGCCCGGCGATTTGGGAGCCACGTGGCCTTCCAGGGATTTCAGGGCCGCTTTGCCGGCTTCGGCAAACTCGCCGTAGCTACGGTAGCTCAGGCCGGCGCGCTGGCAGTAGTCCCAAATGTAGCCGTCGCGGGGGTAGGCAATTTTGCGGGAGCCTTCGTAGTCGTAGGTGCCGCCGCGGCCGCCGTAGCTGGTGGGCCAGGTCTTCTCGGTGTAGTCGGTGGCGTAGGCGGCCATGCTCCAGTTGTGGCCGTCGGCGCTCACTTCGGCGTCCACGTAAAAGTTGTCGAGCAGCACGAACTCCCGGGCCAGGGCGTGGTGGTTGGGCGTCACCTGTTCCGGGAAAATGCACAGCGAGGCGTCGCCGTTGCCCTCCTTCACGTCGCCGAGTACCTGGTCGTAGGTCCGGTTTTCCTTGATGACGTAGAACACGTACTTGATGGGCGAAGCGGCCCCCACGCGCTGCGGCACGGGGTTGCCAGCCTCGCCGGCGGCCTGGGCTTCGGCCTGGGGCGTGAACGGGCTGTTGGCGTACACCTGCGCCGAATAGGCTTTTAGCTGCGCCGCCGTGGGTTGGTTGATAAACGAAAGCGTGCCCTTGAACAGGCCGCCGATGTACTGCGACTCGGTTTTTACCAGGTTGCCCATGGGCAGGCCGGTGTCGGCGGCCCGTTTCAGCGGCTGCGGGCCGCCGGGGTTGGGCAGCGAGGTGAAGCCTTTGCCGTTGGCCACCAGCAGGCGCTTGCCTAAGGTGCGCACGCTGGTGGGGTACCAGCCGGTGGGGATGAAGCCGAGCGAAGCGCTTTTGCCCCGCGCGCTCACGTCGAACACGGCCAGGCAGTTGTTGTCGGCGTTGGCGATGTAGAGGGTCTTCTCGTCGGCTGACAGCGCCAGCGAGTTGGGGGTGGCGCCGGTGAGCCTGGTGGGGTAGAGCGCCGTGGAAATCACTTCCAGCACCTTGCGGGCTTTGGTGTCAATCACCGACACCGAGTTGCTGTTGGCATTGGCCACGAAAAGGTACTGGCCGTTGCGGGTTTGAATGAGCTCGTTGGGGTGGCTCTCGGTGGCGATTTCGCCGGCAATGCGGCCCGTCTGGGTGTCGTAGCACGCAATTTTATCGCCGCCCCAGAGCGCGATGTACAGCGTTTTCTGGTCGGGCGACAGCAGGCAGCCGTAGGCCTCGTGGCCCAGGGCCAGCTTCGAGACAGTGGCCTTGGTGGCCAGGTCCACTACGTACAGCGAGTTGTCCTCCTTGGTCACGGCGTACAGCCGCTTCCGGGCGTCGTTGATTTCCAGGCCCGTGGGACTGATTTTCTCCTTCGGCCAGGCCGCACCCAGGCGAATAGTGTCGGTGCCCGCAAATTTCTGGTTGGCAATGCGATAGGCCAGAATGGTGTTGTCGTTGCCCCCAGAGGCGTACAGCCGTTGCCCGTCGGCGCTGAACTTGAGGCCGTACCAGGACTTGCGAATGGTGGCTTGGTCGAGCAGCTTCCCGGCGCGCGGGTCGATGAGCTGAATGCTCTGCTGGCTCTGCCCGTTGTTGGTCACGGCCAGCAGCTGGCCGGAGCGCGAAAGCTGCATATTCAACGGCAAGTCGCCCAGCGGCAGAGCCGCCGCCGAGCCGGCCGGCGTCAGCGACCAGCCGTTGGACAAGAGGATGCGGGGGGCCTGGGCCGAGTTGGTGGGCACCTGCGCCGCCGCCGTCAGGGCGTGTAGCAGCAGTCCGCCGCCAATAATTCCTTTGCAAGCGTTTCTCATAGGGAGCAAAAAAGGTAGCAGTAGTGCCGGGTGCGGACCAAAAGGCCTGGTCGCGGCAGCAAGGGTTAAAACAGCAAACTCCGGAGCGCAGTGGCCCCGGAGTGCTGATGGCAAGTACGTGTTTCTAAAGTTCTTTCATTTGGAATCCGAGGCCTGACCTTGCCACGAAGGTCGCTGCGGGCCGCTTATTTTTCCCACCACACTTTGGTGTTGATGTTGTCGGCACCCATGGCGGCCACGGCTTTCTGGTAGTTGGCGCTGTTGCTGATTTGCACCGAGGTGGGGTAGCGGAAGCGCCCCGGCATCGCGCCGTTGTTCAGCAGGCCGGGGCCTTTGGGCAGCACCGGCAGGCCGGTGCGGCGGTACTCGAACCACTGCTGGTAGTCGTTGAAGAACAGGGCGTAGTACTTCTGGAGCATGATGCGGGCCAGGGTGCCATCGTAGGCCCCGGCCGAGGGCGTTTGCAGGTAGGTGGCCGGCAGCACGCCACCCCACTGCTCGATGGCGGCGCGCACGCCTTTGTCGTAGGCGGCTTTGGCGTCGCCGGTGGTGTAGCCTTTCAGCGCAGCTTCGGCCTTGATGAACTCGACCTCGGCGTAGGTCATGATGACGCTGACGGTCGGCGCCGTGACCAGGGCAATGCTGAGGTTGGAAGGCTGGTACATGAACTGGGCGTCGCTGCCAGTGTAGGCGCTGGGGATGCCCCGGTAGCCGATGAGCGTGGTACCGTTGCTGGACCGCGCCTGGGTGGCAAACTTGGGCAGGCGCGGGTCGGCCAGCATGTTCAGGTTGTCGATGAAAAACTGGGCGGCGGCGCGGCTGGTCGTGAAATCGATGGCCCGGCCGTAGGGCGAGAGGTTGGGGGCCGCGCCCGTGATTTTGAGGATGGCGGCGTCGCTGTTCTGCGTGAACACCGGATACTTAGTGGGGTTGTTGATGAGGGCCGCCAGCTGGGCGGGCGCGTTCATTTCGGGCCGTTTCGATACCCGCAGCAGCAGGCGCAGCCGCAACGAGTTGCCGAAGCGCTGCCAGTTCCCCACGTTGTTGCCGTAGAGCAGGTCGGTGCCGTAGTTGAGCGGTTTGGCGGCGGCCAGCAAGTCGTTGGCCTTCTCCAAATCGGCCAGGATTTTCGTGTAAATCTCCGCCTGGGTGTTGAAGGCCGGCGTGAAAATGCCCTCCTCGCCGCGACTGGCCTCGTCCATGGGCACGTCGCCGAAGCAGTCGGTGAGCTGCGAGTACGTCCAGGCGTTCAGGATGAGGGCGATGCCTTCGTAGCTGGGGTCGTTGGCGGCCACCGCGGCGGCGCGCATCTCCCGGATGTTGGCCAGCCAGCGGTAGTAGGTGTCCCAGGTGGAGTTGCCCTCGTTCTCGGTCACGTCGTAGCGATGCACGCCCCCGGCCACGCTCGGAAACGGCAGGCTCACCTGCATAATGGAGAACGTGAAGTCGGCGCTGCGCAGGGTGTTAAAGCTGGCCAGCGAGTAAATAATGGGGTTGAGCAGCGTGCCGGGGCTGATTTTCTCAATCCGGTTGGGGTCGGTGTTCAACTCCTCAAACTTGTCGGTGCAGGCCACCAGGGAGCTGCTGCCCACGAGCAGCAACAGGAATAAACGTTTGAACATAGGGAGGCCGCGGGGCGGCGTTAAAATTTAAGGGTGACGTTGAGGCCCATGGTGCGGGTGGAGGGCAGTTGGCCGATTTCCACGCCCGGCAGGATGGTGCCCCCGTTGAGGGCCGCCGTCTCGGGGTCGAAAATGGGAAACTTGGTGACCATGGCCAGGTCGCGGCCGTAGAGGCCGATGGTGGCGCCGGTCAGGGCCTTGGTGCGCGCCAGCAGGGCCTTGGGCAGGTTGAATTCCAGGCGCACTTCGCGCAGCTTCAGGTAGGAGGCATCGAAGGAATTGGCCTCCACGTTGGCCCGGCGGTAGTACTCGGGGTAGTACACGTAGGGGGCCACTTTGGTAGTATTCGGCGAGAAGCTGCCGTCGGCGTTGGCCACCACGCCGTCCCCGATGAGGAAGCCTTCTTCGCGGCCGGCTAGCGTGCTGGTCAGCTTGCCCTGCTCCGAGGACTTGTGGTGCGTCTGCGAGTAGATGATGCCCCCGTATTGCCCATCAAGCAGCACGCTGAGGCGGAAGCTCTTGTAGGAAAATTCGTTCAGGTAGCCGCCCTTCCACTGGGCATAGGCGTTGCCGATGTACTGGATTTCGGCCGGGCGCACGGGCAGGCCGGTGGCCTTGTCGTAGATAATCTGCCCGTCGGGGGCTCGCGAAAAGCCGAAGCCGTAAAGGTCGCCCGTGGTGCCGCCCACCTTGGCGATGACGGTGGCGTTGCCGCCGTAGCCAATCACCTGCTGGTCGTCCACGCGGTCGGCCAGCTTCAGCACGCGGTTCTGGTTGCGGGCCCAGGTCACGGTGCTGCGCCACTTAAAGTTGGGGTTGTCGACGGGCTTGGCGTTGAGCACCACTTCCACGCCCCGGTTACGCACCTCACCGGCATTGAGCACGGCGCTGCTGTAGCCGGTGGCCAGGTTCAGGGGCACTTCCAGGATTTGGTTGCGGGTTACGTTTTGGTATACGTTCACGTCGAAGCCCAGCCGGCCCTTGAAGAACATGGCCTCCAGACCGGTCTCGAAGCTGGTCGTGATTTCGGGCTTGAACGCCGGGTTGTAGAGCGTGCCCGACACCGAGGCCGAACCAGCGAATTCGCTCTGACCGTAGTACTTGCGGGTGCGGTAGGGGTCGGTGTCGTTGCCCACCTGCGCGGCCGAGGCCCGGAGCTTGGCAAACGACACCACGGCCGGCAGCGGCAGCAGCTCGTTCAGAATGAAGCTGGAGCTGATGGAGGGGTAGAAAAACGAGTTGTACTGCGCGGGCAGCGTGCTCGACCAGTCGTTGCGCCCGGTCAGGTCCACGAAAATCTTCTCGTCGAACGACAGCGAAGTCAGGGCGTAGACGCTGTTGATTTGGCGGTTGGCGTTGTTCACCGTGAGCTGCGGCGAGCTCACGCCGTTGGTGAGCTTGTACACGCCCGGAATCACCAGGCCGTTCACCACGCCGTCCTGGCCGCGGTAGCTGCGGGTCATCACGTTGGCCCCCGCCGAGGCCCGCACGTTGAATTTGCTGCTCACCTGCTGGTGGTAGGTCAGCAGGGCGTCGGTGTTCTGCTCGAAGGTGCCGATGTTCTGCTGCTTGTAGTAGCCCCGCTGGAAGTTGGCCGTGCTGAAAGGCCGGCGCTGCTCCCGCTCTTCCTGGCTCATGGCCAAGCCCGAGCGCACGAACACGTCGAGCTTGGGCGAGAAGGTGTATGTGGCTGTCAGGTTGCCCACCGTGGTGCGGTTGTTCACCGCGTTGGTCATCTCGTAGGCAATCAGATACGGGTTATCGATGAACGAGCTGAACGGGTGAATCTGGTCCACCTGGTACTGGCCGCTTTTCCAGATGTCGCGGTAAGCGTCGAGGCTCACGTTGGGGTTCTGGAAAATCATGAAGTAGGAAATCGACTGGTTGTTGTAGCCCGTGGCGGGCAGGTTGTCGCTCTTGCGGTTGGTGAACGTGGCCTTAGCCGAGAGCTTGAGCTTCGCCGAAACGTTGTGGTCCAGGCTCAGGGCCGCCGCCAGCCGTTCGTAGCCCGTGTTGGGCATAATCCACTGGTTTTTGGAATGCGTAATAGACGCTCGCGCCGAGCTATTCGCATTGCCGCCCTCCAGCGCCACGCTGTTCGTGATGGTGGAACCGGTGTGCCAAAAGCCCTTGATGTTGTCCTTATAAGGCACCCACGGCAGCCGCTCCGTCGACTGCGTCTGGGTTGCGGGGTCGTACTGGTAGAAGGACTGCCCGTTGAATTTCGGCCCGAAGGCGCTGCTGGTGCCGCCCGTAGCCGCCCCGTCGGCCGAGGCCGCGTAGGAGTAGTACGGCTCGCCCGCCGCGTTAAACGACCGCCCGGTCCCTTGGCCGTACTCGTACTGGTAATCCGGCCACTTCAGCACGGTTTGCAGGCTGAGGTTGGAGTTGACCGTCACGCCGATGCCGTTGGTTTGGCGAGAGCCCGATTTGGTGGTGATAATCAGGGCGCCGTTAGCCGCCCGGCTGCCGTAGAGGGCCGTGGCGCTAGCCCCTTTCAGCACCGTGATGCTGGCAATGTCGTCGGGGTTGACATCCGCGATGCCATTGCCAAAGTCCACCGGCACGTCCTGGCCCGAGCCCGCCCCGTAGGCGCTGCCCACCCCCGAGCTGGTCAGGCCGCTGTTGAGCGGCACCCCGTCGAGCACCACCAGGGCATTGTTGCCGTTGGGGTTGAGCGAGTTGTCGCCCCGCAGCGACACCCGCACCGAGTTTACCGGTCCCGAGCCGGGCGAAATCAGGTTCAGCCCCGCCACCTTGCCCGACAGGGCCTGGGCGAAGTTGTTGGGCCGGGCCTCCAGCAGGCTTTCCCCGCTAATGGTTTGGGTGGCGTAGCCCAGGGCCTTCTGCTCGCGCTTGATGCCGAGGGCCGTCACCACCACCTCGTTGAGCTGCTTGGAATCAGGAGCTAGCTGCACGTTCAGCACGGTTTTGGTGCCCACTGCTACCTCCTGGCCAAGGTAGCCCACGTAGGTGACTACCAGCACCGCCTCGGGCCCGGCGCTGAGGGCAAAGGCACCGTCGCTATCCGTCGAAGTGCCCACGGTGCTGCCTTTGATGACGACGCTGGCGCCAGGCAGCGGCTGGTTCTTCTCATCCCTCACCGTTCCCTTCACCAAGGGAGTTTGAGCTCCTGCCCTATCACTTAGCAGCAACAAAAACACAATGGCAATAAATGCCACATTCTTTTGGAGCAAGTACTTGTATTTCATGCCATTAGTTTTGGGTTTTCATGCAAAACTAACGGTAGCAAGTTTCCTTAATATTAATCGTAAATCACCAAAAAAGAGGGCCTGACTCTGCTTATATAACAACGTGTCCTTTTCGTGTTGAGTAGGTTATCAAATGCACCACATCGACTCAAATAGGAACCTTTGATATGCTCGCTCGTTCGCGAGTGACGGGTGATTACGGATGCCTTTTTTACTAGGTAAGATGCCCTGCCGACTCCGGACCTAGTGCAAGCCGTGGCAAGACAATACTTACCTGGGCTGGCCGCTGGGTGGTGAGCCATTAAATATTCAGGTCGGCCGACTGAAGACGACCGTGGCTGTTGCAGAAGTCCGATTCGTAGAGGGAAGATGCAAGGCAAGAAGCTGTTTCTCGACAAAGAGGTGACCCGCTTTCGGCTCAGCGAGCGGGTACCGCGCCATAACCGCTACCGGCGCCTGGCCGAGTTGGTGGACTGGTCGTTTCTCTACGACGCGACGCGGAGCCTTTACAGCCACACGGGCCAGCCCTCGTTGGACCCGGTGGTGTTTTTCAAACTGGTGCTGGTGGGGCGGCTGGAAAACCTCGTGAGCGACCGGCGCCTGGTCGAGCCCTGCGCCCTGCGGCTGGATATCCTCTGGTTTCTGGGCTACGAAGTGGACGAGGACTTGCCCTGGCACTCGACCGTGAGCCGCACCCGCCAGCTGTTTCCGGCGGCGGTGTTCGAGCGCCTCTTCGACCACGTCTTTGCTCAGTGCGTGGCCCGGGGCCTGGTCGCCGGCGACAAGCAGGCCGTCGATTCGGCGCCCGTTAAGGTCAACGCGTCGCTCGAAGCGGTGCGCGAAAAACAGGCCGCCGGGCCGACCGGGCCCCACCTGAGCGGCCGCGAGGAAACGCCCGCCGCGGGCGCGGTGCTGACGGCCCCGGCTCACCAGCTGCGCCAGCTGGCCACGGGCCAGCGCCGGCGGCAGGGCGCGCATACCGGCGCGCTGGGCACGCGGCACGACCAAGCACGCTTGCTGACCAACAAGACCCAATACTCGCCCACCGACCCCGATGCGCGCATCTCCGTCAAGTCCGACAATTACCTGGCGTTCAATTACTTCTGTAGCCTGACCGTGGACACGGCCCACGGCGTCATCAGCCACGTACAGGCCGACTTGGCCGATGGGCGCGACAATTTGGACCTGCCCCGCTTGCTCACCGGCCTGTATCGCCGCTTCCGGGCCAACGAGCTGCCCCTGCGCGCGCTGCTGGCCGATGCCGGCTACGCCAATGGCGCGAATTACGCCTTGCTCGAAGCCGCGCACATCACGGCCTGGATTCCCGTGTTTGGCCAGTACAAGGCCGAAATCAAGGGCTTTACTTACCACGCTCCCACCGACGACTACACCTGCGCGGCGGGCAAGCGCCTGTCGTTTCGCAAATACGATACCCGGGCCGACGGCCAGTGGCAAAAAATCTACTGGGCTACCTGCTCGGACTGCCAGCAGTGCCCCTTGAAGCCCACCTGTGTGCTTGGAGCCAAGCGCAAACAACTCACCCGCACCCTTACGCCGCGTACCGGCGGGCATGGCAGCGCCAGCAGACCCGGCGCGGCCAGCGCCTGCGCCGGGTCCGCCAAGGCACGGTCGAGCCCGTCTTCGGGAATCTGCTGCCGCACTACGGCCTGCGGCGGCTGAACGTGCGCGGCCTGGTTGGGGCCCACAAAACCATGCTACTCACGGCCGTCGCCTACAACCTAAAAAAGCTGCTCAAGTACTGAGGTGGTCTAATTACGCTGGACAGTTTAGGGCGTTAGTTTGAAGAAGCTGTTGATGAGCGTGATAGGGTGTCTGATAGTCGATGCTGGAGTGCAGGCGCTCGTGGTTGTAGTAGTCAAAATAGTCGGCGACGCTGGCCTGCGCGTTGGCCAGGTCGGCAAAAACGGGCCGTTCGCGTAGTTCAAGCACCTCGGTTTTGAAGTGGGACCACCGGCTTTCGGCTTGGACATTGTCGTAGCAGTCGCCACGCCGGCTCTGCGAGCGCACGGCCTCATGGTCGTGCAGCAGCTTTCGGTACGCATTGCCGCAGTACTGCCCGCCGCGGTCGGAATGCACCAGCAGGCCCGGCGTAGGTGGCTGGGCCCAAAAAGCGCGCTTAAGGCCCTGATGACCAATTATTCCGGCATCGTCGACCCGACTTGCCAGCTGACCACCTGCTTGCTGGCCACGTCCTGAAAGGCGCACAGGTAGGCCCAGCCGCCATTGGCCAGCGGCAGATACGTGATATCGCTGACCCAGACCCGGTTCGCATGGGTCGGCTTGGGCTGGTCAAGCAGCCGGTTCGGCGCGCACCGCAGCCCGTGGGTTGAGTCGGTGGTGCGCGGGGTATAGGCCTTGGGTTGCAGCGCGCGCAGGCACCGCCGGCGCATGGCCCCGCGTAGGCGGTGACGGCCGACACGGTGGCCTTTTCGGCGCAAAGCGACCTGCAGCCGGCGCGTACCATAGCGGCGTTTGTGGTGGCCGAACACCTTCACCAGCGCCGTTCCCCAAGCCGGTACGCGCAACACGTGGCAGAGCAGGCGCACGGTGTGCGTGGCCCGCTGCCCGTCGATGAAGCGGTAGCAGCTCATAGGCTGTCGGTCGCCGAGAAGATGGCAATGGCTTTTTTTAAAATGTCCCGTTCCTGCACCTGCCGCCGGGCCAAGGCCCGCAGCTGGCGCAACTCCGCGGCCGTGGCCGGGTCCAAATCGGCCCCGCGAGCCGCCGCAACGGGCGTGAGGGCCTCTTTCTGCCACTTGTAGAGCAGTTTGGGGCTGCTATTTAGCGCGCGGGCGGCTGCCTGGGTCGAGCGGCTCTCGCCAGCCAGGCGCAGGGCCTCGACGCGGAAGGCGGCGTCATAACGCCGACGTTTGGCGGGCGGGGGACTGTCTTTCATGACATTCGAAAGTTAAGACCCTATTCTGTCCAGATTTATCCGACCACCCCAGCCCGGTGTGGTACATATCGGCAAAAATGGCCTCGAAGCCCTGGCCCGCCACTTCGGGCAGGGCTTCAAAATGGGGGCGGCCCATTACCTGGTCCAGGGGGCGGCCCCAAATCAAGCCCACTTCCGCGTTGGCAAAGCTGATGTAGTAGGCCGGCCCTTCAAAGATGGCGATGGACATCGGGGCCTGGTCAACGGCGTGCCGCAGGGTGGCCAGCTGGGCTTCGGCCGCAGCGTGGGTGGCCGGCTCGCGGGGCTGGTCGCGGCCAGCGGTGAGGCTCACCAGCAGGCCGGTTTCCAGCCGGACGGCCTGGGCACTGCTGACGCTGTCGTAACCGTCGGCCGGGTCAAACTGGTCGCACTGCGCCGGCGTGCCGGCCAGGTACGTATCGCAGTGGAAGGCAAACGCACCGCTGGCCACGCTGCCGGGCCACTACTCCCGGTAGCTGGCGGTGGGCTGGGCGGCGGCATTGAGATAGGCGGACCGGAAGTCCACGACCCTCGCCGGCCCCATCAAGTACCGGGGTGTAGTACACGATTCCGTGGGGCAGCAGCGCCAGCAGGGCCGAGAGCGTAGAGGCGGGCAGGCCCGGAAGCGGAGCGAGGGTAATCGGAAAATGGAAGCGGGCAATGGATACCGAAGATACCAGCCTCCTCCTGAGCAGAACCGTACCGAACCTGTTGCGGGCTCAGCAGCCGGCGTGCCGTTTGGGGCCGGCTTACGGTTGGGGGTAGCGCACCGGGGTTGCCAGTTTCCCAGCGTTGCCAAGGCAATTCCCGGCGGCTGCGCGGTTTCGGCCGGCGCGGCAGTATCCGCCCTTCCGGCCACGGCAATGGCCCGCCCGGCCTAGTGCTCCAGGCGCTTTATCATCGCCTTCATCTCTTCGATTTCCCGCTTCTGGGCCGTGATGATGTCATCGGCCAGCCGGCGCACTTCGGGGTCCTGGATGTTGGCCCGCTCGCTGGTGAGAATGGCGATGGAATGGTGCGGAATCATGGCCTTCAGCCAGCGCGTGTCGTTCACGAAGGTCTGGCTGCGCACCAGCAACAGCGCGCCCACGAACAGCGTAAGGCTGGCACCCATGATGAGGCCGTTCGTCGTTTTGTTGGGGTACATCATGGGCATCATCAGCAGCATCACCACGGCCATGGCCGTCACCATCAGCACCGTCATGTAGAAGCGGGTGAGGCTGAAATAGACGTGGTCGAGCGCATAGGTGTTGAGGTACATCACCACGTACATGATGACGAAGGAGATGCCCAGCATCAGCAGGAATTTGCGGTAGTGGCCTTGGGGCATGGGGGCGGAAGGGGGCGTGGGGTGCAGCATGAAGATGGGGAGCAAGGTAAAAACGCGTGCCGATTCCAACCCTTGGAATGACGGTCCTGGTAGTGCGAACGGGCAATGGGTGGCAGTGGTTGGGCCCCGAGTGCCCCGAAGGGCGGCCGAATTGGTTGAAAAGAAGCCCCCGTTTCGGTAGCCCCGCTCAAATTACCCGACCTTTGCCCCCTATGCCCGATTCTCCCTCCCGTTATGCCCGCGTCCTGGCCGGGTTCGACCGCGTTTTTATTCAGCCACTCTATACGGCGCGGGTGCGGCGGCTCATTCTGCAAAGCTTTCCCTTCTGGATTGCTTCGCTGCTGACCGGGCTCATGGCCGTGGGCTACGAAAAGGTGTTTGCCTGGGCCGAGGAAGTGAGTTTTGGCTGGCTGCGCCGCACGCCGCTGCTGGCCTTCGGGCTCACGCCGCTGGCCTTCCTGGGGGCGTGGGCGCTGGTGAAGTGGCTGGCCCCGGCGGCCCGGGGCAGCGGCATCCCGCAGGTGATGGCGGGCATCGAGCTTTCGAACCCCGCGCAGCACCGCCACACGGCCTACCTGCTGAGTTTGCAGGTGGCGGTGGTGAAAGTGATGAGCAGCGTTGTGCTGCTGCTGGGCGGCGGCGTTATTGGGCGCGAGGGGCCGACTATTCAGGTGTCGGCGGCCATTTTCCGGACCATCAACCGGCTGCAGCCGACGGGCTGGCCGCAGCTTTCGCGCCAGATTGCGCTGGTGACCGGCGGGGCGGCTGGCCTGGCGGCGGCCTTCAACACCCCGCTCGGCGGCATCGTGTTCGTGGTGGAAGAGCTGACCCAGATTCACCTTTCGCGCTTTCGGATGGCCGTATTCAGCGCCGTCATTATTGCCGGCCTCACGGCCCAGCAGTTTCTGGGTTCCTACCTGTACCTGGGCTTCCCGAAGGTGACTTCGCCCGCCGGCTGGTACCAGGTGCTGGTGATGGTGGCGGCCGTGGCCTGCGGGCTGGCGGGCGCGTATTTTGCCAAAACCCTGCTCTGGCTCAACGGCTTCCGCAAGCGCTTCACCACGCCGCTGACGCAGGCCGGCTGGGTGGTGGGCTGCGGCCTGCTGCTGGCCGGGCTGGCCTACCTGGTGGGCCCCGATGGCGTGGGCACGGGCAAACCCATCATCAACCGGCTGCTGTTTCAGAACGACGGCGTGACGCCGGGCTACTTGTTTCCGGTGCGCTTCGCGGGCATGGCCCTGAGCTACAGCAGCGGCGGGGCGGGCGGCGTATTCGCCACCTCGCTGAGCGCCGGCGCCCTGCTCGGCGACTTCATTGCGCAGCTGGCCCACGTAGCCGTGGCCGACCGCAACCTGCTGATATTGGTGAGCATGGTGGGCTTCCTGACGGGGGTGGTGCGCTCGCCGTTCACGGCCGCCATTCTGGTGCTGGAAATGACGGACCGGCACTCGGCCATCTTCCAGCTGCTGATTGGGGCCATGCTGGCCCAGGCCGTGGCCGCGCTCGTCGACCCGCACTCGCTGTATGAGCACCTGCGCCAGGGCTTCATCCGCGAAACCCTGAGCCAGGAGGCCCCGCCGGCCCCGGCCGAAACGCCCGCCGCCCACCCCGCTCAGTCCTGATAAAGCGCTGCCAACGGGAACCTCTGCCTTCATCAGCCGTTCAGCATACCCATGAGTTTATTTTCCTTTTCGGCCGCGTTGCTGACGCTGGCCGCCTTGTTTTCGTATTTGAATGCCCGTTTTTTGCGCCAGCCGGCGGGCATTATGTTTCTGCTGCTGGGCGTGGTGGCGGCGGTGGGCGTGCTGGCCGGGGGCCGCATCGTGCCGGGCTTCACCGATGCCGTGCGGGCCGCGCTGCTCCAGTTCGATTTCACGGAGTTTCTGATGGGTTCGGTGCTGAGCTTCCTGCTCTTTGCCGGCTCGCTGCACGTACGGGTAGAAGCCCTGAAAGCCGTGTGGAAGAGCATCGCGGCCTATTCGACGCTGGGCGTGCTGCTGGCCACCGCCCTGGTGGGCCTGGGCACCTACGGCCTGCTGGACCTGGCCGGCGTGGCGCTGCCGCTACTGCCGTGTATGCTGTTCGGGGCCCTCATCGCGCCCACCGACCCCATTGCCGTGCTGGGCATTCTCAAAACCACGGACCTGGATAAGAACATCGAAACCAACCTGGCCGGCGAGTCGCTCTTCAACGACGGTTTCGGGGTGGTGGTGTTCGTGACGCTGCTGGAGCTGGCCACGCCGGGCGAAATGCCCAGCGCGGGCTCGGCGGCTCTGCTGCTGCTGCGCGAGGCCGGGGGCGGCCTGCTGGCCGGGGCTGCGCTGGGCTACGCCGGCTACCGGCTCATCAAAACCGTGGACCATTTTCAGACCGAAGTTATTCTGACGCTGGCCCTGGTGATGGGCGGCTACGCGCTGTGCCACCACCTGGGCGTGTCGGGGCCGCTGGCCATGGTGGTGGCGGGCCTGGCCATCGGCAACGTGAGCCGCAGCGCGGACGTGTCGGACGAGACGCGCGACTACCTGGAGAAGTTCTGGGAGGCGCTGGATGAGGTGTTGAACGCCGTGCTCTTCGTGCTCATGGGCCTAGAGCTGGTCGTGATTGGGTTCAGCCCGTTCTACCTGGGGCTGGGCGTGGCGGCGGCGGTGCTGGCGCTGCTGGTGCGCTACGTGGCCCTGGCGCTGCCCACGCGGCTGCTGGGCCTCTCGAAGCAGCTGCCGCCGCGCACACTGGTTATTCTGAGCTGGGGCGGGCTGCGCGGGGGCATTTCGCTGGCCCTGGCCCTGGGCCTGCCGGCCGGCCTGCACCCGGAAGTATTCGTGCCCATGACGTTTGCCGTGGTGCTGTTTTCGGCCGTGGTGCAAGGGCTTACGTTAACGCGACTGTTGAGCTGGCTCACCCCGCGCGCCGCCTGACCGGGCCCCCGGCCTCCTTGTTGATTGTTGTTCCCCCTAATCCATGCTTCCCACCCAAAACTATTTTTCCAACGCCGTCGGTTCGGTCGATTTTTCGCCCGAGGATGGCTACCTGCACCTGCACTGGTCGGGCGCGCCCATGACCAGCCCCGAGTTTCGGGCCCTTTACGTGCATGCCCACAACCTGCTGCGCCGCTACCAGCTGCGGGGCATCCTGGCCGACCACCGCGCCATGCCCGCCGCCCCCGACCCCGCCGACCGCGAGTGGCTGCTGACCACCTGGCTGCCCGACGTGCTCGATGACACCGCCTTCGAGCGCTACGCCGTGGTGCCTACGTTGGCCCCCGAAAACCGCCTGCACACCCCTGCCGTGGCCGCGCAGCTGCGCCGCATCGTAGCAACCTCCTTTTTTGAAGACATTCCGCTCGCCGCCGACTGGCTGCGGGCCGACGCGCCAGCGGCGTGATTTGCGCCGGGAGCAGGCAGCAGGCGCATCGCCTTGTAAATAGGGTGCCGCGAGGGTAGTTAAGTGCTTTGCAAAAGCACCGTTCTGGCATTCGCTGGTGATTTTGCTGACATTCAGTGCCCCCGAAAAGTAATTCCCTCCCCCACTGCCCATGCTGGACGTTCTGCGCCGCTTTCTGCACACCCGCTTCCTGCTCACCGACGACATGGCCGACGCGGCCGAGATTCAGGCCGACGTGGAGGCTGGCATTCCCTTCCGGGGTACCAACCTGTGGGTTTTGATTTTCGCCATCCTCGTGGCCTCGGTGGGGCTGAACGTCAATTCCACGGCCGTTATCATCGGGGCCATGCTGATTTCTCCACTCATGGGGCCGATTGTGGGCATCGGCTACGGGGCGGCCACGCTGGAGCTGGGCCTGATTGAGCGCGGGCTCAAGAGCCTGCTCACGGCTTCGGTGTTCAGCCTGGTGGTGTCGGCGGCCTACTTCCGCCTCACGCCGCTCACCGACGCGGGCTCCGAGCTGCTCTCGCGCACCCAGCCCAGCACCTGGGACGTGCTCATTGCCTTGTTTGGCGGGGCGGCCGGGGCCGTGGCCCTCACCCGCAAGGGCCACACCAACGCCATTCCGGGGGTCGCCATCGCCACCGCCCTGATGCCGCCGCTGTGTACGGCCGGCTACGGGCTGGCCACGGCGCACTGGTCGTTCCTGTTCGGGGCACTGTACTTGTTTTCGATTAACTGCGTGTTCATTGCCTTGGCCACGTTTCTGGTGTGCCGGGTGCTGCCGCTGCCCCGGCACACCTTCGTGAGTGTGAAGCGGGCGCGGCGGGTGCAGCTGGGCATCTGGGTAGTGGCGCTGCTCACGGCCGCGCCCAGCGTGTACTTGGCCGTGGGCATTGTGCGCGATGGCACGTTCACGCACAACGCCCAGCGCTTCGTGGACGAGCAGCTGAACCTGCCCGGCACCTACGTCGTCACCAGCCGCATCGCCGCCAAGCCGCGCACGCTCAACGTGCTGCTGGCCGGCCAGCGGCTCACGCCGGCCCAGCTGCTCAAGGCCCGCACCCAGCTGCCGCGCTATCGCCTGCAAGGGGCCGTGCTCACCGTGCGCCAGGGCCTGGCCCGCCTCGACTCGGCCGACACGCAGGCCCTGCGCAGCAGCGTGCTCGAAGACGTGCGCAGCCGCCAGGAGCAAACCCTGGTGGGCTACGAAAGCCGCCTGGCGCAGCTGCAGCTGCTGCTGGCCCACCCCGACAGTGCCACCGCCGGCCTGCCCGGCGCGGTGTCGCTGTTGCGCGAGGTGCAGGTGGAGCACCCCGCCGTGCGCCAGCTGGGCCTGAGCCGCCTCGTGCGCCCCGCCACCGACTCGCTCCGGGCCGATACCACCGTGCTGGTGGCCGTGCGCACCCGCCGCCCACTGCCCGCCGCCGAGCAGCGCCGCCTGGCCGCCTGGCTACGTCTGCGGGCCGGGGACCGCCAGCCAGTGCGCCTGTTGATAGAAACCCAGAACGACCCGGCTCCCCGGCCGGCCCCGGCCCGCCGCAAAGCCTCCCGCCGCAAGTAAGCACGGTGCAGTTGCACGGCCCGCACCGGCCCGCATCCAGGCCAACCTACCGCCCTCAAACCCGTAAGGCTAAACAATCGGATGGGATTTCGGGCTCATTTTCAAAAAAATAATCCTTCGGATTTTGAAATACTTCCCTCGGGCATCCGCTACCTAGTTGCCCTGGTATGCCTGGCCGGGAACGGCTGGGCGGACGCGCCAAGGGCCGCGACGGAGCCAAGCAGAACCTGAAGGGTGCCAAAACCCAAGCCCCAACGATATAAGGGTCGGGCATTCGGACGTCGGTGGTCAGGGCTGAAAACCAACCCGGCTGCCGACAATCAACTTCTTATCTATGAAGTATTTCCTGACCGGGCTGCGCTACCTGCTGGC
Source organism: Hymenobacter sp. UYAg731 (assembly GCF_054061335.1). Classification (NCBI taxonomy): domain Bacteria; kingdom Pseudomonadati; phylum Bacteroidota; class Cytophagia; order Cytophagales; family Hymenobacteraceae; genus Hymenobacter; species Hymenobacter sp. UYAg731. The sequence continues at coordinate 12,512 of NZ_JBSSEC010000009.1, read as the reverse complement.
ATTTCTGGGTACGCTGGCCCTGCTGCTGACGCTGGTGTCGTTGGCCCCGTCCAATAAATGGTGGGTGCAGATGCTGGGGTTTCCCCGGCTTCAGTTGCTGGGAGTGCTGGCGGCCACGCTGCTGGGGTGGCTGGCGCTGGCCTGGCCGGCGCAGCGGCGGGTGCGGCAGGGGCTGCTGCTGGGCCTGGGAGCCGGCGTATGCGTGCAGGCTTTTTTCCTGTGGCCCTACCTGCCCTTTGCGCCCAAAGCAGTGCCTGATGCCGCTGCCGGCGCAACCAGCCGGCTGCGCATTCTGGTCATCAATGTGTTAATAACCAACCGTCAGGACGCCCGCCTGCGGCAACTGGTGACCGATACCCGGCCCGACGTGCTGCTGGCCCTGGAGCCCGATGCCTGGTGGGCACGGGCGCTGCGGCCCTTGCAGCCCGACTACCCCTACCGCGTCGAGCTGCCCCGCACCGATGCCTACGGCATGATACTTTACTCGCGCCTGCCGCTGGATAGTACGCAGGTGCAGAACCTGCTCCAGCACGGGGTGCCGTCCATTCGCACGCGGCTGCGGCTGCCCGACGGCCGCCGGGTCACGTTTTTCGGCATTCACCCCACGCCGCCCATCCCCGATACCTACCCCGACGGCGTGGGCCTGCGCGGCCTGGCGCTGCAAAAGGTGACCGACGCGGTGCGCCAGAATGAGCGGCCCACCATCGTGGCCGGCGACTTCAACGACGTGAGCTGGTCGGGCACCATTCACCAGCTCACCCGCGAAGGCGGGCTGCAAGACGTGAGCCTCGGGCGCGGCCTGTTCAACACGTTCAGCGCCCACTCGGCGCTCATGCGCTGGCCGCTCGACCACTTTTTTGTCAGCGCGCCGTTTGAAGTAGTGGCGCTGAAGCGCCTGCCCGACGTGGGCTCCGACCATTTCCCGCTCTACATCGAGTTGGCGCTGCCCAACAAGTAATTATCAGCCTGATAATCCGTTTTTTTTCACAAACCCTTATTTCAAAATCCTCCCGCTTATGCCAACGTTTTCTTTCTTCAATGCCCTGCTGTTGGCCGGTGCCCTGGCTTTTTCGGGCTGCCAGTCGGGGGCCGAAGCGCCCGTGGCGGCCGACCTGAACTCCGCCAACCCCGCCGTGGCCGAGCAGGCCCGCAAAGTGCAGGAGCTGTCCACCCAGATAGCCCAGCAGAAGGCCGTTATCGAAACCGAAAAGAACAAACTCTCCGCCATGGAGCAGCAGCTGGCCGGGTCGCAACAGAACCTGGAGGGCCTCAAAAAAGAAGTGCAGGCAACGCCCTAAATCCCCGCAAGGCCCGACCGGCTGACGCGGTAGCTTCCGCGCACACTCCCTTCTCCCGTCCTTCCTTTTTAAATACATGGACTTTTCCATCGCCTGGCAAAAAATCAACCAGATGGGCCGCGATTTTATGGCCCTGCTGCCCAACTTGCTCTTCGGGCTGGTGGTGTTCGTGGTGTTTATTTTCATTGCCCGCGGGGTGCAGTCGCTGGTGGAGCGGTTGGTGCAGAACCGAGGCCAAAGCCAGAGCCTGAAGTTGCTGCTCAGTCGCTTATCGTACGTGGCTACCCTTATGCTGGGCATCCTGATTACGGTCACTATCATGGTGCCCAGCTTCACGCCGGCCAGCCTGCTTAGCGCCTTGGGCGTGGGGGGCGTGGCCATCGGCTTTGCCTTCAAGGACATTTTTCAGAACTTCCTGGCCGGGGTGCTGCTGCTGGTCACCGAGCCCTTCAAAATTGATGACCAGATTAGGTACAAGGACTTTGAGGGCACGGTCGAAACGATTCAGACCCGGGCCACCACCATCAAAACCTATGACGGCCGGCGGGTCGTCATTCCCAACGCTGAGCTGTTTATCAACGCCGTAACGGTGAATACCGCCTACGACAAACGCCGCCTGCAATACGACATCGGTATTGGCTACGGCGATGACATTGGCCAGGCCCGCCAGCTGATTATCGAGGCCATGAAGGGCGTGGAAGGGGTGATGGCCGACCCCGCCCCCGAGGCGCTGGTGGTCGATTTGGCCGGCAGCAGCGTCAACATCCGGGCCCGGTGGTGGATAAACCCGCCGCGCCGCGCCGACATCATGGGCGCGCAGGACCGGGTGCTCGAAGCCATCAAAAACACGCTCACCGCCCACGGCATCGACCTGCCGTTTCCCACCCAGCAAATCCTCTGGCACGACCAGACCGAAGCCACCGACGGCGACCGCAAAACCCAGCGCGAAGGCTGGCCCGCCGGCGAGGGCGACATGCCCCCGTCGCGGGCCGCCGTGCGGCAGGAGCAGCCAGCGGTACCGGCCACCGCGCCGGAGCCGGCGGAAAAAGCGGCCGAATAACGCCCGCCGCCCGCCCGTAGCCGCCCGCCGCCCGCGCCCCGAATGGGCCGAAGTCGGGCGCAGCCCCGTACCAGCGGGGGTATTCCGCTTCTATTTATTGCTGCATGATTGAGATTAACCGCACGTTTGCGTTGCTTTCGCATAAGCTGATTGGCTGGGTGCAGGGGTTTATCCTGCTGTTGCCCAATCTGCTCATCACCCTGCTGCTGCTCACGGCCACGGTGTTTGCCGCCCGGCTCACGCGGCGGGCGCTGGCCAGCGTGCTGCCGCGGGTGTCGCCGGGCGCGGTCACGCTGCACAGCCTCATCAGCACGCTGGCCTACGTGGCGGTGCTGCTGGTGGGCACCTTTTTCGCGCTCGAAGTGCTGGGGCTGGACAAGACGGTGACTTCGCTGCTGGCCGGCGTGGGCATCATCGGGCTGGCGCTGGGCTTTGCGTTTCAGGACATTGCGGCCAATTTCATCAGCGGCATCATCATCGCCGTGCAGCGGCCCTTCACGGTGGGCGACGTGATTGAAACCGACAAGTTTTTTGGCACCATCGAGCGCATCAACCTGCGCACGCTGGACCTGCGCCAGGTGACCGGCGAACTGGTGCGGGTGCCCAACCGCAAGGTGTTCGAGAGCGCCGTGACCAACTACAGCGTCACCACCCGCCGCCGCGTGGACCTGGAATGCGGCGTGGCCTACAACTCCGACCTGGCCCGGGTGCGCGCCGTGGTGCTGGAAGCCATGCAGGACTTCCCCGAGCTGCTCACCGACCAGCCGCCGCAGGTGATGTTCACGAGCTTCGCCGACAGCGCCATCAATTTCAGCCTGCGCTTCTGGATTCCGTACCGCCGGCAGGTCGACTACGTGGGGGCCAAAAGCGAGGCCATCATGCGCATCAAGCAGGCGTTTGATGGGGCCGGCATCGTCATTCCCTTCCCCATGCGCACCCTGGAGCTGCCGCCCGAACTGCTGGCCCGGCTGGGCGGCACCACGCCGGGGCCGGTGGCCCCGTAGCACCGGGGCGGGGCAGAGCCGGATATTCTGATGCAGCTTTGCGCGGTCATCGTTTGCTTTTCTCCGATTGTATGTCCCTCCCCCTCGTTGCGCCGCTGCCGCCCGATGCCAACCCCGAAGTGGCGCAGCTGGCCACCTTCTTCAACGAAACGCTGGGTTTCTGCCCCAACAGCGTGCTCACTATGCAACACCGGCCGGCAATTGCCACGGCCTTTATTGGGCTGAACAAGGCCGTGATGGCCAACCACGGCCGCGTGAGCAGCGCCCTCAAGCGCCTCATCGGCTATGTGAGCAGCCTGGCCGCCGGCTGCCAGTACTGCCAGGCCCATACCATGCTGGCCGCCGGCCGCTACGGGGCCGGGCATGAGCAGATGGACCACATCTGGGAATACGCCACGCACCCGGCCTTCGCGCCGGCCGAGCGGGCGGCCTTGGACTTTGCCGTAGCCGCCTCGGCCGTGCCCAACGCCGTGAACGAAACCATTGCCCACAACCTGCGCCAGTACTGGAACGAAGGCGAAATCGTGGAGATGCTGGGAGTCATCAGCCTCTTCGGCTACCTCAACCGCTGGAACGACTCGATGGGCACGCACCTGGAGCCCGGTGCCGTGGCCCTCGGCGAGCAGCAGCTGGCCGGCCACGGCTGGACGCCCGGCAAGCACGCCTGAGCCGGTGGGCCGGGTTCGGCCTCCGCTTCCGGCAACGCCGGGCATTGTGCGGGCTTTCTCGGTCTTTCAGGTCCTGGCCAGCCCGGCGGCTACCGGGCGCGGGCCGGCACGAAAACAATCGGGCAGTCAACGATGATGCCGGCGGCATTGAGCCCGCCCTGCGAAGCATTGCGGGGGCCGGTTGGGGCACCGGCCGCCGGCTCGTCATTCTTATTGCAGGAAAAGACCAGTATAAGCAATGCACAGCGCCCGCCAGGGCAGATGAACCGCTCAACCGCCGGCGGGCGTTGGGCATGAACGAGAGCCCCTAGCGCCTTTTTTTAGTCACGTTTTGATGCTCGTTGTTGCGCCGGGACACCAGGCGGCGGGGTGCCAAAAAAAAGAAGTCCCGGCGCACTGCCGGGACTTCTTTCCAATGCTTACGGAACCGCTTTGCGGCCCCCGCAGGCTACATTTTGGACTTCATCTTGCCCATTTTGCCATCGTGCATCATTTTGCCGCCGTGGTGCATCATGGTGCCGTCCATGGCCATCATGTCGCCGTTTTTCATCTTCATCGTGGTGCCGTCCTTCATTTTACAGGTGCCGTCCATCATGCACATGCTGCCGTCGCTCATGGTCATGTCTGCGGTCATGGCCATCATTTTGCCGTCTTTCATCATCATCATCTTGCCGTCTTTCATCATGGTGCCGTCGTGCATCATGCCCTTTTTGCTCATCGAGCCGGACTTCATCTTCATCTTGTCGCCGCTCATGGGGGCGGTTTGGGCCTGCGCGGCGAAGCACATAACGGCCAGGGCCAGGGTGGGGAGGGCTTTCAAAAGGAGCTTCATGGGAATGGGGTTGGGGTGAAATGGAGATTATCTGCCCACCACCGGCAAGGCAGGGAGTCAGGCTGTTACAACGTCAAAGCTAACCGGTAGTTGGCACATAATGGTCACAAAATCAATTTTTTGCTGTATTTATTCGTGATGAGGTCGCGGGTCCGGGTCCGGCCGGCGGGCAGGGCTGGCCGGCCTCATGCACTGGCACCGAAAAGGAAAAGCAGGTGCCCTGCCCTTCCACGTTGCGTATGGTGCGCACGCCGCTACGATAAAGGCGGCTTTTTGCCCCAGGCGTGTACCCCGGGCCGCTTGGGCGCGGGGCCGCTTCAGCGGATTTCCAGGTCAGTCCGCAGCTCCTGGTAGCGGGCCTGCACCTGGTCAAGGTCGTAGCGGGCGGTGAGGTTGGCTTCGGCCGCGGCCAGGTTTAGGTCGGCCTGCCGGCGCAGGGCGGCGCGGCCGGCCGGGGCGGCGCATTCGGCGGCAATGGTGCGCAGGGCGGCCAGCTGGCGCAGGTAGATGGCCAGCGCACTCGCCGCGTTGGCCCGAATCTGGTCGAAGGCCGTGCCCAGGTAGCTGGCAAAATCCGGGTCGGTGGTGAGCACGCGCACCTGCCCGGCCTCGGCGCGCACGGAGCTGGCCAGGTGCCGGCCGGCCAGTATGCGCAGCAGCGCGCCCAGCCGGTCCACGCACATCACGGCCGTGGTCACGTCGTTGATGCCCGGCGAGAGGGCTTTCAGGGCAATATCCACCAGCTGGCGCAGCCCGAAGCCCACGTCCTGGTCGAGGGTGCGCTGATTGCCCAAGCGGTAGCAATCGGCCAGCTGCCTGGTTAGCTGCCTGATGTCCGGCAGGGGCTGGCCTTCGGGACTGGTGACCGAGGCCAGTGGGCTGCCCGCTACTACGAAGCTGCCGATGGCGTATTCCATCCGCACGACCACGCCGGCCTGCTGCGCAAAGCTCAGCAGCGCATCGTGGTCGATGCCCTGCACGTATCCCGTGTCGGGGGCCGGTAGCGGCCGCCAGCGCAGGTCCGGGCCGGCGGCCAGTTCGGCGCGCTCGGCGGGGGTGGCGGCATCGCCCAGGCGCCGGGGAAACACTTTATCGAGCAGCTTCTCGGTTTCGGCAGCCACCCCGGCCACGATGTTGGCCGCCTGAATGGACGAGGCGATGTGGTGGATAAAAAAAATCAGCATTCCGATGCTCACCAGGGCCAGCAGCAGCCCGAAGGCCACCGCCAGCGACGGCACGAAGCTGCCCTCATCGCCGCCCCGGATGGTGCGCAGCACCACGAGGCAGTACACGAAAATGCTCACGAAAAAGCCCATTACCACCTGGTTGGTGCGGTCGCGCATGAAGTTGCGCAGCAGGCGCGAAGTGTACTGGCTGGCCACTTGGGCCAGCGTGGCCAGCGTGAGCGAGAATATCAGGCCCGCCACCGTAATCATGGAGCCGGCAATGGCGGCCAGCATGCCGCGCGCACCGGCCGCGCCCGCCCCGAACAGCAGTGGGTAGCGCCCCGTCCAGCTGCCGCCCACGTAGAGGTCGAGGTGAACCAGCCCGTAGGCGGCAAACAGGGCCGCCACCACCATCAGCGTGGGCACAAACCACAGGCTGGAATCGAGGGTCAGCCAGAGGGCTTTCAATTTATTCATAAGCCTTGGTTTACTGCCGCGCCGGCCCTACGGTTGTGCTGCCAGGAGCGGATCTTGCCTCAGCACCGGGCCGGGTTACGCCCCCCCCCACCCCGCCGCTTCATGCGTATTCCTTCGCCCTTGTTCAACGGCCAGCAGGCCGCCCTGCTCATCAAACGCCGCAACGACGAGCCCCGCCCCAACGCGCGCCCAGGGCTGGGCCCGTACTGCCGGCGCTACGGATTTCAGAGCGCCCGCCCGGCTTATGCTGCTGGAGTAGCCCAATGAAAAGTTTTTTAAATCCCCGGTGTAAGGCCGTGGCCCGGCGTTCGTCTTTATCCGCAACCGTTTCACATTCACCATTTTTTCCAACCCCAACCCATGCGTAAGTACCTCGTTTCCGCTTCCCAAGCCCTGCTGGTCGTTGCCCTGCTGCTGGCTGCCCCCCTCGCCTACGCCCAGGACGGCGGCAAAATGAAAGACGGCAAGATGGCCGACGGTAAAATGGCCGATGGCAAGATGATGAGCCACGATAAAATGTCGAAAAGCGGCAAGATGTCTCATAGCAAAATGTCGAAAGGCAAAATGAGCCACGACAAGATGATGAAAGACGGCAAGATGGCCGACGACAAAATGGCGAAAGACAAAATGTAGTTTTTGGGCTGCCGCAAGCAGCTATCCAAAAAGGCCTGCCCTCCGCGTGAGGGCGGGCCTTTTTGCTGAAATTGCGGGCCGGCTGTGGCGTTTGCTCAAACCAGCCCATCATGCTGACCATAATTCACACCATGCGCCTAACCGTCGCGGCCGTGCAGGCTGCCCCCGTGTACCTCGATTTGCCGGCCTCGCTGGCTAAGGCCGAAACCCTCATTGCCCAGGCCGCCGCGCAGGGCGCGAAGCTGGTGGTTTTCCCCGAAACCTGGCTGCCTGGTTACCCCGCCTGGCTCGACTGCTGCCGCGACGTGAACCTGTGGGATTCGCCGACCGTGAAGCAGGTGTACCGCCGCCTGGTGGAAAATAGCGTGGTCGTGCCCGGCCCCGTCACCGAGGCGCTGGGCGCGGCGGCCCGCGCCCACGGCGTGGTGCTGAACATGAGCGTACACGAGCGGGTGCTGGCCGGCCCCGGTCGCGGCACGCTCTACAACACCATGCTCACCTTCGATGCCGACGGCATGCTGGCCCACGTCCACCGCAAGCTGATGCCCACCTACACCGAGCGGCTGCTGTGGGGGCAGGGCGATGGCCGCAGCCTGCACGCTGTGCCCACGGCCGTGGGCCGGGTGGGCGGCCTCATCTGCTGGGAGCACTGGATGCCGCCGGCACGCCAGCGCCTGCACGAGTCGGGCGAGGACATCCACGTCGCCGCCTGGCCGCAGCTCAAGGAAATGAACCTCGTGGCCAGCCGCCATTACGCCTTCGAGGGCCGCTGCTTCGTGGTGGCCGCCGGGGCCATTATGCACGCCCGCGACCTGCCCGCCGAGCTGGAGCCGGCCGGTGCGCTGGCCGGCCACCCCGAGGCGCTGGTGCTGCGCGGCGGCAGCGTCATCATCGGCCCCGACGGCACCATCCTGGCCGGCCCGGTGTACGACGAAGAGCTGATTCTTACCGCCGAAATCGACCTCGCCCGCATCCCGGAAGAGCAGATGACGCTGGACGTGGCCGGCCATTATGCCCGCCCCGACGTATTTGGGCAGGGCTGATTCCGGCTAATATTTACCCTTTGTTTTTTTGCGAATGACGTTCAATTATCTGCCTGATACAGCTGCCAAAGCCCCGGTCATCATCGTCGGGGCGGGCCTGGCGGGCCTCACGGCCGCCGTGGCCCTGCACGCGGCGGGCCAGCCGGTGCGCGTACTCGAAGCCCGCGACCGGGTGGGGGGGCGCACCCTGGCCCTGCCCGCCGAAGCCCGCCGCCCCGGGGCGGACCTGGTGGATGTGGGCGCTACCTGGGGCTGGGCGCATCATCCCTACCTGAGCAACTTGCTCACCGAGCTGGGCATCCGGCCGGTGGAGCAGTACAGCACCGGGGCCACGGCCTACGAAACGGCGCAGGGCGTACACCGCCTGCCCAGCCACCCCTCGGGCTCGGCGGGCTACCTGCGCTTTGCCGGCGGGGCCGCCGCGCTCTGCCAGGCGCTGGCCCAGCGCCTGCCGCCGGAGTGCCTGGCGCTGAACACCCGCGTCACGCGGCTGCGTCAGCTACTCGGCCCGGGCGGCGTCGAAATTCAGGTGGAGCAGGCTGGCCACGCAAGCGCCCTCGTGGCGGCCGCCGTGGTGCTGGCCCTGCCGCCGCGACTAGTGGCGCACACCCTGGCCTTCGACCCCGCCCTGCCCGCCGCCCTGCTCCAGACCATGCGCGCCGTGCCCACCTGGATGAGCCACGCCATGAAGAGCGTGGTGGTGTACGCGGAACCGTTCTGGCGGGCGCGGGGCTGGTCGGGCTTTGCCGCCAGCCAGCTGGGGCCGCTGGTCGAAATCCACGATGCCTCCCCGCCCGATGGCCACCAGGGAGCCCTGTTCGGGTTCTTCGCCGCCGGCCATCCGCTGCGTGCCGCCCCGCCGGCCGAGCGGCAGACGGCCGTGCTGGCCCAGCTCACGCAGATATTTGGGCCGCTGGCCGCTACGCCCGTCGCCTACCACGAGCTGGACTGGACCCAGGAGCCGCTAACCAGCGTGCCCGGCGATGAAGAGCCGCCCGCGCAAGTGCCTTTGCAAGGCCCGGCCCTGCTGCGGCAGCCGCACTGGGGCGGAGCCCTGCACTGGGCCGGGGCCGAAACCTCGGCCAGCGAATGGGGCCGGCTGGACGGGGCCGTGGAATCGGGCCGGTGGGTGGCCGCGCAACTGCTGCGTCAGCTACAAGCTCCGCACGACCGTGCTGGGATAGGTGCTTAGTAGTGCAGGCTCACGCCCACGGTGAACTGGCTGCCGGGCGTGGCGCTGGCGCGGCCCAGGCCGGTATTCCAATTGGAAATAGCCCGCACGGCCGGCGAAATCATGTAGCCAACCCCCAGGCCGGCCTGCGAATACGCCGTGCGGTCGGCGTTGCTGGTTTCGGAGCTGAAAGGGATGCCCGTGGGCAGCGTGTGTACGCCGCCCATCACCCACAAGTGGCGCTGCACCATATAGTTGAACTGCTTGGGGCTGCCACCGGTCCGTGCGGCCGCACCCAGATGAGCAGTCGGGGCCATAAACGTCCACGGAGCCGCTGCCCGGCCCGGCGTAGTTTCCGCAAGTGGTGCGTCCGGCTCGTGCGGGGTGCAGCACGTTGCGGCCACGGCTGGTGATTGCAGCCCGGATGATAGAATAAAAGTCGCTAAAAACGCGGCCCGAAAACGGGATAATAAAAACATGACTCGGCAAAAAATAGCAGTTCGCGCCTACGCCTAAGTAGCGGCGGGGCACGGGTGATTGACGCTCTCGGCAGACAATCCTTACAGCAACAGGAATTAACGGAGGAGGTTTGCGACGATGTGGAAAAGCCGCCTTGCCGGGGCCGCCTAAGTGGGATATTGCCCCGACTCGCTATTACAGCACGCCCACCAAACCGCTGATGCTGAGCGCCACCACGGCCGTGTTAAAGGCAAAAGCCAGCAGGCCGTGTACGAGCACGGTGGCCCGCAGGGTGGGGTCGTAAATGCAGACGTCGGCGGTCTGGGCGGTCATGCCAATCACGAAGGCGAAGTAGGCAAAGTCCAGGTAGCGCGGGGGCGGCGAGCCTTCGGGAAAGGTGAGGCCGCCCGGCGCGGACGTGCCGTAGTAGTACAGGCACGCGTAGCGCAGGGCAAACACGGTGTGCAACAGCAGCCAGGCCGCCGCTACCCCGCCCACGGCCAGCGCGACGTGCATCACCCGCATCGCAATCGGCAGCGTGGGCATCATGCCGGTGCTGAGCAGCAGCACCACGGCAGCCAGGCTGCTGGCCAGCGCCAGCGGCACGAACCCAAACGACACCAGCGCCCCCGGCGACTCGCGGGCCGCTACCACCCGCGTCTGCCCCGCATCGGCGGTGAGCATGAGGGGCCAGAGCAGCAGCAGGGAGCCCCCGGCGAACGCATCCCAGGCCACCACGGCCCGTCCGGCAGTGGTCAGCTCGGCCGGAGCGGCGGCGTAGCCGGCCAGGCCCAGCACCACCGCCGCGACGAACCGCACCTGCGTTGGCAGCCGGCCCACATACCCCAGGGCCTGAAAAAGGTGCGAACGAGCCATAAGGAAATCAGTAAAAGCCAGCGACCAGGAAGTACGACCTGCCCGAACGAAAAAAAATCGCGGAGTCGGACGCTCCCGATAGTGCCGCCTTACACTTTTAGGAGTTGCTGGACTTTAGGTAAGGGGCCAACATGGTCCCGCTTGCTTGCATATCGAACATCGGTTTTGCTTCCTTATCTGTCGCCTATGAAAGTAGTTATCGAAAATCATTCGCTGGCCATTCGGTGGTTTCACTGGGCCAGCTTTCCCGTGCGGGGTTTTAAAATTGGATGCGAAATTCGTATCTGATAGTCCAGCAGATGCTTACGTCGCTTAGAATGGGCTGGTAGTGGTTAATAAATAATAAAAACGTACAGACTTGTCTGTTTTGAATATTTTCCCGTATATTTGTTCAGTGAAAGCGAAAGACACCCCCAACGTACGCCAGCGCATCATCGACACGGCTGCCCGCCTATTCTACCAGCAGGGCTACCCCCTCACCGGCATCAACCAGCTCATTGCCGAAGCGGGCGTGGCCAAGGCCAGCCTCTACCAGCACTTCCGTACCAAAGACGACATTCTCCAGGCCTACCTCCGGCAGGTGAGCCAGCAGTGGTTTGAGCAGGTAGGGGAAGCCGTGGCCGCCGCCGCCACGCCCAAAGCCAAAGTACTGGCCGTGTTCGACTTGCTGAATGATTTTCTGGTGGGCGCGAATTTTCGCGGCTGTAACTTCCAAAATGCCCTGTTGCAGCTCGCCCCCGAGGAACAGGACGTGCGGGCCTTCATCCAGGAACATAAAAGCAAGATGGGCCGGGTGTTCGCCGGCCTGCTCAACGATGAGCCGCTGGCCGAGGAAATAACCTTGGTATTTGAAGGAGCCCTGATTTCCAGCCAGATTCGGGGCGACCGCACGCCCGTAATAACGGCGCGCCGCCTAGCCGAGCGGCTGCTATAATTTTGGGCCTCAATAAAAACAGACTGTTCTGTTCGATCTCCCCATCATTTTCACTATTTCCCTCATTTTTCAATCATGACCAATTTCCCCGTTCCCACGCGCGACCAAGTGTCCGAAAGCAGCCAGGCGCAATTCGATAACCTGCAAAGAGGCCTCGGCTTCGTGCCGAACCTCTACGCCACCATTGCCTATTCTGACCATGCCTTGGCCAAGTACCTTGCGTTTCAGGGGGCCAAAACCTCGCTCAGCAACAAGGAGAAAGAAGCCGTGAACCTAGTAGTGAGCGAGCTGAACGGCTGCCGCTACTGCCTGAGCGCCCACACCGTGCTCGGCGGCATGAACGGCTTTTCGGCCGAAGAAATCCTGAACCTGCGCGCCGGTCACAGCTCCGATGCCAGGCTTAATGCCCTGGTGAAGCTGGCCCAGGCCGTGACTGAGCACAAAGGCCACGTAGCGCCCAAAATCCAGGAGGCCTTTTTCGCCGCCGGCTATACCAAAGGCAACCTAGTGGATGTTATCCTGCAAGTGAGCGACAAAATTGCTATGAACTACCTGCACAACCTGACCGAAGTGCCCATTGATTTCCCCGAGGCCGCTGAGCTGCAAACGGCCTAGCGGGAACAAAAAGGAAACACGCCATCCGGCGGAGCTGGTCGAGGCAGCTTGCTTGCCTAAGTAATTCATTTACCGGTGCAGGGGAGGTGCTTCGACCAACTCCGCCGGATGGCGTGGCGATTGTGCCAACTTTCCCTTTAAAATCCTCACCATGAACTTGCCCGACCCTGCCCCGCTGCCCGCCGACGAAGTGCCTTTTGTACACGAAGAATGCGGCGATACCCGATGGGATGCCGTGCTGGCCCAGCCCGCCTACGCGCCCGAAGCCCGCCCCCC
>NZ_JBSSEC010000008.1:0-169085 GCF_054061335.1 Hymenobacter sp. UYAg731 | reverse complement strand
TGTGTGGTTTTATTTTTGTTTTGTTGTTGTGTGTGTTTTTTTTTTCTTGGTGGGGTTTGTTTGGGGGGGGGGGGGGGGGGTTTTTTTTTTTTTTTTTTTTTTTTTTTTTTTTTTTTTTTTTTTTTTGGGGGGGGGGGGGGGGGGCGGGGGGGGGGGGGCCCCCCCCCGCCGTACCTTCACGCCCCGAATTCTCTTATCCTTTCAAATCCCACCCGTTCCCTATGAGAAAGCTTTTCACGCTGCTGCTGGCGCTTATCGGCTTCACCGCCCAAGCCCAGGTTACCTTCAAAATCACGGCCGTGCCGGCCAACACGCCGGCTAATGCCACCCTTTACATTGCGGGCACCTTCAATAGCTGGGACCCCGGCAACGCCACCCACGCCCTCACCCACAACGCCGACGGCAGCTACCAGATTACGCTGCCCGCCGCCACCGGCACCATGGAATACAAGTTCACCCGCGGCTCGTGGGCAGCCGTCGAAACCACTGCCTCGAATGGCTCGGTGCCCAACCGCACCTACACTTTCGGTAACGGCGCGGCTACCGTGCTGTGTCAGGTGCTGAACTGGGAAGACCTGGCGGGTGGCGCCCCCGGCGGGGGCACTTCCACAGCAGCAGCCAACGTGAGCGTGATTTCCACCACGTTTGCCATGCCGCAGTTGGGGCGCACCCGCCGCGTGTGGCTCTACCTACCGCCCGGCTACGCCACCAGCGGCCGCCGCTACCCGGTATTGTACATGCAGGATGGCCAGAACGTGTTCGATGCCGCTACCTCCTTCGCAGGCGAGTGGGGCGTGGATGAAGCCCTGAATCTATTGGCGGCCAATGGCCAGGACCCTACTGGCTGCATCGTGGTGGCCATCGATAACAGCGCCAACCGCCTCGACGAATACTCGCCCTGGAACAACCCGGCCTACGGCGGCGGGCAGGGCGATTTGTACGTCGATTTCCTGGTACAAACCCTCAAGCCCTACATCGACACCAACTACCGCACCCTGGCCGACCGCGCCAACACCGGCATCGGCGGCTCCAGCATGGGCGGGCTCATTGCCACCTACGCGGCCCTGCGCGAGCCGGCGGTGTTCGGCAAAGTGGCGTCGTTTTCGCCCGCTTACTGGTTTGCTTACCCACAGCTGGCCGCCTACGCCCACCAGCACCCGGCCAACCCCAACACCCGCTTCTACTTCGTGAGCGGCACCACCGAAAGCACTACTATGGTGCCCCAGATGCAGGCCCTGCGCGACTCGCTGCAACGCGGCGGTGTGCCGGCCGCCAACCTAAACTTCAATACCCGCGCCGACGGCCAGCACGCCGAATGGTTCTGGAAGCGCGAGTTTCCGGCCGGCTACTCCTGGCTGTATGCGCCGGCCGTGGCTACCGCGGTGCGCCCCGCCCAAACCCTCACCGTGAGCCTCTACCCCAACCCCGCCGCCCGTGAGTTGCGCGTTTCACTGCCTGCTAACTTGGCTGGCGATGCCTTACTTGAAATCAGCGACGCGCGGGGCCGGGCCGTGCTGCACACCCACGTGCGCAACGGCCAGAGCGTGGACGTGAGCCGCCTGGCTTCCGGCCTGTACCTGTCGCGCCTCTCGGCAGGCGGCGCGGTGGGTACCAGCAAATTCACCAAAGAATAAAGATAAGGCGGCGGGAAATTGGGGTTTCAACCCAACTTCCCGCCGTACCTTTGACTGGCAAAAGGCACCAACCCCCAACCCCTTTTGCCATGGCGGATTCCGCAACCCCTAAAATTGCCTTCGAGGCCCTCACCTACGACGACGTACTGCTGTTGCCAGCATACTCCGAGGTTTTGCCCCGCGACTGCGACACCGGCACCCGCCTCACCAATAACATCCGGCTGCAAACCCCGCTGATTTCGGCGGCTATGGACACCGTTACGGAGTCGGACATGGCCATTGCCCTGGCGCAGGAAGGCGGACTGGGCATCATTCATAAGAATATGTCCATCAAGGCGCAGGCCGAGCAGGTGCGCCGCGTAAAGCGCAGCGAGTCAGCCCTGATTCAGGACCCCTTTACCCTGCCGCCCACCGCCACCCTGGCCGATGCCCGCCAACTGATGCGCAAGCACAACATCGGCGGTATCCCGGTGGTGAACGGCGGCCACGTTCTCGAAGGCATCCTCACCAGCCGCGATTTGCGCTTCGAGAAAGACATGAACCAGCCCGTGACTACTGTGATGGTACCCCTGGCTCGCCTCGTCACGGCCCCCGCCGGCATCACCCAGGCGGCGGCCGAGGCCCTGCTCACCGACAGCAAAGTGGATAAACTACCACTGGTGGATGCCGACGGCCGCCTGGCCGGCCTGATGACGTATAAAGACATCCGCAAGCGCCGCCGCGCCCCCAACGCCAGCAAGGACAGCCAGGGCCGCCTGCGCGTAGGCGCCGCCGTGGGCGTGACGCCCGACCTGCTCCAGCGCGTGGCCGCTTTGGTCGAAGCCGGCGTAGATATCGTGAGCCTCGACACCGCCCACGGCCACTCCAGGGGCGTGATGGATGCCGTGCGCGCCATCAAAGCTGCTTACCCCAACCTCGACGTGATGGCCGGCAACGTGGCCACCGCCGCCGGTGCCAGAGCCCTGGCCGATGCCGGGGCCGACTGCGTGAAAGTGGGCGTAGGCCCGGGGTCCATCTGTACCACACGCATCATTGCCGGCATTGGGGTGCCGCAACTATCGGCCGTGCTCGAAGCGGCCAAGGGCCTCGAAGGAACCGGCGTGACGCTGGTGGCCGACGGCGGCATCAAGTTCTCGGGCGACCTCGTGAAGGCCCTGGCCGGCGGGGCGGCGGCCGTGATGGTGGGCTCGCTGCTGGCCGGCACCGAGGAAGCGCCCGGCGACCTCATCATTTACGAAGGCCGCAAGTACAAGAGCTACCGCGGCATGGGCTCGGTGGAGGCCATGGAAGACGGCAGCAAGGACCGGTACTTCCAGGACGCCGAGGACGACGTGAAGAAGCTGGTGCCCGAGGGCATTGTGGGCCGCGTACCTTTCAAAGGCAACGTATCGGAGGTGATTTACCAGCTGGCGGGCGGCCTGCGGGCCGGCATGGGCTACGTGGGCGCGGCCAACATTGAGGCCTTGCAGGCGGCGCAGTTCGTCCGCATCACCGGGGCCGGCCTGCGCGAGAGCCACCCGCACGATGTGCAGATTACCCGCGAGGCCCCAAATTATTCGAGCCGCTAGCCGGGTGTCTGCTTTACCAAAGGCCGATTAGTGGGTTGAATGACAATGGGCAATGCTGGCTGCGGCCGGCATTGCCCATTTTTGGGTCTTGTCCCGGATGAAGTCTTTTCCGGTAGCCGATTGTATCTTGCACCCCGGTTGAGCGTCGGCTACGGCGCGGCGGGCTGGTGTGCTTGTGTTATTCCTAGTTTCTGTCTGTGCGTCATCCGTTACTCTACATTGGTTTTCTATTAGCGCTGCTGAGCGGAGCGCTGGCCGTCGGCAATTTGCTGACTGACGGCGGCACCGGGACCGCATCGTGGGCCACTTGGCTGCTGCTGCTGGCCGACTTGGGCACTCTCGCGGTGCTGGTCAAGCTGTTTTTGCGGTCGCCGGCCGCGCCACGCCAGGCAACCCCGGCCGCCCTGCGCGAGAGCGAGATGCTGAGCCTGCAACGCCTGGCCCAGATTGTCCAACGAGGCCAGACTTCCACCGAAGTCTATCATGTGCTCTTGGATTCGGCCGTGGAAACCGTGCGGGCCGATGCGGCCTGGATTGACATCGCCCCCCACCACACGGGCACCGACGACACCAACGCCACCCAGTACTACAATATCACGCCCGCGCAGGCAGATGCCCTGCGCACGAGCCTGCGGGCCCACCCACCCGTGGAGGGCGAGTACGTGACCAACGACCTGAACCGCCACCCCGGCTTTTTGGGTACCACGCAGGCCTTCCGCGCGCTCATTCAGCTGCCATTGCACGGCTTGCACTTCAAGTACGGCACCCTGTATCTGTTGAAAGCAGAGCCCAACACCTTCAACCGCGCAGACCTCAGCATCCTCCAAACCTTTACCGGCCAGGCCGTCCTCAGCATCGAAAACCTGGAGCTGATGCGGACCTCGCTGGCCAACCAGCGTACCCAGGAGGAGCTGAAAATCGCGTCGCAGGTGCAGGACAGCCTCATCCCCAAAAACCTGCCCACCGATAACTGGTTCGAAATCAGCTCGCACTCACTGGCAGCCAAGGAGGTAGG
Organism: Hymenobacter sp. UYAg731; assembly: GCF_054061335.1. Classification (NCBI taxonomy): domain Bacteria; kingdom Pseudomonadati; phylum Bacteroidota; class Cytophagia; order Cytophagales; family Hymenobacteraceae; genus Hymenobacter; species Hymenobacter sp. UYAg731. The sequence goes on along the minus strand of NZ_JBSSEC010000008.1, from coordinate 164,868 downwards.
CGGCGATTTTTACGACTTCCTGCACCTGCCGGGCCGGCGGCTGGCCGTCATCATCGGCGATGTGAGTGGCAAGGGCGTGACCGCCGCCTTCCACATGGCCCAGATGAAAGGGATTTTCCACTCATTGATGCAGGAAAACCCGCTGGCCAAAAACGAGCGCGACAAATTCCCGGTGCCCAGCAAATTCATGGCCCAGGCCAACACGGCCCTTATTCACTGCCTGGAGAAGTCATCGTTTATCACTTCTTCGCTCTACATCATTGACTATGAGCAGGGCGGCTTTGTATTTGCCCGCGCCGGGCATTGCCACACGCTCTACTACCACGCCCTGCGCGAGGAAGTTTTTTACTTCGACTCGGCCGGCCTGGGCCTCGGTATCATCCGGAACGAGAACTACGAGAAGCACATCAAAAACCAGTTTTACGACTACAGCCCCGGCGATGTGATGGTGATTTACACCGATGGCATTGTGGAGGCGCGCGGCGGCTCCGGCACCGACGAGTACGGCGAAGACCGCCTCAAGCTGCGCCTGGAGGAAAGTTATTTTCAGGAGGCTGAAGACATTAAAAACTTCATTCTTAATGACCTCAACGGCTTTACGCACGGCCACCCCATCCACGACGACCAGACTCTGCTCGTGATTAAATTCAAGTCGGCCCAACCCCTACTCTAGGCCTGACGTATCGCCCTCATTATGAAAGTTACCGCCCAACCCTCCGCTGACACCCTTACCCTCCTGCTCGATGGCGAGCTGGACGCCAGTTCCGCCATTGTGCTTGACACTGAGCTGGCTAAACCCGATATTCTCAACTATCGCAAAGTCCTCATCGACTGCGCCAAACTCAGCTATATTTCCTCGGCCGGTCTGGGAGTTTTCATTTCGCACCTTCAGCGCTTTCAGGATGCCAACGTGAAGCTGGTGTTCTTCAACATGCAGGAAAAAGTATTCAACGTATTTGAAATCCTGGGGCTTGACGCGCTGATGACCATTGTACCCAGCGTTACCGAAGCCGAAGCCGCATAATTCAGTTAAGCGTTAGGAGTTAAGAGTTAAGGATTGAAGCCGTCGTTTTCGTCATTTCAATTCATTAACCCTTAACTCTTAACTTGTAACTCTTAACTCCTTATGAAGTCTGCCCTCCGCATTGCCTGCTCGCGTGCCCACCTACAACAGGTGCGCGATTTTGTGCGGAATTACCTCAACACCCGGCAGCTTTCCGAAGTGACGGTGAACCAAGTGGTGCTGGCCGTGGATGAGGTAGTGGCAAACTTCATCATCCACGCCAATGGCGAGGACGAAACCCAGTTCCTGGACCTCACCCTGGCTTTCGACCAGCATGACCTGAATGTGGAGATTGCCGACAATGGCGACACCATTTTCTTGCCCGGTCCCACGCCCAACCCCGATTTCCACGCCTACATTCAGCAGGGCCGCAAGGGCGGCATGGGCATGGCCCTGGTGAACCGGCTCATGGACCGCGTGGAGTTTTTTACGCGCGGCAACCACACCGTGTGCCACCTCAGCAAGCATCTGGCTTGAATTCCGCTTTTGGCCTTTATTTTTGAGACCGTTGTGCCTGGCGCGACGGTCTTTTTTTTATCCGGCACCTTCGGCCAATAACTTGCATCATTCCGCCCGGAAATTAGTTAATTTCGCACCAGTAATTTTATGCCCGCGCCGCTGCTTACTACTGGCTTAGCGCTTTTGTCTTCTAACCTTTCCTATGCATAAACGCATTCTGTACGCCGGCGCGGCCGTCGTAACACTGCTGGCTGGCTGCCAAACTTCCAAACCGGCCACTTCGGCCACCACGGGTTCTACCGCTGTCGGCCCGGCCGTCGAAACGCTGGGCACGTACCCGGTGCCGGCCAACGAGTTTGCCTACGTTTACCGGAAAAACAACAACTCGGCCTCCGACTACGGCACCCGCCAGAGCGTGACCGACTACTTGGACCTGTACACCAACTTCCGCCTGAAAGTGCTGGAAGCCGAGCAGAAGGGCCTCGACACCACGCAGGCCTTCAAGCGGGAGCTGGAGGGCTACCGCCAGCAGCTGGCCCAGCCCTACCTCACCGAGAAAAGCGTGACCGACCAACTGGTGCGCGAGGCCTACGACCGCATGAGCCAGGAGGTAAACGCCTCGCACATCCTCATCCGCGTGGCACCCGATGCCACCCCGCAGGACACCCTGATTGCCTACCAGAAGATTGGGAAGCTGCGCGAGCAGGCCCTGAGCGGGGCCGATTTTGGCCAGCTGGCCCGCGCCAACAGCGAAGACCCCTCGGCCAAGGAGAACGGCGGCAAGCTGGGCTACTTCACGGCCATGCAGATGGTGTACCCGTTTGAGTCGGCGGCCTACAAAACGCCCGTGGGGCAGGTGTCGCAGCCCATCCGCACGCGCTTCGGCTATCACATTATTAAAGTAAACGACAAGCGCACGGCGCAGGGCGAAATCAAGGTGGCGCACCTTATGGTACGCATGAACGCCAACGCCGCCAAGGCCGACTCGCTCACCGCCAAAAAGAAAATCGACGAGCTCTACAGCCGCCTGAAAAAGGGCGAGAACTGGGACAAGCTCGTGGCCCAGTTCTCGGAAGATGCCGGCTCGGCGGCCAACGGTGGCGAACTGCCGCCCTTCGGCACCGGCCGCATGATTCCGTCATTTGAAGATGCCGCTTTTAAGCTGCAGAAGCCCGGCGACCTGGCCCCCCCGGTCCAGACGCCCTACGGCTGGCACATTATCAAGCTGATTGAGCGTCAGCCGCTGGCCAAATTTGCCGACATGGAGCCCAGCCTGAAAAGCAAAGTGGCCAAGGATTCGCGCTCGGAGCTGAACAAAGCTGCTTTCCTGAAGCGCGTGCGCCAGGAAGACCAGTTCTCAGAAATGGCCGCCGCCAAAACGTATGTGTTCAGCAAGGCTGATACGGCGCTGGTAGCCGGCCGTTTCAAGTACACGGCCCCGGCAGCTGCGGTGAAAGCGGCGAAAGGTGCTGCCAACGACAATTCGACGCTGTTTAGCATCAAGGGCAAGCCTTACTTGGTGAGTGACTTCCTGAAATACGCACAGCAGAACCAGCGGCCCCGCACGGGCGCCCAGCCGGCTTTCGCCATGCAGCAGCTCTACGACCAGTACGTGGAGCAAAGCCTGACCGAATTCGAGAAAAGCAGCCTCGATACCAAGTATGAGGACTACCGCATGCTGGTGAAAGAGTACCGCGACGGCATTCTGCTCTTCCAATTGATGGACGAGAAGGTGTGGAGCAAGGCCATTGAAGACACCGTGGGCCTGAAAAAATACTTCGCCGACAACCAGGCCAAGTACCAGTGGGACCAGCGCGTGCAGGGCACCGTGGTGAGCGCCGCCACGCCCGCCCTGCTGGCCCGCGTGCAGAAAGAGCTGAAAACCGGCCGCTTCCCGCTCACCCGCAACGTCCCCACGGGCGTCGCCTTCACGAAAGGCAGCTCGCTGGCAAAAACGGGAGTGATGTCGCTGGATGATATCAGCAAGCGCATGGCCCAGGACACCAGCATGCTGGTGACCATCACGGGCCGCGTGAAAAAAGGCGAAAAAGTAAGCCTGGCCAACGCCCGCGCCGATTCGACGGTGCGCCAGCTGCGCCGCCGGGGCGTGGCCACCAGCCGCATTCGCAAAATGGTGCAGGCCAAGCCAAGTGCCGATAATTCGGCGCAGGTGGCGCTGTTCAGCGGCAATTCGGCCGCCATCGAGTCGGAACTGAACGAGCAGAACCCGCTGTCGGTGCAAATCAGCCAGAAAGTGTTCCAGAAAGGCGACAACAAGGTGATGGACGACCTGATGGCCAAAGGCCCCGGCACCTACAACGTGCAGAAGGACGGCCGCTACTACGCCGCCACCATCGACCGCACGCTGGCTGCCGGCCCCAAAACCCTGGCCGAAGCCCGTGGCCAGGCCACGTCGGACTACCAGACTTACCTGGAAAAAGAATGGATTGCCCAGATGCGCGCCGCCCGCCCCGTGAAAGTGAACGAGGCCGAAGTGAGCAAGCTGGTGACCAAGTAATCATTGAAAATCAGAACTTAGAACGGAGAGATTAGGGCCCAGAAAGATTTAATTCTGAGTTCTAAGCTCTCCGTTCTAAGTTCTGGTTGCTAGAACTGCAACCTTCCAACGACCGTTCGGCTCCTTGTTTTTGTCTGCCAACGGATTTATGGTGAAATTTGTGGGGCCGTTTGGGTGTTAGCCCTACACGGACCAAGCCGAGGCAGCTGTCCTCTGGCTTTTCAATACGACTTTATGCTTGTTAATGTGAATCGCGCCTTAGCGTCGGCCCTGCTTACGCTATTGCTGTTACTGGGCTTCGCGCCCGCTTCCCAGGCCCAGTTGGGCATCAGCCGGCCCAAGGGCCAGCAGCTGCTCGACGGCATTATTGTGAAGGTGGACAACCAGATTGTGCTGCGCTCCGAAGTGGAGCTCATCTACGCCCAGGAAGTGGCCCGGTCCGAAGGCAAGCCGCTGCCGCCCGATTTGAAATGCAAAATCCTGCAAAGCCTGGTGCTGAACAAGCTGATGCTGGCCCGCGCCGACGTGGACTCCGTGACGGTGGAAGACAAGCAGGTGAACAGCGAAGTGGACCGCCGCATGGCCTACTTCGCCCAGCAGATTGGCTCCGAAAAACGCCTCGAAGAGCAGTACGGCAAGTCCATCAAATCCCTGAAAGACGACCTGCGGCCCCAGATTAAGGACCAGCTCACGCAGCAGAAAATGCAGGAAACCATCACCGGCAAGGTGGCGGTGACGCCGCGCGAGGTGGCGCAGTATTTCACCCGCATTCCGAAGGACAGCCTGCCTTATTTCAGCACCGAGGTTGAAGTGGGCCAGATTGTGATTCCGGCGCAGGTAAACGACAAGGCCAAGCAGGCCGCCATTGCCAAGCTCAACGACTTGCGGGCGCAGGTGCTGGCCGGAGCCGATTTCGCCACCCTCGCCAAAGCCAATTCGGAAGACCCCGGCTCGGCCAAGGAAGGCGGCTACTTGGGCTTTTTCAAGCGCGGCGAGCTGGTGCCGGAGTACGAGGCGGCTTCGATGAAGCTGGAGCCGGGCCAGATGTCGCCGGTAGTGCAGTCGCAGTTCGGCTTTCACCTTATTCAGTTTATTGAGCGCAAGGGCAACACCTATTCGACCCGTCACATCCTGTTGAAGCCCGAAACCGGCTCGGCCGACGTAGGTGCCTCGGCTAAGCTGCTGACCAAGCTGCGCCGCCAGATTTTGTCCGACAGCATCACCTTCGCCAAAGCGGCCAAGGACAACTCGTCGGACAAGACCAGCAGCAGCAACGGCGGCCTACTCGCCAACCGGGCCGACGGTGGCTCGCGCCTGCCGCTCGATAAACTCGACCCGGCCATCTTCTTCACGATTGACACCATGAAGGTGGGCCACATCACCCCGCCCATGGCTTACCGCACCGACGACGGCAAGGACGCCATGCGCATCCTGTGGCTGAAATCGAACACCGCGCCCCACCAGGCCAACCTGCAGGACGACTACCAGAAAATTGCCGCCGCCGCTCTCAACGAGAAAAAGACGAAGGCCCTGGACGAGTGGTTTGCCAAAAACCGTGGCACCGTGTACCTCGAAGTGGAGCCCGAATACGCCCAATGCAAAGTGCTGGACGTAGCGGAGAAGTAACCTTCTGATACCCCGGAGCGTCATGCTGAGCGCAGTCGAAGCATCTTTACCGCGAAGAGTAACCCAATCGTAAGGATTACTTACACGGTAGAGATGCTTCGGCTGCGCTCAGCATGACCGGCTTTCTTTTCTTTTCTCTCCTAAACTCCCGAATGGCTCAATTTCAAAACGATAAAGAAGCGGCCGATGCCCTAGCCGCCTCCTTCCAGAAGCTGCGCCAGGAAATCGGCAAAGTCATCGTGGGGCAGGACGAGGTGGTGCGGCTGGTGCTTACCGCTGTTTTTTCGCAGGGCCACAGCCTGCTGGTGGGCGTGCCCGGCCTGGCCAAAACCTTGCTGATTCAGACCATTGCCGACTCGCTGGATTTGTCGTTCAACCGCATTCAGTTCACGCCTGATTTGATGCCTTCGGACATAGTGGGCTCGGAAACGATGAACCAGCAGCGGGATTTTCACTTCGTGAAAGGCCCCATCTTCGCCAACATCATTCTGGCCGACGAAATCAACCGGACACCGCCCAAGACCCAGGCCGCTCTGCTCGAAAGCATGCAGGAATACGCCGTGACGGTGGCCGGGCAGCGCTACCCCTTGCAGCGCCCGTTCTTTGTGCTGGCTACGCAGAACCCCATCGAACAGGAAGGCACCTACCCCCTGCCCGAGGCGCAGCTCGACCGCTTCATGTTCAACATTGAGCTGGGCTACCCGACCTACGCCGAGGAGCTGAACATCGTGAAGCAAACCACGTCCAACATCAAAAACACGGTTAATAAGGTGCTGCACGCGGCCGATATTCAGGCCTTCCAGGAGCTGGTGCGCCGCGTGCCGGTGGCCGACAATGTGGTGGAATACGCCGTGAGCCTCGTGCATAAAACCCGCCCTAACACTGAGCGCGCCGCTCCCCGCACCAACCAGCTGCTGGAATGGGGTGCCGGACCCCGCGCCTCGCAGCACCTCATCGTGGGCGCGAAGTGCAACGCCCTGCTCAACGGCAAGTACTCACCCGACATTGAGGATGTGCGCGCCGTGGCCGTGCCGATATTGCGCCACCGCCTCGTGCGCAACTTCAAAGCCGAAGCCGAAGGCATTGGCGTGGAGCAGATTGTGAAAGAGTTGTTATAGAACTCAGATATGAGAGCTCAGAACTTAGACTCTCATGCCGCTTCTCAAGCCAAACCTATTTCTAAGTTCTACGCTCTAACCTCTGTGCTCTGACCCTAATGGAAGCCCAAGCCTACTATCAGCAATTTGAGCGCAACGTGCGCATCATCCTCGACGCCATGGCCGCCGGCCTCGACCTGCGCACCACGGCCCTCGAAACCAGCCTGCCCATTGAAGTATACGTGCTGTGCGAGGTGCTGAACCAAGGAGCCGGCGAGGACTTCACCCTCACCGCCAGCGGCGTGGCCCGCCTGGCCGAGTTCCAGCAGCAGTTTATGAAACACGAGGGCCAGACGCTGGCCGCCATGCAGCGCGTGCTGGCCGACAAGCGCGCCACCATGCGTACGCCCGAAGGCCGGGTGCTGGCAAAGGAAATGCTCATTCGCCGCCTCGAATTCTTCAACGAAGCCGCCCGGCAGGTGAACGTGATGCGGACCCAGCAGTCGCTGGGCAGCCCCAGCCAGTACGTGGGCGAGAACAAATAGTCCGTTTATTTCTTGTGAAAGGGCCGCTTCCGGGCACGGAGGCGGCCCTTTTTTCGTAGTACGCTGCTATGCTGCCCCGCGCCCCGCTCTACACCGAACGCCTGTGCCTGCGCCCCTACGAGCCGGCCGATGCCGACGCCTTCTTCGCGCTGCTACACGCCGACCGCGCCCGCTTCCAGCCCTCCTTCCCCGACCGCCTTCAGGCCGTGCGTGTGCCCGCCGATGCCGTGGTATCGTTGCGCACCTTCGCCGAGGACTGGCGCACCGGCCGCTTCTACGTGTTTGGCATCTGGCACCGCGCCACGGCCCGGTACTTGGGCGACATCTGCCTCATGCCCCAGCAGAAGGGCCAGGCCGAAATCGGCTATTACCTGGCCGCCGCCGCCGAGGGCCAGGGCTACGCCCGCGAGGCCCTGGCGGCCGTCGTCGACTTTGGGTTCGCGTTGGTGGGCAGCCAGCGCCTGCTAGTGCGTTGCTACGCCAACAACGTGCGCGGGCAGGCCGTGGCCCGCGCCGCTGGCTTTCAGCCGGAGCCGCCGCCCAGGCGCCCGCTCTGGTTCCGCAACGCCGATGCGCTCAGCGAAATCTGCCGCTTCTGGCTGGCGCGCAACACCTAGAGCCCGCCGAACTGCCCCAACAGCTGAAGCGCATGCCCTACGTGCATTGGGGCAGCCCCAAATGGTATAGCGCACTCTCGGAGGCCATTAAGACCGCCCCAATGGGCAGTCGGGTGCCCAGGAAGGCATTGGGGCGACCCCAAAGGGCAGATGGATTCCCGGGAAGTCATTGGGGTAGCCCCAGCGGCTACTGCCCTACCCGCACGCGCTTGCCCACGTTGCCCAGCAGCCATTCCTGCCGGAAATTGAGGTACACGCCAAATGAGAAATCCAGCAGTTGCGCATTGAAATCATACAGCGGCTCAACGCGCACGGTGAGCGCCGCCGCGTCCGAAATGCGGAAGTCGCGCAGCAGCCGCACCAGCAGAATCCTGCGCTGGCGGTCCAGATAATCGGGGTTCGATACCGTGCGCGAGGCGCTCTGGTACAAGTCGCCCCCCAGCGGTGCCATGAAGCGCGAGCCCTGCCAGTAGCTCAGCATCACATCGGCGTAGCGCGTTTCGAGGGTGGTGTTCAGGTACAGGCCCCGGCCGTATTTGAAGGGGTTTTGGCCCTGCGTAGGCGAATTGTCCTGGAAGCCGAGGACGTAGCCGTTGAAGCGCAGGGCCTGAATTTTAGAGCCGCTGAGAGAGCGGCGAACCTCGATTCCGATGGCTTCATTGAACAAGGTTTGCAGCGGCTTATCGAGGGTATCAATCTGCCCGCCGTGGTGAATGGCAGTGAACTGAAACGGCAGCGCTACTTGCCAGCGGCTGTCGTTGCCACTGATGCGATAGTTGCTGCTCAGGCCGCCCGCAATTTCCTCCTGATAATTGCTGTAGCGGTACTGCTGCCGCTGCCAGTCCACCCAGAAATCCAGAAACAGCCGGTTGCCCAAGTAGCGGTATTGCAGGCCTTCTTCCAGCGGATTCAGCATCACCCGCTCGAAATTGAACATTGGCTCAATGTAGTTGTGGTTGAGGTTTGGCCGAATATTGCCCAATACAAATTGGTGACGCCCCGTGGTCCAGGTGGCGCGGTACGTAGGCCGCACCTGCTTCAGCACCGGGTTGCCAAAGTCTTTCCAGAGCAACACGCCCGCTTCGAGGCGCAAATCCTTAGTAGGGTAATAGACAAGTTGCGGGTTTAGCTGGGTGCCGAAGAGCGTATAGCCGTCCACAATCTTGTTGAAGTATTCGTTGTCTTTGAAGAAGGTGAAGGCGTTGAGAGAAATGCGCAGTTCACCGGCTTGAGCAGGCAAATAATGTAGGCTGTCCGCACGCCGCTCGTTTATCGTTTCATGGTTTATACTATCGTAATGGCTTTGAGTCTCTATTGGTATATCAGCCATATGACCTATTACCAAGCGCTGCAATTTTCCACCCGGTGTGGGGCTTGTAAACGCCCGATTGTCCAGTTGCGCTTGTGCTGTTTCCACTCTAATTAGCACAACCACAAGGCCAACTAATATTTTTAGATAATTCCTCATATATTTCGCCTCTCAACGGCACCAAACTACTAAGCCCTTTGTTAGAAAAAGCCGCCGCAAAACGGCCCATTCGGGGCCTTTACCAAAGAATATATTTATTCGATTGCGACCCGGCCAAAACCAGTAACTTTACCAAACCTAACCCGTTTTTCTTAAACACCCCCACATGGCACTAGCTACCAAAGCGGCTCCCAAGGCCGATAAAGTTGAAAAGGCTGAAAGAGGCGAAGTAAACACCGCCGCCGAAAAAATGAAAGCCCTCCAGCTCACGCTGGACAAGCTGGACAAAGCCTACGGCAAAGGCACCGTGATGAAGCTCTCCGACAACAAGGTGGGCGACATTCCGAGCATCAGCACCGGTTCGCTTTCGCTGGATATTGCCCTCGGCATTGGCGGCGTGCCCCGGGGCCGCGTCATCGAAATCTACGGCCCGGAATCGTCGGGTAAGACCACGCTGACGATGCACATGATTGCCGAAGCGCAGAAGAAAGGCGGCATGGCCGCGTTCATCGACGCCGAGCACGCCTTCGACAAATCCTACGCCGAAAAGCTGGGCATCGACACCAGCAACCTACTCATCGCCCAGCCCGACAACGGTGAGCAAGCCCTCGAAATAGCCGACCAGCTGATTTCCTCGGGTGCGATTGACATCATCGTGATTGACTCCGTGGCCGCCCTCGTACCGAAAGGTGAGCTCGAAGGCGACATGGGCGACTCGAAAGTGGGCCTCCACGCCCGCCTCATGAGCCAGGCCCTGCGCAAGCTCACCGGCACCATCAACAAGACGGGCTGTTGCTGCGTGTTCATCAACCAGCTCCGCGAGAAAATCGGCGTGATGTTCGGTTCGCCCGAAACCACGACCGGCGGTAACGCCCTGAAATTCTATGCTTCCGTGCGCCTCGATATTCGCCGCATTGGCCAAATCAAGGAGGACAAGGACAACGTGACCGGCAACCGCACCAAAGTGAAAGTGGTGAAGAACAAAGTAGCACCGCCTTTCAAAGTGGTCGAGTTCGACATTATATACGGCCAGGGCATTTCCAAAGTCGGCGAGATTGTCGACCTTGGCGTCGACATGGGCATTATCGGCAAGTCGGGCTCGTGGTTCAACTACGGCGAAACCAAAATCGGCCAGGGCCGCGAAGCCGTGAAAACGCTGCTGCTCGACAACCCCGAGCTGGCCGCCGAAATTGAAAAGAAAATCCGCGACATGGCCAAGGGCGACACCGATGTTATCCCCGTGGACATGAGCATTCCGGAGGACGGCGAGGACACGCTGTAAGCACGGTTGTGTCTTCCGTAAATAATCCAAAGCCCGCTGCCAATCGCAGCGGGCTTTTTTACGTTCGTACCTTTACATTTAGCTGCGGGGCTGGCATTCGATTTGTCTAGAATAAAGCCGCCCCTTCTTTTTATTATAGTTATCGATATGACGCGCCGCTGGTTATTCTTTACCCCCGCTATCCTGGTATTGCTGGCCTCCGCGCAGCTCGCAATAGGGCCGGGCGATGCCGTGCGCAGCGTTCCACAGTCCAGCTTTGGGCGCGGCGAAACCATTCGCTACACGGTTCACTACGGCCTCATCAACGGTGGCGAGGCCACCGTGGAAACCGGCGGCAGCCTGGAGCGCGTGAACGACCGGCCCTGCTACAAGGCCACGGTGAGTGGCAAAACCACCGGCTCGTTCGATTTTTTCCTGCGCATCCGCGACCAGTGGCGTGCCTACATCGACACCACCAGCATCCTGCCCCTGCGCGCCCAGCGCGACATTGCCGAGAAAAACTACCGCAAGAAGGAAACCGTCGATTTTGACCACCGCCACGACATGGCCGAAGTGGTAGACCACTCGCACGAAAACGCCCGCTCCACCGTGAAGGTGGCCAACAACACCCTGGAGCTGGTGAGCGGCTTTTATTACCTGCGCACCATCAACTTCGACCGCATGAAAGTGGGCGACGTGGTGCGGATGCCCGGCTACTTCGACGGCGACAATTTTATCCTCGACGTGGTGTACAAGGGCCGCGAAGTGGTGGAAACCAAGGCCGGCGATGTGCGCGCCTTCAAACTGGTACCCAAAATGCCGAACAACAAGCTGTTTCGGGGCGAAAATGCCATTTCGGTGTACCTCTCCGACGACCGGAACAAGATTCCGGTGTTGTTTCAAGCTGAGATGTTTGTGGGCACCGTGAAGGTGGACATGGTCCGCTACCAGGGCCTTAAGTGGAAATTGAATCTGGCGAATTAACCGCTTGGCGGTATAGCATTTGTTTCAGGCGGGCTTGCGCTTATCTTGATGCTTCCAACTCTTCTCCGGCCGTCTTAGCGGCTGAACAGGACGGAACTTCAGGCCACAGCCGTGCTGCTTATCCAAAAATTCATTTTCTATGGTTCCTCGGTAGCGGTGCTGGCAGCGTGCCTGGTTGGGGTGGCCCGGTACCGGCAGCTGGAGCTTACGCGGCGGTATCTGGTGTGGCTGTCGCTCCTGGCCCTGGTAATGACGGTCATTTCGTCGGTGCTGGCATACCACCACCGCCCCAATCTGTTTCTGAGCCCCATCGACACGGCCATCGAGTTCACCCTGCTGGCGCTGATGTACCGGCGGGTGCTCTGGCCAATGGCCGTGGCCCGGTACCTGCCGGTGGTCATTGGCCTGTTTTTGCTGGGCTCGGCGCTCACCTATCAGCCGCGGCTCACGACTGTTGAGTTCAGCCCCGTTCAGCATTTCATCGAAAGCATGGTGATGCTGGGGCTGGTGCTGGTCTACTTTCATCGCATTCTGAAGCCTCCCATCACGCTGACGCCCCTCGAATACGAGCCCATGTTTTGGGTGTCAGCGGGACTGCTACTGTACTTCGCGGCCAACAGCCTGATTTTTCTGACCAGCAATTATATATTATTGAATTTCATAGAATTGAGCCGGATGCTCTGGGCCATTCACGCCTTGCTCTATACCTTTTTGAATATATTTTACGTCGTCGCCCTAAGTGTAACGCCCCGCCCCGGCCCAAACCAGTAGCTACCGCCGCCGGGCATCACACAATCGTAACATGCTGCCGGCCGTCGGGAGCGGTACTTTTGCGGAAACATTGCCTCGCTTCACCTAAGCCCCCAACGCCGTGACCGCTGCCAAAACGCCCGTGTATAAGATTCTCGTGGTTGATGACGACCCGGACATTGTCGAGCTGCTGGAGTTCAACCTGAAGAAGGAAGGCTACCAAACGGCCTCCGCTTCCGACGGCCGCAAGGCCCTGGACGTAGCAGCCGAGTTTCACCCCGACATCATCCTGCTTGACGTGATGATGCCCAACCTCGATGGCATTGCCGCCTGCCGCCTGCTGCGCGAAAATCCCAAATTCAAGGATACGTACATCTTGTTCCTCACCGCCCGCGCCGAGGAATTCTCCGAAGTAGCTGCTTTCGAGGCCGGAGCCGACGATTTCATCGCCAAGCCCATCAAGCCGCGCGCCCTACTGGGCCGCCTGGCCGCCGTGAAGCGCCGCGACCAGGACCCCCACGCGGCCGTCGATGCCATCGACATCAACGGTCTGCGCATCGACCGCACCGCCTTCGCCGTGTACCAGGACGGCAAAAAAATTACCCTCCCCAAGAAGGAGTTTGAGCTGTTGTCTTTCCTGGCTGCCTCGCCCCACAAAGTGTTCAACCGCGAAGAGCTGCTCCAGAATATCTGGGGCAACGACGTATTTGTGCTGGCCCGCACCGTGGACGTGCATGTGCGCAAAGTGCGCGAAAAAGTAGGTGACCACCACATTCAGACCATCAAAGGCGTGGGCTACAAGTTCAACGCCGACTAAGTCGAGAGACGAGGTACCGAATGGGTCGGCGGATGCTTACTCTTTATCCTTGCCAAAGGCAATGCCAACGTTCAGACCCAACCTGACTTCCACACCCCGGATGCCGTTCTGAACGGTCAGTGTTCCGTGGTTATCCTCCAGGTTGTCAACATCTCCGGCCGCATAACCCAGGCCCAAGAATGGCTCTATGCTAACGCGGTTTCTGATGAGGCACTGCCATCCCAGCACGCCACCACCCCCAAACGTGGTGAGTGTGGCCTTATCATCAACCGGAGCCCCACCTAAGAAACTAGACGTTTCGGTGTAGTTGTAGTTTTGGAAACGCAGGTAAGGCCCGATGAAAAACCCGTGCAAGGCTTCCCCGCCGGTATAAATGCGGTATTCGCCGGTGAGTCCAAAGCCAGTCCATTGGGTTTTGTGACTGAAAGTGCCACCGGATGATGACGAGTAATTCGTGACAAACAGGCCTAAATTCAGGCTATGGTCGGAGTTGACCTGATGCTCAAAAAAGAATGAGCCAGTTTGGAGGGCGAGACTGACCGTGTTGAGCTTGATAACATTGCTTTGCGCCTGGGCAGCTGCCGCGCTCCCGAGCAAAATGGCAGAAATGAGTAGTTGTTTTTTCATTAAATTGGACTGTTGGTAGACCGGGCGGTATGTCCGGACGATAAAGGTAGGAACTCGCTTCACAAGTCCAGCCTTTTCATATTTGCGCATGAATTTATCCTCTCGCACCATTGCCATCATCATTGCGCTGCTGGTGGCGGGCGTGCTCACGACGTACGCCCGCATCGGTCCCACGCTCCCGTTTCGGGAGGCCTTTCTGGCGGCGGGCATCACGGTGGCAGCCTGTTTCCTACTGGTCTATCTCTCATTTGAAGCCCTGATTTTCAGAGAAATCAACGGTATTTACGCGGGCCTGGAGCACATCAAACGCAAGGAGTTTAAGAAGCTGAGCAACAAGTTCCTGTTCCGGCCCGAGCCGGTGAAGCGCGTGCGCGACGAAATCCTGCAGATGGCCGAGCGCCGCCAGCAGGAGCTGGATGAGCTGGTGCGCCTGCAGGCCCTGCGCCGCGAATTTCTGGCCGACGTGTCGCACGAGCTCAAAACCCCGCTTTTCGCCGCCCAGGGCTTCGTGCATACCATTCTCGATGATGAAGACGATGAAATTGACCTCGCCACCCGCCGCAAATTCCTGCGCAAAGCGGCCACCAGCCTCGACACTTTGGATGCGCTGGTGCAGGACTTGGTCACCATTGCGCAGCTCGAAAAAGGCGTGGTGCGAATGCGCCGTCAGCGCTTTGATTTGATTGTGCTGGTGCGCGAAATATTTGAGCTGCTGGAGCAGCAGGCCGCCCGGCGCGGCACGCACCTGGAGCTATTCCCGCCCAGCCTGCCCGAAGCCGGCCTGCTGGTGGTAGCCGACCGCAACCGCATCCGCCAGGTCCTCATCAACCTGATTGACAATGCCATCAAATACGGCCGCGACAAAGGCCGCGTGGTGGTATCGCTGGTGGAAAGCGGCCGCTCCGTCCGCATTGCCGTGCGCGACGACGGCGCGGGCATTGCCCCCGAGCACCAGGGGCGCATCTTCGAGCGGTTCTACCGCATCGATAAAAGCCGCTCGCGCGAGTCGGGCGGCTCCGGATTGGGGCTGGCCATCAGCAAGCACATTGTGGAGGCGCACAAGTCGGCCATCAAGGTAAAAAGCACCGTGGGCGAGGGCACAACGCTGGAATTCAAGCTGAACAAACCCAAAAGCGGCATCTTGGGAAGCGCGGCCTAAGGCCTTCGTACCTTTGCGGCCTCTTATGAAGCTCCCAAATTTTTCCGGCCTCGTTATTTTCGAAAACGACGACTACCTCGTCGTCAACAAGCCACCGTTTATGGCCACGCTCGATGAGCGGGTGGGCGGCGCGCCCAACATGCTGCGCCTGGCCCGCCAGCACCACGACGACATTCAGGCCGCCCACCGCCTCGACCGCGAAACCAGCGGCGCGCTGGCCTTCGCCAAAAACCCGGCCGCCTACCGCCACCTGGCCATGCAGTTCGAAAACCGCGAGGTGAAAAAGCAATACCACGCCGCCGTGTGGGGCACCCCGCAGTTCGACCACCAGCTGGTGGAGCGCAGCATCGAAACCACCACGCGCGGCAAAGCACGCCTCGCCTACAAGGGCAAGCCCGCCGAAACCTACTTCACCACCCTCGAAAACTTCGCCCGCCACTCGCTCATCCTCTGCGAGCCTGTCACCGGCCGCATGCACCAGATTCGCCTGCACCTCATGTACTTGCAGGCCCCTATTATCGGCGACAAGGACTACGGCGGAGAAGACTTTTTCCTGTCATCGCTCAAGAAGAAATTCAACATGAAAGAAGGCGAGGAAGAGCAGCCGTTCATTAAGCGCTTTGCCCTGCACGCCCTCAAGCTGCAGTTTACCGGATTGGATGGCGAAGAAATCAGCGTGGAAGCTCCGTATCCGAAGGATTTCCGGGTGCTGGTGGAAACCTTGCGGCAAAACCAGTAGGCGCTATTCAGCCCTCAGCGAATAGCTAAGGCGCTTTGCAGGAAATTATTACTGCACTCCGCTTGGCTATTTCCCCATAAATCAGTACCTTTGTGTCCGTTTTTCCCGGAGCCCAAGCGGCTCCGCACTCTTATTCAATAGTTTAGCATACCTTTTTTTTCGACTCATGGACCACCTGAGCTTCAAGACGACCCACGTCAGCAAGGCCAACGCCCAGAAGAGCTGGGTTATCATCGACGCCAGCGTCGCCCCTCTGGGCCGCGTTTGCTCGCAGATTGCCAACATTCTGCGCGGCAAGCACAAGCCTTCGTTCACGCCCAACGCTGATTGCGGTGACAATGTCATTGTCCTCAACGCTGACAACCTGCGCGTAACGGGCAAGAAAATGACCGAGAAGGTCTACATCACCCACTCGGGTTATCCCGGCGGCCAGAAGCGTCGCACCGTGCGAGAGCAGATGAACCGCGACTCGCGTCGCGTCATCGAGCACGCCGTGAAAGGCATGCTGCAAGGCAACAAACTCGGCTCGGCTCAGTACCGCAACATGTACGTGTACTCGGGCATGGAGCATCCGCACGAGGCGCAGCAGCCCGTTGCTATCGAACTCAAAAACCTGTAATTTTTTAATGTGGAAAATGTGGAGATGTGAAAGTGTGGGGAATTAACCACTGTTTCATTTTTCACATTCTTCACATCAAGCACATTTTCACATTTTTTTAACCTAATGGCAATTACCAACACCTCTGGTAGAAGAAAAACCTCGGTGGCCCGCATTTACATGCAGGCCGGGCAAGGGAATATCACTATCAATGACCGGGACATGAAGTCGTATTTCAGCAACGAGTTGCTGGAAAACGTGGTCAACCAGCCCCTGGCAATTCTTGAGCAAGTCGGCCAGTACGACATCAAGGTGAATGTGAAAGGCGGTGGCATTTCGGCGCAGGCCGAGGCTATCCGTCTGGCAATCACCAAGGCGCTCGTTAGCGACAACGAAGAAACCCGTCCGGCTTTGAAGAAGGAAGGTTTCCTCACCCGCGACCCGCGCATGGTGGAACGCAAGAAATTCGGCAAGCGCAAAGCACGTCGCTCGTTCCAGTTCTCGAAACGCTAAAACCAGGAGGATACTATCATGGCTCAGACGACTTATAAGGACCTGCTCGACGCAGGTGCCCACTTTGGTCACCTCACCCGCAAGTGGGACCCCAAAATGGCGCCGTATATCTTCATGGAGAAGAACGGCATTCACATCATCGACCTCAACAAAACGTTGGTTTCGCTTGATTACGCTGCCACGGCTATTCGCAACATCGCGAAAAGCGGCCGCAAAATCATGTTCGTAGCCACGAAAAAGCAGGCGCAGGAAATCGTAACCACGGAAGCCGAGCGTTTGAAGATGCCTTTCGTGACCGACCGGTGGTTGGGCGGCATGCTCACCAACTTCGCCACGGTTCGCAAGAGCCTGAAGAAGATGGCCACCATCGACAAGATGGTGAAAGAGAACACGGCCTACGCCGCTCTCGCCAAGCGTGAGAAGCTGATGATGTCGCGTGAGCGCGCCAAGCTGGACCGCGTACTCGGTGGTATCGCCGACCTCGGCCGTCTGCCCGCTGCCCTGTTCATCGTGGACGTGAAGCGCGAGCACATCGCCGTGAAAGAGGCGCACAAGCTGGGTATCCCGGTTTTCGCTATCTGCGACACGAACTCGAACCCCGAGCTGGTGCAGTTCCCGATTCCTGCCAACGATGACGCTTCGAAATCTATCCAACTGATTGTTGGCGTGATTGGCAAGGCCATCGAAGACGGCCTGTCGGAGCGCAAAGTTGACAAAGAAGACGCCGACCGCAAAGAAGCCGATGAGGCTGCTGTTGCTGAAAAGACGGCTGCTGACGAAGAATAGTCCCTTCTTAGCTCTTTGAAAAAAGGGAACCTTCGTGTAGTCTAGGCTCCGAAGGTTCCCTTTTTCTTTTTGTAGCGCGGACTTTCAGTCCGCGACCCTTCTCAAAAATAACCATTCACTTAATTCGCGGACTAAAAGTCCGCGCTACTCACAATGGCCGCTATTACCGCCGCAGACGTAAATAAGCTCCGCACCATGACCGGTGCGGGCATGATGGATTGCAAAAAAGCCCTGGTGGAAGCCGACGGCGACTTCGAAGCCGCCCGCGACATTCTGCGCAAGCACGGCCAGAAAATCGCTGACAAGCGCGCTGATAACGAGACGTCGGAAGGCCTCGTGCTGGTGAACGTGAGCGAAGACGGTACCCAGGGCAAACTGGTGGCCCTGGCCTGCGAGACGGAATCGGTAGCCAAAGTGGCAAACTTCCGCGAGCTGGCCCAGCAAATTCTGGACACCGCTATTCGCATCGACGCGGGCACGAAAGAGGACATCCTCGCTGCCAAGGCTTCGGACGGCATGAGCATTCAGGAACACGTAACCGACCTGATGGGCAAAATCGGCGAGAAGCTGGAAGTGACTTATGCGACGCTGACCGCTGAGAAAGTGGCTTCGTACATCCACTCCGACAACAAAAAGGCCGTACTCGTGGGCCTGAAGAACGTTGGTTCGGCCGATGCTGCTGCCGTAGGCCGCGACGTAGCTATGCAAATCGTCGCCATGAAGCCCATTGCCGTGGATAAAGACGGTGTGGATGCTTCTATTGCTGAGCGTGAAATTGAAGTGGGCAAAGAGCAGGCCCGCGCCGAAGGCAAGCCCGAGGCGATGCTGGAGAAAATTGCTCTCGGCAAGCTCAACAAGTTCTACAAGGACAATACCTTGCTGAACCAGGAGTTCGTGAAAGACAACTCGATGACCATCGCCCAACTGCTCGACAGCAAGTCGAAAGGCATGACGGTTTCGGACTTCAAGCGGGTGGCTATCGGCGCTTAATTGCGGCGAATTGCTAAATTGAAAGCCCCGCTGGCATTGTGCCGGCGGGGCTTTTTTATTGCTTTTGGCCATGGAAATACTCATAGGCAGATACCTCAACTTCACCCATCTCGCCACATATTTTATTCCCTACCTCGTCAAGAATCGTGTATACCACCTGCTTTTCTCCAATTTGAGCTGTTCCATCCAAACCTAACAGGACAGTGTAGAGAATGGCGGTGATGACAGCATTCAGTAACTCCGGCAAAACCTCCTTTTGCTCTTGCGAAAGGTTTAGTTTTTCGAGGAGCTTATCATGCACGAATGGCAGGTTATGGCTGACCAATGGGCTCAGATAATGTTTCTTGAGAAGCCAGAACTCTCTTGCAAAATCATCCGGGGTAACAGCAATATCGTCCATATATTTCAGGGGTTAGTTCGCTGCCATGCCTGCATCCGCGCCTTGGCATTCTCGCGAATATCCATGTGGAAAGGGCCATAGTAGGCAATGTGGTATGGCTATTACTTCTGCTTGGGATGGCGCGACTGCTGCTGCATCTCCCTGATTTTGGCGAGGTAGGCTTCCAGGGGTTCCATGCCGATGCTAGCGCGGCGCTTATCCACATTGGCCGGGTCGAGGAGGTTGCGAGGCGTGGGCTGTCCATCGGCTTTGTACTCAACCTGGGAGCCGTAGGTCTGCGGCTGGCCGCTGTTGAGGGCCACGCGGTCGGTGAGATAGGCGAAGCTGCGGTTATCGACGTTTTTGCGCTGTACTTCAGCCGCCATCATTGTCAGCACCTGCTGCTGGAAAGCGGGGTGTGCATCGGCGTGCTGAACCAGTAGAAAAAAGTTTTTGGCGCTGGTTTCGCCTACTTGCCTAATGCCTGGATAGCCGTACTTCCTCACAATACTTTCCAGCACCGGTTGGTGACGAGCAAAGTTGACGTACTGTTCAGCAACGAGGCGCTTTTTGGTGCTGTCAGCCGTTTGGCCGCGCATCATTTCCTGCATGGGTCGCTGGTCCGCGAAGGCCAGGCTGTCCAGCATTTTGCTGAGCGCCGGATAAAGTACCGGGCTCGTTTGGGCCGTGGCAGGCCGCGTAAAACCAATGGCCATGAGTGGTATCAGGAAGCGTCTCATCACGGAAGAGAAAAGTGTTAGGAATGTTCTAACGCAGGGCTTATTGGTTTAGGTATAGCAAGTTTACTGCCTGGCGTGCTGCCACGCCCGCACCCGCGCCTTGGCATTTTCGCGGATGTTCATATAGAACAGCCCGTAATCGGCGATGTGGTAGGAATGGCGCAGCTCGGGGCGGCCGGGGAGCAGGAAGCGCGGGTAGCCGCCGGGCTTGGGCGGGGTTATCCAGAGGAGGCCCTGATGGACTTTGGCGTCGGTGACCTGCGGGTCGACCCGCTCGAAATCCTGGCTAACGCCGCCGCGGTTGCGGGTGGCGGGGGCCAGCAGGGTGTCGAGCGTCCAGGTGAGGGGATTGGTGGCGACGAAGGGATGAAAGGGCGGGTAGTCGTTGGCGGTGGCCACGGAATTGTAGCTGATGAAGCAGCCGGTAGCGAGCGAATCGGGGCAGGGGCGGATGGTCTGGTACTCGTCGGGCTTCACTTTGAAGCCGATGAGGTAGGCAGCCACGAGCTGGCGGCGCAACTTGGGGTCGTGGTCGAAGAACTCGTGGAGCAGGCGCGTGGCGTGGGCGGTGCCCTGGCTGTGGCCGGCGATGATGATGGGGCGTCCTTGGTTGTAGTGGGCGAGGTAGAATTGGAAGGCAGCTTTTACGTCGGCGTAGGCGAGGTCGAGGGCGGCCTGGCCGTTGGTGGTTTCTTCGTCGAAGAAGGAATAGAGCGTAGCTTGGCGGTAGCGCGGGGCATAGATGCGGCCGGCGGCGTTAAAAGCCGTGGCTTGGTGGCGAATGGTGCTTTTGTCGGTGTAGCGGTTGAGGCGGTCTTTGGCGAGGTCGGCATTCCAGGCACCGCGCCAGTAGTAGGTGGTGGGGTGGATGAAGAAAACGTCGGCAGCGGCGGTGGCTTGCTCGTCGCGCAGGCCGGAGTTGTAAGGGACGGTATCCGCTGAGTCGCGGCGGGTGGGCAGGGCGGCCCAGAGGCTGTCCTGGGCGTAGTCGGGGCCGGGCGCGGGGGTGTAAGTGGCGAAGTCGTGGCGGGGTTTGAGGAGAGTGAGGCAACTGGTGAGCGGCAGCACAATGAGCAGTGCTGCCCAGACATAGCGGCCCCCTCTCCGGTGGAGAGGGGGAGCCAAACGACCATCTTCGTAGTTTCTCATGCTGCTCATGCTTCGCTTCGGACCGGCCAATGCTGCAACTCGCGCGGACTTCCCGCAGAGTCGTAGAGTAGCGTCAGCGGCTCGGCGGGTTTGGCTATTACGTCGGCGAGGGTGATGTTCCAGCGCTGCCACATTTCGGCCAGGGTTTGGGTGTAGGCGCTGTTTTCCCAGGGGTTGAAGACGGCCCCGGTCACGTCATCGATGAGGGCATCGAAGACAATTTGGGTGTCGCCGGGGCGCGGGTGGCGGGGGTAAATGTCGGGCACGACGTGCAGCAGGTGGGCGGCGTAGTACACGCGGGCCTTGAACTCGGCAATCTGGACCGGGTGCAGGGGGCGCTGGGCATCGGCATACACTTTGCGCATGGCCTGGCCCACAAGGCCAATATCGACCAGGCAGGCAACCAGTACGGTTTTATCGAGCTTAATACTGAAAACGAGGGTGTTTAGGTCGTCGTCGTACTCGAAGGGTGTGACGTCTTCGGCGGGGTCGGCTTCGAGGACGAAGACGGAGCCGGGCACAAAATCGGCGTACTCGGTGGGTACCCGCAGGCCTTGGAGTAGCTGGAAGAAGGCTTGGAAGCGGCGCACCAGCGCGGCGTTTTCGGCCAGCGGGTACTTGGGCTTTATCAGCGGCTCGAACTCGTTCAGCAGCTCGGTGATGAAGATGCCGTAGAACATTTTGCCCATCCAGAGAAACAGCGTGTCGTCGCCGAGGGCACGCAACGCGGCGGGGCCTTGCGCGGCGGCGGCCTCTACCCTACCCTCCAGCTCTGCGATGCGCTGGCGAGCGGCGGGGGCGGCGGGCAAGCGCAGGTGCTTGATGAGCACGGTGCGCTGGTCGAGGAGCTGAATGGGGCGCTCGGCTAGGTTGTAGCGGGTTTGCAGCCACTCGGCGAAGACGGGTACGGTATCGTCGGGGCCGACGGGCTGGCCGCTGAGGAAACAGGTTTCGGGGCCAAAGCGCATGCCGTCGAACGGGTCGTAGGGCAGCAGGTCGGCGGGGGTGAGGAGGGCCATAAAAAAGCAGTAGCGCAAACTTTGTAGTTCGCGTCGCCCGCGGCCAGCCGGAATGTGCCGGGCGGCGCGGGGACGCGAACTACAAAGTTCGCGCTACAATGGTTACGGCCGATATGGCCGGCGGCTTACTTCGAGAGCGCGTTGCCGGCTTTGATGAGCTGCTTGCTTAGGTTGGCGAGGGGCGCGGCGTAGTCGCCGCCGGCATCTTCGGCTACCTTGGCGGTTTCGGCCCCCAGGCTGGCGAGGATTTCGGCGATGTCGTGGGCGGGCGTTTTGGCGTCGGCCAGCATATCGCTGAGCTGGCTGATTTCCTGCTTGATTTTGGCCAGCCCGGGGCGGTCGGAAGCAGCCAGCACAGCGGCCCAGCGCTCAACCTCGGTGCGGCCCTGCGGGCCGGAGTTGGTGGGCGTGCTGGCCGTGAGGAACGTGAGGGTATCGTCGAGCAGGGCAGTATT
Source organism: Hymenobacter sp. UYAg731 (assembly GCF_054061335.1). Taxonomy (NCBI): domain Bacteria; kingdom Pseudomonadati; phylum Bacteroidota; class Cytophagia; order Cytophagales; family Hymenobacteraceae; genus Hymenobacter; species Hymenobacter sp. UYAg731. Next base: position 142,509 of record NZ_JBSSEC010000008.1, on the reverse strand, counting down.
TTGCTGGTCACTTACGGCCATGGGCACGGCGGGCGTGGCGGGCGTTTGCGGAGTGGCGGCGGTGGAGTCCATGGGAATGCGAGAATGAGGAGATGCGTGAGGACTATACTGCCGCGGGCCGATAAAAGTTAGCTGAGCGGTTTGCGCGGGCGGACTTGGCGCGAAGCCTTGCCGGGCCAAGCCCGCGTATGGGTTACCTTTTCCCTCCTTGTTGATTAACCGTTAAATCTCACTCTCAAATTCAAAGACCATGAAAATCTCCGTTAAAGCACTGTTCGTAGCCGCCGCTGTTGCCTTCACCGCCACCGCCTGCGAGCAAACCAAAACCACCGAAACCACCACCACCACGCCCGAAGGCACCACTGCCACCGTGGTAACCGATAGCAGCGCCACCACGGCTACCGAAGCCGGTGCCGCCGCCGGTGCGGCCGTCGACAACGCCTCGGCCAACATGAAAGAGGGCATGCAGAATGCCGGCGACAAAATGGACGCCGCCGGCGACAAAATGGGCGCTAAAATGGATGCTGCTGGTGCCAAAATGGACGCTGCCGGTGCCAAGATGGACGCCAAAATGAACGCCGCCGGCGACAAAATGAACGCCATGGGCGATGCCGCCGCCAAATCGGCCCAGCAGACCAAAGACAACATGAAAGAAGCCGCTAAGAAGTAATTCCAGTCGGCTTTGATTTCCTGAAGAGTCCCGCGCAAGAAATTGCGCGGGACTTTTTTTATGCGCAATACTCAGGCACTGGCAATTTCCAGTAGCACGTCGTAGTACGGACGGCCCAAGGTGCGGGCGCGCAGCCAGGAGTAGAAACTAATGACCTGCAAATCTTCGCGCTCCTGGGAAATGAACGGGGGCAAGTGCGCCACGCGGTTGCCGAAATCGCGGTCGTGCGCGGCATCGGGGCTTTCGATAAGTTCGCGCACCAGGCTCAGGTAAATGAGCACGGGGTGGTAGGGACCGCCGGCGGGCACGGCTTCGGTGGCGGTGGCCGCATCGGCGGGCACGGCGGGGAATAAATCGCGGATAGTGCGCTCGATGGCACGCAGGCGGGTCAGGGCCTGCTCGGCGTTGTCGAGCTCGATTTGGATGAGGACCTCGCCGATGTTGCGGTTCAGCATCCACTCCAGGCCCAGGTGCTGCTCCAGCCAGTGGTCGGTGCGGGCTAGGCTGAGCAGGGCCTGGTTGGCTTTGGCAAATTTGCCTTCGGCGAAGTAATGGAAGGTAAGCTGGAAACGGGCCGTGAGGTCGTCGGCGGTGGCGAGGGGCTTGGAGCCGCGCAAGGCGGCTTCGAGCAGGCCAATGCTTTCGGAATTGCGATGCAGAAACGCGTAGTTGGCGGCCAGCAGGAAGGTGAAGCGCGGCGCAAACTCGCTAAACGAACGGCCCGACCCGGCGCTCATCAGGGCGGTGCCTTTTTCCAGGTATGCCACCGACTCGGCAAAGCGGCGCGAGCGGTACAGGGCGTGGGCCAGCATGTAGAGCAGTTTGAGCTGATGCCCGCGCTGGGCCGGCGCAAAGCCGTGGCGGCGCTCCATGAGATTGTAGCAGCGCTCGATAAAAACGGCAAACGACGTGAAATCGCGCCGCACCAGCATGGCGCTGCGCGTGATGGACATGAGCCGGCTCAGCAGCGAGGGCGAGCGGGCAAAGGCTTCCTGGAGGTCGTATTCGGCCAGAATATTTTGCAGAATGGCATCGACGGACACCGTGGCCCGGCCGCGCACCCGCGCCTCGCGCAGGCGCAGGCGCAGCAGGCTGTCGGCAATGTTGGCGCGCTCTTCTTCATCGGCCGCCTTTTTGTTGAGGCGGTAGCGGGGCAGGATTTCGTCGAGCGGCGTAGCGTGGGGCGATTCGGCGTGCTGAATCTGGAGATTGTACACGGCGTTCAGCTGCTCGTACTGCTCGGTTTCACGGCCCAACTTTTCGGCCTTGCGCAGGGTGGTCCAGGCCAGGCGCGGAATGCCGGCTTCGAAGAGGTACTGGGCCAGGGTGAGGTGGCCACGCACGGTGGCGGCAGCGGTGGTATCGAGCTGGCGCTGGCGCAGCAGCAGGTAGTCGGTGAGGTGGCGCATGAGGCGCTTGCGCAGCGCGTAGTAAGCCACGGGGTTGGGCGCGGTGGGGTAGAGCTGGGCAATGAGCTGCTCGGTTTTCAGTGCCTTGGCCCGCACCAGCAGCTCGTAGAGGCGCAAATCGAGGCGGTCGATGATTTTGCGGCGCTGCCGCTGAATGAAGCGGCCGAAATCGCGCCGGTCGTCGGGGCTGAGGGTGAGGAGCGTGGTGCGCAGGTCGTCCATTGGTGCAGCAGATAGCGGTTTTTGATTATTTAGAGCGCGAGCTAATATCCTTTTACAACGATATTAATCAATGAAAATCAATAACTTGTTCGAAGCAAACCCCTTGGGCTAAGGTCTAACAATGTGCAAAATACGGTTGAAATCCGGGTAGTGAATATGCCACCTTTAACCATGTTTTCACCCTTAGCCCCCTGCGCCATGTTTGCACGCCTACTGTTCTTGTTTTCCCTGCTGGTGCTGCTGGTCGGCCCGGCCCACGCCCAAGACTTACTCACCAAACGCAACGGCGACGAAATCGCGGTGAAGGTGGTCGAAATCACGCCTTCCGAAGTAAAATACCGCCGCGCCGACAATCCCGACGGCCCGCTCATCAGCATCTGGCGCACCGACATATTCCTGATTCGCTACGCCAACGGCACCAAGGAAGTGCTCAACAGCCCGCCGGCCACCATCAATGGCGTGCCCATATCGGGCGCGGCCGCGCGCACGGCTTTTCCAGCCGAAGTGCCCATCATTAGCAACGCGTCGCCCGACGATGCCATTCTCGACGAGCCCATCCGGCTCGATGGCCCGCGCATTGGCTTCACCATTCTCTCGGCCAGCGTGCTGGACAAAGCCCGCGAAAGCATTCCCGACCTCAACCCCTTCCTCACGCAGTTTGGCTGGCAGTTCGAAAGCCGCCTGTTTCGGATGCCCAATGGCGTGAGTGGCCTGGTGGAATTTGTGCCGCTGGTGGGCGGGCTGGAGCAGGGCAAGTTTTTGCCCAGCTTGAGCGGGCTGCTGGGCATCCGCGGGGCCAAGGGCTTTGAGTTCGGCGTGGGACCGAACGTAACTCCGCTGGGGGCCAACCTGGTGCTGGCCATGGGCACTTCCTTCCGTTCCAACGGCATCAACTTTCCCGTGAACGTGGCCGTGGTGCCGGGCAACGGCGGCACCCGCATCAGCCTGATGCTCGGGTTCAACGCCCGTCATCGCTAGGCCATGCGTACCGCCGTCACGCTCCCGGCCCTGCGCCGCCTGCTGCTACCAGCGCTACTCGTGGCCGGGATGGGCCCGGCCCGGGCTCAGGCAGCCGGAACCACCGATGTTATTCTCCGCACCGATGGCCGCGAAGTGCCGGGCCGGGTGCTCACCATCTCGCCCCTGACGCTGCGCTACCTGCCGCCCACCGGGGCCGACACGCTGCAACTGGCCACCGCCGACGTATTCCTGGTGCGTTACGCCAACGGCACCCGCGAGGTGCTGCACCCGGCCGCTTCAACCGAGCAGCCACCAGCGCCCGACCTGTTGCCGGACCTGAGCGAGGCCCAGCGCCGCACCAAGGGCCGCCAGGACGCGGCTCGCAGCTACACCAGCAGCGGGCCGTTCTGGGGTTCGCTGGGGGCCACGCTCTACGGGGGGCCGTTGCTAGGGGTGGTGGCTCCGGTCAGCATCGCGCCGCATCCGATAGTGGCGGCCAACCTCAGAGCCCCCCACCCTGAACTCTTAGCCGACCCGGCTTATGGCCCGGCCTACCGCGCGGAGGCCCAGCGCCGCAAGCGCGACCGGGCCTGGGGCGGCTATGTTACGGGCGTGGGCGTATGGGTGGTGGTGCTGGGCAGTATCATCGCGGCCAGTTTGCAATAGCACGGCGCATGGTTGGGCAGCGGTGGCGGTAGCGGGGTATAAAATTCCGGCATTCGGCCGGTGGCCTCAACGCGCCTAAAAAGCCTTGCGTACAAGCCCAACAATTTCACCTCTCCCCACCCTCATTTTCTTTCTAACTAAACCTGCTTTCAATCATGGACCTCAACAGCAACAACGTTAGCGACAACACTGAGCTGCAAGCGCGCGGCAACTGGAACCAACTGAAAGGCGAAGCCAAGCAGAAATGGGCCAACCTGACCGATGACGACCTGACCTACCACGAAGGCAAACAGGACGAATGGCTGGGCCGCCTGCAGGAGAAAACGGGCGAAACCGTTGACAACATCAAAAACTGGTTCAGCAGCATCGGTAACGATGCCAGCGCTACCGCCGCCGGCAACAGCACCGAGCTGAAAGCCCGTGGCGACTGGAACCAGATTAAAGGCCAGGCCAAGCAGAAGTGGGGCAACCTCACCGACGACGACCTCGACTATGAAGACGGCAAGCAGGACGAGTGGTACGGCCGCCTGCAAGAGAAAACGGGCCACGCCATCGACGACATCAAAGGCTGGTTCCAGCGCACGTTCTAACGCAATTCTTTCCCCGATGACGTGACGCGGCTTCCTAGCCACACTGGGTTGCGTTATCATCAAAAAGCCCCTTCTGGAAACAGGAGGGGCTTTTTTTGTAGTCGGGGCACGCGGCTTGGCCGGGGAATTTGGCGGGCTGCCCGAAAAGTCGCACCTTCGACCGTCAGCGGCGCAGGACGTTGAGAATAAACTACCATCCCCGGCTCGACGGCCGGGGTATTTTCTCTTTCACGTTCTTCGTTTTCTAACCGTATGGCCGATAAACAGCCCATCGTCATCGTTGACATTCCTACCAAAGTGCTCCAGCAGCTGGCCGACTTGGCGGCCCAGGCAGAAGCCCTGGCGGCCCCCTACCTCATTCCGCTCACCACCGAGCAGCGCAAGAAGCGCCTGAAAATGGGACCCAAGTCGGTGGATTTCGTTACCAAAACCTTCAATTTTACCACGGCCACGCCGGCCTTTGCCCCCGGTTTCGTGGACGTGCCCGGCCTGGGCACCAACCTGGCCACTGTGGCCGGCCTCGACCCCGTGGCCGCCCGCTTCGCCAACCTCGGCTACAGCCTCGAAAGCACCAATATGGTGGCCAGCGGCTCGGCCCAGTCGGCGGGCCTGCTCATTTATAACCGGGTGCAGGAGGCTGCCGACAATAACCAGCCCGGCGCGCAGCCCGTGTTCAACGAGCTGAAAACCCAGTTTGAGCGCACCAAGCAGGAACCCAAGCCCGCCAAGGCCTAAAGCCTGCCGCCGCGCTTCATGAAAAGGCCCCGTTTCCTGCGAAACGGGGCCTTTTTTGTGTCGGCTGGGGTTCCGATGCCCGATGGCGGGGTTATTATCTCCGGAGTCGGGGTTCGGAACCCCGATAATGGGGTTATTATCCCCGAAGCCGGAGTTCGGAACCCCGGTGTCGGGGTTATTATGCCCGGAGTCGGGGTTATTATCCTCGGCAGCGCAGTCTTTTTACCCGAGGGCGGCCACTATCTGGTCGATGTCAGGCTGCGAGAGGCCGTAGAGTTGGTACACCAGCCGGTCGAGGCGGCGCTCGGCCTGCGTGAGCTGGCGCTGAAGCTGCTGCTGCTGGGTGGGCACCGTGGCGGCGGCCCGCTGCTGGTGCAGCTTGGTTAGCTCATCGACTTCTTTGGTGATATCGACCACGGTTTGCTTGTGGGCTGCATTTTTGGGGCTGAACTTGGGCAGCGGCAGTTGTTTCAGTTGGTCGCCTTTCACCTTTGGGAAGGTCGCTTTGCCGTCGGCCATGGTTTTGCTGAAATAGAAACTCATGAGCCGCGAGGCAATAACGCCAGCCAAAAAAGTTGCCGGATAGGCTTTATTGATGGGGAGCAGCAGGTACAGGCTTTGGTCGGCGTAAAACTGGCTTTTGTCCACTGCGGCATAAATCCTTTCCTTACCCATTACCTGCCTAACCAAGACTTTTTCGGGCGCGAGAAAAATTCGCTCGTCCCGAAAAGACTGGTTGGAGAACCGGGTTTCCAAGTCTTTGTCGTAGCAGACCCACTTGCCCTTCCAAGTGGTATAATTGGGCTTCACATCAGAACCCATCAGGAATTTTTTATAAAAGCTTGTTTCCTTTTTGCCGCGCACGAAATCCTTGCGCACCTTCATCCCAGCCTTTACTTCTACCACGCTGCCCAACGCAACCGGGTTGGCCTTGCGCACGCGGGTGGCTAGGTCGAAAGAGGCAGTATCATTGGCCGTATTGTAAAATGCGCCGGGGCCTGACCGCAGTACGGCCTGCTTAATGCGCATGGAGGGCGTGGTCACAACGCCACTGAACCGGGCTGCCGCGTCGGTGCCAATAATGACGTTGTGCGCGGCCCGCTTGGCCGCGCTGTCTTCCCGAGCGGCGAGCAGGATGATGGTATCTACCGCCGCATCCTTGAAGATGCCCGATTTAAGGTCAATAACCTGTTCCAGCCGGGTTCTATCAAGCACCAGCTCCCGCAACGGCTGATAATACTTGTTGGTGAGCAGCGCGGATGGGATGATGTACCCAAACCGGCCCCCGTCTTTCAGCAACATGACGGCTTTGGAAATGAAAAAGGCAAACGTATCGGGCTGGTAGGAAGCGGCCGGATAGGTTCGGGCAAAGTAAGTTTTAACGGCTTCGGAAATAAACTGGCTCCGAACGTAGGGCGGATTGCCGATAACACCGTCGAAACCACCCTGCTTGAAAATAGCTTTGAACTCGTCGCGCCACGAAAAGGGGCGTAGGTTATCAGTGGTTGCCTCAAACTCAAATTCATCGTAAAAATCCGGGTCCACCAGCGAGTTGCCCACCTTCACGTTGTGGTCAATGGTGGGCAGCAGGCGCTCGATGCCGAGCTGCTGAGCGGCGCTGTTGCGGGTTTCGCCCTCCAGGCACTTGAGCAGCAGCGAGAGCTTGGTGACTTCCACGGCCTGGGCATCGAGGTCGACGCCGTAAAGGTTGTTGAGCAGGATGGCCTTGCGGGTGGTGGTGCTCAGGCGGCCGTCGGAGGTGAGGGCGGCTTTGTCGGCGGCGGCGGCGCGGGCCTTGCCGGGCGTGGGGCGGGGCGCGGCCGTGGGCGGAGCGGCGGCTTTGGGGTGGCGCTGGTAGTAGTCCTGGTGCCAGTCGAGGAGGTAGTCATACGCCCCCAGCAGGAAGGAGCCCGAGCCACAGGCGGGGTCCACGATGCGCAGCTGGGCCACTTCGGCGGGGGTGCGGCCCTGGCACAGCGGCTCCAGGGTAGCCCGCACAATGTAGCGCACGATGTAGGGCGGGGTGTAGTACACGCCGCCGGCCTTGCGCACCTCGGGCTTTTCCACAATCTGGGCGCGGCCGGGGGCGGGCAGCTCAATGATTTTGCCCAGAAACCGCTCGTAGGCCGACCCCAGAATGTCAACGCCAATCACGTCGAACTTGTAGTTAGAATCGGGCGGGTAGAGGCCGCGCAGCAGCCCGCGCACCACGTCGTTGGAGAGGGTGACGGCACTAGAGAGGGTATCGGCGCTCAGGTCGAACAGGCCGGAGTTGTAGCGGGTCACGGCGGCGCGGAACCGGTCGAGCAGCTCGCCGTAGAGCTGGCCGGGGGTTTCCTTTTTGCGGTCGGCGGCCAGCTTTTCCAGGTCGCCGTAGGGCTCCACTTCGCGGTCTTCGGCAATGCGCAGAAACACGATGCGGTCAAGCAGCATTTGCACCAGGTAACGCAGGCCGTCCACGTCCAGCTTTGGGTTCTGGCGAATCAGGTCCTGCGCCAGGTCGGCGCGCATCTGCTCCAGGGTGTTGAGAAAGGCCACGTCCACCGTTTCGGTGCCGCGCCTTTCGGGCACGGCCGCGGCGCGGCGGTCGAGGCTGCCGTCGGCCACGGTTTCGCGGGCCAGCAGGTCCCACAGCTCGTCGAATCGGGCCAGGTAGGTATCGAAGCGCAAGTAATCGAGGCGGGCGGTGGCCGCGGTGGCGCGGGCGTTGGGGTTGGCGCGGCAGTCGTAGAGGGCCAGTTCCTCAAAGTCGGTGAGGAAAGACAGCGGGATGCCCTTATTCCAGGCGTAGGTACGCACCTGCACGGCCGGGGCGGGGTCGTCGTGCAGGTTCACGGCGGGCTTTTTGGCTTCGATGTAGAAGCGAAAGCGGCCATCGAGCTGCACCCCATAATCGGGCGCTTTCTGGCGGCCGGCCACGCGCACCCGGTCTTCGGTAATCACCTCGCGCTGCGAGAGCGGGCGGTTCTGGTGGTTGGGCACGTCCCAGCCAAAGGCTTCGAGCCAAGGGTTGAGGAAATCGACCCGCAGCTGGGCTTCGCTATAGGCCGCGCTCTTGTAGTGATTGTAGTTCTAGCTGAATTTATCAACCAGCCGGGTCAGGGTGGCGCGGGCCTGTTCTTTGGTAGAAGTCATGCCGGCAAATGTAACGGCCCGTTCCGCTTGTCCCGTCCCCGGCCGCTACACCGCGTCGTCAAAAATATCGGCCCACTCCACGGCCAGACCAGGCAGCGTGGCCACGGGCATGGGGCCGGGTTCGGCATACTCGGCGGCCACCTGGTAGCGGCTCTGAGCATCGAGCACGTAGGCCGTGACGGTGAGCAGGCCGGGGGCCACAATCCAGTACTCGCGCACCCCGTTTTCCTCGTAGAGGTCGAACTTGGTTTTCGTGTCGTGGCCCACATTGCCGGGCGAGAGAATTTCGATAATCCAGTCGGGCGCGCCCACGCAGCCACGGGCGTCGATTTTGGTCAGGTCGCAGACGATGCACAGGTCGGGCTGCACCACGGTGTTGATTTCCTGGTCGCTATTAGCGCCGCCCGTGGTCAGGCGCACATCGAAGGGCGCGGCGTACACGCGGCAGGCCCGGCCCTTCAGAAACCGACCTATTTCGATGACGAGGTTGGTCGAATACTGCTGGTGCCGGGAGCTGGGGCCAGCCATATGCCGCAGCAGCTTGCCCCTGATTAACTCCACGAACTCCTCAAACTTCCAGGTCAGGTAGTCAGCGTAGGTGTAGCTGCCGTTCGGGTCGAGCTGCGAGAGTTTCGTGATGGATTCCATGGCAACAGGAGAAATAATTACTTGAAGATACGGCCCTCACCCCACGGAGGCACGACTGGCTTCGGCCACGTAATCGCTCAGATACTCGTACCGCTTCGTCAGCCGGCCGCCTTTGGCGATGGTGGCCCGCGCAATGACGCCTTCGGCGTCGTCGCCCAGCAGGTGGGGCAGCACCTTGTCAATGAGTTGGCGGCCGAAGTCGCGGCTGGCGTTGCGGGGCAGCTCGCAGGGCAGGTTGTCCACCGCCATTTCGGTGATATTCCCGGGGCGCGAGTAAGCGGGTTCCAACTCGCCGGTGGCGGGGTTATAGTCGAAAACCGGCTCGGCGATGGTGCTGCTGCGCTTGGTGGTGGGCACCGAACCGTTCACGTCGCAAGTCACGTCGGCAATGGTATTGATGCGGAAATCGGGCCGGCGCGTGTCGGCTTCCGAGAAAAGCAGCGGCGCGGCCGGGTGCCAGTAAGCGCAGGCAATGAGCAGGTCGGTCACGGGCAGAAAATTACCGAACGTGGACTCGTACTCCGCCGGGTGTTGGTGGAAATTCTGGGTGTCCCACACGCGGCCGTCGCGGCGGCGGTTGTAGTCGGAGCTGCGCAGCTGCGTATACACCGGCTCGTTGAAAGTCAGGTACAGGTAATCGTACACGCTCACCCGGCGGATGCCCATGCGGTCGAGCACTTCCAGCGCACCCTGCGCCACCCGGCCGCTGCCCGTGACGGCCATTTTGATGGGTGGCAGCTTCTTCACCTTGAAGAATTCCTCCTGCATGTCATCCATATCCACGCACTGCCAGGCGGGTTTCAGGTCGTAGAGGCCGTGCTTGCGGCCGTAGGTGAGCAGGCCATTGTAGGCCCCCACAATGCCGGCATAGCGCCCGAAGGCCACGATGCGCTCGCCGTGCTCATTGGTCAGCAGCTCGTAGTCAATCAGGGTAATGTGCTTGTCGAGCACGGCTTGCAGCAGCTTGCGGTTGGCGGGCTGCTTCTTCACGGTGTGCGAGAAAAAGAGGTAGGTTTTGTTAGGAATCAGCTGGTCGACGGGCACTTCCTTCACACCCATCAGCACGTCGCAAGCCGAAATATCATCGCGCAATTCCAGGCCCAGGTCGCGGTATTCCTGGTCGGTGTAGCTGCGGATGGGGCTACTCTGCACCACGACTTTCAGGCCCGGGAAATCGGCCTGCGCCTCGGTGCATTTCTTGGGGGTGAGGGGCACGCGCTTGTCAGGCGGGGTTTTGCCTTCGCGGATGAGGCCGATGGTGAGGGACATGGGGAGGGAATAGTGGGAATTGGGTGGGAAGGAAAAAACCGAGAACGTCATGCAGCGCGTAGCGAAGCATCTTGCCCGCTCAACGCTATTTACTTGACCCAACGAAGCGGTAAAGATGCTTCGCTGCGCGCTGCATGACGTGCCAACAGCCCGGGATTGGCCGCCTATATAAGCTGAACGACGGCCAAAATTACGGCTTTCCCGCAGTTCGCCGGGAGGTTTCGGGCGTACCTTTGTTAAGGAATCTGAATCCGAAAACCCACCTGCCTAACCAGCTCCCCACCAATCCATTCCCGTCTTTATGTCGTTGAAATTCTCGCCAGTCGACGTTTTTGAAGCCCGCCACAACGCGCCCAGCGCCGAGGCCCAGGCCGCGATGCTCCGCACCATTGGGGTCGAAAGCATCGAGCAGCTCATCAATGAAACGGTGCCGCCCGCCATCCGCCTGAAACGCCCCCTCGACCTGCCCGCCGCCCTCAGCGAACGGGCTTTTTTGGCGAAGTTCAAGCAGATTGCCGGCCAGAACCAGGTGTTCAAATCCTACATCGGCCTGGGCTACCACGACACGACTTTGCCGCCCGTTATCCAGCGCAACATTCTGGAAAACCCGGGTTGGTACACCGCCTACACGCCCTACCAGGCCGAAATTGCCCAGGGCCGCCTCGAAGCCCTCATTAATTACCAGACCGTGGTAATTGACCTCACCGGCCTCGAAATCGCCAACGCCAGCCTGCTCGACGAAGGCACTGCTGCCGCCGAAGCCATGCACATGCTGCACTCGCAGACCAAGAAAAAGGGTGCCAACCAATACTTCGTGTCGGAGCAGGTGCTGCCCCAGACCATTGACCTGCTGCGCACCCGCGCCACGCCGGTCGGCATCGAGCTGGTAGTGGGCGACCACCGCCAAGTGGACCTCAGCAACGAAGGCTTCTTCGGCGCGATGGTGCAGTACCCCGCCGCTGATGGCGAGGTGTTCGACTACAAAGACTTTATCGCCCAGGCGCAGAAAAACAACGTTTTCGTGGTAATGGCGGCTGACTTGCTGGCCCTCACGCTGCTCACCTCGCCTGGCGAGCTGGGGGCCGATGTGTGCGTGGGCAATTCCCAGCGCTTCGGCGTACCGATGGGCTACGGTGGCCCGCACGCCGGTTTCTTCACTTGCAAAGAGCAGTTCAAGCGCGTGATTCCCGGCCGCCTCATCGGCCAGAGCATTGATGCGGCCGGCAATAAGGCCTACCGCATGGCCCTGCAAACCCGCGAGCAGCACATCCGCCGCGAAAAAGCCACCAGCAACATCTGCACCGCGCAGGTGCTGCTGAGCGTATTGGCCGGCATGTACGCCGTGTACCACGGCCCACAACGCCTGAAGCAGTTTGCCACCAACACCCACCTGCTGGCCCAAACCCTCGAAGCCGGCCTGAAGAAGCTGGGCGTGGAGCAAACCAACACTTCTTATTTTGACACCCTGAACCTGCGCCTCGAAAGCGCCGAAATGCAGCAGGCGCTGAAGAAGGAAGCCGAAGCCGCCGGCATCAACTTCCGCTATTTCGAAGATGTGCGCGTCGGCATTTCGCTGAACCAGAACACCGAGCTGCACGACGTAGCCGATATTCTGGACGTGTTCGCCAAGGTGCTGGGCAAGGAAGCCGACCAGCTGGCCGAAATCATTGAAGCTGCCGAGCTGCACGTGCCCGCCGCCCTCGTCCGCAGAAGCGACTACCTCACGCACCCCGTCTTCAACACGCACCACGCCGAACACGAGATACTGCGCTACATGAAGCAGCTCGAAAACAAGGACCTGAGCCTCGCGCACAGCATGATTGCGCTGGGCTCCTGCACCATGAAGCTGAACGCCACCGCCGAGATGATTCCGGTGACCTGGCCCGAAATCGGCGGCCTGCACCCCTTCGCCCCCCGCGAGCAGGCCAAAGGCTACGAGCAGATTTTCTCGGACCTGCAAGCCTGGCTCTGCGAGGTAACCGGCTTCGATGCCGTGAGCCTACAGCCCAACTCGGGCGCGCAGGGCGAGTACGCCGGCCTTCTGGCCATCAAAGGCTACCACGATGCCCACGGCGACCACCACCGCACCGTGGCCCTCATTCCGGCCTCGGCCCATGGTACCAACCCCGCTTCGGCCGTAATGGCCGGCATGCAGGTAGTGGTGGTGAAGAGCACCGAAGACGGCAACATCGACCTAGCTGACCTCAAGGCCCAGGCCGACAAGCACGCCGCCAACCTGAGCTGCCTGATGGTGACCTATCCCAGCACGCACGGCGTGTACGAGGAAACCATTATCGACATCTGCAACATGATTCACGAGTACGGCGGCCGCGTGTACATGGACGGCGCGAACATGAACGCCCAGGTGGGCCTCACCTCGCCCGCCATCATCGGGGCCGATGTGTGCCACCTCAACCTGCACAAAACCTTCTGCATTCCGCACGGCGGCGGCGGCCCCGGCGTCGGCCCCATCGGCGTGGTGGCCGACCTGGCTCCCTACCTGCCCGGCCACGCCGTGGTACCGGTGGAAGGCCGCACCAGCGGCTCGGTTTCGGCCGCGCCGTGGGGTTCGGCCAGCATCCTGCCCATCAGCTACGCCTACATTTCGATGATGGGCGGCGACGGCCTGACGCGCGCCACCGAAACGGCCATCCTCAACGCCAACTACATCAAGGCCCGCCTCGAAGCGCACTACCCCGTGCTCTACACCGGCAGCCACGGCCGCTGCGCCCACGAGATGATTCTGGAATGCCGCCACTTCAAAAAGGCCGGTATTGAAGTCGAGGACATCGCCAAGCGCCTGATGGATTACGGTTTCCACGCGCCCACCGTGAGCTTCCCCGTGGCCGGCACGCTCATGATTGAGCCCACCGAAAGCGAAAGCAAAGCCGAGCTCGACCGCTTCTGCGACGCCATGATTTCCATCCGCAAGGAAATCGCCGATGTGGAATCGGGCAAGGCCGATGCCAAAGACAACGTGCTCAAGCATGCCCCGCACACTGCCGCCACCGTGCTCGTCCACGACTGGACGCGCCCGTACTCGCGCGAGCAGGCCGTGTACCCCATGGAGTACGTGCGCGCCAACAAGTTCTGGCCCGCCGTCAGCCGCATCGACTCGGCCTACGGCGACCGGAACCTGATTTGCAGCTGCACGCCCATCGAGGAATACGCCGACCAACAGGAAGAGCTGGTGCAGGCCGACAAAGGCCCGTCTTATTAAGTTAAAAATTAGGAGTTAAGCGTTAAAAAGCCCGCCTGAATCATCAGGCGGGCTTTTTAACGCTTAACTCCTAATTTTTAACTCATTTGCGATTTCCCCGCTCGTTGCCGCGCTCGCCGAAGCAGCGACGGTCCATGTAGCCTACTTTGGTCTGGCCGTCTTTATCGAGCCGGACGCGCACAAAATAGGCGTTGATGGTATCCGTTACTTGAACCTCATTGCCGCTAGTGGTTTGGGCCAGGATGGTGGACGTTTTTTTCATGCCGTCGTACACCGGGCAGTCCACAATGGTATTGTGCGCGACGGGGGTACGGTCGACGGCCGCTTTGCTCATTTCGTCGCGGGTGGAGGTACAGGCGGCAAACAGACCGGAAACAGCCAAAAAGAGTAGGGCAGTTCTTTTCATCAACTGGGAAAAAGCAAGGGTGGGGATTTTGGAGGTAAGGTAGGACAAATTCCGGTGATGTCAACATTTTCTCTTCTTATTTGCATTCGCTCAACCCCCAACCCGGCCCTGCGAAAATGGAACGCCGCAACCCACTTTTCCGTTAATATCACAGCCCCCGAAAACAGTCCCTTTATCCTGATAAACGGCTTTTTAGGGGGCATATTCCATCCGTCTTCTTTCTTCCTTTTTATGAACCGCATCACCCGTTTTCTGGCCCATCCGGTGGCCATGGTTGCCGCCAGCTTAGTGTTACTGCTGGGTCCCAGCGGCTGCACCACGTCCTCCCGCGTAGGCGTGACCAATGACTTTGACCACGCGGTAAATTTCCGGGCCTTCAAAACCTGGGCCTGGTACCCGCAGCAGCCCCGCGATGCCGAGAACGGCCCCGCCAAGGGCTACGAGTCGTTTCTCGACAAGCGGATGCGCGCCTCTGTGGCTTCGGAGATGACCCAGAAGGGCCTCACCGAAGTAACCACCGCGCCCGATATCTACGTGGCCTACAGCGCCCGCGTGGAGGACAAGCAGCAGGTTTCGCCCTATTACAACGGCCTGGGCTACCCCTACGGCTACGGCTATGGCGGCTACCGCGGCTACTCGCCCGTGACGCAGTACAAAGCCGGCACCGTGGTTATCGACATCATCGACGCCCACCGCAAGGAGTTGGCATGGCGCGGCACCGGCCAGGCCCAGGTCAACCAGAATACCATCGACGAAGCCGAAACCCACCGCATCGTGAACGGAATTCTGAGCACCTACCCGCCGCAGGATAACAACGCCCGTCGCTAATAATTTCAGCGCATTCTGCTCAGTAAAAAAGTCCCGCCAACATTAGCGGGACTTTTTTTATGATTCAATACTAGCGTCTGGGGGCAGCGAGGCAACTGGTACGGCGGCCGGCAGCAATAAAAGGCGTTTGGGGTCGAGGCCGAAGCGGTTGGGACCAATAGTGCCCTGCACGAATTGCAGCCCACCACCCAAAATATAGCTCACTACCGGCAGAAGCATTATCAAACTCCACCAACTGCTGAAGTTTAGGTCGTGTAGGCGAAGCAGGACCTGCACAATTACCAGATAAAACAAACCGACTATGACCGCTAAGGCTGCCAACTGCATCCAGGAAGGGATTTCGGCGGGATACAGCAACCCGGGAATGGCATAAATGACAATTCCTGCGACATAAAGCCCCAGCACTCGCAGAAAATAAGCCCGACGGCGCAGGCGTCCGGCAGCAGTAAAAAAGGCCATGAAGTAGATTTTTGGCCTAAACTACACCGGTCCGTTCAAATGGCTTTAAATAGGCACGTTTACATGGCGCTCGGCGTGGTAGGAGCTGCGCACCAGCGGGCCGCTTTCCACGTATTTCAGGCCGCGGCGCAGGCCTTCCTCTTTGTAGTGGGCGAATTGGTCGGGGGTGATGAACTCGGCTACTTCGAGGTGGCGCTTGGTGGGCTGCAGGTACTGGCCGAGGGTGAGAATGTCGAGGCCGTTGGCCACGAGGTCGTCCATGGCCTGGTACAGCTCGTCGGGCTTCTCGCCCAGGCCCAGCATAATGCCGGATTTGGTGCGGTGGCCGGCGGCTTTGGTCCGGCGGATTTGCTCCAGGCTGCGGTCGTAGCGGGCCTGCGGGCGCACGAGGCGGTAGAGGCTGCCCACGGTTTCGACGTTGTGCGAAATCACTTCCTGGCCGCCCGAAATCATCACGTCGAGTGCGTCCCAGTTGGCTTTCACATCCGGAATCAGAGTTTCGATAGTGGTTTCGGGGCTAAGCTGCTTGGTGAGCACCACGGTTTCGCGCCACACGCTAGCCCCGCGGTCCTTGAGCTCGTCGCGGTTCACGCTGGTGAGTACGGCGTGCTTCACCTTCATGAGGTGAATAGCCTCGGCCACACGGCGGGGCTCGTCGAGGTCGTACTCGGTGGGGCGGCCGGTGGCCACGGCGCAAAACGAGCACGAGCGGGTGCAGATGTTGCCCAAAATCATGAATGTAGCCGTGCCCGCGCCCCAGCACTCGCCCATGTTGGGGCAGTTGCCGCTCTCGCAGATGGTGTGCAGCTTATGCTCGTCCACGAGGCGGCGCACGGCGGCGTATTCTTCGCCCACGGGCAGCTTCACGCGCAGCCAGTCGGGCTTGCGGGGGCGGGCGGGGGCAGCCGTTTCGGGCTGGATAACGGGCAAATCAATCATAATTAAATTATGAATTATGCATTATAAATTATGAGTTGGCAGAATTGAAGCCAGTGCCCAGACACAACAAAATTACGAACGAAGTGCTTCGGCACCGGCTCTGGCCGCCAATTCATAATTTATAATTCCCTTAAGAGCGGTGCCCGAAATACAGCGTGAGGTAGACCGAGGGGAAAAACTTGCGGTTCAGCTCGTCGGCATCGGACAGGATGCTAGGGCTAAGAATGAGCAGGCGCTTGGTGAAGGCTTCTACCAGGAAGCCAGCTTCCAGGCCCGTCACGGCATCGCGGTAGCGGCCATACTCGAAGCTAAGGCCGCCGCGCAGGTGGAAGCCGGGCACCACCTGCGTCTGGCCAATGCCGCTGAACAGGGGGCCGTGGTCGAGAATCGCGCCCGTGATGGTGTGCTTGTAGGGGTCGTACTGCTCGTTCACAATCTCATCGGTCGAGAGGTTGATGACGTTCGTGCGCGTGGCCGTGCGGTCGTAGCTGATGTAGTAAGGCATCAGCAGGCCGATGGACGGCCCCGCACTGAGCAGGGCATTCACCTGCACCCCGGCATCGGCAGCCTTGCGGAACAGGATGCGCTGGATGCCCACCGAAGGCCGCAACACGAAGGCATAGTTGGTTTTGCGGGTAATGTAAGTCCCGCCAATCAGGGAGTTAACGCGCACTTCCTTGGCGTTTTTCAGCATCACACCCTCCAGGCTCCAAAAGCGCAGCAGGCGACCGTCCATCACCCGCGTGGAGCGGATGGACGCGCCGCCCAGCAGGCCGCCCTGGTTGTTGAAGTTTATTCCGAAAACAAATTCTTTCTGATACGACTGCTCATCGGAGGGCGCGTCGGGAATCATATCGGTACGCAACGGGGCCGACGAGGAGCGGGAAGGCGCGGCCGGTGCGGGAGCCGGCGCAGGCTTGGCGGCCGGTGCGGCGCGGTCCTGGGCGTGCGCGCCGGCGGCCGTGAGCAGGCCGGCAGCCAGCAGGCCCCAGCGGTAGGTATGGGCAGAGAAAAAACGCATAATCTTCAACCGAAATGGGACCCGAACCGACGCCGAAAATGCGACGCACCACGTAATACGTAATTTAGCAAAAGAACAAACAACTTTGTAAAGTTAACTTCCTGATTTGATGAACACCGCCACTGCCCGTTACGCGGGCCACCTCCGCACCGAAGCCACGCACGTTGCCTCAAGCAATGTTATTCAGACCGACGCCCCCGTCGATAATCACGGCCGGGGCGAAGCCTTCTCCCCCACCGACCTCGTGAGCACGGCCTTGGGCTCGTGCATGATGACGGTGATGGGCATTGTGGCCGAGCGCCACCAGTGGGACCTGGTGGGCAGCACCTTTGCTGTGGTGAAGCACATGAGCACGGAAGCGCCGCGCCGCATTGCCCAAATCGACGTGACGTTTACGCTGCCCGCCGCCCTCACGCCCACCGAGCGCGCCCTGCTGGAACGCTCGGCCCACACCTGCCCGGTGGGCCTGAGCCTGCACCCGGACGTGCGGCAGAACATCGTGTTCGAGTATAAATAACAAGGGGTTAGAAGAAAGGAACGGCTGCCGGTTTCAACGCATGAAACCGGGCAGCCGTTCCTTTCTTTACTGCTGGTTGCTAGCCATTCACGGCCTGCTTCACGTCGGCGAGGCGGATGCCCATATGCGAGGCATCGTAAGTGCATTCGCCGGCCTGGATGAGCAGGAGCTGCGGCGACTCGTGGCGGATGCCAAACTGCTCGGCTACCTGGGCCGACAGGGGCCGGAAGCGCAGCAAATCGAGGTAGTAGATGGGCAGGTCGAGGCCGCTATCGGCCCACTGGCGCTCAATCTTGCTCTTGGCCGCCGCGCTGATGGAGCAGGTGGTGCTGTGCTTGAAAATAAGCACCGGCTGCGCGTGCGAGGACTGGGCCAGCTGGGTGATTTCGTCGGGCTGGGTGAGGGGAAGCCAGGGAGTGGACATTGCGATAATTAGAGATTGGATGAAGCGTTTGGGCCGGATAAAACGAGTTACGGCGCGTTGGTACACTACAACAAATTAGGACCAGTAGATTCCCGCCGGATGGCTCATTCTTTTTCGGGGGACTTGTTCTTTTTGCTACCGGATTGGGCGGGCGGGCGTTGCAGGTTGTTCTTTTTGCGGCGCAGGCCCAGGAAACCGGGGGGCTGCACGTTGGGCGCGGTGCCGGACTTGTAGTTGAGGTCTTTGCGGGTTTCGGGCACCGCCTGGGTGCTTTGGCCGCGCTTGAGCTGCACGCGGGTCACGCCGAGGTGGCTGTCTTTGTAGGGCGAGTCGGTGGTGCGGTCTTCGCGCAGGGCGCGGCGGTTGGCGGCTTTTATTTTGCCGGGCTTGGTGCGCTCAATCTGGGCCTGGGCGGGCGCGGCACTCAGCAAAAAGATGGCAACGGCCAGCAGGCCCAGCAGCCGGCTAAGGCTTGCCGCGAGGCACGGGGCTTGGCGCGGGCTCCGTAGCTGGCGCTGCGGGAGTGGGCATGGCTTCATCGGGCAATTCCTGTTCGGGCGTCGCGCTGGGCTGCTTGGGCGCCGGCCGGTGGTCGGGGCTGTAGTTGGGTTTTGCATGGAAGCCGTATTTGAAGAAGTTGCGGACAGACTCGATGGGATGGAAGCCCTTGCTCACTTTGTGGCGCTTGCGGCGGTTCAGCTTGGGCTTCTTCATGAGCCCGTGCTTATCGTACCGCACCGTGGAGCGCTCCGGGTATACGCTGCCTTTGCTATCGGTGGTGCTGGCGCTGGCCGTGGCCCCGGCATTGCTGGGCGTCGAGACATCGGTGGCAGCTTCCGGAGCATCTCCACCCGATTTCTTCTTGACTGAGGCGGCCGATTTGGCCAGGTCGCTCGTCAGCTTTTCGTGCTCCTTCTTCTCTTTCTGCTGCGCAATGAACTCCGGCGACGGCTTGGGCGTGGGCAACCGGTACGGGTGAAACACCTTGTGGTAGAGCGTGCAGCTGCCCAGCGCAGCCAGCAGCAGCACGCCCAGCAAGGACCGGAACACAACGGAGGGTAAACAGTATTTCACCGCAAAGCAGGCAGAACCAATTAAATCAGGTACAGAAAGATACGTGGGTCACGCGCGAAAACCGCGCCAACCCGCCGGCTAGTAATTACGCAGGGCCTGCACCTGCTCGCGCAGGCGCTGCTGGGGCAGGAAGGCGGCCTCCAGCGGCGGCGCAAATGGAATGGCCGTGTCCAGCGACGCCACGCGGCGCACCGGCGCATCGAGGTGTTCGAAGCAATTCTCGCCAATCCAGGCCGCGATTTCGCCGCCGATGCCGCCGGTCATCGTGTCCTCGTGCAGGATGAGGACGCGGCCGTTTTTCGCTACGGTTTTGCGCACCGCCTCCTGGTCCCAGGGCAGCAGGGTGCGCAGGTCCAGAATGTCGGCCGACACGCCCAGGTCCTGGCAGGTTTGCAGGGCCCAGCGCACGCCCATGCCGTAGGTAATGATGCTCAGCTCGTTACCCTCGGCCGCCAGCGCGGCCTGGCCGATGGGTGTGGTGTAGTACGCCTCCGGCACGGGGCCGGAAAGGCTGCGGTACAGCATCTTGTGCTCAAAGTACAGCACCGGGTTGGGGTCCTCAAAGGCGGCGCAGAGCAGGCCCTTGGCGTCGTGCGGGTTGCTGGGGTACACCACTTTCAGGCCGGGCACGTGCGTGAACCAGGCTTCGTTGCTTTGGCTATGGAAAGGGCCGGCGGCGCTGCCCGCGCCGGTGGGCATCCGCACCACCACGTCGGCGTTCTGGCCCCAGCGGTAGTGGCTTTTGGCCAGGTTGTTCACAATCTGGTTGAAGCCGCAGGTCACGAAATCGGCAAACTGCATCTCAACCATGCTTTTCTTGCGCTTGATGCTCAGGCCCAAGCCGATGCCCACAATGGCCGACTCGCACAGCGGCGTATTGCGAACCCGCGCCTTGCCGAATTCGGCCACGAAGCCTTCCGTTATTTTGAACACGCCGCCGTAGTCGGCAATGTCCTGGCCCATGAGCACGAGCTCGGGATAGCGCTGCATGCTCTGCTTCATGCCCTCGGAAATGGCGTCGATGAAGCGGATTTCGCGGACCGGGCCGTCCTGCGGGGCGTCCGTAGCGGGCGCATCGAAGGGCGCGTACATATCCGCAATTTCCTCGGCGATGTCGGCCGTAGGCATCGGCTCCGCATCGGCTTCCTGAAGGCCGGCCTCGATGGCGGCTTTGATTTTCTCGCGGATGCCGTGCTTGGCGGTTTCGGTGAGGATGCCCTCGTCCAGCAGCCATTTTTCGAAATTTTCCACCGGGTCTTTGGCGGCCCATTCTTCCATCAGGCTCTGGGGCACATACTTGGTGCCGCTGGCTTCCTCGTGGCCGCGCATCCGGAACGTAAGGGCCTCTACCAGCACGGGGCGCGGGTTTTGGCGCAGGTCCTCGGCCAGGCGCTTCACGGTGGTGTACACTTCCAGCACGTTGTTGCCGTCTACCTGCACGGCTTCCATGCCGTAGGCGGGACCTTTGTCGACGAAGGACTTGAAGCGGAACTGCTCGTTGCTGGGCGTGCTCAGGCCGTAGCCGTTGTTCTCAATCATGAAAATGACGGGCAGCTGCCACACGGCGGCCACGTTCAGCGCTTCGTGGAAGTCGCCCTCCGAAGCGCCACCGTCGCCGGAATAAGTCAGCGTCACTTTGGGGTTTTTATCCAGCAAATCGGCCAAAGCAATGCCACCAGCCACGGCCAGCTGCGGGCCGAGGTGCGAAATCATGCCCACGATGTGGTGCTCGTTGGTGCCGAAGTGAAAGCTGCGGTCGCGGCCCTTGGTGAAGCCCAGGCGTTTGCCCTGCCACTGCGCAAACAGGCGGCCCAGCGGCACCTCGCGCCCCGTGAACACGCCCAGGTTGCGGTGCAGCGGCAAAATGTACTCGTCGGCTTCCAGGGCCAGGGTGCTGCCCACCGAGATGGCCTCCTGCCCGATACCCGAAAACCACTTGCTCACCTTGCCCTGGCGCAGCAGAATCAGCATTTTCTCCTCAATCAGCCGGGGGCGCAGCAGGTGCTGGTAGAGGTGCAGGAGGGTTTCGTTGGAGAGGTCGTGGCGGTCAAAAGTCATGACGGGGTGGGTGGGTTTGGGTGGGCAAAGGTAGGAAAGCAGGGCCCGCACCAGGCTACTTTCCGCACGAGCCTGTGTTCGTGCTTTTCTTTACGCCCGGGTCCTTGTCGGATTTTACCCATCAGGCCCGTTTTCATTTCCCTCCATTTCATCATTTCATGAAAAAACCTTTTCTCACGCCGCTCATTAATGGATTATCCCGCCGCCAGCAGCGCGGGGCGCTGCTACTGGCCCTGCTGGGGGTGGCCCCGGGGGCATTTGCCCAATCCAGCTTTGGACCGGCCACTACTTACTTCAGCAGCGGCACCTCGCCCCTGGGCGTGGCCCTGGGCGACGTGAACAGCGATGGCCTGAACGACATTGTGATGGCCAACCAGGGCACCGACAACGTGAGCGTGCTGCTGGGCCGGACCGGAACGGGAGCCGCCTACGCCGCGGCCGTCTCGTACCCGACCGGCACGGGCACCCGGCCCACCGGCATCGCGCTGGGTGATGTGAACGGCGACGGCCGGCTCGACATCGTGACTGCCAACCAGCAAACCGGCACGGTGGGCATCATGCTGAATTCGGCCACCGCGCCCGGCACCTTTGGCGCGGCCAGCACCTACCTCACCGGAACCTCGAACACCAACATTGTGGCCCTCGGCGATGTGAACGGTGATGGCCGGCTCGACATTGCGGCCACCAATACCGGTGCCGGTACGGTATCGGTATTTCTGAACTCCGCCAGCCCGGCGGGCAGCTTCTCGCCGGCCACCACGTACGCCAGTGGCCTCACGGCCCCCATCGGCATCACCATCGGCGACGTGAACGCCGACGGGCGGCCCGACCTTGTAATGGGCAGCAACATGGGTACCGGTGTGGGCGTGCTACTGGCGTCGGCCACCACCTTGGGCACTTTCACCCCCGCGCTCACGTATGCCAGCGGGAGCACCGGGACGGTGAGCGTGGCGTTGGGCGACGTGAACGGCGACGGCCGGACCGACCTTGTGACGGCCAATTCCTCGGGCGCTACGGTGAGCGTGCTGCTGGGCACCGCCGGCACGGGCAGCCTTTTTGCCACGCCCGTCACCTACTCCAGCGGCGGCATCGAGCCCAATTTTGCTGTTCTGAGCGATATAAATGGCGACGGCCGGCTGGATATTGTGGTGGGAAATAACGGAAGCGGCTCAATTGGCGTGCTCACGGGCCGGGCGGCGCAGGCCGGCACTTTTGCGCCGGCCACTACCTATTCCAGCGGCGGCAATGGCCCCATCGGCCTCGCCGTGGCCGACCTGAACAACGACGGCCGGCGCGACATCGCCGTGGCCAACTACACCAGTGGTACGGTGGGCGTGCTGCTCAATACGTACATCGTGCTGGCCAATACCCCGGCGCAGACCGCCCCCGACATTACCCTCTACCCCAACCCCGCCCACGACGCCTTTGCCGTGCTGATACCCGCCATGGCCGGCGCTCCCTCCACGGTGCAGGCCGAGTTGCTTAATGCCTTGGGGCAGGTGGTGCAGCACCAAACAGCCGTGCTGCCCGCCAGCGGCACCCGCCTGGCGGTTGAAACCGCCGCGCTGGCCCCAGGCGTGTACACCCTGCGCCTCCGGGCTGGCACCACCACGATGGCTCGGCGCGTAGTGTTGCAATAGGCCCCGGAGGCAAGTATTGGGCTGCTGCCACCCGGCGGCGGGGGGGGGGGGGGGGGGGTTGGGGGGGGGGGGGGGCGGCGGGGGGGGGGGGGGGGGGGGGGGGGGGTGGGGGGGGGGGGGGGGGGGGGGGGGGGGGCCCCCCCCCCCCCCCCGCCGCCGTCATTTTATGGCCGTGGGCAGCACGGCCCGGCCACCACAGCAGGCGGGGCAGCAACGAGCGAAAACGGGTGAGATGGCAAAAAACATAGGAATCCTACGAGAAAATCAGCACCTTGAGACGCGGCAGGCATTTGCGCCAATTTCAGCGTTATACAGCTGCCTTCACCCGCCAAGAATCAGCGCTTTATAGCACCTATAAACCGCTACCATGGTTGGTGGAACTACCACCCCGGCAGCTCCTTTCCTACCTCACGGCTATGGCTAACCTTCGCCCGCTTACCTGCGTCATCGTCGACGACAATGAGATGAGCCGCCTGGCCCTGGAGCATTTTGTGGCCCTCACGCCCGGCCTGGAACTGGTCGCCACGCTGCCGGACGGCCTCGCGGCCCTGCACTTCCTGCAAACGCACCCGCCAATTGACCTGCTGCTGCTCGACATTGAAATGCCCCACCTTACCGGCCTGGAGCTGGTTCGGATATTGTCCCAGCCCCTGCCGGCCATTGTGCTGGTTACCTCGCACCACAGCTTTGCCGCCGAGGCCTTCGAGCTGCCCGTGGCCGACTATCTGGTGAAGCCCGTGGACTACGCCCGCTTTCTGCAGGCCGTGCAGCAGGTGCGCGCCTGGCAGCGGCACCCGGCAGTCCCCGCTTTTCCCGCCCCCGACAATTCCAACGTGTTTGTCAGAGTCAATGGCCGGCTGGTGCGCATTAATTTCGATGAGGTGTTCTACATCGAGGCCCTGTCCACCTACTCGGTGCTGGTCACGGCCACGCACAAGCACATTGTACACGTCACGCTCAAGAGTCTGGAGGAGCGGCTGCCGTTCAGCCACTTCGTGCGGGTACACCGCTCCTACATCGTGAACACGCGCCGCATCGATGCCATAGATGACCACCAGCTGGTGATGGGTCCCTACACCGTGCCCGTGGGCAAGCTCCACAAAGCCGCGCTGATGCGGCGGCTGGCCCCGCTTTAGGCGGTGGCTTGCAGCGCGGCAAGCTCGGCCGGCATGGCGGCCAGCACCCGGCCCACCACGGTGGCCAGCTGCGCCACGGCCCCGGCCAGCACTTCCGGCGCGGGCATGGTGCCCGGCGTGGCCTTGGCATGGGCCAGGCTGAGGGTTTCCAGTGGCGCGGCCACGCCCGCCACGCCCAGGGCCAGCAAGTTGGGCTTGATGTGGTGGGCGATTTCGGCAGCCTGCGCCCAGTGCCGGGTGGCGGCGGCGGCGTGCAGCTGCGCCAGGCTCTTGGGCATATTGGCCTGAAACGAGCGCAGTATCTGCCCCACAAACGCGGCGTGGCCCTGCGACTGCCGGCGCAGGCGCGCCAGGTCGTAGGGCGGCTCGGCTGCCGCATCGAGCAGGGCCACCATCTTATGGTACAGCACCTCTTCGTCGAAGGGCTTGGCCAAGTAATCGTTCATGCCAGCGGCTAGGTAGTGCTCCACATCAGACCGAAAGGCATTGGCCGTGAGGGCAATGACGGGCGTAGCCGCTCGTCGGGCATCGGGCAGCTGGCGCAGGTAGCGGGTCACGTCCACGCCGCTCATACCGGGCATCTGAATGTCCATCAGCACGATGTCGTAGGGGTTGGCTTCGAGACAGGCCAGGCCGGCGGGGCCATCTTCGGCTTCTTCCAGCACCACGCCCCAAGGGGCCAGCGTCATCTGGGCCACGGCCCGGTTTATTTCGTTGTCTTCCACCATCAGCACCCGCACCCCGGCCAGCCGGCCGGTGTCGTAGGCCGCCGCAAAGGCCGGGGCCAGCGCCGGCACCGGGGCCTTGGGCAGCGTCACCGTGAACACGAACGTGGTGCCCCGGCCCATGGCGCTGGTCAGGGTAAGGGTGCCGCCCAGCTGCGCCACCAGCGCCCGGGCAATGCTCAGCCCCAGCCCGGTACCGCCGAACTGGCGGCTGGTATCGGCATAGGCCTGCGTAAAGCTCTCGAAGATGCGCTCTTGCTGGGCCGGGGCAATGCCAATGCCCGTATCGGCCACGCTGAACCGGGCCGTGAGGCTGTCGGCCGTTTCGGCCGCCAGTTCGCTCGACACATTGATGGTGCCCCGCTCGGTGAACTTGAGCGCGTTGCTGACTAGGTTGATGATAATCTGATTGAGGCGGTGCGCGTCGCCAATCACCCAAGGCTGGGGAGAGATTGTCCGCAACGAAGTGCCCTCGAACACCAGGCCTTTCTCGGTGGCCTGCAAGGCCAGCGGCTGCAACGCCGCGCTCACCGAATCGCAGAGGTTGAACGCCACCTGCTCCATTTCCAGCTTGCCCGAGCTGATTTTGGCCATGTCGAGCACGTCGTTCACCACGCTCAGCAGGTGCTGCCCGGAGCGCTGCATGATGTCGATGAGCTGCTGCTGGCGCGGGTCGAGCGGGGTTTTGGCCAGGTGGGCCGCCATGCCCAGCACGCCATTGAGCGGCGTACGGATTTCGTGGCTCATGTTGGCCAGGAAGTTCTGACGCGCGGTGGCGGCAGCCTCGGCGGCCAGCTGGGCGGCTTTCAGCTCGGTAATGTCGGTGCTCACGCCCAACACATGCACTGTGCCGTCGGGGCGGTGCAATGGGCGCTTGGTGGAGTGGTACCAGCGCAGGCTGCCATCGGCCAGGGTGAAGCAGTCCTCCACCGCTATTTCCTGGTTGCCGTCCATTACCTGGGCATCGACTTTGGCAAAGTGGGCCAGCTCGGCGTCCCGGGTCTGGCGGCGGGTATCGGCATCACCTTCCAGGCGGGCAGCATCCCGCAGCTCCTGAATGGCGCGGTTCTGAAAAAGAAAATTGCCGGCCCGGTCGCGCACGAAAATCATGCTGGGCGTGGTGTCCAGCACCTGCCGCGTAAACGCCTGCTCATCGGCCAGGGCCTGCCGGGCCTGCTCGCGGTCGGTCACATCCAGGCCGTAGCCGATAAACCACGCCAAGGCTCCATCGGGGCCAAATACGGGTTGCAGGCGGCGCAAAAAGTGGCGCGGCCCGGTGGGTTTGGCCACTACCTCGGTCCACTCCACCATCTGGCCGGCACAGGCGCGGTCGAAAAGGGCGCGGTGCCGGGGGGTGAAATCGGGCGGGCAGCCGGGCTGCGGGGTCAGCTCGGCCAGTGTTTTGCCCTGCGCTGCCCGGCGGGCGGCGGGGTCGGCCATGGCGGCCGGGTTGAGGTACTGAAAGCGAAACGCAGTATCTACCACCCCTATTTCGGCCGGCAGGCTGTTCAGAACGGTTTCGTAGAAAGCCCGCTGCTGCGCGGCGGCCGTGCCGCTTTCGCGCAACAGCGCCAACTGCTGTTCGAGGGCCGCGATATGGCCCATTGCCTCGGCAAGCGTAGCGGGGGCTTCGGCGGTCATAGCAGCAGGTAGTATTTCGGGCATAAAATGAGGGCAAGGGCAGCTAATAAAGGTCTGGAAGAAGCCGTATTGAGCGGCTGACAAGTGCGCCAACGGTCGTTTTAGCCGGACCAACGGCGTTTTTTTCTGGTTGAACTGCCGGCACCCTTCTGCCTAACGCCTCAGGCGCCGGTTTCGCATATCTGGCTTCGTCCCTTTCCGAACGCCCGGGCACCACCAGCAAAGCCAGGGGTGTTGGTGAGCCGGTTTCTCATGGCCGGCAGGTTTATGGAGACTCCGCAAACCCGCCGGGCTTTTCCGGGGTTAACAGGCTTGGACACGGCTCGTATCTTTAGCCCTTTCCATTGCTTTACCTATGATTCATTTCACCGAATTCACCCTCGCCAACGGCCTGCGCTGCATTGTACACGAAGATTTCAGTACGCCCATGGCCGTGCTCAACGTGATGTACGACGTGGGCTCGCGCGATGAGGACGCCGCGCACACCGGCTTCGCGCACTTGTTTGAGCATCTGATGTTTTCGGGCTCCGTCAACATCCCCAGCTACGACGAGCCGTTGCAGCGCGTGGGCGGCGAAAACAACGCCTTCACCTCGGCCGACGTGACGAACTATTACCTCTCGCTGCCGGCCGCCAACCTCGAAACCGGCTTCTGGCTCGAAAGCGACCGGATGCTGAACCTGGCCTTTTCCGAAAACGGCCTCGAAGTGCAGCGCAAAGTGGTGGTGGAAGAGTTCAAGCAGAGCTACCTCAACCAGCCCTACGGCGACGTGTGGCTCCAGCTCAAGCCCCTCGCCTACCACACCCACCCCTACCAGTGGAACACCATTGGCAAGGAGATTGCGCACATCGAAAACGCCGTAATGGACGACGTGCGCGGCTTTTTCAAGAAGCACTATGCCCCCCAGAATGCCGTGCTGGTGGTGGCTGGGGCCGTGAGCGCCGCCGACGTGCGCCAGTTGGCCGAGAAGTGGTTCGGCCCCATTGCCGGCGGGCCGGCCTACCAGCGCCAGCTGCCCCAGGAGCCCGCCCAGGCCGCAGCCCGGCACCTCACCACCCAGGCCGAAGTTCCCCTCAGCGCCCTGTACAAGGCTTACCACATGCCCGCCCGGGGCGATGCCCGCTACCACGCCGTGGACCTGCTCAGCGACATGCTGGGCCACGGCAAATCGGCGCGGCTGCACCAGCGGCTGGTGAAGGAGCAGGCGCTGTTCAATAACATTTCGGCGTCGCTCACCGGCTCGCTCGACCCCGGCCTGCTTGTCATCAGCGGCAAACTGAACGAGGGCGTGGATATTAAAGCTGCCGATGCCGCCGTGGAAGCCGTGGTGGCCGAATTCCTAACCGAAGACGTGGACGCCCACGAGCTCGAAAAAGTAAAAAACCAGGCCGAAAGCAGCCTGGTTTTCGGTGAAATCGACCTCCTGAACCGCGCCATGAACCTGGCATACAGCAAGCTACAGGGCGATGCCAACCTGGTGAACGACGAAAGCCGCCGCATCCAGGCCGTGACCGTGGCCGACGTGCGCGCTATGGCCCAACTGGTGCTACGTCCCGAAAACTGCAACACGCTTTACTACGAAGCCGCCGCCGTGGCCGAACCGGCGTAGCTCAGGGGTTTCTGAAAACATAAGAATGGTCCTGCTGAGCGCAGCCGAAGCATCTTTACCGCAATACCATTCCTTTCGATTGGGATTAGTTGCGTGGTAGAGATGCTTCGGCTGCGCTCAGCAGGACCGTTCTGGTTTGAAAAAACCTAGCGCTTAATTTTTACCTTGGTTTTGCCGGGCGCTACTGGCACGTTGCTGTCGCGGCTGAGGCTGCTGTTGGCGGGCTTCACGTAGCGCGGGCGCGGGGTGCGGTTGTCGTTGTAGCCGCCGTTGTTCTGGTAGCCCACCTGCTTGCGCATGGGCACGCCGGGCGCGAGGTAGGCCGTGCCATCCTTAACGTCCTGCGACACGCCGGCCCCGTAGGGTTTGCCGGTGTGGGGGTTGATGTTGGGTGCCTTGCGGGCACCCCGGGCCGAGTAGGGCGCGATTTTTTTGCGGGCGGCGCGGGTTTTGGTTTGCGCATTAGCCCCGGTTACGGCAAACGTGACCAGCAGCAGCGTGGCGAAAAAGTAGCGAAACATCGATGAAGGACTTAAATAAGTGAGTTGACACGAAACTAGTTGCCCCGAGGGGCCGAAAGCGCGCCGGCTCCCGTCATACGCACCACGGCCCGTAGCGGGTGAGGTCGAACGACGGAAGCCGACTGGCAATACGCAAAACGGCCCGGCCGGGATTGACCCCACCGGGCCACCACCGGACCGAATTAGTTGCCGAGCGTGGTTTGCGTAGCGGCCGACTTGCGGAGCGGGCGCACGCTGTAGGGCACCATGCCGTTGCTGGTGCGCATATGCACCGGCATGCCGGGGGCGGCATACACGTTGGCGTTGTCGATTTCGCCGCGCGAGGTGCTGGCGGCCGGATTAACCGAGCCCCAGCCGCCATCGGTGGCGGGGTTGGTGGCGGCCACGGCGGACGGCGTGGTTTCGAGGGGAGGCCAGCCGTCGTTCATCACGGGCGTGGTGGGGGTGGTTTTGAGGGCGACGCGGCGGGCTTTTTTGGCGGCGCGGGCCGAGGCTTTTACCGTTTTGGTCGTCTTCTTTTTGGCGGCGACGGGCGTGGTCTGGGCGCTGGCTTCAGCCAGCAGGAACACCGACAAGGCGAGGGTAAGGATGGAGCGGAACATGGCTGAAGAAAAAAGAAGCGGTGAAGTAAAAGTTGGTTCGTTTAGCTGTCAGGGTGTATTTCGAAAAGCGTGCCAACTTCTGCTACTTCCTACCCGGCCCACGC
Organism: Hymenobacter sp. UYAg731; assembly: GCF_054061335.1. Lineage (NCBI taxonomy): Bacteria > Pseudomonadati > Bacteroidota > Cytophagia > Cytophagales > Hymenobacteraceae > Hymenobacter > Hymenobacter sp. UYAg731. The sequence goes on along the minus strand of NZ_JBSSEC010000008.1, from coordinate 113,281 downwards.
AAAACGGCCCGGCTGGCCCGCGAATGCGTACCAACCGGGCCGTTTCATCGACCGAAGCCAGGATATTACCGGGGCGTGAGTGTGGTGCGGCTTTTGGTGCGGCTAGAAGCGGGTCCATCGTAGCTTTTCACCTTCTTGGGGTCGCTCACATTCACGGGCATGCCGGGGGCGGCGTACACGCCCTGGCCCTTGCCGTCGGCGCTTTCCGTGGAGCCTACCGAGCCATTGCCAGCGGGGCCGGTTTTGGTACGGCCACCCGTTTCGGCGGGCGCGGGGCTGGCGGTGGTGTTGCGCACTACCGCTCTTTTCGGAGTGGTTTTGCGGGTAATCGTGGTTTTGCGGGTGGCGGTTTTGGTAGCAGGGGCCGTTTGGGCCGATGCTCCCGCCGCAACGGTTAGCGCCAGCAGCAGGGCAAGGACAGAGCGAATCATAAGGAGTGAATTGGGGGTGGTGAGGGAAAAGGGATTCAGAACGCCATCACCGCAAAGCAGCCCGGCTCCGGGCATACGCGAAACCCTGCCACGAGGTCCACGCCCGCTTCCCGCCGCTACCTTGCCGCCAGCCGCGCAATGGCTCAAACCCCATTCAGAGAAGATTTGGAACACAAAAAAGCCCGGCTGTTCCGTTTCAGGACACTACCGGGCTTGCTATTTGAGGGTTTCAATGGGTATCAAAGCCGGTCAGGGCTTGCACCGCAAGGCGACTACCAGCCCATCGGCTCGGGCGCTTTTTTCTTGGGCGCGGCGGCTTTGGCGGGAGCCTTGGCAGGCGTGCCGGCTTTGGGGGCAGCAGCCATGGGAGCCATTTCGGCCCCGTTGGCGGCATTGCTGGCACCGGTGGCCGCCTCAGCGGCTACCGGAGTGGCAGCGGCGGGAACGGGCGCGAGGGCGGTGGCCGTAACCGGGCGCGGGGGCCACGGCTTGTCGCGGCGCGGCTTGCGGTTGAGGCGACGCTCGCGCATGGCGGCGGCATCATCGGCCATCACGCTGCGGCCGCCGCGCATGATTACCGGAGCCCCGGGCGCCACTGAAATGCCCTGGCCACTGGCCACGCCGCCACCACCGGCTGCCGCACCACCACCGCCAAAGCCACCTTTGTCGGCCGGGGCCGGAGCCGCTGCCTCGGGGGTGGGCATCGCGGCCGGAGCTTCGGGGGCTACTGCGGCAGCACCGCCGTTCTGCGCGGCTTTTTGGCCGGCGGCCGACGACGAGCTGCTCTTGGTGGACTTCTTAGCCGGAGCTTTTTTGGGGGTATCCCAGCCACTGGGAGCGTCCCAGCCACCGCTTTGGGCGGCGGCGGAAGTAGCTAAGCCTCCGCTGATAAGTAAAAAGAATAGGGCACGCTTCATGGCTGGGGATTTTTGTAGATGATTTATAAACGGCGTAACTGAATGTGTTTGCGAATCGTTCGGCAGGGGCCGGGCCCTTGCCGTAACTTTGCGGGCTATGATGCAGGAATCCATTACCGCGCTGACGGCCGAAATTACGACGGCCGAACTAAATAATCCCGCCGAACTCGATGCTTTTCGCATCAGCTACCTCGGCCGCAAGGGCCGGCTCGCCGACCTGTTCGACCAGCTCAAGACCGTGCCCGCCGAAGACAAACGCGCTGTGGGCCAGCAGCTCAACGCCCTGAAACAGCAGGCCCAGGCCCGCTTCGACGAGGCCCAGACGGCCGCCGAAGCCGCCGCCGACAACGCCCCCGCCAACCCTGATTTCGACTATACCCTGCCGCCCGTGCCCAATGCCCTGGGCACCCGCCACCCCCTGAGCCTGGTGCGCGAGGAGATGCTGCGCATCTTCGGCCGCATCGGCTTCGCCGTGGCCGAAGGTCCGGAGATTGAGGACGACTGGCACAATTTCACCGCCCTCAACTTCCCCGAAAACCACCCGGCGCGGGATATGCAGGACACGTTCTTCGTGGCCCCGGTGTCGCACGCGGCCGGCGCGGCCAACGCTGGCACAACTGGCGAAGCCGCCACCGGTGCGCCCGACCTGCCCCACCTGCTGCGCACCCACACCAGCACCGTGCAGGTGCGCGTGATGGAAACCGAGCCGCTGCCCATCCGCCGGGTGATGCCGGGCCGGGTGTTCCGCAACGAGGCCATTTCGGCCCGCGCCCACATGATGTTTCATCAGGTGGAGGGCATTTTCATTGACGAGGGCGTGAGCTTCGCCGACCTCAAGCAGACGGTGTACTACTTCGTGCAGGAACTGTTCGGAGCCGACATCAATATTCGGTTTCGCCCCAGCTTCTTCCCTTTCACCGAGCCCAGTGCCGAAATTGACATCACCTGCCTGATTTGCAAGGGCGCGGGCTGCAACATCTGCAAGTACTCGGGCTGGGTTGAAATTGGCGGCTGCGGCATGGTGGACCCCGCCGTGCTCGAAAACGCCGGCATCGACCCCGAGAAATACTCCGGCTACGCCTGGGGCATGGGCATCGAGCGCATCGCCATGCTCAAGTATCAGATTAAGGATTTGCGGCTTTTCACGGAGAATGACATGCGGTTTTTGCGGCAGTTTGAGGCGCTGTAAGAGTTTCAGCGCTTCGATTATAAAGGCGGTCATGTTGAGCTTGCCGAAGCATCTCTCCCACAACACTAAATTCAATAGTTGCGCGGGAGAGATGCTTCGGCAAGCTCAGCATGACCACCGCTTGTTTCTGTTTTTTCTTTAGCACAACCGTTCGCTGCTTTTTTGCATCCTTGCGGGTATGCTGCCACCCGATGCCCTGCCCGCGCCCACCCGCCTCGACCCATTCCTGAGCCAGAAGCTGCGCTTTTGGTCGCTGGTGGCCATGGTGCTGCTGATTTACGTGCATGGCTACAACCTGCACCCGCGCTACCTGCAGCCCTTCACGCCGGTGCAGGAGCCACTCGGGCCGGGTACCTGGCTCCAGTATTTACTGGCTAACGGGCTGCTGCGCTTCCGCATTCCCATTCTATTTGCCATTTCGGGCTACCTGTTTGCCCGGCGCGATGGGGCCGAGCCGCACGGCCAGCGGGTGCGCCGCCGCCTGCGCACGCTGGGCATCCCCTACCTGCTCTGGAGCGGGCTATGGCTACTGGCGCTGTGGGCGCTGGAGCAATTTCCGGTTACCAGGCAGGCAGTTATCGATGCTGAAATCAGCCCATTCTGGCCCCGGCAGCTGCTGAGTCAGCTCAGCGCCGGCGAGCTGCTGGTGCGCTGGCTGGTGGAACCGGCCCCGTTTCAGCTGTGGTTTTTGCGCAGCCTAATGGTGTATAATCTGGTGTATCCATGGCTGAAAAAGGCGCTATTACGCTGGCCCAAAGCATACTTCTGGGTAGCCGGAGTACTGTGGTTTTTTATGGTGCCGCTGCCGCTGATTGAGGGCGAAGGGTTGCTGTTTTTCGGACTAGGGACGTGGCTGGCGTTGCGCAACGTGGACGTGCTGACGCCGCCGCGCTGGCTCCGGCTGCTGCCGCTGGCGGCGCTGTGGCTGGGGGTGTGCCTGCTCAAAACCGGGCTGGCGTTCTGCGTCGGGCCGTCGTTTTCGATGCCCTTGGCGGTGGGAATGTTGGCCCTACACAAAATGGGCGAAGCCAGCGGCATGCTCGTGGCGTGGTTTGGAATGAACGGCCTTGTGCGCGGGTGCATGGCCCGGGCCTGGTTTCGCTGGCTGACGGGCTTTTCGTTCATGATTTATGTGCTGCACGTGCCACTGGTGAACTATGCCACGGAACTGGCGTTGCGGTATGGGCGCAGCATTCCGCACATTCACCTGCTCACTTACCTGTTGCTGCCGCTGCTGATTGTGGCCGTCAGTGCCGGCCTGGGCGCACTGCTGCGCCGGGCGTTACCGGGAGTGTATGCGGTGCTGACTGGTGGGCGGGGACTGGCTACGTCGTAAATTTGTCATCCTAAGCGGACTGCCTATCCTTTTCGCACTCCGAATTACCCGCTTTTATTCAAGTCATTATCCGCGCCGCTATCCTGCGAAACCTGCCTAATCTGCACGCCAGGCGACCCATTCCGCATTCATGAAAGTTAGAAACCAGACCACCAATAAAGTAAACGTCATCACCCTCGGCTGCTCGAAGAACATCGTGGACAGCGAAGTGCTGATGGGCCAGCTCGTGGCCAACGACTTCGATGTGACCCATGAGGCCGAGAAGTCCGACGCCAACATCGTCATCATCAACACCTGCGGCTTTATCGATAACGCCAAGCAGGAAAGCATCGATACCATCCTGCGCTACGCGGATGAAAAAGAGGCCGGCCGGCTGGACAAGCTTTATGTGACGGGCTGCCTCTCGCAGCGCTACAAGGACGAGCTGGAAGTGGAAATCCCGCAGGTAGATGCCTATTTTGGCACCCTGGAGCTGCCCCAGATGCTGAAGGTGCTCAACGCCGACTACAAGCACGAGCTTATCGGCGAGCGCCTGATTACGACGCCCAAGCACTACGCCTACTTCAAAATCGCGGAGGGCTGCAACCGCCCCTGCTCATTCTGCGCCATCCCGCTGATGCGCGGCAAGCACGTCGACCGCAAGATGGAGGACTTGGTGAAAGAAGCCAAGCGCCTCGCCAGCATGGGCACCAAGGAGCTGATTCTCATCGCTCAGGACCTAACTTACTACGGCCTGGAGGCCTACGGCGAGCGCAAGCTGGCCGACCTGCTTCGCAACCTGTCGGACGTGAACGGCATCGACTGGATTCGCCTGCAATACGCCTACCCCTCGCAATTCCCATTGGATGCGCTGGACGTGATGGCCGAGCGCGAAAACATCTGCAAATACCTCGACATGCCCTTGCAGCACGGCTCCGATGCCATGCTGAAAAGCATGCGCCGGGGCATCACCAAGCGCCGCACCATCGAGTTGGTGGATACCATTCGGCAGCGGGTGCCGGGCATCGCGTTGCGCACCACGCTCATCGCCGGCCACCCCGGCGAGACGGAAAAGGACTTCCAGGAAATGTATGACTTCGTGGAGCAAACCCGCTTCGAGCGCCTGGGCATCTTCACCTACTCGCACGAGGAAAACACGCATTCCCACACGCTGGTGGACGACGTGCCGGCCGAGCTGAAACAGGAGCGCGCCGACGCCATCATGGAGCTGCAGCAGGGCATTTCGATGGAGCTGAACGAAGCCCGCGTGGGCCAGACCTACAAGGTGCTGTTCGACCGTAAGGAAAGCGGCCATTTCGTGGGCCGGACGGAGTTTGACTCGCCCGAAGTGGACAACGAAGTGCTGGTGGCCGTGGAGAAAGACACGTTCGTGCGCCTCGGCGATTTTGCGAACGTGAAGATTGACTCGGCTTCCGATTTCGATTTGTACGGCCACTTGGCTTAAGCTCAGTTCGTTATTCAGATGAAAGCCCGCCTCAACCAGCAGGATATCGAATACCGCGTGGAAGGCCCTGCCGGCCCCGGCGCGGCCGAAATCCTGCTGGCGGCTGATACCGACCTCACGGCCGGGCAGCCCTGGGCGGCAGCGGGCTACACGGTGGCCCCCTGGCTCACGCCGACCGAGAACGCTACCCTGCGAGAAGGCCTGATTGAGTTGGTCCGCACGGCCGTGCGCGGCGCAGGTTTTGATGTCGCGGCCGACTGGCCCGTGACGGATTATCACCTGCTGATTGGCAACGACGAGGCCCGCCACTTGGCCGTGGTGCAGCAAACCGGCAGCTACCCGCTGGCAGCCCTGCCCCTGCCGGTGGCCACGCTCGAAGCGCGGGTTTCGGCGCTGTGCAGGCAGGCGGTGACGGCGCACAACCCGGCCATCGGCCGGGCGCAGTTTCACCTACGCATCGTGCGGCCCCGGCGCTCCGACAACAACCCGCTGCACCGCGACGTGTGGCTGGACCGGTTGCGCAACGGCATCAACATCTACTTTCCGCTGGCGGGCAGCACCGCCGATTCGTCGCTGGCTCTGCTGCCCGGCTCGCACTGGTGGCCCGAGGACCAGCTGACGCGCACCCACGCCGGGGCCGTGTACAACGGCGCGCAATACAGCGTGCCCGGCGTGGTGGCGTCGGCCCAGCCGCTGCACCTGCTGCGCCCCAATCCGGGGCCGGATGAGGTACTGCTTTTCTCCCCTTACCTGCTGCACGGCGGGGCCGTGAATCTGAACGAGGACGAAACGCGCCTTTCGCTGGAGATGCGGTTTTGGGCGGCTGAGTAAGGCTCTGATTTAACTTTTCGGCCGGGGCCGGGTTTTGTGCGGACTTTTGCCATTGGCCAGGGTTCATATCGAATCCGGCCTTCGCTCGTATTTCCCCCATGCCTACTCGTTGTACCACGCTGCCCTACGCCGAAACCGGCGCTTTCTCGGGCCTGCTAACCGATTACATTGCCCAAAACCCGGCCCTGGCCCCGTTTTACAACCGCTTTCCGGCGCTCGAAAACTTCGCCGCCCAAATTGAGGAAAAGAAGGCTGCTTACTCGCTCGCAGCCCGCAAGCGCCTGGTAAGCGCCCTGCGCGACCAATATGGCCTGGCCCCTGAGCCGGAGCCGGCCATTGAAGCCAGCCTGCTCCTGCTGGCCGAGCCCACCACCTTCACCGTGACGACCGGGCACCAGCTCAACCTGCTCACGGGGCCGCTGTATTTCATCTATAAAATCGTGTCGGCCATCAAGCTGAGCCGGGAATTGAAGGCGAAATACCCGCAGTACGACTTCGTGCCTGTGTACTGGATGGCCACGGAAGACCACGACTTTGCCGAAATCAATCACTTCTCGCTCTTCGGCAAAACCTACGCCTGGGACGCGGCCGGCACCGGTGGCCCGGTGGGACGGCTTGCTTTGGATGGCTTCGAGGAGCAGCTACTGAGTCAACTGCCGCCCGAGGTCCCGGCGGCTTTTCACAAGGCCTATTCCGAATCGAAAAACCTGGCCGAAGCCACCCGCAAGCTGGCCGATTCCCTCTTTGGCGAGTTCGGCTTGGTGACGCTGGACGCCGACCGCCCGGCCCTGAAACACGCCTTGGTGCCACTTTTGGAAAAAGAAATCGGGACGCACGCTTCCAACGCCGCCGTGCAAGCCACCAACGCCCGCCTGACCGCCGCCGGTTACAAGCCGCAGGTGTATTCGCGGCCCGTGAACCTGTTTTTCATCACCGACGAAGGCAAGCGCGAGCGCCTGGAGCCCGACGCCAGCGGAGCCGACTGCGTGGAGGTGACCATCCGCAACACCGCCAAATGCCACAGCCAAGCCGAGCTGCTGGCGCTGGCGAAGGCGCACCCCGAGCAGTTCAGCCCCAACGTGGTGCTGCGGCCGGTGTACCAGGAAATTCTACTGCCGAACCTGGTTTACATCGGCGGCGGGGCCGAGGTGGCCTACTGGTTCCAGCTGAAGGACGTGTTTGCGGCGTTTATGGTGCCGTTCCCCATTGTGCTGCCGCGCAATTCGGCCGAGTACATCAGCCGGGCCAACGCGGGCAAGCTCAAGAAGCTGGGGCTGACTACGCCCGAAATTTTCCGGCCGCTACCGGAGCTCAAGAAGCAAGTCGGAGCCGCCCTCGGGCAGGAAGAAATCAGCCTTTCAGCCCAACAGCAGGCGCTGGCCGCCGCCTTCCAACAGGTGCAGGACCTGGCCCAGCGCCTCGACCCCACGCTGGTAAAAACCGTGGCTGCCGAAGCTCAGAAAGCCGCCGGCAGCCTCGCCGGCCTCGAAAAGCGCCTGAGCAAAGCCGCCGAAATGAAGCACGAAACCGCTTACACGCAGTTGGCCGCGCTCAAGGACAAGCTCTTTCCCGGCGGCGGCTTGCAGGAGCGCAGCGAAAACGTGCTCAGCATTTTGATTAATAACCCCGGCTTCATCGAGCAACTCATTGAGGCGTTTGAGCCGCTGGCGCTGGAGTTCACGGTGCTGGAGGAAGAGTAAGGCTCCGGGCAACTTCCGGGCATCTCTACACATCTGTCAGGCAGGCGGCATCTTTGCCGACGATTCTACCTGCCTTTCCGCGTGAAATATCTTTTCCTGACCCCACTGCTTCTCCTGCTACTTATTGCTTCGGCAGTAGCCCAACCCATTACGGGCCGCATCGCCGATAGCCGTACTCACGCGGCACTGCCTTACGTGAACATTGGCGTGATAGGCAAGGACTTGGGCACCGTGGCCGACGAACAGGGCCACTACACGCTGGCTTTTCAGAAGTCTTTGGCAGCCGAGACGGTGCGCATTTCCAGTCTGGGATACGCGCCGCGCACCCTTACGCTGGCCGAACTGGCCGTCCAGCCCAATGTTGCCCTCACGCCAGAGGCCGTGCCGCTGGCGGAGGTGCAGGTGAAGAGCCGAGCGGAATTTCGCCATACGCACACGCTGGGCAATACCACGCAAAGCGGATTGTCCGACTGTCGCTTCAGCGCAGCCAACCTAGGGTGGCAGGTGGGCACGGTTATCAGGCTCCGTCGCAGGCCTTCTCTTTTAGTCGATGCAAATTTTGTTATCAAATACAATACGCCGGCCCACGCTACTTTCCGTGTCAATCTATATCGCTTGGATGCCAATGGCCTCCCCACGGAAACCAAGCTCCTTACTCACGACCTCATCGTAACCCGGCCCTTGTTAACGGGACCAATGACCATTGATTTGCGGGCCGAGAATCTGGTGCTGGACGAGGACTTTTTGTTAGCAGTTGAGCTTCTGGACCGAAGTGGCATAGGGAGCCCAGAGGAGCCATATGCATTTTCTTCATCCTTCGGCTACCTTAACAACGGAGTGTACAGACGCTCCACCAGTCAGGCAACCTGGACAAAGAGTTCGAGCGTAGCGCTGATGGCTGGCATACAGCCCCGCCTCAGCTTCTACGTGACGGTGAACGACTGATGGGTAGCCCTATTCCGCTGAAACCATTCGTTTGATGGAAGATTTCACGAAAGCCGAACTGCGCCGCGTCGCCCTCGCCCGCCGCCAGGCCCTGCTGGCCGCCGAAATTGCGCAGCGCAGCCAGCCGTTGTGCGACCAGCTATTCCAGCATTTCCCGGTGGCGCAGTGGCGCTGGCTGCACTTGTTTCTGCCGCTGGCCAAGCGCAATGAGCCGGATACCTGGCCGATTATCCATCGCATTTGGGCCGAGGAACTGGCCGTGCGCCTGGCCGCGCCCGTGGTGCAGGCCGATGGTATTTCGTTGCGGCATTACGAACTAATGCCGGCCACGCCGTTGCACACCAACCGATGGGGCATCCCGGAGCCCGCCGCTACTTCCGAAACGGAAGTGCCCGCCGCTGCTTTCGATGCCGTGCTGGTGCCGTTGCTGGCCGTAGACCGCGTCGGCCGCCGCGTGGGCTACGGCGGCGGCTTTTATGACCGGTTTTTGGCGCAGTGCCGGCCGGGCACACAGTTTATCGGGCTGAATGTGTTGGATGAGGTTCCAGTGGCCGCCATTGCCGATGTGCTGCCCACCGATGTGCCGCTCACGGCCTGCCTCACGCCGGGCGGGGTGTGGCGGTTTTGAGCATTCAGAAAAAACGTATTATCAAGCTCCTTAGTATACGGGTTGAGAATAAATTATTATTCATAATATTCTCACAATAAGGCAATAACGGGTTGCGTTGGTCGAGTGTCTTTCACCTAATACCCGCCAACTTATGATGACCAATGCCCAGCTGGCCACGGCCAGCCTCGACGACATCGTGTTCGATGGTCGCAACCGCCACTACGGGGCCTACGAGCTTCGCGCCCTCTACCAGCGCCACATGACGCGGGCATTGGTTATCGCCACGGCCATGCTGGCCTTGCTGATGATTTTTCCGCTGGTGGCGCAACTACTGAAGGAGGATGTGGTGGTGGCACCTGCCGGGCCGGTAATCCTCACCCCAATTGATGTAAACCTGAAGGTGGACCAACCAATAATTGCTCCGCCGCCTGCCACTGCCGTAAAGCCGCCCAGCATGCCTCCGCAGCCGTCCACGATAAAAAACGTGGTGCCGGTAGTAGTGAAGGAAAAAGATGCGCCGAACGTGACCGAAGTGCCTAATCAGGACGAGTTGCTTGAAAAAACATCCAGTACCAAAACTCAGGAAGGCGACCCAAACGCCAAAATTGACGAACCGCTCATCGAAGCCAAACCCGGCGATGGGGACGGCCTGCTTCCCGACGCAGCCACCGGCAAGCCCTACACTTACGTGGAGCAAATGCCCCAGCTGCCCGGCGGCGGCGGCACGGCGGCCATCGTGGCCGCTATTCAGAAAGCGGTGCGCTACCCCAGCCTGGCCCTGCGCAATGGGGTGGAAGGGAAGGTTTTCGTAAGCTTCACCGTGGACCCCAAGGGCGAAGTAACTGATGTGAAAATCGTGAAAGGCCTGGGCTCCGGGCTGGATGAGGAAACCATGCGGGCCATCAAAACGCTACCCCGCTTCATCCCCGGCAAACAGAACGGCCGCGAGGTGAGCGTGGCGTTTACCGTGCCCGTTACCTACCGCATCCAATAGCGGAGCAAAGCTCACGCAAAGCAAAAAAGACCGTCGTGCTCAGCACGACGGTCTTTTTGTCTATCCGTTCAGCCTACTTCTGCGCGTCCACGCCCGTAATGCGGGCCTGGCCCCAGGGCGCAATGCTGACGCGCACCCGCAACGGATGCAGGCGGCCGGCTTTTTCGAGGCGCAGGCCGCTGCCTTCGGGCACGTAGTAGCGCTCTAGGTTGAAGCGCAGGGCGAACGAGCCCCGGTACACGTCCGTGACCCAGCCGCGCAGTACGGCCTGGCCCGCGCCGGGCTTGGGCGCTTGCGGGTAAACGCCCACGGCGGTGCTGAGGCTATCAGGGCCGGGGGCCAGCAGCACGAACACGGCTTGGCGGCGGGTAGGCGCGGTTTCGCCGTGCCAGCGGGCTAGCGGATTATCGCCGATGGCGTAGCGCAGGCGCACGAAATCGCCCGATAGCATCTCTTTGGGGTCGATGGGCGTGGTGGCCAGCACCACGCGCTGGCCCAGGGCCGTGGTGGCGTAGCCCGCGCCGGCCACGCCCAGCACGTAAAGCACCTGCGCGGCCACCAGCGCCCGTAGCAGCGGGCGGCGGCGCGCCGGGGCCGAAAACCAGGAGAGCAGGTCCGTCATTCAGAAGGGTTGAATGTTGAGTTATGAATGTTGAGTTGACTCGGGGGCTGCGGGAGCATCTTCAGACACGGGCGGGGTGCCGGCCTGCTGCGCCACGAGGGGGGCCGCGGCAGCCAGCACCTGGGCATTGCGACGGCGCAGGTACCAGCTCAGGGCCAGCAGCAGAATGCCGCCAATCAGGAAGAACAGCGACTTATCCATGAAGCCCCAAGTGAGCTTGAAGTAGGCCACGGCGGTGGCAGCCACAAACAGCACCGCGCCGATAGTGAGCTGCTCGGGGTCATGGTCGCGGTTGGCGCGGGCCAGCACCGAGCCGGCGTGGGCGTACAGCACCACCAGCGTAGCCACGGCCAATGACAGCCCGCCCGAGAGGTAGAAACCCGGCAGCAGCAACAACCACTCGGGCAGGGTGCCGAGGCGGCCCCGCGCCCGCTTCCCGGCCACGGAGATGGCCAGCACCGCCGCCAGCGCCCCCAGGTAGGGCAGTAGCGGCGGTCGCAGGATGTTAGCGTAGGCATCGGCTTCGCCAAAAATGGCCAGCCCGAACATGAACAGGTACGCCGCCACCAGCGAAGGCACCTGCAAGGCCCGCCCACCGGCGCGGTTGGGCTGCCAGTCGCCGGCCGCGTACACGAGCATGGCGGGCACGAAAAACCAGGTGATTTTGGAATGCTGCACAATGATGAACAGCCCCGCCTGCCACAGCAGGCCCACGGCCAGCACGGTGGCGCTCACGGTATCGGGCCGCCGCCACCAGTAGTAGCCCATGCCGCCCACCACCAGCCAAGCCGTGACGTAGCTGAAGATGCCCAGCGACTCGACGCAGTACGTCTGAACCGCTGCGCCGATGAGCACCGTGAGCAGCACCAGCAGCCGCGAGCCGTACACGTAGCTTAGGGCTCCGCCGGCTATCACCCAGGCCAGCAGGCCGCTGGCATCGTAGCCCACCAGCTGAAAGAGCTGGCTGGTGAGAATGATACTGGCCCCGAACAGCAGCAAGCCGAGGCCGATGAGGCCGTGGCCCAAATCGGGGTTGCCGCGCCGCAGGAAGTAGCTGCCCGCGCCGTAGCTGCCCATGAGGCTGCCCAGCAGCAGCGCCAGCCGCAGGGCGGTGGGCAGCCCCTGCCAGTTGGCGGCCACCACGCTCAGGCCGCTCAGGCCCACCAGCACGCTGCCCAGAATGGGGAGCAGGCCCAAGGCGGGCACCTCCTGCGGGTAGCGGGCCAGCAGCAGCTGCCGCTGCGCCTCGCTGATGAGGCCATCGGTGACCCAGCCGGGGCTTTCGGTATCGAGAAATTTGCGGGACAAGGAGTAGGTTGTGGGGGTGAGCGGGCGTGGAGACGGAAGGGCAAGTGCGAAGGTAGGAGAATACCCAAAGCGTTACTACTCTCCTGCCATTACACCCGCTTCCGCACGCACCATACCCCCCACCTGCCAGCCGCATCATTTCGCGCTGACCGGGTGGCAACTCATCGGATTTCTGCCGGAGTTCAGGACTGATTTCAGTGGATTGGGGGCAGCGGCGGCGGCGGCGGGTGGGCAGCGGGGGTTGTTTTGGGCATTCTTAATCCCCAACCCCCACGCTTATGAAACTGCTGCTCTTCCTTTGCGGGCTGGCCCTGGCCCTGTTGCTCTGGCTGCCCCTCGCCAGCTTTGCCCAAACGCCCGCCCCGGCACCGGCCGAAACAGTATTTGCCGGCGTGCCGCAGGAAAATATTACGGGCGAGGCACCGGAATTCAAGCTCTTCGACCCGCAGTTCTACGACAACCAACTGTTTTTCCTGGGCGAGGCGCACGGCGTACAACGGCCGCAGGAGCTGGATTTTGCCCTGCTCAAACACCTCAACCAGCACGCCGGCGTCCGCACCTACCTGGCCGAAGTAGACGCTCCCAAAGCCTGGTACCTGAACGAGTACCTGCGCACGGGCCAGGACAGCCTGCTGCGCCGCGTGTTTCGGAGCTGGGTAGCCGAGAATTCTCAGTGGGGCAATCAGGAATTCTACCACAAAATCCAGCGTATCCGGGCCCTGAACCAAACGCTGCCGCCCGCCCGACGCATCCGCTTCGTGGGCATCGATGGCTTGCAGGACCTGCCCCTGACGGCCGACTATGTGCGGGCGCTGCTGCCCCGGCGGCCGCTATCCGCCCCACTACGCGGCCAGCTCGATTCGGTGATGACTTTGCTACGGGGCAATGCGGCTGCCCCGCTGGCAGGCCTCACGGCGCGCACTGTGCGGGAGCTGGAGCAGCCCGCGGCACGGTACCAGCAACTCCTTGGCACTGATAATTACGCCGACCTGGCTCTGCTGCTGCGCAACATTACCTACGCCGGGCAGGGCCTGAACCGCGAGGCGGTGCTGTTTGCCAACTTCGAAGCTCAGTACCGCATCAAGCAGCTGGCCGGCGAGAAGCTCTACGGCATGTGGGGCCTGGCCCATGTGCTGCAAAGCCCCGTGCAGGGCAATTTCGCTCTGCTGGCGGCCCGCATTCGCCAGAGCACCCTGCCGCTGCACGACAAAGTGGTATCAGTGCTGTGCGTGTTCAGCGGCTGCCAGATGCTGTATCAGAGCGCTAGTTTGCCCGCGCCCTGGCAAACGGCCGGCCAGCCCTACAGCATCACCGAAAAATTCAACCACGATGGCCCGCTGGTGGTATTGGAAGGCCTGGCCGAGCTGAAGCAGCGCACCGCGCCCGGCAGCAGCACCCTGTTCCGGCTCGATGCGCCGGGCGCGGCCAGCCTGCGCCAGCCCATCCGGCTGCGCTACGCGCCGGGAATGCCCGCCGACCAGCAGTTGCAGTTCCAGGCCCAGGTGCCGGCGGCGGCCTACGCGCAGTACCTGCTGCTGGTGCGTGACTCGGGGCCGGTGCAGCCGCTGCGGCCCGCCGCCAGCACCGCCAGCCGCCGCTAACCACGCATCCGGGTGCATATTGCCAGTCGGCCCGCCTTTTCCTCCCCGCATGAATTCCTTGTTTTCGAGCCAGCGCACTTCCCGCTCCGACCTGCAGCTGGTGGCGGCCTACTGGCTGGTGGTGGCCCCGGTGCTGCTGCTGCAATACCGGGCCGATACCGGCGGCAGCGCCGGGCAGGTGCTGCCGGTGGTGGGGGCCACCGTGCTGTTCGATACCGCTACCGTGGCCCTGCTGGTGGGCGGGTTGCTACCCTTGTTTTTGCGGGGGCGGCCCTGGCTGGGGCTGGGGTTGCTGCTGCCGTTTCTGGTGCTGAGCGGCAGCGCTTACCTCGGCCTGTATAGCTGGCTGCTGGGGCATCCCATCAGCCTGGCCGGGGCGCGGGTGGTGCTGGGGGCCGTGGCCCACGCCAAAAGCTACGGCCTGCTGGCCGTGCTGCTCACCGGCAAGCGCTACTTCGAGGCCCAGCGCCATGTGCTGCTGCTGCAAAAAGCCCAGGCCGAAAGCGCCTTGCGCAACCTCAAGGCCCAGCTCGACCCGCATTTTCTGTTCAATAACCTCAACGTGCTGCGCGGCCTCATTCAGGAAGACCCGGCGGCGGCCAACGAGTTTGTGACCCGGCTGGCGGCGCTCTACCGCTTCCTCATCCGGCACCAGCACGAGGACGTGGTGCCCCTGGCCGAGGAGCTGCAGTTTGCCGACGAATACGTGTTCCTGCTACGCCACCGCTTCGGGGCGGCCTACGAATTCCGGCAGGCGCTGCCCCCGGCGGCCGAGGTAGCCGAGCTACTGCTGGTGCCCGGCACCATTCAGCTGCTGCTCGAAAACGCCATCAAGCACAACGCCGGAAACGAGGACGCGCCCCTGCTCATCAGCCTCGAAGCCACGGCCACGGCCCTCACCGTGCGCCACGCCCGCCGCCCCAAGCGCACGCCGGTGGAGTCGGCCGGCACGGGGCTGGCCAACCTGCGCGAGCGGTACCGGCTGCTATTTCAGCAGGAAATCCGGGTCGAAGCCCTCGCCGATACGTTTACGGTCACCATTCCGCTGCTGCGCCAGGCCCGCCGGGCCACCGCCGCCCAGCCGCTCGTTAGCGCATGAATATTCTGATTCTGGAAGACGAAGAGCCCGCCGCCCGCCAGCTCGCGCAGTTGCTGGCTCAGGCCGGGCACGCCACCCCGCCGCCCGTGCTCCGCAGCGTGGAAAAGGCCCTGGCTTGGCTGCAAACCCATCCCCTGCCCGACCTCATTCTGTCGGATATTGAGCTGCTGGACGGCAACGTTTTTTCGCTCTATGAGCAGTTTCCCGTTGCCTGTCCCATCATCTTCACCACGGCCTACGACCAGTTTTTGCTGGCCGCGTTCCGGGGCAACGGCATTGCCTACCTGCTCAAGCCCTTCACGCTGGAGCAGCTGCAAGCCGCCCTGGCCAAGTACAAGCAGCTGCGCACCAGCTTCACGCCGCCCCCGGCCACCGCGCCCAGCCTGCCGCCCGACGTGATGCGCGAGCTGACCCAGGCGCTGCGCCAACACCACCAGCCGGCCTATAAGCAGCGCTTTTCGGTGCGGATGCGTAACGGCCTCCACCTGCTCCAAACCGCCGACATTGCCTATCTGCAAGCCGATGAAGGTGTGACCTTCGCCATCGACGGCACCGGCGTGCGCTACCCCCTCAGCGGCACGCTGGCCGAGCTGGAGCGCCAACTGGACCCCAGCCGCTTCGGCCGCCTCAACCGCTCCGAGCTGGTGAACGTGGCCTTCATCGAGCGGGCCGAGCCGTACTTCAACAACCGCCTCGCCGTGAAGCTGCGCACGCCCGGCATCACCCTCACCACCAGCGCCGCCCAAACGCCCGAGTTCCGCCGCTGGCTGGAAGGGTAATGGTACCGTAGACTCTGCGAGTCCGCGCGTGGTTCGGGTTATTCGCTCAATACGCGGACTCACAGAGTCCACGGTACGGCCCTATTTCACCGCCCGCGTCATTTCGCGCTTGCCGGGGGGGCCGGGCAATTTTTCCGTCAGCCAGCCGGCGGCGCGCAGGTTGCGCCGGAACTGGCCCTGGGCGCAGTAGCTCACCAGCACCGCGCCGGGCGCAGCAGCAGCGTAGAGCTGGGCAAATACAGCTTCCGTCCACAGCTCGGGCTGTTTTTCGGGGGCGAAGGCATCGAAGTAGATGAGCTGATAATGCGCGGCCGGCAGCACTGCCGCTTGCAACGACTGGTGCAGCTTGCGTAGCCGGAAGCCGGGCAGCAGCGCCACCGGCACATCCCAAGGCACGGCGTGCAGCGCGGCAAACAGCTCTTTGATGGGGGTGCCGCGCTCGTCCCACTCGGGTTGCAGGGCGGCCACTACGGCGGGCGGCAGCGGGAAGGTTTCGAGGCCGTCGTACTCGATAAAAGCGCCAGCGGCCTGGGCGGTTTCCAGCGTCAGTAGCGCGTTGAGGCCGGTGCCGAGGCCAATTTCGAGGATGCGCAGGGGCTGGCCCGTTTCGGCGGCGGCGGGCAGCAGCGGGGCCAGTCCGTGCCAGATGAAGACGTGCGCCGACTCCTGCCGTGCCCCGTGCTGCGAGTGGTAATGCTCATTCAACGCGGGCACGAAGAGCGTGGCCGAGCCGTCGGCCGTGCGGCGCACCTCTACCTTTGGCCCGCCGGCGAATTCCTCGTTCTTCATTCGTAATTCTTCATTGAAAACATGCCCCGCGTAAAAGTAGCCCTGCCCGATACCTTCTCCTTCGTCACCGAAATTCCGGTCCGCATCACCGACCTCAACTACGGCGGGCATGTGGGCAACGATGCCATGCTGGGAATCCTGCACGAGGCGCGGGTGCATTTCCTGCGCTCCATCGGCGTGCCGAATGATTATGATGCCGTCACCAAACTCGGCCTTATCATGGTGGATGTGGCCGTGGAGTACAAGGGCGAGGCTTTTCACGGTGACGTGCTGCGCGTACAGATGGCCGGCAACGACCTCAACAAGTACGGTTTCGACGTGGTGTACCACGTCCACAACCAGGCCGGCAAGGAAGTGGCCCGCGCCAAAACCGGCATGCTCTGCTTCGACTACAACACCCACAAGCTGCGCCTGCTGCCGGCAGAGCTGGCGGCGCAGTTGAACGTAGCGCGAACTTTATAGTTCGCGTCCCCGCGCCATTAGAGCAGTTGGGACGTGGCGCGAATGCGCGAACTAAAAGTTCGCGCTACTGCCGCCCGGGAACCCAACGCCCTGTCGGCTTGTATCTTTGCCCTATGCTGCTAGAATTGCCCCTCGCCCCCACCGTTAAAAAGCGTGATATCCGCAAAACCTCGTCCGATGAGCTCAAGGCCTTTATGGTGGAGCACGGCGAAAAGCCCTTCCGCGCCAAGCAGGTAACGGAGTGGCTGTGGAAGAATACTGCCGCCACGTTTGAGGAAATGAACAACATCTCGGTGGCCACCCGCGAGCTGCTCGACCAGCATTTTGTCATCAACGGCGTGACGGTGCAGAACAAGCAGCTCAGCAACGATGGCACCATCAAATCAGCCTTCAAGCTCTACGATGGCAATATCGTAGAAGGCGTGCTCATCCCGCACGATACGCGGATGACGGCCTGCATCAGCAGCCAAGTGGGCTGCTCGCTGACGTGCAAGTTCTGCGCCACGGGCTACATGGACCGCAAGCGCAACCTGGACGCGGCCGAGATTTACGACCAGGTGGTGCGCATTCGGGAGCAGTGCGAAAGCCAGTACGGCACGCCGCTCACCAACATCGTGTACATGGGCATGGGCGAGCCGCTGCTCAACTACGCCAACGTGGTGGAAAGCGTGCGCCGCATCACCGCGCCCGATGGGCTGAACATGGCCCCGCGCCGCATCACCATCAGCACGGCCGGTATTGCCAAGATGATAAAAAAGCTGGCCGACGACGACGTGAAGGCCAACCTGGCCCTCTCGCTGCACGCGCCCACCGATGCCAAGCGCAACGAAATAATGCCTATCAACGAGGCCAACTCCCTGGCCGCGCTGAAAGAGGCGTTGCAGTATTACCACCAGAAAACCGGCCGCAAAGTCACGTATGAATACATCGTGTTCGACGGCTTCAACGACGGCATCGATGATGCCGAACACCTCTCCAAAATTGCGAAGTGGCTGCCCTGCAAAATCAACCTGATTGAGTACAACCCCATCGAAAACGCCGACTACCAGAACGCCGAGGCCGACAAAATCACGGCCTTCCACAAGTACCTGGCCGACCGCGGCGTGCAAACCAACATCCGCCGCTCGCGCGGCAAGGACATTGACGCGGCCTGCGGACAGCTGGCGGTGAAGGAGGAGAAAACGGCCGCGTAGGCTGCGCCCACAACCAACAAAAAAGCCTCGGACGCGCTGTCCGGGGCTTTTTTGTTGTGGCAACTCTGATTCGAAACTATCGACCCGCTTTGCCGAAGCGGAAGGTAAAATCGTAGTATACCGGCAGGATATACGAGGATTGGCCACTGCCGCGGGAGTAGCTGGTTTGAGTGGTAGTGACGGGCGGCCCCGAGGGCGGGTAGTAAGTGGACGTGTTCGTTTCGTTGTAGCCGAACCCGTAGGTGTAGAAAGCGCCGAGGCCGAGGCTGGTCCGGCGCCAGTTAATCTTAACGCCGTAGAGGCCGCCCAGGCCAGCGTGCGAATCGGCAATGATGTAGTTTTCGCTGATGAGGGAAATACGGCGGGAGATGCGCTTCTGCCCCCCGATTTCGACAATGGGCGTTGACCCAATCTCGCCTTCAAAAAAGCCGTAGCCCAGCCCCAGGGTCACGTTGTCGTCGGCCGAGCCGTAGGTGGCCGCGCCGTAGAGAATGCCCGCCCCGTACGAACGGTTGAGCAGGCCGTCGAAATCGGGAATGCGCAGGTACAGAGCCCCGGCCCCGACGTGCAGCTTCTCGCTGACGGGGAAGCTGACTTTGGGGGTTAGGACCAGAAACTGGTTGCCGAGGCCCAGGCCGGGAATGAGGGTAATGTAGCCGCCCATCGAGAAGTTGTCGGTGATGCCAAAGTTGGCCCCCAGCAAAAAGAGGTTCACGGTTTGCAGGCTGTTTTCGCCCCGGCGCAGGCCCCGGCCGGTGGGCGCAAAAAAGAGGCGGTTGCCGTTGCCAATGTCGTAGTAGCCAGGCTTGAGGCCCGCGTTCAGCGGGCCTTGCAGCTCGGCGCGGCGTACCTGGTCGCGCTGCAGGCTGATGTGACCCAGCTCCGTGCTCTCAAACTCCAGGCCGTTCAGGCTCAGGCCCACCAGGCTGCCGGTGAAGGTGGTGCCTTTGGTGGTTTCGACGCGGTAGGTGCGGCCCAGCAGGTATTCGTTGGGGGCGGTGGCGGCGGGCGGCGCGCCCGGGGGCGGGGCCGGGGTTTGGGCCTGGGCGGCGGCGGGCAGCGCCAGCGCGAGGCTGCAGAGAAGCGTGCGGAAAGCTGGGGTCATAGGAAGTGGAGATGAAATAATCCCCAAAGATGTCCCCTCGCGGCCAAACCGTTGCAATCCTGTTTATTTCTGCCACTTGCCCGTGCTGCGCGGGCGGCCGGTGGCCCGTTCCTCGTCCGACTCGCCGGGGGCCACTTCCTCCAAGCGCACGCGCACGGCGTGGGCTTTGGGCTGCACTTTCTGGCCGAAGGCATCGGCAAATTCCTGCGTGAATTCGGCTCCAAAAAAAATAATGAGCGACGAATAGTTGACCCACAGCAGCAGCACGATGGCCGAGCCCGCCGCCCCAAAGGCCGAGCCGGGGTCGGACTTGGCGATGTAGAACGCAATGAGAAACTTGCCAATCACGAACAACAAGGCCGTGATGAAAGCGCCCACGCCCACGTCGCGCCAACGAATAATGGCATCGGGCAGATACCGGTAGATGAGCGCAAACAGCAGCGTGGTGACGCCCAACGAGAGCGCAAAATCGACCACTTTGATGGCAATAATGCCCACCTCGGGCAGCAGTTGCTGCAGCCAGCCGGTGAAGGCGCTGAGCACGGCGCTCACCACGAAGGAAATGAGTAGCAGCAGGGCCACGCTCAAAATCAGCCCAAACGAGAGAAACCGCTGCTTGACAAACGCCCCGATGCCGATGCCGGTGGTTTTCACCTTCAGATTCCAGATGTCGTTGATGCTTTCCTGAAGGGTGACGAAGAAGGTGGTGGCCGCGAAAATGAGCGTGGCCACGCCGATGGTGGTGGCCACCGGCCCGCGCTGCTGCAATGTAAACTTGGCGATGCTGTCCTGCAGGAACTTGGCCGAATCCGGCCCCACAATCCCCTTTAGCTGCCCGTATATCTGGCCCGAAATCGCCTCGCCGCCATACACAGTGCTGGCGATGGTGATGACGATGAGCAGCAGCGGCGGCAGAGAGAAAATGGTGTAGTACGACAGCGCCGCCGCGTGCCGGAAGGAATTATTGTTGCTGAACTCGCCCGCCGAGGACTTGAGGACGGCGAGAACGTCGGAGAATTTGTAATGCGTGGCCATGCAGAGCTGGAAAGCGGAAAAGAGTGCGCCCGAAAAGCCGGGGCGCGCTTGCTAGTACGGCCGGACCGGGCCAGCGTTGGCAAATTTTGCCCGCGCCGACACTTCCGGCCGCCAGATGCGTAACAGGAGAGCCCGCTGCCCGTGGCGGCCCCACCAACCCCGTATCCGGCCATGCGTTCTTTTCCTTATGCTCTTCGTTTGGCCGGCGCGGCGGCACTCAGCGGCCTGCTGCTGGGCTGCCCGGCCACTAAAGACCCGGCCGAAAAAAAGGCTCCGGCGGCCAATGCCTCTGGCGCGTATCCCGCCGCCGAAGGCTTCGACCAGGCCGGCTCTGACCCCAAGGCCGTGGCCCTGGCCGATACCGTGATGCGCGCAATGGGCGGCTACGACGCTTGGAACCACACTCGCTATTTTGCCTGGAGTTTCTTTGGCGGCCAGTACCAGATTTGGGACAAGCAAACCGGCGATTTCCATTGGGAGAAAGACTCGCTGGTGGCCAATTACAACCTGGGCACCAAGCAGGGCCACGTCTACCGCCTGGGGCAGGATATTTCGGCCACGCCCGCCGGCCAGGAGCTGCTGGGCAAGCTCACGCCCATCTGGAACAATAACTCCTGGTGGCTGCTCATGCCCTTCAAGCTAAAGGATTCGGGCGTGACGCTGAAGTACCAGGGCCCGGCCAAAACCATGGCCGGCCAGCCCGCTGAAGCCCTCCGGCTCACCTTCAAAAACGTGGGCACCACGCCCGATAACCGCTACGAAGTGCTGGTGAACCCCACCACCGGCCTCGTAGACGAGTGGGACTACTACCCCAACGCCACCGATGCCCAGCCCGCCTTCCGCCGCCGCTGGGCCGACTACACCCGCCACGGCCAGCTCCTGCTGGCCGCCGACCGCAGCGAAGCCACCAAGCCCGCCCGCCTCGACGACATCGCCACCGCCCAAACCCTGCCCGAGGGTACGATGACCAGCAAAATGCCGGTCACGAAGCTCCGCTAACCGGCGGCCAGCGTCCAGCGCAATGCCTCAACCGGCGCGGCGCGGAGGGCAGCGGCCAGCTCGGCATCGTCCCGGTACTGGAGTTGGGTGAGCACGCTGGCCTCCACGCTCACCTCGATTTCCTTTGTCTGAAACGGCCAGGGCTTGATGAGGACCGGGCCGCTGGCCTCGGGCTGGGCCAGGGTGTGGATGGTGCCGTCCGGCCCGCGATGGATTTCGACGGCGCGGCCCATCTCCGGAATTTCGTGGCGACAGAGGATGAGCGAGAGCCGGTCGCACCAGTGCAGCAGGGCGTAGGCCTGGTCGGCTTCCTTTTTTGAAACCTTCAGCTCCTTTTGCCACTGCTGCTGGCGGGCTTTCAGGTCGTCCAGAAACCCGTCAATATCCTTTTTCTGGCCCCGCAGGTGTTCGTAGAGGCAGCTCAGGTGCAGGTTGGTGAGGAGGCTGCGCCAGCGGCCCTGGTAGCGGGCGGCGGCCAGCACGCCGGCGGCCTGCTCCATCGAGAATTCCTGTTGGGTGAAGTTGGCCGGGGCCCCGGCGGACGTAAGGCCGTGGTGGCCGCCGCGCCCACGCCAGGCGGCCTGCTCGTCGTCGTGCTGCGCGATGGCGGCCAGCAGGCCCACCCAGCGGGCGGGCGGCAGCGTGGGCGGCCAGTGCCAGGCAAGCTGCGCGGCCAGCAGGGCGTGGGCTTGCTGGTAGATGATTTGCCAGCCGGCGGGGGTGGAGTTGACTATCATGAATGAGGGGGAACAAAAGGGGATGACTTGCCTACTGTGCCAATGGCCAGCGGGTTACGCTGCATGTGGTGCTCATAATAACGTAACCCGCCAGCCCCATGTTGGCCCGCGCCTTGATGTCGCAAACCTCCCGTTTTTTTAGATTGCAAGCGAAATAAAATGCCGCTCTGCACGACCCAAGACGGGGAAAAATTCAACAGCACGGCAAAATCTTATTCTATCTACTTAAAAGTTATGTCCGTTTCACGAATGCTTTGTCCTTCTTTTGCTGGCTGATACCTTATCACTTTTGTGCATCTATTCATCCTTTCAACCTGTTTGCATGAAACACAACAACTCAACCATCTATCATCAGTTCCTGGCCGTGCTGGCTTTGCTGCTGCTGGCCGCGCCGGGCACGCGGGCGCAGGGCCAATCCAACACCGCCAGACCGGGCAACCTGCCGCTCGTTGGCACCACCACTGGGCCAACCAGTGAACCAGCCCTGAACGTGCTTATTTCCAACAAAATACAGTTCCACGGGCAGGTGGGCGGTACGCAGCTAAACGTGCGGTACAACCCATTGGACGTGTGCCCCAACGCAGTAGACCCCGCCACCCACGGCATTCAGAGCCAGCCCTACCAGTTCGAGTTTGAAAGTAACTGCGACGGCAAAATCTGGCTCTATACTGACCCATGCAATGCCAAGCCAAACTTTATCTGGACCATCAAGTACTTCACCGAAGGCGGTGGCGAATACCAGGAAAAATGGCAGGACATGACATATGGAGATTTCTCAAAAGTCCGCCTCTACCTCTACGACCGGGTGCCGTATCCGAGTGGCGGGTCTTCGGCTCCCACCCCCACCAGCGGGGATGCGACGCAAGCGGGGGGGGGCAACACGAAGTTTTCCGCCATGCCCTATCCGAATCTCTACTGCCTTAATGCCCCCGCAAACGCGGTGCAGCCGGGGGACGTGATTACCAGCGTGCGGCTGGAATGCACGGGCTACTCCTGCGGCTGGTCGGGGGGGCAAGACGACGATGCCATTACAATTCGCTACTACGGCCGGCAGCCCGGGGCCATTGCCGTGAATGGCCCGACGCCCCTGTGCCGCAACACGACCTACCCTATCTCGGTAAGCTCGGTGTTTGCCGCTACCAACTACGTGTGGGACAGCTCCGGCCTGAACGGGGCCGTGATTTCCGGCGTGAACGGCACCAACGCCAACCTGGACGTGAGCGGCGTGCCGGCCGGCACCAACAGCATCACCCTGCGTGTGGCGGCGCAGGACAATGCCCACTGCGGCGGCATTACCAGCGCAACCCGTGAACTGGTGGTGCCCATTCAGCAAGCCCCGGCACAGCCCACTAGCTTGCAGTTAGATGGGGGCCGCTGCCCGGCAACAACCGAGAAGACATTGCGGGTGACCGCCACAACGTCAAGCAGTATCGCTAAATATCGGTGGCAACTGGTGGGGGCTAATAATCCCCCTGGCACTTATTTAGTAGGAAATGGGAATACTCAGATTACTGCCCCCAACACCCCGATTGAAGGAACGACGGTTACTCAACAAATTGGAACCCCCAACGCGGGCACGGTGACCGTTAGTGTCGAAACAAAAGCCGATGAATGCGGCGGCTACGGCCCCGCCCTCACCCAATCCTTCCAGATTGGTAACGTGGCGCTTGCCACTCCCAGCGGCTACACCGGCCCAGGTAGCTGGTGCTGGACCAACGCCAACCGCATCACCATCGCCGCTACTCCAGGGCTGGAATATTACCCGCTCAATTTCTTCGGCGCTTATGCCCAGAACATTCAGCCAGCGGGGGCGCAGGTAGGCGCGTCACAAGCCGTTGGTGGAAGCCCGGACTTCGACATTTCCATTGGCACCAATTCGGCCGGCCAATTCCCCACGAGCTTCGACCTGTACGTGAACGTTATCAGCCCCTGCCCCGGTGGTGGCGCCGCCAGCCAGGTTTACCTGCTTCCCGTTGCCGTGGGCGCGGTGCGCAAGTGTGGCCGCGTCGGCGGCCGGAGCAGCGGAGCCGACGCCGCTGAGCCCGTCGGCCTCTACCCCAACCCCACCAAGGGCGTGGTCAGCATCGAGGCCCGGCCCAACGTTCGCTACGAATGGGTGAAGGTGACCGATGCCCAGGGCCGGGTGGTGACGCAACGCCACCGCAGCGATGAGGCGGGCATCACGATGTTCGACCTTAAGGCCATGCCGACCGGCTTATATCAGGTCCAGCTCTTCGATGGTCAGCGCCTGACTACACAGCGACTGTTGAAGGAATAGTTTCCTGCGTTATTTTTCCATCTCCGTGGTCCGGCATTGCCGGCCACGGAGATTTTTTCTTCCTGCCATGAAAATAGTACTTGCAATCCTGGGCTTGCTGTGCGGTTTGGCAACGCCTGCTTGGGCGCAACGCGAGTTTGCAACGTGGTGCTTCGGGAATGGCCCGACCCAATCCTTGGTACCCAACGGTCCGCAGGTTGGGTTTGGGGTAATAAAAATTGCTTTTGGGGTGGCAGGCCCCGGCCCGCCGGTCTACTGGCAAGGGGTGAATACGCCTGCATTTAATGACGGCAACGCCACGATTTCGGATGCGGAGGGCAACCTGCGCTTTGCCTCAACAGGCTTCAGCCTGGTGGACACGACCCGAGCCGTAATGGCCGGGGGCTACCTGAATGGCGTTTACCAGAGCGGCAGCCCCATCGGGTACGAAAAGTGGTGGCTCAGTGACCCCAACCTGCAATCCACGGCCATCGCGCCGGCCCCCGGCAACGACCACGACGACTACGCCTTCTACTGGAACAAGGCCGAAAACCAGGGGCAGTTGGCCTTCGCCCTGAGTTGGGTGCGGGTCGACATACGCCTGAACGGCGGCCGGGGGGGCGTGGCCGAGCGCGGCCAGCTGCTGCCGCTCACGCGTAGCGCCAAACTGACCATTGTGCGCCACCAAAACAACCGCGACTACTGGGTCATCACCCGCGACCTGGACACGCGCGGCTTCGTGGCCTTTCTGCTCTCGCCTATGGGGGTGAGCGCCACGCCGGTCGTGTCGCTGGCCGGGCAGGCCCAGTACCCCGGCCTCGGCGAGCTCAAAGCCGCCCCCAACGGCCGCCGACTGGCCTGCGGAGGGCTGCGGCGCACGGGCAGCACCGGCGAAGCCCTACTCTGCCTCTACGATTTCGACAACGCGACTGGCATCGTCAGCCACGAGGTGGTGGGGCGGCGTGTGCCAGTGGCCCGCATGACGGCCACGGCCGACGGCCGGCCGCTGAGCCTCGAAGATGCTTTGATGTACAACTGCTCGTTCTCGCCCGATTCGCGCCTGCTCTACACCGTGGAGTATGCCGCCGCCACTCCCCGCCGCCTCGGCGACGTGTGGCAATACGATGTGAGCCAAGCCAGCCCGGACGCCATCGCGGCCTCCCGGTTCTGGGTGTCCAACGCGCCCTTGCCGGCCGACCCCCGCGACATCGTTTACTGCATGGGCCTGCAGCTGGCCCCCGACGGCACCCTGTGGGTGGGCCAGTTCTACTACTCATACCAAAACCCATCGGCCCCCACCAGCCAGTGGCGGCCGATAACGGCGGCGCTGGTACGCTACCCCAACGTGGCCGGCGCGGGTTGTCGCTTCATTGCCCAGCACTACCCTTACCTGCCCGGTCAGTTTCCCGGCGTGGCCCTGCCCAATGTCATCACCAATATGCTCTACGCCCCGGCGGCCCTCAACTACGAGGCCGCCTGCCCCGAGGACTCGGTGCAGTTCTGGGCCAGCAGCGCCGGCGCCCCCGCCGCCCTGCGCTGGGACTTTGGCGAGCCCGCCAGCGGCGCGGCCAACCAGGCCACCGGCCGGCTGGCGGCCCACCGCTACCAGCAGGACGGCACCTACCCCGTGCGCCTGACCCTGGCCGACGGCCGCGTGCTCACCCAGGCCGTGACCGTGGCCGGGGCCGCCGCCGATTTCACCCACCAAAACGTGTTCACGCCCAACGCCGACGGGCTCAACGACGCGTTCCGGCCCGTGCGCCAGCCCCTGCCCGGCGGGCGGCTGCGGGTGTACTCGCGCTGGGGTGCCCTGGTGTTCAGCTCCGACGACCCCGCCCTGCGCTGGGACGGGGCCGGCGCGGCGGCCGGTGAGTACCTCTACCAGCTCGACTACCCCGACTGCCGCGGCACCCTGCGCCGGCAGCGCGGCCCCCTCACGCTGGTGCGCTGACCAACCCCCGCTCCACTACCGGACCTTTCCCCTACCTTGGCCCCTGCAAATTCCTTTTTCATCATCTTTTCTCCCCAATTTCGGATGACCCACAAAACCTACTTCCAGAATTTCTTCGTGCCGCTGTGCGCTGCCCTGAGCGACGACGAGTTTCTGGCCTTCGCCGAAACCGTGCTGGCCAACCTGGGCCGCGACGCCCACGCCCACGCCGAGGACCTGGCCTATCTCACGCCCCTGGTAGAAAACCTGCGCAAGGCCCACGAGCAGCGCGGGCCGCAGGGCAAGTCGGCCACGGCGGCCACGCTGCGCGATGCCGTGAAAAACTTCCTGGCCTGGGCCAAGCTCACGAACACGACCAAGGTGTTTCCGGCCTTTCCGAACGCGGCCCAGCAGGAGCGCATCGACATTTTTCCCGGCGGCATGGAGGCCCTCTACCAAGCCAAAAACAGCAATATTCTGGAACGGGCCAAGTACTACACCGACAAGATTGGCACCACTTACGGCAGCCTTACCAAAGTAACCGCCAACGAGGCCGCCGCCGAGTACCAGAAGCTGGACGACGCGCTCCAGGGCCGACGCACCGATTCGGCCGACAAAAAGGAGGGGGCTGCCGCCGTCGATGCCCAGGAAGAAGCCGTGTGCCGGGGCCTGTATTTCGCCTACACCGGCCTGCTCCGGCAGCATTTTGAGCACCCCGAAAAGGCATATACCTATTTCCCCTTCCCCCAAACCACCGGCACCGCCGCCGATGGCAACCTGCCCCAACTGCCCGCACCGCCCCATCCGGCGAAGTAGTTTGCACGGAAGCGGGAAAACGTTATCTGTTTTTTAGTCCGGTATCGGCCTGACCTCTTCGCAGAACTCTGCGCAGCACTCCGGCCGATACCGGCCGGCTTCGCAGAGCTCTTTTTTGAGTCCCGGACTTGGCCGGAACCCTTCGCAGAGCTCTGCCGAGAACTCCGGACCCGGCCGGGGGGCTGCGCACACGTCTGCGAAGGGCCCCGGCCAAGTCAGGAGCCCTTCGCAGACGTGTGCGCAGCCCCCCGGCCGCTGGGGTACTTTTGAAAAAAATCCACCTTTTCTTTCCACGTTTGGTGATGCAACCTTTTACCCTCCGCCTGCGGGCGCTGTTGATTCTTCTGTTATTGCTGGCCGGGCCGGCCTGGGCGCAGCAGCCGGCCTGGCAGTGGGCGGCCGGTGCCAGTGGAGCAGGCGGCACCAACGTTCAAACCACACTGGATGGCGCAGGCAACACAGTAGTGGCCGGAAGTTTTGCGGGCACCCTTACCCTTGGCAGCTTCACCCTCAACAGCGTGGGCGGACAAGACTTATTTGTGGCACGGCTTAATCAGAATGGTCAGTGGACGCAAGCAGTGCGCGCCGGCGGGCTGGCGGATGATTTTGCCTACGGCCTGCAAGTGGATGGGACGGGCAATGTTGTTATCGTGGGCTATTTCGGAGCCTTTCTCTCTAATTTTACTACCGCTACTTTTGGCGCTATCACACTAACCAGTGCCGGGGCGAACGACTTATTTGTTGCCCGCCTAAATCCGGCGGGGGTGTGGACCCAAGCGGTGCGAGCCGGTGGAACCGGTGCGGATTATGGCCAAGCCATTGCCTTGGACCCAATGGGCAATGCCGTTGTGACGGGCACCTTTTCGGGCACTGCTACTTTTGGACCTTTCACGCTCACCAGTGTTGGCTCGTCAGATGCATTTGTGGCCCGGCTCAACACGGCAGGTACTTGGACCCAGGCCGTACAGAGTAGGGGCTCCGGGAATGAATCTTCCTCATCAATTGTGCTGGACGCGACAGGTAATGCCACGATAGCAGGGTATTTCAACAGTACGGCCACTTTCGGTAACACTACTTTTTCCAGCGCCGGTAACACCGATATGTTTGTGGCCCGGCTCAATGGGGCCGGCAGCTGGGTACAGGCAGTTCGGGCAGGCGGCCCAGACAGTGATTATGGCAGGCGAATAGCGCTCGATGCGGCGGGCACCGCTACCCTAATCGGCGATTTTCGTGGTACCTGCACGTTCGGCAACACTTCGCTTACCAGTGCCGGCTCCGCCGATATAGCGGTGGCCCGCCTTAGCACTGCCGGAACATGGACACAGGCCGTGCGAGCAGGCGGCGCTGATTTGGATGTTCCCAACGACATTGCTGTTGATGGCAATGGGAATGCCATTATGGGCGGTTTCTTCACTAATAGCGCTGTTTTTGGGGCAACAACACTGACCAGTATTGGGGGGGGCGATATTGTAATTGCCACCCTGAGTGCAGCAGGTACTTGGACTCAAGCCCTCCGGGCCGGCGGATTGGGCGATGATTATGCTACTGCCGTGACGATAGAACCAACTGGAGCTATCATTTCCGGGATTTACGCTGCACCATCAACCATGTTCGGCCCTTATTTCCTCACCAGTAGCAATGGAGGTGCCTTTGTAGCCCGGCTCACTGGCCTCCCCCTGGCCACCCGCGCAGCCGCGCCCGCCGAAATCTTCACCCTGGCCCCCAACCCTGCCGGGCACGGTCCCGCCACCGCCCAGGTGCGCCTGAGCTGGCCCGAAGCCGCCGCCGCACCCCGCCTCCTGCTGCTGCTCGACGGCCTGGGCCGCGAGGTGCGCCGCCAGCTGCTGCCCGCCCGCGCCACCACGGCCACGCTGGAGGTGCAGGGCCTCGTGCCCGGCCTCTACCTCGTGCGCTGCGGCGCGGCCACCACCCGGCTGGTGGTGGAGTAAACCACCCGCCGCCCCGGCCGTACTTTCGGCCATGCCCGAACCCACCGCCGGAAGCCCCGTCCCGCTCACCGTCCCCCTGCCCGATGGCCGACGGCTGGGCCTCACCCGCTACGGCAACCCCGCGCACCGGGCGGTGGTGTTTCACCACGGTTTCGGCTCCTCGGGACTGGAATTGCCTAATGATGCGGCCCTGCTGAACCGTTTGCAGCTTCAGATTCTGGCCCCCGACCGTCCCGGCGTGGGGCAGTCCAGCGTGTACCGGCGGCTCACGTTCCCCTCCTTTGCCGATGACGTGGTGGCCATGCTCGATGCCCTGGAAATACCGGGTCCGGTGGGGGTGATGGGCTGGTCCGTGGGCGGGGTGCATGCGCTGGCGCTGGTGGCGCGGCACCCGGCGCGGGTGGCAGCCGGGCAGCTGCTTAGCACCTGCCTGCCGCTGGGCGAGCGGGCTGCCTACCGTCACCTCTCCTGGGTTTGGAAGGGCCTGCTGTGGGGCCAGCTGGCCTTCCCGTGGCTGAACCGCACCACGTTTCTCTGGCTTAGCCGGCAGTGGCAGCGCCACCCCAACCGCACCATCGACTGGTTTATTCGCGGCATGCGCCCGGCCGAGGCGCACGCCACCGCCCGCCACCGGGCGCTGCTGCGCGATGCCGCCGTACAGGGCTTTGCCAACCACGGCCGGGGCGTGTATGATGATGCGCAAGCCTGGTGCCGCCCGCCTGGCTTCCGCATTGAGGACGTGCGCTGCCCCGTGCGCCTCTGGCACGGCCAGGCCGATGGCGTGTGGGCTCCTGGGAATATTCCCTACCTGGCCCAGCGGCTGGGCGGTGTGCCCGTGCGGTTGCTACCGGGCCAGGGCCATATGCTGTATTTGGAAAACTGGATGGCGATTCTGGAGGAGATGGCAGGGCTGCTGTAGCGCGAACTTTTAGTTCGCGTTCCCACGCCATTGCAACGATTATCGTTCGGGGACGCGAACTAAAAGTTCGCGCTACATCCGCACCCGCAGCTGGTGCCGGCCGGGTTCCTCATAGTGGTAGCTGAGAAGAAACCCGCTGGTTTCGCAAATCTGGCGGGCAATGGCCAGGCCCAGACCCACGCTACCAGGCGCGCGCTCGGGGCCGGGCCGGAAGCGCACAAAAAGCTGGTCGGCGGGCAGGGCGCGGGGGCGGCCGGTGTTTTCCACCGTCAGCAGCTGCGGCGTGAGCACCACGCGCACCTGCCCGCCGGGCACGTTGTGCCGGATGGCGTTGCTGAGCAGGTTGCTCACCAGAATGTCAATCAGGGAGCGGTTGGCTGCCACGGGCAGCGTGGGAGCCAAATCGGTGGCGAGGGTGAGGCCGGCCCCGGCCAGCTGCTCGCGCAACTGCCCCAGCTGGGTGCGGATGATGGCCGTCAGGTCCACGGTTGCGGGGGGGAAGAATAGCTGCTGGTCGAGGTGGGCCAGCAGCAGCAGGCTCCGGCTGAGGTGGGTGAG
The DNA here is from genome assembly GCF_054061335.1 of Hymenobacter sp. UYAg731. NCBI lineage: Bacteria > Pseudomonadati > Bacteroidota > Cytophagia > Cytophagales > Hymenobacteraceae > Hymenobacter > Hymenobacter sp. UYAg731. The sequence continues at coordinate 82,726 of NZ_JBSSEC010000008.1, read as the reverse complement.
GCGCTGCGTCACGTCCAGCAGCGGCTCGATATGGCCGGCTTGCTCCTCCGTGAGGCCGGGGACCTGCACCAGCATATCGAGCTTGGTACGCAGGATGGCCAGGGGCGTTTGCAACTCGTGGGCCGCATTTTCGGTGAATTCCTTCTGCCGGTGGTAGATGCGCTGATTGCGGTTCAGCAGCCGGCCGATGGCTGCGTTCAGCGCCTTGAATTCGGGGATGCGCGTGGGCGCGAGGTGTACCGGCTCGGGCTGGTCGAGCTTGTATCGTTGCAGTTCGCCCAGCGTCTGGTAAAAAGGTGCCCACAGCCGCCGGGCCAGCACGTGCTGCAGCACCAGCAGCCCCACCAGCAGCGCCCCAAACAACAGCGCCCCCGCCTGCCCGATGCGCGCCAGCAGCTCCTGGCTATCGAGCATGGTGGTGCGCAACTCCAGCCGGTAGGGCCGCCCCTGAAACATCACCGACGCGGCCAGCTGCCGGTAGGGCACGGTCTTTTTAACCAGCTGGTTATACATCATCCGCACGCTGAAGGCAGCCGGCGGCCCCGGCGCGGCCAGGGGCACAAATTCCACGTTGTGGTCGAGCCGGTGCCAGAAGGCCAAATCGGCCGGCGAGCGCAGGTATAGGCGCAGGTCGTTATCCACACGCAGCTTGCGCCGGCTCAGGGTCCGGTCCACGTAACCGTAATAGATTTTGCGGATGAAATGGAAGTACACGAACGTGCCCGCCGCCGCCACCACGCTGGCGTAGATGAGAAAGTAAACGGTGGTGCGGGCCAGGAGCTTCATTGGGAGCATTGAATATCAAACTCCCCTCCTCAGACGAGGAGGGGATGTTCGAGCCAAGGGCTCGAACGGGGGTGGTTGCGTTGTTGAACGACACCCAAACGAACCAGGCGCGAGTCGTTCAACGAATCAAACCACCCCAATTTTAGCTACGCTAAAATATCCTCTCCTTAGATAAGGAGGGGAGTTGTTGTTCTGCCCTCAGTTCGGCTCAAACCGATACCCCAGCCCGTAAACCATCCGAATGTAGTTCGGCGCCCCCGCCTCGGTGAGCTTGCGCTTGAGGTTTTTGACGTGGGCATACACGTTTTCAAACGTATCGAACTGCTCGGCCGCGTCGCCGGAGAGATGCTCGGCAATGGCCCCTTTGGTGATGACGCGCCCTTGATTCGCCAGTAGCAGAAGCAGCAGGTCGAACTCAGTACGAGTCAAGGTCAATGGCTTGCCGGCCACAGCGGCGCGGCGGGCGGGCACGTCCACATTCAGCTCGCCGGCTTGCAATAAGTTGGTGCCCTGGTAGTGGCGGCGTCGCACCAGCGCCGCGATGCGGGCGCTGAGCTCGGGCAGGTAGAAGGGCTTGGGCAGGTAGTCGTCGGCCCCCAGCTCCAGGCCGGTGATGCGGTCATCGACCCCGGCGCGGGCGCTGGTGATGATGACGCCGGCCGCCTTATGGTGGCGCTGCAGCTCGCGGAGCAGTTCGAGTCCATCGCCGCCGGGCAGGGTGAGGTCGAGCACGATGCACTCGTAATCGTGGAGCAGCATTTTTTCCTGCGCCTGGGCGTAGGTGGTGGCCGTTTCGCACACGTAGTGCTGGGCTTGCAGGTAGCTCACCACGCTGGCCAGCAGGGCCGGTTCGTCTTCAACGAGCAGCAGTTTCATGGGGCGGTCGGTACAGGTCAGGTAGGGAAAGCGGGATGGATTACCAAATCAAAGAACGTCATGCTGAGCGCAGTCGAAGCATCTCTACCGCAATAGTAAATCCTGTCAATTGGGTTAGTGGCGCGGTAGAGATGCTTCGACTGCGCTCAGCATGACGTTCTTTTTCACCCTCTATGGCGACAACCCAATCAAATAAGTAAGCGCCCACTCACTTATTTTTCACAAAACGCCAAATCTTCCAAATGTATTCTAAATCGCCGCGCTACTTCGCTGCATCAATTGCGAATCCATCCCCTCTTTCTCAAAATTCCCATGAAGCGAAACTTACCCTCCTCTCCCCTTTCGGCCCGGACGGCGGGCGCGGCGCTGCTGCTGGCTGCCTGCGCGGTGTCCGGCCCGGCCGCCGCCGCTTCGCCGGCTGCTTTCGTGGCCAACGCCATGAACGATTCCGCGCCGCTGGCCCGGCGGCCCCTCACCGGCCGCATTCTCGATGGCAACGACCAGAAGCCGCTGGCCTTTGCGTCGGTGGCCATTAAAGGCACCAACCGCGGCACCACGACCGATGCCGACGGCGGCTTCAAGCTGGACGTGGACGATGGCGACGTGCTGGTGATTTCCTACGTGGGCTACGAGCTGCGCGAAATGCCCGTGCCCGCCGGGGCCAACACCCTGAACGTGCCCATGAAAACCGCCACCCACACCACGGCCGACGTGATTGTGGTGGGCAACCGCGCCTCCGAGGCCCGCACCAACGTGGACCTGCCCGTGCCCGTGGACGTGCTCACGGCCAAGGAAATCACCAAAACCGGCCAGACGGAATTGGGCCAGATGATTCACTTCACCGCGCCCTCGTTCAACTCCACCAAGCACGCCATCAGCAACGTGACTTCGTACGTGGACCCGGCCACCCTGCGCGGCCTCGGCCCCGACCAGACGCTGGTGCTCGTGAACGGCAAGCGCCGCCACCAGTCGTCCGCTCTGAACGTTAACAACGTGGTGGGCCGCGGCTCGGTGGGCACCGATTTGAACGCCATCCCGACGGCGGCCATCGAGCGGGTGGAGATTCTGCGCGACGGCGCGGCGGCCCAATACGGCTCCGACGCCATTGCGGGCATCATCAACATTGTGCTGAAGAAAAACCCGCGCGGCGGCGTGGTGACTGGCAACTACGGCATCACCGACAAGGGCGACGGGGCGACCTACGATACTGGCCTGAACCTGGGCCTGCCCGTGGGCAAGCGCGACGGCTTCCTGAACCTGACCGCGCAGGGCCACCACAACAACCCCACCGACCGCTCGGGCGACTACAACGGCCGGGTCTACAACTCGAACCAAGCCACTGACGATGTTTTGGTGGCCCAGAACGGCTTCAACCGCCACGTTACGACTTACGGCACGGCCAAGAACACCATGGGCCAGTTTTTTTACAACGGCGAGGTGGCGCTGGGCGAAAACTGGCGCCTGTATTCCTTCGGCGGGTATTCGTATAAGGACATCACGGCTTACGGCTTCTACCGCAACCCCAGCAACAAGGCGCGGGCGGTGCTCTCGCTGTTCCCGAACGGCTACAACCCCGTGTTCCCGGCCCAGGTACACGACCTCGCCTCCACGGTAGGCCTGCGCCGCAAAACGGCCAGCGGCTGGAACCTCGATTTCAGCCTCGGCGGCGGCCAGAACACCATCAAGACCTACGCCAACCACACGGTAAACCCCTCGTACGGCAGCGCTTCGCCCACCGAGTTCTACGCGGGCACTTTCAAATTCGGGCAGGCCCTGGCAGATGTGAACGTATCGAAATCGTTCGAAATCGGCGGGCTGAAATCGTTCAGCTTTAGCTACGGCGGCGAGTTCCGGGTGGAAAACTACCAGCTGCTGGCCGGCGACGAAGCCTCCTGGAAAAAAGGCCCCGTCACCCTCAACAACCCCGACGTGGGCAGCAGCGGCCGCGAGGGCATCGCGGCCGTGAACGCCGTGGACCGCACCCGCAACAACGTGGGCGTGTACGTGGACGTGCTGAGCGACATCACCGATAAATTCCTGGTGGGCGTGGCTGGCCGTTTCGAGCGCTACTCCGATTTTGGCTCGAACGTGAGCGGCAAGCTCTCGACGCGCTACAAGTTCACGGACCTGTTTTCGGTGCGCGGCTCGCTCAACCGGGGCTTCCGGGCGCCATCCATGCACCAACTCTACTACTCCAACTACGCCGACGCCCAGTGGCTGACGCTCAACGGCGTGTTCGATTCCTACCCCATTGCCCACCTGCGCAACGACAACCCTTACGTGCAGAAGCTGGGCGTGAGCCAGCTCAAGGCCGAAACCACGCTCGACTACAACCTCGGCTTCACCGCCCAGGTCACGCCCGACCTCGTGTTCACGGCCGATGCCTACCAGATTGATATCACCGACCGGGTGGTGATTTCGGGCCAGCTCGATGCCGCCAGCCCGGCGCTAAAATCGACCTTCGCCGGCTCCGGCTACGCCCAAGTGCAGTTCTTCTCCAACGCCCTCGACACCCGCACCCGCGGCCTCGACGTGGTGGCCAGCTACCGCAAAAAGATGGACCGCGACCAGGAAATGGGCGTCAACCTGGCCATGGCCCTCAACGAAACCACCGTGCAGGGCGAAGTCCGCACCCCGGCTTCGCTCGTCAACCTCGGCGTGCCGCTCGTCGACCGCGTGATGATTGGCCTGATTGAAAAAGCCCAGCCGCGCTCCAAGTTCATCGGCTCGGCCAACTATCGGTTCAAGAAAATCGAAGGCCTGGTGCGCGCCACCCGCTTCGGCGAAGTCACCGCCATCCAAAGCACCCCCGAGCTGGACCAGACGTTCTCGGCCAAAATCATCACCGATGCCTCGCTCACCTACGGCTTCACGCCCCGCCTGGGCTTCACCGTGGGCGCCAACAACCTCTTCAACGTGTACCCCGACGAAATTGCCTTCCCCTCGCTCACGGCCTCGGGCCAGACGCCCTACACGCGCTTCACCTCGCAGTTCGGCTTCATGGGAGCGTATTATTTCACCTCGCTGCGGTTCAGCTTCTAGTAGGCAAGAACAGAGAAAACAGAACGTCATGCTGAGCTTGTCGAAGCATCTCTACCGCGTTAGTAACTCGTTTGCTGCAACGAATGAGGTGGGACAAATTCGTTGCTTGTGGATGGTGAGCCGCGCAACGAAGCGGTAGAGATGCTTCGGCTTCGCTCAGCATGACCGTTCTTTTTAATCCACCCATCCACCAACCCACCCATCCACCACCATGCTCGCACTCGCTGGCTTTGCCATGATTCTCACCTTCATGGTGCTGATTATGACGAATCGTCTTTCGGCCATTACGGCACTGCTGCTGGTGCCGGTGGCGTTTGCGGTGCTCACCGGCTTCGGCGCGCAGATGGGGCCGATGATGCTCGACGGCATCAAGAACATTGCGCCCACGGGCATCATGCTGGTGTTCGCCATCCTCTATTTCGGATTGATGACGGACGCGGGACTGTTCGACCCGGTCATCAGCCGCATCCAGCGCGTGGCCCACGGCGACCCGCTCAAAATCATCATCGGCACGGCGTTGCTGGCCCTGCTGGTGTCGCTGGACGGCGACGGGGCTACTACTTATATCATCGTGGTCACGGCCATGCTGCCGCTCTACCGCCAGCTCGGCATCAACCCACTGATATTGACCTGTATGAACATGCTGGTGGGTGGCGTGATGAACATTCTGCCCTGGGGCGGCCCCACGGCCCGCGCCATGAGCGTGCTGCACCTCGACAGCACACAGCTTTTCAACCCGCTGATTCCGGCCATGGGCGCGGGGCTGGTCTGGGTGTTTTTCGTGGCCTGGCGCTTCGGTAAGCGCGAGCGGAAACGGCTGGGTCTGGAGCATCTCAACGAGGCCGATGCGAAGAAAAAAGCCGTGGTTTTCAACCTCGCCGCCGGCCTGCCCCAGCCCCTGCCCGACGGCCCGGATTTCGAGATTTCGGCCGAAGACAAAGCTCTGCGCCGGCCCAAGTTACTCTGGGTAAATGCCCTGCTCACCATCGGGCTGATGGTGGCGCTGGTGCGTGAGCTGCTGCCGCTGCCGGTACTGTTCATGCTGGCCTTCGCACTGGCCGCCGTGCTGAATTACCCCAATCTGGCGCAGCAGCGGCAACGGTTTGCGGCCCACGCGGGCAATGCGCTGTCGGTGGCGGCGATGGTGTTTGCGGCGGGCATTTTCACGGGCATCCTCAACGGCACGCACATGGTGGACGCTATGGCCCAGACGTTCACGCAGCTGGTGCCACCTTCGCTCGGCCCCCACTTCCCGGTGCTGACGGGGCTGGTGAGCGCGCCGCTCACGTTCTTCATGTCGAACGACGCATTTTACTTCGGCATCCTGCCGTTTTTCACCAAGGCGGCGGCGCAGTTTGGCATTTCGGCCGCCAGCATGGGCAAGGCCTCGCTGCTGGGCCAGCCGGTGCATTTGCTGAGCCCGCTGGTGCCTTCCACGTATTTGCTGGTGGGCCTGGCCGGGGTCGATATCGGAGCGCACCAACGCTTCACCCTAAAATGGGCCGGCGGCACGGTGCTGGTGATGCTGGCCGTGGCGCTGCTGCTGGGCATCATTAGGTTGTAGAGACGCATATTTGCGTCTCGTCGTTGGCGGCGTTTGAACTGCGTTTTACCAGCGTTGTTTGGTCTGTGGAGTTTGGCGTGGGCCTGGTTGTTCAACGACAAGACGCAAATATGCGTCTCTACCTCATCCCCGGCATTTATTCTACTCTCTAGCTTTAGCCCGTGAATCAATACATCGAGCAAATTCTGCAAAACCCGCTGGCCTCGCTGGCCATCGTGGGCAACCTGGTCATCATCGAAAGCCTGCTTTCGGTGGACAATGCCGCCGTGCTGGCCACCATGGTGGGCGATTTGCCCAAAGACCAGCGCCACAAGGCTCTGCGCTACGGCATTTTCGGGGCCTACATCTTCCGGGGACTGTGCATTCTGTTTGCCTCGTTTCTTATCAAGTTCTGGTTTTTGAAACCGCTCGGTGGGCTCTACCTGCTGTACCTGGTCTACGACCATTTCAAGGCCAAGCCGGCGCACGACGACGAAACCATCGACAAGCAGAAAAGCTGGATTTACCGCCACACGCTGGGCCTGTTCGGCAAGTTCTGGGCCACGGTGGCCCTGATTGAGCTGATGGATTTGGCCTTTTCCATCGACAACGTATTTGCCGTGGTGGCTTTCACCGACAACCTGATTCTGATTTGCGTGGGCGTGTTCATCGGTATTCTGGCCATGCGGCTGGTGGCGCAGGGCTTCGTGCTGCTCATGGGCAAATACCCGTTTCTGGAAACGGCGGCCTTCGTGGTCATCGGCATCCTGGGCATCAAGCTGATGCTGTCGCTGATGGCGCACTTCCTGCCCGGCCACCCGCTGAGCGAAGCTCTGGAAAGCGAGGCCGCCGACGTGGTGATTACCGTGGTCACGGTGGCATCGTTCGCGGTGCCGTGGGCTACGTCGCTGCTGTTCAACGTGCCCCAGCGGCCGGGCGGCAACCGCATCGCCGAATCCAAAGCCGCCGAAGCCGCTCAGCAGCAACAGCAGGCATAGGGCGTGGCCGAAGTTTTCCGCTCGCTACAGCACCGCAATTTCCGGCTGTACTACGCCGGGCAGTCCGTCTCGCTCATTGGCACTTGGATGCAGCGGCTGGCCGTGGGCTGGCTGGTGTACCAGGCTACGCATTCGGCCTTTCTGCTCGGGCTGGTGTCGTTTTGCGGCCAGATTCCCACGCTGCTACTCTCGCCCTACGGTGGCACCGTGGCCGACCGCTACAGCCGCTACCGCGTACTGCTCATCACCCAGATTGCCTCGCTGGTGCAGGCCTGCGTATTGGCCTGGCTGGTGCTTAGCGGCCACTACCACACCTGGGCCGTCGCCGGCCTGAGCCTGCTGCTGGGCACCATCAATGCCTTCGACATTCCGGCCCGGCAGTCGCTCATCGTGGAGCTGGTGGACGACCGCGCCCACCTGCCCAACGCCATCGCCCTGAACTCGACCATGGTGAACCTGGCCCGCTTGGTGGGGCCGGCCGTGGCCGGCCTGCTGCTGGCCCGCTTCGGCGAGGGACCGTGCTTCGTGGTGAATGCCGTGAGTTTCGTAGCCGTGGTAGCGTCGCTGCTGCTCATGCGAATAGCGCCCCGCCCCGTGCGGACCCACCGCCCCGGCGCCTGGGAAGGGCTGCGCGAGGGCTGGGCCTACCTGCGCCAGGCCCCCATTCTGCGCCGCCAGATTCTGCTCATGGCGGGCATCAGCTTCTGCGTGATGCCATTTGGCACGCTGCTGCCGGTGTTTGCCCAGGACGTGTTTCACGGGTCGGCGGGCACTTTTGGCTGGCTCAACAGCCTCTCGGGGCTGGGCTCGCTGGTGGGAGCGTTCTACCTGGCCGCGCAGCCGGCGGGGGGCCGCCGGCCGCAGCTCATCACCTACGCGGCGCTGGTGTTCAGCGCCAGCGTCATGGCCTTTGCCCTCAGCCCCATGTTCGGGCTGGCGCTGGTGTTCATCACGCTGGGCGGCACGGGCATGATGCTCTTCATCGCGGGCACCAACACGGCCATCCAGACCAACGTGGCCGACCACATGCGCGGCCGGGTGCTGAGCTACTACGTGATGGCGTTTCAGGGCATTCAGCCGCTGGGGGCGCTGCTGGTGGGCTGGCTGGCACGGCACATCGGAGCGCCGCACACGGTGGCGGTGCAGGGCGCGGCGGGCCTGCTGGTCGGGCTGGCCTTTTGGTGGACGGGCCGGGAGGCTGCGCTGCCAGAGCCGATGATAAGAGCTTAACGGCGAACACCAGAACGTCATGCTTCGGCTGCGCTCAGCATGACGTTCTTTTAACCAGCTCTTACGCTGGCTGCATCTGCTTCAAATGCAGCAGCATATCGGCCGTCATTTTATCGAGGTCGAAATCGGGCTGCCAGCCCCAGTCCTGACGGGCCTTCGAGTCGTCGATGCTGGCGGGCCAGGAATTGGCGATTTGCTGGCGGCCGTCGGGCTTGTAGGTGACTTCGAAACCGGGGACGTGCTGCTGGATGCTGGCCGTGATTTCGGCCGGCGAGAAGCTCATTGCGCCCAAATTATACGAGGTCCGGACTTTGATTTGCTCGGCCGGGGCGTGCATTAGGTCCAGGGTGGCTTTCAGCGCGTCGGGCATGTACATCATCGGCAAATACGTGTCTTCTTCGAGGAAGCACTCGTAGTTCTCGCCGGCCACGGCGCGGTGGTAAATGTCGACGGCGTAGTCGGTGGTGCCGCCGCCGGGCAGGCTCTTGTAGCCGATGAGGCCGGGGTAGCGCAGGCTGCGCACGTCCAGGCCGTGCTTGCGGTGGTACCACTCGCACCACTGTTCGCCGGCCAGCTTGCTGATGCCGTACACCGTATTCGGGTTCATGATGGTGACCTGCGGGGTGTTGTCGCGCGGGGTGTCGGGGCCGAACACGGCAATGGAGCTGGGCCAGTACACCTGCGCCACGCCGTGGGCCACGGCCGCTTCGAGCACGATGAGCAGGCCGTCCATGTTCAGCTGCCAGCCGAAGAGCGGATTCTTCTCCGCCGTGGCGGAGAGCAGCGCGGCGAGGTGATAAATCTGCTTGGGGCGATACTGGCGGATGAGCTTGTCGAGGCGCGAGCGGTCGAGCACATCGAGCAGCTCGAAGGGGCCGCCGGCCAGCAGGTCCGGGTTTTTGGGCGGGCGCACGTCGGCGGCCACTACCAGGTGGGGCTCGTAGCGCTGGCGCAATGCCGCCACCAGCTCCAGGCCCAGCTGGCCGCAGGCGCCGATAACCAGCACCGAGCCGGGTAATACAGAAGTGTCAGGGTCGCCGGGAGTGAGGGCCATGCGCGGGGGTCAGGTTGAGATGGGGAGAGTGGGAGTTGGGCCGCAAAGATACCGGGGCCGCCGTGGCCGGACCGCCGGCGCGGGCACCGTTTTGCCCCCAACGGTGTTGGAGCGCCTTAGTTACACCAATTTTGACCCATCCATGCCCCCGCAACCCACGCTTTACACCTTAATTTATCGCAGCCAGGCCTCGCGGGCGGTGCATGAAGTGACGCTGCCGCCGCTGCTGCGCAAAGCCCGCCTGCACAACGAGCGCAGCCGCCTCGGCGGCCTGCTGCTGTACGCCAACGGCGAATTTATGCAGGTAATCGAAGGCCCCGAGCCCGCCCTGAGCCAGCTCTATGCCCGCATTCAGGCCGACCCGCGCCACTACGCCGTGCGTACCCTCGCCTACGGCCCCATTGCCGAGCGGGCCTTCCCCGACTGGCGCATGGCCTACGCCCCGGCCGATGCCCGGGCCCTGGAAAAAATCACCGGCTTCCTGCCGCTGGCGGCGGCCCCCGGCCACGCGCCGCACCCGCCCCAGGAAGTGGCGCAGCTGCTGCACCACTTCGCCCAGGGCCGTGCTCAGGACCAATAGCATCGGCGGGTTCGGCTGGCGGCCGGCGGTATCTTTGGGGCCATGAAGGTGCGCTTGCTGCTATTGTGTTTTGGAATCTGGCTGCTGGGAAGCGCGGCGGCCCGTGCCCAGGCACCCGCGCCGCCGCGCTACCGCAACCTCGTGATGGAAGGCGGCGGCATCCGGGGCATTGCCTACGGCGGGGCCTTGCTGGAGCTGGAGCAGCGCGGCGTGCTGGCCGGCCTCACGCGGGTGGGCGGCACCTCGGCCGGGGCCATTCAGGCGGCGCTGCTGGCGGTGGGCTACTCGGCCCAGGAAATAATTGACGTGGTGAATGCCACGCCCGTGCAGCGGCTCAACGACGGCCGGTTCATCTTCTTCGGCGGCACGCACCGGCTGGTGAAGGAGTACGGCTGGTACCGGGGCGACGAGTTCAGCACCTACCTCGGCGAGCTGGTGGCCCGCAAAACCCAGAATGCCCACCTCACCCTGGGCGAGCTGCACGCGCTGGCCCTACAGGAGCCCATCCGCTTCCGCGACCTCTACACCACGGGCACCAATCTCACCACCCAGCGTGTACAGGTATTCAGCCACGAAACCACGCCTACCATGCGCGTGGCCGATGCCGTCCGCATCAGCATGAGCATTCCGCTCTACTTCCGGGCGGTGCTGCTCGATGCGGATAACAAGGTAATAACCGGCACGCCCGCGCCCGGCCAGCCCGTGCAGGTGCTCGTCGATGGCGGCCTGCTGGCCAACTACCCCGTCGATTTATTCGACTACCCGCGCTACCTGCCCGCCGTCCCGGCCGCCCTTCCCGATGCCCACGGCCACATCTTCAACCCCGAAACCCTGGGCCTGCGCCTCGACCGCGCCGAGCAGATTCCGCTGGATGGCGCGCCCGCCGGCCGCCAGCAGCTGGCCCCCTACGCCATCACCGATTTCACCACCTACATGGGCGCGCTCTACACCGTGGCCCTCGAAAACCTCAACCCCGTGCAGCCCAACGACTGGCAGCGCACCATCAGCATCGACTTCCTGAACTTCAGCCCCAAAATCAAGCGGATTTCGGACGCGCAGAAAAAGCAGCTGATGGACAGCGGGAGGAAGGGGGCGCAGGCGTTTCTGGCGCGGCAGATGGGGCAGAAGTAGCGGCAGTTGTAAGGCCGAAAGCCGCTGCCCAACGAATTAAGCAGCGGCTTTGCGGTTGCAAAAGTTCGACTATGCCGTGCGGAAGCCGGTGGCCTGCCGGATGCTGCGCTCGTTGCCGGTGGCGGGGTCAGCGTAGGAGTGGTCACCCACTTCCACCGACAGGCGCTTACCTACCAGCTGCTTGGTGTCGAGGTCTTTGCCGGCTTCGGGCTTGATGCCCACGGCGGAATACAGCTGGAGAATAATGGGGTGGCCGGCCTCAGAATTATAGAAGCGCTGGGATACAAATCCGTCTTCGTTTTCCATATGCGCCGCAAAAAACGGCACGCTCTGGTGCTCGCTCACGCCTTCTTCGATGGCGGTAATTTCGACCGTGTGGCGGCCGTCGGGGAGGAAACCTTTGTCCTGCCCTTTATCAACTGCGATTTTCATATAACTAAATTTATTGGGAAATTTAAACTAAATTTATTAGCTTAACGAACGTATTGATTCAAGGTTTCATTTCCAACCCCAAAAAATTGGTTCTTCAGCTCATCGTACCGTAATGCTTTAAACAGGCCGCCCGGCAAGCTAACCGTTGCTCAACTGTAGCGGCCGGCTTCTGGCACGTAATTTTGATTTATTACACCAACTCCCACCATATGTACGCCACTCTCCAGCCCGACCTCACCCAGCAGCTCCAGGAAATCAAGGATGCCGGCCTTTTCAAGAAGGAGCGCATCATCACCTCGCCCCAGGGGGCCGAAATTGAAACCGACGAAGCCGGCGAAGTGCTGAACTTCTGCGCCAACAACTACCTGGGCCTGAGCTCACACCCCGAGGTCATCAAGGCCGCCAAAGAAGCCATTGATACGCACGGCTACGGCATGAGCTCGGTGCGCTTCATCTGCGGCACCCAGGATATTCACAAGGAGCTGGAGGCCAAGCTGGCCGAGTTCTTGGGCACCGAGGACACCATTCTCTACGCCGCCGCTTTCGATGCCAACGGCGGGGTGTTCGAGCCGCTGTTCAATGAGCAGGACGCCATTATTTCCGATGCCCTGAACCACGCCAGCATCATCGACGGGGTGCGGCTGTGCAAGGCCCAGCGCTACCGCTACGCCCACAACGATATGGCCGACCTGGAAAAGCAGCTCCAGGATGCTCAGGCCAAGGGCACGCGCCACCGCATCATCGTGACGGACGGCTCGTTTTCGATGGATGGCACCATCGCGCAGCTCGACAAAATCTGCGACCTCGCCGATAAATACCAGGCCCTAGTAATGGTGGACGAATGCCATAGCAGCGGCTTCCTGGGCAAGACCGGCCGGGGCACCCACGAAATGCGCGGCGTGATGGGCCGCGTCGACATCATCACTGGCACGCTGGGCAAGGCCCTGGGCGGGGCCATGGGCGGCTTCACATCGGGCCGCAAGGAAATTGTGGACATGCTGCGCCAGCGCAGCCGGCCGTACCTGTTCAGCAACACCCTGGCCCCGGCCATCGTGGGCGCGTCGCTCCGCGTGCTGGAGCTGCTCACGGAAAGCACCGAGCTGCGCGATAAGCTCGAAGCGAACACCACCTACTTCCGCGAAAAGATGACCGCCGCCGGCTTCGACATCACGCCCGGCGAGCACCCCATCGTGCCCGTCATGCTGTACGATGCCAAGCTGGCCCAGGAATTCGCGGCCCGCATGCTCACCGAAGGCATTTACGTGGTGGGATTCTACTACCCCGTGGTGCCCCAGGGCAAGGCCCGCATCCGGGTGCAGCTGAGCGCCGGCCATACCCGCGAGCACCTGGACAAGGCTATTGCCGCCTTCACCAAAGTGGGCAAAGAGCTGGAGGTGTTGAAGTAAAGGTCCGGCACAGCCAGCCACTGAGCTCATTTTAGCAGGTACAAAAAAGCCCCGCTGGCAACTGCCAGCGGGGCTTTTTGCTTGGCGCGAGGCGCTACGTTATTCGCGTACCACGCGCTGGGTCAGCACGCCTTCGGTCGTTTTCACCCGGAAGGTGTACACGCCCGAAGCCAAGTTGGCCAGGTTCAGCGAGGCCGAGCCGGCGGCAATGGTGCTGGTATGCACCACCTGGCCCAGCGAGTTTAGTACCACCAGCTGCGAGGCCGTGGCACGGGGGCCGCGCAGTTCCAGCGTGAGGCTGCCGTTGGGCGTGGGGTTGGGGTACACCAGCAGGCTCACGCCGGTGAGCGAAGCCGTTTGCGTAGCCGTCACCACTACCGCCACCGCGTTGGACGGCGCCGAAGCGCAACCCGAGGTCGAAGTCACGACCACCGTGTAGCTGCCATTCTGCGAGCCCACCGGGAGCGACAGCGTGTTGCTAGTGCCAGCGGGAGCCACGGCCACACCGTTGACAAAGAACTGGTAGATAACGCCGGCCAGGGCCGGCGTAGTCAGCAGCACCCCGCCCGCCTGGGGTGAGGAGGTGAGCGTGGGCGTCACCACTCCGAAGTTGATGGTGATGGTGGTGCTGGACGACGAGCCGCTGCACGCGCCCGAGGTAGCCACCGTGTTGAGGATGGTGTAGGTACCGTCGCTGGTGGCGTTGGCCAAGCTGATAACCCCCGTGGTCGGATTCACCGTCAGGCCCAGGCCCGTGGTCGAGAACGTGCCGGCCACCGCACCGGGGGCCAGCACCGGTGCTACCGTAGTAGTCGAGCCCGTGCAATACGTGCCGGCGGGGTAGCTGAAGGCCGCGTTCGGCGGCGTCACCAGCGTCAGCACCACGCGGCCCGTCGAGGTACACGAAGCCGTGGGGCCGGTGGGCGTCAGCGTGAGGGTCACGGTACCAGCGGTTACATCGGCGGCCGAAGGCGTGTAGGTTGCGTTGAGCGTAGTGGCATTGGGCGAGAACGTGCCCGTGCCGCTGGTGGTGTATGTAGCGCCCGTGGCCGTGCCGGCAATGGTGCCGGCCAGCTGGTACGGGTTGCGGCCGCAGCTATTAGCGGCGGCCACCGGCAGCGAAGCCACCAGACCCGGCGTCACGGTCACCGCAATCGGGGTACGCGAAGCACCCACGCATTCCGAGCCAATCTGCCAGTTGTAGAAGAAATAATAGTACGAGGACAGCGTAGCGCCCGTGATGCTCACCGTGCCGCTGGGCGAGGTGTAGGGGTACGTGGTGGCCGGGGCGGCCGCAGTGTAGTCCCGCACCAGGGCCGGCGTAGCCGAGCTCAGGTACAAGGTGTAGCTACCGGCGGCGGGCACGGCAAAATTCAGCGCGAGCACCGTGGGCGATACGGCGGCCGTGGTGTTGGCCGGCACCGGCACCGTGATGGTGGCCAGAGCCCCCGTGGTGCTGGTGGTGCTGCCCGTCAGCAGGTTAATGGTGGCCGTGCCGGCCGCCGCGTTGGCCGTGCGGTACACCGTCACGTTCGCAATGGTGGTGGGGCCGGTGGTGGTGAAATACAGACCACCGCCCGTATTGGTGCCATCCACGCCGTTCGTCAGGGCTTTGCCCACGTTCTCGGTGCCGCCCGCGAAGGCTTCGGCGTAGTAAGTGGTGTTAGCCGTGAGGGCCGGCGTCACGAAGGGGTTGCCGGTACCGATGGCCGTGCCGCCGGTGGCCGCCGTGAAGTAACGCACCGAAATGCCCGTGGGCACCGTGGCCGACAGCGTAGCCGTGCCGCCCGCGCAGGTGCTGACCGGCGTGGGAGCCGCCGAAATCACGGGGTTGTTCACCGAGATGGCGGCCACATTGCTGTAGGTCGTGTTGGTGTTGCAGGTGCTGCGCACGCGGTAGTAGGTGGTGCTGTTGAGCACGGGCGTGGTGTAGGTGGCCGCCGTAGCGCCGGCAATGTCCGTGAAAATACCGGTGGCGCTGGTGCTGCTCTGGTACTGGATGCTGCCGTTGGCAGCGCCGGTTAGGGCCAGCGAAGCGCTGCCGCTCACGCAGATATTGAAGGTGGCGGGCGACAATACGCCGGCCACCGGGGCTACCACCGTGCGGGTAGCGGCGGGGGTCAGCACGTTGTTGGAGGTGTTGGCATCGCCCACCACCGTGGCCGTCACGGCAAAGGCGTACGTGCCCAGCGTGGTCATGTTCAGGGTGCCGGTCAGGGTTACGCTCAGGGTAGCGCCGCTAGCCAGGGTGCCCGTGCTCACGGTGCCGGGGAAGGTTTGCGTGGTGCCGCCGGGCAGCGTCACTACTACGGCAATGGTGGCCGGGGTAGTAGCGAAGTTGAGGGTCGAAGTACCCGCGTTGCGAATCTGCACAATCACGGCCTCGGCGGCGCTGTAGCAGCTCGTGCCCGTGGCGGGGCCTAGCAGGGCCACCGGGGCCACATCCACGGCTACCGGCGTAAACTCATAAGCGCCCAGGTCGGGAGCCGCGCCCCGGGTCGCGCCCGTGATGTCCTCGGTGACGCGGGTGAGCGGCGTGCCGGCGTTGTTGAGCAGCACGTTGCTGGGCAGCAGGTTGCCGGTGCCAGCCCCCACAAATACCGGGTCGGCCGAGATGCTGTTCTGGTCGAACGCGTTGCTGTTGGCGGCCTGCAGGTTGGCCAGCGTGACCAGCGCGGTGCTGAAGTAGCCCACGTTGCCGTTGGGCACGTAAATGTCGTTGTAGTTGCTACTGGTAGGGGCCGTCGAATAGTACAGGCCATATTTGGTGCCTGCGCTGGGCCGGGTGATGCTCACCACGTTGTTCTTCACATCGGCGCTGGCCCCGGAGTTGTAGATGCCGTAGGTCGTGCTGGTGTTGGCCGACTGGTCGTCGGCGTTGATGGTGTTGTTGTAGATGCGGCTGAACGCAGCGCCCGAATTGTAGATAAGGTACTGCGTGCCCACCCCGTTGATGTTGTACAGCACGTTGTTCACCACGTCGTTGGTGGTTGTGGCCGTGGCCCCGGTGCCAGTGGTCAGGTAAATGCCGTACAGGGTGCTGGTGGAAGCCGGGTTGCCCGTGAACGGGTCGTGCAGGCGGTTTTTCTCAATGGCTTGGCTGCGCGACGAGCCGGACAAATAAATGCCGTAGAACGAACTGACCGCCGTACGCAGCGGGCGGCTCACGTCGTTGCCGATGAACTGCGCCCCGTCCTGATACCCCGAGTAAATCCCGTAGGTATAGAAGTCGCGCACGTTGTTGTTGCGCACGATGTTGCCCGTATTCAGCGAAGTCGTGCTGTTGCCGTACAGCGTGATGCCGTAATAGCCCCCGTTCACGGTGTTGCCCTCAATGGTGAGGTTGTTGGCCGAGTTGCCGCTGGTGGTAGCGCTGGCCAGTGAACCGTTCACCACAATGCCCGCGAAGTTGCTCGACGTGGTGGCGATATCCGCGTTGATGGTGTTGTTGGTAACACGGTCGTTATCAGCCGCATTGGTCAGCAGCACGCCGTAGCCGTAGGTGCCGCTGGTGCCGCTGCCGCCAGTGGCATCAATGTTCAGGTTGTTGATGGTGGTGTAGTCGGTGCCGTTGAGCTGCACGACTGCCCGCTGGTTGGTATTGGCCGAGGCGTACCGGATGGTGCGTCCGCCGCCGTTCACCACAATGGTGTTGGTGGCGCTTACGCCAGCCACATCACCCAGCAGAAACTGCTCGGTGTAAGGGCCGCCCGTCACCGTCAGGGTCACCGGGCCGTTGACGCCGTCCTGGTTCAGGCGGGCAGCGGCATCGGTGAAGCTGATGAAGTTGGTGCCCGCCGTGGGCAGTGCGCTGTTGATGGTGTATGCCCCGCTGATGGGGTTAGCGGTCTGGCTGGTCACCGTGATGTTGTCAATCGTGGCCGGCGGCTGCGCGCCCAGCGAACCATCGTTGCGCCAGGTAAAAATCAGGCGCTGGGTGCTGCCGCTGAAATTGCCCGGCAGCTGGAGCGTAGTCCGGCCAAAGGTGGTTTGCAGGTTGATTTGGGCCAGCACCGTCACGCCGGCCGGAATGGTGCCCGCCACCGGTGTAAACGAGGTGGGGGCCACCTGCACCAGAATGTAGTCGTAGGTGCTTTCGCCCGCCGCTTTCCAGTCGAAACCCAACTGGATATTGCCCTGGCCGGCGGCCACGGTCACGTCGCGGTACATGTGCGAAACCGAGGCCGTGCTCACGGTGTACGCATTGCTCACGCCCCCATCATTGCTGATGTAAGCCGACTTGGTGCCCGTGGTGGTGGGGCCGTTGCCGCCCACCGTGCCCACAAACCACTGGTTGATGTTGGTCGCGGCCCCGTTAACGAGCGTGAAGCTATTGGTTGCGCCTTCAAAGGTTTCGTTGAAGACCGTGGTGGTTTGGGCCTGCGCCCCTACGCCACCCAGGAGCAGGAGCCCGGCCCCAAACAGGCGCGTGAACCGCTTTGGTGATGACAGGGCACGGAGCAACAACCCCTGCTGCTCGCGGAGTATTTTTTTGTGCATAAGACAAAAGAGTAAATATGGATGAATACGGGGGTGAAAAAGGGGAATGAACGAAAAAACAACTGGGTGGTAGCGCAACAAATCGAAACCGTTCCGGACCTGGCCGGCAGTCGGATTTGGCTGACAAAGGCGATGGGTGAATCGCACCAAAAGGCAACTGCCTGAGAGGCATAGCACAGAACGCTCCGAGAAAAGTAAAAACGAAAAGCTCAGAATCCTAATCCGCCCCCTACTGCCACCCGCATCACGCCAGCCCAAACCACTGCGTTAATCATTGATTAACACAGGCATAACTCTCAATAAAATGATTTTCCCCGGTTGCTCCTCCCCCGCCACCGGGCAGGGCCATCAAGCGGCAGCTTCGGCTTTGCGCGAAGCACTGGCGGCGTTGGCGGCCGGCGCTAAGAGCCATTCGTTCAGGCGGGCACGCAGCTCGCTGGTGCCCAGGTTGCGATGCACTTCGCCGTGGCGCACGAGGCTCATGGCCCCGGTTTCTTCGCTTACTACCAGCACCACGGCGTCGGTGATTTCGCTCAGGCCGATGGCGGCGCGGTGGCGCAGGCCCAGCGAGGCGGGCACGTCGGGATTCTCGCTCACGGGCAGAATGCAGCGGGCGGCCCGCAGGCGGCCGTTGGCCACAATCACGGCCCCGTCGTGCAGGGGTGAGGTTTTGTTGAAGATGGAAAGCAGCAGGCGCTTGCTGATTTCGGCATCGAGCCGGTCGCCAGACTCGGCGAAGGGCGTGAGGTCAGACGCTTGGGTGAAGCAGATGAGCGCGCCGGTGTATTTGTTGGAAAGGCTTTTGGCGGCTTCCACGAAGGGGCCGACGGCCAGCGGCACGGCCTCGGCGGGGCGGCCCCAGGTCCAGCCGCGCACGCGCTCCAGGGCCGTGGCCTTGCCCACACTCAACAAAAACCGCCGGATTTCCTGCTGAAACAGGATGATGCTGGCCAGCACGCCCACGCTCATAAACTGCCCCAGAATCTTGGTGAGCAGCTCCATACCCGTCGCCTTCACGACCAAGTACAGCAGGTAAAACGACACCAGCCCCAGTGCTACATTCAGGGCCACCGAGCCGCGCAACAGCTTGTAGAGCTGGTACAGCAGCACCGTCACCAGCAACACATCGGCCGCGTCAATCCAGCCGAAATGCAGGAAATTGATGGGGAATGGGCCGGTCATGGGCGGGGCTAAAAAGGGGAGGGCGGGCAATAGCACGCCCGCTACAAAAGAGGCGCGCAGGGCAGCGGCCGTTGCACGGCAGGCCTTCCCGCATTCAAATTACGGCCTTTATTCCGCCATCGGAAAGGTATTGGCAAATAATTGTACGGTTTGGCGGGCTTCGGCCACGTCGTGAGCGCGCAAGAGCCGGGCTCCGCCTTGCAGGGCCACCATGTGCAGGGCGGTGGTACCGTTGAGGGCCGTTTCGGGGCCGAGGCCGAGGGGGCCGTACACCATTCGTTTGCGCGAGAGGGCGGCCAGCACGGGCAGGCCCAGCGCCCGCAGCTCGGGCAGGCGGCGCAGCAGCTCGTGGCTTTGGGCAGCGGTTTTGGCAAAGCCGAAGCCGGGGTCGAGCAGCACATCGACCGCGCCGGCGGTGCGCAGGGCGGCCACGCCGGCGCGGAAGTGGCGCAGCAGCGTGAGCACCAGGTCATCTTCGTAGTGCGTGAGCTTGCTCATGGTTTGAGGCGTGCCGCGCAGGTGCATCAGCACGTAGGGCACGCGCAGGCGGCCCACGGTGGCAATCATGGCGGCATCGAGGGTACCGCCGCCCACATCGTTCACCAGGTCGGCCCCGGCCTGCACGGCGGCTTCGGCCACGCCGGCCCGGAAGGTATCGGCGGAGAGAAAGGCCTGCGGGAATTCTTTGCGCAGGGCCGCCACGGCGGGCAGCAGACGCTGGGTTTCTTTGGCTTCGGATATGTCCTCGGCCCCGGGGCGGGTACTGTAGGCCCCGAGGTCGAGCACGGCAGCCCCGGCCTGTAGCATGGCTCCGGCGCGGTTCAGCAGGTCTTTTTCGGAGGCCACGCGGCTGCCGGCGAAGAACGAGTCGGGCGTGAGGTTGAGGATGCCCATAACCTGCGGCCGGCGCAAATCGAGCAGGCGGCCGTGGGGGCTCAGGAGTGACTGAGCGGCGGAGTGAATAGACGGATGCTGAGTATGCATGGATTTACTTTGTCATGCTGAGGCACGAAGCACCTTATCACGGCTGCGTGTTTTTGGAATCATTTACTCAAGCAGAGCGGACGTGGTAAGGTCCTTCGCGCTGCTCAGGATGACAATATTAAGTTGTCGCGCACCGCTTGACTACTCCCGAACACTACGACCTGCTGCTGGCCCGCTGCCGCACCCTGTTTCTGGCCAAAACCCACGACTATGGCACGGCGTGGCGCATTTTGCGCCTGCCCTCGGTCACGGACCAGATTTTTATCAAAGCCAACCGCATCCGGACCATTCAGGAAACCGGCGTGCAGCTGGTGGCCGATGATGTGAACGAGGAGTTCGTGGCCATCATCAACTACTGCCTCATTGCTCTGATGCAGCTGCACCTGCCGAAAGACACACCGCTCGACATGGCCCCCGATGCCGTGGCCCTGGCCTACGACCACGAAGCCGCCGAAAACCGCCGCCTGCTGCTGGCCAAAAACCACGACTACGGCGAAGCCTGGCGGCAAATGCGCGTAGCCAGCATCACCGACCTGATTCTGATGAAGCTGCACCGCGTGAAGCAGCTCGAGGACATCGGCGGGGCGGCCCTGGTGAGTGAGAGCGTGGAAGGCAGCTACCGCGACATGCTGAACTACGCCGTGTTTGCGCTGATTCTGCGGGGGGAAGAGTAGAACGTCATGCAGAGCGCAGCGAAGCATCTTTACCGCAGTAAGTAATCAGATTACTATTGCGGTAAAGATGCTTCGCTGCGCTCTGCATGACGTTCTGCCCCGCCGGCCCGACCTTTACCCCAACTTTGGACGTTGCCCCTGCGTTCTGCCCCCGGCTTACCTTTATCTTATGTCTCCAACTAGCTCTGCTCCGGCCGTTGCGCCGGCCCCTCATTTGTTGCGCACCATCACCCGCGTGTGCTGGTTTTTGCTGGGCGCGCTGTTCATTTTTTCGGGCCTGATTAAGCTGAACGACCCGGTGGGCACGGCTTACAAGCTGGAAGAATACTTCGAGGTGTTTGCCATTTCGGTGCCGCCGCTGGAGGGCTTTTTTCTGTGGTTCAAGAATCTTTCGCGCACGCTGTCCATCGTGCTCAGCTCGCTCGAAGTCATTCTGGGCGTGGCCCTGCTGTTACGTTGGCACCTGAAAATTACGCTCTGGGTGCTACTGGGGCTGCTCACGTTCTTCGCCTTCCTCACCTTCTATTCGGCGGCCTTCAATAAGGTGACGGACTGCGGCTGCTTCGGCGATTTCATCAAGCTCACGCCCTGGACGTCGTTTGCCAAGGACATGTTCTTGCTGGTGCTGTGGGGGGTGGTGTTCACGCACCAGCGGTTTTTGCGGCATTCCTTCGTCACCGGCACGTTCGGGATTATGGTCATGACGTTTGCCACGGCCATTGCCATCGGCATTGGGGTGCGGGCGCTGGGCCACCTGCCCTACTTCGATTTTCTGCCCTACAAAGTGGGCAACGACATCGGCAAGCTGATGAAGCCCGCCGAGCCCGCCCGCTACCGCTACACCATGACGCGCAACGGCGAAACCAAAACCTTCGACGCCTACCCCACCGATACCACCTGGAAATACCAGGCCATGGAATCGCTGAACCCCAAAACCTCCAGCCCGGTCATCACCGATTTTGAGGTTTCGGACGTCGATGGCAATTCCTACACCCAGGAGCTGCTGAAAGGCAGCAAGCTGGTGCTCATCATCCAGAACACCAACAAGACGGACCGCGACCGGTTCGTGGCCATCAACAAGCTGATGGAAGATGCCGCCAAGTCGCGGCGCGGCATCACGCCGCTCACCATCACGAGTACCAGCGCGGCCAAGTTCGACTCGTTCCGCCACGACGTGAACCTGCCCGGTGCCTACTATTTCGCCGATGCCACGGTGCTCAAATCAATCATTCGCTCCAACCCCGGCCTCATGCTGCTGCAAAACGGCGTGGTGAAAGCCAAGTACCACTACCACGACATTCCAGCGCTGTGGCAGCTGGAAAAAGCACTGAAGGAGTAAGTTATGCTCGCCTTCATCCTCCGCCGTTTAGCCCAGGGCCTGCTCGTGCTGGTGGGGGTGGCCTGCACGGTGTTTTTGCTCTTCAACGTGCTGCCCGGCGACCCCGCCGCCCTGCTCGCCGGCCAGCGCAGCGACCTGGCCACCAAAGCCGCCATCACCGCCGACCTCGGCCTCGACCAGCCCCTGCCCGCCCGCCTGGTGGGCTACCTCAACGATATTTCGCCGCTCGGCCTGCACCCCGCCGACTCGGCCGGCCGCGCCCGCTACGGCGGCTTCGCAGTGCTGCCCCTGGGTAGCAAGGCGCTGGTGCTGAAAACGCCCTACCTGCGCCGCTCCTTCCAGAGCAATAAAGACGTGCTGCGCATTCTGCTCGATTATTTCCCCGGCACCATGTGGCTGGCGCTGGCGGCCATGCTCATTGCCAGCGTGGGCGGCGTGGCCTTTGGCGTGGTGGCGGCACTCCGGCCCCAGTCGTGGCTCGATAGGGTACTGGTGAGCACGTCGGTGCTGGGCATTTCGGTGCCGTCGTTCGTGGCGGCCATCCTCATTGCCGTCACCTTCGGCTTTTACTGGAGCCACTTCACGGGCCTAAGCCTCACCGGGCAGCTGTATGAAACCGACCCGTTCACGGGCGAGCGGCACTTAGTGCTGCGCAATCTGCTGCTGCCGGCGGTGGCGCTGGGCATCCGGCCGCTGGCCATCATCACGCAGCTCACGCGTTCCAGCATGCTCGATGTGCTGAGCCAGGACTACATCCGCACGGCCCGCGCCAAGGGCCTGAGTCGCACGGCCACCGTGCTGCACCACGCCCTGCGCAACGCCCTGAACCCGGTGGTCACGGCCGTATCGGGCTGGCTGGCCTCCCTCATGGCGGGCGCGTTTTTCATCGAATACATCTTCAACTGGAAAGGCTTAGGCACCGTGACGCTCCGGGCCGTAGAAAACCTCGATTTCCCGGTGGTGATGGGCGCCACGCTATTCGTAGCCGCGCTGTTTGTGCTGATAAATATTGTGGTTGACGTGCTCTACGCCGTACTCGACCCGCGCGTGAAGCTGAGTTAACGAGCAGTAGACGCGAAGCGGTGCTTCGCGCCCTCACCCAATATGCCGCCCCAACCGCACGAATACGCGAAGCACCGCTTCGCGCCACGCCCTGCCGGTACACCGTTTGTAAAATTGCCCTAACTCCTCAGGTCAGGACTTGTGAAGCAGCTTCTCCCCGATACTATTGTTTCGCCCGGCGGCTCCGGCCACCTGAGCCTTGTGGGCCTGCCCGGCGCGGGCAAAACCACCCTCGGCCGCCAGCTGGCCGCTCACTTCAACCGCCCGTTCCTGGACCTTGATGTGGCCATTGAGGCCCGCACCGGCCGTAGCGTACGCGCCATTTTTGCCGAGGATGGCGAAGTCAGCTTCCGGGCTGTGGAGGCGGCGGTACTGCGCGACGCGCTGGCCCACGCCGGGCCGCCGCTGGTGCTGGCCACGGGCGGCGGCACCCCCTGCTTTCACAATAATATGGCGTTGCTCAACCACGCCGGCCCCACGCTCTGGCTCGATGTTCCCATCGAAGTACTGGCCGCCCGCCTGCCCCCCGAGGAAGTAGCCAAACGCCCCCTGCTGGCCGCTGCCGGCGGGGCCGAAGCCTGGCTGCGCGAAACTCTTGCCGCCCGAAGTCAGTTTTATACCCAAGCGCGGCTGCGCTGCTCGGCCGCCTGCACGCTGCCGGCCGTGGTGGCCCAGCTGGCGGGAGCCGGTTTTGCCCTGCCCGCGACATTGCCGCCCGCATCGTAATTTTGTCAATTGATTCGTTCGACGTTCGTTACCCCTATGCAATCAGTATCCACCGAAGAACCGACTGTAAACGAGGCTCCCACACCCACTACAGCCCCCCTACGGCCCAAGCACAAAGGCTCGGCGCAGCTCTTTCAGAACCCGGTGCTGGAGCGGCTTTCGCACACGCACATCGCGCTGCCGGTGGGCATTTTTGCCATCACGGGCATTATCAGCATGTATTACGGCCTCACGCACGGCTTCATGACGGGCGTGGCCGCACTGGGGCTTTTCCTGGTGGGCCTGCTGGCTTTCACGTTCGTGGAATATCTGGTACACCGCTACGTGTACCACATTCCGGCCACTACGGCGGGCCGGGCCAAGTTCCAGTACACCATGCACGGCGTGCATCACGAGTACCCCAAGGATAAAACCCGGCTGGCTATGCCGCCCATCATCACGGTATTTGTGGCGTCGCTGCTGTTCTTCATTTTCCGCTTCAGCTTCGGCTCTTATGCGTTTGGGCTGCTGTCGGGCTTCACGTTTGGCTACGCGATGTACCTGTTTGTACACTATGCCATTCACGCGTACTCGCCACCCAAAAACTTCCTAAAAGTATGGTGGACGCACCACAGCCAGCACCACTACCGGCAGGACGAAGTGGCCTTTGGCGTGAGCAGCACGCTCTGGGACCACATCATCGGCACCATGCCCAGCAAGAAAAGCGCCTAGCTTTTCGGCCGGCTGAGGCATAAAAAAGCGCTGCTCCTTCATAGGAGCCGCGCTTTTTTGTTGTTGCTACGCGTCGGATTAGGGACGTGGGCCGCGCATTTTGTTCACGATAAAGAACAGCAGCGCTACCACGATAAACACGGCAATGATGCCCGTGTAGGCCCCGGCTTTGAAAATATCGCCAATGGCTGCGCAGCCAGTGAGCGAAGTCGCCAGGAAACTGAGAAACAGAAACAGGGTAAAACGGGAAGTATTCATGGCGTGAAAGAATAAAGAAGGGAGGTGAAAGCCGCTTAGCACGCTGGCTACGGGGTTAGGGCTGATACTGTGCCTGCGCCAAAAAGGTTAGCATCACCCCCTCGTCAACGGTGGTTATTCAAGCAAAACAGCCCGGCTGAGACTGGCTCGACCGGGCTGTTTTGCTTTCAACTTACTTATGAGCAGTGAGGCTTTACCAACTGCCGCTGGCCCCGCCGCCACCGCTGCTGCCACCACCAAAGCCACCGAAGCCGCCCCCGCCGCCGCCGCCAAAACCACCGCCGCCGCCACCTCCGAAGCCGCCGCCGCCGAAGATGATGGGCGGAATAAAGCCGCCCCCGAAGCCTCGGTTGCCGCGCCCGCCGCCCCCGCCCCGGTTGCGCAGCATGGTGAAGATGATGACCATCACGAGAATAATAATCCAGAAGGGAAAGCCGGAGCCCGTGTTATCACCGCGGCCCTGGGGCCGGGCATCGGCGGGGTCGGCGGGGTACTCGCCTTTGGCGAGGGCAATGAGCTGGTCGGTGCCCCGGTCGAGGCCGGCATAGTATTGGTTTTGGCGGAAAGCGGGCACCAGCGTGTTGCTGATGATGCGCTTGGCCAAGGCATCGGGCACGGCTCCTTCCAGGCCGTAGCCGGTCTGGATGCGGGCGGTGTGCTCCTCTTTTGCCACCAGAATCAGGATGCCGTTGTTCTTGCCTTTGCGGCCAATGCCCCAGCTTTCGTACAGCTTCTGGGCGTAGTCGCTAATGTCGTCGCCATCGAGGTTGGGCACGGTAACCACCGCGATTTGCGACGATGAACTGTCGTTATAAGCCACCAGTTTGCGCTCCAGCTGGTCGGCCTCCCCGCCCTGCATCAGCCCGGCCAGGTCGTTGACGAGGCGCGGTGGATTGGGCCGGGGGGGGATGTTTTGTGCCGCGCTGCTCAGGGCTGCCAGCAGCCCCAGCAACAGCAGCAGCAGCGACCACCACGGCCTTGGCGCACCCGATTTCAGTAAGGAGAAGCGGGGCAACGTTGCTATCCTGGCATTAGCCACGGAATTTTTCATGCGTCGGAAGACGGTTTTTGGCCGCCGAAAGAAATGGAATCGTCCAGCTCGTTCTGGTCGGTGGCTGCATCGTAGGGGAAGTAGCGCTTGAGCTGCTCGCCCACCATTTTTATGCCTCGCTCCAGGCCCAGCACGTAGTTTTCACCCCGAAAATGTTCCAGCACAGCTTCTTTGGTGGTTTCCCAGAAGTCGTCGGGCACGGCGGCGTTGATGGCCGAATCGCCCACCACGGCAAACTGCCGGCTCTGCCAGGCCAGATAAAACAGCACGCCGTTGCGGGCGGCCGTTTTGTGCATGTTCAGCTCGCCAAAGACTTGGGCAGCGCGGTCCAGCGGCTCGGGCGTGGGGCAAGTGTCTTCGAGATGCACCCGGATTTCGCCGGAAGTCGTG
Source organism: Hymenobacter sp. UYAg731 (assembly GCF_054061335.1). Classification (NCBI taxonomy): domain Bacteria; kingdom Pseudomonadati; phylum Bacteroidota; class Cytophagia; order Cytophagales; family Hymenobacteraceae; genus Hymenobacter; species Hymenobacter sp. UYAg731. Next base: position 56,771 of record NZ_JBSSEC010000008.1, on the reverse strand, counting down.
ATTTCGGCCTGCCGGATGGCGGCTACCAAAGCCGCATCCTGGGCGGGAGTGAGGGGGGAATTCATGGGTGGGATTATGAGAAACAGAACGTCATGCAGAGCGCAGCGAAGCATCTTTACCGCGCAACTAATCCTAACGATTGGAATTACTTACGCAGTAAAGATGCTTCGCTGCGCTCTGCATGACGTGCTTTATTTCAAATACTAATCAAACCTAAAACTGAACCGTGGGAGCCTTGCTGGCGGCCGGGTCAGCCTCGAAATAAGGCTTGGGGGGGAAGCCGAACATGCCGGCAAACAGGTTGTTCGGGAACGAGCGGGTGAAGGTATTGTAGTCGTTAGTGACGGCGTTGAACTTGTTGCGCTCCACGTTGATGCGGTTTTCGGTACCTTCAATCTGGGCCTGCAGCTCCTGGAAGTTGGCGTTGGCCTTCAGGTCGGGGTAGTTTTCAGACACGGCCAGCAGGCGGCCCAGCCCGGCCGAAACCTGGCTCTGGGCTTCCTGGAATTTCTTGATGTTTTCGGGCGTCAGGTCGTTGGCGTTCAGCTGCACGCTGGTGGCCTTGGCGCGGGCCTCAATCACGCTGGTGAGGGTGCCCTGCTCAAACTTGGCGGCTCCTTTCACGGTGTTCACCAGGTTGCCGATGAGGTCGTTGCGGCGCTGGTAGGCGCTTTGCACGTTGCCGGCCTGGGCCTTCACGGCCTGGTCGCGCGTTACCATGCCGTTGTAGCCGCACGAGGACTGGGTGAGCAACAGGGCCAGGCCCGCGAAATAGAGAAGAAAGCGTTTCATGATGGGTTGTGAAGGGTGTTGGTGAAAGGTATTCGGGGTTTGATAGCGCAACGGGCCAAACCTACGGCCGCTGCTCCGGTTTGCTACCGGGTTTGGGGCAAAGTACGCAGCTTAGCCCTAGTAGTTGTAGCTTGCTGCTTAGCTGGCCCGAACGCCTTCCTTTATCGTCCCCCCGCCTTCTCCATTACACAGCCCCGTTTCATGAAAGCTGTTATTCCCGTTGCCGGCATTGGCTCGCGCCTGCGCCCTCACACCCACACCCAGCCCAAAAGCCTGGTGCCGGTGGCCGGCAACACCATTCTGGGCCACATCATCGACCGCCTGCAGGCCGCCGGCCTCACCGATTTCGTGTTCATCGTGGGCTACCTGGGCGATAAAATTGTGCGCTACGTGCGCCGGACTTACCCCGAGCTCAAGGCCACGTTTGTGGTGCAGGAGCCGCGCGAGGGCATCGGCCACGCGCTGTGGCTGGCCCGCGAGGAGTTCCGCCACGACCCCGACGGCGTACTCATCATGCTCGGCGATACCATTGTGGACGTGGACCTGCCGGCCCTCATGGCCACGCCCGGCTCGGTGCTGGCCGTGAAGGAGGTGAAAACCCCCAGCATGTTCGGCCTGGTCGAAACCGGCAACAACGGCCGGGTCAACAAGGTGGTGGAGAAGCCCAAAATTCCGAAGTCGAACTTCGCCATGGTGGGCCTCTACAAGCTGGCCCACGCCGAAAAGCTGGCTGAATCCCTGGAATGGCTCATCGACTCGGACGTGCGGACCCACGGCGAGTTCCAGCTCACCGATGCGCTCATGCACCTCATCGAGGAAGGCGAGGTGATGAAGACCTGCCCGGTGGACAACTGGTTCGACTGCGGGCGCAAGGAAACCCTGCTCGAAGCCAACGCCCGCCTGCTGAACCGCCCCGAGTTCTTGGAAGGCCAGGACTACTCCGAATATGCGGATACGGTGATTATTCCGCCGGTCAGTATCGGGCGCGGCTGCCAGATTTCGCACTCCATCATCGGCCCCAACGTGGCTATCGGCGACAAAACCATCGTCAAAAACTGCATCCTGAGCGACTCCATCATTGGCAGCTACTCGGAGCTGCGTGCGGCCGTGATGCACGACTGCATCGTGGGTTCCGACGCCTCGTTCCGGGGTATGAACCACTCGCTGAACATCGGCGATAACACGGAAATTGACTACAGCTAAGAAGAATGTGGACGATGGGCCGGCATTTCGTACTTTTCGGTCCTCAACCATTTTTCTGCGCATGATTTTCCGTCGCCTGCTGCTTGCTTTTGCTGTTGCCCTGCCGTTGTTTTCTTCGGCCCAAACGCCCCTCGGCCAGCCCTCGCTCGATGAATCGAAGGTGCAAATCTGGTGCGCCACGGTGCGTTTCGTTTATGATGATGCCGGCCGGCCCAACCTCAAAAGCACCGTGCGCTGCGAGGGCGGCAACCTTGATGCGTTAGCCGCCAGCATTCGGCCCGACAGTCTGCGTGTGTACAGCGTGCTGTATCAGTCCATCGAAGGCCGGGGCGCTATTTACCAAGGCAAGAAAGACAACCCGGCCCGGCTGGTGGCTTTGGCCAAAGCCATTGTGAATAAGCTCAAAAGCTCGCCCGCCCGGCGCAAAGACCCCACCCGCATGGCCCGCGTGGCCGCCCTCGAAACCGCCCTCACCAACTACGTAACCTCCGGTACGCCGCTGGGCGAAGTTTCGGCCGCGATGGCCCCCGAAATGGCCGATACCGCCGCCACTGCCCCCGGCGCGCCCGGTCCGGCCGAAGCCGCCGAAGCCCAGGCTGCCGCCGAGCGCGACGCGACCGGCCCCTCGGCCCCGTCCTCAACCAGCACCGAAAGCCTGCTCATGCGCTTTGCGGCCCCGCTGGCACTCATTCTGGGCGTTCTGAGCCTGGTGCTCTACATCATGCTGCGCGTGACATTGGGCCAGTGGCGCCGCCAGCAGCGCCGCGAAACCCTGGAAGCCAAGCACGCCGCCACCGCCGCCCAGGCCGCCGCCGCCGAAACCAGCGCCGCCGTGGCCGACTCCGTAGCCCGCGTGAAGCGTGCCGAGGCCCTGATACTCGCCGCCGCCGCGCCCGAAACCAACAATGCCCCGGCCCCGCCGGTTCTCGACCAGCTCAGCCCCGCCCAGCGGCTGGAAGTGGAGCGCCTGGTGAGCCAGCGCGTAGACGAAGAGCTGCGTTGGCTGCGCGCCAATTTGCCCGAGCTGGTGGCTTCTGCCATCGCCCAGCCCCCGGCGGACCCGGCGGTGACAGCCCCCGCTCCCGCCGCCGAGGCGACTCCCCGCGCCCCGGACACCGCCATTGCAGATGATGTTCAGATGGATTGATTTTCAATAGATTCGGATTCCTCACACGTTTTGTCCGGCTGGCAACGGCCTTCATCTTTCTTCCTCCTTTTTATGAAAGCTGTTATCCCTTTGGTCGTCCTGCTGGCGACTGCTACGGCCTGCCGCGCCACGGCTCCGCCCGCCCGCAACACCCTGCCCAACCACCAGGCCCTCACCGAAACCACCGTGCCCGAAAACGGCGAGCCCAGCCGCCGTGCCGGCCTGGAAATCCCCACTCCCCTGCCCCCCGTGAAATACCCCGAAACCCGCAAAACCGACTTCGCCGACACCTATTTCGGCACCAAAGTAGCCGACCCCTACCGCTGGCTCGAAGCATTGGACTCGCCCGAAACCAAGGCCTGGGTGACGGCCGAAAACGAGGTGACTTTTGGCTACCTGAAGCAGATTCCGTTCCGGGATAAAATCCGGGAGCGGCTCACCAAAATCTGGAACTACGAGCGATTTGGCGTGCCCGAGCAGGTGGGCTCCGAGCTGGTGTTCAGCAAGAACGACGGCTTGCAGAACCAGGCCGTGATGTACCGCCAGCGCGGCACCGAGGAGCCCCAAGTCCTCCTCGACCCCAATAAGTTCTCGGCCGATGGCACCACCGCCCTGGCCGGCACCGAGTTCAGCAACGACCACCGCTACCTGGCCTACGCCACCAGCAGCGGCGGTTCCGACTGGCACAAGGTCAGCATCATGGACCTGACCACCAACAAGCTGCTGCCCGAAACCCTAGAATGGGTGAAAGTATCGGGCACGTCGTGGACCAAAAACGGCTTCTACTACGGCCGCTACGATGCGCCCAAAGCCGGCCAGAACGGCCTTTCGGGCAAGAACGAATTCCACAAGGTGTATTTCCACCAGCTGAACACGCCGCAGAGCGCCGACCAGCTGGTGTACGAAAACCCGAAAATGCCGCTGGGTTTCCGCTTCGTCAACGCCACCGAGGACGAGCGGTTTCTGGCCCTGACACTCACCGATGGCAAGGCCGACGGCAACCAGTTGCTGGTGCGCGACCTCGCCGACCCCAAGCAGGCCAAAATCTGGACCACGCTCATTTCGAGCTACGAATTCAACAGCAACATCATCGGCAACGTGGGCGGCGAGGTGCTGGTGTACACCAACTACAAGGCCCCCAACTACCGCGTCATCCGCATCGACCCCAAGAAGCCCGCCGAAGCCAACTGGCACGACGTGTTGCCCGAAAGCAAGAACAAGCTGGAAAGCGTGACCCAGGTAGGCGGCCGGCTGGTTGCTGATTATCTGAACGATGCCAGCTCGCAGGTGAAGGTATATTCGGAGTTGGGCAAGTTTGAGCACGACGTGAAGCTGCCCGCCATTGGCACGGCCAGCGGCTTCGGCGGCCGGCGCGATGCCAAGTCGGTGTACTACGCCTTCACCTCGTTCACCTACCCCACCACCATCTACAAGTACGACCTCGCCACCAACACCAGCACGGTTTTCCGCGCCCCTAAAGTGGACGTGAACCCCGCCGATTACGTGACGACGCAGGTATTTTACCCGAGTAAGGACGGCACGAAGATTCCCATGTTCATCATCCACAAGAAGGGCGTGGCGCTGAACGGCCAGAACCCCACCTACCTCTACGCCTACGGCGGCTTCAACATCTCGCTTACCCCCGGCTTCTCGGTAGCGCGCATGCTGTGGCTGGAAAACGGCGGCGTGCTGGCCATTCCCAACCTGCGCGGCGGCGGCGAGTACGGCGAAGCCTGGCACAAAGCCGGCATGACGCCCAACAAGCAAAACGTGTTTGACGACTTCATTGCCGCCGCCGAATACCTCAAAACCAATAAGTACACCGACTACGACCACCTCGCCATCGCGGGCGGCTCGAACGGCGGCCTGCTCGTGGGCGCGACCATGACCCAGCGCCCCGACCTCTGCAAAGTGGCCCTGCCTGCCGTGGGCGTGATGGACATGCTCCGCTACCAGACCTTCACCATCGGCTGGAACTGGGCCCCCGAATACGGCACCTCCGCCGACCAGAAGCAGTTTGAGAACCTGCGCAAGTTCTCACCCCTGCACAACCTGCGGCCCGCCGTGTACCCCGCCACCATGATTACCACCGCCGACCACGACGACCGTGTGGTACCCGCGCACTCCTTCAAGTTTGCCGCCGCCCTGCAAGCCGCCAACACCGGCCCCAATCCCACCCTCATCCGCGTGGATGTGAACGCCGGCCACGGCGCGGGCAAAAGCACCAAGCTTCAGATTGATGAATGGGCCGACGTGTGGAGCTTCTGCTACGCCAACATGGGTATGACGCCGGAGGTGAAGTAACCTGTTTTATTGCCTGATGTAGAGACGCATATTTGCGTCTCGTCGTTGAACGGAAACGCAGCACCCATTTCCAGCTGTTCAACGACGAGACGCAACTATGCGTCTCTACCTCGTTTTAGCCCCCTATACTTATGCAAATAGGCATCAGCTCATTTGGCGAAATAGTTCCGGCCCACGTTGCCGGCCAGGACCACGCCGCCGCCCAACGCATGCAGGAGCTCCTGGCCATGGGCAAGCTGGCCGACGAAACCGGCCTCGACGTATTCGCTCTCGGCGAGCACCACCGCCCCGATTTTATCATCTCGGCCCCCGAAGTCATTTTGGCCGCCGTGGCCGCCATCACCACGCGCATCCGGCTGAGCAGCGCCGTCACCGTCCTCAGCTCCGTCGACCCCGTACGAACCTTCCAGAACTTTGCCACCGTCGACCTTATTTCCAACGGCCGGGCCGAGATTATTGCCGGGCGCGGCTCCTTCATAGAGTCGTTTCCACTCTTCGGGCAGGATTTGAAGGACTACGATGCCTTGTTCCTTGAAAAGCTCCAGCTGCTGCTAAAAATCAACGGGAACGAAGTCGTGACCTGGCAAGGGAAGCACCGCGCTTCCATCGATGCCAAGGGCGTGTACCCGCGCCCCGTTCAACCCCAAATCCCGGTTTGGATTGGCGTGGGCGGCACGCCCGCGTCCGTCATCCGGGCCGGGCAAATGGGCCTGCCGCTCACTATTGCCATCCTCGGTGGCGCACCCGCGCAGTACGTGCCGTTTGCCGAGCTTTACCGCGAATCGGCCCAGAAAACCGGCCACGACGTGGCCGCGCTCCAACTCGCCATCAACTGCCACCTGCACCTTGCTGATACCACCGAGCAGGCCCGCGACGAGTTCTTCCCGCCCTACTCGCAACTCATGAACCGCATCGGCCGCGAGCGCGGCTGGTCACCCATGGACCGCCGCCATTTCGACTACCTCTGCGGCCCGCAAGGCCCACTGCTGGTGGGCAGCCCGCAGGATATCATCGCCAAACTACTTTACCAGCATAAGCTGTTCAATAACACCCGTTTTCTGGCCCAACTCGTCATCGAAGGCATCTCGCACCAAGGCGTGCTGCGTTCCATTAAGCTGCTAGGCACGCAGGTAGCCCCGGCTGTACGGGCGGCACTGGTCGCAAACCCCGTCTAAAATTGCTCCGTTAGCTGTATATTTCTGCATGAAATCGACGCTCCTGATTGCTTGCCTTCTCTGGTGTGCGGTTTCTCCACACTTGGTATTTTCGCAAGTCTATAAGCCTAAAGACGACTATGCCTTTTTAAGCAGCAAGCGCTTTTTCCACTTTGTTGGTGATGCTAAGCCGCTTCATGCCGAAGAATTAAAGGATTTGCCGTTGGCCCAACGCGTAGTTACTGTCAAGCCTGCGGTGGCCCATCCAATCGAAGTAGCCGAATCGGAGCGTGCTTATGCCGATGGGCGTTTTGCCGACGCGGTCGAGGCAGTTGCCAAAGCCGCTGCCCTCAACCCGCCCCACCCTCAGGTATTAAACTGCTATGCCAGGGCTTTGTATCGGCAAGAAACAATCAGAAACCAAAGCTACCCCGTGTACCAACGGCTTATTACGTTGCTTAATAGCTACGGTCAGGAAGGCCCTGAAGTGGTAAGCACGTACATCCTTTTTTTGGAAGCCTATTTTAAGCTGGCTACGATTCAGCTTGACCACGCACAATGGGCGGCGGCATCCTACAACCTGTCACGCGCCGCAGCCGCCATGCAGTCAATGCAAAACGCTGCCGCCGATAATCGGCTGATGCGGGAGCAAATACTGCAATATCAAACCGAATGCTTTTCACACCTGCACAACGCACAGCTATGTCGGTATTTTGGCCAGCGTACCCTGCAATCATACCCTAACAATCAGTATGTTTTAAGTTATCTGGCGGAGCTACCAAATCATATCCATAAAGCCCCACCTTCCCGTCGCTAAAACCCGAAAAGCAAAAAGCCCCGGCCGCATATCACGGCCGGGGCTTTTTAGTTGCCGAAGCAACAGATTCTTAGTAGCGGTACAAATCCGACTTGAACGGACCTTCTACCGGCACTTTGATATAATCAGCCTGCTTGACGGTCAGCTCGTCCAACTCCACGCCGATTTTGGCGAGGTGCAGGCGGGCCACCTTCTCGTCGAGGTGCTTGGGCAGGGTATACACCTGGTTTTCGTACTGGTCGCCGCGCTCCCACAGCTCCAACTGGGCCAGGGTCTGGTTGGTGAACGAGTTCGACATCACGAACGAAGGGTGGCCGGTGGCACAGCCCAGGTTCACAAGGCGGCCTTCGGCGAGGATAATTACCTCTTTGCCTTCGATGGTGTAGATGTCCACCTGGGGCTTCACCGTGTCCTTGGTGTGGCCGTAGTTGCCATTCAGCCACGCCATGTCAATCTCATCATCGAAGTGGCCGATGTTGCAGACAATGGCTTTGTCCTTCAGCGAGCGGAAATGCTCCTCCGTCAGGATATCGCAGTTACCGGTAGCAGTCACCACAATGTCGGCTTCCTTCACGGCATTAGCCAGCTTCTTCACGGCGTAGCCATCCATGGCCGCTTGCAGGGCGCAGATGGGGTCAATTTCGGTCACGATAACGCGGGCACCCGCGCCGCTCAGCGATGCAGCAGTGCCTTTTCCTACGTCGCCGTAGCCAGCTACTACAGCCACTTTGCCGGCCATCATCACATCGGTAGCCCGACGGATAGCATCCACCGCCGACTCTTTGCAACCGTATTTGTTGTCGAATTTCGACTTCGTCACCGAGTCGTTCACGTTGATGGCGGGGAAGGACAGCGTACCATTCTTCACGCGCTCATACAGACGCAGCACGCCGGTCGTCGTCTCTTCACTCACGCCTTTGATTCCGGCGGCCAACTCGGGGAAGCGGTCCAGCACCATGTTGGTGAGGTCACCGCCGTCGTCCAGAATCATGTTCAGCGGCTGACGGTCTTCGCCGAAAAACAGCGTCTGCTCGATGCACCAGTTAAACTCCTCTTCATTCATGCCCTTCCAGGCATACACCGGGGTACCGGCGGCCGCAATGGCAGCGGCGGCGTTGTCCTGGGTCGAGAAGATGTTGCACGACGACCAAGTCACCTCCGCACCCAGCGCTTGCAGGGTTTCGATGAGCACGGCCGTTTGGATGGTCATGTGCAGGCAGCCGGCAATACGCGCGCCTTTGAAGGGCTGCGACGCGCCAAACTCCTCGCGCAGGCTCATCAAACCGGGCATTTCGGCTTCGGCGAGGCGAATTTCCTTGCGGCCCCACTCGGCCAGGCTCATGTCCTTTACTTTGTACGGAACGTACGTCTTCGTCGTGGTTTCCACCATGATACGGGTTGATTTATTGTGTGGCAATTCAACTACAAAGATACTGGATTTGTTCGCTCTGGAACACAAAAAAGCCCGCGCCGGTTGGGCGCGGGCTTTTTTAGTTAAGGGATTCTTGGCTTAGTTGTTTTCGATGAAATCAACAGTTAGCGCCTGGTCGTTTGTAAGGGGAGTGTCAGTCCCGCGAATCACAACGGTGTAAATCTTACCCGCTGTTAGCGTTTTGGGGTTTGGCGTGATGAGCGGCGTAGTGGGCGCGCCACCACTTGTCAAGAATATAGCTACGGGACCAGCGTCAGTTTCTGTAAAAGAAGAAGCGGCCCCATAAAGTACGTCGGCAGTGGTTATAGATGCGAAGCCAGTTCCCTGTACTCGTGAGAGACCAACACCGAGAGTGGCAGTGCCAATACCCAAATTGACAAGACGGATTTTAGCTTTGCCCGAAGCAGGAGCAGTTAAGTTGTCTTCGGTTACAAGTGGCGCCACTGGAGCAGCCGCTGTACCTGAGCGGTAGGCAAACACAGAGTAATTAACATCCTTTGCCAACGTCTTATTAACTACCGCAAGAGCTGTTCCAGTTTGCGAAGCATTGATTTTAATATCCTGGGCACCAACGGCTACACCAGTATATGCCGAATTTTGGCTGTAATTCAATGTGGCTACTTCCTGCGTTCCCACAAGAGCTTTAACAGGAACTGTAGAAGCAGAGACAATATCGTGTACGAACTGAACCCGGGCCTGGTCGGGCGCAGCCGGTGCGGGCGTGTCACTCTTGCTGCAAGCGGCCAGGAGCAGGGTAGCCGGCAGAATAGCTTGAATGGCGCGGCGGAATACAAAAGATGTTTTCATGAAAAATATTCGGTTGGATGATGAAACACGCGGCCCAAAGGGTGGTTAGCCGTTGCGGCCTGAACGTGCGACGACGCGGGTTTGTTGGGTTAGCAGCCAGAAAATATTGTAACAGATAGCTTTCTAGCCTCTAAAGCATCATTATATTTGTTACTATGCACGAAATCAACCAGCTGCGCCCAGTTAATTGGCAGCTCCGTGGCGCAGCCACTATTATCCTATCCCTTAGCTTATTAGCTCCTGTATTAGCTCAGCAAGCCCCTGGTAGTGTTCGCCTCTTGCCCGAAGACGAGGCGCGTGGTATGGGCGGTCCCCAGCACAATTTTGATTTTCTGGCTCCCGGGGCCAGTGGCGAGAATTACCAAACGGCCGGTTTCTTCGGGCAGAAGCTGCGCCCCTACCTGGCCGGCAACACCGAAGCCCTGGCCCACCTCAACGAGTACCGCCGCCAGAAGACTTTTTTCCTGCTTGACCGCTTGGTGGCCGTTGGGTCGTTTGGCCTGTACGGCCAGCAGATTCTGGCCAACGGCGACCGGCAGTATTTCAATTCAACGCAACAGGTAGCCATCGGCGTGTTTGCTACCAGCTTGGTGGCCAGCATTTTCATCAACCGAAACACCAATTCGCACCTGCAGCGGGCGGTAAAAGCGTTTAACCACGACGTGGCCCACGGCGGCACCTGGCAGCGCTTGCAGCCGGCCGCCATCGGGTTTGCGGCCGCGCCCACGGGCCAGCCCCTGCTCGCGTTGCGCTGGGCGTTGCGCTAACTGCCGCGTTTTCCCGTATAAGGTCATCCATGGACTACCCCTTGCCCGAAGCGGCCCGGCGGTACGTGGCCGCGCACCTGCACGACGACCCCGCCCACCTGGCCCTCCAAGCCCGCCGCCACCCCGGCCTCCCCGTGCCCGAACTGGTGCGCCAGATTCAGGCCCGCCAAAAAGCCCGCGCCAAGCTCCCCGCCTGGGCCGACAACCCGGAGCTAATTTTTCCGCCCGCCCTATCCGTCGAGCAGGCTTCCTCGGCCCGCACGGCGGATTTCAAAGCCAACCTGGTCGGCGGCCAGCGCTTGGCCGACCTTACTGGTGGCTTCGGGGCCGATTCGGCCGCCTTTGCCACCCGCGTGGCGCAGGTCGACTACGTGGAGCGCGACCCCGCGCTGGCCGGCCTGGTGCGCTACAATTTCGCGCAGTTGGGCATTGATAATGTAACCATTAACGCGGCCGATGCGGTGGCATTCCTAAAAAGCACGCCGCATCACTACGACTGGCTCTACCTCGACCCGGCCCGGCGCGACACCGCCGCTCGCAAGATTTTCCTGCTGCGCGACTGCGAGCCCGACGTGGTGAAGCTGCTGCCGCTACTGTTGCACAAGTCCGATAAAGTCCTGCTCAAAACTTCGCCTATGCTCGATATTGAGCTCGCCGTGCAGGGCCTGACCCATGTACGGCGCCTCTGGGTGGTGGCCGTGGATAATGAAGTAAAGGAAGTCCTCTACGAATTGGGCCAGGAGCCCGCCGTGGACCCCGAGCGCTACGCCCTGAACCTGCGCCGCGACGGCACCCAGCAGGAATTCCGTCTCAACCGCGCCCGCGAGGCCCGCGCCATCCCGCGCTACGCCGATGCCCAGCAATACCTGTACGAGCCCAACGCGGCCGTGCTCAAGGCGGGCGCATTCCGCAGCATCGGTACGGCGTTCGAGCTGCTGAAGCTGCACCAAAACAGCCATTTATACACCTCTGATGTATTGCGGACTGATTTCCCAGGTCGGATTTTCAAAATCCTGGCCGTAGAAAAAGCCGATGGCGCGACCCTAAAAGCCCACCTCGGGCCGGAGGCGCGCGCCCACGTCACTACCCGCAACTTTCCGGATTCGGTGGCCGATTTCCGGCAGCGCACCGGCATCCGCGAGGGCGGCGAGACATATCTGTTTGCTACTACTGACCTGCGCGGCCGGCTGGTGGTGCTGGTGTGCGAAAAGCTTACGCCCCCGGTGAATGGCACTGCTGGCATCGCCTGAAAACGGGAACACCAGGCTATTTAACCAGCACAAAAGCCGCCCTGACCGGTTATCTGCCGTAGAGCATCTGCGCAGCTAGTGCGGCGCTTTTCATCCAATAATTTAGTAATGCGTTTTACAGATAAAATATGCCTGGTAACGGGCGGAACCTCCGGCATTGGCCGGGCCGCCTGCGTGCGGCTCGGGGCCGAAGGCGGCACCGTAATAGCCCTGGGCCGCGACAAAGGGGAAGGTGCCGAAACCGTACGCCTGATTACCAAAGCCGGCGGCAAAGCCGTATTCATAGCCTGCGACCTGAGCAAGCCCCGCGTCATCACCACCACCGTAAACAAAGTATTGGCCAAATACCACCGCATCGACGTGCTGGTATGCGACGCGGCCATGATGACCTTCGACCACCTCGTAGACCTGCCCCTCGCGCAGTGGGACCTGCTGATGCTCGTGAACCTGCGCTCCCTGGCCCAGCTCACCCAGCTCTGCCTGCCGCACATGCCGGCCGGCAGCGCTATTGTGGCCATTAGCTCAGTGCATGCCCACCAAACCACCGCCAACGTGGTGCCCTACGCTACTAGCAAGGGTGCCCTCGAAGCCTTCGTGCGTGGTATGAGCCTGGAACTCGACCGCAAGCAGACCCGCATCAACGCCGTGGCCCCTGGCGCCGTGGACACGCCCATGCTCTGGAGCAACCCCAACGTGAAAAACGGCACCGAGAAAGTCGATAAAGCCTCTGTGGGCACGCCCGAGGAACTGGCCGCCGCCATTGCCTTCATGGCTTCGTCCGAAGCCAGCTTCGTGCATGGCACCACGCTGGTGGTAGATGGCGGCCGACTGGCGCAATTATAACGCCATCGTCCGAACGGCTCAATTGTAGCATTCACTTTCTGTTGCCTGCTGAGCCCTACCGCATTTCCTTGGCATGGGCATAGCCACCGATAGCCCGGATTTCCGTACTTTTGTGCCGCGCCCGCCCGCCGGTTTCGGCCTGGCGGGCGCGCTTCGTTTCTATCTTCCGCTCTTTTCGCGCATTCAATGCCCTATCTGTTCACTTCCGAATCGGTTTCGGAAGGCCATCCCGATAAAGTTGCCGACCAGATTTCCGACGCCATCCTCGACGAGTATTTGCGCCAGGACCCCACTGCCAAAGTAGCCTGCGAAACGCTCGTGACCACCGATTTCGCCCTCGTAGCCGGCGAAATCAAGTCCACGGCCCACGTCGATGCCGAGCCCATTATCCGCGAAACGATTCGCCGCATCGGCTACAACAAGCCCGAATACCTCTTCAACGCCGACACCTGCGAGGTGATGAACCGCCTGCACGAGCAGTCGCCCGACATCAACCAGGGCGTGGAGCGCGCCAAGGACGAAGACCAGGGTGCCGGCGACCAGGGCATGATGTTCGGCTACGCGAGCCACGAAACGGCCAACTACATGCCGCTGGCTCTCGACCTGTCGCACCGCCTGTTGCAGGAGTTGGCCGCCATCCGCCGCGAGGGTACGGCCATGCCCTACCTGCGCCCCGACGCTAAGAGCCAGGTAACCATCCGTTATTCGGACGACCACAAGCCCGAGGCTATCGATACCATCGTCATCAGCACCCAGCACGACGAGTTCGATGCCTCCGAGAGCGTGATGCTGGATAAAATCAAAGCCGATGTGCTCTCGATTCTCATCCCGCGCGTGAAAGCCGGCCTGAGCGCCGATGCCCAGGCCCTGTTCACCGACAAAATCACCTACCACATCAACCCCACCGGTAAGTTCGTTATCGGTGGCCCCCACGGCGATTCCGGCCTTACCGGCCGCAAAATCATTGTGGATACCTACGGCGGCAAGGGCGCGCACGGCGGCGGGGCCTTCTCCGGCAAAGACTCCTCCAAAGTAGACCGCTCGGCGGCCTACGCCGCCCGCCACATCGCCAAAAACTTGGTGGCCGCCGGCGTAGCCGACCAGGTGCTGGTGCAGGTTGCCTACGCTATCGGCGTAGCCCAACCCGTGGGCGTGTTCGTGACCACCTACGGCACCATCAAGGTAAAAAATGCCGCTGGCCAGCCCCTCTCCGACGGCGAAGTAGCCGAGAAGGTGAACAAGTTGTTCGACCTGCGCCCCTACGCCATCGTGAAGCGCTTCGGCCTGCAAAACCCTATTTTCGCCCAGTCGGCGGCTTACGGCCACATGGGTCGCCAGCCCGGCACCGTGAATGTGGTAATGCCCAACGGCGAAACCAAGACGTTCGAAACATTTACCTGGGAAAAGCTCGACTATGTGCCCCAGATTAAGGCCGAGTTCGGCCTGTAGGTTGTAGCACAAACTTTAGTTTGTGCCGGAAACAGATTTGCAAGAATAGAAAAACCCCACTCACAGTATGCGAGTGGGGTTTTTGCATTTATAGCAGTCAGCCCAAGCTAAAGCTTATGCCACAAATCAATGCGTCAGCATTTTTTCCTTATGCTTGGTGATTTGCCGGCGCAGACTGTCTGTAGCAGCATCGGCAGCAGCTTCAAAAGAAGCGGCATCTTCCTGGCTGAACAGGATATTGCCAGGCACCAGCAGCTTTATCTCAATGGTTTTGTTGTCGATGCCATCCTTATTGTTGAGGCGCATGATTACTTCTCCCTCGGTAACTTTATCGTAAAAAGTTTCCAGCTTATTCAAACGTTGCTGAACAAAATCAAGCAATTTCTGGTCGGCGTCGAAGTGCACCGAATGCATCTGTACTTTCATAAAGCGGGTGATTAAGAGGTAAAAGGGTAAACAGAAACTCAGGCCCGGGGGTGGGCCTGTTCAAATACGGATTTCAGGCGGTCGACGGACAGGTGCGTGTACACCTGCGTGGCCGCCAAACTGGCGTGGCCCAGTAATTCCTTGATAGAATTCAGGTCGGCACCCTTGCCCAGTAGGTGCGTGGCGAAGGCGTGCCGCAGTGCGTGCGGGTGCTGCTGCGCCCCGGAGGTGGTAATCTGGCTCAGGTAGCGCTTCACGGTGCGGTACACAAACTTTTCGTACATCGCGTCGCCCTTATCGGTGAGCAGCAGCGGGCCGCCCACTGCGCCAAACTCATGCGCCCGCCGGGCCTGATAGCGCTCAATCACGAGCTTCAGCGTGGGGTTCAGCGGCACGAGGCGCTGCTTGTTGCCCTTGCCGGTTACGCGCACAGTGCTGGCTCCCAAGCTCACATCGTCGGCGTGAATGCCGATGAGCTCCGAGAGGCGAATACCCGTGCCATATAGCATCTCCAGCACCAACTGGTCACGTTGCCCGGCAAAGTCCTCCCCGAACTCGAACGTATTCAACAAGCCATTCAGGGCTTCTTCGGGCACGAATTCGGGCAGCTTCTTGGCCATTTTCGGGGCCTTAATGCGTAGCATGGGGTTGCTATCGATGCGGCCATTGCGCAGCAGGAACTTGTAGTAGGAGCGCAGGCAGGCCACTTTGCGGTTCACAGTGCGCGGGTCGAGGTTTTCCTGCATCAACTCCACTACCCAACCGCGGATGAGCGGGTGCGTAGCCTGGGCAGGGTCGGCCAACTCGTAGGCCGACTTCAGGTAGGCCGCAAACTGGCCCAAATCGGTCTGATAGGAGACAATCGTGTGCGGACTGTAACGCCGCTCAAAGCGCAGAAAATCGAGAAAAGCATCCATACCAACACCAAAAATGCCCGGCGGTTGGGCCGGGCATCCAATGTAGCATTTTTTTAGTTGAAGCCAAGTTTTCCGTTCCTATATGGACGCGAAAAAACCGGCTGGCTTGCCAATAGAGGCAAACTAGCCGGTTTTTAACAAAGCTAAACGGACCGAAAAACTTTCGGGCTATTCGCCGGGCTGGCCGTAGGTGGCGAGCTTGTAAACAGCCTTCTGCTTCATCTTGCGCTCCTTGATGCTAGGCTTCAGGAAGAACGTACGACGACGCAATTCTTTCAGAACGCCGGTGCGCTCGAATTTCTTTTTGAAACGCTTCAACGCACGGTCAACCGATTCGTTGTCTTTGATTTGAATGATAATCATATCGGGGAATGAGGGAGATTTTCAGAGGGAGGCGGCGTAAACCGGGCCGCAAAGATAATCACGGATTCGTCGAGTTCAAACGGATTTCACGGATTTCGTAGTCGATTCTTATTCAGCGTCAGGCAAAACCACGCTAGAAAACGTGTGCATAGCATGAAACTCGTTTATAAAATTCAAAAATCCACCTTTAATCCGACGAATCCATGGTTTATTTGAGCAAAACGCGAGCAATAACCAGCTTCTGGATTTCGCTGGTGCCCTCGCCAATGGTGCAAAGCTTGGCGTCGCGGTAATATTTTTCGGCCGGATAATCTTTGGTGTAGCCGTAGCCGCCAAAGATTTGAACGCCTTCGTTGGCGGTACGCACGGCTACTTCCGAGGCGTAAAGCTTGGCCATGGCCGATTCCAGGTTCACGTTCAGTCCACGGTCCTTCATGTCGGCGGCGCGGTAAGTGAGCAGGCTGGCCGCTTCAATTTCGGTAGCCATATCAGCCAATTTGAAGGCAATGCCCTGAAAATTGCTGATGGGCTGGTTGAACTGGTGGCGCTCCTTGCTGTACTTAGTGGCGGCCTCCATGGCCCCTTGAGCAATACCCAAGCTGAGGGCCGCGATGCTAATGCGGCCACCGTCGAGCACTTTCAGCGACTGCACAAAGCCGTCGCCCACTTTGCCGATGACGTTTTCCTTGGGCACTTTGCAGTCGGTAAAAATCAGCTCAGTGGTTTCGGAAGCGCGCATGCCCAGCTTGTCTTCCTTGCGGCCGGCCTCAAAGCCCGGCGTGCCGCGCTCGATGATGAAGGCCGTCATGCCGTGCGAGTCGCCTACTTCGCCGGTCCGCACGATAACCACGGCCACGTTGCCGGATTTGCCGTGGGTGATGAAGTTTTTTGCGCCGTTGATAATGTAGTTTTCGCCGCTCTCATCAAGCACGGCGGTGGTGCGCATGTTGCCGGCATCGGAGCCGGTGTTGGGCTCGGTGAGGCCCCAGGCTCCAATCCATTCGCCGGAGGCCAGCTTGGGCAGATATTTCTGCTTCTGCTCCTCCGAAGCGTGCTGGAGGATGTGGCCGGTGCAGAGCGAGTTGTGGGCCGCCATGCTCAAGCCGATGCTGCCGTCAATCTTGGACAGCTCAGCAATGGCCGTTACGTACTCGACGTAGCCAAAACCGGCTCCGCCGTACTCCTGGGGCACCAACACGCCCATCAGGCCTAGCTCGCCAAGCTTGTGAAAGACATCGATGGGGAACTCCTGGCTCTCATCCCATTTCATCATCTCGGGCTTGATGTGCTGGGCGCCAAAATCGCGCACCATCTGCGCTATCATGGTTTGGTTTTCGGTGGCTACGGCTTCCATGTAAAGGGAACTAGTGGTGGGATTTGGGAGAATATAAGGTCATCGGTACTTCAACGGCAGTTTAGCCGTTTTCGGTCCACGAAAGTACGATTCAGGCAGTTGGCAACGAAGAGGGCGACGGCCACCGCAACACACTGTTGTTGAATGGGCGCGGCAGAATCGTTACTTTTGAGGCTTTTTGGGGAGAACCTGTCTTACGAGACTAAAGTTTTTCCTGGTTTTTGTTTGATTCAGCCCTAATTGGCCTTCATGCCGACATTTCATTCTCGCTGCCTCAAGCCATTGTGGCTGCTGGCCCTGCCCGCACTGCTGCTTTTTTCGTCGTGCGTTTCCACTCGCTATTACAACCAGCGCACCATGTTCCGGCTCACCGACAGCCAGGGCCGCCAGCTGGATAGCACCAAACTGCGCCTGGCCGTGAACCGCACGGCACGCAACTACCTCATCCAGCCCAATGATTTCCTGGAAGTGCGGGTGAATACGAACAAGGGCGAGCGCATTCTGGACCCTAACGGGGAATTGCAGTTTGGCCAGCCCAGCGGGGCACTGCCCAGCCGTAGCACGGGTGCAGCCGCCAGCCCCAGCAGCAGTGGTGGCAACGCCCGCGCTGCCGTGGGCCAGCGCACCGCAGGCCAGACGACTGGCAGCGCGACGGCGGGCTCCGAGTTTCTGGTGCAGGCTGATGGCACGGTAGTGCTGCCCCTGGTGAACCGGGTGAAGGTGAGTGGCTTGTCGTTGCTACAGGCCGACAGCGTGCTACAAGCTCGCTACAACGAATACTACAAAGAATCCTTCGTGACCACGCGGGTGACCAACAACCGCGTCTTCATGCTGGGTGCTGCCGGTGGGCAGGTCATCACCTTGGCCAACGACAACATGAACCTGATTGAAGTGTTGGCCCTGGCTGGCGGCCTCGATGGCGGTAGCGGTAGCGGTGGCGGCAGCAACAACCAGGGATTTTACCGCTACGGCGGCAAGGCCAGCAATATTCGCATCATCCGGGGCGACCTGAAGAACCCGCGCATTCAGCAAGTGGACCTGACCACGCTTGACGGAATGCGCCGGGCCAACCTGCAAATGGAGCCGAATGATATTATTTACGTAGAGCCCGTACACCGCCCGGTACTGGAAACCCTGACCGACGCGGCCCCCATTATCAGCTTTACCTCCCTTGTTCTGACTACGACTTTATTCTTATACACTCTTGTAAAAAAATAATACTGCCGAACAGCCAAATATCAACTAGATAGTTTCTTTTATCATACCCAGCGCCTGCTGGTAATAGCATTACAATGGCCGTAAACGAAAACTCGGAGCTGGAAGAGCTCATCCGGAATGCCAGCGGCGGAGCCGCGCAGCCTTCGGTTGTGCCCAACGCCGGAGGCAATGAGACGGACGATGAATCGACCAGCCTGGATGTGGCCACGTTGGTGCTGGTAGCCCGGCGCAGCCTGCTGTGGATGCTTTTGCTGATTATTCTGGGTGTTACGGCCTCGTGGCTGTACCTGCGCTACACCAAACCGGTATATAAGTCAACGTCGTTGCTCAAAATTGACGAGCGCAACGAGGGCAGCGCCCTGGGCCTGGCCGGGCAGATGGCCCCGGCCGTAGTGGACAAAGCCCACGGCACCAAGCTGGCGGGCGAGGTAGAGCTGATTAAGTCCAACATCATTTACCGGCGGCTGAAAGATTCGCTGGACCTTGATGTGAACTACTACGTGCAGGGCACGGTGCTGGAGTCGGAAATGTACGGCACCTCCCCTTTCCGCGTGGTATATAAAATCACGGATAACGCGCTGTATAACCGCAAGTTTGACTTGAAATTTGTGGACAAGCAGCGGTTAAAGCTTGATTTCACCAGTCAAAACAGGCCCCAGGGCGGCGAGTACGCCCTGGGGCAAACCATCGCCCTCCCCGGCATCACGTTGCAAATTCTGCCGACCAAAGAACTGGATACGCAGGCCCTGGAGGCCAGCTACCACTTTACGGTGCAGGACGATAACACGGTGAATGCCTACTTGGATAAGAACCTGACGGTTGAGATTGTGAACCCGGATGCCAACACGATTGGCATCTCGTTCAACGATTTCAATGCAGTGAAGGCACAGGATATCGTCAACAAGATTGACTCGGTATACCTGGACGAGAAAATTGCCAGCAAGCAGGAAGCCACCCAAAAGCAGCTCCGCTTTCTGGATAAGATTTCGGAGGAAAACCGACAAAGCCTCCAGAAAGCCGAAGACAACCTGCAAAATTTCGTGCAGCGCTCGGGCACCTACGATGTGGAGGCCGAGGTGGGGACACTCGGCGAAAAGCTGGAGAAGTTGGAAGAGGACCGGCTTAAACTCGCGGAAAACCTGACCCTACTGGGCCAGGTGGCACAAATGGCCCAGCAGGGCAACCTCACGCGCGACGAAAACCAAACCGTGCAGCAGAGTATTCCCGCGCTGGCCGAGATTGAAGACCCGCAGTTGGGTGACCAGTTGGCAGAGCTCAACAGCCTGCAATGGAACCTGCGGCGGCTGTCGCGCTCCTACACCGACAAAACAGAAGTAGTGCAGGCTGAGCAAGCCAAAATCAATTTTGCCCGCAACAACATCCAGCGCCTGCTGCTGCAAAACCAAAAGCTGCTGCGCCGCGGCATGGACGAACTCAACGCGCAGCGCGCCAAGCTGACCGGGGAACTGCAAAGTCTGCCCGAGAAGGGTACCGAGCTGGCCCGACTGAAACGCCCGCTGGACTTGTACGAAAAGTCCTTCCTAATGCTGCTGGACAAGAAGATGGAGTTCAACATCGAGAAGGCGGGCACCACGGCCGACTTCCAGATTCTGTCGCCGGCCTCGCCGCCCTCGCCGCCCATTTTCCCTAACAGGCTGATTGTATATGCTGTGGGCTTGGCCGGCGGGCTACTGTTGGGCCTGGGCCTGATTGCGGTGCGCTACCTCATGCACAATACCGTAACGAACGTGCGGGAGCTGGAGCGCAATACCAAAGCGTCGGTACTGGGCATTATCCCAACCTACGACAAGGAGAAGATGGAAGTGTCGCGCCTAGTGGTAGACAAGAACCCCAAATCGGCCATTTCCGAGTCGATTCGCTCCATCCGAACCAACCTGGACTTTATCAGCTCGGCCAAAAAGAAGCGGCTGATTTCGGTGACGTCCACCATTTCCGGCGAAGGCAAGACCTTTGTGACCGTGAACCTCGGCGGCATCATTGCCCTTTCGGGACAGAAGGTCATCATCCTGGACTTGGACATGCGCAAGCCCAAAGTCAACCTGGCATTTGGGGCCGAAAACACGCGCGGCGTGAGTACCATCCTCATCGACCGGCACAGTGTGCAGGAATGCATTCAGCCCACGAGCATTAATTCTTTGCAGTTCATTTCGGCCGGCCCAACGCCGCCCAACCCCTCGGAGCTGATTCTGAGCGACCGGTTCGATACCATGATTCAGGAGTTGTTCCAGCTTTATGATGTTATCCTGATTGATACGCCCCCCGTGGGCCTGGTCACGGACGGCATCCTCATCATGCGCAAGGCCGATATTCCGCTTTACATCGTGCGGGCCGGCTACTCGCGCAAAGCCTTCATTAAGAACATGAACCGACTAATTCGCGGCAACAATTTCACGCGAATGTGTACCATTCTCAACGATGCGCAGTCGGGGGGCGGGTATGGCTACGGGTATGGCTACGGGTATGGCTATGGCTACGGGGCTTATGGCCAGGGATATTACGAAGAGCCGGCCACCAAGCAGCTGACTTTCGGCGAGAAGCTGAAGAAGTTTTTTACCTAACACTCCTAGAATAAATGGCTTCGCTCTGGCAACGTCTTTTTGGCGGGGCGACTTCCGCTCCGGTGGCCACGGCTACGCTGGCGGCTCTGGAGGCCGATATGCACTCGCACCTGCTGCCGGGCCTCGACGATGGGGCCGAAACCGTGGAGCATTCGCTGGACCTGCTCCGGGCCTTGCGCAACCTCGGCTACCGCAAGCTGGTGATGACGCCCCACATCATGGGCGACTTTTACAAGAACACCCCGGAGGGCATTCGGGCCGCACTCAAGCTGTTGCGCGAAGCCGCTGCCACGGCTGGCCTGCAGGATGTAGCCCTGGAATGCGCCGCCGAGTACTACCTCGACGAATTTCTGGGCCGCAAGCTGGCCGATGGCACCGAGATGCTCACCTTCGGCGGCGACAAGCGCTACTTGCTGTTCGAAACCTCCTACATGAACGAGCCGCTGAACCTGTTCGAAATTATTTTCGAGATGAAAGCTCAGGGCTACCAGCCGGTGCTGGCCCACCCGGAACGCTATACATACCTGTACGGCCGCTTTGCCGAGATTGAGAAGATGCGCCGCGATTACGGCGTGCTACTCCAGGTGAACCTGAACTCGCTGGCCGGCTACTACTCCCCGGCCGCCAAAAAAGTAGCCGAGCAGCTGATTGACGGTGAGTTGGTGGATTTTGTGGGTACCGATACGCATCACCTGCGCCACACCGATACCCTGGCGCAACGCACACTTGCGCAGCCCTATATGGAAAAGCTACTCCGGCTACCCTTGCTCAACAATACGCTTTGAAATAACGGGTAGTGATTAACCATTAGTTAAATGATATTTGTAACCGGCGGCACCGGCCTCATCGGCTCTTTTCTGTTGCGCGCGCTGCGGGAGCGGGGGCTAGCTGTGCGTGCGTTGCACCGGGGCGCGGCACCGGCCAATGCTACCCCGGGAGTGGAATGGCTGGCCGGCGACCTGCTCGATACCGAACAGTTGCGGGTGGCTCTCACGCCCGATGTTACGCACGTTTTCCATTGTGCCGGGCTGGTTTCGTATGCGCCACAGGACGAGGACCTGCTGCTGAGCGTGAACGTGCAGGGCACCGCTGCCGTGGTCGATGCCTGCCTGGAGCGGCCGGGCGTCCGACTGGTACACGTCTCGTCGGTAGCGGCGCTGGGTGGGCCGGCGGCGGGCGCTACGGCCGCCCCCGGCGAGGTGCTTACCGTGACGGAAAAAGCCTCCTGGGACTTGGGCGCGGCGCATCCGGCCTACGCTACCTCCAAATACCTGGGCGAGCTGGAAGTGTGGCGCGGCGTAGCCGAGGGGCTGTCGGCCGTCATTGTAAACCCATCGGTGGTGCTGGGGCCGGGCGACTGGCACCGCAGCAGCACGCGCCTACTGCGCTACGCGCACCAGCAGCACCGCTTCTATACCCGTGGCCTCATCAATTTCGTGGACGTGCGCGACGTAGTGGCCCAGCTGCTGGCCCTGGCCTTCGACCAGCCCGCTGCCAGCGGCCAGCGCTACATTCTGAGTGCCGAGGCCGTGCCCTTGGCCGACTTTTTCCGGCAGGCGGCGGTGGCCATGCAGCGCCGGCCGCCCACGGTGGCCGTGCCCGACTGGGCGGCCGAGGTCATCTGGCGGCTGGAGCACGCCCGTGCGGTGCTCACCGGCGCCCGGCCACTTATCACCAAAGACACGGCCCGGGCGGGGCGGCAGCCCGTGGTGTACAGCCACGCCAAAGTGCAAAGCGCTACCGGCCTAATATTCCGACCGTTAGCCGATACACTGGCGTGGTGCGCCGCCGAACTAGGAGCGAGACCCGGCATCCTCGAACCGGTTATCGTATCTTAGCAACAACCAGATTGCACGGTTTTGGCCAATATTTGTTATTATTGATAGAGTACTGATAAAGTGGAGTGGAATGGTTCCGGCGAGTGATGACCCATACGGCCCCGGCCGCCGGACTCGCTAATCCACAAAACCAGATTAATCCACTTAACTGCGGTTTTATGCGCATGAACGAACATTTTGAAAACGACCGGACCGTACTGGACACCGTGCGCCGCTTCGAGCGCATGGTTGCCCAGCAGGAGTCTGTTTTCTTCGACCTGGAAGACTTCGAGAACATCATCGACCATTACGTGACGAGCGCAGCGTTTGACAAGGCCCTGCAAGCCTGTGAAGCCGCCCTCGGCCAATACCCTTTTTCAACGGAGCTGCTGATTGACCGCGCTCAGGTGACGGCCATGCGTGGCGACTACACCGAGGCCGAGCGCCAGATTGACGCCGTGGCGGCCCTGGACCCGACCAATGCCGACGTGGCGGTGACACGGGGCATTATCAGCACACAGCGGGGCGAATTTGCGCAAGCGGTGGAGTTTTTCCGGACTGGCTTGGAGCAGGAACCCGAGCGCGAAGACATTCACTTCAACTTGGGCCTGGCGTTCCAGAGCTGGCAGAAATTTAAGAGTGCCGCCAAGCACTACAAGCAGAGCCTGCGCCTCAACCCGGACAACGAAACCGGCGTGCAGGAGCTTCTGCACTGCCTTGATATCACGGCACGGCTGGAGGAGCACGAGGATTTCTTCAAGCGCTTCACCGATGACGACCCTTACTCGGCCACGGCTTGGTACAACCTGGGGCAGTACTGGTACCGCCGCGAAGATTTCACGAAAGCCGCCGAGGCCTTCGACTTCGCCGTTACCATCAGCGCCGATTTCTACGATGCCCACCACTGGCTGGCCGACACCTTTGTGTGCCAGCAGGAATACCTGAAAGCCATTCCAGAGTTTGAGATGGCCTATCCGCCCGGAGAGCCCACCGATGAAGCCCTGTGCAACATCGGCGAGTGCTACGAGAAGCTGCGCGAGTGGGAGCCCGCCCGCAAATACTACCGCCAGGCGCTGGAGCTGAACCCCGAGATGGACGAGGCTTGGTTTGGCCAGGGTGTGCTGCTGCAGGAACAAGGGCGCTGGTTCGAGGCCATTCATTATTTCCGCAAGGCCACCGAACTGTACGCCGAAAGCGGCGAGTACTGGTCGGCGCTGGGCGCGGCCGAAAACCAGGTGGGCAACGTGGTGAGTGCCCTCGAAGCCTACGAGAAAGCCACCGAAGTGGCCCCCGACGACGTGCAGGGCTGGGTGAGTTGGAGTGCCATTCTCTACGAGCAAGGCCATTTCAGCGAAGCCGTGGACCTCGTGCGGCACGCCGTGGAATTGCACCCGCACGAAGCGCATTTTCACTACATGCTGTGCGCGTACCTGCTGGCCGATGGCCGCATGAAAGAGGCATACGGCGTACTCGAAACGGCCCTCACGCTCAACTATGAGCAGCACATTATCCTGTTCGACTATTTCCCCCAACTGCGTGAGCAGCCGGGATTGAAACGGCTCATTGAGCAGTTTCGGAAATAACACTTCGGCTTAACGCTACTTTTGTAACCGCCCGTCAGCCGACGGGCGGTTTTTCTTTGCCCGTGCCACCCGTTTATTAACGCGGGCAAGCCCTCCCCCAATTCTCATATTTCACTTCTTATTAATGAATTACGACCTCTCCCAACTGCCGGAGCGCACCCCCAAACCCCGTGAGCAAGGCTACACCATGGTGATGGACAAAGGCATGAGCCTGCGCGAAGTAGAAGATTTTCTGGAAGTAGGCGAGGCCTACACCGACGTGGTGAAGCTGGGCTGGGCCACTTCCTACGTGGTGCCCAACCTAAAGCGCAAGCTCGAAATCTACCGCGAAGCCAACATTCCGGTGTACTTCGGCGGCACACTGTTCGAAGCATTTATCATTCGTAACCAATACGACGATTACCGCCGCCTGCTGGATAATTACGGCATGGAGTACGCCGAAGTATCGGACGGCAGCATTGACCTCGACCACGAGCGCAAATGTGAGTACATCCGCGACCTGAGCAAGAGCGTGCGCGTGCTAAGCGAAGTGGGCTCGAAGGACGCCGAAAAAATCATTCCGCCCTACAAGTGGATTTCGCAGATGCAGACCGAGCTTGAAGCCGGGGCCATCAAGGTAATCGGCGAGGCCCGCGAGGGTGGCAATGTAGGCCTGTTCCGCAGCACCGGCGAGGTGCGCTCGGGCCTGGTTGAGGAGATTCTGACCAAGATTCCTTCGGAGAAAATCCTGTGGGAGGCCCCGCAGAAAGCGCAGCAAGTGTGGTTTATCAAGCTGTTGGGGGCCAATGTGAACCTCGGCAACATTGCTCCCAATGAAGTAGTGAGCCTCGAAACCATCCGCCTGGGCCTGCGCGGCGACACGTTCTCGCACTTCCTCGACATGGATGCCGTGGACCCCATGTTCCGCCCGGCCGCCAAGACCGGCAAACCCGGAACATCCATGCCCCGAGGCTAAGCCGGCAAGGTCGGCCAGTTGTGCTAGGCTCAATCAAAAGCCCCGTCGTGCGTAGCACAACGGGGCTTTTGATTGAGCCTTAGCTGTCATAACATATAAAAAAAGCCGGCTTCCTTGCGGAAACCGGCTTTTCTATTGGCCTAAGCCGTGGGGCAGCTTATTGCTTCACCACTTTCAGGTTCTTTACTTCGCCCGTAGGCAAGGTGATTTTCATCAGGTACACACCCGCTTTCAGGTCGCCCATGCCAGCTACCGACGTATCGGTGAGGCTGCCGGTGAGCACCACGTTCTGCTGCTGCAGGGTGCGGCCCGTCATGTCGGTCACCAACAGTTTAGCAGTGCCCGTAGCCGCCGATTGCAGGGCTACGTGGAGTTCGTTGCCAGCATTGAGGGGGTTGGGGTAAGCTACGAAGTTGGACGAAGGAGCCTTGCCCTCGAAGCTAACTACAGTAGGAGCGAAGAAGGCATCTTTGCCGTCCAGGTCCAACTGGTGCAGGCGGTAGTAGCGCTTGCCCGTCTTATTAGCTTCTTTATCTACGTAGCTGTAGTTGGTTACTTGCGTGGTGTTGGGCGAAACGCTCGGAATCGAGGCCAGCGTGCGGTACTCGGTGCCATTGGTCGAAACCTGCACTTCGTAGCCTTTGCTGTTTTCTTCCGAAGCCGTCTGCCAGGTCACCAAGGCATCGCTGCCGATGCGCTTGGCATCAAACGCCGTCAGGCGAACGGGAAGAGGCTTTTCGGTATCACCCAAAGTGAACGTTGCAAAATTAGTAACGCCCGATTTTGTAACAATGTTATTGGTTTGGTCAACTGCGATATCGCGGCCCAAGTAACTAAACGTGTTGCCTGAAGTATTTGAAACGAACAACGCCAAGTTGGCCTCCGGGATGCTGCCCGAGCCTGGAGTCCGAGTGTTTACGCCACCCAGATTCATTGTTTCGCGGTCCAAGTAGTGGAAGTAAAAAGTGGCGCTCAAGCCACCGGAGTTAGTAGCAGCATCAGCAGGACGCACGCCGAAAATACGACGGATACCATACCGGCCATTTACTGGTGAGTAAGCCTCAACCGTGTTACGGGTGACATCTACTTTGCCGGGATTGTTTGTACCAGTGAAAGTAATGGCCAAGCCAATTTCACCATACGTACGCGCTTCACCCACAAGCACGCCGGCACGCGACGTTCTTACGAAACCATAGATGTATGACTGTTCGGATTCGTTGATGAGCTGGGCACCGTTGTTGTTGTTGACAATATCTCGGTCAGCAAGTACGATAGCGGAAATGTCCGGCTGCGTGATATCCGTAGCCAAAATACCACCGTTAAAAGTGACGGATTGCGAAACGGTCATGGTGCCCGCGAGGCTCTTTTTGCCGATGCCGGCTATTGTCACAGCTACGAACGTACCACCGGTGATGGTCTGGTTGCCGGTCGGGTTATCTGAGGCACCGTTTGCGCCGAAGGTAATGTCCGTATTTTCCCGCTGGATAAAGCTGTCGAGGTTGTTGCTGAAATTGCCATATACAATAAGCTGGCCTTGAATCAGACGTGCGATAGAGCGCTGGGCCTGTGAAGTACCAGCCATCACAAAGTCACGAGTAAGGGCGGGGCCGGAGCCCGTGTTATCATACACAACTGCACCACCGGCCGTGAGCTTTTTCGAATCGGAATAAATGTTCGGGTAAGCATTTGCATTGCCGGTACCCAGGTCACGAACCAGCGCGTTGGTACTTGCGGTGGGGACACCATTGGTCCAGTTATCCATATCGAACCAGTTGTCATTTTTTCCACCCGTCCAGATGGTCTGGGCAATGGGCGTTCCGTTTACCATGAAGTTAGCCGAATAGGCACCTGTGGGC
Source organism: Hymenobacter sp. UYAg731 (assembly GCF_054061335.1). NCBI lineage: Bacteria > Pseudomonadati > Bacteroidota > Cytophagia > Cytophagales > Hymenobacteraceae > Hymenobacter > Hymenobacter sp. UYAg731. The sequence continues at coordinate 29,738 of NZ_JBSSEC010000008.1, read as the reverse complement.
GGGTCAACGATGGCAAAGGGGGTGCCATTGGCGGTGCCATTGGCCTGATAGTAGACATCAACCGTGTACGTACCTGGTGCCTTGACGGCCGGCGTAGCAATCAGGTTAGGCTGAGCCGCGCCACTGTTGGGGTCAAGTACGAAGGTTTTAGTACCACCGTTGGCACCGCTACTCTGAGTAAGCGTAATGGCCTGATAGGCTCCGCCTGGGTCAGTGCCGAGACGGGTGCGGTAGTATAGGACAACGTTGTTAATGGTAGAGCTACCTGCCTCCGTAGTAGTTACTGTCGTACCGGTGAGCAACAGGCGGCCGGTGTTGATGTCATAAGAATTGCCCCCATTAGTTGGCGAACTCAAATCAGCGCCCGAAAACTGGGGCGTGCTAGCCGAGTTGAAATAGAAAGTAACGTTGGAACCACCGTTGGGCGCAACCTGAATGGTATTAGCCTTTACTGATGAAGAGGCTGGCGTACCGGTAGCTGTGAATACGGAACGACGGCGTGATGCAGTCCCAGCAGTTGATACTGGGTCGCCCCCGGCATCTTCTCCTAGGGCGTTAACAGCAACGTCAAAACGGTAGCTCGTGCCAGGACTGCCAGCCGTGGTAGCTAGCATTAGAATATCACGAGCAGCCGTCGTCAGTTCGAACGTCCGAACGCCAGCACTGAACCCCGTCTGAACCAACTCAACAGTCTGGTTTAGCGTAGGATTTGGACCAGCAGCAATAGTACCCGCAACTACACCAAACGTAATAAAAGCGCGGCTGTATACTTCCCCGGCCGTTTCATTGATTTCTACTTTACCGCCTTGCAAAAGCAACCGGCCAGCAGAAACGTCCAGCGAACCAAAGTTCGTTCCGGCGAAAATGCCGCCGCCAATACCAGTGCCGCCTGTAGTAGCAATGGCATCATAAGTGTTAGTTGTAGCAGCAGCAGCGCTGGCACCAGCAGTAACGTAGACGTTGCGAATGGTCGCAGTTGATGCGCCAGTGGGCTGGGCATAAGCCTTATTCGGCAAACCTATCCCTAAGAATAAGGCCAATAGCGGAATAAGAGAGCTTAGAAAGCGCCGCTGTCGCAACAGCTTCTGAGTAAAAGTTAAATTTTGCATGTAATTGGGGGTTGGATGTTAGAGAGAACGAAACGCGTGGAACGCGTATTCACGACGAGGCGCATATACGCAAAGGTAAAAAAAAGGTCTGACCTGTTAGGGGAAAATTTAAACAAATGGTAAATCTGTCCAAATTAAGGGTTTTTGACAGTCGCAAGCGGCTGTTGATGGAAGCTATTTAATGCTGGGTGAATGCATAAAAACCCTCGGTTAATGCACGACACTGTAGGGTACGGTCGCCAAAGCTTTTTTCTCGGCAGGTAGTTCCACGCCGAGCAAATCATGAACACTTACCCGGATTTTATTGGAGAGCTGGGTGATGGGCAAATCGTTGCTGTCGTAGCCAAACGGGTTTTCAATTTCGTTGCCAATCATTTCCAGGCCGAGCATGGCGTAGGCCCCAATCATAGTGACGGGCACCATCCACCAGCCGCAGGAATCCACCAACACCAAGGGCATTACCATGATGAACACGGTGATGTAGCACTTGATAAAAAAACTGTAGGAATACGGAATGGGCGTGGCTTTAATGCGTTCGCAGGTCCCGCTTACCGACATCATGGCCAGGTAGTGCTGCTTGATGTTGATGAGGTAGATGGGGTCGAATATCTGAACCTGGCGCAGCTGCTCCACGCTCTCCATGAGTACGGCAATGATAGTAGAAGCCACACTCTCGGCCTTTTGCAGGCGCTCGATGATGTCGGGGGTGGCCTCCATCTTGTCGAAGCGAATCTTGTTGCGCAGGCTGCCTTCGAGGGCAATGGGGAAGTTGGAGATGAGGGCGGCGAAGTAGCGACGACTGGATTTGGCCTCGCGGGGCAGCAGCGCGTTCATTTCCATGGCCAGGCCCCGGCACTGCGATACCAGCACTCCCCACACCTTGCGGCCCTCGTAGTAGCGGTCGTAGGCGGTATTGGTGCGAAACACCAGCAGCAAGCTGAGCAGAATGCCCAGAATGGACAAATACTCGCGCCCGATGCGGACGTTGAGGGTGTGAAAGTCGAGGCTAACGATGGCAATGGCCGACCCGTAAAGGCCAACCAGGGCCACGCGCTTCAGCAACAGGCGAATAACGGCCGAGGTATGAAAGTGCCACAAGGCCCGCCACCAATCTCCGCCCTGATAAACAATCATTGAGTAAGTGTTTTTTTGTCCTGCAACGGCAAATCATTTGCCGGGGTTGAGCCGGTATAGCCGCACCGTAGAATAGTGAAAATGAGCCGTTGCCAATTCATAGGCGTATTGCGGCAGGCCTAATCATAGGTCATGCCATATTTTGCCGCGCAACGCTTACCTGAACCGTATGCCGATGCTTTATCGGGCTCAATAACAGGCCTACTATCCCGAACTGAGGGTTTTGTTCGCATTGAAAAAAATACCGAATAAATACCAAGCCGAGCGCCTGCATAGTCAATCGGGGCGCAAAGGTAAGAACCACAGGTTCGGGACGCTAACTGCGGAGAATAATAAACCGGACGCGTGAGGTGCCGATGCCCCACGACTGCGGTGGTTTCGGCGGCGACTGGTTTTCTTTGTGATTCACTTCACGCCCGGCATGGAAATTATCAAGCACTTTCTCGACCTTCTGCTGCACCTCGACAAGACTCTGGTGGACGTAGTTCACAACTATGGCACCTGGACCTACCTGGTGCTCTTCCTCATCATCTTCACCGAAACGGGCATTATTGTATTTCCCTTCCTGCCCGGCGACTCGCTGCTGTTTGCGGCCGGCGCGCTGGCCGCCCGCCCCGAAACGGGCCTGAGCGTGTGGGTGCTCATCCCGCTGCTGATTGCGGCCGCCTTCATCGGTGATAATGTGAACTACGCGGTGGGCGACTACTTAGGGCCACGGGTGTTCCGCGAGGATTTCAAGTTCCTGAACCGCAAGTACCTCGACCAGACGCAGGCGTTCTATGCCAAGCACGGCGGCAAAACCATCATCATGGCGCGCTTCGTGCCCATTGTCCGCACGTTTGCACCGTTTGTGGCAGGCATCGGGACCATGACTTATCGCTACTTCGCGTCGTACAGCATCATGGGCGCGGTGCTATGGGTGGTGGTGCTTACGCTGGCGGGCTTCCTGTTCGGCAACATTGAGGTGATAAAAAAGAACTTCGAGCTGGTGATTCTGGGCATCATCGCGCTGTCGGTGCTGCCACCGCTGTGGTCGTTTGTGAAGGGCAAGATGGCCGGCCCGACCGACGCGCCGGCCCGATAGCCCGGCCATTCGATGTCCGGCAAAAAAGCCGTCCCGGATTTTCATATCCGGGACGGCTTTTTTGCGCTACTTTGGGTTGTTTTTCGTTTTCAATTTTCCATTCCATGCGTCAGTTCGGGCTTATTGGCCGCACCCTTAATTACTCGTTCTCGCAAACGTACTTCAACCAGAAGTTCTATTCGCAGAGCCTGGCCGACCACGAATATGAGCTGTTTGAGCTGGCTACCGTGGGCGAGCTGCCCGCCCTGCTGGCCGCCCACCCCCACCTGGCCGGCCTGAACGTGACCATTCCGTATAAGGAAAGTGTGGTGCCTTACCTGGATGAGCTGGCCAGCTCGGCCCGCCGCGTGGGGGCCGTGAACGTGATTGAGTGGCTGCCCAATGGCCGCCTTTGTGGCCACAATACCGACGTGGTGGGCTTCCGCGAGTCGCTACGCCAGTTTTTTCCGGCTACACCCGAAGCGCGGGCACTGGTGCTGGGCGCGGGCGGCGCGGCAAAGGCCGTGGGCGTAGCCCTGAATGACCTGGGCATCGCCTACTGGTCCGTCACGCGCGACCCGCTGGGCCACGGCCTCACCTATGACGACCTGACGCCGCAGGTACTGGCCGCGCATCAACTCATCATCAACACCACGCCGCTGGGCACCTTCCCGCTGGTGGAGGAGTGCCCGCGCCTGCCCTACGAGGCGCTGACGGAGCAGCATTACCTGTATGACCTAGTGTATAACCCGGCCGAAACAGTGTTTATGGCCAAAGGCCGGGCAGCCGGCGCGCAGGTAAAAAATGGCTTCGAAATGCTGTGCCTGCAAGCAGAGGCGGCCTGGGACATCTGGAATAATGGGAATGAGGAATGAGGACCCTTCTGGTCATTTTCCAATTTTTCATTCCTCATTCTTAATTCTTCATTGAGCAAAACGTCCCGCTTGCAACCTTTTCCGATGGGCGTGCATCTCCCATAAGCCAGCCCGCCACAGGCCGGCTACTTTCTGAATGACACGCCTTTCTATGCAATTGAAAATGGACTCTTCTACCTTTCTATCCCTGGCCGGCACGGGTTACCGGGCGCAGGCATGAGCAGCGCCCTCACCTGGTTCGCGTTCGGGGCCGATGATGTGCTGCCCGACCAGCCCGCCACGGCGCCACGCCTCACGGCCAGCCGCAGCGCGGCCGTGACCAGCCCGCCCACCGAGGCCGAGTTGATTGACGGCTGCCTGCGCGGCCGCCAGTTGGCCCAGAAGCTGCTCTACGATAAGTACGCCGGCAAAATGATGGCCGTGTGCCTGCGCTACGCCCAAACCACCTTCGAGGCCGAGGACGTGTTGCAGGAAGGCTTTCTGACGGTGTTTCGCACGCTGGCCAGCTTTCGGCGCGAGTGCCCGCTGGAATTCTGGATTCGCCGTATCATGATTAACGCGGCCCTGCGCCAGCACCGCCGCAACGCCTCACTGGTAGCGGTGAGCGACGGCGACTACCCCGAAACGCTGTCCAGCGAAGAGTTTACCCTCAGCAACTTTAACTTCCAGGAGCTGCTGGAAATGGTGCAGGAGCTGGCCCCGCGCTACCGCATGGTTTTCAACCTTTATGCCATCGAAGGCTACACCCACAAAGAAATCGGCGAACTATTAAGCATTACCGAGGGCACCAGCAAATCCCAATATTCCCGGGCCCGCGTCATCCTACAAACTAAACTGGAGCGCCTCGGTGCCCCAACCCGCCATGTCCGTTAATCCTATCGATAACAACACTACGCCTAAAAACACCGGCAGCCTGGAGGAACTATTCCGCCACCACCTGGGCGAGGAGGCCGCCGTGCCCCCGCGCCCCATGCTGTGGGACCAGATTGATAATTCCCTGCTGATTCGGCAGAACGAAACTTACCGCCGTCGCCTGGTGGCTACGCGCTGGGTGGCGGCGGCCAGCCTGCTGCTGGCCACCCTGGCCGGTACCGGCTGGTGGGCCAACCGCGCCGACCTGCTGGGTAGCGCGGAAATGGCGGCAAACAACCAGCCGGCGGCGGCGGGCACCCAACTGGGCCGCGCCAATAATTCGACCACGCCGGGCCTGAAAGTTGGAGCCGGCCAGTCCGACGCTGCGCTGGCAGCTAATAGCCCGGCAGCCGGTACTAGCGGGGCTACTTTATCGGGTAAGGGTTCCCTGAATAACGGTACCCCGACGACCATCTATTCTAACGCCACGCCGTCAGCTGATAAAGGCTTTGCCGCTACAAACCGGACGGACCTGGCCTCTGCTTCCCCAAAGAAATATACTGGCTTCGGTTCGAATTCAGCGGCCCGTTATTCGGCTGGGAAGTTCTCTGTTAATGAACCGACTTCGCAAAATGGCCTTGCTTCGGAAGGGCGCACGGCAACTGTCGCGGCCATAGCAGCTAGAGAAACCCCCGCTTCGGCCACCCATTCGGCTGCGGCCCAGGTACGCTCCGAGGAACCGGCCGCACACCAGGCCTCCGGCCGGATGCTGGCGGCGGCTGATGTAGCGGGTGCTGCTGCGGCCGGCACTTCGGCAGCCTTTGGCGGCGGCACGGCTGGCGCGCTGAGCAGCGGCGCGGCGGCTACCACCTCCCTGGCCGCTACCGCCACTTCGGCCGCAACGATTGCACCCGAGGAAGTGAGCCTGCTGGCCGCCCGGGAAACGTCACTGAGCCTGGCGAATGCTACCACCCTGCCGAATGGACTGGCTACGGTGCAGGTTGAAAACCTGCCCGCCACCGACGCGAACCGCTGGCATTATGGGGCCAGCTACACGGCCGGCGTATTCAATCCCAACGTTAATTTCTCGCGGGCCGGCATTGAGCCGGCATTCGATTATGACCGGGGGCCCGCCTTCGGCACAGATTCCCCGGCCCTGACCGAAGTGGCCGCTACCGAGTACCGCAACAACCTGCGGCCGGGCCTGAGCCAGCGCATCGCGCTGCTGGCTACGCGCCACCTGCGCGGCCACTGGTCGCTGAGCACCGGGGCCGAATTCACGCAGGCCACGGCGCAGTCGGCCTCGTCGTCGTCTTTTGTGGGTGAGCAGCTATTCGACCTGGGCCAAGCCCGCACCAACCGCCCGCTGCACACCACCGATTTCCGCTACAGCATGGGCAGCATTCCGCTGGAAGTGCGCTATTCCAACCCCGCGAAACGTGGCTGGAGCCTCTACGGCCGGCTGGGGGGCGTGGTAACGGCCCTGTTGGGCGTGCGCAGCGACGTGCAGGGCGACCCCGAAGCCACCCGTACCTATTCCATCGCCTCGACGGGCGGCCCCTACCGCCGCGTGATGGGCAGCCTGCGCGGCGCGGCGGGCACCCAGTTTCGTACCAGCACGGGCAAGTGGGCTTTGACAGTAGGTCCGACGGCCGAAATCGGCTTGGTGGCGCTGAATGCCCACCCGGTGCAAAGCTATTTTGCGCAGAGCCACCCGTATAGCTTCGGGCTGGAAGCGGGCGTGGAGTTTGGGCGGTAAAGTGTTTGAACAGCCGTATTTACAGGAAGCACGGCTGTCATGCAGCGCGCATCGAAGCATCTTTACCTCAGTACTAACTCAATTGAAAGAATTAGTTGCGCAGGCAAGATGCTTCGATGCGCGCTGCATGACAGCCGTATCTACTGTTCTCTTCCCCTACTCTTTTCCCATTCCCGCGAAACCCATTATCCCCCATTTGGGTTAAGGTAGGCTGACCATTTCGGCCTACCTTTCGCGTTGCATGGAGTACCAACTGACCTCTGAATTTAAGCCCACCGGCGACCAGCCCACCGCCATCGCCAAGCTGGTGGAGGGCGTGAACAACGGCGAGTACGCCCAGGTGCTGCTGGGAGCCACCGGCACCGGCAAAACTTTCACCATGGCCAACGTCATTGCCCAGACGGGCAAGCCGGCCTTGGTGCTCTGCCACAATAAAACCCTCGCGGCGCAGCTCTACGGCGAGTTCAAGGCATTTTTCCCGCAGAACGCGGTCGAGTACTACATCAGCTACTACGACTACTACCAGCCGGAAGCCTACATCGCCAGCACCGACGTTTTCATTGAAAAGGACCTGGCCATCAACCAGGAAATCGAGAAGCTGCGGTTGCATACCACCTCCACCCTGCTCAGCGGGCGGCGCGACGTGATTGTGATTGCCTCGGTGTCGTGCATCTACGGCATCGGCAACCCCGAGGAATTCGCCAAAAACGTGATTTTCCTGAAGCCGGGAATGCAGTACACGCGCAACAACCTGCTCTACCAGTTCGTGCAGATTCTGTATTCGCGCACCGAGGTGGAGTTCACGCGGGGCTCGTTTCGGGTGAAGGGCGATACGGTGGACGTGTTTCCGGCGTATGCCGACTACGCTATCCGCATCTACTTTTTTGGCGATGAGATTGAGTCCGTTCACAAGATTGACCCGGTGAGCGGCAAGAAGCTGAGCGACGAGGCCAGTGGCGTGGCCCTGTACCCGGCCAACCTGTTCGTGACCGGGAAGGAGACCCTGAACTCGGCCATTAAGCAGATTCAGGACGACATGGTGCAGCAGCACGCTTACTTTGAGAAGGAAGGACGCGATTCCGAAGCCAAGCGCATCATGGAGCGCACGGAGTTCGATTTGGAGATGATTCGGGAGCTGGGCTACTGCTCGGGCATCGAGAACTACTCGCGCTACTTTGACGGGCGCACGCCGGGCTCGCGGCCGTTTTGCCTGCTCGATTATTTCCCCAAAGACTACCTGCTGGTGGTGGACGAAAGCCACGCCACCATGCCCCAGATTCGGGCCATGTGGGGCGGCGACCGCAGCCGCAAAACCGCCCTCATCGAGTACGGCTTCCGCCTGCCCTCGGCCTTGGACAACCGGCCGCTGACCTTCAACGAGTTCGAGAGCATGTACCGGCAGGCCGTGTTCGTGTCGGCCACGCCGTCAGACTACGAGCTGGCCCAGGCCGATGGCGTGGTGGTGGAGCAGATTATCCGCCCGACCGGCCTACTCGACCCCGAAATCGACATCCGTCCCAGCATCAACCAGATTGATGACCTGCTGGACGAAGTGGACAACCGCGTGAAAATGGGCGACCGCGTGCTCGTGACCACCCTTACCAAACGCATGGCCGAGGAGCTGAGCAAGTACATGGACCGTCTCGGCATCAAGGTCGAATACGTACACTCCGACGTGAAAACGCTGGACCGCGTGGAGATTCTGCGCAAGCTGCGGCTGGGCGAAATCGATGTGCTAATTGGGGTGAACCTGTTGCGCGAAGGCCTGGATTTGCCGGAAGTGAGTTTAGTGGCTATTCTGGATGCCGATAAAGAAGGCTTCCTGCGCGACCAGCGCAGCCTGATTCAGACCATGGGCCGGGCCGCCCGAAACGACCGGGGCAAGGTAATTATGTACGCCGACCGCATGACGGGCTCCATGCAGCGGGCCATTGACGAGACGAACCGCCGCCGCGCCACCCAGGCGGCGTACAACGAGGAACACGGCATCACCCCGCGCACGGTGCGCAAGAGTCACGCCGAAATCCTGGGTCAAACCTCGCTCTCCGACTACCGCGTGCTGGATACCCTGCCCTACGCCGACGCGGACGGCGGGGCCGCCCTGGCTATGGCCGCCGAGCCGGTGATAGCCATGATGACCCGTCCCGAGTTGGAAAAGCTCATCAAAACCACTGAAAAGCAGATGGAAGCCGCCGCTAAGGACCTCGACTTCCTCACAGCCGCCAAGCTGCGCGACGAATTGGCCGCGCTGAAAACCATGCTCAAAGGCAAGCGGGAATAACGCGGGCGGGGCGCAAAATGTGTCCCGCTCAGTCTGCCTTTTTCACGATGCTGATGCTGCCGTCGTGCTCCAGACGCACGGTTTTGGTTTGAGCCAGGTCGTCGAGATTAGCCCCTACACGCAGGCCCGATTGCAGGGCTTCCTCGCTGATACTGGCACGCCGCAACTCGTGGTGATGAATGGTGGCCCCTTCGGCCAGGACGCTGGCCTCGCCCTTTACCAAACGGCCCAGCGCGGGGAAGAAATACGTGAGATAAGCCAGCGCCCGATGTACCAGCACAAGTGTAAGGGCCGCCGAGAGGATGGTGAAGAATGGCGCATCGGCCGCGATGGCGCGGCTGAGCGTGGCGCCCAACATAAATTTAACAACCATTTCAAGGCCACTATTGCTGGCAAACGTGCGTCGGCCCGACATTCGTAGCAGCACCAACGCCACCAGAAAAACCACCACTGTTCGGGCCGAAATTTGGCCGGGACTGATGGTTTGGGCTGTTTCGTGCAGGCCGATGAGGTTGGCGAAGAATTCTTTCATCAAGAAATTGGCAAGTGGCTGTCGGTAGTACGCAGTCCGTTGCCGCTAGGACTATCATAGCAGCCAACAAATAACCCCTGACTAGATTAATGGGCAAGCGCCAACTGCTACGGCTGGCGGTAGAGCACGCCGCCCTTCATCACGAGCCGGATTTGGCGCAGGGCGGCAACATCTTGGGTAGGGTCGCCGGCCACGGCTACGAGGTCGGCCAGCAGGCCGGGGCGGATGCTGCCCCGGTCGGCGAGGTGGAAGATTTGGGCGTTGCCGCTGGTGGCCTGGCGCAGCACCTGCAGCGGCGTGAGGCTGTAGTCATGCACCAGCAGCTCGGCTTCGCGGGCGTTGTCGCCGTGGGCGAATACGCCCACATCGCCGCCCTGGGCCAGCATCACACCGGCTTTGAGGGCGGCGGCCATGCTCTGGTGCTTTTGCTGAATGCGGGGCGGGGCCGGGTCGGTGCCCTTGTGCCATCCTTTGTATTGGGCTACGGCATCGGAAGCGGCCACGGTAGGGCACAGGGCCACGCCGCGCTTTTTCATTAGGGCGAATATTTCGGGGGTGCCGCCGTCGCCGTGCTCGATGGTTTCGACCCCGGCCATAATGGCGCGGCGCATGCCCTCGGGCGTGCTGGCGTGGGCCACCACGCCCCGGCCGGTCGAGCGGGCGGTTTGCACAATCAGCGTCAGTTCTTCCTGTGAGAACGTGGGCTGGGCCGAGCCATCGGGACCCCAGCGGTAGTCGGCGTACACCTTGATAATATCGGCCCCCTTGCCAATCTGCTCCCGCACGGCCCGGATAATGCCATCCACCCCATCGGCCTCCTGAGCACCCTGGGGCACGTTCTCATCCACCGAAAGCTTGGGGCCGTAGCTGCCGGTGGCCACCAGCGCCCGCGTAACCACCAGCAGACGCGGGCCGGGGATAATGCCTTGGTTGATGGCCTGCTTCATGCCCACATCGGCAAAGCCCGCGCCTTCGGTGCCCAGGTCGCGGGCAGTAGTGAAGCCCGCCAGCAGCGTGCGCTGGGCGTGTACTGTGGCCCGCGCCACCCGCAACGCTTGCGATTCGAGCAGCACCTGGTCGTCCCAGGCAGTTTCGTTGTAGGGGTGCAGCAGCAGGTGCGAGTGGCCTTCGATGAGGCCCGGCAGCAACGTTAGGCCCGGCAGCTCCAGGGTGCGGGCGGCGGCTGGCGGCGTTACCTGCGTGGCGGGGCCGGCCGCCGTTATTCTGTCATTTTCGACCAGCACGACCCAGCCAGCATGCATTTCCTGGCCGTCGAATACGGCGGCAGGCCGCAATAGCGTGGCGGTGGCGGCGGGCATCACAGCCTGAGCTAAAGTGGGCAGACTGCTTAAAGCCAGCAGCCCACTCAAAATCAAGGAGCTGAAGCAGCCTGAGCGGCGGGCGCGACCCGGTTGGGCGGCAGAAAAGTAGAAGTGTCGCATAGATAGCCAAGACCGCCCCCAACAGTACGGGAGCGGCCAGGCGAAGCTACTTGGCAGACGCGACTTACGAGCTGGCTGGCGCGGGACTTCAACAACATCATTACTTGCTGGCCGTGGGCGCGGCCATTTCCGTCACCGGGGCCGGCGGGGCTAGTAAATGGCGGCTTTTGGCCACCACCACGGGCTTGCCCACCTGGAAGGTGGCGCGCTGCTTCACCTCTACCGACGACGCGGCGGCCTGCACGGTGTAGGTGCCGGCATCGGTCACCCAGGCTGAAGCGGCAGTGTTGTAGGAAGCCAGGTCAGCGGCGGTAAGGGTAAAGCTGAGGGTTTGCGACTTGCCGGGCGCAAGTAGGGAGGTTTTGGCGAAGGCTTTCAGCTCGCTCTGGGGCTTGGCGAGCTTGCCTTTGGGCGCACTCACGTAGAGCTGCACGACCTCGCGGCCCGCCACTTTGCCGGTGTTCGTGATGGTGAGCGTGGCCGTGAGCTTGTCGTTGAGCGCGGGCGCGCTGAGCTTTAGCGGGCCGTAAGCAAATGTGGTGTAGCTCAGGCCGTGGCCAAAGGCATAGGCCGGCTGCTTGTGGAAGGTATTGAAGTAGCGGTAGCCCACGTAGATGCCTTCGGCATAGGTGTTTTCAGATTCCTGACCGGCCATTCCGCCGGCCGAAGGGGCCGCGCCGGGCCGCACTTTGCCGGGAAAATCCTGGCTGTACGGAATGTCGGGATAGGCCATGGGGAAGGTGGTAGCCAGCTTGCCCGAGGGGTTGGTTTGGCCGCTGAGCACGTCGGCTACGGCGTGGCCGCCTTCTTGGCCGGGCTGCCAGGCCAGCAGGATGGCATCGGCCTGGTTGCGCCAGCTGGCGGTTTCTACCACGCCCCCCACGTTCAGCACTACTACCACTTTCTTGCCCACCGCATGGAAAGCCGTGGCAACCTGCTGGAGCATTGCCGTTTCATCGGCCCGGAGCGTGAAATCGTCGGTCACTTTGCGGTCGCCACCCTCGCCGGCGCTGCGGCCGAGGGTGATGATGGCCACATCGGCGGCTTGGGCCTGCTGCTGTAGTAGGGCCGCATTCAGGCTTGGCTCGGCAATGACCGGGGCGGGGTCGAAGAACGTCCGGGTCTTGGGCAGTTTGGCTTTTTCGGCCCGCAGGTACTGGGTGTACACTTGGCTGATGGCGGAGTTGACGGAGTAACCGGCCTTGTTCAGGCCCTGCTCGATGGAGATGGTGTAGGCGCGGTTGACGTCGCCGCTACCGGTGCCGCCGGCAATAAGATTGTAGGACGTGTTGCCGAACAAGGCCAGCTGCTGGCCGGCGGCCAGGGGCAGCGCCTGGGCTTCGTTACGCAGCAGGACCATGCTTTCGGCAGCGGCCTGGCGGGCTACGGCGGCATCGGCGGACAGCGCGGGGCGGCTGGTGTAGCTGTCGCCCTTAAAGGTGGGCGACTGGAGCACCATTTCCAGCACGCGAGTCACGTTGGCATCGAGCTGGGCAGGGGTGAGCTGGCCGCTTTTGGCCGCCGCCAGCAGGGCCTGCGTCTGGGTGGTGGTGCCGGGCATGAGCAGGTCGTTGCCGGCCTGGAGCTGGGCCACCGGGTTCTGGCCGCCGTACCAGTCGGTCATTACCAATCCTTTAAATCCCCACTCCTGCCGCAGCAGCGCCGTGAGCAAGTCGGAGCTCTGGGAGGTGTAGGTGCCGTTCACAAGGTTGTAACTCGACATCACCGTCCAGGGCTGGGACTTTCGCACGGCAATCTGGAACCCTTTGAGGTAGATTTCCCGTAGCGCCCGCTCGCTCACCTGCGAGTTCATTTTCATGCGGTTGAACTCCTGGTTGTTGACCGCGAAATGCTTGATGCTGGTACCCACACCGTTCGACTCAATGCCATTCACAAACGCCGCCGCGATGTTGCCGGTCACCACCGGGTCTTCGGAATAATACTCGAAGTTGCGACCACCCAGCGGGTTGCGGTGGATGTTCATGCCCGGGGCCAGCAGCACATCAATGCCAAAGGCCCGCACTTCGCTGCCAAAAGCCACGCCTACTTTATGCACCAGCTCGGTGTCCCAGCTCGACGCCAGCAGCGTGGCCACCGGGAAAGCCGTGGCGTAGTAGGTCCGGGTGCTGTCGCCGTCCCGGATGGGGGCAATGCGGACGCCCGCCGGCCCATCCGAAAGCGTGAGCGACGGAATGCCGAGCCGCGCAATGGCGTGGGTGCGGCCGGCCGCGCCGGGCACTTTCTCGGGCACCTTGCGGTCCGCGGGGTCCGAAAGTGGCAGAATGCCTTCGGGGAAGCCGGCCGGGTAAAAGCCCATGCCCACCACCAGCTTCACTTTTTCCTCGGTGGTGAGGGCGGCGAGGATTTCTTTGAGCGGGGCTTTGCCCAACTGCGGCGCGGGAGCCTGGGCCACTGCGGCCCGGTTGCCTAGCAGCGCCAGCAGCAGTACGGCCGGGAACCGGCGACTACGGTGGCCCGATGTATTGGATAAGTGATTCATCAATGTGGAAGAATTAGCGTTTGAAAATCAATTATTTATCGCCCCATGGAATACGTGCGGCGCTGCGGCCCCACGCCCGTAATCTTCACCGACTGCCAGCCGGTGGGCAGCGTGCTTTTGCTTTGCGTAATGCCCGCCGGGGTGATATTCAGCCCGCCGAAGCCCATGAGCACGGCTTGCAGCACACCACCCGCGCCAGTGGCGAAGTAGGGGTTGGTGCCGCCCTTGGTTTCGGCGATGACGCGGAACGGGGGCAGCAGGTTGGGCTCGTAAGCATCTTTAAACCAGAGCTTGGCCTTATCGGCATTGCCCAGGCGGGCGTAGAGCAGCGCGAAAATGCCCTGCGTCATGGCCGGGGTGCCTTCGTTGGGCACGCGGGTTTCGTAATAGGCCAGGTCTTTTTTGATTTGAACGGGGTCGGTGATGACGTTCAGGGGGTAGGCCAGCAGGTTCACGTCGCCCTGCTTGATGCCCTCGCCGTGGTAGGTGGCGTGCTCCTGAGTCACGCCGTCGGCCATTCGGAGGATGGGAATGTTCCGGGCCACCAGTGCCCAGTCGGGATTGGCGGGCAGGCCGAGCAGCTTTGCGGCGGCAGCGGCGTTTTGCAGGTTGACTTTGGCGGCGGCGTTGGTGAAGGCGTCGTTGTCCACGTTTTCGGCCCATTCATCGGAAGCCACCACGTTTTTGATGTCGTAGTGGCCGGGGCCGTTGCGCTCTACGCGGCTGGCCCAGAAGTCGGCGGTGGCCGAGAGCATCGGCCAGCCTTTTTCGCGCAGCCAGTCCTTGTCCTGCGTCACGCAGTAGTATTGCCAGGCGGCCAGGGCCACACAGGCCGAAATATGGTGCTCAAAAGGTCCGCTCAGGGCCCAAACCGGCGTTTCTTCCACGCCCGTATCGGCACTTTCCCAAGGGTACATGGCCCCCTGGTAGCCGTGGGCGAAGGCATTCTGCCGGGCCGGCTCCAGCCGCCGGAACCGATATTCGACCAGTGACTTAGCGATTTCGGGATGCAGCACCAGCAGCGCCGGGAACATCCAAAGGTCGGCATCCCAGAAAACGTGGCCATTGTAGCCCAGCCCCGAGAGGCCCATGGGCGAGGGCGAATAATCGGTGCCGGCCCGCGAAAAGCTGTAGAGGTGGTAGAGCATAGAATGCACGTCCTGCTGGGCCTGGGCATCGCCGCTTATCTGGATGTCACTCTGCCACAGGTCCTGCCAGGCTTTGGCGTGGAAGGCCAGCAGCCGCTCCCGGCCTTCGAGGCGGGCGAAAATGGTCATGCGCTCGGCCTCGTTCAGCGGGTCGGGGTGGTGGGCCGAGGTGATGGCCGAGCCCGCCACGGCATAGCCGTATGTCTGCCCGGCCTTCAGGGCTTTGCTGAATTTCATCAGGTGCTCGCCATTGTCCCACATCTCGTGGATGACGCGCGGCTCCAGCCCCTGCCCTTCCGTGAACAGAAACGTAGTGGAGGCGCACAGCAACAGCTTGCCCGTAGGGCTTTTAGCCGATGACGTGAGCAGACGCACGGTGGCGTGCGGCCGGTCGATTTCGTTGTAGTAGTTCTGCACGTCGCGCAGGGCATCGGGGGTGTCCATCACGCTGGCGGCGGTGAGGGCAATGTCCTTTTTGGCCACGATGGACACGTCCAGCAGTACCGTGTAGGGCAGGTGGCGCAGCGCGTAGGTGGTGTAACTGATGGTGGCCTTGTCGGCGTAGTCAAAGGTGGTGGTGAGGGTAGCCTTCTGCATGTCCAGCTCTTGCCGGAAGTGGCTGGCATCGGCAGCGCCCAAGCGGCGGCCGTCAATTTCCATGTACATATTCAGCAGGTTGATGCCGTTGAGGAAGTTGCTCACCCGGCCCCGGCCGTACTGGTCGTAGGCCCCGGCCAGCACCACGTTCTTCACCTTAAACGGCTCAGGAGACGACACCACGCCCATGATGCCGTTGGCCACCGTCACGCCGTAGTAGTTGGCCGGGTCCACCTTGTCGGCGACGATGCGCCAGGGGTCGGGCGGGGTCGTTTGGGCCTGGGTATACGGGGTACATAGCAGCAGTATCGGTAGCAGTAGGAGCCACAGCCGGCGGGTGGCAACTCGTCGGAATTTGGTCATAGCAAAGCAGTTTCAAGGGTAGTGAAAAAATAAGGAGAGGGCAGGCCGTGGCCCGCCCTCTCCTGAAATTATTGGAGCACCCGCAGGCAAACTCCAGCCCAGGCTAGTAACCAGGGTTTTGGGTGATGTTGGGGTTCACATCTACCTGCGTTTGCGGAATGGTAAAGAGCAAAGCTTTATCCGGGCTTTGCGGCTTGTCCTTGCGAGGCAGCAGAAACTTGCCGAACCGAATCAGGTCCTGCCGGCGCCACTCCTCGTTGTACAGCTCACGGCCGCGCTCGTCGAGCAGAATGTCCAGCGTAAGCGCGGGCAAGGCACTGGCTCCCCGCGAGGGCAGCGTGCGGATGTAGTTGACGATGGCCAGGGGCGTGGTGCCATAAACACCCGCGCTGGTGGGGGTACCCCCACGCATAATGGCCTCGGCCTTCATCAGCAGTACGTCGGCCAGGCGGAAACTCACATGGTCGTTCTCCGCGCCGTTGCCGCCTTTGTCTTCGCTGGCGTAGTCCACAGGGTATTTCAGGGGCCGGATGCCTTTTACTTCCAGGTCCGCGCCTACTTCAAATATGTTAACATCCTTAGTGAACACCAAGGGGTTACCCCCTCGGTCTTTGAGGGCAGTCTCGTCCTTGAGGTTGTACTGCTGACCGGCAAGGAAGCCCACGTTGATGTGGTTGCCCGTGTTGATGGCATTGGGAGAATTGCTCGGATAAGCTTCGCCCCGCCGTTTATCAGTCGCCTCAAACTTGTCGAAAAAATCGCCCGTGGTGGCTGGGCCATTGTAGCCATTGACGGGAAACAGGTTGTAGTGCGAAACGAACTTCCAATAGGAGCGCACATCGCCGCCGTCGCCATAGGTGTTTTCTTGGGTGAAGATGTTCTCTTTACCAATAGCGGTGTTGTTGGGCGCGAAGTTATCGAAATAGTCAGGCGTGAAGGTATACTTGTTGCTGGTGATGATTTCGTCCGCCAACTTAATAACCGAGTTCATGTCAGCCGCGTCGAAGGTGGGTGTTTTGCGGTTGGCGTAGGCCCCCTTGTTAAGGTAGCACTTCATCAGTAAGACGCGAGCGGCATCCTGGTTGGCTTTGCCCACCGGGCCGAGGGGCAAGTCTTTTTGCACGGCCTGGATTTCGCTCACGATGTAATTCAGCGCCTCTGTGCCTTTCCGCAACCGGGCCGGCTGGCTCAGTTCCTCGCCGGGGTCGCGGTACAGCACTTGGTCGAACATATCCAGTAACCAAAACATACCCCAGGCGCGGATGAACCGGGCTTCTGCGGCCTGCTGCGTTGTGGGGTTAAACCGCAACAGGTCGGTGGCGGCGTAGGTAATGCCGTTAAGCCCGGTGAAGGTATTGCGGATTTGTTCGTTGTTGGAGTCCCAGTTGTGGAGGTAGAGCTGGCGCCACTTGCCATTGTCGTCCCAGTCTGGCCCGCGGGTGGGCATAATTCGCTCATCGGTCGAGACTTCCTCCAGAGCAAAAACGTTTACGCTACCCTGAATAGGGTCACGCATGGAATTGTATACCCCCGTGAGTAGCGCCGCCGGGTTGCCTTTAGGAATTTGGTCTAGCGTTAGGTTTCCGTTAATGTCCTCATTGAGCTGGCAGCTGTTGGCGACCTGTAGCAAGGCTAAAGTGGCCGCGATTCGGATAATACTGTTCTTCTTCATGGCTGATAAGGGCTAATGTGTTACAAGGAGAAATTAAGGCCGAAGGTGAAGAGGCGGGCACTCGGATAGGCCGTATAATCAATGCCGACCGAGGGGACGCTATTGGCACCTGTTTTGATGGTATTGATTTCCGGGTCAGCCCCCGTGTATTTCGTAAATACGAACAGGTTTTGGCCCGTAGCGTAGATGCTGGCTCCCTTGAACACTTTTCCCAGGTTGCCGATTGCGTACGACAGCGTCACGTTAGAGAGTTTTAAGTAGTCGCCCTTCTCCAGGTAGCGTGACGAGGCGGCCGTCGCGCTGCCAGTCGATTCCTTAACAGGATTCTCAAATGTTACCAGCGCAATGTTCTTCCGGGCGTTAATGCCTCCAATGGCACCCACTGCGTTCAGGGTATTGTTGTAAATGAGTTGGCCAAATACCCCGGTCATGTTGGCTACAAGTGCAAGCTTACCGTAGTGGGCGTTAGCACTTAAGCCAAGCAGAGTTTTGGGGTTGGGACTACCAGCGTAGAATACCGGCCCGAATGCATTCGGCAGTCCTTTGTCGTTAAGACCTTGGTACTCCGGCAGATAAAAAGCATTGATGGGCAAACCATTCCGAATGGTTTCAACCAATGCCCCGGATAACCCTTGGCCGGTAATTAATCCGGTAGGAATGGGAGCACCCGGCAGGCCGGAAACGCTGTTGCGAATGAAAGTAGCGTTTGCGTTAAAGCCCACCCCAACCTTTTCACCGTTCAAAATCATAGTCCCGAGTGCAACTTCTACGCCCTTGTTTACGACTTCGCCCTTGAGGTTTTCCCACCTGACGGCAGCATTGGACGGCCGGGGCTCACCGGGGATTTTGGGAAACAACAGGTCAGTGGTCGTCTTGTAGAAGTAATCCACCGTGGCCGTCAGTCGGTTGTCAAAGAATCCCAGGTCAACACCGGCATTGTACTGCGTATCCGACTGCCATTTCAAGCCTGGGTTTGCGGCGTTGAGCGGATTCTGGGCACCGTTGTTGTCCAGCGAGTACCGGGCTTGGGCCGAGCCGGCCGGGAACTCTTGGTTGCCGGTACGGCCGTACCCTGCCCGGACTTTAAGTTGCGTCAGTGACTTGTTGCCCTTTAGGAATTCTTCCTGGCTAATGTCCCAGGCAGCGGCAACAGAAGGGAAATAGCCCACCCGATTTTCGGGGCCGAATTTACTGCTTTGGTCGCGGCGCAACGTAGCCGTGATGAGGTAGCGCTCCTTATAGTTAAGAATAGCCCGGCCAAAAACGGACTGCAACGCCGTGAATGGGTCTTTGAAGGAAGTTGGAAAGCGGGAGCCGTTGCTGGAATACTGAATGTAATTTGTGTAGTCCAGCCCGAAGTTGCCAAAGCCCCCTTGGTCGGGATTACCGAATGCCTTGATGTTCGAGCCTGCGTTTGAAAACGTGGTATACTCGTAGCCCAATAAAGCGTTCAAATTGAGGTCAGCAGCAATTTTCTTGTTAAAATTCAGCGTATTGGCGATTTGCTGAGTGCTCAACTGGTTGTTGCCAATACCAGCAAGCCCCTTGCCCTTTATATCATCGAAGTTGATAAGGTCTTGTCCAGTGGACGTGCGGCGCTCGCCGGTGCTGTAATTGATGCTGTACAGCACCCGTGCTTCCAGCCAGTCGGTAAACTTGTAATGCGGCGATACGCTGGCCAGAATGGTGGACACCCGGGATTCGTCATTGTATAGTTCCTGATACGCAAGGGGATTGATGAGTTCGCCTGCTTTGATGTTCAGCGAACCGTCGGCGTTGCGGAGCGACTCAGTCGGGTTCCACTGCAACGCCTGGCCAATGAGACTGCCCTGCGAGCCGGCGGTAGTAGTGATGGGAGCCAAGTTTTCCTGAAACTGGCTGGTAACGATGTTCACATCCACGCCGAGCTTCTTGCTTTCGAGGAACTCCAGATTGGTGGAGAAGTTGGCACTGTACTTCTTGAAGCCGGTTTTGCGTACAATGCCGTCCTGATTGAGGTAGCCCAGCGAAAGGCGGTAGCGGCCGTTGTCGCCACCACCGCTCATGGCCACGTTGTAGTTTTGCAATTGACCCGTTCGCAGGATAGACCCCAGCGCGTCAGTGTCGGAGCCCAAGTCGTAGCTACCGGGCCCGCTGTTGGGCAGTCCATAGTAAACCAGCGCTTGCCGGAACTGGCCAGCATTGAGCATCTTCTGCCGGCGCAGGATGGTTGAAAAGCCAGTCGAGGCCCCGATGTCCAGCCGGGGGGCACCCGTTTTGCCCCGCTTCGTGTTAATCAGCACAACCCCGTAGGCTGCCCGCGAGCCGTATATAGCCGTAGCGGAGGCATCTTTCAAAACAGTCACTGACTCAATGTCAGTTGGGTTGAGGAAGTTGAGCGGGTTGCTGTCGGCACCATCACCAGCGTCTCTAGCCGCCACTTGGCCCGGCCGGGCCGAGCGGCCATCGAGCGGCACACCATCTACTACGTAAAGCGGCTGGCCGGTACCCGTCACGGCAGAATTGCCCCGAATTTTGATGGTTGCCGGGCCCCCAGGCTGTCCGCTACTGTTGGTGACTTGCACCCCCGAGGTACGACCCTGGATAAGTTGGTCGGGCGAGGTGAAGGTACCCTTGTTGAAATCCTTCTCGCCAATAACAGCTACGGCCCCGGTCAGGTCCTGCTTGCGGGTCGTACCGTAGCCCACTACCACTACATCGCTCAGCGCCTGTGCGTCGCTTTTCATCGATATCGATACCGACGACTTGCCGGTGATATCAACCTGCTGCGCAGAGTAGCCTACGAACGAAAACGACAGCTTCGTGGCCGTAGCTGGCACATCAAGCTGGAAACTACCATCGGCTCCGCTGCTGGTACCGGTGCTGGTACCGGGCACCAGTACCGTCACGCCGGGCAGGCCGCCGCCCGACTCATCCGTCACCTTGCCCGAAATCGAACGGTTGGCCTGGGCTTGGCTCAGTAGTGGAAACAGAACAAACAAGACCCCTAGTAGCAAGAGCTTCAGGAGCGTTGTTGGGCCGTGCCCGCCTGTTGCGGCCGGCAGCTCACACGGATTGTACCGTTTGTAAACGTTGTTTCTCATGGTATGAAAAGTGAAATGGTGGGAAATTTTTAAGCGGCGAGTAGCTGGCAATTCTCCGAAAACGATTTCTGCAAACGATTTCGGAGTGATTGGCGGGGAGTTCCGGGTCTATTCATGTTTTGCAGCGTTAGGTGAGAGGGATGAGTTGTTGCGAAAAGCCGCTCCTTTTATTGCAGCGGGAGCACCACGGCCTGCCAGGGTTGCAGGGCCAGGGTGGAGCCGGTTTTGAGCGTAGGATAGTTGTTGAACCAGGGCTGGCCGGCGGGCGTGAGGCCGGCCGGCACGGCCCAACTGCGCAGCTCCGAGGAAAAGTTGAGCACCACCAGCACCCGCTCCGCGCCCTGGGTGCGGGTGTAGGCGTAGATGTGTGGGTTGGCCGCGTCGAGCAGTTGGTACTGTCCGTACACCAGCACCTTATGAGCCTTGCGCATGGCCGTGACCTTGCGGAAATAATTGAGCACGGAGCTGGAGTCTTGCTCTTCGGCGGCCCGATTGATGGTGCCGTAGTTGGGGTTGATTTTCAGCCAGGGCCGGCCGGTGGTGAAGCCGGCATTGGCGGCGGCGCTCCACTGAAAGGGCGTGCGGCCGTTGTCGCGGCCCGAGATTTTCTGGGCCTCCAGAAACTGGCTCAGGTTGCCGCCCTCGGCCTTGAGCTGCTGGTACATGTTGCGCACCTCGATGTCTTGGTAATCGCTAATGCCATTGAAGCGGATATTGGTCATGCCCAGTTCGTCGCCGCCGAAGGTGTAAGGCGTGCCGCGCATGGTGAGCAAAAACGTGCTCAACAGCTTGGCCGAGGGGGCGCGGAAGGCCGGCCGGTCGTCGCCCCAGCGGGTGGTCATGCGGGGCTGGTCGTGGTTGCCGAGGTAAATGGTGCCCCAACCCTTTTCGGCAAAAATCTTATCCCATTTGGTATATACCTGCTTGAAATCCAGCAGGCTGTAACCCTTGGGCGAGAGCATCCGGTACTTCAGACCGGGCACGTTGCCCACGCCCATGCCCTCGAAGTGGTAGAGCATGTTGAGTTCCCGGCGGGCGGGGTCCACGAAGTCTAGGGCCTGGTCACTAGTTACGCCCGCGCCCTCGGCCACGGTCATCACGTTGTACTTGCGCAGCACTTCGCGGTTCATCTCCTTCAGGTAGTCATGCAGGTGCGGACCGTTGGCGTAGTAGCGGCCGAAATCGCCGTGGTACTGGGCCGGCAGGGCCGGAAAGGTCGTGTCCTTGGCGATGAATGGAATCACATCCATCCGAAAGCCATCAATGCCCTTATCGAACCAGAAGCGCATCATGGAATAGATTTCCTGGCGCAGCTTGGGGTTTTCCCAGTTCAAATCGGGCTGCTTGCGCGAGAAGTAGTGCAGGTAGTAAGCGTTGGTGAGCGAGTCGTAGCGCCAGGCATCGCCCTTCACGTCGAAAAAGCTCTGGCGTTTGCTGGGCGTGCCTTTTTCGGCGGGCCACCAGTGGTAGTAGTCGCGGTAGGGGCTGGTGCGCGCACTTTTCGACGCCTGAAACCACTTGTGCTCGTCAGAAGAGTGGTTCACCACTAGGTCCAATACCACTTTCAGGCCGCGCTGGTGAATGCCTTTTAGCAGGCCATCGAAGTCGGCCATGGTGCCGAAGTCCTTCATGATGGCGCGGTAGTCGCTGATGTCGTAGCCGTTGTCGTCGTTGGGCGAGCCGTAAATCGGGTTCAGCCAAATCACGTCCACGCCCAGGCTTTTGATGTAGTTGAGGCGCGAAATCAGGCCCTTGAGGTCGCCCACGCCATCGCCGTTGCTGTCCTGGTAGCTGCGTGGGTACACTTGGTACACCACGGCTTCCTTCCACCAGCTCTCGTTACGGGCAGTAGTATCGGCGAGGGTCCGGGTTTGGGCGGTTTCGGCTTTTTGTTCCGATTTCTGCCCGGCCTGGCCGCAACCGGCCAGGGTTAGCAATAGCGTGGCGACCAGGCTGGCGCACACGGCAAAGCCCGCCCCTGCCGGCCCCGGCCCCACTCCTACGGAGCGGGCACTGCGTTCAAGTAAAAAGAATGAGCGGGAGAAAAACGACACGGGTGGGATGGGTTTTGCGGAAAAGAGTATTGAAGCGAAGCTCTTGATTGTAAGGGGTAAAATTTCAGTTAAGGCATGGCTGGCTGGCTGAGGTCGGTGAGGCGCAGGGCCGTTACCTGGGCCGCGCCATCGGTGATGAGGCTGATGCGGCCGGCGTGCTGCTTCGGAAAAACCAGGTCCGTGAGCGTGGTTTCGCCGTTCTGGGCGAATACTTCCACCACCGACTTATCCACGAGCAGGCGCAGCTGGAGCTGGCCGTCGCGCAGGGGTACTTTGGCGGTTTCGAGACTCATGGCGAACATGGGGTGGAAGGCCACGTTGCCCGAATGCTGCCGGTCAAGGGTCAACTCCTGCTTCGCCACGTCGTAGCGCAGCACGGTTTTCTCGTCGTTGCTTTGCAGCAGGTTCAGGGTGAGCAGGTTGGCTTTACCGGGTTTCAGGGTCAGTTCCAGGTCGTATGATTCGCCGTGGAAGGGCAGCTCGTAGCCGGCGGGGCCGGGCTTAAGGTCGCGGCTTTTGATACTCAGGGCCTCTTTGCCCAAGCGGCGCAGCTCGGCCAGGGGCTGCTGCACCAGCGTGAGGCCGGCGGAAGTGCGGCGCAGGCTCAGCTCGCGGGGCACGGCAAAGCTGCCACGCCACTCGGTGCCGGTGGGCACGGCTTGGGCGTAGGCCCAGTCGTTGGCCCAGCCCACCAGCAAGCGGCGACCATCGGGCACGTTGTTGAAGGTAACGGCGGCAAAATAGTCCTTGCCGAAGTCGAGGTAAGCGGGCTCTTCGTACGCCTGGTCGGGCGTAAAGGTCTTGCCATCAAACTGCCCCAGGAAATACTGCTGGCCCCGGAACTGCTCCACGGGGTTGCCGGCCGAAATCAGCAGCACCCACTTGGTGCCGCCGCCGGGCACGGGCAGCTCGAACAAATCGGGGCATTCCCACTCCTTCACCGTGTTGCCGGCGCGGCCCCAGCGGCTCAGAAAGCTCCAGTTTTTCAGGTTCTTCGACTCGTAGAGATACACCTGCTGGCGGTCGGCTTTCACGGTGGCCATCACCCACTTCTGCTGCGGCGCGTACCAGAACACCTTGGGGTCGCGGAACTCCTTACTGCCGATGTCGAGCACGGGATTGCCAGCGTAGCGCTGCCAGGTGAGGCCGCCGTCCGGGCTGCTGGCCAGGTTCTGGTGCTGGGCTACCACTGCACCCGCCCGCTCCTGATGGCCGGTATAAAAGGCGACCAGTCCGTCGGTTTTACCGGCCGCGAACAGGCCCGAGGTGTTGTCCTTATCGACGACCGCGCTGCCCGAAAAAATCATCGTGTTGCTGCCATCGGGGCTGGCATACTCGGTCAGGGCCACGGGTTGCGGGGTCCAGCGCAGCAGGTTGGGGCTGGTGGCGTGGCCCCAGGCCAGGTGGCCAGGCTGGGCGCTCTGCGGGTTGTATTGAAAAAACAGGTTGTACTGCCCATTGCTGTACACCAAGCCGTTAGCGTCGTTTATCCAGTTTTTGGGGGCCGTGAAGTGGTACACCGGCCGGTACGGGTCGGCGGCCGCCCCCGGGGTTTGGGCCAGGCTGGTTATGCTCGCGAGCAGAGGTAAAGCGCAGAGGAGCAATCGGTTCATCGGGTGGGAGATGGGCAGCTTGAGTCAGTTTGTAAAATCGGGTAATCAGGCAGTGGCGGAGGCCAGCTCGCGCACCATATTTTCGGAGATGGCCGGCGTGGCTCCCTGGAAAGTGGCCACCAGCGAGCCCGCCGCGCAGGCAAAAGCAAGGTTATCGGCCGGCGGCTGGCCAGCCAGCAGGCCCCGGAGCAGCGCCGCCAGAAAAGCATCGCCGCTGCCAATAGTATCCTGCACGGCCACGGGGCGGCCGGGGCTGCGGTAGAGCTGCCCACCGGTCCAGAGCGCGGCACCGTCGGCCCCTTTGGTCACGCACACGGCTTGCAGCTTGAAGCGGGCCGCCAGCCACTCCAGGGCGGTTTCCTCGGCCGGGCTGGCCCCAAACCAGTCCATGATTTCGGTGAGCTCGTGGTGGTTGAGCTTCACGATGTCGGCGTGGCGCAACAGGTATTGCACCACGTCGCGCGAATAATGAGGGGGCCGAAGATTAACGTCGAAGACCTTCAGTGGCGCCTGTTGCAGCAGGCGATACAAGGTTTCGCGGCTCACCGGACTGCGAGCAGCTAAGCTGCCAAAGACGAAGGCTTCGGCCCCCTGAACCAGAGCGCTGAGCGCAGGTTCATACTGAATGTAGTCCCAGGCCACCGGCTGGACTATCTTATAAGTTACCTCGTTGGTGTTGCTCACGTTGGCCTTCACCACGCCCGTGAGGTGGGTTTCGCCGCGCTGCACGTATTTGGTGCTCAGCCCTTTGCTTTCCACAAAAGCCAGCAACTCGGCCCCCAGGTCGTCGTGTCCCACGCGGCTGATGAGTTGCGCCTCCAGCCCGAAATTGCGCAGATGCACCGCCACGTTGAGCGGGGCTCCGCCCGGTTGCTTCCCGGTGGGCAGCACGTCCCAGAGCATTTCTCCGAAGCAGGCAATGGCCATGGCGTGGGGGTGAGTTTTGGAGGTGAGAAGCAAATGAGCAAATGGCCATCATGCAGAGCGTAGCGCAGCCTCTTGCGTGTGGCAGCAATTCAATTGGCTGGATTACGTTTAGCACGCGAGATGCTTCGCTTCGCTCTGCATGACAGTCTTTCTTCAGTGCATCACCAACGCTTTATCGACCTGCTCTAGACTCGTACCCTTCGTTTCGGGCATAAAGCGCAGGACGAAAATGAGTTGCAGCACCATCATGCCGCAGAAGAAGGCGAACGTGTTGCCGCCGCCCAGGTGCTCGGCAAACCAAGGGAAGGTGAAGGCGATGACCGTGGCCATCACCCAGTGTGTGCTGGAGCCCAGCGCCTGGCCCTTGGCCCGTACCGCGTTGGGGAAAATCTCGGAGATGAATACCCAGATGACCGCGCCCTGTGAGAAGGCGAAAAAGGCGATGTACACGAACAGCAGCACCGGCACCAATACGCCGCCAAACTGCTGCGCGTAAAAGGCCCGCGCCACCAGCCCCAGCGTGGCAATGAGGCCCACCGAGCCCACCAGCATGAGCGTGCGCCGCCCAAATCGGTCAATGAGATTGACCCCCAGCAATGTGAAGATGAAATTGACCAACCCAATGCCCGCCGATGACAGCAGGGCCGTTTTCTGCCCCAGCCCGGTCATTTCAAAAATGCGGGGCGCGTAGTAGATAATGGCATTGATGCCCGACACTTGGTTGAAAAAGGCGAAGGCCACGGCCAGCAACACCGGCGTGCGATACTGCGGGCTCCAGAGCGACTCGCTCTGCCCGGCATCCAGGGCCTGGGAGGTGAGGATGGCGGCCACGTCGGCATCCACGGTAGTGGGGCCGATGATGCGCAACACGTCGCGGCCCTCGTCGATGCGGCCGTGCAGCAGCAGCCAGCGTGGGCTTTCGGGCACCCGGAACAGGAACAGCAGGAACAACACCGCTGGTACGGCCTGCACGCCCAGCATCAGGCGCCAGGAATGCTCGCCCACGTTGGCCAGCAGGTAGTTGGAGAGGTAGGCGGCAAGGATGCCGAACACGATGTTGAACTGGAACAAGCCCACCAGCTTGCCTCGCGATTCGGCTGGCGAAATCTCGGAGATATACAGCGGAGCCGTCACCGACGACGCCCCTACCCCCAGCCCGCCCAAAAACCGAAACACCATGAACGGCACCCAAGCCGGGGCCAGCGCCGCCCCCACCGCCGATACCAAATACAAGACCGCAATCCACCGCAGCGTCTGCCGCCGCCCGAGCACATCGGAGGGAATGCCCCCGAAAATGGCCCCCAGCACCGTGCCGATAAGAGCAATGGAAATGGTGAAGCCGTGCTCAAACGCATTCAGGTTCCAGAGTTGCTGAATGGCTTTCTCCGCGCCGGATATAACTGCCGTATCGAAGCCGAACAGGAAGCCGCCCAGCGCCGTGACGATAGACCAGAAAAGGACTTTGCGCTGCACCATGAGAAAGCGGGACGAATTGAGGCTGGCTCAAAAGTCCGGGGCGGGTGTCCAAAAGGCTTGCTCGTTTCCTTCAATTTCTTGCGGAATTCCTACATGGTGCAAAAATTATTTTAAATCATTTTCTGTCAACAATTTGACGTAAAAATCCAGACAAGCCTAGCTGGCTTTTCTTTCACTAATCCGACCCGATTTGCAAAAATATTTCAGCTACGCCCGGGAGTGTGCAAGGCTTTGTACTCCGAGGGCGATACCTGGTACTTGCCTTTGAAGGCCGTGGAGAAATACGAGGGCGAGGAGAAGCCGGTGAGGTACGCGATTTCGGCAATGGTGCTGCCTTCCTGCAGCAGCAGCAGGCGGGCTTTGGTGAGGCGCAGGCTCTGGATATAGTCCGACACGCCGGTGCCGAGCAGGGCCTTCACCTTGCGGTAAAGCTGCATTTGGGACACGCCCAGGCTGCGGGCCACGTCGTCCACGCTCAGGGTGGGCTGGTCGAGGTTGGCTTCGATGATGGCGGTGAGGTCGGCCAGGAATTTCTGGTCGACGCGCTGCGGGGCCACGGTGGCGGTGTCCACGCTCAGCTCGCGACGGAAATGCTCGCGCTGCTGGTCGCGGTTGCGCAGCAGCGTGCGCAGGCTCTCAACCAGGAACGTGGGGTTGAAGGGCTTGGTGAGGTAGAGGTCGGCCCCGGCCTGCACGCCGGCCACCTGCTCCTCGGGGGCGCTACGGGCCGTGAGCAGCACCAGCGGAATGTGCGAGGTGCGCCAGTCGGCCCGCAGTTGGGCCACCACTTCCAGGCCGCTCAGGCCGGGCAGGTTCACGTCGCACACCACCACGTCGGGGATGGTTTCGCCGGCCAGGCGCAGGCCGGTGACGCCATCGGCGGCGGAGCTGACCTGGAAATAGGGTTGCAGCTTCTGTAGCAGAAAGTTGCGCACGTCGTCGTTGTCTTCTATTACCAGCGCCGTTGCATCGGTGCGGGCCAGAGGCGGGGCGGGCTCGGCGGGCTCGTCATCGGGCAGCATTTCGGCGGTGGGGGACAGGCGCGGCTCGGGGTCGGCCTCAAGGAAAGTAGCGGGGCGGGCCAGCGGCAGCTTCACCTCGAAGGTGGTGCCGTGGCTCGGCTCGGTCCGGAAGGTGAGTGAGCCTTCGTGCAGCCGGGTCAGGCCCTCGGCCAGGGCCAGGCCAATACCGGAGCTGTTGGCCGACGACCGGGTGCCCTGGTAAAACCACTCAAATACGTGCGGCTGGTCGATTTCAGCAATGCCCCGGCCGGTGTCTTCCACGCTCACGCGCACCATGTGGGCCACCAAATCGGGCTGGAGGCTCACCGTAATCTGGCCGCCATCGGGCGTGTACTTGAAGGCATTGGACAGGAGGTTGAAAAACACCTTGTCCAGGATTTCGCCGTCGAACCAGAGCTGCACCACCGGCTCGGCGGGCAAAAACCGGTAGGTGATGTTGCGCCGCCGCGCCGTTTTTTCAAACACGTCCATCAGCTCGCGCACAAAGTCCACGAGGTTGCCCTCGGTGGCCCGCACCGACATCCGGCCCACGTCAATTTTGCGGAAATCCATGAGCTGATTCACCAGCCGCAACAGGCGCTGGGCGTTGCGGCGCACCAGTTGCAGGTCTTGGCGCTGCCCCTCCGCAAGGGTGGCCCCGTCGGTCAGCAGCTCTTCCACCGGCCCCAGAATGAGAGTGAGCGGCGTGCGCAGCTCGTGCGAGAAATTGGTAAAAAACCGCAGCTTGGCTTCCGATGAGCGGCTGGCTTCTTCGGCCGTGCGGCGGCCGGCTTCGGCCAGCTGCGCAATCTGGTTGCGCTGGGTGCTGATTTCGGCATTCTGCTGCTCCAGCTGCCGCCGAATGCGCCGATTAAGGCGCAACGCCCGCCACGCAGATGCCCCCAACAGCGTGGCTACCAACAAGCTGACCAGCAGCAGGTATACGGCCGTGCGCTGGCTGGCATAGCGGCGCATCTCCGATTCGAGCCGTTGCTGCTGCTGCCGCAGGTCGTGCTGCTGGATGGCCAATTGCTCGGTCTGGGCGCGCATCGGCCCCACATTGGCCGAGTCTATCACCATGGTTTCCAGCAGGTTTTCCTTAGCAAAAGGCTCGTGGCGCAGGATGCGCAAGGCCGTCCGAATGGCTTCTTCACCGCCCGTGGGGTACAGCATGGTGGCATTCAGAATGCCGTCCTCCACCATTTGCAGGCCGTTGCCCGGCCCGGCCAGGCCGTCCACCCCAATGATGCGCACGGGATGCGGCAGCGCCAGCCGCGTCACCACTTGGTAGGCGGCGCGGGCCATGGGGTCGTTATGGGCAAAAATCAGGTCGGTTTCGGGGTGCGCCCGCAGCACTGCCGGCAGCTGCTGGAGCACCGAGGCGGGCTGCCAGTTGCCGGCCACCTGCGCCGTGAGCCGGATGTCCGGGTAGGCGGCCAGCACCTGCGCAAAGCCCTTGGCGCGGTCGGTGGCCGGCGAGGAGCCTGGCCGGCCCATTATTTCGAGCACCTGCCCGCGTTGGCGCAGCAGCTGGGCCACGTAGCGCCCGGCCGTGCGGCCCACTTCCAGGTTGTTGCCGCCCACGTAGGCCGTATAGAGGCGCGAGGTGGTGCGGCGGTCCAGGATTACTACCGGGATTCCTTGGTTGTAAGCCGCTTCGGTGAGGGCCGTGAGTGGCCCGGATTGATTGGGGGAAATAATAAGCAGGTCGACCGGCTCCTTAATTAACTGCTCGACTTGCCGGCGCTGCAATTCGCTGTCGTTGTGGGCATCCAGCATCTGAAACTGCACGTTTGGGTGGAAGCTCAATTCCTTTTCCATGCCGGCCAGCATGGCCCGCCGCCAATTGTCGCCCATGGTGCATTGCGAAAAGCCAATGCGGTAAACCGGCTCGGGAGGAGCGGCCGCGCAGCCCCCCAGCACCACTCCTACCGTCAGTAGCAGCAGCATTCGGCACCACAACAAGCTCAGAAAATCAGTCACTTAAATACTGGAGCAAAAAACTACGGGGCAAATGTGTAAGCAATGTGGGCTAACAGGGCCATGCCTGCTGCAAACTACACATTATATGATAATTCGGATGATTATGCTTGCTTACTGCGCGCCGAAAAAATCAGCGAAGCCCCCATGATGCCTGACCAGCAGTGCGTAGTACCACCCCAAATTGGGGTGGTCCAGTAAAAACGGACAATGCACTAAGATATGCTGATTTGAAAGTCGCGTTCGAATTGGTGGGGCGAGCGGTAGCCGAGGGCGG
>NZ_JBSSEC010000007.1:0-264504 GCF_054061335.1 Hymenobacter sp. UYAg731 | reverse complement strand
GGCACGGCCACCGCCGGGGACAGGGGCACGGCCACCGCCGGGGACAGCGGCACGGCCACCGCCGGGGACAGCGGCACGGCCACCGCCGGGGACAGGGGCACGGCCACCGCCGGGGACAGCGGCACGGCCACCGCCGGGGACAGCGGCACGGCCACCGCCGGGGAAGAAGGAGCCATCCTGATTAAGCGCTGGAACGGCAAGCGCTACCGCTTCGCCCTTGGCAACATTGGTGAAGACACCGATGCCGCCAGCCAGCACCTGAAGCCCAATACACCCTACTGCCTGAATGAGCAGGGCCAGTTCATTCCCGCTATCCAACCACTTCAACAACCTCTTTAGCCCCATGGAACCCACCATCACCTACGATTACCCCGCCGATTTGCCGGCCGACCTCACCACCAAGCTCACCGCCGACCTCGGGGCCGAACTCGTGCTCACCCGCCTCTCGGTTCGCCTGCTGCAAGAGCAGCACCCGCCCATTGCCCAGCGCGGCGGCTCAGTGGACTGGCGCATTGCCGCCCTGCACGCCCGCCACCAGGTATGTGAGCTGCGCCGTGTCGCCTGCCTGCTGCATGCCGCCGGCTGCACCACGGAGCTGGAAGTTTCTCACACCCAGCAAGCCGCCTAAGATGAAGCGCAGCCCCAGACTCCCCGTCTTTTCCGGCCGCTGCTACGTGCAGCTGCTTCCCGGTACGGCTGCCCGCGCCGCCGACACAGCCCGCGCCCTGGCCCTGCTCACCCCTGCCCCCGCCTCCCTGCGCCGGCGCTCTGACCGGGCCAACTGGCTGCTCTGGCTGCTGCTGCCCCTGCTGGCCCTGGCCGGCCTGACGCACTGCGCCACGCCGCGCGCCGCCTCGGAGGCCCACAGCGTCCGCAGTGAAAAAGCCCATCCGGCCCATGCCCGCTACGAGTGGCGCAACGGCGACGACGACTAAACGCATTCAACTCCCTTCAACAACCTTTTAATAGCCACATGGACCATACCATCGAAGTAAAGCACCGCTATTCCGGCCGGGTGCTGTTTAGTCAAACTGCCGAGGGTGCAACCCTGCGCGCAGCTCTTTTAGCTGGGCTTGAAAGCGGTGCCGACCTGGGCGGTGCCGACCTGCGCGGTGCCAACCTGCGCGGTGCCGACCTGGGCGGTGCCAACCTGGGCGATGCCGACCTGCGCGGTGCCAACCTGCGCGGTGCCAACCTGCGCGGTGCCGACCTGCGCGATGCCGACCTGGGCGATGCCAACCTGCGCGGTGCCAACCTGCGCGGTGCCAACCTGCGCGGTGCCGACCTGGGCGATGCCAACCTGCGCGATGCCGGCCTGCGCGGTGCCGACCTGGGCGATGCCGACCTGGGCGGTGCCAACCTGCGCGATGCCGACCTGGGCGGTGCCAACCTGCGCGGTGCCGACCTGGGCGGTGCCAACCTGCGCGGTGCCAACCTGGGCGATGCCAACCTGCGCGGTGCCAACCTGGGCGATGCCGACCTGGGCGGTGCCAACCTGCGCGGTGCCGACCTGGGCGGTGCCAACCTGCGCGGTGCCAACCTGGGCGATGCCGACCTGGGCGATGCCGACCTGCGCGGTGCCGACCTGCGCGGTGCCGACCTGCGCGGTGCCGACCTGCGCGATGCCGACCTGGGCGATGCCAACCTGCGCGGTGCCAACCTGGGCGATGCCGACCTGCGCGATGCCGACCTGGGCGATGCCAACCTGGGCGATGCCGACCTGCGCGGTGCCGACCTGAAAAGCCTGATTGCTGTGCCGGATTTGGATGCCAAAATCCTGGCGCTCATCGACACGGGTGCCGGTACTCTCCAGATGGACAACTGGCATACCTGCGAAACCACGCACTGCCGGGCTGGCTGGGCCATTCACTTGGCCGGGCCGGCCGGCGCAGTCATCGAGTCGCTGTGGGGACCAGCCACGGCCGGCGCACTCATCTACGCGGCGTCAGCCCCGGAGCACCGAATTCCCAATTTCTACGCCACCAACGAAGCGGCCCTGGAAGATATGCGCGCCCGCGTGGCGGCATCCCCACTTGCCGACTAAACGCAAAAAGCTGCCGGGAGCCCTCCCGGCAGCTTTCTCGATGCAAGATTTCTCCCACACCACTTCAACGCTGTAAAGATAATGGCAAAGCAACAATCTCCCGAACAGCTCGCTGCCTTTCAGGCCATGTGCCGCGAAAACGAGCTTGACCCCAAAGCCGATGTGTGGCAACAGCCGCAATCCGGCATCTGGATTATTGCCCGCACGGGCATTGAGAAAATCCAGTATAAAAACAACATCGCTGTGGCCTTCCAGATGGAGGTTTGCCAGCCGGATTACGCCTGCGTGAAAGCCACGGCTACCCGTGTGCTTGACGGCAAGGGAGCCACGGCCAAGAAGCTGGTCACCGAATCCTTTGGCTCGGCGGTGCCCGGCAACTGCAAAGTCAACTACTACGCCGAGATGGCCGAAAAGCGGGCGCTTTCGCGGGCCGTGCTCAAAAACATGGGGTTTTACGCGCTGGCCCAAGCCTACGGCGGGGACGAAGCCGAGGAAAAGAATGCCCGCACCGGCTGCATGGGCTGCCCGGTGGCCAGCAAGGACGTGGCGCTGGAGAACATCGTGGAAAATCCCGATTGGGCCTACCTGCGTCCGCTGCTTCGGTTGCGGCCTATGTTTGAGCGGCTGCGCTCGGATAAAACCTTCCGCAAGCGCAAGCGGGCCGGGGAGCGTGATGCTAAAGGCAAGCTGGTAAAGAAGCAGCAGCGCCTCGGGCCGCTCACGATGGAGGCCCGGCGGTGGGGCGTGGCCGAGGTACTGGCCATTCAGGCCGAATGCAACGCGGCCGCCCTGGTGCTAGGCCGGCCGTTAGTGGACATTCTTAACCCCGAGGAGGTGGCCCGCATCGCGGAACTGATGGCCGCCAACACCTGGCCCGACAAGTGGACGGGGGATGAGCCGACCGCCGACGAATGGCAGGCCCCGGCCTATGCCGATGGCCACGTGATGGGCATGCTGGACTTCATGAAAGGGCCGGCCGCATGAACCAGCCCCGCATTCCCCAGCCGCCCACCACCTGGGCCGACTACCGCAACGGGGCCGCCGCCTGCCTGAAACATATGTCGCCCGAGGGCCAGCAGCGCGCCCGCGACTTCTGGCAGCTGCGCCCGCCCACCGAACCCAAACCCGCCCGCCGGCCATGACCAACATTCCCGACCACGCCTTCCTGAGCGCGCCCACCGCCTCGCCACCCGCCCGCATGAGCCCCGCCGAAATCGCCCTCACCCTTTCCGCCGATGTATTGCGCCTGCCCTACACGCCGGCCACGCGATTGGTACTGGCTGAAATCGTGAGCCTGCACGCGGCTACGGGTTGCTGCGATGCCTCCAACCCGCATTTTATGGCCCGCCTCACGCTCAAGCACGACGTGGTAAACGAAGCCATTCAGCGCCTGCACGAGGACGGGCTCATCGTGAAAGTGGTGAACAAGCAGGCGGGCTTTTACCGCACGCTCACCCCCGCGCCGGCGGCCATCCGTGCCAAAGCTGAAACAAACCCCTACCCGGAAAAACCGACTAGCTACTCGGAAAAACCGACTAGGGGGGCTAGTCGGGATTCCCGACTAGGGTACTCGGAAAAACCGACTAGCCCTAGTCGGGAAAACCACCTACCCCTAGTCGGGATTCCCGACACTAATCTTCCATTTAATATTCCAGATAGTTTCCATCAACCTTCCATTGTTGATTCGGCGGCGGAAGGAAAAAAAAGAGGGGTAGAAAATCCGGCACCGGAAGCTTTCAGCGAAACGGTAAGCGAAGAGCCGCCCCCGCCCAACCCCCGGCCGGCCGCCAAGCCCAAAGAGCCGCGCCGGGTGCGCACCGCCAAACCCGACGTGCCCTTCCTCGAATCCGAACTCGGCACGCCGGAAGCCTTCGCCGCTGCTTTTGCCGGCACCGATTTCGAGCTGGCCAACCTGCCCTACTATTTCCAGAAAGTAGCGGCGTGGCGACAAAAAGGGGAGATGCCCCTGCGCAAAGACTGGAAAGCCACTGCCTCTCAATTCTTCCTTCGTGATGTCGAATCTAACTCCCTCGTTCTCGCCCCCGGCACCCAGCGGCACACCGCTGGCTCCGATGCCCCCCACGCCGGAACACGCCCTGGTGCTTACCGTTCAAGCCGCCTCGACGCGTGAGCTGGCCCGCAACGACGTGGGCAGCGAGCTGCGCGAGATGCTGGCCGACATGTCGGTGGGCCTGAACATGGCCATGGCCGCCCAGTCCCCGAAGCTCTACCAAGTCAGGCGCCAACTCGGTGAGGGCACGGTGATAAAGCTGCTGGTGGTCATCCTCAAAGCCTTCGTGGATTCGCTCAAGGTGCCGTCCAAGCCCGATGCCGCCGACATCATCGAGATAGCCGACGCGCTGGCCCAGAAGTACACCCACGACAGCCTGAAAGACGTGGTACTGGCCCTGAAGGAAGCCCGCACCAACGGCACGAAGTTCTATCAGGCGGTGGATGCCAGTGTAATACACCGCGTCATCAACGAGTATTTCGACCGCAAAGCCCAGTGGACCGAGAACTGGCACCGCGACTTTCAGGCCCACACGGCCAGCGCGCAATCGGTAGCCGTGAAACAGCTGGGCGACACGTCGGCCAAAATGCTGGAAAATGTAGCCCAGCAGATTCCGTCCGACCACCCCAACGCCGAAGGCCTGCGCCAAAAGCTCACCATCACCAACGGCAAGGCCCGGCGCGGGCTCATCACCCCCGAACAGGCCCAGCAGCAGCGGGCCGACCTGCGCAAGGTAACCACCCGCAAGGCCCGACCCGACTGGAAGCCCAGCCCCGAGGCCCAGCGGCAGATGGAGCGCAAGCACGAGAATGAGAACCGCGAAATCATGCAGCGCTACCGCGTCGCATAAGCACTCCCGACCCGCGCCGCCCGGCTAGTACAATCCCCTTTGTCGGTGGGTTGGCGGGAAGACACCGGGCGCAACGCGGGCGGGCTTCCAGCTGCGAGGAATATACCAGCACCCCGCTGCCCTGCTGGCTGCCGCTCCGTCCGGCAGCCAGCAGTTCGGCCCCGAATGCCCCGCGCCGGGTGGTGCGGGGGTAACTATTGACACTTAAGAAGCTACTACGATGAACGAATTACTGAAACAGCTTGACGAATTGGCGGCACTGCGCGAAGCCACTGGCAAGCCCGGCCCGTGGACGTGGGACTTCCGCCCCGAGGCCCACTCCATCAGCTTGATGAATGGCTGGGACACGGTACTGGATACGAAACGATGGGGTTCGCAGGGTGCAACCATCCGCATGGAAGACCCTGAAAACCCCGGCTGCCTGTTGCCGCTGCATATGGATGCCGTGCCGCACGAAGGCCGCGCCCATCACAAAAACTGGGCACTTACGGCGAACCCCGCCCGCGCTGCTGCCGCCTTCATCGCCGCTGCTGGCTCCCTCGACTTCGCCACCCTCCGCGCCGCGCCACGCCGGCCGCACCCCGGTGGCGGCGCTGGGTGGCCCGCGTGTTTGGCCTGGCCCTGCTGGGCATTTTGGGCTGTTTCCTCAAGTTTCTTTAAGCCGCTGAAAGTGATGAAAGTATTGATTGCGTGTGAAGAAAGCCAGGCCGTTTGCATTGCGTTTCGGGCGGCCGGGCATGAAGCCTACTCGTGCGACCTGCAAGTATGCAGCGGTGGCCGGCCCGAATGGCACATTCAAGGTGATGCCGTGGCCGAAGCCTATTCCGGTGGCTACGACCTGCTTATTGCCCACCCGCCTTGTACCCTACTCTCGAAAGCCGGTGCGCGTCATATGTACGCGGGCGGGCGGCTCAACCAGCAACGCCTGGCTGCTGCGCGTGAGGCGGTTGGCTTCTTCCGTCAGCTGCTCGATGCCCCTATTCGCTACAAAGCCATTGAGAACCCGGAGCCGCTCCGCGTGGTGAGCCTACCGCCGCACTCGCAAGCCATTCAGCCCTACGAGCACGGCCACGGCTACTCGAAGAAGACGCTGCTCTGGCTAGTGGGCCTGCCCTTGCTAGAGCCAACCAATCGAGTGGCGGAATATGTGCCTTATCTGCCCTCCAATACCGGCGGGGCTGCCCGAGGCCACAAGGCCACGCCGGGCGTGAGCAGGGCCAAGCAGCGCAGTAAAACCTTCGCTGGAATTGCAAATGCAATGGCTGCCCAATGGGGCGACCCCGCCCGCCTAGCCCGACTGGCTACCCAGCAAACCCTTCAATTCTCCTAATCCCATGAAGCCCGCCCCCATCACCGCCACCACCGGCAACCGCCTGCTCTGGATTCTCCCGTTCCTGCTCGCCGCCGCCAAGCTGCTGCCGGCGCTGCTGGCCCGGTAGGCGCGGCCCCGAATGCCCCGCGCCGGGTGGTGCGGGGGTAACTATTGACACTTAAGAAGCTGAAACCATGCACATCCAACACATCAACCACCTTCACGCCCTGGCCCTTGCTGCCACGCCCGGCCCCTGGGTTGTTTGGGAAGGCCATCCAAGCGTGTACGCCAGCACTGCTGAACACCTCGAAAACACGCCCGCCCGCCTTGGCGGGGTACGCATGAAGGTAGCCGAGTGCGAGTTTGATGAAGATTACGACTTCATGGGCACTGATGATGAACTTGAGCAGCAAGGCCCCTATGACGGTGAAGCCAATGCTGCCTACATCGCCGCCCTTTCGCCGGATGTAGTTATTGCACTGCTGGAACTGAGCCGCGCCGCCCTCACGTCCTCCGCCACGGCCGCCACGCCCGCCCCGGCCGATGCGGCGGGCGCGGGGCTGCGGGCTCCAGAGGCGCTCACGGCCGACTACCGCGCTGCGTTGGAAGAGAGGGCCAATGACAGGCGCGTTGCCCTTATTCGCGGCCCCGTACTGCGCTATCTGCTTGATGTGGAAGCAGAAGCCCGCGCCACCCCCACGCTCCCTACCGCCACGGCAGCGCCTGGAGCAGCGGGCGGGGCGGCAGAAGCTGGTGAGGCACTGCGAGAAGCGCTGGCCGTAGAGGCTGAAATCTTGCGCATTGCCAAAAGCACTATCGTGGACTGTGTTGGTGAACTACTGGGCTATCGTGCGGAAGAATACGGTGATGCACTGGGCAAAATCCTGCAATTGGTAACGCCCGGCTATGCCCCCGAAAGCCGCCGAAAACTGGCCCCTGCCGCCACGCCCGCCCCGGCCGATGCGGCGGGCGCGGGGCTGCTGGAGCTATTTGCACTGCGACGCTTCAAAGCCTACGTGCATGAACGCCTCGACGCGGCCGGGATTGATAAGCACGAGGAGCAAAACGCTCTTAACGGGTGCCGGATTGGCGCTCGCCTCACTGATGTGCTCGCCCTCCGCGCCACCCCCACGCTCCCTACCGCCACGGCAGCGCCTGGAGCAGCGGCAGAGGCTTTCGAGAAGCTGCAAAGCGCCTATACCAAATGGCTGGCCCAACGCCCGGCCGATGAGATTTTTTTGCGCGTTCGTGGAAAGCGTAGTTGGACGTTTGGGGAAATGACTAAGGAGATGGCCACGGGTGAGCCTGAGGCATTGAGCCTCATGATTAGCATGATGTCGCTGGCTGCCCATCTGGTTTCAACTGACAAAAGCCTGCTTGACGAAGCAGATGAGCCCGCCGCCATAGAAGATGCTAGGCCGCATTTCAAGGCGCTGGCAGCGGTGCGCGACGAATTGACCTTCGATGATGGCGCGGGGTACAATCACGGATTGGTCCACGAATTTGACGAGGCTGTGGCCGCGTTGAAGGCCGCCGTGGCAGCTTCTTCAGCAGCGCCAGCGGCACCCGAAGCGGGGCCGGGCGGCGGGCAGCCTCTTGGAAAACAGTACGACCATGAATAAGCACTTTCGTTACCGCAATTTTGGCCTCAAGCAGTTGACGCTCTGCCGCTCGGTTGGCACCACTAGCCGAGGTTGGCAGGTATACGAAGGACAGAGCACCGTCCACAAGTATTATGCGCAGCGCGGTGGCACGCTGGCCCTGATTGATTCCGACGAACAGTTGCTGCGCTATGCCGGCGCATTGTCCCCCGCCGCTGAGCACCCGCCACCCCGCCGCCGCGCACCCGGCGCGGCGGCTGGAGCTACGAAAAGAAACCCCATGCCACAACTCACCAACCACGACTTGATGGAATTCGAGCGCTACGGCTACCTGCCGGCACTTAAACCAACCTCACCCCCAACCCAAATGAAAGCCATTACGCTTCACCAGCCCTGGGCCACGCTCATCATGCTCGGCTATAAAACCTACGAAACCCGCTCCTGGCAAACCAGCCACCGCGGTACCATGGCCATCCACGCCGCCATGTTCCTGTCGCAGGAATACCGGCAGCTTTGCGCCACCGACCCCGAAATCTCCGCCATCCTCACGCGGCACGGCCTTACCTACGACACGCTGCCCCTCGGGGCGCTGCTTGGTACCTGCCAGGTGCGCGAGATGCACCAAACCGACCACATGGGTGCGCTTAGCCTGACGGAACTGGCCTGTGGCGACTATTCGCCCGACCGCTGGGCTTGGACCCTCCACAGCGTGGAATCATTGGTACGCCCGTTGCCCTGCCGGGGCTTCCAGCAACTCTGGACGGTGCCAGCGGAGAAAGCCGTCGAGGCCATCACCTGCGAGGCCTTGGCGCGGGCTCTCACCGCCCGCTACGGTGGACTGGTGCAGGCTGATGACATCCGTGACTTTCGGCGCATGACCGAGCCGGAGGAGGCCGACGAAACCCTGCATGTACAGGCCTCGCGTGACACCCGCACCGACTGGTATTCTCTCACCGTGAACAGCGCCGGCCAAATCGACTACACCATCATTCAGCAACTGCCCTTTTGATGGCCATGCGCACTGCCTCCCGCGTCGATGCCAATCAACCCGAGATAGTCAAGGCGCTCCGAGCAATCGGGGCGTCTGTCTTGCATGTACATCAACTCAAGAATTGTTTCGACCTGCTCGTGGGCTAC
Organism: Hymenobacter sp. UYAg731; assembly: GCF_054061335.1. Taxonomy (NCBI): domain Bacteria; kingdom Pseudomonadati; phylum Bacteroidota; class Cytophagia; order Cytophagales; family Hymenobacteraceae; genus Hymenobacter; species Hymenobacter sp. UYAg731. The sequence goes on along the minus strand of NZ_JBSSEC010000007.1, from coordinate 255,549 downwards.
CGGGACCGCACGCATTTGATGGAAATCAAAGACCCGGCCCAGCCACCCAGCGCCCGCCAGCTCACGCCCGGCGAAGCGGAGTTCCGCCGGACATGGCGCGGCACGCCCTATCACGTCGTGCATTCCTTCGACGAAGCCCTGGCCATCCTCACCGCCGGCCCGTGACCCTGCCACCCTGCTGCCCCCATTGCCGCCGCTTCTACGCCCGCTACCTGCTGCCCGGCGTGCGGTGTATGCGGTGCCCGAATTGCAAAAACCCTATTACGCCCACTGTTACTCCCGTTTATGCCCGCGTACAACCCCACCGACCACATGCCGCCCACCCCGCCCATGGCAACCTTGAGCGTTACAGCGAAAGGAACCCTGCACCTGCACGCCACCTTGCGGCAGGCGCTGGGCCTGCACCACGGCCAACCCATCAACCTGGTACCGCCCGCCTTTGATAGCATGTACTGGCATTTGGACCTGCGCCCTTCGGCCCCGCGCCGGGTGGTGTGGCACGATAACACCCGGGTGCGGGCCGAGGGCATCCGCCTGCCCCCCGGCATGGTGTCCGCCCCGCTCACCCTGTACCTGTTACCCGGTGAGCCCCACCACGCGCATTATTACCCGCTGCTGCCCGCCAATGCCTTCACTCCCTAAGCCCAACCGCCGCCCCTGGCAACCAGCGCCCGCCAAGCGGGCCTACGTCGCCCATGCGGCCCGCAGCGCGGACTATGGCACAGCCCGGTGGCAGCGTGCCCGGGCGGCACAGTTGGCCCGCGTGCCGTGCTGCCAGGCCTGCGCCGAGCAGGGTCGCACCACGGCCGCTACGGTGTGCGACCACGTCGTGTCGGTACGCCTCGGTGGCGACTTCTGGGACAGCCGCAACTACCAATCGCTCTGCCATCCCTGTCACCAAGCCAAGAGTGCAGCAGAACGCACGCAGAGCGGCAGAAACGATGTATAGGGGTAGGGGGTGTAAATCCTTGGCCCTCTTACGACGTTAGACCGCAGTCCCAGAAAAAATTTCATACGTGCATAATTCAACCCAACCGGTCACATGGCAGGCAGGCCCCGCAAACCCGACGAACTAAAAGCGCAGAAAGGCACCTTGCAGCCGAGCCGCCGGCTGGAGCCCAGCGTGAAGCTGGCGAAGCTGGAGTCCTTTGAGCTGCCCCCGGCCGACTTGCCCGAAGCGGGCCGCGCCGAGTGGTCCCGCGTCATGCAGCAACTCCAGCCGCTCGGCGTGCTGACAGCCGTAGATTTGTCATTGCTCAAAAGCTACTGTCGGCACATCGCTACGATGGAGTTGGCGGCCACGAAGTTGGATGAGCCCGGCGGCTATACCACCACCATGCAAAACAAAGGCGGCGGGAGCTACGAAATCAAAAGCCCCTGGGTGGCCATCTACAACGAGGCCAGCGACCGGGCCAGTAAATTGGGCCAGCAGTTTGGGTTTACGCCCAGCAGCCGCACGCGCATTGTGGCCCCGAAACAGCAACCAGAAGCCGACCCTTGGGCGGAATTAGATTAGCGTTATGAAGAAGAAGCATCGCAAGACCAGCCGCCGCCTTTTCGCACGCACCTGCGCTCCTTCGCCTCTGGCCGACTGGGTAACGCAGGCGCAACGTGAATTGCTATTAGCCCAGACGCGGTTACAAATTCACGCGAAGGCCGCAGTGGAGCATTTAAATCGCAACATGGCCAACGCCTTTGCCGCCTTTAGGCGCCAACCATGACCCAACCCCGCGACTACTGCGCTATTGCCCACCGCTACGCCACGCAGATGGTGGAAGCGCATGCGGCTGAGGAAGCCATCAAAGTGGTACTGCGTCCCATCGTGGCGGCCGTCTACGAGCTGCGCAAACACCAGCCTGTGGACGAAGCCGCTGTGGCTGCCCTGGAAAAGCAGGCCGACGCCCAGCGCCAGCGCATCTACGCCCTGCCAGTGCGGTGTGGCAAGTGGGTGGCGCTGGCTGCGCAACGGCAACTCGATGACTTGCGGCGTAAGCGGTTCAAGTACACCTTTGATGAGAAGCGGGCGCGGCGCATCTGCCAGTTTATTGAGTTGCTGACCCACACCAAGGGCGAGTGGGCGGGCCGGCTGATAGTGTTGGAGCCCTGGCAAATCTTCATCCTGACCACCGTATTCGGGTGGGTGGATGCCAACGGCTACCGCCGGTACAAGGTCACCTACAAGGAGATTCCGCGCAAAAACGCCAAATCCACTATCAGCTCGGGCGTGGGCCTGTACATGCTCACGGCTGACAACGAAGGCGGGGCGGAGGTGTACAGCGCGGCCACAACGAAGGACCAGGCGAAGATTGTGTGGCAAGACGCCAAGGGCATGGCCCAGAAGAACACCGGGCTGCAAAAACGCTTCGGGGTGCATGTCTCGGCGCACAGTATCTACACCGACGACGGCAGCCTCTTTAAAGCCCTGGCCCGGGACCAGGGCGGCAACCTCGACGGCCTGAACGTGCATTGCGGCATTATTGACGAGCTACACGCCCACAAAACCCGCGAAGTGGTGGACGTGATTGAGACGGCCACTGGTGCCCGCCGCCAGCCGCTGCTCTGGCAGATTACCACGGCCGGCTTCAACCTGGCCGGCATCTGCTACGAAACGCGCACCTACACCACCAAGGTGCTCGAAGGCAGCATCACCGACCACCAGCACTTCGGCATCATCTACACCATCGACGCCGACGACGATTGGGCGGCCCCCAGCTCCTGGCAGAAGGCCAACCCCAATTGGGGCGTGTCGGTGAACGAGGAAGACATTGCCCGCAAAGGCACCAAGGCCGTGAAGGTGGCCCAGGCCCGGGGCAACTTCAAAACCAAGCACCTCAACGTGTGGGCGAACGCCAACGAAGCGTGGATGGACATGCAGAAATGGGAGGCGGCGGCCGACCACAGCCTGCGCCTGGAAGACTTCAAAGCGGAAGAATGCGTGGGTGCCGTCGATTTGGCCACCAAGGTAGACGTGGCGGCGCTGGTGCTGCTCTTCAAGCGCAGGGAGCGATACTTTCTGTTCCCTTATTTCTGGCTGCCCGAAGCGGCGGCGGAAGGCGAAGAAAACGCCCACTACGCCGGTTGGGCAGCCGACGGTTGCCTGACGCTCACGCCCGGCAACGTCACCGACCAGAACTACATTCAGGACCGGGTGCGCGCTATTGCCAGCACCCACCAGCTGCGCAGCCTGGCCTACGACAACTGGCAGGCCATCAAGTTCGCCACCGAACTGGCCGATGAGGGCCTGCCGGTGAGCGAATACCCCATGCAGGTGCGCACCATGTCGGAGCCGATGAAGGAGCTGCACGCGCTGGTGCTTTCCGGCAAACTCACCCACGACGGCAACCCGGTCATGAACTGGATGATGAGCAACGTGGTGGCCCACACCGATGCCAAGGAGAACATCTTTCCGCGCAAAGAGAACCCGAAAAACAAGATTGACGGCCCGGTGGCGGCCATCATGGCGCTGGGCGAGTGGCTAACCGGCGAAGCGGCCGAAAGCAGTGTTTACGAAGAGCGGGGGCTGCTCTCGCTGTAGCAACCTCCCCCGCTTTCCCCCGCCGGCCTAACCGGCCGGCCGGCCCACGTTCGGAGCTTTGACAGGTAAACGCATTGCCGTGGGCCTGTTCGACCTTTTTTCCTCCTCTTCCGCCCGGCGCAAGCCGCAGCCCGTTAACGGCGACCCGAACAACACGGGCGGCAGCGCCCTGCTGGTGGGCTCCGACGGGGGCGGCACCGGCACGGCCGACACGCGCCTGCTCGATTACTTCAACACCGGCGGGGCCTTCGTGCCCTCGTCGGGTGTGGCCGTGAACGAGTACACGGCCGTCACGCTTTCGGCCGTCTGGGCCTGCGTGCGCGTCATTGCCGAGTCGGTGGCCCAGCTGCCCCTGCTGGTGCTGGAAAAGACCGGCACCGGCTCCCGCCGCGTGGCCAGTGAGCACCCGGTGTACCTGCTGCTCACCCTGGAGCCCAACCCCCGTCAGTCGGCCTTCAACTTCATGGAGCTGATGGTGGCCACCTGCGTGCTGTGGGGCAATGCCTACGCCATCATCGAGCGGGACAGCCGCTTCAATCCCATCGGCCTGCACTGGGTACACCCGCGCAACGTGACCGTGATTGAGTACGCCGGCGAGCTCTACTACCAGATTGTGGGCGAGAAGCAGCCGCGCCAGAGCTACGAGCTGCTGCACTACGCCGGCCTCGGCTTCAACGGCGTGACCGGCCGCTCGGTGCTGAGCGTGATGCGCGAAAACATGAGCCTCGGCCTGAGCGCCCAGCAGTACGGCGTGAATTTCTACGCCAACGGCACCCACGTAGATGCCGTGCTCGAATCGCCTACGCTCATCGGTGATAAAGTCGGCGGCGACGGGCTTACGCCCCTGCAACGGCTGCGCAATCAGTTTGCCGACCGCTACAGCGGCATAGGCAACTCCCATAAGCCGATGATTCTGGAGCAGGGCCTGCAATACAAGCGCATTGGCATGCCCCCGGCCGATGCCCAATTCATCGAAACCCGCAACGTGCAGGCCGTGGAAATTGCCCGGGGCTTCCGGGTGCCGCAGCACAAGATTGGCATCCTCGACCGCTCCACTAACAACAACATCGAACACCAGGGCCTGGAGTTCGTGACCGACACCATTGGCCCGTGGACGCGCCGCATTGAGCAGGAAAATGCCCGCAAGCTGCTGCGCGAAGACCAGAAGGCCCGCTACACCATTCCCTTCAACTACGACGGGCTGCTGCGCGGCGACTACGCGGCCCGCAGCGCTTTCTACAAAACCCTGTGGGGCATGGGCGCGATGAGCGCCAACGACGTGCTCGACATGGAGGACCGCAACCATGTGCCCGGCGGCGACGAGCGGTTTGTGCCCCTGAACATGGTGCCCACCAGCATGATAAAAGAGGTGCTGACCAAGCCCGCCGCTGCCAAACCCGCTAAACCTGCCCCTGCCGCATGAAAAAGCCCCCGCTGAATACCGACGAAATCCGCTTCATCTCAGAGGGTGGCGTGCAGTTTCGCGCCGTGGCCGACGCTGCCGGTCCGATGGCCTTCATCGGCCAGGCCATTGTGTGCGGCAAGCGCAGCAAGAACCTGGGCGGCTTCGTGGAAATTATCGACCCCAAGGCGCTGGACGAAGCCGACCTGAGCGACGTGAAGGGCCTGTTTAACCACAACCGCGACTACGTGCTCGGCACGACCGGCGGCGGTACGCTCACGCTCACCCGCTCGGCGGACGGCGGCCTGAGCTACGAGATTCCCTACGACGCGGAAGACCCTGACCATGTGCGGGTGATGCGCAAAATCATGCGCGGCGACGTGGTGGGCTCTTCGTTCGCGTTCCGCGTGGCCAGCAACGGCGACACCTGGGAGCACGAGCAGACCGACGAAACGGACATCTACGTGCGGACCATTACCGACATCGAAGTGGTGAAGGACGTGTGCCCGGTAACCGACCCGGCCTACGCCGACAGCAGCACGGCCCACCGCAGCCTGGAGCAATTCAAGCAGGCCCACCCCGAAGCCCCGGCCGAAGAGCGCGCCGCCACGGTGCCCCTTTCGGTGCGCCGCCGGCAGCTGGAGCTGCTGGCTTTCTAAGTTTTCACCTCACCCTTTTTCTGCAAATAAGTACCATGAAAAATTTAAAGCAACTGCTGGAAGAGCGGGCCACCAAGCTCACTGCCGCCCAGGAATTGACCAATCTGGCCGAAACCGAAAAGCGCGAGCTGACGGCCGACGAGGAAACCCGATTTGACGGCCTGACCGCCGAAATTCGCGCCCTTGATGCCAAGATTGCCCGCGCCAAAGAAGTGGAAGCCGTCACGGCCGCCGCCGCCGGTGCCAGCACCCAGAGCCGCCACAGCGCCAACGACGAAAAGGACTTGTCCGGGTTTTCCCTGCGCAAGCTGGCCTTGGACGTAATGGAGCACCGCCAGCCCACGGGCATTGAGGGCGAGATGCACCAGGAAGCCAAGCGCGAAGCCCGCGCCCTGGGCATCGCCATCGAAGGCTACGGCATTCCGTCATTCCTGGCCATGCAGCAGCGCAGCCAGAGCCGCCCCGGCACGGAGCGCCGCGACAACTCGGTAACCATGCCCACGCAGCCCGCCGATGGCTCGGCCGTGGTATTCCAGGACCCGGCTCAGCCCATCCTGGGCATCCTGCGCCCGCAACTGGCCGTACAGGCCCTCGGTGCCCGCGTGCTCACCGGCCTGGTGGGCGAGGTGCCGTTTCCGATTATGACGCAGGGAGCTACCAGCTCCTGGGTGCCGGAAGTGGCCGAGTTGCCCAAATCGAACGATAAGTTCGGGCGCTCGAAAATGAACCCCCACCGCCTGGGCACCTACCTGCTGGTGTCGAAGCAGTTCCTACTGCAAACCACGCCCGACATCGAGATGATGATGCGCCAGGATTTGCAGCTGAGCGTGGACTACGCGGTGGATTCGGCTGCCATCTACGGCGACGGCCTGCAAGGCAGCAATCAGCCTTTGGGCCTGCTCAACACCCCCGGCGTATTCGTGACCAACGGCGGTGCTAACGGCCGCACCCCGACCCTGAACGACATCGTCGGCCTGGAGGCCTCGGTGGAAATCCGCAACGCCGCGATGGGCAGCCTCGGCTACCTGATGAACAGCAAAATCAAGGGCACGCTCAAAACTACGCCCCTGCAAGCCGGCTACCCGGTGTATTTGCTCACCGACAACAACGAGCTCAACGGCCACAAGCTGGTGGTGTCGAACATGATTCAGGACGGCGCACGCGGCACGGCCACGCAGGCCTCGACCATCGCCTACGGCGACTGGAGTAACATGGTCATCGGCCAGTGGGGCGGCCTGGACTTGCTGGTAGACCCCTACACGCAGGCCACCAACGGCCAGACGCGCCTCATCGTGAATTCCTTCTGGGACATTCTGGTGCGCCGCCCCGAGTCGTTCGCCCTGTTCGTAGGCGCGACGCCCAGCACGGAAATCGGAAGCTTGGTAACCCAGTAGCCGACCCAATAAGTAAGTCAAAAAGCCCTCCCGGTTCCCCGTGGCGGGCCTTTTGGGTGCCAATCGTTTTACTTTAGCCCTTATCGTCATGTCGCAGTCCGTTCACGCCAAGGTGCTCCGCACCCATCCCGGGTACACCGCCCACCCGGGCGAAATCATTACCCTCACCCGCGCAGAATTCGACAAATACGCCGAATCCGGCCCCTTTTTCGAGGAATCCAGCGCCAAGGAGGCGGCAGCCGCTCACGCCCAGACGGAAACTGCCACTGCGCCCGCCGCAGCCGAAACAGCCGTGGTGCCCGCTACGGGCGTGAAAACGTCGGCTGACGTGGCCAAAACCCTCGAAAAAGGGGTAGAAAAAGCTGCTAAAACGGCCCACAAAGGCACCGAAACCGGCTCAAAAGCTGCTGCCAAGTAAGCCTTATGCTCACGCTCGACCAGGTAAAGGCCCATTTACGGCTCTCCGCCGTGGACACGACGGAGGATGCCACCGTGGGCCTTTACCTGGCCTCGGCGCAGGCCGCTTTTAAGGTGGAAAGCAAGCGGCGCTGGCCCGAAGAAGGCGAGCCCACCATTACGGCCGTCATCGACCCCGCTGCCGTGCCGCTGGCCTACCGCTTCATCTCGTTCGTCGACCCGGCCGTGCTCAGCCCCGATGAGCAGGCAATGGCCCTGCAGTGGGTGCTTCTGGCCATCGGCCACTGGTACGAAAACCGGCAGAGTGTCATCACCGACGTGCGCGCCGTGGCCGTGAAGGTGCCCGAAACCTGCCAGAAGCTCATGAACCTGATTCGGGTGCCCACTATCTAATCAAAACTGCCATGAAAAACTTTGCTCTACTGGCTTTAGCAGCCACTGTTTTCCCAAGTACCGAACAGACGGTTAGTGTTAAGGAAGACGCTACTTACGGCGGCGCTCACGAGTACACGCTGCGCGAATCGCTTGGCTTTGACCCGGAAACGCAGCAAGCCATCTATACTGATTCGACCCAAACTATCCGGTTCGTGCATAAGCCTGATGAGGCCCCAATGGAAGCCGGTGCTCAAAGCGAACAGTTGGCCATTATCCTGCTTGACCGGTGCGTGAAACTTAACGCACGGTTCCCTTCAAGCCACAATGCCAAAATGATTGCGGGCCTGGAAACATTTCTTGATGCCTGTCGCGAACGGGTACAAGAACGAATCGACCGGGGCGTAATGGGCCAGCTAAAAAAATGAACATCGGCAAGCTCGACCGTCTCATTACGCTGCAAGCCCCGGCGACGGTGCCGCAGGCTCCCAACGGCGAGCTGGCCCCCAAGGCCTTCACCGACGTGGAAGCGGTGTGGGCCGGCATCTACTACGCCCCGGGCAACGAGGCGGTGCAGGCTGGCGAGCTGACGGCTACCCAGCGCATCCTGTTCACCATCCGCTACCGGGCCGACGTGCGGCCCACCTGGCAGCTGATGCACGAAGGCCGCACGTTTCAGATTACCGACGTGGCCGAAATTGGCTGTCGGCAAGGCCTCAAGCTCACCTGCTACTCCCATGGCTAACGGCATTCAATTTCTGCACATTGAAGAACTGAGCCAAGTGCTCGACGGCCTGCCCGGCGCGTTCGGCGATAAGGTGATTGACGGCGTGCTGCGCAAAGCGGGCCAGCCGATGCTGAAGCTGGCGAAGGCGCTCAGCAGCAATGCCGACGTCACCGGCGACACCACCAAGTCGATTGGCTTCATTGCCAACCGCAAGAACAACAGCCTGACCCTCGGCCCGCGCCGGGGCAACGGCTTTAAAGGCTACGTGGGCCACATCCTCGAATACGGGGCCGCTCCCCACACGATTAAGGCCAAGGCGGCCGGCGGGCTGCTGGTGTGGGCCGGCGGGGCCGCCAAGCAGGTGAGCCACCCCGGCATTGCCGCCCAGCCCTTCATGCGGCCCGCTTTTGATGCCACCAACCCGCAGGTAGTGGACAGCATCAAGGCCCAGTGTAAGGAAATTATTGTCAGTGAGTTTAAATCTGTTTTCAAATGAAAAACGGCCCTTGGATTAATCAGGACGAGCAGAAGCCTGTCCCCGAAAAGGAGGTGGCTATTTGCGTAATCCGCAAAGCAAAACAGGTTGCTCAACCGGATGGAAGCACGCGCTGGGTCTTGACGGATGAATCCCCGATTGATATTCAGCAAGACACTTTCTTCTGGCAAGAAACTGATATCGAAAGCGTAAAATAATGCTCCTCGGCCCGCTGCTCTTCTCCCTGCTGAGCCAGGCCGCCCCCGTGGCGGCCCTGGTGGGCACGCGCATCTACCCGCTGCGCATCCCGCAGGAGCAGCCCCGACCGGCCATCACCTACCAGCTCATCAGCCGCGTGCCCGACGGCTCGGCTATCTGCGCACTTGATGACATTGCCCGCGTGCAGCTGAGCCTGTTTGCCGATACCTACGGCGAAATCGAGGCCCTGGCCGCCACCGTACGCGGGGCGCTGCACCGGCTCAGCACCCTGGGCGTGTACCTGGAGCTGGACAACGAAATCGACCACCACGACGACACGGCCGACTGCTACTTCCGCAGCCAGGACTACTTCCTTGAAATTCCGGCTGCGTAGCCACCCCGTTTTCTTCTCACCTTTTTTCTGCAAACACCATGTCATTAAATCCCATCAAAGGCCGCGATATCGGCTTAGCGGTGCAAAAAACCGTCGGCAGCACGCCCACCTACGTGGTGGTGGGCTGCGTAACCGATGCCTCTTTCGACGTCGATACCGAGGCCGATGAGGCAACGTGCTGGGCCAGCGGCAAATGGAAGGAATATATTGGCGGCCAAAACGGCTTTAGCCTCAGCGGCACGCTCAACGTGCGCCAGGCCATCAACGACACCACCGGCACCGGCATGAGCGATGCCGACAACAACGTGACCGCCGAAAACCTGCTCGATTTGCAGATTGCCGACGACCCGCAGCCGATTCAGATTCAGTACCGCATCGGTTCGGCCACCGGCAGCGCCCGCTACGCCGGCCTGGGCATCATCACCAAATCCAGCTTCAAGGGCCAGCTCAAGGGCATTGCCACCTACTCGATTTCGGTGCAGGGCACCGGCCCGCTGGCCAAGACGCTGGCCCCCGCTTAATCCCCATGAAAGGACGCCAAACAACCCGCGCCGGCTTCCGGCCGGGCTGTTTGGGCCTTCGCTATCCCCTTACCTGTTACTTCTTTCTCATGAAATCTGAAAATTCCACGATTGCCCCCGCCGATGCTGAGCGCGGGGAAGTACAGTTGACCATCAGCGGCGAGTCGCGCCTGATTCGCTTTGGCATGCGCTTCATCAAAACCCTGACCGACCAAAAAGGCGAGGCCGGCCCCGGCGACATCCTGGAGCGCATCGCCTCGGGCACGGGGGCGGCGCTGGCGGCCATGGTTGACATGGCGGTGTTGGGCGTGCAGCTGGCCACGCCGGGCCTTTCGGCCGACGAGGCGCTGACCATTGTGGATGAGTTGAGTAAGGCCGAACAGGAAGAGCTGTTTTCCGTGGCCTTTCGCGCCGTAACGAAATCCCCTTTACTGGCGGCTTTGAACCGGGGCTAAGCCGCCTGAGCGACGAACACCCGACGCCTCCGCCGCCCGAAACGTGGGACGACATTATTGGCTTCGCGCTGGGCGACTTGCGGCTCAGGCCGGCCGCTTTCTGGCAACTCACTTGGCGCGAGTACTGCGCCGTGGCCGCCGGCTGGCACCGTCGGCAAATCCGCAAGTGGCACCACACCCGCTACCTGGCCACGATGCTGCTCAACGTGAACCGGGCCGAAAAAACGCCCGCCATCCTCCCCCATGAAGTGCTGTGGCTGCCCGGTGACCCGGAGCCAACCCCGCCGATGGATGAGGTAGAGTTTGATGCCACCATGGCCCGTCTGGCCGCTACCGACTAAGTTGCATGAGCGATATATTAGCCTCCGTCTCCGTTGTTTTGGGGGCTGATATCAGCGCCTTTCGCGCCGGCATGGCCCAAGCCCGCAAGGAGCTGAAAGGCCTGGTGCAGGCCGGGGAGGCCATGAAGGATTTGGGCCGCAGCCTGAGCACCTACGTGACGGTGCCCCTGCTTGCGCTCGGGGCCGGGGCGATTGCCGCCTCAGGCAAGATTGAGAGCCTGCGCAACGCCCTTAATTCCATCAGCCAGCAGGATTTGGCCAAGCAGGGCGCCACCGGCGTGGCCGCGCTGGGCGAGGCGGCCAGCCTCACGACGGAGCGCATGAAGGAGCTGGAGGTATTGGCCCGTGCGCCAGGGCTGGGCTTCGAACAGGCCGTGCAGGGCGATGTGCGCCTGCGGGCCGTGGGCATCAGTGCCGAGCAGTCGGCCAAAAGCCTGAAAGCATTTGCCAATGCCATCGCCACCACCGGCGGCGGCAAGTCGGAGTTTGACCGGGTGACCGTGCAGCTGGCCCAGCTTTCGGCTAAAGGCAAGGTGCTGGCCCAGGATTTGCGGCCCATCATCGAGGCGGCCCCGGCCGTATCGGCGGCCCTGCAAAAGCTCTACGGCACAGTGGACAGTGAAGATATTTCCAAACAGCTTCAAAAACAGGGGCAGTCGAGCACCGATTTTATCGCCGTGCTTACCGACGAGCTGGGCAAGATTCCGCAAGTGGCCGGCGGGTTGAAAAACGGCCTCGAAAACCTGGGCGATACGGTAACCATCAGCCTGGCGAAGATTGGCGACGGCATCAGTAAGGCCCTGAACCTGCCGGCGGTGCTGGCAGGCATCAGCGATTTCATAACGCGCATCGGCGATGCGTTTTCAACCCTTTCGCCGGGCGCGCAAAAGCTGGCAGTCAGCTTGGGTGTTGCTGCTGCGGCTGCCGGCCCGCTGCTGCTGGCCTTCGGCACGGTGCTCACGGTGCTGCCGAGCATGGTAACTGGCTTTGGCATCCTGACCGGCGCGGTCAGCGTGTCGCTGGCCCCCATCGCGCTGGGCGCTGCGGCTATTGCTGCCGCTGCCTTCTTGATTATTGATAACTGGGCCGTGCTGGCCACCTACTTCAGCCCATCGGGTGAAGGCGGGCGCGTATTTGGCGACCTGGCGGAACGTATCGGGCAAAGCGCGGCCACGATTGGCAACATCTTTTCGGCGCTGGGCAGCCTGGGCACTAATTCACTCGGCGGACTGGTGGCAGGCTTGCGGCCGATTCAGGAAGCCGTGCGGGAAATCGGCGATGGCTTTACCGGCTTGCTGGACACGGTAAACGGCACGGTCAACTTTATTATCGACCTGCTGAGTGGCGAGTTTCGCAAAGCGCTGGAAGATATTACGACGGTCGCCGATGGCCTGAGCCGGCCGTTTCGCTCCCTGTTTGGCCTGATTGAAGAGCGCGGCACCAGCATCAGCAACTTTTTCAAGGGCCAGTTTGTGGCGGCGCTGGAAGATGCCTCAGTTGCGGCGTTCGTGCTGGGCGGCGACCTGGAAAAAGCGTTGGGCAGCACGAAGCTGGGCCTGCTCCAACGACTCAAAGATGAACTGAAAGCGGTAAAGGAGGCGCTGGACACCGAACCCACTGAGAAGGCCATCGCGGCCGACAACCGCCGCATTGAGAGCCTGGAAAAGCAGATTGCTGCGTTGGAAAAACTGGGCAAGAGCAGTAAGGCGCTGGCGGAGTTGCAGAAAGCGCTGGCCGAAAACGACAACCTGAGCCGGGCGCTGGGCAGCGACTACGAATTCCTAAAGGGCAAACTTTCGGCCGTTGAATCGGGTATCAAAAAGCTGATTGCCGAGGGTTGGAGCCCGTACAGTGCCACGGTGCGCGGCCTGGTAGCTCAGCAGCGGGAGTTAAACACGGTGCTAGGGGACAATGCGCAACTGGCCGCCCGCTTGGTGAAGGGCCTGGAGCCGAAAGATGCCCCGGAGCTGAAGGTGAAGGTGCCCGAGCTAGCAGCCTTGCCCGAAACCCTTAAAACCGGCCCGGTGGACACCACGGCCACCAAAGCCTCTCTGACGGAATTCCAAGCGTTTTTGGGTGGCTTTCAGGTGTCGCTGCAAGCTGCTGGCGAGCAGATGGCGCAGGCATTGGGAGGGGCGCTTTCCGGGATTGGCCAAAACATCGGCGTGGCGCTGGCTAATGGCACCAGTGTGGCGGAAGCCGCTGGGCAGGCATTGCTGAAGGCGCTAGGTGACCTGCTGGTGCAGTTTGGCGAAAAACTGCTACTATTCAGTATTGGCAGCTTTGCCACAGGCAATATTCCGCTTGGGGTAGCGCAGGCGGCGGCCGGCACCGCCTTGGTTGCGGGCGGTGCCTATGTAGGCGCTACGGCGGGCGGCGGCTACAGCGGAGCCAACAAATCGACCAACTACAGCCAGAACGCCAACGCGGGCCAGAATGCCGCTCCACTGAAGATTCAGGTGGAGGTCACCGGTACCCTGCGTAGCACGGGAAAGGATTTAGTAGCTGTGCTGAGTGCTCAGGACTACCGCCGGCTGCGCACCAGTTAAGCACACTATTCAAGCCCCTCTTCAACATCGAAGACACCGGCCGTTGTATAGTAAAAAAACTGCTCTTTCAGCACGTATGCCCCGAAGCTGTTCTTGGCCCGGTACCGATGCCGTACCCGCCACGCATAGCTGTTGCTGCCAGTTGGTGGTGACGCATAAGCAGGCGCGCCATATTCAATGCTTTGGTAGCTATCCCAGTCGTTTAATGTATTTCGCAAGTATGAGCGAACGGCTATTTCGGGAGCGGGAATATTGTCCTGTGGTGAGGTAGCAGGCACACCCGCCTGCGCTACGGGTTCAACTGGGTGCTCTCCCAGCGGTTTGGATGGATGGGATTGCGGGCTTTGTTCGCAGGAAGCAAGCAGTAGACAAATGGAAAGGAAGGTTTTCATGCACCCAATATACTAGCCTCCCCCACTTTCCCCCGCCCACCTGCCCGCCCCGCCCACCCCCGCCCGGAACTTTGGGCATGGCTTACGTGCTGCTTCGTCGTACTCCCATTGCCAACACCGCGCCCGCCACGGGCTTCAGTGTGTTTGTGGACCAGTACGACCTGCGCGCCCGCCGGCCTTACCGCGACGCCTACCAGGCCACGAGCAACACCGGCCCGAATGCCGCGTTTGAGCTGGCCATCGGCGCAGCAGTGCCCGGCGCGGCCTTCTGCGTGGGCGGCACGCGGCGAGAGGTCAACTACGCCGGCGACGGCAAAATCAGTACCCACGACGTGCCCGGCGCACTGGCCTGCGCCAGCAGCCTGGCCGACCTGGTACTGACCACTACCCACGCCCTGACGCTCTACAGCGAGGACGCATACCTGCTGGCTGGCTGGAATGGGGGAGCCGGCCCGCTGCGGGTGCGCTGCGCGCTGCTGGCCCCGGGCGCTTCGACGGCACCCGCCTTCTACACCGAGCTAAGCCTGCCCGCCGGGACCACGACGGTCACCATTCCACCGGTGGCCGCCGCCACTACGACGCCCGCCGCCAGCGCCAGTGATGAGCGGAGCCGCCGCTACGAGCGCCTGGCCACGCCCGCGCCGCTGGCCGGCCTGCCCGCTGGCCGCTACCGGGTGGAGGTGCTGGAAGAAACAGGCGGCATCATCGCCGGGGAAATCACGGTGCTGCCCAGCCAAAGCCCCGGCGCGGTCGAGGTCTACAAAGTCCCTTACTCCGGCACGGCCGCCGAGCTCACGTTCGGAAGCGCGCCGTTTCAGGTGGTAGCCCGCTTCATCGGGAGCCGGGCGGATAGCCTGGTGGGCTTATTCACCAACCCGCCGGCCGCCGGGCAGCTCTACACCCGCTACGCGGTGCATCCGGTTTCGGAAAGCCAGGCCATCTTTTCGGCCACCTGCTACACCATCGCCACCAATACGGTGGCCACCTACACGGCCACCGTGGACATTCCGCGTACCGGCAGCGGCGTGAGCCTGCTGGATATCTTGCCCGAACGCACCTATTTTCTGCCCGCCGGCACCCCCGTCGGGGCTGCCGGTCGCTACAGCAACGGGCAGGGCGGCGTGACGGACAGCGGGGCGGGCATTGTGTCCTCTACCCGGCTGGAGGTCGCCAACATCGTTTATTTCCACCCGCCCACGCCCACCAGCGCGACCGGCGGCGTTCTTGTGGAGGCCGTCAGCTTCGACGACGTACTGACGGCCGACCAGCAGGCGGCCGGGGGGCCGTTTCCGCGCTACACGCTGCTCGACGCCGCTGGTACGGAGCAGGCCACCAACACCACCGGCCGTTTTGGTGGCCTGCTGGCGGCGGCCTACACCGTGCGCGTGCGCAATCAAGCCCTGCTCGGGTTGCTGGTTGACGTGCCCGTGGTGCTGACGGCCCGCTACGGGCTGAAATGGCAGCTGCGCTTCGTGGACGTGCGGGTGGGCAAGGCCTGCCGGCTCGAACTCTGGGCGCGGGGTTATGCCGGCCCGGCACTGGATTTGTGCGGGCAGGACGAGCCGGTGAGCCTCGAAACCGAAGGGTTTGCCGGCGGCAACACGCAGGCCGATTTGCCGGATAGCATTGGCAGCAGCCTGACCATGCGCCTGAAAACGCTGCCCGGAGCGCTGGCCGACCTACTGGTTGATGACCGCGCCTGCCGGGCAGACTTTTACTACGACGAGGCCCTGGAATTTACGGGCTACGTGCAGCCCGAGATTTACGAGGAGCCGATGGTGGGCCTCGCCGTAGCCGTGGAGCTAACCGCTACCGACGGCCTGGCCGCGCTGAAAGACGTGGATTTTGCCGGTCACGTCGGACAGGAGCTGCGCGCCCGCCGGCCCGTGCTTAACACGCTGCTGCACTGTTTGAGCCGCACCGACCTGGCTCTGCCCGTGGCCGTGTTCACCAACCGCCGGGCGCTGGAGATGAGCAGCGACGAGCAACCCGAAACCGACCTGTATACCGACCGCCTGGCCTACGCGCCGGCCGGCAAGCCCATGGACCTGCGCGCTGTGGTCAACGCGCTCTGCGCGCTGCTGGGCGGCACGCTGGTGCAGCGCAACGGCCGCTGGGAGGTGCGCTCCGCGCTGGAAATGGCCGGGGTCAATGTGGCCGGCGGGTACGCGCTGCTGGCCCTGCCGTCCCCGGCTGGCCTGGCCACCGGACAGGTACAGCTCGTTTCCTGGCTGGTAGCCGATGGGGCCGCCGTGACGCCGGGCCAGCCGGTCGCCAACGTGCAGTACGAGGTAGCGCAGGAAGGGGGCAGCGCAATCCTTACGATAAACGAGCAGCTCGTAGCCCCGGCGGCCGGCGTGCTACACCAATCAGCTTCCGCCGGAAGCCGCTACCCGGCCGGCTCGGCAATCGGCGATGTGCCCGTCCCGGCTCGCACGCTGCCCGTCGCCGGCCGCGTCTACGATGCCGCTGGCGACCACGCCGCCGCTTCCACTATCGCCACCCCGGCCCACCGCATCGTGCCGCCCCGCGTGGCCGAGACTGCTGCGGCCCTCACTCCCGGTCCGCTCTGCTGGCGCAAGGCCAGCCAGCGGGAGCAGCGCCGCGCCGGCTGGCGTTACCTGACCGCCGCCGGCGACGCAACTTATGTGGAAAATGCCTTGCGGCAGGGCGACTATTTTTCTGATGCCGCCTTCTGGGATGCCAGCGGCACGGCGCTGCTGACGGAGGCCGGCTGGCAGCCAGGTAGCGCCAATGGCCCCATTCCCATCACCTTATTCCCCCTGCGCCTGGTGGAGGCCGGCGCGAAAGCCGAGGAGCTGGCCACCGCGTGGCCAGCGGCCGGCAGCCCCCTGGATGGCCGCTACCTCGAATCCGAGCTGGCCCCGTTGGTGGCCGGGGCCGAGGGGCTGGCCATTGAAATCAAGGTGGAAGCCAAGTACTCCAGCGGCATCAACCCGGCTGCGGAAGCTTTTAAGGCCGCGCGGGCCTACCTGTGGGTAGAAATTGTGGGCCATGCGCTTGGCGGCGGGCTGCGCAGCAGCGGGGCCGTGCTCAGCTTTGCGCCGGCCGCCTCCCTCGCGGACGGCTTTGCCACTGCTACCGCCCGGCTGCCCGTGCCCGCGCTGCCGGGGACGGACCGCCTGCGGGTGCGGGTGCATGCCTATACCTACTACAACCCGCAGCGGGGCCGCGTGAGCGACGACGGCCTGGACCCGGCGGCCGGCGGGCTGCTGCTCAAATCCGTGGGCATGCAGCTGCTGCCCCAGGGCGCAAGCTGGAGCGCGACCGAAAGCTATTACGCCAGCGGAGCCGGCGGCAGCGTGCGCCCGGCTGGCCTGGAGGTGTTCCACGTCGATGCCCCGCAACGCGCCGGCTTGTTCGACGGCAATGCCTACGCCTTTCGTCGCAGCGTGACCCGGGGCCGCGCCGCCAACCCGGCCACCGAATGGGCACGGGCCGACGATTTGCGCCCCGCGCCGTTGCTGGCCGCCGCCGTACTCGACACGCTGGCCCTGCGCGCCAATCCCTCCCGCGTGCTGAGCGGCCCGCTGAAGCACCTGCACCGCGCCCCCGCACCGCTCGATGCCGTGGACGCGCCTTACGACACCCCCGGCCGCCGCTTCGCCGTGGGGGCGCGCACCTGGCACGTCAAGTCGGCCGAAACCGATGTGTCGCTGGTCGAAATCGGCGAAGGCGAAACCCTGGTACCGGCCACGCTCCCGCCCCGGGTGCTGCTGGTACGCGGCCGCACCCAGAACCGGGCGCGCATTCTCTTGTCACGTCGCGGCGGTGTCCGCGCTATTCGTTAGCCCATGCCCGTTACCCCTCTGCCGCCCGGCACCGCCAGCGAAGGTTACTACATTGAAGACGAGGACCGCTTCGCCGGCACCCCGGCCCAGCTTGACGGTTCGCTGTTTCTGACGGATACGCCCGATGGCACGGCCGCCGGTGGATTCGTGAGCCGGGCAGTTTCGGGTGAGCAACTGCGCACCCTGCTGGCCGGCCCCATCGGCAACGCCGCCAAGCTGCCGGTCAAAAACGTGAACTCGCTGGCCCGGCGGGACGCGCTGGACCCGCTCACCATGTGCCTGGGCACCGAGTGCTTGGTCTATGATTCGGGTACGCGCTACGTGCTGCGCTACACCTACTTCACTACCCCGGGCTGCCTGACGGTGTTCCTCGACGGCAACTTCCGCGCCGGGGAGCTCATTACCGCGCAGTGGATGGACGCCGCCGAGCACTTCAGCGGCTTGCGGGCGTTCCAGGAAGACCCGGCCGGCTACCTCTACCACACCGGTGACTACCGGCGGGGCTACGTGAGCGATGCCAGCGAAGAGCAGGCCTACGTATTCCAGGGCCCCAACAACACCAGCCAGCCGTACCCAGCCACGAGTGCCAGCGACGCTAGCTGGCGGCACATCGGCAAAACCGACGTGCCGGCACCGGTTCCGCTCCCCGCCCCCAACCGCCGTCCCTCCCTCACCAAAGCCGTGCGCTGGCTCACCAACGCTGCCCGCACGGCCGCCGGCGGCACCGGCGTGAGCCTGGAGGAACTACTGGCCCTGGAGCCGGCCAACATGTGTGCGGGCGACCTGGTCACGGTGGAGAATGACCCCCAGGGCGCGTATAAGACCTACCGCGTTATCTACGACGGGGCACTTCGCCCGCCTGGCAGCGGCCTGTACGTATTTGCCGATGGCGACTTTGTGGCGGGGCAGACGGTGCCGGCCCGCGTGGTGCGGGCCGATGCCAAAGCAGCTGGGGTGCCGGCCTACCTCTCGCTGCCGAGCGGCTACGCCTTCGCAGTGGACGAGCTGGTGCGGGCCTTCGTCAACGGCACGGCGAGCGAGCAGTTCTTTGCCGCCAAGCTGGCCGGCTCCGCCCCGCCGCCCACGAGCGTAGCCGGCGATACCTACTGGCGGCACGTCAACGAAACGGACGTGCCTGACCCCCGGCCGGTTTCCTTTCAGCAGCTCACCGGCAGCCTCTACGACAACGCGCAAGCGGCTGACGAGTTGGCCGCCAAGCTGGCCAACGCCAGCAACCTGAACGACCTGGCTGACAAGCCCCAGGCCATTGTGAACCTGGGCCTGCCGGCGTGGCTGACCACGCAACTGGGCGAAATAGGCGTGGTATCGCTGGTTGATGAGCAGGACTTCCCGGCCAGCACGGGCAGCAATGCCAACCTGCGCGGCGCAGCCCCGGCGCTGAATACCGCTTATTTTCTTTCCGCTACGGCGGCGGCGGCGGAAAATAGCGTGCTGCGCCTGCTGGCCCCGACCAACAACGGCTTCAACGTCGGCCAACCCATCCGCGTGCGCCTGGCGGAAAATGCCCTGCCGGTTGTGCTATACCTCTACACTGGCACAGCCAAGCTCACCGTGATACAGCCCGGCGAGTCGCTGCTGTTGGCGTGGACCTACGCCAACGCCAAAACCGTGGACCCCGCCGGCAGCGGCCTGGTGTGGCAGGTCATCGAGCGCGGCGGTGGCAGCAGCAACGCCCCACCCGTGGCCCTGACCCCCACCGCCGGCACCGTCGCGCTGGACTTCGCCGTTACTCCGCGCCGCACCCTGGCCGCCACCGGCAACGTGAGCTTCACGACCATGAACCGTAGCACAGTCGGGGCCGAAAAGACCGTGCGCGTGAAAAACACCACCGGGGCCGCCATCACGCTCAGCTACGAGGCGTGGGTGAGCTACGGCGCGGCATTGCCTGCTACGCTCGCCGCTGGCAAAACCATGATTCTCACCCTTGCCTGCTACGGCACCAGCGTTTCGGACGTGGATGCGGCGGCCGTTCTCTCAAACTGATATGGCCGGCTTTAACCTTCATAGCGTTGGATTTATCGGGTTGCTCGGCAGCGCGGCCCCAGGCGGCACGGTGCTGCCCGGCTACACCGGCCTCATTGCGCCCGGCTACGCCCCGCCTGGCGATGCGCGGGTGCTGGAGTACGTGGACGATGCCCGCGTCGACCTGTGGACATATTCCCCCGGCTGGCTGACTGACACCAACGCTGGCGACTACTACGCCGGCACCATTCACTACCGCGACGACTATGGCACGGCAGCGGTATCGTATTACGGCGGCGGCTTCACGGTGGTAAGCCACACCGCGCCGAGCTTCTGCGATGCCGATATCTATGTGAACAACACTTATGAGGGCACTGTGAGCTACTACAGCGCCAGCGTGCTGGTGGCCTCCGATCTGCTGGCCGTGCCGCTGCCGGAAGGACTCCACACCGTAGAGTTCCGCCAAAAACCTGCCGGGGGCCGCGTGCGCTTGGTGCATGATGCCATTCGCCTGTTCGCCAAGCCTGCCTAACCCTTCCCCGCCATGCTGACCGACTTCATGCCCGTTTCCGACGAAATCGCACTGCCCCCGCTGCTCATCGGCGGCGCGCACGCCTACTACCGCACCGCCCGGCCGCTCGATAGCTTCACCGCCCGCTTCCCCGACGGCGGGCTGCTGATTCGCCTCAGCGTGCAGGTCATTGCCTACGCCGACGAGGCCTGCACGCAGCCCTGGCCCCCGGCCAAGTGGCCCCGCCCGGTGAAAGTGCAGACCGACGAGCTGACCGCCGTAGACCCGGCCACCGGCACGATTCGCTACATCTACAAGGGCATGCAGCAGGTGCTGAGCCTGGCCACGTTCGCCCTTGAAACGATTCCCGCCGACCTGGACTGGCCCGCCTGGCTGGCCGCCCACCCCGACCCGCTTACGCTGCAAACGCACTACTACCGCCGCCGCTACGACGCGGGCGCGGTGGACATGCGGGCCGAGGAGGCGCACCACATCCAACAGGCCGCCGCGTGGGGGCTCCTGGAGTAATGCCCCGCCGCCCGCTCTCGCACCAGCTGGCCCTGCTGCTGCTGGCCCTGGCGTTCTGCTACCCGTGCTGGCGACTGCCCGCCGCCCTGATGCCCGCCCCGCCCCCACCGCCTCACCCGCTGCTTTATGCCCCTGCTGCTGCTTGTCGCCGCCCCCGCTTCTGCCTACTCCCCTGCGCCGTGGTACGTCCACTGGCTCGAAACCATGCCCGGCTGGCTGCTGCTGACCGCTGCCGTGGTGGCCGGGGTGGCGTGGCTGCTAAAAAAGCCGATTGAAGAGGCGGCCAGTAAGCTGATTGAGCAATTTGCCGACCGTATGAAGCGCACCAGCAAGGAGCCGGCCAGCGGCACGGAGCTGGCCCGAAAGGCCCGCAAGGCCGTGGTGCTCGAGCAGGCTGCCGAACGGCTGCGGCTGGAAATCGCCTGCGACCACGTTTCCGTGTACGGGTGCCAGAACGGGGAGTACCTGCGCTCCGGCGAGGGTATTGACAAATTCGTGATGCAGGCCGAAGCTGTGGACCGCCCGCCCTACTACATGGACACGGAGCGCGTGGTGTTTGCGCAGGATATTCCGCGCACGGTGCTGGCCCTGGAGTCGCAGCCGTACCTGCTGCTGTGGGCCGAACGCTGCGACGATTGGAAGGTCAATAAGATGATGAAGGAGCGGGGCTACGACAGCTCGATTGCCGTCTTCATCCGCCGCCCCATCAAGGCCAGCGGCAACGAAATGGGGGTGATTGGGATGTACGTGCTCAGCTGGCACGACGTGGAGGTGTACCGCCCCGACCAGGCCGACGCGCTGCCTCGCGCCCACAAAGGCCCCACCCGGCTACTTGATGCCGCCCTCGAAACCCTGCTGCACCGCTTTGCTTTGGAGTTTTCCTACGCCATGTAATATGCACTTAAACACGTTTTTCACCAAGTCTTTCTGTGACTCGCTTGGCGTGCCCGACGGGGGCCGCGTCACTCAGTTTGTACTCGTGTGCCTGTTCGTGGCCATCGTAGCCGTGGGGCTGGTCTTCGACCGCTGGGCACCGGACTACCTCACCATTGGCCTGCTTGGAGCCATTACCGGTCAAAGCGTGGCCGTGGCCTGGGAAAACCGGGGCAAGCAGCGCACTGACGCCGACATAGCCACGGCCTCGATTACGGGCGAGACGCCCGCCGGCCCGGCCACGGCCACCACCCAAACCACCACCACCATTAGCACCGCCGAATGAACCGCCACCTACTCGCCTTCCTGTTTCTGCTGGCCGCGCACGTCACCGGCTGCCGCACGTCGCACCCGGTTGACGAGCGGGGCAACGCGGGCATCGTGCCGCTGGCCGCCAACCATGCAACCACCTTACACGATTCACTGCCGAACCGTGTAAGCCCAGCCCCATTCACCCGCTTCACCGATGCCATCGGCCTGAGCACCTATGCCGGCCGCGCCCGCCGGCAGGTCGTGAAGCTGGCCCGTGCCACGATACCGCGCAAAATCAAAATCGGCAAGGGCGGGCAGTACGCGCCGCTGGCCACCGTGGCTCTGAATGCAGGCAACAAGGGCGGCCCCATCGCCCATGCCGACAGCGGGGCCACGCTCACGCAAACCGTGGTCAACAAGAACAAGGCCGCCCTCGCCGCCGGCCCCAACGCCACGGCCACCCAAACCACCGTCAAGCCAGGCTTTCCCTGGCTGAAAGTCGGCGGGGCCGTGGGCGGCGTGCTGCTGCTGGTGCTGCTCTTCGGTACGCCGGTGGGCGGCTGGCTGGTGGCGGCTGTGGTGCGGCGCAAGTCCAGCGATTCCACCCTTAGCTAAGAAATCATGCTCCTGTCTTCCCGCTTTGCCTATCTGGCCACCGAAACCGGCCCCAAGATGCTCACCGAGGCCCTAAAGCTGCTCGGCACGGCTGAAGTGCCCGGCCCCAAATCCAACCCGGTGATTCTGGCCATGGCCGGGGCCGTGGGGGCGGCCTCCTACTACCACAACGACGACACGCCCTGGTGTGCGCTGTTTTGCTCCTATGTCGCCAAGCTGGCGGGGAAGGCCCTGCCGCCCGACCCGTTGGCCGCCCGCAACTGGGCGCACTTTGGTACGCCGGTGGCGGCCCCGATGCTGGGCGATATCGTGGTATTCCCGCACCATGTGGCCCTGTACGTGGGCGAAACCACCCGCACCTACTCATTATTAGGTGGAAATCAGGGCGACCGGGTGAGCATCGTGGACTTCCTCAAGGCCGGGGCTATCGCCTTCCGGCGGCCGGTCTACAACCAGCAGCCGGACAACGTGCGGCGCATCCTGCTCACGGTGGCCGGGCCGGTGGGTGTCAAAATCGTTTAATCTATTCACTCTTAACTCACAACACCATGCTCCCTCGTTTCGCCCTCCCCATTATCGTCCTCTGGATTATCGCCGTTGTGCTGGCTTTCCTGCCCACGACGGACTTTGCCGGCATGAGCCACCACACCTACACCGGCATCCTATTCGTGGCCGCGCTGGTGGCCACCGTGTACCTATTCATTAAAGGCGGCGGCAAGTAAGATGGATACGGCCGTCATCCTGCCCATCAGCAACCAACCAGGACACTATGTTTTTAGCTGCCCCGGTTGCCGCGTGGGCCATAAAATCAACACTAACCCCACCAATGGCAATCCGTGCCATACCCTGACCGGGCCGCCTGAAAAGCCAACTATTCGCGCATCGGTTTTCGCCAATCCGCAAGGCAAGCCAGAGCAAGGCCCTAAGTGCCATTCCTTCGTGACGGATGGCTGCATTCAATTTCTGAGCGACTGCATCCACGAACTAGCGGGCCAAACCGTGCCGCTGCCGGTGCTATGAACGCCTGGCCGCCGCTGCTGACCCACGCCGCCGCGCTGCTGCTTTGGCGGCGCTTCGTGGCCTGCGAAACCCGCGAAAACGCTCGCCTCATCGAAGCCGACGGCGCGAAAGACTCCCTGCATCAGCAGTTCCACGCCGCCCGCACCGGCATCCGCGTGGCCGTGGCCGCCGGGCTGCTGCTGGCCGTGGTGGCGGTGAGCTGGTGGGCCGGACTGCCGGCGCGGGCCATCGGCGCAAGCACGGCCGGGCTGCTGGCCTTGCTGGCCGGCTGGTTCTTCCACGCCTTCAACCCCGCGCTCTCGCTGCTTAGTGGCAAGGCGGCCGATTACGTGAGCTTTGAACCAGGTGCCGCGTGGTTTCCCGACCGGCTGCTGGCCCGCTACGCCCTGCGCCATCAACCCAACCGCGCCCGCGCCTACGCCTCGCAACTACTCCGCCTGCTGCTCACCGGGACCTTGGTGGTCGGGTTGGCGGGGGAGGTCGCGGGACTGGCGTGGGTGCTGCTGCGATAAGGAGTGACCACCAGCTGCTGGCGAAGCTGAGGAAACACCAGATTCTTACCGAGCGGCTGGCCTAATGGGCTGGCCGTTCGTATATTCGTAGTAGAAAGCGGATTAATAGACAGGCCGGGCGGTAAAGCCCTTCGCGTTTGAGCAGCCCGCCGCTTTCGCCTCATCACCGCCAAGCGGGCGGCAACAGCCTACCAAAGATGCGGGTGCAACTCCCGTTCCGGCTCTGAGCCGGGTCGTACAACAGGAGTACATTGGTGAAACCGGAGGACGCGGGTTCGAGTCCCGCCTGGCGTAGGTGAACAACACGCGTCGGCAGCTCAGTGGGTTGAGCGCCGGGAGTAATAAGAAGCCCCGGCCGCATCAGCAGCCGGGGCTTTTGGTTGTTATGCCAAATAGCCCAGCCAGTCGGCCAGCCAGCTACCGCCTACCAGCGCAGCCATCCCGGCCAGCCACGCCCACCAGGGCACCTTATCGAGTTGGTTTTCCAGCCAGTCCTCGAAATCGTAGAATCTCATTCTGCCAAGGTAAGCAGCTTGCGCAATTTCTTCTGGCTGATGGCAACCGGCACACCCTCGCGGAACAGCCTGAAGTGGTAAGTAGTGGCCACGCACTTTCTTACCACTTCATGCCGCCCGCGCCGATGGCCCCGCCGGTCAGTGTAGGCCTCGCGCCAGACCGTGCCCGCCTCATCCACCGTAAAGCCGGGGAAGCCCGCCACCGTCCAGCTGCGCGCCCGGGCCGGCAGGAACTGACCCCGTTTCCAAGCATCAGGGCGGTGACGGTCGGGGAGCAGGGGCAGGCCCATGAATTACGCCGCCTTGCGAATATGGCCCAACTGCAAGCGGCTCAGCTCGCCATCTATTGTCGCTTCCCTGACTTTCGAGTAATTTTTATTTACTACCCGCTCTTCGTCGCCCATCATCGCCGCGACCACCGCGCCTGACACGCCGGCATCACGCCAGCGCTGGGCGAAGGTGGAGCGCGAATCTTTGAACGTAAGGTCCGAAAGTGAAAAGCGCAACTCGACAGCAATCTCCTTCAGGGTTTTGTTGACATCGGAGTTTTGCCGCACTGGCAGCCGGCCGCGCCGCCGCTCAAAAATGGCGCGGGCTTCGGGAAAGAAGGGCACCGAAAACCCTTCTGGCTTGCGCTTGCGCATCTTCTGGCGTGTCATGCGAATCCACTCCCGCCCCTGCTCATCCGTTTTCAGGTATTCCAGCGGGTCGGCGGCGAATTGGCAATAGTCCACGTAGGAAAGGGCCGTGTAGCAGCAGAACACCCACATATCCGCCGTGGCGTTCAGGTAGTCGTTAGTGAATACCGTGGCCTCCAGTAGCGCCACCTCGGCCGGTGGCAGGTACCGGGGCTGGGTTGGCTCGGCCGTACTCTGGTATTTATAGCCATGCAGGGCGTTCATGCCCACGTAGCCTTCCATCGCGCCCCAGGCCACCACCATTTGCAGCATGTTCACCTGCTTGGCCATCGCCGCATGCCCGAAACGCGGCAGCCCATCCGGCCGCAGTTGGGCCAGGCACCAACGCTCCAGCGCCCGGGCGATGGGCAGCGTCACGTCGCGCAACAGGAACGCTTTGTTGCGTTGGGCCTGGGTGAAAAACGCGGCCAGGTTATCCAGCCGGGAGCGATAGGTGGCCACCGTGTTGCGGCTCTTGCCGATGCCCGGCCCTTGCATGGCTTGCAAAAACTGCGCCCCGGCCTGAGCAACGGTAAGTACTGGCAGCGCCGGCCGTCCCAGTCCGCGCACGGCTTCCAGAATTTGGCGGGCAGTGGGCTGGGCATTCTTCCGCAGGTGCTGATACGCCTGGTCAACGGCGTATTTTAATTCCGTCAGCCGGGCGTTCAGCCCCCGAATCCGGTCGACCGAGTAACTGCTCAAACGCAAGTTTTTGTTTTCGGGCACCTCGACGGCGTGGGTTTTCACGTTCCAATACGCCTCAGGCACGTCGATGCCGCTGGCAATCTCAGCCCGCTGCTTGGCAATCGTAATGCGCAGAAACAGGGGCGCGGTGCCATCAGCAGCCGTCCGGTTGGCGCGTCGCCAGAACTCGGCTTTCATCGAATAGTCGTAGAGCGGCAGCATGCGAAAGACCCGTTGGAAAGCCGGGCTGCAATACTAACGCGATTAGTGTGGTTTATGGTAACTGGTAACCGCCGAATCCCCTTGTTAGGGACGAATACCGGTCATTTAGCCCGTATTATCCTGCCACTGATTTTAGCACGACTCACCGGTAACCAGTAGGCGCAGGGGTAACCGGGCGGGTCGCTGCTAAAGCAAGTAGCTGAGAGCGACCGGGTAAAACAGAACCGCCCACGGTCGGAGAACGACGGTGGGCGGTTGCTGCTGATTAAATGTGGCCGCGTTAGGAATCGAACCTAAATCAAGAGCTTCGGAAACTCTCATACTATCCGTTGTACGACGCGGCCAGGTCCGGATGGGACTGCAAAAGTAGCCGCAAAAGCTACGGGGACCAAATTGTGCCGTCATTTTTCTGCCTGCCGCCCCAGGCTCAGCCATAACCTTCGCGCCAAAAAACCGGTTAAGCCAACCAGTAATCTGCATTCTTTCACCTCCAATTACACTCCATGAAAAAGAACCTATATACGGCCGATGCTTCGGCCGTGGGTGGCCGTAGCGGCCACGTTCGCTCTGCCACCGGCATCATCGACCTTGACATGTCGGTGCCTGAGGGCTTGGGCGGCAAGAAAAACGCCACCAACCCCGAAGAACTGTTTGCCGCTGGCTACGCCTCGTGCTTCCAGCAGGCCCTGCTCGTCATCGCTCAGAAGGGCGGCGACCGGCTCGACCCCGAAACCACCGTGCAGTGCTCCGTCACGCTATTTCAAGACGGCGAAGCCTACGGCCTGAGCGCCGTGCTCGACGTTGACCTCAGGTCCTTCGACCAGGCCAAAACCATCGATATGGTGCGCCAGGCCCACGAAATCTGCCCCTACTCGGTGGGCACTCGCGGCAACATGGAAGTGGAGCTGCGCGTGAAAGGCGAGGCTGTGGTATAATTGCCGAACATGCCTTAGCTTGTTCGGCTTCAGAATAGCATCCTATTCGGGCTGTTGCACAAAAAAATCCCCGCCGAAGGTATCGGCGGGGATTTTCTTTGTTCTGAAGCCGAACAAGCTAAAGCATGTTTTACAACTATGCCGCAGCCAGCACCTCTTTCACGCGGGCGGCAGCATCTTTCAGCAGCGTGGCCGAAAATACTTTCAGGCCGCTTTCGTCGATGATGCGGGCACCTTCTTCGGCGTTGGTGCCTTGCAGACGCACGATGATGGGCACGCGAATGTCGCCGATTTTTTTGTAGGCTTCCACCACGCCGTTGGCCACCCGGTCGCAGCGCACGATGCCGCCGAAGATGTTAATCAGAATGGCCTTCACGTTCGGGTCCTTCAGGATGATGCGGAAGCCCGCTTCTACCGTCTGGGCATTGGCTCCACCCCCTACGTCGAGGAAGTTGGCGGGCTCGCCGCCGCTCAGCTTGATGATGTCCATGGTGGCCATGGCCAAGCCGGCGCCGTTCACCATGCAGCCCACGTTGCCGTCGAGCTTCACGTAGTTCAGGTTGTTCTGGCTGGCTTCTACTTCCAAGGGGTCTTCCTCGTTGAAGTCGCGCAGGGCCACGAAATCCTTGTGGCGGTACAGGGCGTTTTCATCCAGCGTCACCTTGGCGTCAACGGCCAGGATTTTGTTGTCCGACGTTTTCAGCACCGGATTGATTTCGAACATGCTCGAATCGGTTTCGTCGTAAGCTTTGTACAAAGCAGTTACGAACTTTACCATTTCCTTTTGTGCCTCGCCCTCCAAACCAAGGTTGAAGGCAATTTTGCGGGCCTGGAAACCCTGCAGGCCCACGGCGGGGTCCACGTGCTCGCGGTGGATTTTCTCGGGGTGCGACTCGGCCACTTCCTCGATGTCCATGCCACCCTCGGTGGTGTAGATGATGACGTTTTTGCCCAACGCACGGTCCAGCAGCACGCTCATGTAGTACTCCTTCGGCTCCGAAGCGCCGGGGTAGTACACGTCCTGCGCCACCAGTATTTTGTTTACCAAACGGCCTTCGGGGCCGGTTTGCTTGGTAACGAGCTGCATGCCGATGATGTCGGTGGCAATGTCCTTCACCTTGTCAATGCCTTTGGCGAGCTTCACTCCGCCCCCTTTGCCCCGGCCCCCGGCGTGGATTTGCGCCTTGATGACGTACCAGCTGGTGCCGGTGTCGGCGGTCAGTTTCTCGGCGGCAGCCACGGCCTCCTCGGGAGTATCGGCCACGATGCCTTCCTGCACGCGGACGCCGTATTTTTTCAGGATTTCTTTGCCCTGATATTCGTGAATGTTCATAAAAACGGGTAAGGGGTGGTTTTGAGCTACGCGACCTTGCGGTTGGTGGCACGAAAGTACGGCGGCCGGCCCTGATTGTAGCAAACGAATGCGCGTAGTGCGAACTTACTGCCCGTACCAGCGGGCCAAAACGGCCTCGGCGGGCTTGTGCTGGGGCGTGAAGTCGGCGTGGCGGCGGGCCGGGCCGTCGGCTTGCAGGCCCGGATACCACTTCCAGATGAACGTGCCCTTCAGCCACGGCAGGCCCCAGCAGGCCCGGAACAGCGCCTCATAGCAGCGGGCCTGCATGGCCTCGTCGGGCGTTTGCAGGGCGGCCGTGCGCTCGGGCCATTCCCAGGGCCGTGCGGCGGCATCGGGCGTGGTTTTGTAGCCCACTTCGGTGAAAACTACGGGCTTTTTGATTTTTTTCTGCCACCGGGCTAGCTTTTGCAAATGGGGCTGCCAGCCGCGCAGCAGCGTATCGAGCGAAGGGCTGGCAGTTGGGCTCAGCGGGAAATACGCCTGAATGCCCACGTAGTCCAGCGCGTCCCAGAATTTGATTTGCTCGTACTCGCCGCTCCAGTTGGCGGCGTAGGTGAGCGGGCCGTGGTACACCCGCCGAATCTGCTTGATGAGGCCGCGCCAAGCCTTTTCGTGGGCGGGTTCGGTGGCGTGCTGCAATTCGGTGCCAATGCACAGGCCGTCCAGGTGCGCCGCCTCGGCCAGCGCGGCGTAATGCAGCATAAACGTGGCGTAGCTGGCAAACCACGCATCCCAATCTTCGGGGCTGTTCATCTTAATATCACCGGGCCAGGTGCTGCGGCCCCGCACCCACAAGTGCGGCTTGAGCAGCGTGCGGATGCCGTGCGCCCGGGCCAGCCGGGCCGTGTAGGCCAGGCCGGCGTCGCTTTCGCCCCACAGGCCGAAGCGGCCACCGGGCCGAGCGGTGTGCAGCTGCACGGCCGGCTCGGCAGGGCCGGCCTGCCAGCCGAAGGGCATCTGCGCAATCCAACTGATGTGGTCGCGCAGCAGCGGGGCCAGCTCGGCGGCCGTAATGGAATCGCCGCCCACCCAGCTCACACCGCGCAACCGCAGGATGTCCGCCACCACCGTGCCCTGGCCGCGCGGTGCAAAGGCCGCCCCTAAAGCCGATGGAGCAGTGGCCAGCTCCCGAGCTTGCCGGGCGGTTTCGATGGGGCTGGCGGCACGGCGCGGCCAGCCCCAGAGGGCTAGTAGCGGCACCAAGGCCAGCAAAGCCAGCGGCCACCAACGCCGCGCCGAAGAAAAGGAAAGCGGCATGGAAAAGAAATGCGTCAATGCAAAGAATCGGTTTACGCTTAATTGGCTGGCTACGTATAGGACGCGGCACGGCACCGCCCGGATTGTGCGTAGCTTTGCCACTACTGCTTCATTCACGTCTATCGCTGCCCGCCGTTGCTGCAAGCTATCAACATTCATAAGAGCTACAATTCCCTGAACGTACTCAAGGGCATCGATTTGACGATTGAAAAGTCGGAAATCGTGAGCATTGTCGGTTCCTCGGGGGCGGGCAAGAGCACGCTGCTGCATATTCTGGGCACGCTGGACACGCCGGATTCGGGCGATATCCTGTTCGATGGCGAGTCGGTGAGCTCGCTGGGGCGCAACGATTTGGCCCGGTTTCGCAACCGGCACATCGGCTTCATTTTCCAGTTTCACAACCTGCTGCCCGAGTTCACGGCCCTCGAAAACGTGTGCCTGCCCGCCTACCTGGCCGGCCGCTCCGAAAAAGAGGTGCGCGTGCGGGCCCGCGAACTGCTCGGGATGCTGAACATGGAATTCCGGGCCGACCACAAGCCCAGCGAGATGAGCGGCGGTGAGCAGCAGCGCGTGTCCGTGGCCCGCGCCCTGATTAATTCGCCCGAAATCATCTTTGCCGACGAGCCCAGCGGCAACCTCGACACCAAAAACGCCCAGGAGCTGCACCAGATTTTCTTCCTGCTGCGCAAGGAGTTGGGCCAGACCTTCGTTATTGTGACGCACAACGACCAACTGGCCGAGATGGCCGACCGCAAGATTGTGATGCGTGACGGGCACATTCTGGAAGGGGGGTAGTTTTTCTCACCGCAGAGGGCGCAGACGCTTACGCAGAGGGGCCGCAGAGGAATTGTTCTTCTGCGTCCCTTCTGCGTAAGCGTCTGCGCCCTCTGCGGCAAAAGCTTCTCGGGCCATTTCGGCGTCAAAAGATTATATTATCCAATCTAATTAGCCACGCAATTTTTCATTAACGAATATAACACATTGATATACAAGGATAAAATTTACCAATATTTTTGGCAATTCTGGCACGTTTCTTTCTAGCTTTGGGTTATTAACCCGAACATCAGTTGGACACATTACTAAAGAACAAAGCCATGAACGAGGCCCTCAAAACCACCAAGGAAGTTACCAAAAAAGTTAAAGTCGAGAGCTACGACATTGCCCGCTCCGATGAAACGCTGGATTTGGCGAAGGACCTCGCTAAGTTCATCAAGGATAACAAGCTCACGACCAACGTACAAGGCAAGGAGTTTGTGAACGTAGAGGGCTGGCAGTACGCCGGTTCGCGCTTGGGCATCGTGCCCATCGTGGAGCACGTCATCAACGTGAGCAGCCCCGAGGAAATGAAGTACCAGGCCAAAGTGACGCTGTTTGACCTGCGCCACGGCACCACGGTGGGGGCCGGCTTCGCGGTGTGCTCCAACAAAGAGAGCGGCAAAAAATTCTACCAGGAATTTGCCATCATGAGCATGGCCCAGACCCGGGCCATCGGCAAGGCCTACCGCAACTGCCTGGCCTGGATTATTCGTGCCGCTGGCTACGAGCCCACGCCCGCCGAGGAAATGGACTATAACACCAATGCCCACGCAGTGACTGCCACCCCGGTTGCTGCCGTGGCCCCTGCCGGGCCAAGCTTGCCTGTGCCCACCATGCAGGTAGTGCCCGCCGAAGCCCCGGCTGAGACGACTGCTGCCGTGCCCGTGCAGTACGCCACGGCCTCGCAGAAGGAGGAAATTATTCGCCTGCTAAACCACCCGGTGATTACCCGCCCGGAAAAGACCAAGATGCTGCTCAACATCAATCGCCTCGATGAGGAGCGCGCCATCCAGGCCATCGCCAAGCTGCGCAAGGCCATTGATGACCGTGAGAACGGCGAGAAGGCGGCTGCTTAATTTTAATTCGCTTCTATTTCTGCCAGCCCGGTGCCGCAAGGTACCGGGCTTTTTTGTTGGCTATTGGCTTGCCCTTTTTATTGAAGCTGTTTAAAGCGATGGTATCGAAGCGGACAGCCGGCAAAAGCCGGCAACCCAGCTGGAAAGCCACCGAATCCGACTTCCTAAACTGCTTCATTAATTGAGAAGTGATAAAATGATTCCAGCGCTGTTATTACTGAATCCGAATCTTTCAAAAACCTACTGAGTTGCCTTGTAAGGAGGCATAAGCAGGCTGTCCTGGACTCCGCCTTGCCCATTGGGAGAAACAGTTAGCCCCCGCATTACCGGGTGGAAGTTGCGGTATTCATGTAGTGGTTGTCGCTGTCTTCGCCCAGTTCGACGGTGCCCTGCTTGTGTGGGGTGAGTTTGGTCACCTCACACAAGCAGGGCACGCCCGTGGCCGGCACGCCGTCAAGCTATTGCTCAAAGCCTGGCCTTTCTGGTTTGAACAGGTGACGGCGGACAGGGCAGCCACCGAACGGCAGAAACCTACGGCCTAGCCGGTGGGAAACTGGCGCTGGAAGTGCAGCTTAAGGATGGTGTCGACCTTCTCCTTGGTGAGGGGCTTGCTGACGAGCCCGGCGATGGGCAGGGCATCAATGCGGCCGAGGTCGACGGAGTTCATCGACGCGGTGTGCATCACGATGACGACGGCCTGCTGCTGGGCTTCGGGCAAGCGCTTGTACGCTTCGACGAAGGCCATACCGTCCATGCCCGGCATTTTCACGTCGAGCAGCACCAGAACGGGGCTGCTGGGGTTGGCCTCGGCGCTGAGCCGTTCGAGGACGACCAGGGCTTCGGCGCCATCATTGGCCGACAGGTATTGGTCGGCTACGCCGTGCTGCTTGAGCAGGCGCTCGTTGAGGTGGTTGGTGGCGGGGTCGTCATCGACCAGCAGCACGCTGGAGAGCTTAATCATGCGGGAAAGAGGTTGGGACAGCACATAAGCTGGCTACGCCCGGAAGGTTTTGGGAAAACAACAAGTCCCCAAAGGTACGGTCGCGCCGGACAGGTTGGGGGTCAGTCCGCAACCGGCACGAGGCCGGGCAGGGTTACGGTGAACGTGGTGCCCACGCCGGGCTGGCTGCGCACGGCGATGGTACCGCCGACGTTTTCCACGATTTTCTTGACGGTGTAGAGGCCCACCCCGGAGCCATCGACGTGGGTGTGCAGGCGCTGAAACAGGCCGAACAAGCGGGTTTGCTGGCCGGCATCAAGGCCGAGTCCGTTGTCCTCCACTTCGAGCACGATAGTCGCTTCCGAGGAAAAGCAGCGCACGTACACCACGAGCGGACGGGTCGGGTCGCGGTACTTGAGGGCGTTGCTGAGCAGGTTGTAGACGATGCTGCGCAGATTGCGCGGGGCAAAGGAGAGGTGGGGGCAGCCGGCCACGTCCACTTGCAGCCGGGGCTGGGCAGTGGCCAGCATGGGGGCCAGGTCGAGGCGGATGCCGTCGATGAGGGCGGCCAGGTCCACCGACTCGGCAGGCTGGTCCTGGGCGGCCTGTTCGCGGATGACGTCGGTGAGTTGGCCGAGAGTACGCTGGAAACGCTCGATGGCCCCCTGCATCAGGTCGAGCAGGGGACGCACG
Organism: Hymenobacter sp. UYAg731; assembly: GCF_054061335.1. Lineage (NCBI taxonomy): Bacteria > Pseudomonadati > Bacteroidota > Cytophagia > Cytophagales > Hymenobacteraceae > Hymenobacter > Hymenobacter sp. UYAg731. The sequence goes on along the minus strand of NZ_JBSSEC010000007.1, from coordinate 222,383 downwards.
TCGGCGGCCTGGCGGGCGGCGGGCGGCAGCTGTTCTTCCAGGGCGTGCAGCAGGCCTTCGAGGTTGGCCAGCGGGGCGCTCAGGTCGTGCGAGGCGGTGTAGGTGAAGGCGTCGAGGTCGGCGTTGACGCGGGTGAGCTGCTGGTTAGCGGCCGTGAGCTCCTGGGCCAGGGCTCGGGCCTGCTGCTCGTTGGCCAGCACCAGCTGCCGGGCGCTCACCGGCTCGGTCACGTCGTGGGCGAACACGCGCAGGCCGTCGACGGCGCCCTGCTCGTTGCGGCGGGCCTGATAGGAGAAAGTCCAGAAGATTTCCTCCAGCGGGTCACCTTCGTGGCGGGCCATCATCAGGGGCATTTCCTGGGCCACGTAGGGCGCGCCGGTGGCGTACACCTGCCGCATGAGGCCGGGAATGGGCGTGTCGGCCAGCTCGGGCAGGGCCACGAGAAGCGGCTTGCCCACCAAGTCGCGGCCGGGAAAAATCTGCTGATAGGCCGGGTTCACTAGCTGAAATACCAACTCCGGCCCGTCCAGAATCACGATGGGGGCCGGGGCCTGCATAAACAACTGCTCCAACTCCAGCTGCTGGGCGGCGCGCTGCTCGCGGGCCCGCACTTCGCCGGTCACGTCGGTGGCGAAGATGGTGACGCCCGCCGTACGGCCGCTCTCTTGGTAGGCCTGGTAGGTGAAGGTGAAGTACGTGGTTTCGGGGGCTCCCCCGCCGGGCAGCACCAGCTCGAAGGCCACTTCGGGCTCGATGCGGGTTTCACCCTTGTTATACACGTGGTCGAGCCGCTCGACAAAGCCCTGTTCGGCCAGCTCGGGGGCCACCTCGGCCATGGTGCGGTTGATTAGCTCGCGGCCCGGCAGCAGCCGCTGAAAGGCGGGGTTGTGGTACTCGATGCGGTGACTGGGCTCGCGCAGCAAGGCAATGAGAGCGGGGCTTTGCTCGAACACCTGGTAGAAGGCCTCGCGCTCCTGCACCTGGCGGCGGGCGGCGGCCAGCACCTCGGCCTGGGCCGCTATGGCAGTGCGGGTACGGGCGACCACGCGGGCTTCGAGCTGCTCGTTCAGCAGCTGCAGCTGCTGGCGGGCCAGCACCTGCTCGGTTACGTCGTAGGCGAAGATGAGTACGCCGGCCACGGCCCCGGCGGCGTCGCGGGTGGCCTGGTAGGTGAAGTTGAAGTACCCGTCGTCGAGCCGGCCCGAATTGGTGCGGTCGAGGCGGGTGGGCACTTCGTTGCCGTAGAAGGTGTCGCCGGTGCGGTACACGCCGTCGAGCCAGTCGAAGAAAGACTGCCCGGCCAGCTCTGGAGCGGCTTCGCGGTAGGGCCGGCCCACCAGTTGGCGGTGGCCAAAGGCCTGACGGAACGCATCGTTGGCCAGCTCGATGACGTGGTCGGGCCCGGTGAGGCGGGCAATGAGGCCGGGAGCTTCATCGAACACGGAAAACAGGCGCTGGCGCTGGCGCAAGGCGTCGGCCAGGGCATCGCCTTCGCGGGCCTGGCTCTCGCGCAGGGCGGCCTCCACGCCGCTGCGGTCCTGGTCGGCAGTGTCATTAAAGCTTACCACCAGCAGCGGGCCGCTGCGCCGGGCGGCCAGGTGGTAGTAGTTATCGAGGCCGTCGGCCTGGTAGTTCACCTCGAAGCGGCCGGCCTCGCCGGATTCAAACACCTGGCTGTAAAAGCCGAAGACGCCCGTGTCCAGCGTGTGCGGGAAACGCGTGCGCATGGTGCCGCCGGGCCGCGCCGGCAAATCGAGCATCCGCTGGCCGGCGGGGTTCAGGTATTCGAGGGCGAAATCCACCAGCGCATCGCCGGACCCGTAGATGGGGCGCCAGAGCTGAAGGGCGGTGAGCGAGACGTCGAGCACGCTTTCGAGCAGGGCATCGGCGGCGGGCAGGGGAAGGCGGGGCCCCGTGGTGGGGGCGGCGGAGAGAAACTCCATAAGCAGCGCGTAACGTGCGCCAAAGGGGTAAGCGGGGCCAGGGAAGCAGCGGCAGAGTCTGCGGGCGGTGTGTACCGACGGCCGCGCTGAGGCGGTGGAGGGGCCCCCGGGGACGGGGGGCATGGCCGGACGGCTGTCCAAGCGGGGCCGGCTAAGCAGCTATACGGCGTGAGCCGGGTAGTGAACGGAAAGCATTGAAAATTAGGCAGATTTAAGGAGGTAATAAGCAGCTTAAATTATGCCTGCGCAGAGCTTAATGACCAAATAAAAACAAGAACGTCATGCTGAGCGTAGCCGAAGCATCTCTCCCGCAGTAGTAAACCAATTATCAGGGTTTAGTTACGCGGGAGAGATACTTCGGCTACGCTCAGCATGACGTTCTTTTATCGTGACGTTCTGGTTCGTTCAAACGGCTCCCCTTTCCTACGCCTGGCTAAAATGGGCTTGCATGATGTCGTTGACTTTGGCCGAGCTTAGAGGCTTGCTAAGGAAGCCAGCGACGGGCAGGGCTTCCAGGCGCTGGATGTCGCGCGGGTGCATGGAGGTGGTGAGCATCACGATGACAATGGCCTGCTGCCTGGCCAGGGGCAGCAGCTGGTAGGCGGATAGAAAGCCAAAGCCGTCCATGACGGGCATGTTCACGTCGAGGAAAATCAGGGCCGGGCAGGTGGGGCTGGCCTCGGTGCATTCGGTGGCCAGCACCTGTAGCGCTTCCTGGCCGTTGAGGGCCACTAGCACCTGCTCAGTGACTTCCAGTTTTTCAAGCAGCTTGCGGTTGAGGTAGTTGGTGGTGGAGTCGTCGTCGACTAACAGGGTGCAATGGAGCTTGGGCATGGCCGATGAACGCAGGAAGTGGGCCGTGGGTTAGCGGGGAAGCAGGCGGCGAAGGGGGAATGGGTCCTCGGCAACGCTTACCAGGCTGAACGCGCACGCGAATCCTGTCCAAAAATAAAAGCCCTCGCTTTACCAAAAGAGACAACGGTGCGCCTGCTGACACAAGCGAAGCCTGGCGCAAACAGAAAAGAAGGTGGTTGGCGTTCAAGCAGCTCGTTCCCCTGTTAAGGTTCGCAAAATTTCATTTTGGGGTTGAATTCCGTGAAGTCTCACCCAAAGCGTCTTCCCGGGCCCATGGCTATCGGGATGGACAATACAGGGGAAGCCAAATTTGCAACCATTGGTTAACAACACCCGGCCGTAACTTCGCCCCATGTCCTCCGCTCCTACCGAAACCTCGCCCCTGGTGCTGCTGCGCGAGCATTGGGGCCACACGGCGTTCCGGCCAGGGCAGGAGGAAATCATCAATTCGGTGCTGGCGGGGCACGATACGCTGGCGCTGCTGCCCACCGGCGGCGGCAAGAGCATCTGCTTTCAGGTGCCGGCCTTGGCGCGGCCGGGCATCTGCATCGTGGTGTCGCCGCTGATTGCGCTGATGAAGGACCAGGTGGACAACCTGCGCAAGCGGGGGTTGAAAGCGGAAGCCATCTACGCAGGCATGAGCCACCAGGAAATCGACCACGCGCTGGACAACTGCGTGTATGGCCGCAGCGTGAAATTCCTGTATGTGAGTCCCGAGCGGCTGCTCACGGAGCTGTTTCAGGTGCGGGTGGCGAAGATGAATGTGGGCCTATTGGCCGTGGACGAGGCCCACTGCCTCTCGCAGTGGGGGTACGATTTCCGGCCGCCCTACCTGCGCATTGCCGAGCTGCGGGAGAAGCTGCCGCCGGGGACGCCGGTCATCGCCCTCACGGCCACGGCCACGGCCCAGGTGCAGGCCGACATTGTGGAGAAGCTGAAGTTTGGGCCGGGCTCAGGCGTGTTTCGACAGAGCTTTGCGCGGCCCAAACTCTCGTATTCGGTGCTGCACACCGAGGACAAGCTGCGCCGGCTGCTGGAAGTGGTGCGCGGCGTGGGGCCGAACAAAACCGCCATCGTGTACGCCCGCACACGGCGGCAAACGGAAGACACGGCGGCTTTTCTGCAGCAGCATCGGTTTGCGGCGGCGGCCTACCACGCGGGCCTGCCGTCGGACAAGCGCACCCAAGTGCAGCAGGACTGGATTGCCGACAAAGTGCGTCTGATAGTGGCCACCAACGCCTTCGGTATGGGCATCGACAAGCCCGACGTGCGCCTCGTGGCCCACCTCGACGCGCCCGATACCCTGGAGGCTTATTACCAGGAGGCCGGCCGCGCCGGCCGCGATGGCCAGTACGCCTTCGCCGTGCTGCTGGCCGGGCCGAATGATGCCGACGAGCTGCGCCGCCGCACCAGCCAGTCGTTTCCGCCGCTGGATACGGTGCGGCGCGTGTACCAGGCGCTGGCCAACTACTCCAGCACAGCGGTGGGCGGCGGCGAGCTGGCGGCGTTTGAGTTCGATATTCAGCAGTTTGCCGAAACCTACCGCATCAAGGCGGTGGACGCGCACAACTCGCTGAAGATTTTGCAGCGCGAAGGCTTCGTGCAGTTGAATGAGGCCGTGAACCAGCCGGCGCGGGTGCATTTGATTATGAGCCACCAGGACTTGTACGCCTTCCAAGTGGCCAATGCGCAGCATGATTTGCTGATAAAGTCACTGTTGCGGCTGCACGGCGGCGAGCTGTTTTCCGATTTCCAGACCATTTCGGAGAATTCGCTGGCCACGCACCTGCGCCGTAGCGTGGTGGAAGTGCGCCAGCAGCTGCGCTACCTGCACACGGCCGGCATTCTGCACTACCAGCCCAAGCAGGAGTCGCCGCAGGCCATGTTCACCACGCCCCGCTTCGATGCGCCCAAGCTGCCCATCGACCAGGTGCGGATGACCGCCGCCCGCGACCTGGCCCGCGCCAAAACCCACGCCGTGGGCCAGTACCTGAGCGGCACCCGCTGCCGCCAGGTTCTGCTGCTCACGTATTTTGACGAGGCCGACCCGGCCCGCTGCGGGGTGTGCGACATCTGTCTGGCCGAAAAGAAAGCCGCGCAGGCCGCCGCCCAGGCCCCCTCGCTGCGCGAGCCGCTGCTGGCGCACCTGCGGCAGGCGGCGCTGTCGCCCCGGGAGCTGCTGGCCGCTTTTCCGCCCAAGGATGCGGCGGCCATTACGGCGGCCGTGCGCGAAATGGTGGACCGGGGTGAGCTGGCGTATGCCGCCGATGGGAGGTTACAAGTAAATGCCTAATTTTTCGGCAGGCTGTGTTGTGGGAAAGGCTGGTGCCGAAGTCTGATTTTACGCATAAAATTCTTTGATAGTCAGCCGGTTAATTTCAATTTATCAAGAATGTAATATCCGTTGTTGCCCACATTTGATTTGGGGCACCCGCAGCAAGCCCGCACCTTTACCGGACCAAGCAGCACCTGAAACGCTTCAGCTGTTGCTGCCGCCGCACCTTCCTGCCGCTGGTGGTTTACCCAACCTGCTACTACAATGACCGAACCTGCTGAATCGATTACCCAACGCCTGCAAATTGGCCAGGGCTACATCAGTGGCTATGCCTCTGTTTTTTTGGCCGTGCTGGCCATGTGCGCGGTGCTGTGTTTTCATTACCCGGAGTACCTCACCACGCCGGAATTTCGCGAGCTGTACACTGGTGAGATGATGAAAACGGTGCTGATGGCCGTGATTGTCGCGTCCTTCCTGTTTGCCACGGTCAGCTTCCTGCTGAGTCAGAAAAAGAAGCTTTCCGTCACGGGCATCGTGATTTCGGCCATGGCGGTGGTCACGGGCGGGTTTGCGGTGCAGGCCCGGGCGGTAGAAAAAACGGCGTGGCACGTGGGCCTCGACTGGCTGCTGATTGACCTGCTGCTCATGTCGGTGATTTTCATTCCCATTGAAATGGCGTTTCCCCAGAACAAGCGGCAGTCGCGCTTTCACGCCGAGTGGCGCACCGACTTGGTATACTTCACCGTGAGCCACTTGTTTGTTCAGTTTTTTGGCGTGATTACCCAGGCCCCAGCCAAACTGATGTTCGGCTGGATGGGGCTGGCCCCGTTTCAGCACTGGGTGCAGCAGTTCCCGTTTGTGGCGGGTTTCCTGCTGGCGCTGTTCGTCACCGACTTGTTTCAGTACATGGCCCACCGCCTGTTTCACTCGCACATGTACTTGTGGCGCTTTCACTCGGTGCATCACTCTACGCAGGCCATGGACTGGCTGGCGGGCTCGCGCACACACTTCGTGGATGTTTTCGTCACGCGCTCCATCTCGTTTATCCCGCTCTACGTCTGCGGTTTTTCGTCCCTCACCTTCAATGCCTACATCCTGTTCGTATCCATTCACGCGGTGCTGATTCACGCCAACACGAGCATCAACTTCGGCTTTGTGAAGTACCTGCTGGTCACGCCGCATTTCCACCACTGGCACCACTGCGAGGACCCGGCCCACTACGGCAAGAATTTCGCCATCCACTTTCCCCTGATTGACCGGATTTTCGGCACCTATTACCTGCCCGGCAAGGCCTGGCCTAAGGCCACCGGCGTGCGGGAAGGCTCCTACCCCAAAGGCTACTGGAAGCAGCTGAAACATCCCTTCACCAAGAGCCCTTTCGACAACGACCTGCAAATGGAGGAGCCCAGCAGCCGCTGAGCGTACGGCCAATAAGAACAGCCCCCCGGGCCAACCCAGTAAATCCTGGAGTGGCCCGGGGGCTATTCTTGTTTAACTTGTTAGGCACAACTTAAAGCGGATTCCGTTTGCTGGGCTAGGCTATTTCCCCTCAGCCGAATACTCGGTGAAGCCGCCCAGCAGGTTGCGCACGTTGCGGAACCCCTGCTGGGTGAGGTAGGCTTTGGCCTGCGAGGAGCGGGCACCGCTCTTGCAATGCACGATGACTTCCTGGTCCTTCCAGGCGTCGAGGTCGTCGAGCTTGTCGGGCAGGGAGCTAAGGGGGATGTTCTGGGCGGTGGGGATGCGGGCTTCTTCGTGTTCCCAGGGCTCGCGCACGTCGATGAGGTGGGGAGTTTCGCCGGCTTGCAGGCGCTGGCGGAGTTCGGTGGTGGTGATGTCGGCCATGAGGTGAGGCGGGGTGGATTGGTGGGAATTGGTGGGGCGAAAGTACGGCCGAAGTCTTCTTGGTTTCGTAATGCGCGGAGCCTCAGCCGCCCGGTTTGAATCCCTTATCTTTACTGCTTCCCTCTGCCCCCGTGCTTATTCACCATCCCATTATCCCCTTCTCCGGTTTCGTATGAAACAATTTTTCGCTTCGCTGCTGGTAGCGCTGGCCCTGGTGCCCGCCGCGCTGCAAGCCCAGGTTTTTCCGGCCGTGCCGGCCGCTCCGCCCACCAACCTCCAGGGCCAGGCCCTGCGCGACTGGCTCCGCACCAACTGGTACGACGGCAAGCGCACGGTGCTTTCCTACGCCGGAGCCCGGGCCAAAATGTATAATTACGCCGACAACTACAACAACTCGGTGACCTGCGTGTACTCGGGCTACAACACCCCGAACCCGCTCAACTTCAACAGCAGCAGCACCACGTCGGCGGCCAACATCAACTGCGAGCACACCATTCCGCAGTCGTTCTTTAGCTCGGGGGCCCGCATGGTGTCCGATATGCACCACCTCTACCCCACTTATATCCAGTGGAACTCGAACCGGGGCAACAACCCCTACGCCGACATTCCGGACGCTACCACCACCCTCTGGATGCGCAACACCAGCAGCCAGACCACCATTCCCACCACCAACATCGACGAGTACAGCGAGGACACCAACACCACGTTTGAGCCCCGCGAAGACCACAAGGGCAACGTGGCCCGCACGGCCTTCTACTTCTACACGATGCACGACACCCAGCCGGAGCTTATCGCGCAGGGCAAGCAGAACATTACCTCGGTGGCCCCGCTGGCCACCCTCTACGCCTGGCACCTGGCCGACCCGGTGGACGCCCATGAGATTGAGCGCAACCGCCGCGTGGCCGCCAGCCAGGGCAACTACAACCCCTACATCGAGCACCCCGAGCTAGTGGCCCTGGCCTACGGCCTGGCCCCGGCCGGCCCGGTGTTCACGTTTGCCAGCGCTACGGGTGCCATCATCGAAGGCAACACCGGCACCAGCACCTACACGTTTACCGTGAACCTGGCCCCGGCCGCTACCACGGCCACCACCGTGCAGGTGGCCTTCGATGCCATGAACTCGACCGCCACCAGCGGCACCGATTTCACCTTCGCCTCGCCCGCTACCGTGACCTTCCCGGCCGGTAGCACCAGCCAGACCGTGACCCTGACCGTGACCGGCGACACCCAGCCCGAAGCCGACGAGACGGTGGTGCTCAACCTGACCAACCCCGCCACCGGCACCAACCTGGGCGGCCCCAACGTGCATACGCTCACCATCACCAACGACGACGGTACGCCGGCTACGGTGAGCTTCGCCTCGGCGGCCGGCTCCATCATCGAAGGCAATACCGGCACCAGCACCTACACCGTGAACGTAGCCCTGACCGGCGCAGCCATCACCAGCGCCCTCACCGTGCCGGTGAGCGCGGACGTGGCCAGCAGCACCGCCACGTCGCCCTCCGATTATACCTTGAACACGGCCAGCGTGAGCTTTGCCGTGGGCGGGGCCACCACCCAGGCCGTGACCGTGACCGTGAACGGCGACGTAACCTTTGAGCCCAACGAAACCGTGCGCCTGCGCCTGGGCACGCCCTCCACCACCACCGTGCTGCTGGGCCAGCCCAATGCCCATGTCCTCACCATCAGCAACGACGACGCAGCCCCGGTGGGCGCGCCCTGCACCAAGCCCTACTTCACGCAGTACACCGAGTCGAGCACGGGCAACACCAAGGTGCTCGAAATCTACAACCCCACCAACGCGCCCATGCCTCTGGCCGGCAAGAGCGTGGTGCTGTACGCCAACGGGGCCACCACCCCCACCACCACCCAGGCCCTGACGGGTACCATTGCCCCCTACGACGTGTTCGTGATTGCCAACACCGGCGTGACCGATACCGGCGTGGCCGCCCAGACCGACCTGCAAAGCGGCGTAGCTTTCTTCAACGGCGACGATGCCATTGCCCTTTTTAATGGCACCGATACCCTCGACGTGATTGGCGTGATTGGCCAGCGCCCCACCGAATGGACGGTGGGCGGCAACGGCTCGACCCTGAACAACACCATGGTGCGCCTGCCCAACACCAACCAGGGCGGCCGCTGGAACGGCCCCTACGGTGCCGCCACTTGGACCGGCAACGGCGTGGACAACTACGCCGGCGTGGGCAGCTACACCAGCACCGCCTGCGGCCTAGCTACGGCCACCCGCACCGCTGCCGGCCTGCGCACGGCCCTCGAAATCTACCCTAACCCGGCCACCGCCACCGTGCAGGTGCGCCTGCCCGGCCAGTCAGCCGCCCTCTCTGCCACGGTGGAAGTGCGCGATATGCTGGGCCGCGCCGTGCGCCAGCGCACCGCTCAGCTCAGCGCCACCGAGGCCGCTTCGATGGACCTGCGCGGGCTGCCCGCCGGCCTCTACGCCGTGCGCGTGCGCTGCGCCGGCGTGGAGTACACCGGCCGCGTGGTGGTGCAATAGTCCCAGTGCTTTGCTTAGGAAAAGCCCCCGGCCGGTTGGTCGGGGGCTTTTTTTATGTCCAGAAGCCATCCAGCCCTATCCGATGCCCCCCGGAAACGTTCCGGCAGGCATCCAGCCCTGACGAAAGGCCTCCGTTGCGGCAACGACGGCCCCCCGGCCCTGACGAATAACTTCCCGCCTCAGGCCAGCAGGTCGGCGTACTCGGCGTGGTGCTTCTGCACGAAGCCGGCCATAAACTCGCAGCTGGTTTTCACTTTGAGCTTTTGGTCGCGGGCGTAGGCCAGGGCGGCGCGGGCCAGCTCGTCGGCCAGGCCCTGGCCGCGCAGGGCCTCGTCCACGAAGGTGTGGGTGAAGTCGATGACGCCCTCGGCGGGGCGGGTGTAGGCTAGCTTGCCGGTGTGGCCGTCCTGGCTGAGGGTGAATTCCTGGTTCTCGGTGTCGTGCTGAATGGGCATGGGCATAGGAAGATGAAGGGCGAAAAGCTGTGGGCTATACGCAAAAGCGAACGAGTGCCGACGGTTTGCGTACAGAGATTATGAGAGCGGGTTCGGCCCGCTTGGTTTTCACCTCCTCTTTTTTCTTCCCCAATGGACACGCAAAACGGTTCCACCCCCGACCAGGACTCCCGCCCCGAAGACCAGCAGGAGCGCGCCGCTTCGGCCCACCCCAACCCCAACGACCCCGCCAAAGATGCCCGCAAGCCCGACTACGGCACCTTCGGCCACGCCGATGATGCCGGGTTTACGGCCAGCAGCGCCGGCCGCAGCGGAGCCAACGACAACCCCGACGAGTTCAGCGAGTTCGCGGACCGCGAAGAGGAAGCCCAGAACTCCCCCGACAACCCCGAGGACCAGCCGGGCCACATCATGCAGAACCAGAACCCCGAGTTAGTGCGCGAGGTGCAGGCCGAAGGCGGCGACAACGAGACGCTGCGCAGCGCCTGGGCCGAAGACGACCCCCGCTACGCCGGCGGCGGCACCCACAACACCCGCGAGGAATCCGCCGACGCCGACTACCCCACCAAGGACGAATAAGCTGGCCCCGGCCGCATGTCTCCCATTCGATTTTTTCTCCCCCAACCATGTCCAATAACCCCAACGATACCTTCGACCAGGAACCTTCGGAAGACGGTGCCTCCACCCCCATGCTCGACGCGGCCACCCACGGCCAGGTGCTCGACAACAACAACGACTCGGGCCAGGAAAAAGCCGACGAGATGGACGACTCCCTGCGTTCCGACACCGCCGAGATGCACGCCGCCAACGGCCCCGCCCCCGCCTCCTCCGATAACCTGCCCAAGGAGCTGACCGACCCCAGCGACCGCGCCTTCACCCTGCCCGAAGAGCAGAGCTAGAGGCGCGTCATTGCGAATAACGAAAAGCCCCGTCACTACCTAGTGACGGGGCTTTTTTGTGTAGGGGCGGGGCTTGCCCCCGCCCATCGTTGCACGGAATCGTTGGTTTCGCCCTGGCACACGGGCGGGGGCGAGCCCCGCTCCTACCACCGCCAGCCTACCTGCGCCCCGCCGTACCACGCCCGCCCCGGCGCGGGCTGGAAATACCGCCCGCCGAAGGCGTTCAAGTCATTGCCCAGGCTGTAGCGGCGGTCGGTGACGTTATCAATACCCGCGTAAATATTGGTTTCGAGGTGCCGGCCCAGCGTGCGCCGCCACCCGCCCCGCGCCCCGAACACCCAGTAGCCAGCCGCCTCTTCGGTATTGGCATCGTTGAGCACGACGCGGGCCTGATGGCTCAGACTGGGGCTGAGGTAGAGGCCCCGGCGCTCGCTGAAATCCAGCCCCGCGCTCAGGGTGTGGGGCGTGGTGCCGGTGAGACGGTTGCCGCTCAGGTCGGCCCCGCCGCTGGCGTAACTGCCGAAGCGGAAGTCGTTGTAGGCGTAGCTGGCCCAGCCGCGCAGGCTATTTCCGGTGGTTTGTACGTCGTCGGGCGCATTGGGCACGGGCTTTACTTTGCGCCACAGCCAGCCGCTCAGGGCCGCTTCGAGGCCGCGCTGGTGCGTGCTGCCGGTGTTGCGGAACACCACGATGCCCTGGTCCGTGGTGCTGCTGACGATGGTTTGGCGCAGCTCCAGGTCGAAGATATTGACTTCGTAAGTCAGTTGGTTGTGAAAGAAATTGCCCCGTGCCCCCGCCTCGTAGCTGGTGCCGCGCTCAGCCTGCAAGTCGCCGTTGAGGCGGCCGTCGGAGGTCCGGATTTCATCGGTAGTGGGCGGCGAGAAGCCGGTACTCACGCTGGCATACACCGACAGGCTGGGGCTGAATTCGCGCAGCAGCGCCACGCGGGGCAACACCACGGGCCGGAAATCGCGGCTGAACTGGTAATCATTGGGCCGGGTGGCGGCGTCGCTCACCCGCGCAATGCGGTAGCGCAGGCGGTTGTAGCTGGCGGCCACGGTCAGCTGGAAATTGGCGGGTAACGCATAGTCAGCTTGGGCGAAGGCGAAGCCGGTGGTGGTAGTGATTTCGTCGTTATAGCGCAGCGCGCCGGGCGTGCCGCCGTTGTTCTGGTAGCTGCGCCCGTCGGTGAAGCCGCCCTGGAATTCGCCGCCGCCCTGGAGCCGCAGCACCCGGCCGGCCAGCGCCGTGCGGTAGCTCAGGGCCGTGCGCCCGCCCAGGCCCACGCCGGCATCCCGTTCGTAGTCGACCAGATACGGCGTCCGAATCACGGTCCCGCTGCCATATACCGTGGTTTGCAGCTCCAGCTTATCGCTGAAGCGGTACTCGTGGGTGAGGCCCAGCAGGCCCGTGCGCGAGGCGTAAAACGCCTGCTGCGCCACGGTGCCGGGCGCGGTGGCCGTGCCCGGCCGCGCCTGCCGGGGGTCGGCCGCGAACTGGGCGCGGGTGAGCCCGCCGGGCAGCTGGTAGCTGATGTCGGTGTAGAGCAGGTGGGCGGCCAGCGTGGTTTTGGGGCCGGCCACTGTGCGGGCATCGAGGGCGAAAACGTCGCGCTGCAAGCCGCTTTGCTGGCGGTAGCCGTCGAGGCTTTGGTGGGCGTACTGGGCGCGGAGGCTGCTGGTGGCGCTGCCCATTTCGGCCGTGATGGTGCTGCGGCGCAGGCCGTAGCTGCCCACCGTGGCCCCCACCGCCACCCGGCTAACCTCCGCCGCCACGGCCGGGGTGCCAAACAGCGCCACGCCGCCCGTGCCCGCGCCGTACACGCTGCCAGCCGGCCCCTTCAGCACCTCCAGCCGCCCGATTATAGCGGGGTCGAGCAGGTTGAGCGGCGTGCTGCCGCCGGCCTCAGTGAAGGGAATGCCGTTGTAATAAACCTTCACGTTGCGCACCCCGAACGGCGAGCGCAGCGTGCTGCCCCGAATGCTGAGCCGGTAGCTGGCCGTGGCGCGCTCCTCCAGCCGCACGCCGGGCAGCGTGTTCACGGCCTGCGTGAGGGCCGTGGGGCTGAACTGATTGATGACATTGGCGTCAATAACGCCCACGGCGGCGGCGGTGCGGCGCAGCGGCAGGCGCTGGCCGTAGCCGGTCACCGTAGCTTCGGGTAGGGCCACGGCGCGGGTGGTATCGGGCCGGGTTTGGGCACGGGCGGGCAGCTGGAGCAGGCCCAAAAACAACAGGTAACGGAGAAACATAAAGAGGCAGGGCAAACAGCACGACGCAGACCAGCGGAGTACGCGAATTGTTGCCGGATGGTGAAACCTAACGGCTATAGCTGGCCGCTCTGCTGCTCGTCAGCTAGCATACGCTAAGCCAGTTTTTGACGTTATTCGTTGTTCCCAACCCTTCCTTGCGATATGCTTCCTCACCTTCATATGCCGCGTCGCTATCGCAGGAAGCCGCTGTTTCCGCCGGGCATGCTGGCGCTGGCGTGGCTGCTGTGGCTTGGGTGCGTGGCAATAAGGCCGTGGCAGAAACAGTTGCAACCCCGATATGCGACAATCTTAACGCTTCCTCCTAAGCCCCAGTCAGATAATATTTACCAATCCATTGATATTAAGACCATACCCTTTCTCTATTCGCAACTCTCCAGCCTTTATGCTTGGCAAGATATTGAACTAAATGGCAGTCCTGCTCATGATTCATTTGCTATGCGGGCTATTTCGCAGTCCATCGAAACAATGCGAAATGACACCATCCCAAACTGTGGGGTGCGCGTCAGAATTCGTCCTTCAACACGGTACAAGGAATTAGTGGGTTTACTGGACTTGATGACTAAACGAAATCAAAAGAGATACCTACTCGACATATATCATAGCCAAACCACGCTTTATGTGCTGGTAGATTCATACGTTCCTCAGCCCATAGACTCAATCCCTGCCTATTTCAGTTGCGGCACCAGATACTATGAACTTCCCCCAATTCCTCCACCGCTTCCGCAGCAGTCCTTTGCTGACAAATGGCTCCAGCCCCTTCGGCAGCCACAGTGGCGGGCCTCGGTGTGGCTGCTGGCCGCTATCGTGGGCTTAGGTGGCTGGCGCATGGTGCGGCATTCATAAGCTCTACCGTTGCCGGCCATTAACATGGTGTCGATTTCGGCCGCGTCGGGCAGGCTGGCCACCTGAAAACCGTGCGCCGCACCCCCGGCGGCAAAGAGCTGATTGCGGGGGTATATGGACCCGGCGAGCTCTTCGGCTACCGGCCGCTGCCGGAGGCCACCATCCAGCTCGCACGCGATGACTATGGCCGCCGGGGGGGCACCGCCCCGGAGCCATTCATCCGCACCCCGAGCGAGTTCAAGCAGAGCGACTTGATTGGGCTGACTAGCCACGGCGTTACGCCATTACACCCCAAAAAGCTGCGCCAGCCCAACTGGCAGGCCCGCTTATGCCGGCACCACAATCAAGCGCACTTGCGCCAGGGGGATGGTTATTTGTCCCTGGCGTGGGGCCGGCACCGTGGTGGCCACCCACCCCACACCCCACCCCGCCGAAACCGTAGACGACACGAAAACCAGCTGCAGATGGTTGGCAGAAACTTGCATATGCCTGGCGGGCGAATTTCTGACACCCCCGCGTCAATGGATAAAACAGCGCCCGCCCGCCCGGCCCCGCGCCGAGGTGCCGGGCCGGGCGGCGCGGCCAGCCCGGTGAAGGCAGTTCCTAAAGTTGCCTCCTGCGGCTCGGATATTCCATAACATGCGTCACACCCATGGCTGACTTTTATCACTCGGCCCGCCTTAGTCGTGCGGGCGGGCCGAGAGCAGCAACACCGGCACTTTGGTGTAGCGCAGTACATGGTCAATCACGCTGCCGCTGAACAGCTTGTGCATCCAGCCGTGGCCCTGGTCCAGCAGCACCAGCAGGTCGGCGTGCAGGTCCTGCACCGCCTGCAGCACCCCCGACGCGGGCAGCTCGCTCAGCACCGGGCGCAGCTCGTTGCCGGGCAGGCAGGCCGCCAGCCCGCACGCTTGGGCCGCCGCGAAGCCCGCCCCCGTGCCGGCCGGCGCGCCCGGCGGCCGCACCGTCACGGGAATAATTTCGCACTCCAGGGCATGCAGCACCGGCACTACGGCCGTGGCCGCCGGCTCCAGGGTGAAGGCCTGGTCGGCCTCAAGGGCCAGCACTACGCGGCGGGGCGGGTGCATGGCGGCATCGGGCAGGTGCTCGGGCACGAGCAGCAGCGGGAAGCCGGTTTGATGCACCAAGGGCAGGGCACGGTTGCTCAGCCACTCATCGAGGTAGCCGCTGGTGGCCGTGAGACCGGACACCAGCAGCAGCGGGTGGTGCTCGCTCAGTGCCTGCTCGATGGCGCTGGGCCAGTCGGCTTCGAGCAGCTCGGCGGTAGCGTGTACGGGCATGGCATTGGCCACTTGCTGAAGGCTGCGCCGGGTGGCGGGCACGTACTGGGCGTCGAGCACGGGCAGCACGGTTCCGTATTCGGTGGTGATGGGCTGCGGCAGGAAGACGTGTATCAGGTGCAGGTCGGCCCGGAGGGGTGTGGCCAGGGCCGCGGCGTACACCCGGGCACGCTCGGCGGCGAGCGAGAAATCGGTTA
Organism: Hymenobacter sp. UYAg731; assembly: GCF_054061335.1. NCBI lineage: Bacteria > Pseudomonadati > Bacteroidota > Cytophagia > Cytophagales > Hymenobacteraceae > Hymenobacter > Hymenobacter sp. UYAg731. The sequence continues at coordinate 206,982 of NZ_JBSSEC010000007.1, read as the reverse complement.
GGACGACGAAGTTGGGTTGCATGACGAAGGGAGAAAAAGGTGGCAGAACAGCATCATGGGTGTCGTTTCCGCCGGGCCTTAGCTCATGCCGGGCATCCAGTCGGGGATTTCGGGAGCTTCGGCCGGCAGCAGCAGCACCGGCACAGGGGTGTGGCGCAGCACCTGGGCCGTGACGCTGCGGTGAAACAGCCGCCCCAAAAAGCTGCGCGTGCGGGCAATGAGCACCAGCAGGTCGATGCGCGGGCCGTAGAGCGCCTCCACAATGCCAGTGGCCGGAATGGGGTGGTGCGACTCCTGCAACACCAGCGACGTGGCCGGCGGCAGCAGGTGGCTGGCCCGCACGTCGGCCAGGGCCATGCGGCTGGAGAGGGCCAGCGGCTCGGGGGCGGCCGTGACATGCACCACGGTGTAGGAAGCGTGCCAGGCGGCCATAAGCGGGGCCAGGGCCTTGGCAGCGGCATTGAGCTCGAAGGGCTCGGCATCGACGGCGATGACCACGCGGCGCGGCAGGCGGGGTTCCGGCGCGCCTTCGGGCACCAGCAGCAGGGGGCGGTGGGTGGCCCGCAGCGCGGGCAGGGCGCGGTTGTGCAGCAGGTGGTCGAGGAGGCCGTGCTCCTCTCTCAGGCCCAGGGCCAGCAGCAGCGGGTGGTGCTGATGCACAGCCGTGGCCACGGCTTCGGCCAAGGGCTCCTGGGTGATGGTGAAGCCGGTGGGCGTGGGCAGCTGGTGGCCCAGGGCTTCCAGGGCCTGGGCGGTTTCGGCCGGGCTGTAGTGGGCGTGGAAGCCGGCCAGGGCCGCCGGCTCAGGGTCCGGCTCGGAGCCGTGGCAGAGGTGCAGCAGCTCAAGCCGCGCCTGGAGCGGGGCACTCAGCACAGCCGCCCACCGGGTAGCCTGCGCCGCCGAGTCCGACGGATTGGTGAGGACCAGAACAGATGGATTCATGACCGTGAGCCGAAAGAGTAACGTTTTTAATCCCCTGATTTCGCTGCGCAGCCTACTCCCCGGCGGGCAGCACCAGCACCGGAATGGGGCTTTCCTGAATGAGCTGCGCCGTGACGCTGCGATGGAACAGCCCCCCCAGCAGGCTGTGCCGCCGGGCCACCACCACCAGCATGTCGGCCTGCAGGTCGCCGGCTTGCTGTAGCACGCCGCCCACCACGGTGGGCTGCTGCACATGGTGCAATCGGCTGGCCTCTACTTCCCTCAACAGGCCGTGCTGATAAAGGCTGGCCAGCACATCCGGCGCGTCGTCGGGCGTAGGTTCGGTGATGACGTGTACCACATCGAGCGTGCCCTCATTGGCCTGAAGCAGGCGGGCCAGCAGGTGATGGGTTTCGGGCAGCAGGAAAGGCTGCCCATCCACGGCCAGCAGCAGCCGGCGGGGCGGGCGAACGTCCCAGCCCACGGTGGGCACCACCAGCAGCGGATAGGGCGCGTGCCGCAGCAGGTCCATGGCCGTGTTGGTCACGATTTCGGCCGGCATGGTGGCCGAGCCGGGGCGGCCCAGCACCAGCAGCAGCGGGTGGTGGCGGCGCACCACGTCCTCCACCGCTTCGGGCAGGAAGGCTTCCGAAATATCCACTTCGGTGGGCACATCCTGGCCGGCGGCCAGGTGCTTCAGCTCGCGGGCCGTTTGCCGCCCGGTGCTGGTGGCGTGGTGGCTGTACTCGGCCGGGGCCAGCAGGCCGTCGCGGCGCACATGCAGCAGCACTAGGTGGGCGTGCAGCGGCACCGCCAGCCCGGCCGCGTATGAAAGCGTCCGGTTGGAAACGGCAAAAAAATCGGTAAGGACGACGAGGGCGGGCGAATGATTCATGGCTGAGGCGAAGCAAACAGAGCAGGTAAAAAGCAGGCACGACCAAAGCACCGGCGGCAAACGGCCCGGTGGCCCGGCCGGAGCGGCCCCGTCCCAACGCGTTAGGCCGAGCCACGGGCACCGGCTGCCAGCCTCGCAGGGTCAGTAAGCCGGCCAGCAGCACCAAAGCAGCAGCAGCAGCGGTTGCATAGGCAGTCGTTTGGGGTTGGTGGCAAATTGGTTAGGCTGAGAGGGTGGCCTTTCAAATTTCGAGAAACGGCCGCGTCGCCGCCGTGACATTAGTCGCCTCATCGCATGATTTTTATCATCCGGCAGCGGGTGGCCAAACCCGGGCTAGGGCCGCAGCCCAAAAAGGGCCTGGCGCAAGGCTTCGTCGCGGTGGTACACATCGGCCAGGAAGCGGAGCTGCCCGTTTTCGGCGGTGCAGGTGGCGTAGCGCACGTACAGGGGCAGGGGGCGGGCCAGATGCACATCGCGGGCGCGCGGCATGCGAGCGCACTCGTCTTCGGTGGGCAGCTGCACGGGGCGGCCTTCGCGGCGCAGCAGGTAGGCCGCCAGCAGCATGGGGTTCTGCAGCCGGATGCAGCCGTGGCTGAGGGCGCGGCTGGGGGCTTTGAACAGCGCCCGCGCCGGCGTGTCGTGCAGGTAGATGGAGTACGGGTTGGCAAACCGGAACACAATATTACCTAAGGCATTATCGCAGCAAGCCGACTGCCGGATGGTGTAGTTAAAGTTTTCCGGCGTGACGCGGCTCCAGTCGATGTGCCAGGGGTTGCGGCCCCGGCCCTGGGCATCGGTGAGGCGATAGTTGTTGCGATATAGGTAGCCGGGGTCCTTTTTGAGCCGGGGCAGCATTTCCTTGGTGGCAATGGACTGCGGCACGTGCCAGTCGGGGGCCAGCGTGAAATAGCTGAGGCGGCTGCTGAGCGTGGGCGTGGGCGTTTCGGGCTTGCCCACCACCACGCGGTGGCGGCGCTGCACCGAGTCGCGGGCCACCACCACCAGCTCGTAAGCAGGCAGGTTGATGAGGATGTATTCGGCTTCCGGGATGCCGTCCCAGCGCCAGCGCTCCAGGTTAAGGGCCACTTGCTCGTACTGCACCCGGTGCCGGGCCGCCGAGTCGGGCAGCACGGGGGCGGCCAGCCACTGCGCCAGTGCCTGCTGCAGCTGGCGGTACTCGCGGTTGGCGGGCTGGCTGGCCCGCAGGGCGGCGGGCACGTTGTGGCCGGCCAGGGCGGCGCGCAGCACCGGGGCCGGCTGCCCGGCCGGCCCGGCGGCCCGCTCCCCCACCGATGCCGTGTAGGGCCGCAGCCGCCCGCGCCGCAAATCGCGCAGGAAGGCCAGCACCGCATCGCTGAGGTACACATCGAGGCGGGCCTGCTGGGCGGCGGCGGGGTGTCGGGTGCGGCCCAGCGAATCGCGCAGGGCCAGGAGCTGGTCCAGGTGGTAGTCGGCGGCGTTCAGGCCGTGCTCGGCGGCGCGGGCCAGCAGGGCCAGGGCGGCGCGGGTGTTGAGGCTGTCGGGGGCGCCCCCCCAGGCCGGGGCACAGTTGGCTCCGTAAAAGGCCCGCACGGCGGCCCCGGCCTGCAGGCCCCGGTGCTCATCGGCGGCGCGCAGGCTGCCCGCCGCCGTGGTATCGAGCAGCGCCTGAATGTGCTGGGATACGGACTCAATGGGCGGCGGGCTGGCAGGCTTGGTGACGGGCTTTGTGGCGGCCGGGCGCGGCTCCGGCACCTGCCAGCCGGGCACGGAGCCGCGCCCCGGGACCGTCAGGGCCAGGCACAGGCAAACCGGCAGGAAGTGGAGGGCAGCCATCGGAATCAACGGGCCTAATTCTTTATAATAGTAATTAATATATATTACTTCACCAAATTGATTATCGGGCTTTCGGGCGGGGACCGGGGCGGTAGTATAAGGCCAACCGCACCTCACGGAACATGATAAAAATCAGTCATTTTTGCTAACGTATTACAGCTGACCAACGTAGTACAGGCCGGAGCTTTGCCCTGCTTACTTTCACCAGCACTTTCCACTCATGACGGCCTCTCTGCTCATTCTCACCGACTTTTTCCAGGCCGCCAACCGGGCCCTGGACTACGCCACCAACCTGGCCCGGCCGCTCCATGCGCGCCTGGTGCTGCTGAATGTGCGCCGCGATTCCGTGCTCGACCCGGAAGCCCTCACGGGGGAGTTTTCCAACCTGAGCAAGGAGGCCGTGGCGCTGGCCCTCAACAGCGTGGCGCGCGGCCTGCCGGTGCCCGTGGTGGCCGAAGTGGGCTACGGCCGCGTGGAAGTGGCCGTGGCCGACGCCGTGGCCCGGCACCACCCCGCCCTGATAGTGCTGGGCCGCCCCGACCACTCGGCCTTGCCCGATGAGCTGGTGCAAACCACGTCGCTGGACCTGCTGCGCCACTCCCCCTACCCCATGCTGGTGGTGCCGCACCTGGTGGCCAGCACGGCCCCGCCCCGGCGTGTGCTGCTGGCCGTGGACGGGGAACCCTTCAGCCTGGGCGCGCACGCCGGCACCATGCAGGAGTTTTTCACGAACCTGAAGGCCGAGGTCACCGTGCTGAACGTGTCGGCCGGCCACCACGAGCTGAACCCCGCCGCCCTGGAATCGGTGCGGCAAACCGGCCTGCTCCTCGACCTGCCCCCGGCGCACACCCGCACCATCACCAATGCCAGCCCCGCCCGGGGCATTCTGCAGGTGGCCCAGCCCCACGACTTCGATTTGCTGGTGGTCATTGCCCGCGAGCGCAGCTTTCTGGGCAAGCTGTTCCATAACAGCGTGACGGCTGAACTTCTACTGGACAGCGCATTACCCATCCTGGTGCTGCCGGCCAAGTAGGCGCGCCGACTCCTTCCCGGCGCGGGGCGCGTAGTTTGCAGCTGAACCTCAGTTCGCGTAGCGCCTCCCCATGCCCGCCCTTTCGCCCGACCTTCGCAAAGCACTGTTTCAGCTGCCGCAAAAAGAAAAAGACCAGCTCCTGGCCCGCCTCGTGGCCCAGGACGCGGTGCTGACCGAACAGCTGGCCTTCCGCCTGCTCGAAGGCCCCGAGGCACTAGAAACCCGCCGCGCCGCGTTGCGCGCCCAGGTCGACGACCCGGTGCGGGGCTTCCACCAAACGCCTAACGACTTGCTCGTTATCCTGCGGCAGCTCCAGGCGCGGCTGGCTTACCACGCCAGAATCACCGACGATGCTTTTGGCGAAGCCGAACTCAGCTGGCGCTTGCTGGCCAACGTGTTCCGGCACCAGGCCGCCAGCACGGCGCGCCTGCACGGCCCCACCCAGCCCCTGCTCCAGCACCTAACCAAGCGCACTCAGGAAGCCCTGCGCCAAACCACCCGCCTCCACGAAGATTTCCACCTGGAGCTGGCCGAAACGGCCAACGCCGTGCTGGCGGCACTCTGGCAGTCGGGCGCGGCCCCGCTGGCGCGGGAGCTAGCACTGCCCCGCGCTTTGGGGGGCTAACAGATTTTACAGCGCCCGGAATACGATGGGCATGGTCACGCTCACCCACACGGGCTGGCCGTGGACTCTGCCTGGGGTCCACCAAGGCATGAGGCGCACGAGGCGCAGGGCTTCTTCATCGAGGCCGTTGCCCAGGCCGCGCACCACGCGGGGGTCGTGCAGGTGGCCGGCGGGGTCTACGGTGAAGCTGACGTGGACTTTGCCCGACAGGCTGCGGTCGAGCGCGGCGGCGGGATATTGCACCTTGCTGCTCAGGAACTTCACCAGTGCCGCATCGCCGCCGGGGAAGGCCGGCATTTCCTCAGCCGTGAAGTAAATGGTGGGGGCCGCCGTGGCAGCAGCGACCGTTGCAGCCGTGCCACCTTCGGACTGCGCCGGCACCTCCACCGAAGCCGTCTGGGCGCGGGCCAAGCTCGCCGAAGCCGCTATCAATCCAGCAAAAAGCGTGAAACGGCGAAGCATGAAGTATTCCGGCTAAAGTTCTATGGCACAAAGCTACCCGACCAAATTGCCGACCCAGCGACCGCAGAATTATCCTTTTGTTGTGGTAATGTTGGTAACATAGCCGGCGGGCCAGTTGCCAGCCCGCGCGGCATCCTTTCGGCCCCGGAAGCAGTACAATACCCTGCTAGCCCGCCACTTACTTCGCCGCTCATGGTACCCTCCCCTACTTCCGATGCGTCCACGCCGCGCGACCCGCAGCTTTCGGCCGCCAACCTGCGCCTGGCCCTCGATGAGCTGGATGCCAAAATTAAGACCCTGCACAACCGCGCCCACGCCACGGCCGCCGGCTCGGCCAATACCTACGAGGCTCACGCTGCTACCCTGGAGGCCAAGCGCACCCGCTTGGCGGCGCAGCTCACGCAGGCCGGCAGCCCGCCCACCGGCGCTGAGCCCGGCCACTGGCAGCAGCTGCGGCAGGACATCGAAAACCTGGGCCACGACGTACAGACGTTATTGTAGCTAATTGCTGCTGGTTAACGACTTGCTGCTTTCAGAATCATTTCCCGAACATACCCCGTTCCTGTCCTTCACCGCTATACTTTACCCTCATGCATAAGTTTTTTTCTCTGCTGCTCCTGGGCCTCGGCCTGGGCCTGACCATCCCGGCCACCGCGCAGTCGCGCCCCAAGGTGAAAGCCAAAAAGGCGTTTTCCCATACTTCCGAATCGAGCCGGGGCAAGAACAACAAGGCCCAGTTTCGTCACGAAAGCACCCGGCCGGTTATCGACCTGACACCCCACAAGCTGGAAACCTTCAAAACGTCCAGAGCCCCCAAGCATTTCAAGTATTACCACCCAAAATAGGCAGCCGACTGCTGGTGCCCTGCCCCGGCTGTTGCTTCGTACGGGGCAGCGACCGGGGCTTTTTTTTAGCCGGCCCAAGTCAGTCCGAACCGCTGGCAGCTACGTACCATTGTATCTTTAGCTAAGTAATCAACGGTTTGTTTTTGCCTGATGAAAAACACGTTACGCGCTTTATTTTTCTTAGTAATAGTTGGATTCAGCGGGCTGGCCGGGGCCAGGGCCGCGCCGCCCACCATCCCCGGCCGGCTGGTGCTGAAACTGCGCCCCGGCCAGACTCCGGCTACTCTCGAAGTCGCGCTGAACACCTTGGCCGCCCACGGCCTGCGGCAGAAGTTTCCGCACGCCCAGGCCCCCAGCGCTGAGCGGCCCGGCAGCGTGGATTTGCGGCAGATTTACCAAATTGAGCTGCCCGCCGCCATGCCTTTTGACCGCGCCCGGGCCGTGCTGCTGGGCACCGGGGCCGTGGAGTACGTGGAGCCGCTCTACATCCGCCGGCCGATGTACCAGCCCAACGACCCCCGGGCCGACTCCATGCTCACCAGTCTCACGGCCAGCCAGTTCTACCTCAAGCAAATCCGCGCTTACCGCGCCTGGGATGTGACCCGGGGCGACAGCAGCATCGTCATCGGCATCACCGACGGCGGCGTTCGCCTCACCCACGAGGACCTGCGCCAGCAAATCAAGCACAACTACGCCGACCCCGTGAACGGCCGCGACGACGACGGCGACGGCTACGTGGACAATTTCACCGGCTGGGACCTGGCCAACGACGACAACGACTGCGGCTACGACATCAACATCATCCACGGCTCGCTGGTGGCCGGCGTGGCCACCGCCCGCACCGACAACGGCCTCGGCATTGCCGGCCTGGGCAACCAGTGCCGGTTTCTGCCGCTGAATATCTATCCCAACACATCCACGGGCAGCTTTGCCGGCTACGAGGCCATCGTGTACGCCGCCGACCACGGCTGCCAGATTATCAACATGAGCTGGGGCGCACCGGGCGGCTACTCACGCTTCGAGCAGGACGCCATCACCTACGCCGCCGTGAACCGCGACGCCGTGGTGGTGGCCGCCGCCGGCAACACCAGCGCCGATATCCTCTTCTATCCCGCTTCTTACGACCACGTTTTGTCGGTATCGGGCGTGAGCAGCACCGACCAGAAAAGCCCCGCCGCCACCTTCAACCACCGCGTGGACATGGTGGCCCCGGGCCTGAGCATCCTCACCACGCAGGGCTACCACACGGTATCGGCCGGCGGCGTGGCCGATGCCGACTACGTGGCCGTGGGCGGCACCTCGTTTGCCGCGCCGCTGGCGGCGGCGGCGGCGGCGCTGGTGCGCTGGCGCTTTCCGCAGCTCACGGCCGCTCAGGTGATGGCCCGACTGCGCCAAACCACCGACAACATTGACGGCCTGCCCGCCAACGCGGCTTGGGCCAGCCGCCTCGGTACCGGCCGCCTCAACGTGCTGCGCGCCCTCACCGCTGACCCGAAGGAGGCCCGCGTCATCGCCAGCACCTTCGCGCCCGCCCGGCCCGCTTACACTCCCGGCGACACCCTGCGCCTGGCCGTGGACGTGCAGAATCTGCTGCGGCCGGTGGCCGGGCTCACGGTCACGCTCACCTCGCTCTCGCCCTACGTCACGGTGCGGCAGGGCAGCTTCGCGGTGGGCAACATGGCCACGCTGGCCCGCGCCACTAACTTCAGCTCGCCCTTCCGGCTGGCCGTGGCCGCCAGCGGCATTCCGCTCAACACCACCGCCACGCTGCGCTACCGCATTACCGACACGGGCGGCTTTCAGTATGACCAATACGTGGACTTCATGCTGAACCCCGACTACGTGGTGCTTGATGCAAACGACCTGGCCCTCACGCTCACCAGCCGGGGCAACCTGGCCTTCGACAACCTGGCCGGCACCGTGGGCGCGGGCCTGAGCTACCGCACCAGCGGCAATATTCTGAGCGAGGGCGGCCTGCTACTGGCCACCTCTCCTACCCGCGTATCGGACCGGCTGCGGACCAGTGGCGGGCAGTCGCGGCAGTCGTTTTTCAGCCTGCGCCAGGCCACCCGCCAGCAGCCCGGCCCCCGCGCCGACCAGGAAGCCCGCATCGCCTTTCAGGACACCATTCCGGTGGCCGGCAGCCGCGTCCGGAGTGTGGGCGTGGCCGTGCGCCAGCGGGCCTACGCCTGGGCCACGCCCGGCCGCCGCGATTTCGTGGTGCTGGAATATTCGCTCAAAAACCTTACTGCTGATACGCTCAAACCGCTTTACGCCGGCATTTTCGCTGATTGGGACCTGCCCAACCCCGATGGCGCGGCCCGCAACGCCGCCGCCTACGACACCGCCCGCGCCCTGGGCTACTGCTACGCGCTGGGCGGCCCGGCCGGCACCACGGCCCCGGTGGCCTACGCGGGCATCCGGCTGCTGCGCGGCGGCGCGGCGGCCGTGTATTCCATCGATGGCGGCGCGCCCGCCGGCTCCCCCATCCGCCTGGCCGACGGCTTTTCAGTAGCGGAGAAATTCCTGGCCCTGAGCAGTGGCACCGCCCGCGCCCAGCGCACCGCCGGCCTGCCCAACGGCACCGATGTGTCGCAAGTAGTGGGCACCCGCCTGGCCCGGCTGGCTCCCGGCGACTCGGCCACGGTGGCCTTCGCCGTGCTGGCCGCGCCCACGCTGGCGCAGCTCCAGGCCTCGGCCGATGCGGCGGCAGTGGTTTACGCCGCCGTGCTGCCCACGCGTTCAGCAGCTTTGGCGGCCAATGACTTGCGGGTGTACCCGAACCCCACGGCTGGCCCGCTACGGGTGGAAGTGCCTGTCGATTTTGGCCTCGTGGAAGTGCGGCTGCTGAACTCGCTGGGCCAGGTGGTGCGGCAGCAGGCGGCAACCGGCCATTTCCTCGATGTGCAGTTGGGTAACCTGCCAGCCGGCTGGTACGTGGTGCAGGCCGTGGGCCACCGCCAGATTTTGAGCCGGGCCTTAGCCGTTGAATAGAATTGAAAATGGGTTGATTAGCACCGCCACTCATTGGCTGGCTACCGTGTTTGTCCTCTTAAAAGGGAGCTGCTGTGCGGCTCCCTTTTACATTTACGCCCGGCGGCTATCCGCAGCGTTAATCCATTCTTTCCATTTTAACAACCAACGTATTAATGAAACACTCCTTTACTCGTCTGCTATTGCTGGTGCTGCTGCTGTGCGGCCCGGGCTTCACCAGGCTACGGGCCCAGGTGCTGGACCCTAATTTTCAACCCACGGTACTGAAAAACGGCTACTTGGGTGGCCTGCAAACGGGCGTGCAGCGCCTGGTGGTGCAGCCCGATGACAAGGTGATAACCGCCGGCGGCTTCGACTTTGTGAATGGGGTGCTGGCCAGCAAAATCCAGCGCCTCAATGCCAATGGTACTTCCGACGCGGCATTTAACCCCGGCGGCATCGGGGCCAATGGCTTTATCGCAGCGGTGGCGCTGCAAGCCGATGGCCGGATTCTGATTGCCGGCGGCTTCACCACTTACAACGGCACGCCGGCGCTGGCCATCGCTCGCCTCAATGCCAACGGCACGCTCGACCCCACCTTCGCGGCGCTCACGCCGGGGATGCTGCGCCAAATCGGCAGCTTGGCCATTCAGCCCGATGGCAAAATTCTGGTGGGCAGTACCAACAGCTTCACCGCCGGGCAGGCCGGAGCGCTGGTGCGGCTGAATACTGACGGCACGACGGATGCCACGTTCAGCATTGGTACGGGCACTGTTAATGGCCTAGTGAACACCATCGTGGTGCAAACCGATGGCAAAATTGTGGCGGCAGGCTCGTTTACTTCGTTCAGTGGGCAAACCGGCGGCCTCGTGCGCCTAAATGCCAACGGCAGTCTCGACACCACGTTCGGCCTGGGCACGGCGGGCGTGACCGGCACGGTCAACGTCGTGGTGCAACAGCCCGACGGCAAGCTGCTGGTGGGCGGCTCCTTCACGCAGCTGAACGGTCAGCCCTCGCCGTCGCTGGTGCGCCTGCTGCCCACCGGCACGCTGGATGCCAGCTTCGCGCCGGGTACCGGCCCCACCAGCGCCACCGGAGCCAACTCTTCGGTCCAGTCGCTGGTGCTGCTCAGCAACGGCAACGTGTTGATAGGCGGTTCTTTTGTGCAGTTCAACGGCGTGGCGCGGGGCCGGGTGGCTCGCCTGCTGCCCGGCGGCACCCTGGATACCAGCTACGCCGCCGGCACCGGGGCCAACAACATCGTGACCGCCCTCGCGCTGCTGCCCAGCGGCCAAGTGCTGGCGGTGGGCTCCCTCACGCAGTACGATGGCGTGAATAAAACAGGCGCGGCCCGGCTCACCGCGGCCGGAGCCGACGACGCCACCTTCGCCGTCCTCTACGAACGGCGCGGCACCGTCTCCAACGTGGCCCCGCTCACCAACGGGCAAATGCTGATAACGGGTTCATTCACTGAATTTAACGGAGCATCAACCGCCGGTGGCGGCGTGCGCCGCCTCAACGCCGACGGCACGCTGGACCAGTCCTATCTCACCAGCGGAGGTTCGCTGGCGGGAGCCCAGCCCGATGGCAGCTACTATAACATTACGTTTAGCACGCAGTACGAACTCACGCGCATCCTACCGTCGGGCGCGGTCGATAACGCCTTCGCTCCGGCATCGTTTGGGCCTTCTACCAATGGGGGTTTGTTTGGTGTGAAAATGCAGCCCGATGGCCGCGTCCTCGCTTATGGCGGCTTCAGCACTTTCGGCGGCGCGGCGCGTAGCGGCATTGCGCGGCTGAATGCCAATGGTACGCTTGATAACACGTTTGTGCCGCCCACCGGCACCCTGCCCCGCACGGTCAATAGCGCCTTCATCCAGGCAAGCGGCAAGATTGTGCTCACCTATTCCGAAACCGGTACAGGCTCTACACCCGGTTACACACTGGTTCGGCTCAATGCCGACGGCTCCCTGGATAATACGTTTGCAATTGGCACGGGAGCCGGCCCGGGGACTTTCCCGTCCCTGCTACAGCAGCCCGATGGCAAGTTGCTGATTAGCAACGTGGCCAGCTTCAACGGCCAGGCTGTGCCATTCAACATGGTGCGCCTGCTGGTTGATGGAGCCACCGACCCCACGTTCAATGGCCTCACCACCAGCTACACCCCCAACCTGGTACTGCCCGATGGCCGCATTCTGGCCACTACCCTGGGCCAATACGGGGCCACCACGCTGGTGCGCCTCAATGGCAACGGCAGCCTGGACAATGCTTTCGCGGCCGTGAGCACCCCGGCCCCCATCTTCATCGGCGACGATAGCACGCCCGGCTACGTGCTGCAGCCCGATGGCAAAATCATTGCTTACGGCAGCTTCCGAGCCATAGCCGGGCAGCCGCGCATCGGCTTAGCCCGCCTCACCAATCCCGTGGCCACGGCCATCCGCACTGGCGCGGCCACCCGGCCCCTGGTGGCCTATCCCAACCCCGTCAGCCAGCGCCTGACCGTGGTGCTGCCGTCCGTAGCGCCCGCCACGCAGGGCACCTTGCTCGACCTTACCGGCCGCGCTGTGCGCCGCTGGACCTTGCCCGCCCAGCAGGCCGAGGCCAGCTTCGACCTGAGCACGGTAGCCGCCGGCGTGTACGTGCTGAGGATTCCCGGCACGGCCGGCACCTACCAGCAAAAAGTGGTGGTGACGCATTAGCGGCACTCACTAGGTTCACTAAAAAGCCCTCCATCAGCATGACGGAGGGCTTTTTTGCTTATCCGGACTGCGTTGGCGTTGACCATTAGCCGCCTACCTATTGCCGCCGGGGGCCTACATAGTGCTTAATGGGGATTTCGCCGGGAAATATCAGCTATCCAGCGGTTTATTAGAATATGGCCGAATGAGCGCGCTATGTTTGTGGCGCACCTCGGTTCCGGCCGGTGTTGTAGCTGTAAGTAACGGACCTGCCGGACAATGCTCCGCCCCGCCGGGCGGCCCCAGGCCAGGAGCACGCGGCCGGCACCGGGCAACTAAACAACGACAACTCCCGAGTGCTAAAGAGAGAAGCAGTGTTAAAAGCATCCAATGATGCAACCATAACAATATTCAGGTGCCTTAGCCTCAATATCCGGCTCCGTTATTTGCTAAATTAATTAGCTATATGCCCCACCTCATCCTATCCATTACACAACAAAGTTTTATTACCCGGTCCACAACCTTCATGGGATAGTCATGCTGTAAATGTAAATTTGCGCAACTACTCATCGAAAAAGCCTAAATAAAATTCTTTCCAAATTTTTTAGTTTACCGTAATAATTGTATCTTTGGGTATGTCAAACGTCAAGCTCCCTACGCCGCTGCCCTTGCAGCAATTTGCCCGTTGCGTGAACGACGCGCAACGTCCGGCCGACTACGTTGGCGACTGGCCTGAGGCCGGCCGCGTGTACGCCGTGCGCGTGTTGCCGCACGTCCGCACGGGCCACCCGCAGGTACACGTCCTTGGTTTTTATGCCGAGCGTCCCTACGGGGCCTTTGCCGCCCACCGCTTCGAGCAAGTGGCGGATGTATGGTTGAACTAGGCCCCGCCGGCCGTTCGCCCGATGGTTTCATCCCTTAAGACCCCGCTGGCTTTGTCGCCGGCGGGGTCGGTTTGTTTGTAGCGTGGACTCTGCGAGTCCGCGCATGGGCAGCGAGGCCTTAACGGGGCGCGGACTCGCAGAGTCCACGTTACAATTTTACCGGCCGTAGATGTGGAAAATCCCCTTGTCGGAAGGGGTCCAGAGGCAGGCGCGCTGGCCGCTGGCTTTTAATGCGTTGTTGGTCCAGGTGTTGCAGGTGTAGAGGAAGCTGTAGACGCGGTGGGCTTCGTAAAAAGCATCATCGGGACCGTAGCTGTGGCCTGTGATGTGCTGGGCGCGGCCGGCTGCATCGAGGGCGAAGCTGCGCTGGATGTAGGCAATCAGGCGGGCGTATTCGGCGCGGCTGAGGTGGAGCGGGATGGTTTCGGGACCGGGTGCGAGGCTGTGGAAGTAGGTGGTGTGCATGGCCGAGGAACCCAGCCAGAACGCCGCCACAAAAGCGGTACTGAACTTAAGGTCGGCCCAGGTGGGCGTGTCGAGGTAAAAGCCCTTATCGCCCCAGCCAAAGGCGATGTAGCGCATGGTACTGTCCTGCGAGGGAATATTGGCGATGGGCAGCAACTGGTTCCAGTCAATCTGGGCCGTTTTGATGGGCAGCACGATGTCGGTATGCACGCCGTTGGTGTGCAGAAAAACGGTGACATCGGCCGGGGCGTTGGGGTCGGTTTTGGCCACCGGGATAGCGGATAGCGCTAGGGCCGAGCCCACGTAGAGCGCGGCCACACCGATGATGCCGCCAATGGTGTAGCCGGTGAATTTCAGGGTTTTGCGAAGCGTAAGCGGCATGGATTGGGGTAAGCGGGTTTATTGAGCAGCACCCACGCGCTGGCTGTCGCGGGTGTTTTTCTGCACGGCGATGGCCGCGAACATGCTCAGCAGAAACGACATGGCGTAGAAGCCTTTTTCGCTAAGGGTGAGCGTGGCGTTCCAGAGGCCAATGGTGAGCAGCAGAATGCACAGTACGGTAGAAAACCAGCTCAGGCCGTAATAAATGTTGGTCACGGGGATACCTTCGAGGCGGTCGCGCACGCTTTTTTGCAGGGAAATGGCCGAAAACAGGCCGTACATGAGCACCGTGAAGTAATAGCCTTTCTCGTTCAGCGGCATGGCGGCGTTCCAGAGGCCGATGATGAAGGCGGCCAGGCCGGCCAGCAGGGCCACCCAGGAAGCGGCGATGAAGGCGTTGGACGGTTGCGGTTGGGGGTTCATAGGGTGCGGAAATGGTTGGGTTTAACGCCGCCAAGTACGGCAGAAATCGGAGAAGCCACGGGCCGGGGCAACCGGCGGCAGCCTGTACTTTTGCCCGGCGGCCGCTAACTGCGGCGGCTCCTCCCCAGCACTTTCCATGTGGACTTCAACCTCCGAGCGGCTGGCCGCCCTCAATGCCGAATGGCGGCAACCCTCGGCCCGCTTTCGCAACTTTCCGCTCATTGCCCGCTACCACGCGGCGGTGCCGGCCGAACCCGCCTACCACCGCCTCGACCAGCAAACCTGGACCGACCTGAACGGCGATGAGTTGTTCGCGCTCCTGGATGGCACCGTGAGCCGCGTGGGCCAGCAGTGCCTCTACCACCGCCTGCGCAGCCCGCTGGCCGACGCGACGGCCCTGCGGGAGTTCGACGAAGCAGCCGGTTTCTTTGCGGCCCAGCCCCCTGAGCGCGGCCGGGTGCAGCTGGCCCTCAGCCGCCTCACCTCCACCGATGCCTACTACCTGACCGACCTGCTGGCCGGCGATGCCCTGCCGGAACTGTCCTGGACGGCGGCGGCCCCGGCCCTGGTGCTGCTGCTGCTGGCTACCGTGGTGGGCGGCTTTTGGGAGCCGGCGCTGTGGCTGCTCACGGCGGGGCAGCTGCTGGTGCATACGCTGTTGCACTTCTGGAACCGGGCGCGGGTGGTGGCCGGCGTGCGGCCCATGCTGCAGCTGGGCAACCTCTACCGCGCCGGGCGCGATTTGGCCCGACTGGGCCTGCCGGTACCGGCCCTGAGTGGGCTGGCCGCGCCGCTGGGCCGGCTGGGCTCCATCGTGCGTAAGGTGGCTTTTTTGCAGTTCGAGGGCCAGTTGCAATCCGACCTGGCGGCCCTGCCGTGGCTGCTATTGCAATACGTGAAGATTGTGCTGCTGCTCGATTTCATCGTATACCACCGCTGCCGGCACGATGCGATGCAGCATTTCGAGGCTATTCGGGCCGTGTATGAGGCGGTGGGCTACGCCGATTGCGCAGTGGCGGTGGCGGGGTTCCGGGCGCGGCACCCGCATTGCGCCCCGGTTTTCACCGCTGAAAAAACCGGCCTGCACCTCACGGCCGCCTACAACCCGCTGGTGCCCGGCTGTGTGCCCAACGACCTGGCCGTGACCGACGCCAGCGTGCTGCTCACGGGCTCCAATATGTCGGGCAAAACCACGTTTATGCGCGCCATCGGCCTCAATACGCTGCTGGCCCAGACCATTGCCACCTGCCCGGCGGCGGCCTACGCTGCCCCTTTCCGGCGGGTGGCGTCCAGCATCAACCTGGCCGATAACCTGCTCGAAGGCAAGAGCTACTACTTCGCGGAGGCCGAGGCGGTGCTGGGCTTTATCCAGCAGGCCGAGGCGGGCGGCTACCTGTTTATTCTCGATGAGCTGTTCAAGGGGACCAATACCGTGGAGCGCATCGCGGCCACGCAGGCGGTGCTGGCCCACCTGCAAACGCGCAGCCTGGTGGTAGCCTCCACGCACGACGGCGAGCTGGGCGCGCTCCTCGCCCCCGCTTTCACCGAATACCACTTCTCCGAAACCGTGACCGAGGCCGACTGGTACTTCGACTACCAGCTCAAGCCCGGCCCGCTCACCACCCGCAACGCCATCCGGCTGCTGGCCCGGGCGGGCTACCCGGCCAGCATCGTGCAGCAGGCCCTGGCCCTGAGCCGCACGCTGGATGCGGCCGGTGCGGCAGTACCGGGCACGGCCGCTGGCTAAGTTAAGTCGCAGTACCAGAAGCCGGTGTCGAACGGGCTGGAGTCGGAGTTGGCGGGGGCGCAATCGTAGTCGGCCGCATCGGTAGGCGGGGGCGCGGGCGCGGTGTATTTGCGGTACACGATTTCGCCCTTTTCAAACGGAATGGGCTGGCTGAACAGCGGCCCATCGAACACAAAGGTGTGGAATTCGCCGTTTTCGCCGCAGGGGTCCACATTAGCGGGCAGGTCGCGCAGGAAATCTTCGTCAATCACGCGGCCCACGAAGCTTTGGTCCAGAAACTTCTCGTTGACGCAGGTGGTGATGGTTTTGAAGCCCAGGCCGATGAACTCGCGGATGAGCTCGGCCGTGGGCACGCCCCAGAGCGGGAATACGGCCTCCAAGCCCAGCTCGGCCAGCTTGTTTTCGCGGTACTGCCGCAGGTCGGCCAGGAAAATATCGCCGAAGATGGCGGCCGTGGCGCCCGCGCCTTTTAGGTCCTGCATGGTGGCGGCCATGAGCTGTTCGTAAGCAGCCATGGTGGGCGTTTCGGGCAGCAGCAGCTTGCGGCACGGCAACCCGAGGGCGGCAGTTTGCCGGTCGAGCAGGGCCGTACGCACGCCGTGCATGGAAATGCGCTGGTACGGCTCGCTGATGGTGGTGAGCAGCGTTTGGACCTTGTAGTGCCCGCTTTGCCGCGTTTTGTGGAGCGCGAGCGCCGAGTCTTTCCCTCCGCTCCAGTTGAAAATGGCCGATTGTGTCATGCGCCGGCAAAGTAACCAAGGGCCGGGCATTCGGCAGGACCAAGGCCATATTGTTTCGCTTTACGGGCATATTGAGCGCCCAAAAGGTTCAAAAGGCAACTTTTCCGGCTTTCCCAACGAACACCTCGCCTATGCACTTCACCGTTATTACCCCCACCCACCAGCGCCGGGAGTTGCTACCCGAGGCCGTGGCCAGCGTGCGCGCCAGCATCAGCGCCCCCCTCGATTTCTCCTTTGAGCACCTGGTTTACGACAGCGGCTCACGCGATGGCACGGCCGCCTACCTGCGCGAGGCCGCCGCCCAGCCCGGCCCGCCGTTGCGCCACTGGCACTCGCCCGGCCGTCAGCTGGCCGGCGCGGCCCGCAACCGCCTCATCGCGGAAGCCGCGCCCGATGCCTGGGTTGTGCCACTCGATGACGACGACATCCTGCTCCAGCGCACCCTGCACAATTACGCGGCGCAGATTCAGGCCCACCCCGGCCGGCCGTGGTTCGTGGCCGATTTCCTACGGGTGGACGAAACCGGCCGCTACCTCCCCAGCGAGGATTATTACGCCTGGCAATTCGAGTCGCCCACGGCCATGCTGCACGCCATTTTTCGGGCTGAGCATTTCATTCAGGGCAACGTGTGCTACCGCCGGGCTTTTGTGGAGGAAGTGGGCGGCTACGACGGCAAGCTGGCCATGGCCGAGGACCTCGACCTCTACGTGCGCTTCCTGCTGGCCGGGCAGCTGCCGGTGGTGTGCCCGCACCTCAGCCACCTGCATCGCTTTCATGCCCGCAACGTGAGCATTGGGGTGGATGCGGAGAAGCACAACGCCGATTTGCGGGTGATTTATCAGAAATACGCGCAGCAGCTGAAAGCCTTGGGCGTGGTCGAACCAGGGAAGTAGCCGGCGGCTTATTTTTGGGCTTTTGCCCGCCCCATGTCTGCCCCCGTGCCTCCGGTTGCCGAAGAAGTGTACGCCATTCCGGCCGCCTACCGGAAGATGGAAAACACGCACATCCTGTTCTGGCTGCTGAAGGACATTGCCTGGTGCATGGTGTGGCGGCCGCTGGGGCTGCTGATGGTGCTGCCCACGCTGGGCATTGCCGTGGTCATTGCCTGGCGCACCCGCGCCTACGCCTCGGAGCTGGCCCACAACCTGGCCATCGTGTTCTGGATTACAGCCAACTCGTACTGGATGACCAGCGAGTTTTTCGGATTCGATGCGGTGCGGGTAGCTCCGCACGTCACGGGCAAGCACCTGGCACTGGTGCCGTTTCTCATTGGGCTGGGCATTTTGCAGTACTATTACCTGGTGCAGAAGCCCCGCGAAATCCGCGCCAGCCAAGTAGCTACGCTGTAAGTAGCGCGAACTTTTAGTTCGCGTCCCAGAATGACAACCAGTGCAACGGCGCGGGGACACGAACTAAAAGTTCGCGCTACATTTCACCCATGACTCCTGACAACGAACAACAAGCCCGTATCGAGCTCCGCGCCTGGCAGCAGCAGATGCAGCGGGCGCCCTCGTTTCTCAACAACTTTGCCCGGCGGGTGCAGGTGCGGCTCAATGCTTTCCTGCCCGAAAAAATGCACCAGGCCATCACGGCCGCCATCCGGCAGATGGTGCGCGGCGTGCTCTTCGGCTCGCAGCACACTACCGGCAAGGTGCTGACCCACGCCACCTTCGCCCAGCGCGAAACCGCCGTACGCGGCCAGATTCGCAACTACCGCACCATGGCCACCGCCGAAGGAGCCGTGACCGGCGCGGGCGGCTTCCTGCTCGGCCTGGCCGATTTCCCGCTGCTGCTCGGCTTCAAGCTCAAGCTGCTCTTCGACGTGGCCGCCGCCTACGGCTACGACGTGCATGACTACACCGAGCGCCTCTACCTGCTCTACGTTTTCCAGCTGGCCTTCAGCAGCCAGCAAACCCGCAACGCCACCTACCACCGCCTCGCCGACTGGGACGCCTACCGCCTCACCCTGCCCCTGAACCCGGAAGCATTCGACTGGCGCACCTTCCAGCAGGAGTACCGCGACTACATCGACCTCGCCAAAATGGCCCAGCTCCTGCCCTTCGTGGGCGCGGCCGTGGGGGCAATGGCCAACTACAAGCTCATTGAACAGCTGGGCGAAACGGCGCAGAATTGCTACCGCATGCGGCATTTCGCGGCCGAAGGCTTGCAGTCGCGGCCCCTGCCACCACGCTTGCCATAGTGCCACGGGTGCTTACCGACCAGGCGGCTGGGCTCGCCAGCACCGCTATGATGCTTGTCGGCCCGGCAGACATCCTTGTCAGGTCGGCTACTATGCTAACCAGTTCCACCGCCATCGTTGCCAGCCCGGCCGGGGTTTTCGCGCCCACGGCAGCAATGCTAACCGCCTCGGCAGCATGACATGACGTCACGGCAGATACTATTACCAGCCTGGCAGGCATCATCGCACCCCTTCCCGCATGACATGACGTCATTGCAGGGTCGATAACGGGGCTTGCTGTCCTCTCCCGCTGCCACAAGCTACTGGGGCCAGAACGAAATGGCCCCTGCTGGCGTGCGTCTGCGACTAGCTACAAGAGTGTATCGCAAACCCAATAGAAATCCGCTTGTACCAAGCGCACGGCTTCATCCATATCAAGTGTATGAAAGCTTTCGTACTCTTCAACCAAAGCTATTGTGCTGTGAGCCAAGTTGGGTTTCCCAAATCTTTCGTCATCGGATACACTCAAATCATCCATATCAAAAAAACCTGCTGGCAGATTTTTGAGGTCGAGAGGCGCACGGTATATATCCACCTTTCGCCACAGCGAAGCCTCCCTTCCGTCAGAATCCCCGTCAAAGCTTAGCCAGTATTCGAACAACTGCGTTTGCTGCCACACTACCTTCAGCACAACTACGGGCCGGTCTTCCATGCCGTCATCGTACGTATCGCCAAAATCTCCTTCATAACCTACCGTTGAAGTAGCAAATGCCTCTTGCTTAATCAACATCCGATGGGCTGGAATCAGCACTTCTTTATAGACGTGCTCCAATAGCGCCTCTAAACCATCTTTTGGACTTGGAAATAATGCCTCATTCAGTTCCAATAAATGGCTGGGGTTTGGAACCTTCTTAGCAAACAATGCGCGTATTTTTTCTTCAAAGTCGTCCATGGAGGTGTTAGAGTATTGTGTTCGTTAACAAAGTAACATCAACCAAAACGGCCGCCCCAGTTTCCTGAGGCGGCCGTTGTGACTTAAGGCTATTAGCTGACGGAAATTACACCGCCTGCCCGGCTTCTTTCAAGCGAATCAAATTCAGGGCCGAGCCGGCTTTGAACCACTCAATCTGCCCTTCGTTGTAGGTGTGGTTGAGGGTAATGAGGTCGGTGTCGCCGTCGGTGTGGTGCAGGCGGGCCTGTAGGGGCTTGCCTTCCTGGAAATCCGTCAGGCCGAGGATGTCGATGGTGTCGCCTTCCTCAATCAGGTCGTAGTCGGCCTTGTTGGCGAAGGTGAGGCCGAGCATGCCCTGCTTCTTCAGGTTGGTTTCGTGGATGCGGGCGAAGCTTTTCACAATCACGGCGCGCACGCCGAGGTGACGGGGCTCCATGGCGGCGTGCTCGCGCGACGAGCCTTCGCCGTAGTTCTCATCGCCAATCACCACGGAGCCGATGCCCGCGCTCTTATATGCGCGGGCCGACTGCGGCACGGTGGTGTAGCCGTCGCCCTGCACCGCGAAGTTACGCACCGAGTTGGCCTCGCCGTTGAAGGCGTTGGTGGCTCCAATAAGCATGTTGTTGGAGATATTATCGAGGTGGCCACGGTATTTCAGCCATGGACCGGCCATCGAAATGTGGTCGGTCGTGCATTTGCCCTGGGCTTTAATGAGCAGGCGCAGGCCCATCAAATCGGTACCTTCCCACGCCTTGAAGGGCGTGAGCAGTTCCAGACGGTCGGAAGTGTCGCTTACCAGCACCTGCACGCTGCTACCATCAGCGGCGGGAGCCTGGAAACCGGCATCCTCCACGGCAAAGCCTTGCGGGGGCATTTCCACGCCTTGGGGCTCATCGAATTTCACGGGGCCGTTTTTGCCGGGCAGCGTGTCGGTGAGGGGGTTAAAGGTGAGGTCGCCAGCGATGGCGAAGGCCGTCACGATTTCGGGCGAAGCCACGAAGGCGTGGGTGTTGGGGTTGCCGTCGTTGCGCTTGGCAAAGTTGCGGTTGAAGCTCGTGATGATGGAGTTCTTGCGCTTGGGGTCGTCGGTGTGGCGGGCCCACTGGCCGATGCACGGGCCGCAGGCATTGGCCAGCACCACGCCGCCCATGTCAGCGAAGGTGTCGAGGAGGCCGTCGCGGGCCACGGTGTAGCGCACCAGCTCCGAGCCGGGCGTGATGGTGAATTCGGCGGCCACGGTCAGGCCTTTGTCCACCGCCTGCTTGGCAATGCTGGCGGCGCGGGTGATGTCCTCGTAGCTGGAATTGGTGCAGGAGCCGATGAGGCCCACTTCCAGCTTCTCGGGCCAGCCGTGCTCTTTCACAGCGGCGGCAAACTCCGAGATGGGCCAGGCGGCGTCCGGCGTGAACGGGCCGTTCACGTAGGGCTCCAGCGTGTTGAGGTCGATTTCGATGAGCTGGTCGTAGTATTTGGCCGGGTCGGCATACACTTCCTCGTCGGCGCGCAGGTGCTGGCGCACGGCGGCGGCGGCTTCGGCGATTTCGGCGCGGCCGGTGCCGCGCAGGTAGTCGCCCATCTTCTCGTCGTAGGAGAATACCGACGTGGTTGCGCCAATTTCAGCGCCCATGTTGCAGATGGTACCTTTGCCGGTGCAGCTGAGGCTTTCGGCCCCATCGCCGAAATATTCCACGATAGCGCCGGTGCCGCCCTTCACGGTCAGAATGCCGGCTACTTTCAGAATCACGTCTTTGGCCGACGTCCAGCCGCTCATTTTGCCGGTCAGCTTCACGCCGATAACCTTCGGGAATTTTAATTCCCAGGCCATGCCGGCCATTACATCCACTGCGTCGGCGCCGCCCACGCCGATGGCCACCATGCCCAAGCCGCCCGCATTGGGGGTGTGCGAGTCGGTGCCAATCATCATGCCGCCGGGGAAGGCGTAGTTCTCCAGCACCACTTGGTGGATGATGCCCGCGCCGGGCTTCCAGAAGCCGATGCCGTATTTATTGGAAACCGAGGCCAGGAAATCATACACTTCCTTGTTTTCGGTGTTGGCTTCGGCCAGGTCGGCCGTTGCGCCGTCTTTGGCTTGAATGAGGTGGTCGCAATGCACTGTGGAGGGCACGGCGGCCGTGGGCTTACCGGCCTGCATGAACTGGAGCAGGGCCATTTGGGCGGTGGCGTCCTGCATGGCCACGCGGTCGGGGGCAAAGTCGACGTAGGAAACGCCGCGCTCGTAGGCCTGCTTAACATCGCCACCGTAGAGGTGGGCGTAGAGGATTTTCTCGGTGAGGGTGAGTGGGCGCGCCACGGCGGCGCGGGCCGCCTCGATGCGGGAACCCATGCCGGCATACACCGTGCGAATCATTTCCAGGTCGAAAGCCATAGGATGCGTGTTATTATAAGAGTGGTTGCGCAAATGTAGCACTCACGGGAAGTTGGACCTAGCCGAAAGCGGGTTTGGGCGGTAAGCTTTATGCTGGCACCGCAGGGCCGGTAGAATTAACGCAGGTTTGGGGGGCGGCGTTCGGTTGGCGCGCAACTCCGGGTTTGTGCTCAAGACGCTGAGGTTCGCAGACGCTGGCGGCAACCTATTGGCGAGGTCGCTGGTTTGTGGAGCTTGCGTTTGCATTTTTGCGCTTACTTATGAATACTCCCCTTCTCCGCCTGCTGGCTACGGCCACGCTGGGCCTGGGCCTCTTCGGCTGCTCATCCAATAATTCGACTTCCGAAACGGCCGCTACCGGCGGCACGGCGGCCCCGACGCTCACGCCCGGCCCCTGGCGCGGCGTACTGGCCACGCAGGGCCAGGAAATTCCGTTTTTGTTCGAGGTGAAAACCGAAGCCGGCCAGCCGGTAGTCTACCTTATTAATAAAGGCCTGAACGGCGAGGAGCGGCTGCGCTGCGAGGACATTAAATCGGCTGGCGACTCGACGACTATTAGAATGCACGCTTTTGATGCGGCGCTGGTGGTGCGGGCCGATGGCCAGGGCAAGCTAAAAGGAACCTGGGTGAAATATGATTCGAAGATGCCCTACCGCGTGCCAATGATGGCCACGGCCGGCGCGCAGGAGCTGTTCCCGGCCGCTAAATCGGCGGAAAAGACGGGCAGCTTTGGCGGCACCTGGCGGGCCAACTTTGGCGAAGGCGAAGAGAGCTACCCGGCCACGGGCGTTTTCACCCAGCAAGGCAACCAACTCACCGGCACCTTCCTCACCACCACCGGCGACTACCGCTACCTCAGCGGTGTGGTGAGCGGCCAGGACCTGCGCCTGAGCACCTTCGACGGCAGCCACGCCTTCTTGTTCACGGCCCACAACGGACCAAAGGAACCCGTGGACATCACCAAAGAATACGCCCCCAACACGCTGTTCGGCGACTTCTATTCCGGCAAATCCGGCCACGAAACCTGGACCGCCGTGCCCGACCCCAAGGCCAAGCTACCCGATGCCGACACCCTCGTTTACCTTAAAAAGGGCGAAAGCCGGCTGAATTTCAAGTTCCCGAATGTGATTGAGGGCGGCAGCATCTCCCCCACCGACCCCAAGTACCGGGGCAAAGTGGTGGTGCTGCAAATCCTGGGCTCGTGGTGCCCCAACTGCATGGACGAGACTAATTTCCTGGCCCCGTGGTACGAGAAGAACAAGGCGCGCGGCGTAGAAATCATCGGCCTCGGCTACGAGCGCCTGCCCGATTACAACGTATCGGCAGCCAAGCTGCGCAACATGCGCGAGCGGTTCCATGTGGGCTACGACGTGGCCTTTGCGGGCATTGCCAACAAGGATTCGGTGGCAAAGTCGCTGCCGCAGCTGGCAAAATTCCTGGCCTTCCCCACTACTATTTTCCTCGATAAAAAAGGCAACGTGCGGAAGATTCATACTGGCTTCGCGGGACCGGGCACGGGCAAATATTATCAGGAAGAAATCGACGGTTTCAACAAAACCGTGGACAAGCTGCTGAAAGAATAAGCGGCGGCAAAATCAGCGCCTATCCGAACAGGGCTTGTTATTCCAACGAAGGAGGACTCTGGATATAGTTTTGTCCGATTCTTCCTTCGTCGGGATATCAAGCCTTGTTTGATTTTGCTTTTAATGCTGGGCCGAGGATAATAAGGGAGCATTGCGTAGTATATTGTGATATGCTATTATTTCTACGGTCGGCACCCCGCGTGTTGGCTGGAGAATGCAGCAATTTCTCCTCACCTCACTCATTCCGGCCATGAAAAACATATTGGTTTGCACCGATTTTTCGCCCGAAGCCCACAACGCTTTTGAAGTGGCCTTGCAGATGGCCCGGCGCACGGGTGGCCGCGTCATGTTGCTGCACGTACTGGAGGAAGCCGAGGGAATATCAGGCGGTTTCAGCACGATGGGCAAGCCGACGGGCGGCCAAAGCATCGACCAGATTTTTATCATTAAGCTGCTGGAAGTGACCAAGCGGCGGATGCACGCCCTGCGCGACGAAGCCGCCCAGCTGGCCCCCGAAGTGCTGGTGCAGGACGAGGTGGAAGTTGCCCGCGTCGGCGACGGCATTCTGCACGCCATCAACCGCGACCACCCGGACCTGGTGGTGCTGGGTGCCCGCGGCCACGGCGCGGTGGAACACTTTTTCGTGAGTTCCACCACCGAGCGCCTCATTCGGCTGGCCCCCTGCCCGGTGCTCACGGTGAAGCACCCGCACACCGATTTCGACGTGCAGAACATCGTATTCCCTTCCGATTTTGCGGCCGATGCCGCCAGCGCCCTTGAGGGCCTGCGCCAGATTCAGGCCGATTTTCCCAACGCCACGCTGCACCTGCTGCACGTAGCAGCGGCCGGAAGCGGCCACGTAGCCCAGCAGCAAATGCAGGCTTTTGCCCAGCAGCATCACCTGCTCAACTGCCAAACGGCCGAGGTAGACGCGGAGCGCACCAGCCTCGGCATCGAAGAATACGCCCAGAACGTGGGTGCCGACATGGTGGTTATTCCCACCCACGCCCGCTCGGGCCTGAGCCGCTTCCTGCGCACCAGCATTGCCGAAACCGTGGCCACTCACGCCTTCCCACCCGTGCTGACGTACCATCTGGCGGCGTAGGCACCGGGCCGCTTTAGCTCATTGAAACGATAAAAAGAACGTCATGCTGAGCTTCTTCTTGGGTAGTGCTTAAAGCCAAACCCTCTACCCCCGCAGCCGCACCCGAAACCGCACCTGAAAATCATTTTTTGGGCGGAGGGTGACGAGCGGCTGCATGGCCACGGACGGCTGCCCGGCCACCCACTCGATGTCGAACTGCCGCAGCAGCTCCAGCGTCACAAGCTGCATTTCGGTGAGGGCGAACTGCATGCCGATGCACAGGCGCGGCCCGCCGCCGAAGGGCACGTAGGCATTGGCCTGCACTGGCTGGGCCGCGCCGGGCGCAAAGCGGCCGGGCCGGAACTCTTCGGGCGCGGGCCAATACCTCGGGTTGTGGTGGAGGCCGTGGAAGTACAGCGAAAACAGCGTGCCTTTGGGGATGCGCAGGCCGTGGTATTCGTCGTCGGCCAGGGCCACACGGTCCACCATCCAGGCGGGCGGGTAGCGGCGCATGGCTTCCTGCACGGCATTCAGGGCGGAGCCAAGGCGCGGCAGGTCCTCGAACGCGGGGGCGCGGCCGGCCAGCACGGCGGCCATTTCCTGCTGAATGACCACGGCCTCGGCCGGGTGATGGGCCAGCAGGTAGGTGAGCCAGGTGAGGGCGTTGGCACTGGTTTCGTGGCCGGCCACGAGCAGGATGAGGGATTCGTCGATGAGCCGGTCGGTAGGCATGGGCTCGCCGGTGTCCTCGTAGCGCACGTCGAGCAGCATTTGCAGCAGGTCGTCGGGGGGCGGGGTACTGCCGGGGCGGGCAGTGGCCTGCTGGCGCTGAGCAATGAGGCCACCCAGCAGCGCACGCAGCTCGGCGGCCAGCGCGTCGTGGTAGGCAAACCGGCCCCGCAGCCGGAACCACGGCTTGAGGTAAGGCTGCCGGATGGAGCGCACGAAAAACGCCTGAATCTCGGTAATCAGGCCCGCCAGCCGGTCCAGCTCGGCCTCCGGAAAATTGGTACTGAACACCGAGCGGGCAATGATGCGGAAGGTCAGGCGCGTCATCAGCTCGTGCGCGGCCACGGTGGCAGTGCCGCCCGCGCCCGTGGCCTGCGCCACCAGCGGAGCCAGCGTTTCGATGGTTATTTCCTGCATCAGGCCGGTGAGGCCCGCCACCCGCTGCCGGTGGAAGCCGGGCTGAATGAGCCGGCGCTGCCGCAGCCAGTCGGGTCCGTCATTGGTGAGCAGGCCGTGGCCGATGTAGCGCGAAAAGCCCCGCGTGAACTTCGACTTGGCATAGTTCCGGTTGTTCTTCTGCAACACATGCTGAATCAGGCCGGGGTCGCGGGTGAGGATGCTTTTCTCGACTCCGCCGATGAACAATTCCACCGTGTCACCGTGGCGGGCCAGCACCTGGTTCAGCACCGGCAGCGGGTCCTTCGCCAGCGCAAACGAGCGCAGCAGGGAGCGCCAGCGTGGCAACCGGGGCAGCCGAAACGTATTTTCCAGGGCTTTTTCGGGGGCTGACAACTCGCTCATGGCAAAGACCCGCACTTGGATGCGGCCCCAAAAATAACCCGGCGCGGCGGCCGGCTCATCTTTTTTCAAACCAGTCGCGTACAGCCAGCTAAGGCCCCGGCCCAACCCCACACTTTCTTTTCCCAAACGCCCGCTCCTTATGTGGATTCATCAGCAACCCAACGCTCCCGCCCCGCTCGCCGACCTGCAAGGCCGCACCGTCGGCCTCAAGTTTGAGTGCAAGCATTGCCACACCGAAGTCTTCACCGACCTCATCGGCGTGCCCGCCCCCAACGACCAGGCCGACTCGTCCGCCCACGCCGACAACCACGAAATTGAGCAGATAAAGTGCCCCGGCTGCGACATGACCCACACCCTGGAAGTCGACAGCTCCTTCGATGGCGTGACCTTCAAAGTGAGCGAGGTGAAGCCCGGCAGCGTGAGCTATCAGTTGTCAAAATAGGACCACGGATTTTGTAGTCGATTGCTAATTTTAGTCGACGATATTCACTACAATAAAAAAGCCTCTCGTGCGAGAGGCTTTTTTATTGTCCATTTCTCTAATTCAGAGGCCAGTAATAAAAACCAACAGTCGACTACAAAATCCGAAAAATCCGAGCGAATCCGTGGTTCTATTTTTCCCGCTCAATCGTGTAGTTAATCAGCGCTTCCAACGACGTGCGGCTGGGCGATTCCGGGAAGGTGTGCAGGATGGCAATCGCCTCATCGCGGTAGCGCTTCATGGTTTGTATGGCGTACTCCAAGCCGCCCGATTTTTTCACGAATTCAATGACCTGCTGCACCCGGTCGCGGTGGCCGTCGTTGTTTTTTACATTGAAAATAACCTTGCGCTTTTCCAGCCAGGAAGCCTGTTGCAGCGCATAAATAAGCGGCAGCGTCATCTTTTTTTCTTTGATGTCAATGCCCACGGGCTTACCAATTTCGGCGGTGCCGTAATCGAACAAATCGTCTTTAATCTGAAAAGCAATTCCAACTTTTTCACCGAATAAACGGGCACGCTCGATGACTTCTTTGTCGGCCCCGACGGAGGCCGCGCCCACTGCCGTGCAAGAGGCGATTAGCGACGCGGTTTTTTGCCGGATAATGTCAAAATAAACCTCTTCGGTGATGTCTAGCTTGCGGGCCTTTTCGATTTGCAACAATTCGCCTTCGCTTAATTCGCGCACGGCGTTGCTCACGATTTTCAGCAGGTCGAAATCGTCGTTTTCGAGGGCTAATAACAGACCACGCGAGAGGAGATAATCGCCGACTAAAACCGCGATTTTATTTTTCCAGAGTGCGTTGATGGAGAAGAAGCCACGCCGGTAATTGCTCTCGTCCACCACGTCGTCGTGTACCAGGGTGGCGGTGTGCAGCAGCTCGATGAGGGCGGCCCCACGGAAGCTGGCATCGGGCAGCGGGTCGCCGGTGGCGGGCTCCAGGCGGGTGGCGCGGGCCGTGAGAAACACGAACATGGGCCGAATCTGCTTGCCCTTGCGCTTCACGATGTAGCCCATTATCTTGTCGAGGAGCAGCACTTTGGTGCGCATCGACTGGCGGAACTTGTGCTCAAACTCTTCCATTTCGGCCGCGATGGGGGCCTGAATCTGGTCGAGGGATGAAGGAGAGTGTTGGGACATTGCGGCGACAATGATACGGCAGAACGGCGGAGGGGCCACCAGCGCGGCCCCAACCTTTTGGGCCGGCTACGAATTATAACCGCATCGGCGGCCAATTGGCTGCGCTTCGCTCCTACCTTCGCCGGATGCTCACTCACGCCTCCTTCCTGCTCACGGGCCCCGCCCACGGCCGGCCCTTCGAGGCCGACGCCACCTATCAGGCCACCGGCCTTGCGAAGCCCGTGCTGCTGTTCGTACACGGTTTCAAGGGGTTCAAGGACTGGGGGCACTTCCCGTTGCTGGCCGATTATTTCGCGGCGCAGGGTTTCGTGTTCGTGAAGCTGAACCTGTCGCACAACGGCCTGGTGGTGGGCGGCACCGGCGATTTGGAGGATTTGGACGCTTTCGGGCGCAATAATTTCAGCATTGAGCTTGATGATATCGGGCAGGTAATCGACGCGCTTTTTACAGCCGGGGCCACGCCCGTACCCGCCGCCGAGATGAATTTGCAGCGGTTTTTCCTGGCCGGGCACAGCCGGGGCGGCGGCCTGGTGCTGCTGAAAGCGGCCGAAGACCCACGCGTGCGGGCCGTGGCGACGTGGGCCGCCATTGCCGAAGTGCATCCGCAGTGGCCCCAAGCGGTGTTTGATGAGTGGCAGCGCACGGGCGTGCTGCACGTACCCAACATGCGGACCGGCGTGGAGCTGCCCATGCAATACCAGATTGTGGAGAACTACCACGCCAACCGCCATCGCCTCGATATTCCGCACAACGTGCGCCGCAAGCTGAAGCAGCCACTGCTCATCATCCACGGCGATGAGGACGAGACGGTGGGCGTGGCGGCGGCCCACAAGCTCCAGCAGCTAAAGCCCAATGCCGAACTGCTGCTGGTGCCCGGGGCCACGCACATGTTTGGCGGCGCGCATCCGTGGCGCGAAACGGAATTGCCCGCCCCTGCCCGGCACGTTGCGGAGGCCACGGCGGCATTTTTCAAACGGCAGGCATGAGCGGCGAACCCGTATTGGCCTACTTGCTGCTGGGCTCCAACCTGGGCGACCGCGCCGCGCTACTGGCGCAGGCCCGCGCCCGGCTGGCGGCCACAGCCGGGGAAATCATGGCCGCATCCGGCTTGTACGAAACGGCGGCGTGGGGCCGCGAAGACCAGCCGGCATTTCTGAACCAGGCGCTGGCCATGCGCACGGTTTTAGCGCCGGATGAGTTGCTGGCGGCCTGCCAGGTCGCGGAGCAACTCGCCGGCCGCCAACGAATGGAGCATTGGGGCAGCCGCACGCTGGATATCGACATCTTGTTTTTCGGGCCGAAAATTGTTGCCACGCCCACGCTGAGCGTGCCACACCCGCGCCTGGCCGAGCGCCGGTTTGCGCTGGTGCCGCTGGCCGAAATCGCCGGTTCGCTGGTGCATCCGCAGTTGGGTGAGACGGTGGCCGCGCTACTCCTGCGCTGCCCCGACCCCTTGCCCGTGCGGCGCTGGCCCGGGGAATGAAACCGGAGCCAGCGGCGGCACCCGGCGCAAATCCTGCGCCACATGCCCCGCCCGAAAGGCCAGCGCCAGCAGCCACAGCCCCAGCAGCCCCACGCCCAGCCCGCGCGGAGCCCGCGCCGGCCATGCCGCCAGCACCAGAATCACTATCGGCCCAAACAGCACGCTGGCGTAGCGCTCGGCGTCGTGAACGCCGGCCGCGCTCTGGGCAAATACCGTGAGCACGGCCACCAGCACCACCAGCGCCACGGCGCCGGCCCACAGGGCATCCCGCAACAGCTGCGTGCTGAAACTGAGGCCGTGCGTGGCCGGAAAGGCCGTGTTGGCCGCCTCCGCATCGGGGGTGACGGGTGGGGCCAGCGCCCCCGTTTGCCGCCACGGCCGCCGACGCGGCCACAGGGCCACAAACAGCCCCAGCAACACCGCCACCCAGGCCCATTCCGGTCCGCCGGCCCGGGCCGAGGCGGGCAGCGGCAGCAGCCAGCGCCCCAACACGAAGCCATAGTCGGCGGCCGAGCTCAGCAGCTGGCCCCAGCCCCGGGGTGGATGGTAGCGGCTGGGCGCAGCCACCGCAAACAGCACATATGCCTGCCACAGCACGCCACCCAGGCCGCTCAGCAGCAGGTGCAGTAGCAGCAGCCAGCGGCCCCGCACGGCCAGGTGCCGCCAGCTGCCCAGCAGCAGTGCCCCGCCCACCCCCGCCAGCAGAAACAGCCCCAGCGTGCGCTGCAACGGCAGCAGCAGGCCGGCTACCGTGGCCATCGCCATCCACTCGCCCCGGGCCGAGCGCAGCCATTGCAGCACCGCCGCCGCGTAGGCCGCCGCCAGCAGCGTAAACACGCATTCGGCCCACACAAACTTGCCCACCAGCAGCCCGGGCGTGCCCAGGGCCAGCAGCAACGGCAGCAGCAGCGCCCGCCGGGCTGGTAGCAGCTGCCGGCCCAGCCAGCCCCACAGCAGCAGGCTACCCAGCAGCGCCGCGCCGTGTAGCAGCCGGATTCCCGCCAGCGAGCCCGTCGCGGCCAGTAGTGCCGGGTAAAGCGGCGGCCAGAAGCGGTACAACGTGCCATCGGGATTGAGCAGCCGGCCGGTTTCGCGCAGCGTCTGGGCGGCGTAGAGGTAGTAGCGCGAGTCGCCGGTGCCGGCCAGGCCCGGGGCGGCTACGTAGGCGAACAACGCCAGCTGTACCAGTACCCCCACCGCCACCAGCCGCCCAATGAGCGGCCGGGGACGGCGGCGAGCAGCACGGGTGGGCCGGGGAGCGAGGGACATAGAATCGGAAGATGCAGCCGCTGGCTGGAGTTTGCTTCCGACAGCTACGAAAAACAGGTTGCCGGAGACGCACCAACCCGGGTACTCCGGACTTCAACTCTTTCCCTTGAGCACAAATCCAAAGGACGCTCGAGTGGCCAATTTAAACCCGGAATACCCGCGCCGTTACCTCATTGGTTGCTAAAAGCTGCCCACCGTGGCCGTGGGCACTATTTTCTTCACCAAGCCTTGCAGCACTTTGCCGGGGCCGCACTCCACGAAGTCGGTGGCCCCATCGGCGGCCATGCGCTGCACGAGTTGCGTCCAGCGCACGGGAGCGGTGAGCTGGGCCAGCAGGTTGGCTTTGATTTCGGCCGGGTCGGTGTGGGGCAGCGCGTCCACGTTTTGGTACACGGGGCAGCGGGCAGGGCTGAAAGTGGTTTTCTCGATGGCCTCGGCCAGGGCGGCGGCGGCGCTCTGCATCAGGGGCGAGTGGAAGGCCCCGCCCACGGGCAGCGGCAGGGCGCGCTTGGCACCGGCGGCTTTCAGGGCTTCGCAGGCCTGGGCCATGCCTTCGGCCGAGCCGGATATGACGAGCTGGCCGGGGCAGTTGTAGTTGGCGGCTACCACCATGTTGCCGCCAGCGCTGATTTCCTGGCAGATGCGTTCCACCGTGGCATCGTCGAGGCCGAGAATGACGGCCATGGTGCCGGGCTGCTCCTCGCAGGCGGCCTGCATGGCCTGGGCGCGGCGGGCCACGAGCGGCAGCGCGTTTTCAAATTTCAATACGCCGGCGGCTACTAATGCCGAGAATTCGCCCAGCGAATGCCCCGCCGTGCTGGCCGGCGCGAAATCGGGCCGCGCCACGAATTGCGCCACCGAATGCACGAAAATGGCTGGTTGGGTGACGTTGGTGCGGCGCAGGTCCTCCTCCGAACCGCTGAACATGATGTCGGTGAGGCTGAAACCCAGGATGTCGTTGGCGCGGGTGAGCAGGGCGCGGGCATCGAGGTGCTGGTCGAATAGCTCGCGGGCCATGCCGGGAAACTGGCTGCCCTGGCCGGGAAATAGCACGGATTGAGTCGGATTCATCGGAAGTCGGGGGTTAGCGGTTTTCGGGTGGTGGGATTTGGCAAATGCGGGCCGGCTGCTGCCTCAGCAGCAGTAAAGCGGGCGCAAGCTGCACAAAAAGCCGCATTGCCCAAAAAAAAGCGGAGCCGGCCCAATGGTCGTCTCCGCTTTAGCGCAAGGTGTCAATCAGTCTAAACCCGTGATTAACGGACGATTTCGACCCAACCCTTGTAGGTGCGCTTGGTGTTGGCAAAGTCGGCAAACTCCACCTCGGCCAAGTAGAAATACACGCCGTCTACGTTTTTCACCTTCGCGTTGGCTTCGCCCGTGGGGCCGCCACCGTCCCAGTTGATGAGGATGGGGTCATCAGCCGTGGTGGTGTTCTCGAAAACTTTGGTCCCCCAGCGGTTGAAGGCCTGGAAGTGGACGCGCCGCACCGGGCTGCTGTTCTTGGGCCGGAACTGGTCGTTGGAGCCGTCGCCGTTGGGCGTGAAGATGTTGGGCAGCTTGAAAAATACGCAGTTATCCTGGCAGGCCACATTGCTCGTGTCGCTCACCGCGCCACTGCTGGCCACGGCCTGGATGGCGTAGCAGCCGCCCGAAAAGGCCAGGTTGCCGTGCGCGTAGCTGGTGGTAGTGGTGGTGCCCAGCAGGGCAAAGCGCCCCGTGGGCGTGGGCCGGTAAAACACCTTATAGCTCACCGGGACGGCGTCGCAGCCGGCGGGCGTGTTGCCTACCGTCCAGCGCAGGCGGTTGATGTACTTCTCGTTTTGCCGTGGGAATTCGGGCAAGCTGGCTAGGCTGTCGCAGTTGGTGGTCAGCAATTTGAGCACCGGCGTGCAGGGCGGCGAGATAAGCGTGAGGCAGCGCTCCTGGCTGCGGTTCAGCAGCGAATTCAGGCTATCGAAACTGGCGTAGCGGCCATTCGTTTCCACGTAGTAGCAGTAGTCCTGGCCCTTCACCAGTGCGGGGTCACGGTCGGCGTAGGTGCCACCAGTAGTGGTGGAGGCCGCCGTGCCGACACGCACATATGCTCCGGCATTGCCAGTGCGGCGGTAGACGGTGGTGGGCTGCGTGGCATTGTCCCAAGGCACATTAAACGTCCAGTTCACCGTGATGGCCGTGGCGGCCACGTTGGCGGGCAATGCACTCACGCGCACGCTACTGGCCGTGGGCGAAAACTCGCTGATGGGCGTGGCCAAGAGCTGCACAAACTCCAGCTTGTAGGTGTATTGCTTGTTCTGGGTATCGAGGCCGGAGTCTAGGTAGTTCGTGTCGGTGAGCGCGGTAAATGGGCCGTGGGCCACCGGCACGAAGGCCGTAGCTGCCGGAGTCAATCCTTCGGCCCGCGACAGGTTGTAGCGCACCGGGCTGGTGAAGGTACCGCTCACCGGATGGGGCTGGGTCCAGCGCACATTTATCTGGCCGGTGGTGGCGCTGGTGGTGGCCACGTCCACGTTGGTGAGCATGGCCCCGCGCCCGGCCACCTGGGCGCAGGCTTCGTTCGAGGCCAGGCTCTCGCCGCCGGCCGGCAGCGGGAAGTCGGCATAAATGCGGTAGCAGTAGTTCTGGCCCCGGTCCAGGCCCCGGTTCACTTTCGTCACCGGGTCCGCGTTCAGGTCCGTGAACGTGGTCACGGTGGGGCTTACCGTGGCAATGCGCACGTAGCCCGAGGAGGCCGGAATGCCCGTTTCGCACGCCCCCGGCGCGGTTCCGGGGTTCACTTTGCGGTAGATGTAAATGTTGGCCGCATTGGCACAGGTGTAAGCATCCCAGTTCAGTACCATACTGTTGAGGCCGCCCGGGGCCACGGCGGGCGTGGCGCGCAGGTTCTGGGGTGCCGGCCCCACCACCGTGATGCGCCAGGTTTTCTCGTCAATCAGCGCCGGGTTGGTGGTGGAAGGTATGGCCGGGTTGTCCTGGGCCTTGAACACCACCAAGTACGGGGCTTTAGCCACATTGCTGCAGGCGGTTTGCCAGCTAAACGTGCCGGCGGCCTGCGGCGGGCCGGTCGTCGTTTGGCGGAAGGTGGCGGGCGGGATAATGCCGCTGTAAGCATATAGCGTGATGGGCGATTGCGGGCTGCTGGGCGACCCCCCGTCCACAGCCGTCACGGCTCCCGTAATGCGCAACCCGGCCACTACGCAAATGTCCTGCGGAATGGTGATGGTGGGACGGATATTGACCGAAGCCGTCACGATTATCTGCATGTCCCGAATCACGCGGCCAATGAGCCGCCGCCCCAGCGGCAAGTGCCGCCATTCCTCCACTTCAAAGGCCACATTGTAGAAACCCACCGCCACGGGCGCATTCCAGGTAATCTGGCCGGTGGTCACGTCCTGCACAAAAATGGCATCGGCCCCCGGCACCCCTATTGGCCCTCCCACGTAAGGAGGCACCCCTTCGTAGGCCACCTGCACGGCCCGGGGGTTGCCGGCGGTGATGGCCTGGTCGCTGGGAAAGTGAAAATTGGGCACGGGCTGGGCCACGGGAGAATTGGTACCGGTGCCGGCACCCAGCCCCGAGCAGGGAAAGCCCCCCACGGAACCCTTGATGCCGGCCGGCACCTGCTGGCTGGCCATCAGGTGAAAAGCCAGCGAATCATGGTCGGCATCGTAAGCCCCGGGGCTGTGCAAAAACACCTGGCTCGTGGCCGCTTTGTCAATGGCCGGGGCTGTGAAAATGGGCGAGTGGTTCAGCCCCAGCGCGGGGTCGATGGTGATGTAGGTACGGATGTAGAACGACTGATTTTTTGAGTCGCTCATATTTATCACGCCTTCGTTGCGGTTTTCGCCGATGAACTCCACATTGTAGCCCCCCACGGTGGGGTAAATATGTTCGAAGTAATAGATATTGACGCTGGTATCGGTGTTGCCCGGAATGGCCCGTTTTATGGCGCGCGGGATGCCATCGATGCAGCTGGAGGTGCCGTCGCCAAAGAAAATGGTGGCATTATCCTGGTTCACCGACGAGCTGTTATCCGTGTACAGCACCATCTTAAAGAAGATGCGGCGCGGGTTGGCAGGCATGGTGGTGTCCACCTTGGCCTGAATATCGCCGGCGCGCAGGTGCGAGGCCCGGGCCGCATCGGGGCGCAGGCCCAGCCCGGTCATTATGAGCAACAAGAGCAATGCCAGCCGCGCACCTGCCCCACCCCGGAGTAGAAGAAATTGTATCATATAATGTTGAACGAAGGAAAGAAAAGTCGTTAGCCTTACGCGGCAGCGGTTGCAAAAAGCAAGCCCTGCAACGCGAAGCTATACGAGAAGTAACAGGAGATGAAAAAGTTGCGTGGCCTTTGGCCGAAAGCGAATGCCGCTGCCGTACGCCCAACCGCGTTTCCAACCAGAAAGCCCCGCAAAAACCGCTCCGAGCAGAGTGTTTTTTTGCGGGGCTTCCCCTAATTATTTAACATTTGAGCCAAAACTGGCGGACACCAGCTACCGGACAATTTCGACCCAACCTTTGTACGTGCGTTTGGTGTTGGCAAAATCGGCGAACTCCACCTCAGCCAGGTAGAAATACACGCCATCAACCACTTTGGCGCTGGTTCCATTACCCGATTCGCCCGTGGGGCCGCCGCCGTCCCAGTTGATGAGGATGGGGTCATCGGCCGTGGTAGTGTTCTCGAAAACCTTGGTGCCCCAGCGGTTGAAGGCCTGGAAGTGGATGCGCCGCACGGGGCTGTTGTTTTTGGGCCTGAACACCGAGTTCTGGCCGTCGCCGTTGGGCGTGAAGATATTGGGCAGCTTGAAGAACAGGCAATTATCCTGGCAGGCCACGTTGCTCGTGTCGCTCACGGCACCGCTGGCCACCACGGCCTGCAACGCGTAGCACCCGCCCGAGAAGGCCAGGTCCGAATGCACGAAGCTGGTAGACGAAGTAGTGGCCAGCAGCGTGAAATGCCCCGTGGGCGTGGGCCGGTAATACACCCGGTAATTGATGATGTTGGCATCGCAGCCGGCGGGCGTGGTGCCCACCGTCCAGCGCAGGCGGTTGGTATAGCGCTCGCGCAGGCCCGGGAATTCGGGCAGGCTGGCCAGGCTGTCGCAATTGGTGGGCAGCAGCGTAAGCACCGGCGTGCAGGGCGGCGAGTTAAGGGTCAGGCACTGCTCCTGGCTGCGGTTCAGCAACGAGCTCAGAAAGGGGAAGCCGGCATAGCTGCCCTCCGTCTGCACGTAGTAGCAGTAGTTCTGGCCCTTCACCAGCGTGGAGGAGCGGTCGGTGAACGTGCCACCGATGGCCCCCGTGGGGGCAGTGCCAACATGCACCAGCCCCCCCGTGGCCCCATCGCGGCGGTAGATGGTAACTGGCTTGCCCGAATTATTCCACGGCACCTGGTACGTCCAGTTCAGGGTGATGGATGTGGGCGGGTTGTTGGGCAGCGCCGTGAGGCGGACGCTGCTGGCCGTGGGCGATGCCTCGGTGAGCGTGGTACCCTGCCCCGGCGCGAAGGTGCGGACGAACTCCAGCTTGTAGGTGTACTGCTTATTCTGGGTATCGAGCCCCAGGTCCACGTAGCTCGTGTCGGTGAGGGTCGTGAACGGGCCGTGGGCCACCGGCACAAACGTAACCGGGTTCAGCCCTTCGGCTCGCGACAGCACGTACGACGGCGTGCCCGTGAACGCGCCCCCGCCAATGGGACGGGGCTGGGTCCAGCGCACGGCAATCTGGCCGGTGGTGGCGCTGGTGGTGGCCACGTCCACGTTGGTCAGCATCGCGCCCCGGCCCGATACCTGGGCACAGGCCTCGTTTGAGGCGATGCTTTGGCCGCCGGCCGGCAGCGGGAAGTCGGCATAAATACGGTAGCAATAGTTCTGGCCCCGGTCTAAGCCCAGTGTGGTGCTGGTGGCGGGGTCCACGTTCAAATCCGTGAAGGTGGTCGCATTGGGCGCTACCGTGCCAATGCGCACGTAGCCCGCCGAGGCCGGAATGCCGGTATCGCATGGCCCCGGCGTGAACGTGGAGGGGTTCACCTTGCGGTAAATATAGATGCGGGCCGCGTTGGCGCAGGTGTAGGCATCCCAGTTCAGCACCATGCCGTTGTAGCCGCCCGCCGCCGCCGTGGGCGTGGCCCGCAGGTTTTGGGGCGGCGGCCCCACCACGGTAATGCGCCAGGTCTTCTCATCTATCAGTATCGGCGTCGGGGCCGTCGGACTGTCCTGCGCTTTGAACACCACCTGGTACGGCAGCGCGGCTACGTTGCTGCAAGTGGTTTGCCAGTTGAAAGTACCGGCGGCCTGCGGCGGGCCGGTCGTCGTTTGCCGGAAGGTAGCGGGCGGGAAAATGCCGCCGTAGGCAAACAGCGCAATGGGAGTCTGGGCGCTGCCGGCGGTCACGCCGTCCACGGCGGTCACGTTGCCGGTCACGGTTCGCCCGGCCACCACGCAGATGTCGGGCGGAATGGTCAGGGTAGGCCGCTGGTTATTGGTGGCCTTGATTTCAATCTGCATGTCCCGAATCACCTCCCCGATAAGCCGGCGGCCTAGGGGCGTGCGCCGCCATTCCTCCACCACCATTGCCACGTTGTAGAGGCCAGCGTTCAGGGGGGCATTCCAGGTAATCTGGCCGGTGTACACGTCCTGCACAAAGATGGCCGGATTACCGCCGATGGGGTCACCCGGCACGCCCCCGTAGGGCACGGTCACGGGGCCGGCCGCAATGGCCGGGTCGTTGGGGTATTTGAAATCGGGCACCGTCACGGGCCGGGGTGTATTGTCGCCGGTAGCGCCGGGGCAGGGAGGCCCCACGATAGTGGAGGCCAGCCGGGGCTCCTTCTGGCTGGTGCGCAGGTGGAAAGACAGCGAGTCGTGGTCGGCATCATATGCCGCCGGGTTGTGCAGAAACACCTGCCCCATGGCTCCCTTATCGATGGCCGGGGCCGTGAGCACCGGCGAATGGTTCAGTCCCAGCGCGGGGTCAATGGTGATTTTGGTACTGATATAGAACGACTGGTCGAGCGGATTGCTCATATTGACGACGCCCCCGTTGCGGTTTTCGCCCACAAAGCCCACGGTGTAGCTGCCGGTAGCCGGATAAGTGTGCTCGAAGTAATAAATACTGAGGGCCGTATCGGTATTGCCGGGGATGGGCAGCCGCCCGCCCGGCCGGGCAATGCCCGGGCTACAGCTCGACGTGCCGTCGCCGAAAAAAATAATTGCCTCGGGCTGGTCCACTGAAGTGGGCCCCCGGGTGATGTCGAGGTACAGAATCATCTTAAAAAAAATGCGCCGCGGGTTCGGGCTGGCCGTGGTATCCACCTTGGCCTGAATGTCGCCCGCCCGGATGTGAGACGCCCGGGCTACCTCGGGCTTCAGGCCCAGCCCGGCCAATAGC
Organism: Hymenobacter sp. UYAg731; assembly: GCF_054061335.1. NCBI lineage: Bacteria > Pseudomonadati > Bacteroidota > Cytophagia > Cytophagales > Hymenobacteraceae > Hymenobacter > Hymenobacter sp. UYAg731. The sequence continues at coordinate 168,624 of NZ_JBSSEC010000007.1, read as the reverse complement.
ACCATCATCAGAAACGCCGCCCGCGCCAGTACTCCACTCCGCGAAATAGTAAACTGTACCATACCAAGTCAATTACTAGAAAGGAAAACCGTGATGCCGTCCCGGGCGACAACCAGCGAAGCCAACTTTTACTGTTTGGCTCCGGCGGCCTTTGCTGTTTGCGTAACATCGCCACGCCCGTGCGTGTTAACGATGCCGGCAGCGGATAGATTCACCACGCCCCGCAATGTTTTTTTTGGCAGGCTTGCCCTTGCAAGAATCGGGCCCGTCCGTTGCCCGGTTAGCGGGTGAGGGCTACCTTTGAGCAACCAAAACACACCTCTTCACTTCCCTAGTTTGGCTACTTTATGAGTTGGATAACAAAAACATTAACCAGCAGCATCGGCCGGAAGATAGTTATGGCCGTTACGGGCCTGTTTCTATGCACGTTCCTGGTGGTTCACCTGATTGGTAACCTGCAGTTATTCAAGCACGACCAGGGCGCGGCTTTCAATACCTACTCTCACTTCATGGGCACCAACCCCATCATCCGCACCATCGAGTGGGGCTTGGTGCTGGGTTTCGGCTTCCATATTTTTGAAGCCCTCGTGCTCACCCGCCGCAACAAAGCGGCCCGGGGCGCGCAAGGCTACGTGAGCAACCACTCGGAGCAGAATTCGGAATGGACCTCGCGCAACATGGGCATCCTGGGCACCATCATCCTGATTTTCCTGATTGTTCACCTCTACAACTTCTTCTGGCGCGCCCGTTTTGCTGGCGACCTGCCACGTATGGGCGGTGCCGACCCATTGACCAGCGACTACGACAACCTGTACATGGCCGTGGTATCGTCGTTTCACATCTGGTGGTACGTGTTGCTGTACGTAGCCGCCCAAATCAGCCTCGGCTACCACTTGTGGCACGGCTTCCGCTCGGGCTTCCAGACCCTGGGCCTGAACCACCGCAAGTATACCCCACTCATCAAGTACGTGGGCTACGCCTTCGCCGTGGTGGTTTCGGCGGGCTTTGCTTCCATGCCCATCTACTTCTTCCTGTTCACCAATGCGCAGGGAGAAATGGCCGCCAACGCGCCGGCATTCCTGCACACCGTGGCCTCGGCTTTTTAATTGATTCGGAGCGGTAAAACCAGCCTAACGCGCTAACACTAGCGGCGTTTGGTTGTTACCCTATCACTCCCTCACTCAGTCATTCCATCACTCCGTCGCTCTATGCTGTTGGATTCCAAAACTCCCGAAGGCGCCCTCGCCGAAAAATGGGACAAGCACAAGTTTAACGTCAAGCTCGTGAACCCCGCCAACAAGCGGAAATACGACGTGATTGTGGTCGGCACGGGCCTGGCTGGTGGCGCGGCCGCCGCCTCGCTGGCCGAGCTGGGCTATAACGTTAAAGCATTCACATACCACGATTCGCCCCGCCGCGCGCACTCCATCGCCGCGCAGGGCGGCATCAATGCCGCCAAGAACTACCAGAACGACGGCGACTCCGTTTTCCGCCTGTTCTACGACACCATCAAGGGTGGCGATTACCGCGCCCGCGAAGCCAACGTGTATCGCCTAGCTCAGGTATCGGTCAATATCATCGACCAGTGCGTGGCCCAGGGCGTGCCTTTCGCCCGCGAATACGGCGGCCTGCTGGCCAACCGCTCCTTCGGCGGTGCCCAGGTGAGCCGAACCTTTTACGCCCGGGGCCAGACCGGACAGCAGCTGCTGCTGGGAGCCTACTCGGCCCTGAGCCGTCAGATTGCCTACGGCAAAGTGAAGATGTACACCCGCTCGGAAATGCTCGACGTGGTGGTGGTCGACGGCCAGGCCCGTGGCATCGTGACGCGCAATACTATCACCGGCGAAATTGAAACCCACGCCGCCCACGCGGTGGTGCTGGCCACCGGCGGCTACGGCAACGTGTTCTACCTGAGCACCAACGCCATGTACTGCAACGTGACCGCCGCCTGGCGGGCGCACAAGCGCGGTGCCTATTTCGCCAACCCCTGCTTCACCCAGATTCACCCCACCTGCATCCCCGTAAGCGGCGACTATCAGTCGAAACTCACGCTGATGTCGGAGTCGCTCCGCAACGACGGTCGCGTGTGGGTGCCCGCTACCAGGGAAATCGCCGAGCGCCTGCGCAAAGGTGAAATCACCGCGACCGACATCAAGGAGGAAGACCGGGATTACTTCCTGGAACGTAAATATCCTGCCTTTGGTAACCTGGTGCCGCGCGACGTGGCTTCGCGCAACGCTAAATTGATGTGCGATGAAGGCCGTGGCGTGGGCAGCACCGGCCTGGCCGTGTACCTCGATTTTGCCGACATCATCAAGCGTACGGGAGCTGAAGCGGTGAGCCAGAAGTACGGCAACCTGTTTGCCATGTACGAGAAAATCACCGACGAAGACCCCTACAAGCTGCCGATGCGGATTTACCCGGCGGTGCATTATACCATGGGCGGCCTGTGGGTTGACTACAACCTGCAAACCACCGTGCCCGGCCTGTACGCCACCGGCGAGTGCAACTTCTCGGACCACGGTGCCAACCGCCTCGGTGCTTCGGCCCTTATGCAGGGCCTGGCCGATGGCTACTTCGTAATCCCCTACACCATCGGCGATTACCTAGCCAGCACGCCGCCCAAGCCGGTGGACACCAACCACCCCGCCTTTGCCGAGTCGAAAGCCTACGTGCAGGCCCGCACCGAGCAACTGCTCAACATCAAAGGCAACCGTACCCCCGACGAATTCCACAAGATTCTCGGCCACATTATGTGGGAATACTGCGGCATGGCGCGCACCGCCGAAGGCCTGCGCCATGCCAAAGCTGAGATTCAGAAGCTGAAAAAGGAGTTCTGGAACGACGTGAAAGTGGTGGGCAGCGGCGAGGAAATGAACCAGGCGCTGGAGAAAGCCGGCCGCGTGGCCGACTTCATCGAACTCGGCGAGCTAATGGTGGACGACGCGCTGGACCGCAACGAGAGCTGCGGTGGCCACTTCCGCGAGGAATATCAGACCCCCGAGGGCGAGGCCCTGCGCGACGACGAAAACTACGCCTACGTGGCCGCCTGGGAGTATACGGGCGAAAACCAGCCCGAAAAGCTCAATAAGGAAGAGCTTGTATTCGAAAATGTGAAGCTGACCCAGCGCAGCTACAAATAATTTAATTAATAATTATGAATTAAGAATTAAAAATTAGGTTTTGGCGGCGGATTTTAACGTGTCAATTCTTAATTTTTAATTCTTAATTATTAATTCAAAAAAATGGCCGGTTCCAACCCCAACGCTAAACCGATGAACCTGACCCTGAACGTGTGGCGGCAGCCCAACCGCCAGGCCCAGGGGAAGATTGTGGAATACCATGTGAAAGACATTTCGCCCGATATGTCGTTTCTGGAGATGCTCGACGTGCTGAACGAGGACCTGCTGCGCGGCGGCCAGGACCCCGTAGCCTTCGACCACGACTGCCGAGAGGGCATCTGCGGCTCGTGCGACCTGTTCATCAACGGCCGCTCGCACGGCCCGGAGAAGGGCACCACCACCTGCCAGCTGCACATGCGCAAGTTTTCGGATGGTGACACCATTACCATTGAGCCCTGGCGCGCCAATTCTTTCCCCGTCAATAAAGACCTGAGCGTGGACCGCTCGGCCTTTGACCGCATCATTCAGGCCGGTGGCTACGTGAGCGTGAACACCGGCGGCGCACCCGACGGCAACGAGATTCCGATTCCAAAGGAAATTTCGGACCGGGCTTTCGAGGCGGCTACCTGCATCGGTTGCGGTGCCTGCGTGGCGGCTTGCAAGAATGCGTCGGCCATGCTGTTCGTTTCGGCTAAGGTTTCGCAGCTGGCCCTGTTGCCTCAGGGCAACGTGGAGCGCAAAACCCGCGTCGAGAACATGGTGGCCCAGATGGATAAGGAAGGCTTCGGTGCCTGCACCAACATTGGTTCGTGCGCGGCCGAGTGCCCGGTGGGCATCTCGCTGGAAAACATTGCCATCCTGAACCGCGAGTTCCTGGCCGCTAAGGCTACGTCGAATAACCTGGCGTAAGTCAGGCTGAAACCAAGCAACAGAAAGCCCCGGCAGTAGCTACTGCCGGGGCTTTCTGTTGTAGCGCGAACTTTTAGTTCGCGTCCCCGCGCTGGTTCAGCGTTTCGTTAATGGCGCGGGGACGCGAACTAAAAGTTCGCGCTACTTTATGCCGGCTGGATGGCATCCAGCGCCTTCATATCCTCGGCCGAGAGGTGAATATCGGCCGTTTTCATGTTCTCTTCCAAGTGCTTCACTTTGGAAGTACCGGGGATGAGCAGGATGTTGGGCGAGTGGTGCAGGAGCCAGCTCAGGGCAATCTGCTGGGGCTTCACGCCGTGCTGGGCAGAAATCTGGTCCAGCGCTTTGAGGGCATCGGCGTTGCCGCCACCCAGCGGAAACCACGGAATGAAGGCGATGTTCTGCTCGCGGGTGTAGGTGAGTTCGGCCTCCCACTTGCGGTTTTCGACGCTGTACATGTTCTGCACCGACACGATGGGCACGAACTCCTGCGCCTTTTTGATGTCGGCAACGCTCACTTCGGATAGGCCGATGTGCTTAATGCGGCCGTCCTGCTGGGCTTTTTGCAGGAATTTCAGGGTTTCCTGGAAGGGCACGTTCGGGTCGATGCGGTGGAGCTGGTAGAGGTCGATTTGCTCGACTTTGAGGCGCTTGAGGCTGCCGTTGAGGGCTTCTTCGAGGTGCTTGGGGCTGGCATCAATGGGCCATTCGTTGGGTCCGGTGCGGAGGAGGGCCCCTTTGGTGGCGATGACGAGGCCTTTGGCGTAGGGATGCAGGGCTTCGGCAATCAGCTCTTCCGACACGTTGGGGCCGTAGCTGTCGGCGGTGTCAATGAAGTTGACGCCCAGCTCCACGGCCCGCTTCAGCACACGGATGGATTCGTCGTGGTCGGCGGGTGGGCCCCAGATGCCTTCGCCAGTGATGCGCATGGCACCGTAGCCAACGCGGTTCACGGTGAGGTCGCCACCGATGGTGTAGGTAGTGGGATAGGTAGTGGCCGTGGTGTTATCGGACATAAGAAATGACTTAAAATGAAATGCCCCGGCACGATTATCAGCGGGGTGCTTTGTAAGACGATTGAGGAGCGGAATTGTTTGAAGCGAGCCGTAGCGCGAACTTTGTCGTCCGCGTTTTCGGACGATATAATCAGACGCGAACGACAAAGTCCGCGCTACTTTTACCGCCGTGCCTGCCCTCCCCCCTGACCGCCGCCTGCCGCTGCTCTACGCTATTATTCTGGTTGATGTGATTGTGGGGGCGGCGGTGGGGCCGGTGCTGCCGGAGTTTGTACGGGGCCTGCGGCAGCCGCAGTTGTGGCTGAGCGTGGGCACGGGCGTGTTTCTGGGGGTGCAGCTGTTTTCGGCCCCGCTGCTGGGGCGGCTGAGCGACGGCTACGGGCGGCGGCCCATCTTCATTGTTTCGGCGGTGGGCACGCTGCTGGCCAACGCGCTGCTGCTGCCGGTGCGGGCGGGGCTGTACTTCGTGAACCGCGTGTCGGACGGGCTCACCAACGGCATGTACGCCACGGTGCGCTCGGCCATTACCGACATATCGCCACCTGAGCGGCTGTTTCGCAACCTGGGCATCGAGGGCGCGATTATCTCACTAGGATTTGTGCTGGGGCCGATGGCGGCCGGGGTGCTGCTCACGGTGCTGCAGGTGCCGCCGGACCAGCAGGCCACTTATGTGGTGCGGCTGGCCGTGGCCCTGGCCGTGCTCAACATCGGGCTGAGCCTGTGGCTGCCCGAAACCCACGCCGGGCGCGGTGGCGTGCGCGGAGCCGAGCTGCGCGCCGAGCTGGCCCGCAGCGTCAACCCGCTCACGCTGTGGGCCCGGCTGCGCGAGAAGAACGCGCAGAACCCTGGCATCCGGCGCATCGTGCTCACGCAGGTGGCGCTCACGCTCAGCACGGGGTATTATTTCTACTTTGTGCCCTTCGCCAGCCTGGGGCCGCTGCACCTCGATGCCCGGCAGATTTCCTACTTCTTCATGTATTTCGGGGCGCTGAGCGTGGGGCTGAACTACGTGTTCTACACCTACTTCGCCGACCGCATCAACCAGCGCCGGGCCATTGTGTGGCTGGCGGCGCTGGGTGCGCCGGTGCTAGCCGGCTACGGCCTAATGGGCACCTCGAAAGTGGCGCTATATGTGCTAGTCACGCTGGATTGCCTCACGCTTTCGCTCATTCAGGGTTTGCTGGAAGGCCGGCTGGCCCGCCACACCACGGAGGCCGACCGGGGCGAAATCTTCGGCCTGAACCAGGCATTTCAGTCGCTGGCCAGCTTCGGTACGGCGCTGGTTTTCGGGGGCTTGTCGGTGCTGGATTTGCGGCTGCCGTGGGCGTGGTTTGCGCTGTGTCTGGTGGCAGTGGCGGGGCTGGCGGCGCGGCCTGAGCCAGCCGCAGGTGATGACTGATATCGGGCCAAGTGCATACGCTGACAGGCGCTACCAGTCCAACTGAAGCGCAAGGCATTTATGCAAATAATTCAAATCAATAAGAATCAATACTTAGTTCATAAAATCCATAAATCCATCTGTTGCCAACGAAGCAAATCTGCACACCGATTCGATTATACGCTTGTTAGTAGGACCACGCTTGGCATACAATGCAAATTGTTGTTATATTACCTAAGCGAACCCAGTACCGAGCTTCCCGTTTTCGTCTAAACCTGAATAAATGGTGCATAAGCTATAAAGTACTGCTTTCCGAGCATCATTCGCGTCGCTTCACTTTTATTCTCCTGCTATTTCTCGATGCCATGAAGTATTTCACCATCCTTACGCTGGCCCTGCTGCTAGCGACGGCCACCGTGCAAGCCCAGGTGGTTACTACGCCCCCACCGGCACCATCAGAATCACTTCCAGCGCCTTCCGTCCCCCCACCAGCCCCTTCCGAAGTGGCCCCGGACCCGGCCCAAGCCGAGGCTCCGGTACCGTCTGGCGCGCTTGGCTGCCGCGTGGTCACCGGCCGCGTGACCGATATGTTTGCTTACCCGCTGACGGGAGCCACGGTCATCCTGCGCAGCCACGAAAAAGGCTTCAGCAACGATGCCTTCAGTACCAACGCCGAGGGCCAGTTCATCATCACCTCGAAGCAGCCCATTCCTCAAAATACGGTGCTGGAAATCACGGCTGCTGGCTACACCAGCCTGGAGCTGCCGCTGGCCAACTGCCAGGAGCTTGACCTCACCCTGGTACCGCTGCCCGGCACCCGCTTCAAAGCCGATGGCCGCATCAAAAAGACCACGGCTGCCGGCAAAATTCATTAGGCCTGCCCCGCGCTTCGCGCCCCGGCTACCCCCCCAATAAGTACGGCCCTGCTCCCCATCAGCGCCAAAAAAAGGCACCACCCGGCAAAAGCGGGCGGGGCCTGATAAAAAAACCGGCTACTGCCCGCTAAGCGGGGAGCGTGGCGCGGTGGGCCGTTACCTCCGTTTTGGCCTGGGTCAGCTCGGCTACCTGCACCACTACCTGGCGCAGGTCCACGGCCACGCGGAAGGCGGCCACGGGGCCACGGGTAGTTTGCGCGGCTCCCAGGTCGCCCCGGCGCTTCACGGCCGTGCGCAGCTCGGCTTCGCGGCGCGGGCGGTACTTGCTCTCGGTGGGCATATCGGCCAGCTGGGCGGTGAGGATGGTAATGTCCTGGTCGAGGGTGCTGATTTCATCTGTGGTGTCGGTGGCGCGGGCGCTGGCTTTGCCATCGCAGTGGTCGTAGCTCGTTTGGCGGAAGGTCAGGTCGTCGAGCTCGGTCTGGAGGTCGTCCAGCACCTCGTCGCACATGGGTTTGTCGGTGAGCGTTTCTACGGGGAAGGCAATTGGGTAAAATGTGAAAAATGAGTTACCCCCGCTCAACGCCGCATTCTTTACAAAAAGTATGTCCCCCGGCGCGGGTTTTTAGCCGTCCGGCAGCTTCTGTTACTGCCTCGGTTGCCGGACGGGCGCGGGGGGCAGCAGCCGGGCCAGCGCGGCGGTTTCACTATCCAGCGCATGTAAGCGCACCACCGCCAGCACCTGCCTGGCTACGGCGGCCGGGCCGGGCACGGCCGCTGCTACGTCGGCGGCCAGCACTTGCAGCCAGCGGGTGAAGTGGGCCAGCTCGGCGGCATCCGGAAAGCCGGCCGCTGGGGCGGCTTGCAGCTGCCCCAGCCCCCACTGCCGCCGGTGTTGCAGGGCCGCCCGCTTGCCCGCCCGGTGCAGCGCCCAACGCAACGCCGCCGCCTGAGCTGCTACCTGGCGCTGGCGCTTCCGCACCGGGGCCGGGGCCAGCGGGCCAAATTCGGGCAGCCCGGTGGGGAGCGCCGCCGGGGCTTCCGGCCCGGCCAAGCCACTGAAAGCGGGCGCGGACGGCCCGGTGCCCTCGGGCGGGGGCAGCAGCCGGGCTAGGCGCTCCAGCCGCCGGTTGGCCTGCAGGGAAGCCCGGCGGCGGCCGGCTTCAAGGTGGGCAATTTGCCGTTCGCTCACGCCCAGGTAACGCCCCAATTCGGCTTGCGTGAGGCCAAAATGCGTGCGGATGGCCGCTTCAAGCGCATTGGAGGGAATGGAGTGAGACATAAGAACGCAATGGCAGCACTTGTAGGGTATTGGCAGAAAAAATGCAGCAACCCCACAACGCTTGTAGGGTACTGAATATTTTTTGGCCGGCACCCCACAAGTTTTATGGCCATTCCTTGCTACAGGTGGTGCTTGATGTGCGTGGTTACTCTACCGTGAAGCAATGACGGCCGGCCCACGCCGTTGAGGAAATACGCTTTGCCAATGCTATTGCTCGCATTGCGGAGTACGGCCGGCATGCTGGCTTGACTAGCGGGTTAGGTTAGCAGCGTAGCTCGATAGTAGCCGCATATCACCCCTATTTCCCCTCAAAACAAGGGAAGGAAATGCCTCCCAAGCTCCCCACTCCGTCCCGGCCCATAACCAACGACCACTCCAACCAGTTAGCAGCACGGTTTCCATCGTTTAGCCTCTCTTTGTTTTGATAACCATCCTCGCCGGCACCAACCGGCCCCACTCCCGCGCCCGCCGCATTGCCGACTACTACCGCATCCTGCTCACGGAGCTGGGGGCCGAAAGCCAGATTCTGGACCTGGCCGAGCTGCCAGCTGATTTTATCACCACCGCCCTGTACGCCAACGCGGGCACGCACCCGGAGTTTAACCGCCTAGCGGCCATGCTCGATGCCAGCGCGAAGGTGGTCATTGTGGTACCCGAGTACAACGCCTCCTTCCCCGGCGTGCTGAAGGCATTTATCGATGGCCTTAGCTACCCCGGTGGCATTCAGGGCAAAAAAGCGGCGCTAATAGGGTTGAGCAGCGGCGGCCAGGGCGGCCTGCTGGCCATGGCCCACCTCACCGACGTGCTGATGTACCTCGGCACCTCGGTGCTGCCCCAGCGCGTGCGCCTGCCTTTCATCAACCAGGATTTGAACGCCGAGCACGGCCTCAACCACGACTTGTCGCGCCAGCTGCTGCGCGAACAGGCCGTGGCCTTGCTGGCCAGCTAGGCCCGTGGGCCATCACTGCCAGGCGGCGCTCAGCTCCGCGTGGGTGGCCTCCACTTGCTGACGCTCGTAGGCGTGGGGTAGGGTGGCCAGAGCATTGGTCAGAAGCAGGCCGGCCTGCTCGCGCAGAATGCGGCGGCGCTCGGGCACGGCCGTCTGGCCGCCGATGAGGGCCAGGGCGCACAGCATCCGGCGCAGCACGGCCGGGTTGGTGAGGGCGTTGGCCCGAATTAAATCAAAAGCCAGGCGGATGTAGTCGTCGAAATCGGGCACTTTCACCAGTACGCGCAGGTGCCGGCCGTCGGAGCGCAGGGGGTTGGGGAAGTCGCGCCGGGCCAGCCGGCCGCCCAGCTCGCCCAGGTAATCAATGGCCATGATAGCCGTGGTAGTATCATTCACGGCCGGCGAGAGGGCCTTGAGCGCCACATCGACCAGCTGCTGGAGGCCGAAGGCCACATCCTGGGCCGGGTTGCGGTGCCGGCCAATGCCCACGTAGCGCATCAGGTCGTCGGGCCAGTCGGCGGGGGTTTGGGCGGCATCGGGGGCTTCGGCGCGCTCCATGCCGGCCCGCACGCTGAACAGCGGCTGGCCCTCGCCCACAAAGCCGCCCACCGCCACGTTGAGGCGCACCACGGTGCGGTGCTGCTGCGCCCAGCGCAAGAGGCCGTCGGCATCGACGCGCTGGAGGTAGCCGGCCGTGTCGGACGGCACCGCGTGCCAGCCGTGCCGGGCCACGAAGGCCTGGGCCGCTGCCTGCTCGGCCTCGGGCACGGGCTGGCCAATGCGGTCCGGGAAAAGGGCCTCAATCTCCGCCTCGGTTTCAAGGGCGATGGTGCGCAGCAGGGTGCCGGTTTGCAGCGCCTCGGCTACGTGATGCACGAAATACACCAGCGCGCCCACGCCGCCCAGCGCCAGCACCAGGGCCAGCAGCACGGCCGTGGTGGGCACAAACTGCGACAACCCCACCTGATGGCCGCCCACCACCGAGCGAATGGTGCCCAGCACCACCAGGCAGTAGGTGAACACGCTCACGAAATAGCCCAGCACCACCTGGTTCACCCGGTCGCGCATGAAATTGCGCAGCGCCCGGGGCGAATATTGGTTGCTGACCTGCCCCAGGGCCGCCAGCAGCAGCGAAAACGTGAGCGCGGCCACCGTGAGCATGGAGCCCGCAATGGCCGACAGCATCCCGCTGGCCCCGCCCGCATCAATGCCAAACAGCAGCGGGAGCCGCCGCAGGCCCTGCACGCTGCTGGCCTGGTCGAACTGCACCACGCCGTAGGCCAGCCCGAACGAGGCCAGCACCATGAGGGCGGGCACGAACCAGAGCGACTCGCGCAGCGGCTGCCGCGCCTGCCGCAGGTAAAACGCAAGGGATGGATGGAGCCAGCGGCCAGCGAGACGAGACATAAGGCGGGCTGATTAGGCTTGTACTTCCGTTTCGACGGTCAGCGTTGTCGCCTGTTGCGCCAGCACCCGCCGAAATACCGCCCGCAGCACGAAATACAGCACGGCCACCAGCGGCACCATGGCTACGGCCCACAGCAGCAGCGCGCCCAGCTCGGCGCGCCACAGGAGTTTGCCCACGGCCTGCCAGCCCTCGCGGTCGATGAGCTGGCGCAGGCTGGAGATGGTGAGGTGCGCCACTTTATCGCCCTGGCCCATGATGGTGGCTCCGGCGCGCAGAAACGGAATGAGCAGAGCCAGCTGAAAAAACGTCATCAGGTGGGTGGCCAACTGCATGGCGGCCACGTTGAGGCGCAGGCGCAGGGCCACGGCCGCGCTCAGCACCGTGGTAATGCCCAGCACGGGCACCAGCCCGGCGGCCGCGCCCAGGCCCACGGTGAGGGCCAGCTTCTCGGGCGAGAGGCCGGTTTTGAGCAGGTCCAGCAGCGGGTCGAAGACGCGGCGGCGCAGCCAGGAGCGCGGCGGCAGGGCGGGCGGGACTGCCGGCGGTGGCAATTGGGTTTCGGAAGGCGACATACAGAAAAATAACGGGGCCGAAAGCCGGGCCGCACAGCAGCCCGTATCTTCGTCGGGGGGCCTGCTTCTTTACGGCTACGCGCCAGAATGTTGCCCCACGGGTATTTATGACAAAGTTAGATTCCCCGGTCGAGTTGCCGGGTCCGTGGTGGCGCGAGTTGCCCATCTTGCTGCACCGTGCCGCCCGCGAGCTGGGCCAGAACGACCCGCTACGGCTGGGCGCGGCCACGGCGTTTTTCACCTCGTTTGCCCTGCCGCCGATCCTCATCATCCTGGTGCAGCTGCTGAGCTCGCTCTACCCCTCGTCCATCGTGCGGGTAATGCTGCTGGGCAAGGTCAGCAACCTGGTGGGAGCCCCGGCGGCGGGGCTGGTGTCGCAGATTGTGATGAACGTGGCCGACCCCATGCGCAGCCGGCTGGTGACGTGGGCGGGCTTCGCGTTTCTGTTGTTCGTGGCCACCACGCTGTTCACCATCATCCAGCATTCGCTCAACCAGCTCTGGCAAGTGCGGCCCAAGCGGGGCGCGGGCAAGGTGTCGCAGGCCGTGGGCGAACGGTTGCGCTCGGGCGGCGTGCTGCTGGCCACGGCGGTGCTCACCCTGCTGGCCTTCGGGGCCGATGCCGCCCTGAGCCTGTTTGCCGAAAGCATCCGCGACTTCGATGCCACCTTCACCTACTTTATCGTGCGCGGGCTCAATGCCGTCATCGCCTGGTTGATTCTGGCGGCCTGGTTCGGCGTCACCTTCCGCACCCTGAGCCTGGCCAAAGTGCCCTGGCGGGCCGTCACGCGCGGGGCGGCGCTCACGGCCTTGCTCATCAGCCTGGGCGAAGTGGTGCTGGGCCAATTGCTGGTAGCCCGCGATTTGGGGCCGGTGTACGGGCCGGCCTCCAGCCTGGTGCTGGTGCTGCTGTTCGTGTTCTACTGCGCCATGATATTCTACTTCGGGGCGGCGTTCACGAAGGCCTATGCCCACCGCATTGGGTTGGATATCCGGCCCAAGAAGTCGGCCGTGCGCTACCGGCTGGTGAACGTGGAGGAGTAGGACGGCGGGGGCTCCCCACTGCCTTCGGCACCATGCGCCGGGGGCTCCGGGGAGTCCGCGCGGCCTTCGGCACCTTGTGCCGGAAGCTCCGGGGAGTCCGCACTGCTTATGTCACCGCGTGCCAAGTGCTCCGGGGGCTCCGCACTGCTCCCAACTCAAGGTGACGGCAGCAGTGGGGGATTTTTGGTGGGGTGCCTTGGAAAAGCGCAGCAGCGCCCTCCTTGCCCCAAGCCGTACCTTTGCCCCGTGCAAACTCCTGATACCTCCGCCGCTGCCGGCGCTTCGCCGGCCCAGCCCACCCCCAAGCCCAACCTCCAATTCGCCGATTTCGGCCTCTCCCCCGCCCTGCTGGCCGGCGTGGCCGAGCTGAATTTCACCCAGCCCACCCCCGTGCAGCAGCTGGTGCTGGCCCCCGCCCTCGAAGGGCAGGACGTGGCCGGCCAGGCCCCCACAGGCTCGGGCAAAACCGCCGCCTACGGCCTGGCCCTGTTGCAGCAGGTCGACGTGACCTCGGCCACCATGCAGGCCCTGGTGCTGGTGCCCGCCCGCGAGCTGGTGATGCAGGTGCGCGACGCCCTGCGCAGCCTCGGCAAGCACCTACCCAACCTGCGCGTGGCCGGCTACTACGGCGGCCACGCCATGCGCGAAGAAGTGAAGGGCATGCAGCAGATGCCCCACGTAGTGGTGGCCACGCCCGGCCGCATGCTCGACCACCTGGAGCGCCGCACCATCGTGCCGAACCGCCTGAAAGTGCTGGTGCTGGACGAGGCCGACAAGCTGCTGGAGCTGGGTTTTCAGGAAGAAATGGCCACCATCATCAGCCGCCTGCCGCAGCGCCGCCAGACGCTCCTGTTCTCGGCCACCATGCCCGATAAGGTACTGAACCTGGTGCGCGAATACCTCACCCGCCCCCGGGTGATGAACGTGGGCGGCTCCAACGCCACCACCCTGCCCGAAAGCCTGGTGCTGCGCGGCCACGTCGTGAGCGCCGCCGACCAGAAGCCCGCCGCCCTCTACCACCTCATCAGCCAGCCCACCGCCGGCCGCTCCCTCGTGTTCGCCAACACCCGCGACCGGGTGGAGGAGCTCACCCGCTTCCTGCGCGGCCGGGGCCTGGCCGCCGAAGCCCTGCACGGCAAAATGCTCCAGCCCGAGCGCGACAAGTCCATGATGAAGCTGCGCAACGGCTCGGCCACCGTACTCGTCGCCACCGACGTAGCCGCCCGGGGCCTCGACGTGAACGAGCTCGACACGGTGGTGCAGTTCGACCCGCCCCACGAAACCGACACCTTCCAGCATCGCGCCGGCCGCACCGCCCGCGCCGGGGCCGTGGGCACCGCCCACCTCATCGTGACGCCCTTCGAGCAGGAAAAAATCAAGAACTGGCCCGCCGCCAGCACCGTGCAGTGGGCCGGCCTGCGCCCGCCGGCCCTGCCCGCCGCCGCCCCCAAAGCCCCTCGCCCCAGCACCGTCACGCTGCACGTATCGGCCGGCAAGAGCGAGAAAATCAGCCGGGGCGACCTCGCCGGGGCCTTCGTAAGCGTGGGCGGCCTGGAGCGCGACGCCGTGGGCCGCATCGAGGTCTTCGACCACCACAGCTTCGTGGCCGTGCCCGAGGCGCTGGCCGAGGAGGTGCTGGCCCGCATGCAGGGTGCGAAAGTGAAAGGCAAGAAGGTGAAAGTGGCGCTGATTCGGTAAGCCGATTTCCTCCTGGTTATTGATAGAACGTCATGCTGAGCGCAGCCGAAGCATCTCGCGTGCAATGGTATTCCAATCGCAAGAAAAGGATTACTACCCCACTCGAGATGCTTCGGCTCCGCTCAGCATGACGTGCTTTCACCAGCTACTTCCCAGCTACGCGGCCCCCACACCATGCGTCTCCTCTTCATCTGCAGCCAGAATAAGTGGCGCAGCCTCACCGCCGAGCGGCTCTTTGACGACCACCCGCACCACGAGGCCCGCTCGGCCGGCACCGAGCCGGGGGCCAGGGTGCGCGTCACGGCCGGCCACCTGGGCTGGGCCGAAATCATCTTTGTGATGGAGCGCCGCCACGCCGACCGCCTGCGTGAAAAATTCGGGCCCGAGCTGCACGACAAAACCGTGGTCACGCTGCGCATTCCGGATAAATACCCGTTTCAGGACCCCACGCTGGTGGCCCTGCTGCGCGAGAAGCTGGCGGCGCATTTGCCGCTACTTTAGCAGTTCCTTTTCACCCTACCCCTTTTATATGCCAGCACGGATACTGGTTCTTGTGGTCGTTTTTGCGTTCCTTTCCTCCCACCTCCGGGCGCAGGTGTTCGAGCCCGGCCTGCTGGTGCGCAGCAACGGCGACACGCTGCGCGGTGAGATTGAAAATGGGTTTTGGGTGGAGCCGCCCACGACCATCCGCTTTCGGACGGCCATGGGCAGTGCCAGCCAGCTATTCAAGCCGCGTCAATTACGCGCGGTGAGCTTCACCGGCGGCCGGTACTACCGCTATAAAGCATTGCCCATCGACCGCGCCGCCGAAACCCGGCTGGACCATTTGCCCCGGGGCTACAGACCGGCCATTCACACCGATTCGTTGCTGGCGGAGGTGCTGCTCGATGGCCCTTGTTCGTTGTACCGTGTGGGCACTTCGGGCACCATTCACTACGTGATGCAACTCGTCGACCAACCGGCTCTCGACCTGAGTGAGCGGCAATACCTCCGGCTGGAGCCCACCGGGACGCTGGCGATTACCAATGGCAACAACTACCTCAATTCGCTGCCGCTCTACTTTAAAGAGTGCCCAGCCGCCCAAAAAATGGCCGGAGTGGCCGCATTCACCCCCGAAGCGCTGGTGGCCGTGGCGCAGGCCTATAACCAACAATGCACCCTCGCCGGCCGGGCCGGCCGCAGCTGGCTGGGACAGGCAACCCCGCGCCGCAAAGTGGCGTTTCGGGGCGGGGTGCTGGCCGGCGTGCGTTACAACCGCATCGAAAAGAACCACAATGCCTACGCCGACAGGGCATGCACCGACTGCCAGGGCCATGCCTTTGGAGGCCTCTATTCCGAGTTGTTTCTACCCAATCGGGCCGCCTCGGTGTACGGCGAATTAAGCATAAGTGCCTTTCGGGGCCGGGGCGAGCAGTTGGCAGGATACGCAAGTGGGTCCAACCAAGCGGCGATTTATACTGATTATGACTTTAAGGCACTGCTCGGTACGGCCCGCGTTGGCGTTCGCTACTACTTTCTGCTGCCGCGCGAGCAACGGCTATTTCTGGGATTTGGCCTGGAGCTGAACCACGTATGGAACCCCACCGTGACCGCCAATACGGGGACCGGGGTGGCCCCCGCGCCTGCCGAGTTCGCCTTCGCTGTCACCACGCTCCTACCCAACCTTTCCATGGGCTGGCAGTGCAAACGAACCACCGTATTTCTGGATGGCCAAGGCTACAGCAGCAACGGCCGGGACGGTTTGAGTAGTGCCTTCTTTGGCAGCAACTTTGCCCTGCGCCTGGGCGTGGGCTACCAATTGGGCCACAACCCCGACGTGAGCAAAGCGCCTTCCACCCCCCAGAAAGTAGGCCAACCAAGGCAGGTTGTTTTCGGTATAGCTTTCATGCCCTACCTGATTTGCCTGGCCGTGCTGGCAGCCATTATCTACGCTTTTTACCAATACGCCACCGCCGATTCGCGACGCCGCACGGCTGCGCTGGCGCAGGAATTTCCCGCCGCTTGGCGACAGATTTTATCCGAGCAGGTGGCCTTTTACCTGGCCCTGACGGATGCCGAAAAAATTCGTTTCGAGAAGCAGACGCAGGTTTTCCTGGCCAGCACCCGCATCACCGGCGTGCAGACGGCGGTGGACGACAACACGCGCCTGCTGGTGGCCGCCTCGGCCCTCATTCCAGTGTTTGGCTTTCCCGATTGGGAATACCACAACCTGGGCGAAGTCCTCATCGTGCCCGATGCCTGGCAGCTGGACAACGACCCCACCAAAGAAGTAAAGCCATTGCAGGGCACGCTGCTGGGCTCGGTGCAGGGCTTCCAGAACCAGCACTACATGCGCCTCTCCAAAGCCTCGCTGGAACAGGGTTTCCGCGACGCGATGGACCGCCAGAACGTGGGCATTCACGAGTTTGTGCACCTGCTCGATGAGGCCGATGGCGTGATTGACGGCTTGCCCAAAGCCGCCCTGTCGCCCGATTTGCTGCCCCAATGGGCGGCCGTCATGCAGCGCGAAATTGCGGCCATTCAGGCCGGCAAATCGGAAATAAACCCCTATGCCGCCACCAACGAGGCCGAGTTTTTCGCCGTGGTCACCGAATACTTTTTCGAGAAGCCCGAGAGCCTCCAGCAGTACCACCCCGAGCTGTACGAGCTGCTCACCCAAGCCTTTCGCCAGAAACCCAAGCAGCGCTTCCTGCGCTTCGCCACCGACCCGCGCGAGTGGCTCAAAACCCTGCGCAGCCTTCGCAAATTCGGCCGCAATGCACCCTGTCCCTGCGGCAGCGGCCGGAAGTACAAGGACTGCCACCTGGCCCACGCAACCGCTTAAGAGCCATTTGGATTGAGTTGCAATGCAGTCGGCACGGTGTAAAAGCGGGTATTTGCATCGCTGCACCGTACCGGCAATTAATTCAAACAGTCGCCTAGTATCTGAAAGCCAAGCAATAACACCCTACCCACCCAGCGTACTGTGATGCTTAGGCTTGGGCTTGCTGGTGAACGTTTTCTGCGAGTGCTTGCGATTGTCGAGACGGTCTTCTTTCCGAATGAATCCGGGTTTTCTGTTCATGCTGCCATCGGCGCGCACCGTGCCGGTGCGCTCGGCCCGTTCGTCTTCGCGCAGCATTTTGGCACTTACTTTTCCTTCCTTTCGCAGCATTTTGCCGCCATTCTCGGTGGTTTTGCCTCCTTGCTGCGCGTGGGCGGCAAAGCTGATACCTGCCAGGCCCAACAGGCCAGCTACAATGAATCGAGGAAAATGGCGCATCAGAAACAGGCGGAGAAGTGATTCGATGGCAGTTGTACGCGGTGCGCGGCCGGGTGGCTGACTCGGGGCCACCCCGGCCGGTCCTGCCACTTCCCTTCCCCCCAAAATTAACTTTTCCTCAACGGCCGGGGCTATTTACTTCCCTGCTGCAACACCCAGTCGCGCACGGCAGTCAGCACCACGGGCGCAATCACGGGGTCGACCGTGCCATCTTCGGCGGCAATGCGTTCGGCGGCGGGCGTCTGGAACCAGTGGTTGAGGCCCGGCAGCCGGCGCGCGCTGACGCGCTTGTTGCCTTTGAGGCCTTTTTCCAGGGCCGTCAGGTTGGTGGCGGCGTTCACTTCGGCATCATCGGTGCCATTGAGCAGCAGCACGGGGCACTGCACATCGGTGAGGGCAAGTTGGGGGTCGAATTTCAGGTAGTAGCGGTACCAGGGCGTGAGCAGGTCATTGGCGCGGGCGCGGGCCAGGGCGGGGTCTTGGTCGGGGTAGCGCTGGCGCAGCATGTTCACCACAATGGCCTGGGCTTGGTCGTTGCTGGCCGTCTGGCGCACAATTTCCAGCATGGTCCGCCGGAATTTGAGGGTGGCTTCCATCTGTTTGCGCTCCTCGCTCCTGATTTTGAGGCGCTGCTGTGATACATAGGTTTCTACCTGCGCCGAATTGGAGCCGCTGGTTCGCAGCTTGGCGGCCTTGGCCAGCACATCGGCCCAAGCTTGGCGGCGGGCTGCGCCGATGCGGGCCGTGTCGGCGGCGCTCACCGGCTCGGCCTGGCCGGCCAGCAGGTCCAGGCCCACCAAACCAGACGCCGCCAGCGCCACCACAAAGCCGGGCGGCACGGGCTGTGCCGCCGCCAGCAGGGCCACGTTGCCGCCCTCGCCGTGCCCGATGAGGCCGGTGCGGGCCGGGTCGATGCTCGGCCGCACGCGCAGGTAGCTGAGGCCAGCCTGGGCATCGCGCACTAGGTCAGCAGTGGTAGCCAGGGAGCCAGTGCCACCACTCTGGCCCACGCCCCGGTCGTCGAGCCGGAGCACGGCAATGCCTTGGCGGGCCAACGCGGCGGCGATATCGGCAAAAAAGCGGTAGCTGCCCTGCCGCGAGTCCCGGTCCTGGCTGCCCATGTCGGTGAGCAGCACGGCGGCCGGAAACGGCCCAGCCCCGTCCGGAATGCTGAGTGTGCCCGCCAGCGCCACGTTGCCGGGCTGGCTGGTCAGGCTCACGGCTTCGATGTGGTAGGTGGTGGCTTTCCCGGCCACTGTTTTCTCCGCGCTCACCGCGCCGGGGCCGTTGGGGTTGGCACGTTGCAGCACCAAGGGCACCCGCAGGCCGGGCTGCGACCATACGCCGCGCAGCTCCTGTCCGGCCTCGCCGGTCTGGATGCACACAAAGCGGCAATCCACGGTAGCGGCGTAGAAGATGAGCGTATCGCCCCGCAGCGTGAGTGAGGCCGGCACCTTGTTCAGGCGCTTGGCGGGCAGGTCGAGGGTGGCAATCAGCTTGTTGGCCCCCGGCTGAATAATGCTGATTTGGACAGGTAGTTTCCCGCCGGGAATGGACAGCGGCCCCTGCCAGCTACCGGCCAGGCCGGGCATACCGGCCGCCGCCGTTGGCTGGTGCGCCGCCGAGTCGGGGCGGATGGGCGCACTGGTTTGCGCCAGCACCGCCGCCGGCCACAGTCCCATTGCAATTACCAACTTTCCCGCGCTGCGGAGAAACGTCCGAGTCATATCAATTTAAAGCAACCTCCTTGCCGCATCATCTGCAGTAACCGGGCATCCTGGGCGAACAAGACGACCATGCCAGCAGTCTCCTATTGGGGCAGCAACACGCGGTCAATCACATGCACCACGCCGTTGGTGCATTGCACGTCGGGAATCACCATGTTGGCGGGCACGGTGTTTTTGGCCCCTTTCACGGTGATTACGCCGTTGGTGAAAGCGCCCAATTGCAGCGGGCTGAGGCCCAACGGCAACACCGCCGTGTTTTCGGGCAGCTCCGGGGTAAATTTATTGCCGAACGTGCCCGCCGTATTACCAGCCAGCACATGGTTCAGCAGAATAGTTCTAAGGCCATCAACTTGGCTCACCGTCATCGCGTTGATGGCGGCTACGCTGGGAATACCGGCATCGATAAAAGCTTGGTCAGTGGGTGCGAAAACCGTGAAAGGCCCGGCCCCCGATAGCGCCCCATCCAACCCGCATTTCACCACGGCAGCTACCAGAAACGTCAGTTCCGGCTTCACAAACACCTGGCCGGTTTGCAGCGCAATGGCCGACTGCACCACGTTGCCGCCCGTGGCCAGCAGCACTTTATCAATGGGGTGAATCAATCCGTTGACGGCCTTTACGTCGGTACCCAGAATTTTTGAGCCGTTCACATATAACGTGCCGTCGGCCCGCCGAATGATGCGCCGCGTAGGCGTTACTGACTGGATTGCCGGGGTGGTTGCAGTGGCCGGAGTGGGTTTGGTTGCGAATGCCCCTGGCGACATACTGCCCGGCGTGAGCGCACCGCCCGCCAACGAGCCACTGAAGACGTGATAATAAAGCGTGTTTTGCAAAAACGACTGTTGCAGCGCCCCCAAATCTTGGGCCGTGTTGAGGCCAAGCCGGCTGAAAGCTGCATTGGTAGGGGCAAATACCGTGTAGTTGCCCTGCGGGTCGTTCGGGTTTTTGTTGCCAAGCAATATGGCCACGTCGCCGCGAATAGCGGCATCTTCCAACTCCTGAAAATCAGGGTTGGTAACGGCAATATTCGTGATGGACGGGTCTACTTCTTTATTCTTGGCGCAGCCATTTAAGACCAAAAGACCTAATGCCAGCAATCCGGCTTTGACGGGAAAATATTTTTTCATCGGGTAAATTATTGTTTTTATCGGGCTGACAAGTGCGTTCAACTCAAATCGCTGAATATAAACGGTTTTATAAAGCCAGCGGATTGCACTAAGGTAAATCCGTTCCCCCAAACTCACCCGTAGATTGCGTCAAAGTAGGGTGTTTGAGCTGTTTTTGTTCGGCCTTTTTCAATCCGTTCCTTCTTTATCGAAATTCTTTATTTATTGCTTTTATGCAAAATTTTTCTACACTGTTTTGTAGTGTTCTTCTTGTTGCCGGCGTTGCTACCACCGCGCAGGCCCAGAGCCTGGTGAGTGGTTTTATGGCGGGCAAGGGCCATGGCTCTGTGGTGGTGTCGGGCACGGCCGAGCGCTACACCGATGTGTACCTGGCCCCCGAAAAAATCTCCGGTGTGCCAGTTTTTCAGGAGGTGCGCGTCAATTCCCTCAACCTATATGGCACCTATGGCCTCTCCGATAAGATTGATGCCATTGTCAGCCTGCCCTACATTCAGTCGAAAGGCCGCGCCCCGGGGGCGGTAATTGATAACCTGAACTCCTACTACTCCACGCAGGGCTACACCAACGTGCGGCAGGGCCTGCAGGACCTCACCGCGCTACTAAAGTTTAAGTCTTACAGCCGCGAAATTGGTGGCAGCATCCTCGACCTGCTGGGCGTGGTGAGCTTCAGCACCCCGGTGAGCGACTACCAGACCAACACTGGCTACGGCTACATCATTGCCATCGGCAACCGGGCCACCAAGTACACGGCCGCCGGCGTGGCGCACCTCAAAACCAGCTCGGGCGTGTTTGCCACGGCCCAGGTGGGTTACAGCCTGCGCACCGGCGAGGTACCCGATGCCTTCGTGGGCGAGGCCAAGCTGGGTTACGCCGGCCCCAAAGTATACCTGGAGGGCAACGCATCTTTCCAGGAGTCGAACGGCGGCACCGACATCGCGGCCCAGAATTTCACCGGCTTTTTCCCCTCCACCCGCGTCAACTACATTCGCCTGGGAGCCAGCGCCTACCGCCCCATCACCCAGGGCTTCGGCCTGACGCTGGGGGCCAACACCTACGTGGCCGGCCGCAACATCGGCAAATCGACCGGCTACTCGGCCGGTATCACGTACAACTTCTAGCCAATCAGGCGGATTCCTGCCCACGAAAAAGCCCCAGGGCCGGAATATTTCCGGCCCTGGGGGCTTTTTCGGGTAGTACTGCTAGTAGTTCGACTCCGAGGAAGGCAGGTCAATCAGAATAAACTGCGCATCCTGGGCGGCGCGGATTTGCACCACGTCATCGTCAGTCATGCGGGCCTGGTCGTTGGGGCCGAACTCCGTGCCATTCACGAAAATGGTGCCCTGCTTTACGTAAATGAAAGTGAAGCGAATGGGAAAGGTTTTGAATTCAATCTCCTTGCCCTCATCCAGGTTCGACCAGTAAATGGTGCTGTTGGAATTCATATACACCACGTCTTCCAGCACTTTCTGGCCGGTCACGAGGGGCACTAGTTCGTTCTTCTTACCGCTGGTGAAGCCCAGGTCCTTCTGCTCGTAGCTGGGGGCCAGGCCCTTCTGGCCGGGGATAAACCACAGCTGATAGAGGTGCAGGGGCTTGTCCTGGCGGTTGAACTCGGAATGGGCCAGGCCGGTGCCGGCAGTCATGCGCTGCACCTCGCCGGCCTTGATTGTCGTTTTGTTGCCCATCGTGTCCTGGTGCGTGATTTCGCCATCGAGCACCAGCGTCACGATTTCCATTTCGGAGTGCGGATGCTGGGGAAAGCCCGACTGGGCCGCCACATTATCATCGTTGAACACGCGCAGCGGCCCAAAGTGCATGTTGGCGCGGTCGAAATAATCGGCAAACGAAAACAGGAAGTAGCTGCTGAGCCAGGCCGCAGGAGCAGCGTGGTGGCGGTCGGCGGCGGAAACGTATTTGAGCATAGCTGGGGGGCAATAGAATATGGCGTGCCTCCCATACGCGCGGGCCGGGCCGGAAGTTGGCCTTTTGCCTGAAACCAGAACGTCATGCTGAGCGCAGCCGAAGCATCTCTACCGCGCAACTAATTAATTTTAGTATTGCGGTAGAGATGCTTCGGCTGCGCTCAGCATGACGTTCTGCATGCCAAGGTGACCTACGCCTTTCTCAGCAGGGCCACCTGCTGTTGCAGGTCGAGCACGAGGCTGGCCACGCGCTCCAGCGAGAGCTCGGCAATCGGGAACGTGCTGCTGATGTAGCTTTTGGCTTCCCAGATTTCGAGCACATCGTCGGCCTTCACGTCATAGGGCGTGAAGTTTGGGTTATCGGAATGGAGCACGAACATGGCCCCGGAGCGCATCTTGTTGAAGACGCGCTTGAACACGATGCCGTCGCGGGAGCTCACCACAATGCAGGGCGTGCCGTCCTTGATGCTGGTCCATTCCTCCACGTAGCGGCCCACAATGACGGTGCCGCTGGCAATGGGCAGCATCGAATCGCCGGCGATTTCGAAGGCGCGGTAGGTACCCGTTTGCGAGAGCATGGGCAGGCGGAACTTGGGCAGCACCTCCAGGTATTCGCGGTCGGCGTAGCCGTTGAGGTAGCCGGCGGCGGCCTTTTGGGGTACCAGCTCGATGTTCTCGTTCTGGTCCTTGTCCACGGTGAAAGCTAGGACGCGGAGCCGGCCGCCAGCAGCGGGCGTGGGCGGCTCGGGGTTGTCGTCGGCGTCGGCCCCGGGCGCGTTGGGGTCGGGTGCGGGCAGCGAACCAATGATTTTGGTGTTCTTTTTCTTGCTGAAATCGGTGGTTACGAGCTGGTCGAGCGTGATGCCGAACAGCCGGGCCATGTTGACGAGCGTGGCGAGGCGGGGCTCGGCGCGGCCTTCTTCGTAGGCACCCACCAGAGAACGTTTGATGCCGAGCTTCTCGGCCATCTGGGCTTGGGTAAGGGCCAGCTCGCGCCGGCAAAACTTAAGGTTGGTATTAATCATGGGGAGGGCAGCGGCCGGGAACGGCGTTGGCTTAACGCGGATTCGGCTGGTGAAGTTAGCAACACAAGCGCGAAGTTACTAATTCACTTAGCTAATAATTTTCTGCCCACCACTTTAGCGAAGAGCAGTTTGTCGTCATCCGCTGCGGCTGGCATTACAGGCTGAGCGAGGGCTTGGGCGATTTGGCCCACCATTCGTCGTTTTCCCAAGCTTCGTTCCAGCCCAAGCGGGCCATGTGAGGATTCACCGCATCGACGCGGTCGCCGAGGCCCAGCTTTTCGAGCGCCTGCGGCACCACAGCACCGTAGAAATTGGCAAACGCAACCGGTCGGTGCTGGCCGGTAATGTTGCTTACGTGGCTACCGCGAAAGAGCAGCCCGCAGCCTTTAGTGGGATTCATTACCCCATCAAGGACAGAAGCTTGGTTGAGGCGGCCGTGGGCATCGTAATAAAAATCGAGTAATGCTTCGCCCACATAATTGCCCGCGCCCTTGGTAGCAGGGTCTTCGCGCAGCACAAACCGCCCCACGGCTGTGAAAGCCCGCGCCGTAGAGTCGGGAGCATCCACATACATCGAATTGGTAAATGGAACGATGCTGCGCACGGTGATGGTGCCGGTGAAGGGCGTGATGACCTTTTTGTAGCGGTCGAGCCCGGTTAAGCGGAACACATTAGGCTGGGCCAGGTCACGCTCAACATTACTGAAATAAAAGGAAATACGGTAGGGCGTGGTGCCAAAGAAGCCTTCCATGGCCGATTGAGCCGCCGTGCCCTCTTCCCGGTTGGCCCAGAGCGGGGCCAGGTCGTATTGGCGAAGCATAGCCAACATAGCCGGCGATAGAGAATCGGTGGCAGCGGACTGCGCCGCTGTTGCGGGCTGCTGCACCGGCGCAACAGCAACCGGCGCAGTGGCAATGGGCGGCGAACCCTGCTGGCAAGCGGTAGCCGCCGCAGCCAGCAGCAGAATCAGGCATTGGGTTTTCATGGCTGGAAAGGAAATAGTTCTACAGGCTCAGTTTGGGCTTGGGCGAGTCGGCCCACCATTCGTCGTTTTCCCACAGCTCATTCCAGCCCAGTTTGGCGTATTTGGGGTTGATTTCCCCACCCCGGTCGCCGATGCCGAAGTCTTTTAGAACGTCGGGTGCCGCTGCAAAAACGTCATCTGCTACTACAAAACGTTTGATTTGCCGGGTACTCTGGTTGCGGCGTGCCCCGCGCATTAGCATTGCACTGCCCCGGGCGGGCTCATTTTCGGTAAGCGCCGGTGCCCCAGCGTAGCCAATGTGCTGGCCGGGAGCCGTGTAAAAATTCAGGGCAACCTCGCCTTCAAACACCCCACTATTTTCGGCAATTTCCTCCTGAATCTGCAACTGCGCTCGCAGGCTGTAGAATTGCGCCTTGCTTACCGCCCTATCGTAAATGGCCTGCGCGGTGTCGCCGGGCATCAAGTCGTCGTGCGCTGGGTAAAAACTGCCGTCATTGGGTAAATAATACACCTCGGCATCCGAAATCTGCCGGACGGTGATGATACCCGTGAAGGGCCGCACATTTTTACGGTAACGGCATTTACCCCGCACATGGTACACTTCCGGATGTCGCGGGTCGCGGTGCGCCTCGGTAATTGCCAGCGCGAAGCGGTAATGTTCAGGCCCGAAAAATCCTTGCAGCGTCGGATTGTCTTTCCGCTCTTTGGTATCTCCCTTCCATAGCTTGGCCAGGTCATATTCGCGCAGCAAGCCAAGCATGGGGCGCGAAAGCGTATCAGTCGCCGAGAACAGTACGGGAAGCGGCTTTTCGGCTTCGGCAGGGACTGAAATTGCTACGGGAGCTGATTCAGTCGCTTTGCTGACAGTGCTGGTGCTGGTAGATTTTTGCTGCTGGCAGCCTGCCAGCATCCCAACCAACATAAACGGGTAAAGCACCTTTTTCATGCCGCCAATTTACTCCGCAAATCCGGCATAAACTCCCGCAGAAAATACCGTCCCAGCCCAGCTTCCAGCAGCAATTCAACCAGCACCAAATTACCCACCCACGAAAGCCACGTCACGGTCAGATACGTCTCAATCGGCTTGGTTTCGAACACGTAGTACATCACGTAGCTCTCGCCGCGCAGGGACAGGGCGGCCAGCGTCACGGCGTAGGAGCGCAGCATCCACTCGACGTGCAGGCTCCACTGGCGCTGGCGGGCGGCCTGGTAGGCGCGCCAGGTGCAGAGCCACCACACCACGCATTGCAGCAAGAAGCCGACCTGCGCGGCCAGCCCGCCATTGGCAAAGCGCGCCAGAATGAGGCCCGACGGGGCCGCCAGCGCCAATATGCCGATTATATAGAACTTGCCCAACTGCCGGTGCAGCCCCGGCCCGCGCCGCGCCAGCACCGGCAGAAACTGGAGCAGCCCCGCCACCAGCACCAGCAGACTGGTGGTGATGTGGACGTAGAAACCGGCCCGAAACACGGGGTTGTCGTTGGTTTCGTCGCTCTTGGTGGTGAGGAAGTGGATTCCCTTCTCGAAGGTGTAGTAGGGCAGCGTTTTGGTGAGCATCAGGCCAGCGAAAGCGGCGATGAGCAGGGCCGCGAGGGCGAGAAGCAGGCGACGCGGCATAAGTGGCAAAAATATTGGTTCAGAGTGGGCGAATGCGGATTTTATGTACGCCAACCGTTGTAAAAGCCCCTGTCAAGTCGGGCAAACGAGTACGCATTAGTTCCAGCAACGTAGCCAGCAACGCCGCAGTATCCCGAAAATGATAACGCAGAAAAATCACGCTAATATCACGGATGCCGTGTGCAAAAACCCATTCGCCGAAGTCCTTATCTTCCGTCAAAATAATTTGGGGTAGATTACGGGAAAGCTGAATAATGGCCTCATCCGACATGCTGCGGTGTGATTCATATACCGAGGCGACCACATAGCCCGCCGCCCGTAAGGCCGCGATTATACCGTGGTCAATGTTTTCGTCGGCCAGAATCACGCCGCCAGCCCAATAATCTCTTCCCTAGCCAGCACTGCTGTAGCATAAGCTAAAGCCGCTTGAATATCTGCTACTTCAAGTTGCGGGTACATGCGTAGCAAGTCATCGGGCGTTGCGCCTTCCGATAGTTTGCGCAGCAATGACTCAACGGTAAGCCGGGTGCCCCGCACAACGGGCTTGCCCAGCATTACCTCATGGCTGGCAGTAATGCGCGTTATGGAATCAGACATTAGCTTGAGGGGAATGGGTGGTGAACCAGATTTACTGCCCGCGCAACCGCTTGTGGTACAGCGCGGCCATGCGCAGCTGGAAGTAGTCGTATTTCTCGCGCAGGTGGTCGAAGAGGTCGCGCAGGGTGGGGTCGCCGCCGAGCTGGGCGCGGGCGGTGAAGATTTCGGCCAGCTCGGCATCGGAGGTGAAGTCGTGAATGCGCAGCTCGCGGCCTTTGGCGTAGGCGTTGTAGAGGTGGGTTTTCACGGTACTCAGGGCCAGGCCGCGGCGCTCGGAAATATCCTCCGGCGTGAGGCCCATCTGGTGGAACTGGATGGTGGCATCCTCGGAGTCGCTCACGGGCTTTTCGGCAGTGGCCACGGTGGCCGCGGTGGTGCGGGGGCGCGGCTCGTTGAACATGCTATCCGAATCGGACGGTACGTACTGGCCGCCGCCGCCGTGCTCCAGAATAAGGCGAATGAAGGACTCGCCGTAGGTTTCGAATTTCTTCATGCCCACGCCCGAAATGCCCAGCATGCCCACGCGGCTCACGGGCCGTTCGGCGGCCATTTCCTGGAGCGTAGCATCGGAGAACACCACGTAGGGCGGCACGCCCTGCTCGTCGGCAATCTGCTTGCGGAGCTTGCGCAGCTTGTCGAACAGTTGCGCTTCGGGCGTGCCGAAGGCGGCCGCAGCAGTAGCGTTGGCGGCTTTTTTGCCGGCGCGGGTGGGCTTTTCGGCCTTCTCGCTGGGCTGGAATTTCTTGAGCGGCAGCGCGAGCTGGCCCTTCAATACTTCGTGGCCGCGCTCGGTGATTTTCAGGGCATAGCCTTCCTCGTAGGCGATGTAGAACAGGCCGTCGTTCAGCATTTGATGCACGTAGCTGTACCAGTCGAGGTAGGGCAGGTCGGAGCCGGCACCGTAGGTTTTTATCTGGTCGTAGCCGCCTTGCAGCACGGCCTGGTTGCGCATGCCGCGCAGCACGTCAATCAGCAGGCCCACGCTGAGGCGCTCGCGGCTGCGGAATACGGCGGAGAGGGCTTTTTGGGCAATGAGTGTGCCGTCAAAGGTGGTGGGCGGGTTGCGGCAAATGTCGCAATTGCCGCAGTCCTGGGGCAGGGTTTCGGAGAAGTAGTTGAGCAGGATTTTGCGGCGACAACTGGCGGCTTCCGCAAACTGCTGCATGCGTTCCAGCTTGGCCGTATTCAGCTGGGCCTGGCGGGCGGGCACGTCCTTGGTCACCATCTCGCGCATCTGCATCACATCGGCGAAGCTGTAGAACAGGATGGCCGTCGAGGGCGCGCCATCGCGGCCGGCGCGGCCGATTTCCTGGTAGTAACCCTCAATGTTTTTGGGCAGGTTGTAGTGCATTACCCAGCGCACGTTGCTCTTGTCGATGCCCATGCCGAAGGCGATGGTGGCCACAATCACCTGAATATCATCCTGCAAGAAAGCTTCCTGGGCCTTGCCGCGCTGCAAAGGCGTGAGGCCGGCGTGGTAGTGCGCGGCTTTGATGCCCTTGGCGATGAGCTTGCCGGAGATGGTTTCGCAGGTTTTGCGCGAGAGGCAGTAGATGATGCCGGGGTCCTCGGGGTGGCGACCGATGTAGTCGATGACAGAGCCAACCCGGTCCTGGCCGGGGCGCACGTTGAGGTTGATGTTGGGCCGGTCGAAGCTGGACAGGAACACCTTGGGCTCGCGCAAATTGAGCTGGGTGATGATGTCGCGCTTGGTGAGGCGGTCGGCCGTAGCCGTGAGGGCGATGATGGGCGTGTTGGGGAAATGCGTCCGTAGCTGGCCCAGCTGGGTGTATTCGGGCCGGAAATCGTGGCCCCAGCTCGAAATACAGTGCGCCTCATCAATAGCAAACAGGCTGATATTAACCCGGTTCAGAAACTGCATAAACCCGTCGCTCAGCAGCTTCTCGGGGCTCACGTAGAGCAGCTTGAGGTAGCCGCCCGTAGCGGCGCGGGCAATGTCGTTGGCCTCGTTCTGACCCACGCTGCTGTTGATGTAGGCGGCGGCGATGCCGTTGGCTTTCAGGGCTTCCACCTGGTCCTTCATCAGGGCAATCAATGGCGAAACCACGATGCAGGTGCCCTCGGAAACCACGGCCGGAATCTGGAAGCACACCGACTTTCCGCCGCCGGTGGGCATGAGCACGACGGTGTCTTTGCCGGCCAGGATGTGCTGGATAATATCGCCCTGCATGGGGCGGAAATTGTCGTAGCCGTAGTACCGTTTCAGGGCCTGGCGGGCGGTTTGCAGCAGGTCGGGTTTGGCGGTAGTAAGGGTATCGGACATGAGACGCGGAGTAAGAAGATAAAATAACGACACGGGCCGGGAAGTTCCAATCAGCCCCCGGCCTCCGACTTTATACTTGCGGCGCGTCGGCGGGCTTCGGCTCGCGCTTGGAACCCCGGTACAGCTCATACTTCAGCAGCCGGCAGTCAATCGGCCCGTTAAACAGCGGCACGCGCCGCGCCGGCTTCAGCCCAATGCTCTTGGCCGCCTCCAGATTTCCGGTAAACACAAAGGCTTCGTACCCCTGAAAATTCGTTTTTAACGAGTCCCCAATCGTCTTGTAAAGCGCCGTCATTTCGGCCTCCTCCCCTATTCGCTCGCCGTAGGGCGGGTTCATCAGCACAATTCCCGGCTCCTCTTTAGCTGGAGCCGCGGCATCCTTCACATCACGCACCGACAACTTAATGTAGTCCTCCAGGCCGGCAGCGGTGATGTTGGCCGCCGCCATGTCAATGACGCGGGGGTCGAGGTCGGAGCCGGCGAGGTAAGCCTGGGGCTCTTCGAGGCGCTGGGCTTTGGCTTCTTCCCGCACCTGATTCCAGAGCTCCGGGTCGAAGTCGTACCAGTTTTCGAAGCCGAACTTGCCCTGGTGGAACAGGCCGGGCGCGATGCGCTGACTAATGAGGCCGGCCTCGGTGAGAATGGTGGCCGAGCCGCACATGGGGTCGATGAGGGGCTTCTTGCCATCCCAGCCCGAAAGCAGGACCAGGCCGGCGGCCAGCACCTCGTTCAGGGGGGCCTCGTTGGTGTGCTGGCGGTAGCCGCGGCGGTGCAGCGAGTCGCCGGCCGCGTCAAGACTCAGGATGACTTCATTTTCCGTCATGCGCAGGTGCAGGCGGATATCGGGGGTGCGGGTGTCGATGCTGGGCCGCTCGCCGGTGCGGGCCCGGAACTGGTCCACGATGGCATCCTTCGTGAGCTGGGCCACGAAGAGCGAGTGCTCGAAGGTGGAGCGGTTCACCACGGGCGTGATGGCGAAGGTTTGGCCGGGGCCGATGAAGTCCTGCCAGTCGATGCGGCTTACTTCGCGGTACAGGGCCTTTTCATCGGCGGCATGGAAGGCGGCGAAGGGCCGCAGCAGTCGCATGGACAGGCGGCTCCAAAGGGCCGCTTCGTAGAGCAGGCGATGGTCGCCGATGAACTCGACGGCGCGGCTGCCGACGTGGGTGATGTCGGCCCCGAGGGCGTAGAGCTCGTCGGCGAGCAGTTCTTCCAGGCCGAACTGGGTGGTGGCGGTGAGGTGCATAAAGTAGCGCGGACTTTTAGTCCGCGTCCGCAAAGGTCGGCAGAAAGTGTAGCGCATGCTTTAGCTTGCGCCATCAAACCCGTCACATTCCCACTGGGCGCAAGCTGAAGCATGCGCTACGCTCCTATGGCCCTCGCTCCTTCCTCCGCTCCCACCATCAGCGCCGCCGTGCCCGCTCGCTCCTACGCCGGCCCCATGGTGCTGATGACCACCCTGTTCTTCCTGTTCGGGGCCGTCACCAACTTTAACGATGTGCTCATGCCCTACCTCAAGGACGTGTGCCAGCTCACCGATTTGCAGTCCTCGGCGGTGCAATCGGCGTTTTTCGGGGCCTACTTTCTCATGTCGCTGCCCGCCGGCTGGGTGCTGAAGAAGCTAGGCTACCAGCGCGGCATCGTGGTGGGCCTGCTGGTGATGGCGGGCGGCGCGCTACTCTTCATCCCGGCGGCCGACTCGCGGGCGTTTGCGCTGTTTCTCACGGCGCTGGCTACGCTGGGCGCGGGCATTACGCTGCTGCAAGTAGCGGCCAATCCTTATGTGAGCATCCTGGGGCCGGCGCGGGGCGCGGCGGCGCGGGTGAGCGTGGTGGGCGTGGCCAATAATTTCGGTGGGGCGCTCTCGCCGCTGGTGGGCGGGCTGGTGCTGTTCGGCGGCTCGGTGGCACTCAAGGCCCGGCTGGCGGCCCTGCCGCTGGCCGAACGGCTGGCCGAAGAGTCGCAGCTCGTGAAAGGCCCGTACGTGGGCCTGGCCGTATTTCTGGTACTGCTGGCGGCGCTGTTTTTCTTCCTGGTGAAGCTGCCCGACATTGAAGGCATTCCCGAAGAAGCCGCTGAAGAGGCCCGGCCAATGGCGGCCGGACGCACCTCAGCGCTGGCATTTCCGCATCTGGTGCTGGGCATTGCAGCCATTTTTGTCTATGTCGGGGTTGAGGTTGGACTCGGTTCATTTCTCATTCGCTACGGCGAGTCGCAGGGCATCCGGCAGCTGTCGGCCTTCACCCAAAGCCTGGTGCAGGGCCTGAACGTGGCCACCAACTACGCCTTGGTGCTGTTCGGCAAGGAGCCTTCGGCCATCGATACCACCGTGGGCTTTACTAAGGCGGTCGGCGCGGTGCTGGTGTCGTCGTACTGGTTTGGCTCGCTGGTGGGACGGGTCATTGGCATTCCGCTGCTGCTCAAATTCCACAACCGGGTGCTACTAGTGGCGGTGTGCGCGGCCGGCACGGCGCTGGTGGGCGCGAGCATCCTGAGCACGGGCGAAACCGCGCTCTGGCTCATCGTGCTCTGCGGGCTGATGAACTCCATTATGTGGCCCGTGATTTTCCCGCTGGCCATCACCGGGCTCGGGCCGTTCACCAAGCAGGGCTCTTCGTACCTGATTATGGCCATCGTGGGCGGGGCGCTCATTCCGCCGCTCATGGGCTGGCTGGCCACGCACGGCGGCGGGCTGCGGGTGGCGTTTGTGGTGCCGGCGCTGTGCTACATGTACCTGCTGTTTTACGCCGTGAGCGGCTACCGGGTGCGGTAGGGCGCATGACCTCTCGGCTTGGCTGGCGGGCAAAAAAAGGACCATCTTCAGCGAAGATGGTCCCGAAACGATTAAGCGAAGCGGCTAAAAAGGGCGCACCTAAATGCCGCTGGTGGTGCAGGCGTTGCCCCCGGCCGTGGCCCCCGCCGAGGCGGTGACCGTCGATTTTACGCTGCTGGCGCTCAGCACGGTAAGCGTGTAAGGCGGCGTGAAGGCCGTTTTGCCATTGCCAGCCCGCGTGCCGGTGGTCGAGGTGAAAATATTGCCGGTTTCCTGCACGGCCGTCGAGTTGTTCTCGTACAGGTCAATCGGGTTATTTACGCTCTCAAAAACGTTGTTCTGTATTAGCAGGTTGGCCTCGAAGCCCGCGCGGATGCAGGTATTGCTCACCGGACTGTTGAAGTAGCTGTTCACGATGTGCAATTTGCCGAAGCGGACGCGCGGCATCCGCTCTACGCAGCCGGGGGCCCACCAGCAGCGGGCAAACGTGATGTTGAGTTTGCCCCGGTCGCCGGTGGCCCCGTCCGACGAGCCAATCAGGTTGCAGTAGCGGTGGTCGTTGGCTCCGCCGGAGCCCCCGGCGCGGGGGGCTTTCAGGTAGGTAAACTTCGTCCAGGCCACGGTGATGTAGTTCGAGGTATTTTTAATGTCGAGGTTGCCATCCATGCCGTCCCGGAATTCGCAGTGGTCGACCCACAGGTTGGTGCAGGCGTCCAGCGTGCAGTTGTCATTGCCGTCCACGTCGTAGGCCCCCGGCCCATCGAAAATCAGGTTGCGGATGATGATATTACTGCACCGTTTCACGTACAGGATGCCCGAGCCGGCCTGGGTTTGGTCGGTCGAAACCAGCCGGGCCCCGGCGGTACCGAAGAGGGTTTTGCCGCTCTGGTCCTGAAAATTAATCTTGCCCGCCGACGGGATGGTAATCGTGCCGTTCACTTGCACCACTTTTACCGCCGCGTTCTCAATAGCGGCTTTGAGCTGCGCGTAGGTCGTCACAACCGTGGCCGTGGCCGTACCGCCACCCACGGTGCCGCCATTTTGCGAAGCCCAGCCCTGTGCCCCGCAGCTAGTAGCATCGGCTGATTTCTGCGCGGTTAGCTCAGCGGTGGGGGTAGGAGAAGTGCTTTCGCAGCCGGTAAGCAACGAGAGCATCGCCACGAAAGACGTGGCGGATAGAAAGGTGTTTTTCATCATGATGTAATTAATTTGGTTGGGTAGGGCAACACTCCAGAAATTATTTTCATCGTGCTAGAAAGGGTTAGGTTGGAAACTGCTAACCACTTGGCTAGCTGGCCGCTCAAATGTAGCTTTGTTATCCCTCCAGGGATTATAATACATGCATAAAACTATGCAATCGTTGCCGGGAACGTTAACGGCATCGATTGCGTAGATTCGGACTGAAATTTGCTGCAAAATCGTTTGCGCATTCTGGCTTGCATCGGCAGTGCCAAAGGCCGGAGAAAGTGGGCCGCGCCAGCCCATCCAACGCCTTACTTGGCACTGAAATAAAGAACAATGCGGTCGAACTCCCGGCACGCTCCAACCAAGTATTGGGAAGTACTGCCAGCCCGCGACGGTCCGAACCGGAACAAGCAGTGGATAGCTTTGGCGGAGCCGTGCTGCGCCAAGGGCACCGGTTGTTTTAGGCACTAAGTGGGTGCTGCTTCCGTTGAAGGCTCACTGGCCAAACCCGTATCATTAACCCGACACCTTGTTTTTCATGAAAAAATCTCCGCTTATCCCCGTTCTTTTTGTGCTGGCCCTGCTGCTGGGCACCGTCGGCTGCAAGAAGATTCTGGACCTGCTCACTTTTCAGATTAACGACTCTACTACGTTCCAGCTGCCGGCCACTGGGCCGGCGCCAGGGCCGTTGCCCAACCCAGTGCTCACGCTGCCGGGTGTCACGGTCAACTCCACGGCCAACAGCACTTACCAGAACAATAACACGGCGGCCGACTACGTGCAGGACGTAACCCTCGACCGCCTGGCTCTGACGGTGACCGACCCAGCCGGCCAGAATTTCGACTTCGTGAAAAGCATTAGCATTTCCATTGCCTCCGATGCGGCCGGCACCAACAAAGTGCTGCTGGCCTCCCTCAACCCCGTGCCCACGGGCCAGACCACCATCGAGCTAACTCCCGCAAATCAGAAGCTGGATGTGTTTCTGCGCGGCGGCTCCTACACGTTGTTTACCACCGTCGAGTTTACGCAACTGGGCCTGCGCCAAGCCACCACCGTACGTGCCGACTCGCGCTTCAACGTGAAGGCTAACCCGAAATAGCGCCGTACCGTGGACTCTGCGAGTCCGCGCGTGAATTCATTGACCGACAACTGCCCAGGCCCCTCACGCGCGGACTCTGCAGAGTCCACGATACATTGGCCGCTACCTTTGCGGCCATGATGCCGACCCTCGAAGAAAACGTCTCCCTCCGCCCCTACAACACCTTTGGCCTTGATGTGCAGGCCCGCTACTTCGCCCGCTTCGCCTCGGCCGATGCGCTGCGCCAGCTCGTGCAGCTGCCCCAGGTGCAGGCTGCCGAAAAGCTCATTCTCGGCGGAGGCTCCAACCTGCTCTTTACTCAGGATTTCCAGGGCGTGGTGCTCAAAAATGAGATTTGCGGGCTGGAAATCCTCTCCGAAGATGGCGAGGACGGCACGGCCCTCGTCCGCGCCGGGGCCGGCGAGAGCTGGCACGGCCTCGTCGAATACGCCCTCGACCAAGGCCTGAGCGGCATCGAAAACCTTTCGCTCATTCCCGGCACCGTGGGCGCGGCCCCCCTCCAGAACATCGGGGCCTACGGAGCCGAGCTGCGCGACACCTTCGACCACCTGGAGACCGTAGAAATCGGTACCGGCGAGGGGCGCGTGTTCACGGCCGGCGAGTGCGGTTTCGGCTACCGCGAAAGCGTGTTCAAGAACGTGCTCAAGGGCCAGTTCGTAGTCACGGCCGTGGTGCTGCGCCTGCACCGCCAGGCCCGGCCCGCCGGGTACGCACCCAACGTGCGCTACGGGGCCATCACCGAAACACTGGCGGAAATGGGGATTGAGGGCGAGCCGACCCCGCAGGACGTGAGTCGCGCGGTGGTCCATATTCGCCGCAGCAAGCTGCCCGACCCGGCCGAAATCGGCAACGCCGGCTCCTTCTTCAAAAACCCTGAAATATCCCAGGCCCGGTTCGACCACCTCCAAAGCCAGTACCCTGAGCTGCCCGGCTACCCCGTGCCCGGCGGCGTGAAGGTGCCCGCCGGCTGGCTCATCGAGCAGGCCGGCTGGAAGGGCCTGCGGCGCGGCCCCGGCGCGGGCACCCACGGCGTACACGCCCGGCAGGCCCTGGTGCTGGTGAACCACGGCGGGGCCACCGGCAGCGAGGTGCGCCAGCTGGCCGAGGAGATAATCGCGTCCGTTCGCCAGCAGTTCGGCATCGAGCTACACCCGGAAGTTAATATTTTGTGATTGAATAGCACACTTGCCGGCAACCTATTTATGTTGCTATAAATGCGGAATGGTGCGTAATTTGTCCCATTCTTTGCATCAGCTATTTCGCTGCCGGTCTGCTTATTCTTCAATTTATGAAACTCGCTTTACTTCTGTTCACCGGGGTGTTTTCCGGTCCGGTCCTGGCGGTTCCGGTACCCCTGCCCACGCCCCCTACTCCCCCGGTACTCACCCTGAAAGCGGCCCGGGCACTGGGGCCGGGCAGCACCGTCACGGTGCGGGCCGTGGTGCTGAACGGGGCCGAGATGGGCAACATCCGCTACGTGCAGGACGGCGAGGCCGGCCTGGCCCTCTACGCCCAGGCCGCCAAGCTGCCGGGCTACGGCGAGCTACTGGCCGGCGACAGCATCCAGGTCACGGGCCAGCTCAAGGCCTACAACGGGCTGCTGGAAATGGACCCCATCGCCTCGTTTCATAAGCTGGCCGGCGGCCAGCGGCTGCACCCGCTGCGCGTGCCCCTGGCCCAGGTCACCACCGCCTTTGCCGAGGCCAACGAAAGCCGCCTCATTGAAATCAAAGGCGTGACGCGCCTGCTCACCCCCACCGGTACTCCCGCCGAGGCCCTGGCCGGCAATGCCAACTACCTGCTCGACGGCACGGCCGGCGCGCTGCTGCGCGTGGGTTCCACCAGCACCGGTCCCGAGGGCCTCATCGGGGCCACCGCGCCCACGGGCGAGCCGTTCGACGTGCGCGGCATCATGAGCCAGTACTCGCCGGGGGGTACCGGCGGCTACCAGCTGCTGCCCCGCCTGGCCACCGATTTCGTGCGCGGCAGCGGCCTGCCCCGCCTCACCGAAGAGCCTGTGCCCGTGAACGTGAGCCCCACCGGCTTCACCGTCGTGTTCTCGACCCTGAACGCCGGCGACACCCGCGTCCGCTACGGCCTCGATGCCAAGCAGCTCAAGGAAAGCCGCGTCGATGATGCCCTCACCACCCACCACAGCCTCACCCTGAACGACCTGATTCCGGGCACCACTTACTACGTGGAGGTGAGCTCGCGCAACGCGGCGGGCACCGAAACGGCCACGCCCGTGCCGTTCATCACCCCCGGCAGCCGGCGGGTGCGGGCGGGCGGCAAAAATTAAGTTTCCGCCACCCGGCACTATTGGGGTCTGTGAACGGTTCGTTTCGCTGGAATTCAGCATCTTTGTATTTCTGTCCCCCACCTAATCTTTAAGATTTAACCGTTTCATAACTCTGTTTTTTTCATGAAGAAACTTACTCTGCTGGCGTTGCTGGCGTGTGCTACTTCCTGGCACGCGGCTTCGGCCCAAACCTCCATCACCATCGCGGCTGCCCGGGCGCAGCAGCCGCTCACCAACGCTACGGCGGGGGCCACCGTCACGGTGCGCGGCATTGCCACCAACGGCAACGAGCTCGGCGCGATTCGCTACTTCCAGGACGGCACGGCCGGCATCGCGGCCTACGGTGCCGGCACCGGTACTCCGGCAGCCATCACCGCCGTGCTGAACTCGGTGCAGCCCGGCGACAGCATCCTGGTAACGGGCCAGTTGAAGCAATTCTACGGTTTCCTGGAAATTGACCCGCTCACGAGCGTGACCATTCTGGCCGGCAACCGGCCGGTGGTGCCCGTGTCGTTTCCGGCCGGCAGCATCACCCCGGCTTTTGCCGAGCAGTACGAAGGCCAGCTGGTGCGCATCAACGGCATCACGTCCATCAACACCAGCACGGGCCTGCCCGTTACGGCGTTTGCCTCGGTTTCGGCGGGCTACCGCATCAACAACCAAGCAGCCACGCCACTGTACATCAACGCGGCCAGCACGGGTCCGTACGGTCTCGTTGGCAAGCCGGCCCCCACGGGCTTGTACGACGCCATTGGCCTCATCAGCCAGCACATGACGGCCAATACCGGCGTGGTGAACACCACCACCGGCTACCAGCTGCTGCCCCGCCTCTACGCCGACTTCATTCAGGGCCTGACGCCCAACGTGATTGGCACGCCTACTACCTCGAACATCAGTACCACGGGCTTCACCGTGAACTTCCTCACCCAGAATGCCGGCAATACCCAGCTGAGCTACGGCACCTCGCCCACCGGCCCGTTCACGGTCGTGACCAACGCCGCCAGCGTGACCACCCACGCCCTGGCCCTGACCGGCCTGCAGCCCGCCACGGTGTACTACGTGCAAGCCATTTCGGTGAACAGCGTGGGCCAGTCGCAATCGCGCGTGGTACCGATGATTACCCAGTCGCTATCGAGCGGCAAGATGCGCGTGTACTTCAACAGCCCCGTGGATAACACCCTGGCCCTGCCCGGCAACAATGCCGTGTACCTGCCCAGCGGCCACATTGCCGATACCCTGGCCAGCTACATCAACAAGGCCCGCAAAACCGTTGACCTGGCCATCTATAACTGGAACAGCACCGTCATCCTGAACTCGGTGAACGCCGCCCGCGCCCGGGGCGTGAAGGTGCGCGTGATTTACGAAGACGACAACGCCAACGTGAGCATCAACACGCTCAACGCTGCCATTCCGCGCATGGGCCGCCCCACACAGGCTGGCAGCAGCGGCAGCGCCATCATGCACAACAAATTTGTGGTGATTGACGCCGACACCAACGTGGCCACTACGCCCTGGGTGTGGACGGGCTCGACCAACTGGACGGCGGCTCAGCTCTCCACTGACCGCAACTCGGCCATTGCCATTCAGGACCAGTCGCTGGCCCGCGTGTACACCATGGAGTTCAACGAGATGTGGGGCAGCACGACGCTGACGCCCGGCACGCTGCTCTTCGGCAACCGCAAAACCGACAACACGCCGCATTACCTGCGCATCGGTACCCGCGACGTGCAGTCGTACTTCTCGCCCACGGATAATGTGAACGGTCGCCTCATCGAGACCATTCAGACGGCCGATAACGACATGCACATTTCCTCGATGCTCATTACCCGCTCCGACATCGCCCGCGCCATCCGCGACCAGGTAACGGCCCGCGGCATCGCTGCCTGCACCGAGGGCGTGACCAACGACACCAGCGCCACCGACGGCTCGGGCAACAACTTCCGCATCATCCGCTCGGCCATTGGCACGCGCATGATTAAGAAAGTGGGTGGCTACATCTACCACCACAAGTACCTGCTGGTGGATGCCGGCGCTTCGCAGTCGGACCCGACCATCTTCCTGGGCTCGCATAACTGGACCAACTCGGCCGATAACGAGAACGACGAAAACACCCTCGTCATCCACGATGCCAAGATTGTGAACCAGTACTACCAGGAATTCTCAACCCGCGTGTCGGAGCAGAACATCTCCGGGGTGGCCGTCTGCCGCCTCGTGCTGGCTACTAAAGCTGGCAGCGTCCAGGCCAGCACCCTGCAAGTGTACCCCAACCCCACCAAGGGCAGCTTCCAGTTGCATCTGGCCAGCACTTCGGCCCGCACCGCCACCATCGTGCTGCGCGACGTGACCGGCCGCGTGGTGCTCACTCAGACCCAGCCCCTCACCGGCACCGACCTGAACATCGACGCCACGTCGCTGAAATCGGGCCTGTACATGGTGCAGGTAACCACCCCCGAGGCCGTGCAGACGAGCCGCGTAGTAGTGGAATAAGCTGAGCGAAACTGACGCAAAAAAGGCGGCTCCCGAATCGGGAGCCGCCTTTTTTGTTGTTTGGTAGCGTCAGATAATTATTCAAACGGTCATGCTGAGCGCAGCCGAAGCATCTCTACCGCGCAAGTAATTATGACGACTCACCGAAGCGGCAGAGATACTTCGGCTGCGCTCAGCATGACGTTCGGGTTTCTGGATGACGCTATCAAAAAATACTCTCCGCTACTTCAGCACCGCAATGGTCACGCCATCGCCGCCGCGGTCGGCGTGCTCGTCGGCCACGCTGGCTACGGCCCGCTGGCGACGCAGGTAATCGCGCACTACCTGGCGCAACACGCCGTTGCCACGGCCGTGCAGGAACTTCACTTCGGGCATTCCCAGCATCACGGCATCATCCACGAAGCTCATGGTTTTGGTAAGGGCATCTTCGGCGCGTTCGCCGCGCAGGTCGAGGGTGGGGCTGAAGCCGGCCATGCGGTCGGTGATGTTCACGCCGTTGCCGCCGCCGGAGCTACCGCCGCTGAGCTTCGACTTCTTGGTTTTAGCGGCCTGCTCCCGCTCGCGGATTTCGGCCCGGCCCAGCTTTTCGAGTTGGCTGAGTTTAGTCAAGGTTTTCATGCCGCCGAACATGACTTCGGCGGTCTGCCCTTTCACGCTAACCACTTCGCCGTGGCCTTCCTGGCCAAACAGGGCCACTTTATCGCCGGGCTTGAGGTCGCCGGCTTCGGCGCGCTCGCGGGTGGCTTTGGGCTTGGGCGGCTCGATTTGCAGCTCTTTTTTGACGAAGGTTTCGAGCTTCTCGCGGGCGGCTTTATTGATTTCCTTATCGGCATTGCCGCGCCGAATTTCGCCGATGGTAGCTTCGATTTGCTGGTTGGTATTCACCAATAGGGCTTTGGCCTGCTGCTTGGCGGTGCGCAGGGTTTCGAGCTTGGTGTCCTCTAAATGCTGCTTGAGGTCCTGGTATTCTTTGGCGGCACTTTTGAGGCGGCGCTCAGCTTTGGCGGCTTCGGCGGTGCGGGTTTCGAGCTCGGTTTTTTCGCGTTCGAGGCCTTCGAGGAGCTGGTCGTAGCGGATTTTATCCTTGCCCACCAGCTGCGTAGCCCGCTCCACTACTTCCTTCGGCAGGCCGATTTTGCGCGCAATTTCGATGGCGAACGACGAGCCCGGCTTGCCTACTTCCAAGCGGTAGAGCGGCTGAAGCTTCTCCGGGTCGTAGCGCATGGCTCCATTCACGAGGTGCGGGGTGCGCTCGGCGAAGTTCTTGAGGTTGGTGTAGTGCGTGGTAATGACGCCGTAGACCCGCGCCTTATTTAGTTGGTCGAGCACGGCTTCGGCGATGGCTCCGCCCAGGCTGGGCTCGGTGCCGGTACCGAATTCGTCAATCAGCACCAGGCTTTTCTTGCCGGCCAGCAGCATGAACTGCTTCATAGCCAGCAGGTGCGAGGAATAGGTCGAAAGGTCGTTTTCCAGGCTCTGCTCGTCGCCGATGTCCAGGAAAATATCCTCGAACACGCCGGCTTCGGAGTTGTCGGCGCAGGGAATGAGCAGGCCCATTTGCAGCATGAACTGCACGAGGCCCACGGTTTTCAGGCTCACGGATTTACCGCCGGCGTTGGGGCCGGAAATGACGAGGATGCGCTGCTCATGGTTCAGCTCCAGGTCCAGTGGCACCACTTCGCGGGGGTCGCCGTTGTCGCGCTTGTGCTGGGCGAAGGCCAGTTGGAGCAGCGGGTGGCGCACTTTCACCCACTTCAGCAGGGGCTTGTTGTGCAGCACGGGTAGGCGGCAATTGAGCGTGACGGCCAGCCGCGCCTTCGCCCGAATGAAGTCAATGAGTCCGAGGTAGGAATAGGCCTTGCGCAGGTCCGGGATGTGGGGCCGGAGCTGGTCCGTGAGGGCCGTGAGGATACGAATCAGCTCGCGGTGATAGGCATTGTCGAGGTCCTTGATGTCGTTGTTCAGCTCAAAAACGGCTTCCGGCTCGATGTACACGGTCTGGCCCGAGGCCGATTCGTCGTGAATCAGGCCCTTCACCTTACGCTTGTGCTCGGCGATGACGGGCAGCACCAGCCGCCCGCCGCGTATCGTGGG
Organism: Hymenobacter sp. UYAg731; assembly: GCF_054061335.1. Lineage (NCBI taxonomy): Bacteria > Pseudomonadati > Bacteroidota > Cytophagia > Cytophagales > Hymenobacteraceae > Hymenobacter > Hymenobacter sp. UYAg731. The sequence goes on along the minus strand of NZ_JBSSEC010000007.1, from coordinate 127,889 downwards.
CTCGGAATCGGAGGGAATCCAGCCCTCGTTTTTGGCGTGGCGCAGGATGCCGGCAATCTGCTTGCGCAGTTGGCCTTGGCGCGCTATCAGCTCCTGCCGAATCTGGCGCAGCAGCGGGCTCGCATCGTCGCGCACGGCCCCTTCGTCGTCCACCACTTTGTCTAAGGCAGCCAGCAAGTTGCGGTCGACCTGGATGCCGATGCCCAGCAGGCGTAGCGAGGGATACAGGCCGGGGTCGGCATCGGAGAAGAAGCTCAGGGCTTGGCGGATAGTGCGTAGGCTCATCTTCACCTCGAAGAAGGCGGCTACGTCGAGGTACGCGCCCGGCAGGGCCGCGCGCTTGAGGTGGGCCTGTGCATCGTGGTAATGCGAGGCCGGAAAATCGGCCCCGGAGCGCAGCAGGTAGGTGAATTCGTCGGCCTGTTGCAGCAGTTTCAGCAGGGACTCGTGCTTGGGTTGGAACTCCATGCGGGCCACGTACTGCCGGCCCAAGGCGGAAAGGCAATTGGCCTCAAGCTGCTCGCGCAGGGTGGTGAAGCCGATTTTTTGTTCGAAGTGTTGGGGTAACAGCAAGTAGGTAGTATTTCAGTAATTGGGTACGAAGGTAAACAGCAGGCGGGACGGGAAAGATTCGCGGCCGGCCGGAAGAAACCAGCGGCCCGCAAAAAATACGTGCCGCCAGCAGCACCGGTATATAGCATTTACCCAAGCCACCCCGTAGCTTTGGCGCTAACTATATTTCCACACCTTAATTTTTTCATGAATAAACTCTACCCGTTTGTTTTCGGCGGGCTGGCCCTGGGATTAAATGCTTGCAAAGAGGACGTGTACGTCCTCGATTCCTACGCCACCATGCGCTACGACGCGCTGGCCCTGCCCGCCGCCGCCGATACCCTAGCCCTGAACACCGTCGATTTTGTGTCGGCCCGCGAGGGCTTCGTGGGCGGGGCCGGCGGCAACCTCTTTGCCACCACCGACGCCGGCGCTACCTGGACGCGCCGCTCGCAGCCCAACCTGGGCACCATCAATAAGCTGCTCTTCACCACGGCTACCACCGGCTGGGCGGGCACCAGCACCGGCCTCTACCGCACCGCCAACGGCGGCCAGACCTGGCAGTACGTGCCCACGGGCGATGCCTACGGCTACGCCATTGGCGTGCAGGACCTTCAGTTTGTGACGCCCCTGGTGGGCTACGCCGTGGGTTCGGGCGGGGGCATCAACAAAACCACTAATGGCGGCACCACCTGGACCAACCTGCAGCGCCGCACCGACAAGCGCTACACGTTTCGGGCCGTGTCGTTCACCTCCCCCGATTCGGGGGCCGTCATCGGCAACCAGCAGGCGCACTGGCGCACCACCAACGGCGGCCAGACCTGGAGCTTCGACGACAACTCCGGCGGCCGCAGCGACGACTACTACGGCTACGACATCCTCCGCTTCAACGCCGATAATTACCTACTGGGCAGCCCCAGCGGCTTCCGGCACTACACGCCCGCCTCGCTGGGCTACTACGACCGCGACGACGAAAACTACGGCTACGCCGTGTATGGCCTAGCCCAGGCCGGGCCGCGTGGCCCGGTGGTGGGCGTGGGCCAGCGCACCGTCATCCAGTACGCGCCGGCCTATTCGCTAAGTTCGAACACGCCCTGGGTGAACGTACACGCCCCCGACGGCACCAGCTACACGGCTACGTACTACGCTGCCGACTTTGCCGATGCCAGCACCTTCTACGCCGTGGGCCCGCGCGGGCTGATTCACCGCTTCCACTACCACTAGCGCTACCCGCGATGAACAAGTATTTCTTCCCGCTGGCCCTGGTGGCCGGCTTGGCCATGGTGCGCCCTGCGCAGGCCCAGGTCAGTAAGTTTCACGGTGATTTGGGGGTGGGGATGGTGCCGCTGCGCGCCTCGGCCCCGGTGCAGGCCAACCCCAGCGGCTACCAGGGCACACCGGCGGGCTACGTGCTGGAGACCACCAATGCCAACCTGTTTTTGCTCAACGGCAACCTCGGGTTTGATGCCCCGCTGTACCAGCTGAAGGGCGGCGAGCAGTCGCTGGGCGTGTCGCTAAACGCCGGGGCGGGCCTGCTGGGCACCACCCGGCAGGACGTGGACGGCTTCAACGCCCAGTTCGTGCTCGACTTTCCCGAGTACGTCACCTACCGCTACGGGGCCAAAGCCAGCAAGCATTCCCAGAAGGATTTTGGCGTGGGCCTGGGCCTGGGCTACCGCTTCTGCAAGTTCTTTCTGCCCTTCAACTCGCCCAGCGCCATGATTGAGGGCGTGTATTCGACCAACGACCACGACTGGTTTCTGCGCCTGAGCGCCGACCTGCGCCCCCGCCGCTTCTACAACGACTACTCCGGCGAGGGCCTCGTGGAAGCCCTGCGCATCCGGGAGTTCAACGCCACCATCGGCAAGTCCTTTTAGCTTCCTGACACGTCATTTCGCCTCTTTTTTCTTCTTCCTTTTTCCATGAAAAACCTTTACCGTTCGCTGTCGGCCGTGCTCCTGCTGAGCGCAGCCACCGCAGCCACCCCGCCGCCGCCCGCCGCCGGGCCGCTGCAAGCCGCCCAGACCATTGCCCTGGGCGAGCACGCCATGCTGGCCGGCACCCTGAGCCTGCCCAACCACAACATGGTGCTGCTGCTCACCGATGCCGAGTCGTTCGACATCACCGCCCAGTGCCTGGCCTCCGACGGCCATACCGTGTGGAAAACCGGCCTCAAGCGCTTCCAGCGGCCCGCCGGTACCGGCTACATGTTCGATACCCGGCAGATTGCCCTGGGCCGCGAAGCCCGCGAAAACAAGCAGCTGCAAAAGGACAAGCTGGCCGCCGCGCTCTACCCCGTCGATGTGTTCACCGACGGCAACAGCGTGGTGCTGGCCGAGCGCCTGAACGAGGAGGCCTTCAAGAAGCAGAACAAGGACAAATCCCTCAAGGATGGCCAGACCTTCGTGCAGCGCCTCGACGAGCAGGGCCGCCTCCAGGCCCACCTGTTCGACCCGCGCCCCAACCCCGAATCGAAGAAAACCGAGGCCAGCACCCTGGGCCGCTACGCCGATGCCACCGGCTACACCGAAGTAGTGCGCGAAACCAACAAGCGCGAGGAAACCCTCGTTTTTGCCGCCATGCACTACGACCTGGGCACCCACACCGTGCGCCGCGAGGTGCTGGAGCTGCCCGCCACCCCCGAGCACATCGGGGGCATGAACAGCTTCCGGCACTGGTACCAGGAGTGGGCCTATCTGGGCCACCGCCCCAACCAGACGTATTTCTGCCGCCGCACCCTGACCAGCGTGGCCGCCCCCAAGGAGAAGGCCGGTAACCAGCCCCTCGTGTACCAAGTCCACATTGCCGACGACCAGGGCGCCCTGGCCGGCGGCTTCAGCACCACCCTGGGCCTGAACAAGGGCACCCGGCCCTCGTACTCGGGCGCCATGCCCAACCCCGGCGAGATGAACCACATCCCGCTTTACTTCAGTGCGTCGCAGGGCAAAAACAACTACGTGACCTACGACGAATGGGATATTTCCTGCGGCGGCATGGGCTCGTTCTACCTCGACTACCGCACCGGCGAGGTGCTCATCTACGGCGAGTACGGCGAAGGCGACCTGCCCGAAATGGGCGGCAGCAGCGACCTGCTAGGCTTCTTCGAGCGCCGCTTCGCCCCCGATGGCCGCGTGGTGGCCCAGGTGCAAGGCCCGTACAGCGAGGCCATGCGCGCCAAGAAAAAGAAGCTCAGCTTCAAGGCCCACATGTACCGCAACACGCGCTTCCACCTCGACCCCCTCACCGGCCAGAGCCAGTTCAGCTTTTCGCCGATGCGCGTGTACGGCGGCAGCGAAGACTTTGACCTGTTCATGGACAAAGACCTGAAGCCGCTGCGCTACGACTACCTGCCCGGCAAAGACAAGGACGAGCGTACCTACACCTCCGTGATGTACACGCAGCCCTTCAAGCTGGCCACCACCTTCAACAGCACCGACGAAATCCGCCTCTACGAGCACGCCGCCAAGGACGACCACCCCCTGTACGCCGCCCTCGAAAAGCAGCGCCGTGCCGCCCCCGCCGATGCCCCCGACTACTGGTTTCACCTCTGCCCCACCGGCCCCGCCTCCGGGCTGGTAGTGGAGCAAAACCGCGCCCTCGGCGGCAGCCTGCAGGTGTACACCTTCCGGTAGGCTGCGCCTTAATGCCCATGAAAAACTGCTCCCGCCTGCTGCTGGCCGTGCTCCTGGGCTTGGGCGGCCGCGTGGCCGCCCAAGCCCCGGCCACGGTGCCGCTGCACCTGGTCCAAACCATCGAACTGGCCCCCAACGCCGCGCTGGGCGGCACCATCCGGCTGCCCAATCACAACACCGTCCTGTTCATCACCGACACGGACCGGGCCGCCATGCGTGCCCAGTGCCTGGCCCCCAATGGCCACACGCTCTGGGAAACCACCGTGCGCCGCTACCAACGCCCGCGCCAGGAGGGCCTGCTGGGCAACACCCTCACCTCGACCGAGCACATGGACGCCGGCCAGGTGCGCGAGGCCGCCTCCATGCGGCCCCTGAGCGTGCTCACGGAGGGCAACAACGTGCTGGTGGTAGAGCGCATCGACGCCTCGGCCGTAAAAAAGCTGCCCATGGATTCGCCGTTGGCCGCCGGGCAGGTGTACGTGCAGCGCCTCGATGAGCGGGGCGAGCGCACCAGCGCCGACTTCGGCCCGCCGCCGCCCATCACCATGGAGGCAGAGGAAACGGCCCAAACCGTGGGCCGCTACGCCGATGCCGGGGGCTTTGTGGAAATCGTGCGTGAAACGGCTTTCATCGGCAAAAAGGAGCGGGTGCAGCGCTTCTTTCTGCTACACTACGACTTGGGCACCACCACCCCGCGCCGCGAGCCCCTCACGCTGCCGCCCAGCCCCTGGATTGCCAGCAACTGGGACATGTTTGGGCAGTGGAACCAGGACTGGGCCTACCTGGGCCACCGCTCCAATCAAACGTATTTCTGCCGCCGCACCCTCATCAATTCGGCCCAGGAAAAGGCCGGCAAGCAGCCGCTCACGTTTCAAGTGTACGTGGTCGATGACCTCGGCCACTCGGTACCCGGCGGCTTCAGTACCACGCTGGGGCTGGCCAAGGGCACCATCCCCATCTACTGCGGCCAGATTCCGAGCTACGGCGAGTTGGACTTTGCCATGCGCCGCCACATCAATGTGTCGGACCAGACCACGCCCCTCTACGACAGCTGGGCCACCACCGCCGTGGGCTCGTTCTACCTCGACTACGCCACCGGTGACATCCTCATTTTTGGCGAATACGGCGAAGGCGACCTGCCCTCCTACGAGCTGCGGCCCGAGCTGCTGGGCTATTTCGAGCAGCGCTACGCCGTGGATGGCACGCCCCTGGCCCGCCTCCAGATACCCTATTCCAAGGAGCTGACGGCCCACAAGAAGGCCGGCAGCTTCACGGGGCAGTACGGCCGGCGCATCGGCTTCCACCTCGACCCCCTCACCGGCCAAAGCCAGTACAGCTTCGCCCCCATGCACGTCATGGGCACCGGCGAAACCTTCGACCTCTTCCTCGACCCGCAGCTAAAGTTGCAGCGCGTGGAGTTCGTGCCCGGCTCCCAGCGCAACGACAACGTGGCCACTAACGTGTACTACGCCCAGCCCTTCGCCCTCTTCAAAAGCCCGGGCGGCGCGTCGGAATATCGCCGCTACGCCCACGCCCACCCCACCGACGCGCCCGTGTACGCCGCCTTAGAGCAGCGCAGCCAGGCCGCCGGCCCCCTCCCCTTCCACGAGTACCACCTCAGCAGCACCGGCCCCGGTACCGGCCTCGTGGTGGAGCGCCGCCTTGCCACCGGCGGCACCTTGCAAGTGTTCGTGTTCTGATATTTTTGCAATTCCATTACCAAAACAAGGCCCCAGCAATGCTGCCGGGGCCTTTTTCGCATCAAACAATGGGCTCGCCTTTCCAGCTTCGCCCACTGCTGGGCTGCGCGGTATCAATCCACACCCAGCGAGACTGTAATTAGCCACAGCAAGACCGTACTTACACTAAGCGGGGCATTACTAGTGCTTAAGGGGACCTTTATTGGTATAAGTAGGGCATACTATGCCCTACGGGGGGCCTTTACAGCAATAAGTCAGACTGATTATATGTTCAGGGGGACCTCCACAGTTAGCAGCGGGGCACTATTTGGGCTCAGGGGGGCCGATATTGGAATAAGTAAGGCATCATCCCTACCTTACACCCGCCTTTGCCCTGCTTAACTGCCTTGCTCATGGAACCTGCGCATACTCCCGACGCCGTTACCGGCTCCCTCGCCGCCCGCTTTGCCCAGCGCCTAGTGGTTCGCGATGCCCCGCCCCCTCCGCCCAGCCAGGAGCCGGCCGCCATCCTGGCCCGCATTCAGGCGTGGCTCATTCCGCCCCAGGGCGTGCGCGATGCCCGCACCCACGGGCGCATGGCCCGCATGCTGGTGGCCCTCATGGAGCACCCCGAGCTCAGCACCGAGCAACTGCAAGCGGCGGCAAGCCTGGGCTGGCGCGCCGGCTCGCGCATGGCGCAGGAGCTGTTCGCGCGCGGCCTCACCCTGCGCGAGCGGCGCGGCCGGTTCTTCTACCACCGCCTCACGCGCACCGCCGAGGATGCGCTGCTGGTTGTAGTGGGTGGGCCGGTGGGGGTAGCAGCTGGCTGATGGGGCGGGACCGCAGCAGGCAGTTTACTTTTCATTTCGTCGCTCACGGGCAGCAAACCAGGCAATCAGATAGGCGCTGAAAATTCCCCACGCCGAGAAAAAACTACCGGAAGTGTGGTGGCGGTGCATCTGCTCCCAGGTCATCCAAACCATCAGGGCCGCAAATGGACCAAGTAAAACCGTTGAAATCGGCTTTTCAAAGAGTGTCTTTTCGCGCAAGGCCACCGGTTGCTCATCCAAGCTCGGCTGTTTCGCTAGCACGGTTTCCAGTGCCGTAACCATCGCAGCAAAATGCGTGCTCTGTCCCCCATGAAAGAATTCGCTAATGACAAGTCTCGTGCGCGTGCCATCGCGCATTTTCAGGCGCAAAATATCATCCGAATTATAAGTTGAATGACGGTAGGCAGTAATAGATGCCAAAGGAATTTGCTTTTCCGTTCCCGCATCGGAGCGAGCAATCACCAGCTTATCAGACGAAATTGTAATCAATGCTGCCTCACCGCTAAACTTCTTCAGCAGTCGGTAAAGCAGGTATAAGCCTCCTGCCATCCAAACCACAAATATCAGCAGCTTCACATCCTTGCTGAATGCCAACGGTACAGTTAGGGTATCGGCGGCCTTCAGGCCGAACATCAGCAGCAGTATCCCCCCAAGCATTAGCCCGGCCAGCTTTATACGATTGGTCAGGGTGAAATAAAATTGCTCTTCCATACTTGTTCAGTGGGCTGATAAACTACTTATCCACCCCCGCGCCAAACAACGCGAAATCATACTTCACCGGGTCGCTCGGGTCGAGTTTGCGCAAATTAGCCGTCAGTTCCTCGGCGGCTTCCCAGTCCACGAGCTTGCGGGTGAGCAGGCCCAAAGGGCGGGCCTGGCGCTCGACGTGCAGGTCGATGGGCATGATGAGGTCGGCGGGCAAGAGGCGGGTCCAGAGGCCGAAATCCACGCCGTGGGTATCGCGGCGCACCAGCCAGCGCAGGTACATATTCACCCGCTTGCAGGCCGATTTGCGGGCCGGCGTGGCGACGTGCTTGCGGGTGCGCTGGGGCGCATCGGGCAGGCTGAAAAAGTGGTTGTGGAAGTTTATCAGCCGCTCGCGCTGCGTGTGGCCCACCAGAAACGCGGTTTCCAGCGTCTCGTGCTGCCCGTACCAATGGCGCAGGAAATGCACGAAATACAGCAAATCGGTATCGCAAAACGTGCGGTGGCAGAAGCCGAGCAGCTTCTTCAAGTCCTCGTCCTGGTGCTGGGTGATGAACTGGTGCGGGGCATCGTCCATGCGGCGCAGCAGCTCGCTGCACTTGTTGATGATGGTGGGCCGCTGCCCCCAGGCCAGCAGCGCCGCAAACAGCGCGCTGATTTCAATATCCTGCCGCTGCGTGAAGCGGTGCGGAATTTGGATGGGGTCGTTTTTGATGAAGTCCGGGCGGTTGTAACGCTCGTACTGCGCATCAAGCTGGCGGCGCAGCTGGGCGATATTCAAAGGGGATAGGGGAAAAAGTGTAGAGGGGAAGCCACAGCATCAACCGTAATGCGCTATCAGGCGGTTGGCAAGTTCACGGTATTGGTCGAGGCCCGTAAAATAATACATGTTCCAACAGGCCAGCATGGTGCTGGTCCACGCCATTTGCTTCTCGGTGCCCAAAAACGCTTCGCCGCCCGGATACACGCGGGTGTTGCCCTGGGTGGAAATCTCTCCCGAAGCCAGCACCCGCGACGCCTGCCAGTTGGTACCGCACGAGAGGGAATTCCACAAGTCTGGGCGCAGGGGCTCCGTCGCGGGCAGCAGCGTAAGCAGCCGGAAACCCACGACCAACCCGACGCCCTGGTAGCTGCTGTCGTAGCCACTGCCTTCCTGGTAGTAGCCGCGGCCGTGTTGGGCGCGCATGGCCTGGCGGGCGAAGCGCAAACCAACCTGCAGCGTCGGCTCGTCGTTCAGGTAGCGCCCGAGGCTATAGTAGGCGACGGCATCAAAGTACAGCCGATTGGGGGCCAGCGAATCGTAAGCGGCCAGGGTGCCCTGCTGTTGCACCAGCCAGGCGGCGGCGCGCTGCACGGCGGGCCGCAACGCTGCCACCCGCGCCCGGTGCGGGGCCGTCGCCGCCGCGTTCCGGTACCAGTCCGACTCGTCGAAGGCCAGCAGGGCCGGGCCGGCCGAAGCCAGAAAAAACGCCACGCCGCTGGCCAGGTTGGCGGCCGTGGGCGGGGGCTGCGTGGCCATGTTGGCCGGAATGACCAGGGTGAAGTCGCCGGCGGGGCGCTGGTGCGCGAAGCTGTATTCGGTGGCCCGAATGGCCTGGTCCAGCGCCGTCAGGTTTTCGCGGCCCATGGCATAGTCGGCCAGCGGCGAAATGCCCGTTTGAAAGCGCACATGGAAATAAGCCCCCTGGTTGCGACTCTGGGCCCCCTGGGCATCGGGTAAGTTGGCCTGCCCCAACCGCTCGATGATGGGCGGGTCGAAGGCGCGGGTCAGCTCATTCTGGGTGAAAGCGGCTTTCAGGGGAGCCGTCTGGCACTGGTATGGTTCCGGGACCACGGCAGGCATTGCCTTGCTGCAGGCCCCCAGCCCGATGCTTAACCCTACTCCAAACAGGCACATCGCAACTTCGTACTTTCTCATAGGATGCCCTGTTTTGACGAATACGAAGTGGGACAGCGCCGCGCAGGTTAAGTTTATCCGCCAGCCACCAGCTCTACTGCGGGATGTAGTTCGTCTCGACCCGGAAGCGGGAGTCGGCGGTACCTAGCTTCTGCACGGCGCGGGGCGAGAGGCGCACCAGAATGTTATTGTTCTCGCCCGTATCGGGCAGCTTGCCGATGACGCGCACATATACCGACAGGCCGTTACCGCTGTTTTTCACCTGCATGATGGTGCCCACAGGGGCCGTTTTATGCAGGGCGAGGTACTTATCGGTAATGCTTTTTTCGATGGGCGCACCGAGGCCGGACTCCACCACGCGGGCCAGCACTTCGCTGGCGCGGTTGGGGGCGCGGTCGTCTTTATCGTCTTCGCGGTCGGGCGTGACAGTGGCTACCTGGGCAGGCTTGTCGGGGGCCGGGGCTTTGGCGGGCGTGGCAGGGACGGGCACGGCTTCTACTTCCACCGGACGAACGGGCGCGGCTTTGGGGGCGGCGGCCACGGCAGCCGGCGCTTCGGCCGTGCCGGTGAGAATGAGCTGCTGGCCCACGCGCACAGTGCCGCCAGCGGGCAGCTTGTTGAGCCGAATCAGCTCATCGGGCGTGAGCTGAAACTTGCGGGCGATGCCGAACAGGGTTTCGCCCTTGGCCACGGTGTAGCGGGCAGGCACGGTTACGGGCGCGGCGGCTTTGTCGGGCGCGGCGGCAACCGTGGCTTTTCCAGCGGCGGGGCGGGGCACGTACACAATCTGGCCCACGCCGAGGCCGTTTTTAATCTGCGGATTGGCCCCGGTAAGCTGGTCGAGGGTGACGTGATAGCGGCGGGTGAGGGCGGTGAGGGTTTCGCCGGCCGCCACGCGGTGCTTCACGAAGCGCTGGCCGCCGCGCATTTCCTGGCCGATGGAGTCGGCCGGGGCACTTTTGGCGTGGCCGGGTTTGCCCGGACCGGGGCCGCCCAGGGCCAGCAGCGTCAGCAACGAAAGAATTACAGTCATATAAAATAGCCTTCCAAAATTCACTTTGTCCCCGCCCGGGAGCGCCGGCCAGGCAGCCCGCGAGGCAAAATAACGCAATAACCGGCGGGAAATTGAGGCCGGCCGGTTTCAACCCCGCGCCGTTCCGTTATTTGGGGCTTCGTGGCGAGGCTTTTCCCGCTTCCCACTCCCCATTTCCCCTGCCCGCTTATGGTTCTCGGCCTGATTCCCGCCCGCTTCGCCTCCACCCGCCTGCCCGGCAAGCCGCTCGTCGATTTGGGCGGCCAGAGCATGATTCAGCGAGTGGTACTTCAGGCCCGGCAGTCCAATCTGGCCCGCGTGGTGGTGGCCACCGACGATGAGCGCATCCGGCGCCACGTCCAGGATTTTGGGGGCGAGGCCGTGCTCACCCGCCCCGACCACCCCAGCGGCACCGACCGCCTGTGGGAGGCCTTCCAGCAACTCGGCAGCCCGGCCGACGTGCATTGCATCGTCAATATTCAGGGCGATGAGCCGTTCATTCACCCCGCCCAAATCAACGCCCTGGCCGATTTATTCGCCGATGCCACCACCGCGCCCGCCATCGCCACGCTGGTAAAGCCGGTGGTTTCGGAGGAGGAATTATTCAGCCCGCACCTGCCCAAAGTGGTGCTCAGCCAGCAGGGCCACGCGCTGTATTTCAGCCGCCACCCCCTCCCCTACCAGCGCGGCCGCGAGCCGGCCGATTGGCTGGCTCACCACCGCTACCTGCGCCACCTGGGCCTGTATGCCTACCAGCCGCAGGTGCTGGCGCAGCTCACGCGCCTGCCCGTGTCGCCCCTCGAAGCCGCTGAAAGCCTGGAGCAGCTGCGCTGGCTGGAAGCTGGTTTTCAGATTCGCTGCGCCGAAACCGAACTGGATACCTTCGGGATTGATACGCCGGAGGATGTGGAACGGGCGCGGACGCGGCTGGGCGTTTAGTTATCGGCGCGGTCTGCCACGGGCTTTTCGGCGCTGGTCTGGTGGCGCTCGTCGCGCATTTCGCGGGAGAGGAAGTAGTTGAGCGCCGTGCGGATGATGGCAATGGCCCCGAGCTTGCCGAGCTGCTCCCAGCTGGGCGAAATGGCCGTCGACAGGATATCGGCTCCAAGCTGGAACTCCAGCGCCAGCGCCAGATATCGCGCCAGCGCCAGCCGGATGGCCGTGAAATCGGCCGTCTGGCCCTTGCTCAATGCCTTCAGCAGCAGCCAGCCCGCGCTCAGGATGCCCAGCGCGATGATGGCCGCGCCTACCATTTCCACTCCCAGCTTCAGCCACAGCACCGCGTCGATAACCGTGCTTTCGGCCCGGCCGTGCAGGGAAGTCACGTCGCGGGCAGCTTCGGGTAGGGCCGATAAAATGGGGGGCAGCAGCAACAGCATAGGGGCGGATAAAGTAGGAACGAGCGGGATACGGGCAATTCCGGCCCGCCGTCGGGATTAACCGCCGGCTTTCTTGGCTTTGTAGCCTTCCTTGAGCAATACTTCCAGCACTTTATCGCGGAAGTCACCCTGCACCACTACTTCGCCGTCTTTGGCGCTGCCACCCACGCCGCACTTGGTTTTGAGCAGCTTGCCGAGGGCCTGCAAGTCCCCATCGGTGCCCACGAAGCCAGTTATGAGCGTGACCTGCTTGCCGCCGCGCTGCTTTTTATCGAGCTGCACGCGCAGCTGCTGCTGTTGCGGGGGCAGCGTGGTAGTGGCCGCCGGTTCGTCACTTTGATAAGAGAAGTCGGGATTGGTGGAATACACCACGCCGGTGCGGTTGGATTTGTCTTTCATTGCGAATGGACCTATTTGGTGAAGAGGAGTTAAACCGCCACGGCCAAGGCCAACGGCAGCAGTTCCACGTCGAATTCGGTGGCGTGACCCAGGTAGTCGCCATCGACGTGAAAGCCAATGGGCACGGCGGCTACTACCCGGCCACGGGGCACCCGAAAATACTCGGCCGCCTTGCTCTGGGGCAGGGTGCCGAGGGCCATAGCCAGGCTCACGCGGAAGGCCCGGACCACGGGCAGCGCATCAATCAGGCACACGTCGAGCAGGCCGTCGCGCAGGTCGGCCAGGGGGGCAATGTAAGCGTTGTTGCCGTATTGCGAGGCGTTGGCGAAGGCCAGCACGTAGCAGTCGGTGGTGATTTCCTGGCCGTCGAGGTTAGCCGTTACCGGCACCGGGCGGTAACGGCGGTACTCGCGCAACGTTACTTGCAAGTACGTGCTCAGGCCCCGCGAACCGGCTTGGGCGAAGTGCTGGCTTACGTGCGCATCGAACCCCAGCCCGGCCGTGCAGAAAAACGGGTGGCCGTTTATCACGCCCACGTCCATGCGGCTGAAGTCGGGCGCGGCCAGCCGGCGCAGGGCAGCGGGCAGGCCCAGCGGCACTTTCAGGTGGCGGGCCAGGCCGTTGCCCGAGCCCTGTGGGATGATTCCCAAGGCGGTTTCGGTGCCCAGCAGTCCCCGGCCCACTTCGTTCACGGTGCCATCGCCGCCCACGGCCGCTACGATTGCAAAACCCTCGGCCGCTGCCTGCTGGGCCAGTTCCACGGCGTGGCCGGCGTACTCAGTGAGGCGAATTTCATAGTCGGCTTCCCGCGCACCGAAGTGCCGCGCAATCAGGGCGGGCATGTCGTGGCGCTGGCTAGGGCCGGCTTTGGGGTTTAGAATGAAGCAGGTTCTGGGCATAGCTAACGCCCAGCGCGTGCTTGGCGAAATATGGAAAGGATAATAGCAGAAGGCAGATTTCAGATTAAAACTGGTCTGATTACTGACTGCCCGATACCGATTACTTAAAATAAAAACGCCGCCCGCCCCACCACAAATGGCAAAGCGGACGGCGTTTTTTACGTCAACGGAAATTAACCGTTCATCTGCTCGCCGAGCTTCTGAATCAGGTCGGCCGTGCGGGTCGAGTAGCCGGTTTCGTTGTCGTACCAGCCAATCACCTTGGCCAGCGTGCCGTTGGCCGACGTCAGCTCCGAATCGAAGATGCAGCTGTGGGGGTTACCCACGATGTCGATGCTCACAATCGGGTCGGTGGTGTACTCGATGATGCCTTTCAGGGGACCTTCCGCGGCGGCTTTCAGGGCCGCGTTGATTTGCTCCTTGGTCACTTCCTTTTTCAGGATAACGGTCAGGTCGGTCATCGAGCCGTCCGGCACGGGCACACGCATGGCGAGGCCGTCGAGCTTGCCCTTCAGCTGGGGCAGCACTAGGCCCACGGCCTTAGCCGCACCGGTGCTGGTGGGGATAATGCTGTAGGCAGCGGCGCGGGCGCGGCGCAGGTCCTTGTGAGGAGCATCCTGCAGGTTCTGGTCCGAAGTGTAGGCATGCACCGTGGTGATGTAGCCTTTTTCGATGCCGAAGGCGTCATCCAGCACTTTGGCCATCGGGGCCAGGCAGTTGGTGGTGCAGCTGGCGTTCGAAATGATGGTTTCCGAACCGGTGAGGATTTCCTCGTTCACGCCCAATACCACGGTCGGGATGTTGCCGGTGGCGGGAGCCGAAATCACGACTTTCTTGGCTCCGGCGGTGATGTGCTGGCCAGCGCCGGCCTCGTCCACAAAGCGGCCGGTCGATTCCAGTACTACGTCAACGCCCATTTTGCCCCAGGGCAGGAGCTTGGGGTCGCGCTCGGCAAGGGCGGCGATTTTCACGCCATTCACGGTGAGGCTCTCCTCGTCGTAGCTTACGGTGCCGTCGAAACGGCCGTGTACGGAGTCGTACTTCAGCAGGTGGGCCAGCGTTTTGTTGTCGGTCAGGTCGTTGATAGCAACGATTTCCACGTTGTCGCGGCCGAGCAGCGACTTGAAGGTGAGGCGGCCGATACGGCCGAAGCCGTTGATGGCGACTTTAATTTTTGCCATTGTAAAACAGGTGGGGATTAGTGGCCAGCCGCCACGCTGGCGGCCGGTTGAAACGCGGGGCGAAGATAGCAGGCGGGCGCGGGTTAGCCCACATTCTGCTTCGACCTTATAGGAGTTCGATTCCCCTACGTGACTACGGCGCGGTTCGGTGGGCAGTTGCCCGGCTCCAATCGTTTTGGTGAGCAGGCAGTAGGATGCCGCGAAAAATTTTCAGCCTGAAAAACAGGGTACTTTGGTCCTAATAGCACTTTTTTTTCTACCAGAACTTGCACGAAACAAAGCGCGCCGTACCTTTGCATCATCAAAACGAACAACGGTCCGTTCGTCTAGGGGTTAGGACAGTAGATTTTCATTCTACCAACAGGGGTTCGATTCCCCTACGGACTACTAAAAAGCCGCTCTACATCACGTAGAGTGGCTTTTTTTTATAACTGGGGCACAGTATAGGGTACAAGTCGGTTTTTTCGGTTTTTACTGATTGCCTCAAAGGGTGAGATTGTCAGCAGGAACATACTTGCTTGATGCGGTGCTGTAAACCTGTCGCATGTGAATAAAATCTTAGCTGTGCCCATGCCTAACGCATAGGCGATGGTAAGCCAAGTAATACAGTAGGCAAACTGACCGCGTAAGCGTACCTTACTTGTGGAAACTGCGCATGGAAGCACTCGTTGAATCATCATTAGGAGCTGTTTACACGCGTGCCTGGGTCGTGGAGCTGTTGCTTGACCTAGCCGGCTACTCTGCTCCTCGTAATCTGGTTGAAGACCGTGCAGTAGAGCCTTCGGTTGGCGAAGGGGCGTTTTTGTTGCCAATGGTGACTCGTTTACTCGATTCGTGCCGCGCACAGCACCGCCCCTGGCTTGATTGCCTCAACTCACTGCGGGCCTACGACGTGGACGCCGCAGCGCTGCGCCAATGCCGCCGTAAATTGCTTCATCTCCTGCAAACGGCTGCCGTGTCCGATACCGATGCCGAAGTGTTACTCAACGCCTGGCTGGTTGAAGCCGATTACTTGCTACTGGTTGGCCGTACTACCCCGAGTGCCGGACGCCCACCCCAGCTCTTTGATGAGGTAGCTCCCGCTGGCGTGGATTTCGTACTCGGTAACCCTCCTTACGTGCGAGTCGAAAGTATTCCCGAACCGCAGAACACGCAGTACAGGCAGTTCTTCCCTACTATGCGAGGCCGGGCCGACCTCTACGTGGGCTTTTACGAGGCCGCCTTGCGGCAGTTGAATCCAGGTGGCGTATGTGCTTTCATTTGCGCCGACCGCTGGATGATGAACCAGTACGGCGAAACCTTGCGCCGCTACATTAGCGAGGGGTTCGCAGTTGAAACCCTGCTCGAAATGCACCAGACGGCCGCGTTCGAAGAGGAAGTAAGCGCCTACCCAGCCATTTCCGTCATCCGCCGCGCCGCCCAAGGAGCTGCTGTCGTGGCCAGCGCCACTATTGCCCTCGAGCACGTCGCAACTGCTCGCATCGTTGCCTCCCTGACCACTACGCGCCAGATGGTCCCCTCAATGGCTGTGCCCGGGCTGACAGCCGCTCACGTGCCAACGTGGTTCCCCGGTGGCGAGCCTTGGACACGCACCACGCCGGCCCGCACGGCCTTGCTAGCCTATCTGGAGCAGCACTTCGAGCCGCTGGTATCAGCCACCACTGGCACCCGCGTAGGTATCGGCGTAGCTACCGGGGCTGATGCCGTTTTCTTCACGCACAATGCCGAACAAGTAGAGCCCGCGCATCAGTTGCGCCTGGCACGCCCGGCCGATGTGCGTACCGGTCAGCTTATCTGGGGCAACCAATGGCTCATTACCCCATGGCACCAAGGTAAGTTGGTTGACTTGAGTCAGCGCCCGCGGCTACGCGGCTATTTAACCACTCATCGAACTCAACTAGAAGGACGCCACGTAGCCAAACGCAACCCCGCAGCCTGGCACCGCACCATCGACAAGATAGATGAGCAGCTTTACAGACGGCCTAAGCTCTACATTCCCGATATTAAGAATACCTTGTTCCCGGTACTTGACCGCGGCGAAACCTATCCCGACCATAATTTATACTTTATTACCTCTGACACTTGGGACCTGGAAATTTTAGGTGGCTTGCTGCTCAGTGATATCGGCACGTTCTTCGTGGCCTGCTATGGGGTACGGATGCGCGGTGGCTACCTGCGAATGCAGGCCCAGTACTTACGCAAAATCCGGGTGCCGGCCCCGGCGGCCATCACTCCATCCCAGGCCAACGCGCTCCGCCAGGCTTTCCGTACCCGTGACGTGGCGGCTGCCACCGCTGCGGCGGTTAAAGTGTACAATATCGCCCACCTTTGGCCTGCCACTTAATTTTTCCTTTTCGTGCCCTCGTCCTTAGACAGTCTTTTCCAACAGCTTGATGCTGAATTACAGCAGGCTGTACAGTATTACTGGAACTCCCGCGAGCAAGCTCGTACCAAGCAGCAAGCTACCGGCTTGCCCGATGCCGGCACTCGCGGTGCGGTCACCGCTGGCGGGCAGATGGCCGGTCTGGAAGCGCTCATTGTGCGGGCGCTGCGTTTAGTAGGACTACCGAACCTCGACATCAAAGTAGGTCGCTCCGAAGATGCGACATCTCAGGGTCGGCTGGAGATTCCCGGCTATTACCGACCCGAAAAGAAATGGGATATGTTGGTGCTATCCAACGGCCAGCTCATCGCGGCGCTGGAGTTCAAGAGCCAGGTCGGCCCTTCCTTTGGCAACAACGCGAATAATCGCGTGGAAGAGGCCGTGGGCAGTGCCGAAGATGTGTGGAAGGCCTACCGCGAGCAGCGTTTTGGAGCCGGGCCACGCCCATTTCTAGGGTATGTTTTTCTGCTCGAAGATTGTCCGAAGGTCCATACTCCGGTCAAATTTAGCCAGCCGCACTTCAAAGTAGACCCCGTTTTTATCACTACGCAAGGAGGTACGTCTTATGCGCAACGCTACGAAATTCTCTGTCGGCGACTAATGCACGAGAATCTTTATTCGGCAGCCTGCCTGCTGTTGGCTAACAATGCTACTCCTACTACCGTTACCCAGCCAGCCCCTGACCTTACGTTTAGGTGGTTATTAGCGGCGCTGGTAAAACACGCTGAAGCCGTGGTTTTAGGTTCTGCTATTTAGCTTTTCCATTGGGGTTTAGTGCAGTATTCAACCTACGATACCGGCGGGGCACTTCCAGTTGAAACTACAACGCTATTTGACCGACCTTGAAGCCCTGCACAAGGAATTGGCCTAACTCACCGCGTGACGTTCGCGAGCTAAGAGTCAGTTGTAACCATTCGGTAAAGCTTTTGCTTTTTTTAGCCAGCCAGGATGGTCTTTCTTGATAATTATCCATGCAGCGGCTACTGCTTTCACAAAGTGTTTATTCATAAATTGCTTATCAACATCGCTGCAAATCCTGTATTTAGAAATACCTTCACTAATAACTATATCCAATTCTTCTTCTAGAGCATATTTCCACTCCTTAATATTTGTATCCTCAACTTTTCCAATCCACTGCATGAGGTTAAAAACAGCCGCTGCTGAAGCACTAGTTTTGTGTTCGGTACGAGTACTAGGACTGGTTTTAATTCTGGGCGGCAAACTGTTCCAAATAGTCTTTGTGAACTCAGCTATCTGTTTCTGAGTCTCTTTAGCATTTGGGATACACAGGTCTGCCAATGATTTTCTTGCTTTACTTTCTCCTCCGTTGTTTGGTTTATCACCAAGCCGACCTTTCTTAGAAGCAGAATTATTTTGCAATAACTGTAGCTCTAAAGAAGCGCTTCGCCTCTCACCTTCTTTATAGGTAGAATTTAGAACGTGAGCAGGCTCGTTGCGCTTTACATCAAGCACTTTTAGCCTTTTATCCAACTGGTCAATAATTTTCAAAGCTTGTTTTTCCCATTCTAAGAATCTTTCTTCCGAGTGTTTTGACTTAGGGTATTCTTCTTCAAACGGAAATCCTTGCACTAATTGGGTTCGCCGACTTCTCAAGTCTAGTCTGTCTTGCTCGTTAATATATTGGCGTTTCTCAGGATAGGTTGCGCCCGTCAAGTATGTCCCTTGCTGCAATTCCAAAACACATGAAATACTATGTTTCTTATCTGCTTCTAGCTTACTATCAGCTAGATAATTTCGCATCCGTTCAAGATGCCTCCCAAAATGCTCCCAGCTGGTAGACATGTAGCGATGCTGCCAATCCTTAACTGCTAAGCAAATATCGCCTGACCCAAATATCCGGAATGCTTCAAACAATTCTGAGTAGTCTCTGCTGATACTCAATGGGTCAGTAGGTATACCTTGGAGGAACATAAAATATAATCTATGCTTATAGGCACTTGATTTACTTATTATACTTGGCTGATTGCCAGGCTTAGCAATCCTTTTGTTCACCGTGTTCAGCCGAGGAATCACTCTTCCGCATGCCAGCGGGCTAACTCAGAACTAGGCGCGATTCGCCCGTCAGCTGATTCTTTATAAATCAAACGACCAACTTTCTGGACGAATTTTATTGGGATTTTGGGGTTGTTTAGGTGACGTCCACCTCCTCCAGCAGCGGGCTCCCAGCGGGCTTCCCAGGCGCTGAAGTAAGGTTCCAGAGCCTGTGGCCGCACGAGGTACAGTTCGACGACTTCAATCCCGGCGTACACACAGAAAATCCAGTTCACCTGGCGATACTTGGATAGAACAGCCGGACTAAGGTGGTGATGGGTAGAGAAAGCCGCTGTAAGGCTTCGGTTGACCGTTTTTAGCTCGTACTCATTGCCCTGCTCGTCCTGAGCGTCATTGCCCGTGCTGCCCGGCAGGTTCCGAAGCCGGGTGATGATGAGCGTTTGCAAGAGCTTGCCCCCATTATCCTGGAAAATGTCGCCGATGCCGAATTCGCTAGCTAAGCGCTGGTACTGTCGCAGGTAGGGCAGCAATTCATTGAGCCGGTCGAGAGGCGACAAGGCCTCTGGTTCGCGGTTGCCAATAGTTGGTTGATTCTCCTCGCCTCCGAAGAGCTTGGAAATCGGTACTCCTAAGGCTAAGGCCAAACGGTGAATGATTTCCACACTGGGGCTATTCCGGACATTTTCAATGTTGCCCACATGGGTCTGATTAACACCAGCTGTCTCGGCTAAAATTTCCTGTGTGAGCCCCCGCTGTTTGCGAATTCGCCGAATGTTATCGGCCAATACACGGTGAATCGCGGAATTAGCGGGAGGGAGCCCCATAAATAAGGGTAAATTTTAGGACTCAAAGGTCCCAGACGTGCATCACCCTTCCTCGCTAATATTTTAGGTATTTTGCTTGTGTAAAGCTGATTTTAGCATCATATTTGTGATTCGCATAGACATGTGTAGGCAAGCTAGCATCTCGCTCAGGCAACCACATGGCTGATTATTGAGGTAAGCTATATCTAGGCCGCTTCAACTCGCCCATCTACGAGCAACGTGTACCCTTACCCTTCACTGATTGATTGCTTCAACCTATTTCACCCGGCACCTCAAGTCCCCCAATACTTTCACCTACCCGCCTTCCAGTGTTTGTATTGACCGTCCTAACCCTCACTAGAAATCTTTCGCACGGCCTTCACCTCCCCATCTCCATGAAATCGAGTACCCCTCCCCACGCAGAAACAATGGGCTGCCGCATACCCTATGCACAAGCCTCGCCCCCGCAGATTGCTCAGGCGCTCGTGTACGCTAACCACGAATTGCGGGAACACTTTCCAACCCTGAGTTCCCTCACCTGGTCCAACACGCTCCAAGAGCTACAACCTGACTTGTGGGTCGGGGAAGAAACGGTTACAATCGACGGGGATAACCTCCGGGTACTCGTGCAGCGATTGAACGATTCGCCGGAATTACCGGAATTGGAACCCCTCATCCACGGGCCGCGCGCCGGTTACATGGCGAAAACGCTGGTTAATTACGAGGACGACGCCATCCATGCCCTAGCTGATATGGAAGCGAATCCGCTGGCCTACGGCCCCCTGGTTTACCGCCTGGTCGTCAGCCTGGCCCTGGGCAACGCTGTGGCCGACGAGGTTTTCCGGGACACTGCCTCAGGGCCGTGGGGTCGGCCCGGGGGCGCGGACCGGGACGTGGCCCGCGCCACCGTCCACGAACGATTGAAGGCCTTACGCCGCGCCCGCGGCGAGGGCGAGTTCGGCACCCATTGAAGCCGACCAGGAAGCGCCTTTCCCTTCCCACCTAATCCTTATTCTCTCCCATTTTTAGCACATGTCGTTCGCTTTTCGTTGCATCTTCGCGCCCTCTGTGGCCTTGGTCCTTGCCAGCGGGCTGCTGGCTAGCTGCTCATCGCCGAGCCCCACCAGCACCGCTGCGGATTCCACCGCAGGTAATTCAACTCCCCCACCGCCCGCGTTTCCGTTTGGCGGCAAAATCGATTCGCTGGATGGCATCGCGGGCCATGCCTTCGGAGAGCCCTTGAGTGCCTTTCCGAAGATGCGCCTGCTGCCCCCCATACCAGGCGTGCCGGCTGGCCCAACCGTGACCTATACCTCCGAGGAGACCACCGGCTGGTTTGGCAAGCACCGGACACAGGTCCGGACCCAACTCTATTCCTTTCTTGATGGCAAATTCTGCGCCTTCCTGGCCATTGGCGACCCGGCCGTGCTGCGGCCGGAGGCCACCTTCCTGTTCGGCCCCGGCCTGGCGCAGGGCAAGTACCAGCTTTTCTGGGAGGGGAGCCGGGCCCGGGCCGTGTACGCCGAAAAAGCCGAGGGCTTTGGCATGGAAGGCCGCTTGGACGTGCTGAGCAAGCCCTACGAAGCTGAGCTGGCCGCCCGGGCCAGTGCTAAACTGAAAGCGGAGAACGCGCAGTAGGCTCCCACGCAGCCAATCGCACCCCGTCCTCCCGAGCCGCTTATCCTGTTCACTCCTTGCTTTCCCTTGTTTATGAAGTCTTTTTTTCCCGGCCTGGTGGCGGCTTACCTCCTTTCCAGCCCCGTACAAGCCCAGATTACTGGCAAGTCTGTACCGACATTCACCACCAGTGCCGGCACCGTGGTTCACATGGGCGACACGCTGCGCCTGGGCCGCGGCTCGCTGCCCAGCGGCGAATTTCAGTACGTGTTCGTCCCCGATAACGTGTTCACTGGCAGCAGGCGGCTCAACTTCACGTCTCAGATGAGCAACCTCACGGTGCGCGTCAAGGACCTGCGCTTCCAGCACTCCGCTAATTACGGGGATAAGACCGTGGCCGTAATCAGGGCCAACACTATTAACGGTTGCGTCGACTTAAACGCGGCCGAAGATGCCGGCGAAATCATCACGGCCCATACCCGGCGCGCGGCCGTTTCCGCTGCGGCGAGTCCAGCCAGCACTACCCCGCCCCAGAGCACGGCCGATGAGTTGCGCAAGCTCAAGCAGCTCTACGACCAGAAAGTACTCACCAAGAATGAGTACGACGCGCAAAAAGCCAAGCTGCTGAAGTAACTCTCATAGGTTCCTGGTCCGGCGTAGCTTCTCCACACGCACCATGCTAACGGGCACTGGAACGCGTAGGCCACCCAGAGGGGACTTAGTCCTTTTTCTACCATGAAACTACACTTGGATGGCAGTCAGCTGCCAATGCCGGGCCGGGCCTGGTCTTTGGGCTGGCGGTTTGTTCTCATGGCTTTCCTGCTGGCGCTCGCGCCTCCGGCTGGCTGGGCACAACGGGTGGACACCACTCGGGTTATGCCGCCCCCGCCCACAATAGCGCTTGACAGCGTGGGGGTTGCGCCTCAAGCCATTAACACAAATGGCTGGCTCCTGCTGAACCCCGACATCCAAACCGAGTTGGATGGAGCCGTGCACAACCTCTACAACTTCAAGTTTGATAAAGCGGAAAAGCAATTTCGCTCGCTTCGCCGGCGCTACCCGCAGCACCCCATGCCCTACTTTCTGCTAGGCCTGAGCACGTGGTGGAAAATCCTGCCCACTACGCTCGGCACCAAGCAGTACGACAACACATTTTACGCCTACCTGGACACGGCCATTACCAAAGCCACGACCTTGTACAAGGCGGATGATAAAAACCACGAGGCCAGCTTTTTCCTGGCCGCCGCCTACGGCTTCACGGCCCGGCTGCACGCCGAGCGCCGCGACTGGCGCAAGGCTACGGTGAGCAGCAAACGCTCCCTAGAATTTCTACAAAAAAGTAAGGGGGCCAACGGCTTGAGCCCGGAGTTTCTTTTCGGACATGCGCTGTTCAATTACTACGCAGTCTGGATTCCGGAGCACTACCCCCTACTCAAGCCCGTGCTCCTTTTTTTTCCCAGGGGAAACAAGACACTGGGATTGAACCAGCTGCGCACTGTGGCTACCCACGGCTTCTACACCAGCGTCGAAGCCAAGGTATTCTTGATGCGAATTCTAAACAACGAGGAAGACCCGTCCGGTGAAGCGCTACCCGTCGCCCGGCAGTTGGCGCTGGAGTACCCAGACAATGCTTACTTCCAGCGCTACTATGCCTTTTTGGCGTTCGGGCAGGGAGAATTTGTCGACTGCGAGCGCACCAGCAAAGCCATTCTCAACGAGCTCAACCGGGGCCTGCCGGGTTATGAGGGCACCAGCGGGCGCTACGCCGCGTACTTTCTGGGCTACCTGATGGAACACCAGTACCGCGACGTGGCCCAAGCCAAGGACTACTACCAGCGGTGCATCGTCTTTTCAGAGAGCACCGGCGACACGAGCGGTGGCTTCTATCTCTTTGCCCACACTAATATGGCCCGCATCGCCGTGCGCGAGAAAGACCTGCCAACCGCCCGACGTTACTATGCCGTAGTCGAGGCTAAAGCTGGGCGCAAATCCGCTCAGGCCCGCGAGGCCCGGACTTTTCTAAAGAACGGAAAGTAGCACCAGCCCATTGTCGTATCTACTGAGCGGACAGGTGGAAAAGCCGTATACAGCCAAGCGCTCATTGGGGTTCTGCGGACTTGCGCTGGCTACCAGCAGGTCATTGTTTAAATAGATGGACCTTGCTTGGTTGCCGCCGCTGGCTCGCCTAGCTTCCTTTTTGGGAGTAGTTGCCCCCTCCAGCACACGCTGACCGAACTACGCGCCTACGACCTGAACCGACGCGGCCCGTTGACGCTGCCGGTCACTCTCATTGACGAGTTTACCGAACTCAACCAGGCCCTGACGCAGATGAGCGCGCGCCTAGCCGCCGACTATCAGCGCTTCCAGCTTATCGACCACAGCTAAATAACTGCTCCATTTTCCCGATTCAGAAGTGCACGAACCCCGCGTAGCTTCGTAAACCCAGGGCTGAATGTGTAATGATTAGGTCAGATGGACTAGATTGAGCGCAACCACCGAAATAGTATTTTGCCGGGTTGGCGGTGCATCACACTTCTTACTTCCGATTCAGTCCAGCCTAAAATCCAGTAACCGGCGATTGGTCTATTTTGGAACATAGCCAGCGGATAGTCTGGACGGCCAAATCCGCAGACCTGGCTCGCTACCGAATTGTTGAACTGATTCTAGCATACTAAGCAGGGAGTGGCCGCGCCCTAAGCCGCGCTATACTTCCTACTCTCCCATCCCCTTGTCCTTGTGTTTGCCTTGTTGCTCAACGAAACCCTGCGAACGGGAGATATCGGACTGAGTATTCCTTTCTCGCTGAGCCGCGTCTTGCGGCCGCTCAAACACTTCCCCGTTAGTAGCTCGTACGTGCGCCACAACACGGCTCACCAGCCAAGTCGAGCCGGAAGAGTTGTAAGCAATGTTTACCCCCACCCGCCCGTCAGCACCCGGAGCCTTGTCCTCGATAGCGAACGACCCGATACTTTTCTGAATAGGTTCCACTTGGTCAGGAGCTACTCGCACCCGTACGACCTCCCCTTTCCACGCGTAATTGCGGCGGGCCATTTCCAACGCGTCCATTTCGGTATCCCGATGGCGCGTTTTGATTGCTTCCGCAACAGCCCGGTCGGCCGCTTCCTGCCGGGCTTTTTTCGCTTCCTCTTCTTGGGTGGCCCACTGTGCCTGAGCGACCCGGTCCGCCTCCCGCTCCTGGGCGGAGCGCTCCAGCTGTGCCATCCGTTCTGTTTCGCGTACCTCGATGGCCTGCCGCTCCTTGTGCTCCTCCTGCGCCTTGGCAATCCGGTCGCCTTCCTCCAACTCGGCTAAGAGGGACCGGCCGGCAGGCGTGGCCTGCGCCCGCGCCCGGCATTCCACCAATTGCTGCTCCGCCGCTGGAATTTCTTTGTAACGCAACTCCGCTACCAAAGCGTAGTCCCCGATGCGCTCCGCCTGGTCGGCCTGCGCCCGCAATGCCGGTACTACCGACCACTCCCGGCGCAAGGCTTCCAGTTGCTGAGCGGCCAGTTCCTGGCCTCGTTGCAACAAGTCGGTTGGCAAGCTACCCAGTACCACTCGTAGAAGCAGTTTGTCTAATTCGGCGGCGTAGCGCTCCCGTTCGGCCTGCCCTTGGCTGATTTCTTTGCTTACCTGCTGCTGCAAGGCAGCAATTTCGCCCTGCGCCGCATCAATCTTTTGGAGCGAATCGCCCGCCCATGCGCGCGACTGTTCTGACTGCGTTGCAGCCCCCGTCGCCGCCACGGCCATTGCACCAACCGCGCCCAATTGCTCGTTCACAGCCCCGACCTGACGGGCAATCTCTGCGTTAATCTCTGCCTGTCTTTTTTGCTGCCAATCATCACGACCTGTCATCGGAGGCTTTTCCAGCACGAAGGGTCGCGCCTCGACTGGCTTCACTAAGGCTGCTACCTCGACTGCCGTTTCTCGGCCCAAAGCGTACATCTGCCGCATTGTTTTGTGAGGGGTTCGGCTGCCCTTGATACCGCGCTCCAAATTAAACGGCTGCATTGCTTCCCCGAAGTCAGTTTGCAGTTGCGAAAGTGTTGGGGGAGAAAACATATCCCGGGCCGACAGCCGCGCGCTCTGGCCTGGCTTCGGTCCTACCTCCCCAGCCAAGCCGCCGCCCTGACCAAAAATAGGGACTACGAAACACTGGAAATGCGGCGTTTTCTCGTCCTGATGCAGCTTCATCGCAACCAGATTGTCTCCCCATTCCCGTTTGGCCCACTCCAGGTTTTGCTTTTCCCACGCGCTGCCGCGCATGTCCGCCGCCTGCCCCGTCTGGGCATCACGTTGCCAGATTTTAGCTTCCGGGCTACCCGTCATCAGCACCTCCAAGCACAGCACTGCCCCTTTGCGTGGCTTGCCCAGCTTAGCTGCTTCCATACGCTTGTCTACTAATTCTACAATCGGCCGGTCCTCAACATTTAAGTACTCCTGATTAAAATCGCGCCGGGCCTCGTCGGCATTTGGCGTGTATTTACTCCGGTCATTGTGTGCTTGACGCTGCCCAATCCCCTGACGAGTTTTTATTTTTTCGATGCGAATAACAGCGTGTGCCATACGGAAAACGAAAATGGCCAGTAGGCCAGAACAGGTGAAAATAAAATAATTGGAGAAATCGTAGGGGGGCGTGAAGGAACTACTTAAACGTAGCTATTTTTTGCTTGTATAGTGTGTTACACCTTACTCTCCACATCCTGTATAAAACCTTTGACTTATCCAATGTATGCCCGTTCTTTCAAATCACCAAATCTAACCTTGCAGCCGACCTCCTAATTTCCTGCATTCGCTGGCTCATCTGCCTGGTTATACCTGCTTCTGTCCGCTCCAGGCAAAATAGATTATCACATACTGGCCATTTTTATTGATATTCATCAGCTCAAAACAACAACAGCAAGTGATTTTTCAATTTTTGGCAGATACCAGAGTCAGCTACTATATAAATACGTAAAGTCCTAAAAGCACAGCAACTGTATGTGTATCCATTCCCCTGAAATTCGCGCAACCGATTATCTACCTCAAAGCCAGCATCAGCAAACCATCATTTCCAAGTTTCTTTCCATAGTATCCACTACCCTGCAACAAGCCCCTTATCAACTAGCTTCATTTACTCTCCAGTTCCGAACCTATGAACTGCCCTCTTCACGTAAAACCATCGCCCTCCTTAGTATTTACAGGACTGCTTCAATACCTTAAAATAAAAGCCTCAGAGCCATGCCTGCAGCCCTTACCTTGTTGTGCATTCTTGTATCACTAACTGCTTTCCTCGGCTTCAACATTCGCCCGACTTCCTTTCCCCATGTGTCCGGTCAATTGAAAATTTGCTGACCTCAATCAAACCATGGCTAATTCACAACTCTTTAGCCCCGCCTGCTCGCGTCAGATTCGGTTCTCATATCAATGATTTTTTGCGGCTCAATAGCATCCATTCGCTCGCCTGCTTTGCCGTTCGTAGTACCTTTTCCAGCATCAAGCCTTTTCTTCCCCACTGCCTTTTGTGTCCTACCGCTACGTTCTTGGTAGCCGGCCCTGTTGAATACGTTCCCGTCGCTGCTGCTCTCGCTCTCTTGCCTGCTCAGGCCGAGGCGCTACAGAGTCATTGCTGGCAAAAAGCAAGTCCAGGGCATCTTGCAACGCCTGCTTCTGGGAGTAAGTGTAGTCTCCTCCGGCCCGCCGCGCATGAACATGGTCACGTAGCTGCTCCAAATGCATTCGACTCAATACAAAGGTTTGGCGGGCATCTCCACTTAATTCGGCTTGTTGTACCGCAACCGGAATTTCTGAAGACGCAGTATTACCAGAGCCATCACCGTTACTAGTAGTACCGACATTACCGGTGTTATCGACGCTGATTCTTTTTTCAGCGGGAATAGTTTTCTTCCTGACAATAATGGTATCGGTAACACCATGATTGTCAATATTACCCTGTATCCGTGTGTTATCGGTATTACCAGAAGCTGGGTCCGCTGTTGGAGTGACTTCAGGAATCGTGTCTGGCTGGGGGTCATCGGTCAGGTCAAAGAAATCCCGTTCCGACGCTCGTTTAGCAGAGGTCATTGAGGTGGGAGACGGCAAGTTTTTAAAGGTCTTGGCCATGCGTTTGGGTCGAAGCAAAAAGTGAATTAACGGGCAAGAATTTCGGCTACCAGCGCCCGGTAATCGATGGAGCCGGCACTCGTGGGAGCGTAGGTGAAGATGTCTTTGCCAACGTGCGGTGCCTCTCCCAATGCAATACTTTCCCGGATTACGCTTTCCAAAACCAGGCTGGGATACTTGATACGTAGCTCTTCGGCGGTTTCGCGGCGCAAGACCTTTCGCTTGTCATAGCGGGTAAAAAAGATGCCGCCCACCGTCAATTTCGGGTTCAACCGTCGCTGCATCCGCGCGACTAGTTCTAGAACTTTTTCAAGACCGTCGGTCGCGTACAACTGTGCTTCTAAGGGGATATATAACGTATGGGCGCAGGCGTAGGCATTCAATGTCACCAAGCCCAAAGCAGGTGGGCAGTCCAGCAAAATATAATCACACTTATCGCGCAACGGTTCGAGTAGTTCCTTGAGCAAAAACTCGCGGTCTACCTCATCGCCCTTGGCTTTGTCGAAGCCTGATAGCGCTGACGAACCAGCTACCAACGCCAGATTCTGGCAAATCGAATAGAGTGTAAGGTCATATTCGCCGAGTAAAGCCCCGTAAACATTCTTTTCGGCATCAGCCAGGCCCAGACCTTTGGTTAGGTTTGTCTGTGGGTCCAAGTCAATCAATACTACCCGTTGCCCCGCCTGGGCCAAGCCGGCCCCAATGTTGGCCGTAGAAGTTGTTTTACCTACCCCACCCTTCTGATTGGTGATTGCTATAATCATGCTCATGCGTTCAGGAACTTAATGTTGTTGAAAAAACAGAATTCATCAAAGGCAGTAATTTTACTGGCATTGGAAACAATTGCCCCAAAATTTTCAGGACTCATCTTTTGATAAGCCAAATAGTAACCAAGTTGGATGACCATGCTGGAAGCTGGAAGCTGGAAAATCCTCGCTACTTACTTTTCCAGCTTCCAGCTTCCAGTATTCCACGCCATTGGAAAGAAAATCATTGGAAATTTCCTGCTTCCAGCATTAGGAAGATGGTACTGGCTGGAGTGAAAAAAGGACCTCCCGGCCAGTTTGCCGTTTAATTAACTTGCATAGTACACCGGCCCCATCAAGCACATAATCAGCACTTGGAGCGGTTAATTCAGCCAGACGTTTGCGGATGGTGCGGGCATCAGTCAAAAACTGTTTAGCTAACTGGTTTTCAAGTTGATTTGCGGATTGTGGAGTAACCAGCAGTGAAGGCAGCTTCGCTATAACTTCCGCCAATGGGGCTTTACGAGAGCTTACTCCTGCTTCCTCATTCGCCACAGCCAAATGGTTGGCCTCCTCGTCCACTCCTACCGTTTCAAAACCTAAATACCCCGCAGCGGTGCCCAACTCACACACCAATACGCCACGCAACTCCTCGTCCGTGCGGTTTTTGACTTGTTTAAGATAGCGCGTCGTGGCACTTTGCACTGACCGTCCAATAAAAAATACGCTGTCCGCAAAGTTTGACAGGTTTTTACTGCCAGCTAGTTGATTAAGGGAAAGAGCGACACCAGGAAAAAGCTTGGGGGTATGCGCAAGCACTAGGCTAGAAATTCCCCTATCCAGTTGGAGGCGCTTCAGTCCTCGCATGATGCCAATGCTTATATCGGCATCAGCTGTAGTTTTTAACGCCAAAGCGGTGATGTTGTCCAGAATAATTACTTGTGCACCCGTGCGGTCAAGGTCAGCGGTAATGTGAGCGAAGGTGAACGCGGCTACGTCTTCCGCGTCGGGGTTCGTGTCACCTCGCAGGAAATCAGCGCTAAACGGGAAGTCAGCAAACCTTTTCTCAAACTGGCGGTCCGTCAGCTCAAAATCATAATAGAGCAACCGTCTTTTTTCCTGGCATTGAAAGCCCAACAGCTCCGTTTGGTCAGACGTGATAATGTGAGCAATATGCACGGCCAACACGCTCTTTCCAACCCCGGTGTCGCCGACCAAAATGGCGATGCCAGGCGTTTCCCAGAGGCAGCCGAATAATGGCACCAAGGGCGGAGCGTTTTGCGCATCCAGAAGGCATTGCGCAGCCGTGCGGATGCGCGTAACGGGCGATTCAGCAGCAACATCAGCTGCATGTACTGGCTTTGAGCTGGGCTGTATCCAACCTTCTGCCGGCGGCCGGTAAGGCTTCGCATTATGTTGCGCGGTCTTGCGGCGGTAGATGCCTTTTATGGTCGTCTGTATTCGCTTTTCTCCATGCCCTTGGAGCGGGCTATGGCCTTGTGCCCAGTTCAATAAATCCGCTTCAAACACACCTCGCTCATTACAGAATTCAGCAAGGGTTGCTAACCATGTATTGCGATTATCGCTGGGGCATGGCCCATGGCTAAAATAGGTTAGGCACCAGCTCAGTGCATCATTTGGGGCTGCTTGCCTAATACGTTGTGACGCAGGCCGGCCAATCGTAGCTTGAATGACTTTGGGTTGAGGTTGGGCCGCTGTTTTAGCGGCCCGGGCGATGGCTGTAGCAGCCCGCAGCTTATTGATATCCATGAGTTACCAGCGAATCACTGCTAAGAATGGATTGGATTCAACCAAGCGTCGGGTGCATACGATAAGAAGCAGGCTCGTGCAATGTCCTTACCACTTCTGTCTGCTATCAGGCCAAATGGAGCGTAGTACTCCGCTATGTAGTCCGCATACCCGTTAAAATTATCTAAGTGACTGACTCTTAAATCCGCTGCCAGCAGCGCCTTTAGCCCTGCACCGCTTGGGCTGGTGAAAAGCAACCCAATTTCCGGCTTCAGCAACTCATCGTTCAGCAACGCGGCACGGGCGGCATCTAGGTCAGGGAGATGGTCGAAATCAAGCACCAGCCAGCCTGACCGTTCTTGCAAGTGATTTGCGTCACGCCAAGGCGCAAATGTGCCGCTCGGAGATACGTGGTCGAGTTGCTGTTTAAGCTTTTTGTATGTATCACTGTTACCAGCACCCATGAATTCAACTCGTGCAGCGTTACATCGCTGCCGCAAGCAGGCCGGAGGGCTGGTAATAACCTGATGCAACTTAGCTACCGTAACTGATGCACATGGAACGGGATGACCGTAAATTCCAGCATTGAAATAGCTGAACAAACCTGTACCACTTGTAGCAGAATTAAGTGTTGCATCCTGATTGAGAAGCAATAATGACGCATTATCTTTGCTAGCAGTCTCCCCAGATTGCGCAAAAATATTTTCGAGCTTGTTGGTCGTTTCCATCGATTAACAAGCTTTTTTGTTGGTCCGGCGGGCATATTTACGACACCCATCTGTACGGGTCTGGGCTTGCAGTGCTGCTAATACCTGTCCTCTTTTGAAGCGCACCGCACGGCCCAAGCGGAAAGCTTGCAGCTTATTTTGCTTCACCCATTCGTACACTGTTTGTTGGCTTATTCCCAATAGTTTGGCTACTTCGGCAACTGTTAGAATGTCATCGCGCCGGTCGGCCTCTTCGGCAGCGGCGGCTTTTTCAGTCACTATCAATTCGTATTCTTGTCGAGCTACTTGGCGAGATTGACGAGTAAGCTCGTTGAAAAGTGGGGTCAGCACTTCCGCCCAGCCCGTTGGTGGGGCATTAAAAAATTTGTTTGGTTCCATGAAAGCTGATGCATTCGCTAAAAATCACGGCGGCCCTTACCGGGGTGATGGGCGTTTACACTGCATAGTTCAGCTGGCTGGTTAGGCATTTCCAAATACCGGTATTTACCGGTAAATACCGGTAAATACTCTTTCACTATTGCGCTTTGTTATACAGCACTGAAAGAGATACATAGAATTTATTTCGGCGATAGAAACCCGTTAAGAGATGGCTAACTTTTATTGCACTGAGTTGAAGTTCGGGTGATGCTCAACTGCGGACAAGCTAACAAGCCCGATTTCTTTCGCCAGCATCTCGGCACACTCAAACACGTCAGATTCATCCTTCTTACGTATACTGATTCTTATTCCAGAAGGAAGAATAAAATGATTTAGATGAGAAGGTGTTTGGGATAATATGGTCGTCTAAATAGAGACGAGCCAGTAAGTTGCAAGCGGAGTTTCTAGGCTCCGGCTACACTATAGTTGACGCCTATCAACCTCTTACTGACTGCCAGTGGCAAGGTATACAGCAGCTGTTGCCTGTACATGTCAACCGCCGTTTGTGTTTGCGCCGCGCGCCGCGCCGCATTCGCTTGTGTGCGTGGACAGCCAAAGTGTGAAGCTGGCCCCGCGTATTTTTGAGCACCGGGGCACCGACGTGGAAGGGCGTGTTTTTGCCTGCTACGTCCACGCGGCCAATGACCACGACGGCACAGCCGCCAGCCAAGTCTTGCTGCCCCTACGCCCTGGCTGGGGCCAACGCTTAGTCACCGTACTCACCGACAACGGCTACCAGGGCCGGCTGTGCCGCATACCTGAAGGCCCTAGTTCTGCGCCACGAACTGGCCAGCAGACCGTAGACTGTACGCGGCTTTGTGCCCGTGGCCAAGCGCTGAGTCGTCGAGCGCACCGTTGCTTGGCTGACCTGCTCAGGGCGCTTGGCCGTCGATTATGAATTCCCCCTGCCAGCCATGAAGCGTGGCTCTTGATTGCTAATTCGACTATGGGCCTCAACCGCCTATGCCCGGCTTAAATCCCAAACACGCTCTTAGCCACCCAAGCATCAGGCCTAAATTATTCCCCCAACGACCTGTGCTGTCGGTGAGAGGCACCGGAAACAAATGGCGCTGATTGAGAAGCTAGGACTGTCTGGTGCTCTATTTGACGCATGTCATGCGATGCGGCAATTCTGGTCATTGGTAGGATAGGGAACATTGGGCACTTTTGTGGAAAGCTGGTTTTCAAGCCGGTCCTCTTTCCCTCCCCCAATCCCACCCGCTCATGCCAACTGTTCAAATGCCACTGCCACCCGCTCCCACCGAACGCGTGACGGATGCCGCCATTACGGCTGCCATCGAAACGTTGCTAGCCACCAAAAAAGGCCTCATCGCGCACCGGATTGACGTGCATACCCGCGCGGGTATCGTGGAGCTGACCGGTTGCACCAGTAACCTGCTGGTGAAGCAATGGGCTGAGGGAATTGCGCTGACCGTACGTGGGGTGCGCGCCCTGAACAATGCTTTAGCCGTGCGTCCCGCTGACGTGCCTGATGCCGAGTTGCAGCACGCCGTGGCCCACGCCCTGGCCGATGACCCGGCTACCGACGACTACCAGGTGCATTGCCTAGCCCGCCACGGCGTGGTTACGCTAAGCGGCCTAGTACAGTCGGGGGCCGAAAAGCAGTTGGTACTGCGCGTGGTGCAGGGGGTGCGTGGAGTGTGCGCTTGCGAAGCCGGACAACTGGCAATTCGCGGGGGCAAAATCCGGAATTCGGATGAGGAAATCACCACCCAAGTCCGGGAGCGGCTCGCCCAGGACATTCGCGTCAACGGAGCGCTGCTAGTAGTGGGCACCACCGAGCAGGTGGTGCATCTATCGGGCACGGTGGGCACGGCCGCTGAAAAGGACCGCCTCATTGCCCTCGCCTACCAGACCGGGGCCATGCGCGTGGATGCCCGCGACCTGTTTGTGGCCTACTGGGCGCTGGACCGCGCCATTCGCCGCGAGAAATTTTCCCCTACAACCGACGCTGCCATTTGTGCCGCCGTGCGCGCCACGCTGCGCTTCAACCCGCGGGTGCGCTCGGCCGAAACGCTGGTGCAGGTGCTCGACGGGGTGGTGACGCTGGCCGGCACCGTGCGCAACCTGCGCATCCGGCAGGAGGCCGAGCAGGATGCCCGCCAGGTCGTGGGCGTAGCCAACGTGCACAACCTGCTCAAAGTGCGGCCCGCCCAGCTGGTGCCCGACGAGAACATTCGCCAGAACATCGCGGCCGCGTTGGCCTGCGACCCCTACGTAGGCCACCTGGCGTTTGGCGTGCAGGTACGCGGCGGACAGGCCCAGCTCACGGGCCCGGTTGCCACGCATTTTGAACTGGAGCACGCTGGCGAGGTAGCGGCCGGAGCGAGCGGCGTGCTCAGGGTGGATAACCGGCTGCAGATGCTCATCAACCGCCCACTTAGCAGCGCCCAAACGCTAACCAGCCATGGAATCGAAGCCTAGCCCCGACCATCACCGCGCCGAAGACACGGCGTGGTCCATCAGCGCCGGCACACGGCAGGGGGCGCGAGAAGCCGATGCATGCATAGCGTCCGACGAGTGGTTGTACGCCCCATCCACCCCGATACCGCGAGCGGAACGCCGGACCACCAGCGCCGCCTCCCCTGCCTGGACTCCGGCGCGCTGATTTTTAAAACGCTCTTTTCATGGCTATAATGTCTTTAATCGTTGTTCAGGCCAGTTCTTAGACGTTTTTAATCGGGCTTTGTCGTACGCGGCGGGGCTGGTGCTGACAGTTACCGCGCCTGATTCGGGCCAGCTGGCCACCGCCGCCCAACGCACTAACTAGCTGCTTTCCGGTCTGACCTCCGCCAGCTAACAGCCGGTGTGCTAACGTTTTTGTCCCGCATTTTCACCAGACCACTTTTAATCTTGAAACCATGAAAAAGAAGCCCACGCACCCGCCTGCTACCATTCCAGCCGTGCCAGCCCTGGCCACCGAAGCCCAGAACGGCACGCCGCTGTACGGCAGGTTCGGGCATCCGCCTATCGAGCCTGCTGCGGAGCCCGCCGCCGACCACCGGGCCGAGGGCGGCAACGTGTTCAACCTGCGCAACGAGCAAACGACCCTCTAATCCCTGCCTTCCATGATACCGCCCACGATAATGTTCTCGGTCATGCTGCTGGCGGTGCTGGCCTTATTCAGCTCCTATTCCCACGCCTCGCGGGTCCGCGTCCAGCCCATCGGCCGGTAAAGCCGCATTCACCATTCTTTACCAAGGAATCAGGAAGTGATTGCTAACCGCGTGCCCCGGTGAGGTAATAGGAAAGCATACCTCAATCAATGGCTCAAGGAGAAGCTCTTGGAACATAAAGCAGCGCGTCACGCATCATAGCGAGGATATGCCCGACCTAATCAACTGGTAGTGTAAAGCATAGTAAGTACCTGATTAACAAATGGACTACCACTTGCTGCCCGCCACGGAAGTAGCCCAAGCGCTGCATACCACGGCGGCCGGCCTCGACGCCGCCACCGCCGCCCAACGCCTGGCCAAATACGGCCCCAACCAATTGGCCGATACCCGGCGCAAAGCCTGGTGGCAGCTGCTGCTGCGTCAGTTCACCGACGTGATGATACTGGTGCTGCTGGCGGCGGCCGGCATCTCGGTGCTGGTGGGCGAGGCGCAGTCGGCCTACGTCATCCTGGCCATAATTGCGCTGAACGCGGCCCTGGGTTTCGGGCAGGAATACCGGGCCGATAAGGCCATGGCCGCCCTGCAACAGCTGGACCCGCCGCAGGCCCAGGTGCTGCGCGATGGCCAGCCGCGGGCCGTGCCCGCCGCCAGCCTGGTACCCGGCGATGTAGTGCTGCTCGAAGCCGGCAACGTCATCCCGGCCGACATACGCTTCCTGGAAACCCACGCCCTGAAGGTTGATGAGTCATCGCTGACCGGGGAGTCGGCCAACGTGGAGAAAAACCCCGCCCCGCTTGCTCTCGGCACCTACCCCCTCGGTGACCGCCTGAACCTGGGCTATAAGGGCACCTTCGTGACCAACGGCCGCGCCACGGCCTACGTGGTAGCCACCGGCATGCACACCGAGCTGGGCAAAATCGCCAGCCTCCTCCAGATGCCCGATACCCCGACGCCGCTGCAACAGCGGCTGGGAACATTCGGCAAGTGGCTGGCGGCGGGGGCGGTGGGCATTTGCGCGGTGTTTTTTGCGACGGGCTGGTGGCGGGGCGAGCCCCTGGGCGACTTGCTGCTGGTGTCCATCTCGCTGGCCGTGGCCGCCATCCCAGAGGCGTTGCCGGCGGTGGTGACTATCGCCCTGGGGCTGGGGGCCCAGCGGCTGGCCAAAGACCAAGCCCTGGTGCGCAAGCTGCCGGCCGTGGAAACGCTCGGCTCCGTCACCTACATCTGCACGGATAAAACAGGTACCCTGACCCTCAACAAGATGACCGCGCAGGAAGTGTACGCCAATCCGGCGTTTGCCTTGCCCGCGCTGGGCGACCGCGACGCGCTGCTGACCGCTATGGCCCTCAACACGGATGCCACCCAGGGTTCCGACGACCAGTGGCAGGGCGACTCGACCGAAGTGGCCCTGGCCCGCTACGCCGCCGAAAAAGAATACCTGCGCCCCACCCTCGAAGACCAGTTTCCGCGCCTAGCCGAGCTGCCCTTCGATGCCGAGCGCAAATGCATGAGCACCCTGCACCAGACCGCGCACGGCGTACTTGTGCTCACCAAAGGTGCCCCCGGTGTGCTCTTCGCTAAGCTCGCCGAAGACCAGAAAAGCCAGCTCCCCGACCTCGAAAAGCGCGCCAACGCCCAGGCCGCGCAGGGCTTCCGGGTGCTGGCCTACGCCGCTAGGCTGCTACCCGCGATGCCCGAAAAAATAGACGCGGCCACCCTCGAAACCGGCCTGGCCTGCATCGGTTTTGCTAGCCTCATCGACCCGGCCCGCGCCGAAGCTGCCCAGGCCGTGGCCGAGTGTCAGGCCGCCGGCATCATCCCGGTCATGATTACCGGCGACCATAAGCTCACTGCCGAGGCCATCGCCAAAAAGCTGGGCATCCTCTCCAAGCCCGAGGAATTGGTGCTCACCGGCCCTGAGCTGGCCGAGCTGGACGAGCCTGCCTTCGCCGCCGTGGTGGAAAAAGTGCGGGTGTACGCCCGCGTTGACCCGGCCCAGAAGCTGCGCATCATCAGTGCTTTACAAAACAGGCACCAGTTTGTGGCCATGACCGGCGATGGTGTGAACGACGCCCCGGCCCTCAAGCACGCTGACATCGGTATTGCCATGGGCATCGGCGGTACGGAGGTGGCCAAGGATGCCGCGCACCTGATTTTGCTGGATGACGACTTCGCCACCATCGTGCAAGCCGTAAAGCACGGCCGGCGGATTTACGACAACATTCTCAAGTTTATCCGCTACATTTTGTCGGGTAACGCGGGCGAAATCTGCGCCATTTTCCTGGCTCCGTTTTTCGGGCTGCCCATTCCGCTGCTGGCCATTCAGATTCTGTGGGTCAACCTATTGACGGATGGCCTGCCCGGGCTGGCCCTGGCCTACGAGCCTGCGGAGGCCAATACCATGCAGCGCCCGCCGCGCGGCCCGCGCCAGTCCGTTTTTGCCGGCGGGCTGGGCTGGTTCATCGGCTGGGTGGGGCTGCTGATTGGGGGCCTCACGCTGGGCACCCAGGCCTGGGCCCTCCGCGACGGCGACGCGCACTGGCAAACGATGACCTTCACCGTGCTCTGCTTCACGCAGCTGGGCAGCGCGCTGGCCATTCGCTCCTCGCGCGAGTCGCTGTTCACGCTCGGCCTGTTTTCCAACAAGCCCATGCTGGTCGCGGTAGCGCTGTCGGCAGTACTTCAATTGCTGATTATCTACTTGCCTTTCTTCAACAAGATTTTCACCACCAGTCCTTTGTCCTGGGGCGAGCTGGGGCTGGCGGTGGCCATTTCGAGCCTCGTATTCTGGGCCGTGGAGTTGCAAAAGCTCCTGGCCCGGCGGCGCATCAGGCTTGGCCTACAAACACCAAATAGCTTGATGTAAATCAAGTTATTGCCTGCACCGCATCATAACGACCGAAAACGGGGGCCGGTAATTTTGTGGTGGCCGCAACCTGATTTGCTTGGTCGCTTCTCCGCTCATTACGCCCTCGTTTCGTGTCCATTAGCTCCATTCTCGTCGAAACCGGCAACATCACCCGGTTTGCCGGGCGGGTCTTCCGCGAGGGGGTTAGGCCGCGCTACGAGGTGCGGGAGCTGCTGTACCAATGCTACGTCATCGGCTACCAGTCCTTGCCGCTGGTGGGCCTCACGGGGTTCATCATGGGGCTGGTGCTCACGCTGCGGCTGCGGCCGACGATGGTGCAGTTTGGGGCTGATTCGTGGATTCCGGTGATGGTGGGCCTGACCATCATCCAGGAAATGGGCCCCATCATTACCGGGCTGATGGTGGCTGGCAAGGTGGGCTCCACCATCGGGGCCGAGCTGAGCTCGATGCGCGTGAGCGAGCAGATTGACGCTATGAGCGTATCGGGCACCAACCCTTTCAAGTACCTGGTGGTGACAAGGGTGCTGGCGGCCACCCTCATGGTGCCCGTGCTCACGGTGCTTTCCGACGCCATCGGGCTGCTGGCGGCCTACATCGGCATCAACATGAGCGGCGTGACCACGGTGGCGCTGTTCACCAACCAGATTATTGCCCGGCTCACCTTTGGCGACGTGCTGCCGGCGGTGATAAAAACCTTTTTCTTCGGCTTTGCCATCGGGCTGATTGGTTGCTACAAAGGCTACTATGCCGACAAGGGCACCGAAGGCGTGGGCCGGGCCGCCAACTCAGCGGTGGTGGCCGGTTCGCTGGTTGTCTTCCTGCTCGACCTGCTGGCCGTGCTCATCAGCACCCTGATGGGGCTGTATTAACCTGCCATGCCCATGCTGCCTACTCCCGCGCCTGTGCCCGCCGCTCCCGCTCCCGCCGCCAATCCGGCCGAAGCGGTGCTGACGATTGCCGATGTCAGCCTGGCTTTCGGCGAGAACCACGTGCTGCGGAATTTCTCGCTCACGCTGCACCGGGGCGAGAACATCGTGGTGTTGGGCAAGTCGGGCGCGGGCAAATCGGTGCTCATCAAGTGCGTCATTGGCCTGCTGCGGGCCGATTCGGGCACCATCACCGTGCTGGGCCAGGACGTGGCCACCATCGACCACGAGGGCCTTGACCGGCTGCGTACCAAGCTGGGTTTCCTCTTTCAGGGCAACGCCCTTTACGATTCGATGACGGTGCGCGAAAACCTGCTCTTTCCGCTGCGCCGGCAGTGGCTGACCCACACCCCAGCCCAGGAAGCGGAAATGGTCAAGCAGGCCCTCGAAGACGTCGGGCTGGCCGATACCGCCGCCAAAATGCCGGCCGAGCTCTCAGGTGGCATGCGCAAGCGCATTGCGCTGGCCCGCACGCTCATCCTGCGGCCCGAAATTATTCTCTATGACGAGCCCACCACGGGCCTGGACCCCATTACGGCCCGGGAAATCGACCACCTCATCCGCGAGGTGCAGAAAAAATATAATACCTCCGCCCTCATCATCTCCCACGATTTGGCCTGCGTGCGCCTCACCGCCGACCGCGTGGCCCTGCTCGCCGAGGGCCGATGCTACGCGGAGGATACCTACGCGGGCATGCAGGCGAATACCGACCCCCAGGTACACGACTTTTTCGTGTGATTTAGTGGTAGGAAGGTTGCCAGACCGTCATGCTCGCCTGTCTTTCACTTACCCCTTACCACTCACCATTAATTCCAATCAACCATGCCCCAGCGCCCCATCGGAAATTCTATTCGCCTCGGCGCGTTCGTGCTGGCGGGCCTGGGGTGCCTGCTGGCCGTGCTGTTTCTGCTGGGCCGCAAGCAGAATCTGTTCAGCCGCAGCCTGGTCATTGAGGCCGATTTTCGGAACGTCTCAGGCCTGCTCACCGGAAATAACGTGCGCCTGGGCGGCATCACGGTGGGTACGGTCAAGAAGATTCAAATTGTGAACGACAGCACCATCCGCGTGGCCATGAGCTTGAATACCGACGCGCAGCCCTACGTGCACCGCAACGCGGTGGCCACCATCGGCACTGATGGGCTGGTGGGCAATACCATCATCAACCTGACGGCGCAACCCACTCCCGCCCCGCCCGTAGCTGCCGGCGACCGGTTGCGCACTACCACCCCGGCCAGTATCGACGCCATGCTCGGCACCCTCGACGTCTCCAACAAAAACCTGGTCGTCATCACCCAAAGCCTGCGCCAGATGGCCGGCAAGCTCGATACCAGCGCCGTCTGGCAGTTGCTGAACGACCGGCAGTTGCCCGCTAACGTACGCCAAAGCCTGGCCAATGTGCTGGCCACCACCACGCAGTTGCACCAGGCCGCGCAGAACGCCGTGCAGCTCACCAGCGACGTGCGCCGGGGCCGGGGGCCGCTGGGCTACCTGCTCACCGATAAAGCATTTGGCGGCCAGGTCGGGCACGCCGCCCGGCAGCTGGCCGGCACTTCTGACACCCTGGCGGCCACCATGACGAGCCTGAAGCGGCAGCTGCAAACCGGCGGCGGCCCGGTGCACACCCTACTCACCGACACCGCCGTCGCCCGGCAGCTGCGCCAGACGATGGGCAACGTGGCGCAAAGCACTGTCAAGCTCAACCAGAGCATGACGGCTCTTCAACACAACTTCCTGCTGCGCGGCTATTTCCGCAAGCAGGCCAAGAAAAAAGCCCGTGCCACGGCCGACTCGCTGAAGCACGCCGGCGGAGCCCGCTGATATGTTGCCCGGCGTTCGGCATACCTGGCTGGTTCAACAGGCTTTTATTCCGCATTCCGCTGCCCTTTTTCTTCACCGCTTGCTTTCGTGCCATGACAGATTTCGCTGATTTTTTCCTGGCCCAGGCGGCTGCCAGCACCCATGTCCAGTTTGTGTACGACCTGACGGCTGGCCGCGTCGCCTTCGTGAACGCGGCGTATGAGCGGATGCTGCACCGCTCGCTACCCCTGGTGAATGCCGACCTGCCCGCCCTGCTCGCGCAGCTGCACCCCGACGACCGCGCCTACCTCGCCCACTACTGGGGGCAATGGGTGCGCAACCAGGTAAACGACGAGGTGGAAATCCGCCTGCAACACCCCGGCCAGCCCAACCAATGGTTTTGCCTCACGCCTTCGTACCATGAAATGGCCGATGGCCGCGTGCTGCTGGGCGGCACGCTGCGCGACATCAGCGTACTGAAGCGCTACCAGGAAAACGCCGACCTCTTCAACAGCCGCAAAAATGCCACCCTCGAAATCCTCTCGCACGACCTGAGCGGGGCCTTTATCCTGGTGCAGCAAATCGCGGGCTTTCTGCGCGAGGAAGTGGTGGCCCCGCCCCTGAGCCAGGTGCCCGAGATGCTGGGCGTACTCGAAGCCACCAGCCAAAGCAGCGTGAAAATGATTCGCGAACTGATAAACCTGGAGTTTCTCACCTCAGCCAACACCGACCTAAAAATGGACCGGGTGGACCTGGGGGCCGTGCTGCGCGAGCCGCTCGACCAACTTCAGCGCGGGGAGCGTATTCTGGGCCATACGTTCGATTATTCACTGCCTGCCGAGCCGGTGTACGCCAACGTGGACGTGAACAAGTTCACTCAGGTCATCATCAACCTGGTCAGCAACGCCCTCAAATTCACGCCCGATACCGGCCAGGTCACGGTCCGCATCACGGCCGGCCCCACCGTGGTGCGCATCGAGGTCGCGGATACAGGCGTGGGCATTGCGCCGGACCTGCAACCCTACCTGTTTGAGCGGTTTACCAAGGCCCGCCGGCCGGGCCTGCGGGGCGAAGCCACCACCGGCCTGGGCCTGGCCCTGTGCAAAACCATTGTGGAATGGCACCACGGCCACATTTATGTGGCCAGCGCCGTGGGCCAGGGCAGCACCTTCACGGTCGAAATTCCCCGGGCCGAGTACAGCAGCAGCATGACACCAGCCGAGGTGGAAGGGGTAGGTATAACGGAAGTCATGTAATTCGCTTGAGGCTCGTTAAGGCGCTGCGGCGGGTGGTAACGGAGCTTTGTCTTCCTCCCCCGCCGGCCGGCACGTTGGGTGGCCCTGGCTCCGAATTTTCTTTTTCCTGACTTTTCCCACTCTTCTATGCAAACCCTCGAAACCACTGCCCCCGCCACCGACTACGTGGCCGACGGCGACATTACGGCCGCCCTGGAGCTGCTGTACATCACTCAAAAAGGGGTGAACGCCCATTTGATTGACGTGGCGACCCAGGAGGGCATCGTCAAGCTGACCGGCATCACCGACAACCTGCTGGCGCGGGAGCGGGCCGAAGACATCGCCCTGGCCCTGCGCGGCGTGCGCGGCGTCGTCAACGAAATCCTCATCAGCACCCCCGACGTGCCTGACGCCGAGCTGCAAGCCTCGGTCGCCAACGCGCTCCTGGACCCCGCCGCCCACGATTTTAACATTACCGTGGGGGCCGCCGACGGGGTCATCATCCTGACCGGCACCGTGCGCACCTGGGCCGAGAAGGAGCTGGTGCTGCGCGTGGTGCGGGGCGTGCGCGGGGTGCGTCGCCTGGAGGCCGACGACCTGACCATCAGCTGGGACGAAACGCGGGACTCCGACCAGGAAATCAGCTCCCATCTGCGCGAATTGCTCGACTGGGACATTCGGGTGAACGCCGCCCTGGTGGTGGTGCGCACCCAGGACCGGACGGTGTACCTGTCGGGCACCGTGGGCACGGCCGCCGAGCGCGCTCAGGCGGAAACCATGGCCTATCAGGCGGGCGCGAAGCACGTTGACACCCGCCAGCTGGAGGTGCGCTACTGGGCCGCCAACCCCGACCTGCGGGGCAACAAGTATGCCCCGCGCACCGATGATGCCATTGCCGAGTCCGTGCGCGCGGCCTTTCGCTTCGACCCGCGCGTGCTGGCTTACCAGCCGCTGATTGGAGTCCACAACGGGGTCGTCACGCTGAGCGGGACGGTGAGCAACCTGCGCGCCAAGCAGGCGGCCGAGGACGATGCCCGCCACATTGTGGGCGTCTGGGAGGTGCTGAACCTGCTGAAAGTGCGCACGCCCTTTTTCATTCCCGACCCGCAAATTGAGCAAGCCATCCGCGAAGCGCTGGCCCGCGACCCCTACGTGGGCCTGAGCGAGTTCAGCGCGTACGTGCGCAACGGCAAGGCCTCGCTTTACGGGCAGGTCAGCAGCCATTTCGAGCAGGCGCAGGCCGGCAGCGTGGCCGCCGGGGTCAACGGGGTAGCTGAAGTAGCGAACTGGATAACCGTGCCCGACGTCCCTCCCTTCGACACCTACCACCTCTACGCCGGGAATACCCCCGTGGCGCGCCCCAACCCCGACTTCGCGCTGGCCGAGCGCGTTCGCAGCCGGCTGTTCTGGTCGGCCACCCTGCACAGCCAGGATATCAAGGTACGGGCCGAGAAAG
This sequence comes from Hymenobacter sp. UYAg731, assembly GCF_054061335.1. Lineage (NCBI taxonomy): Bacteria > Pseudomonadati > Bacteroidota > Cytophagia > Cytophagales > Hymenobacteraceae > Hymenobacter > Hymenobacter sp. UYAg731. Next base: position 85,725 of record NZ_JBSSEC010000007.1, on the reverse strand, counting down.
GCCGGGCCACCCTCACGGGCCGGGTCGACACCTGGCTCGACCGCGCGCAAGCCGAAGACGCCGCCTACTACGCCGGTGCCCGCACCGTGAACAACAACCTGGAGGTGGACCTGGACGACGGGGGCCTCTACGAGTAAGGCTTCGGGCTAGGCAGGCGCACGTCTGAGACGCGCGCCTGCCTAGCCCGCATTTTCACTTTTTTCCACTTTTTTCTTTTTTCTAATGGCAACCGCCCCCGCTCCCGTTTCAAAAGCCAACCATGTGGCCCCGCCGGTCCCTTCCACTGAGCAGATTGACCTGCTGGCCACGCCCTCCGACCTGGACCTGGCAGGGAGGGCCCAAGTTTGCGACGGCCTGCGCCGCCTCGTGGCCGACCTGTTCGCGCTCTACGTCAAGACCAAGAACTACCACTGGCACATGAGTGGCCGCCACTTTCGCGACTACCACCTGCTGCTCGACGAGCAGAGCACCCAGATTTACGAAACCATCGACCCGGTGGCCGAGCGGAGCCGCAAGCTGGGCTTCGCCACGATTCACTCCATCCACGAAATTGCCAGCCTGCAACGGGTGGAAGACGACGGCGCGGCCTACGTGACCCCGCTGGACATGCTCACCAACCTCACCGACGACAACCAGGAGTTGGCCCACCGGCTGCGCGAGCTGCACCAGCAGTGCGAGGACATCAAGGACGTGGCAACGGCCAGCCTGCTCGAAATCTACCTTGACGAGGCCGAACGCCGCACCTGGTTTCTCTACGAAGCTACCCGGCCGGTGGAGTAAGCCAGCGGAGCTCAACCCCCCGAGTGCCAGCGCCGACCCGGCCCAGGGTGCGCTCCGAACGCCCAAAAAAAGGCTCCCCAGGGTTGGGGAGCCTTTTTTTAAATCGGATTATGGCCGGTTCGCATCAGACACGCCGCAGCTCGCCCATCTCCAGCAGCTGCCGGTGCTCCTGGTATTGCTCGGGGGTTATTTGGCCGGCAGCGAGGCGCATCCGCAGCACGTCGAGCGGGGTGTCGGGCCGGTGGCGCTGGCCGGGGATGCGGAAGGGGGTGACGAAAATCCAGAACAGCAACACAATCCACATGAACCACCATATAAGATTCATGCCTCCGTAATAACTACCGTACATCATGGCTTTTGTGATTAAGAGTGAATGAAAAAGAGAAAAAAGTAAAGCAGTTAAGTTGGCGCAGCGCGGCAGCTAAAACGAATTGGCCAGGGTGCTGACGCGGTCCACTCGGCTTGGCCCCCGGCGGCAGCTTGCGCGCGTGGGCGCAGAGGATTTGCATTCCCCTTAGTGCGGCCAAGGGGGTGGCAGGAATCACTGCAAAATTGCGGCGGTGGGGCCAGCCGAGCCATGACCACCGTCAAGGCTATGCCTGTTTTTACTCATACTCATCCCGCCTGACGCATGCGGGTAACTAGGCGGTGGCTGGCCCGGCCGCGCCGGCGTGCACGAACCACGCCACCGGCCGGCGCTCCGATACGGGGTCGGGGTAATCATCTACGTAGCCGCAGCGCAGTAGAAACTGGATGGGTTCGGCCAGGCCCAACGCCCCGTTCACTTGCCCGGCGAAGGGCGCTTCCTCCAGAATCTGGGACATGGGGTGCAGGCCGATGCCCCGCGTCCGCACCCGCAACCAGAGGCGCTGCACCCGCCGGCCGGCATCGAACAGGGTGGCCGGGGCGCGGTTCGGGCTGGTGAGCACGAGCCAGCCCGCGCCCTGGCCCACCTCGGTTGCCGCTTTTTTCAGGCCCCGCTCCCGGAAGCTGGCCGTCATCACCGTGGCCGGGGTGTAGAAGTGGCGCACCCACCAGCCGGCCACGCCGTCGAGGCCTAAGCTGGCCGGCGTGAGGCCGTCGCGGTGCCGGGCCGCGTCGCGGTCCGAAAAGCGCATCCAGTGGCTCAGCTCCCGCTCGGCCGGGTCGCGGTAGGTTTGCTGGTGGTTGGCGGCCAGGGTTTGCGCGTCGAGCCACTGGTATTCCGGAGTGCCTCGGCCAATGTAATAAATGCCGGGTTCGCCGGCCGTCAGGGTGCGGATGTCGTCCGGGGTCAGCGCGTCGTTGCGGTAGCCGGTGTGGACCGTGCAACGACTGGTTATGGCGGCCACATCGAAACCGGGGGTACCCACCGTTTTGGTGAGCACGACCGCCGCCACGTCAGCCGCCTGGTTCGATGCGGCTAGCGGCATCCAGCGGCAGGCGTAGCCGTAGTGGGCGGCGGCATATTCCAGGGTTTGCAGGAAAGCCCCGAGCGATAGCATCGTTTCGCGCTGGGTGGGGTCCACGGCCATCAGCCAACGAGCCGGGTCGTTGCCAATCACCCACCGGAAGGGCCCTTGGCGCGTGACTAGCCAGGGCTGGGCGTTGTGGCCACTGGGGGCTTGCGCGGCCAGGTGCAAAATGGCCTGCTCGTCGGGTAGCAGGGGCACGGCCGGGTGGGCCGCATTAGCCGGAGCCGCTACGGAGCCGGCAGGGCGGCGCTCCACCAGCCACTCGGTGGCCGCGCCAGCCGCCAGCACCGCCCCGCCGCCGAGCAGCCAAAATTTTCTACGGGTCATGAGCCGAGGAGTCAAGAAGTGGGGCCGACCGGTAGCCGGCTTTGGTACTCGTAAAGGTGCCGGCCTAACCGCACCGGCCGGAATGCGGCGGGTCAAGCATTTAGGATGATTAACATCATCGTTCGGCTTGACGATTCTCAAGGCGAACCGGGGGCCGGTACCTCAACCTTTGTACTGCCGCGCCACGACGGTCGGGCCAAATCCCGTCCCCCTAACTCCCGCTGTTCCATGATGACGCAAGCAAAAAAGAAATAGACAGCCAGCATCGTCCTCGCTTCCCTGGCCGGGGCCGGCGTGGGAGCCCTATCCGGCGTGCTGCTGGGCCAGCCCCCGGTGGAGTTTGCCCAGTTCGTGGCCGCAAATAGAACCGCGCTGCTAGGCGAAGGGTAGTAAATCTCTACCCGAGGGAGTATTTGGCAAGTAATTGCTGCTCCTTCGCGGTAGATAGCCCGGCTTTCAGGTGGTCGGGCAACGTGGCCCGCCAAGCTAGAGTGGCCTGAATAGTATCTGCAAGGGGGTGAAAACAGAGTCCCTCCGCAAGTGCCCTATCAACATTGGCGGCTAGAAAACCGGCTGTTTCCGGCGTAGATTCTGGCAGGTAAAGCGGTAGCTCACTCCAGGCTTCTACCTGTTCCTGCCGTAAAAACGCCTCGTCCACCCACGTAAAGGTCGCATTGCTGTTAGTCGCCGCTTTCATCGCTGCCAGCAACCTGCCAAAGGATAAGTCAAAGGGGGAACCCGTGACGTTGTATACCCCTGACTTCTGCCCCCCAATCATTTTGATGACCCAGTTCGCTACATCCCGGGCATCAATAAACTGCACAAACCGGCTCGGCTGGCCTGGCGCGAGTACTTCTCCCCCAGCCGCCACCCGCCGCGCCCAATAGGTAAAACGGTCCGTCGCGTCGTGGGGTCCGACCAGCACGCCCGGCCGCACGATAAGGGTATCGGGGCCAAAAGCCTGCTGCGCTCGTTGCTCACAAAGGGCTTTCAGGGGCCCGTACAAGTCGGCCAACCCGCCAGCGGTCAGCGTTGCTTTGGGGTCTATCTCCGCCGCCCGCTGAGCTTGCGCAGCGGTTAGCGGGGCCAACGGGGCCGTTTCCCGGTAGTTGCCGACCTTAAAGTCAGCATAAGCCGCGACACTTGAAATAAAGACGTAGTGGGCCACCGAGCTGCGCAAGGCTTCCGCAACGGCCGTTACAGTGTGGGGCAAGTAGCCACACGTGTCAATTACCGCATCCCACCGGCGGTTTCGCAGGGCTCCCAACCCATTATTTCTATCCCCATAGATTTCCTCGATGCCCGCTAAGCCTACCGACGGGTGATTCCCTCGATGGAAAAGCGTGACGTGGTGATGCCGCATTTGGGCGGCGGTTACGAGATGCCGCCCCAAAAACCCCGTTCCGCCAATAAGCAGGATGTTCATGAAGCAAAAATGGGTTCATTTCAGTAAAGTTTAGGCCTTCGTCGCGGCTTTGGCAGTTGCCGGACGCTTTGCCGCAGTCCGGGTGGTGCGGATTGCCGGTTTGGGCAGCGCGTGAGTTGCAGGAGCTGTTTTTTGGTTATCCTTTACCTCTTTGGCGGTGAGCTTTGCAAACTTGCGAGCGAGCTGTTTGACAGCGCGGGCCACGGTTTTCTGCAGCTTTTTGGTATGTTTCTTATTCAGGCCGCTGAGGTTGTTTTGCAGGCTTTCAGTTAAAGCAGTTCGGAGTTGGTGTTCGGCGTTTTTCATGGACTAAGAAGTTGGGAATGGGATGAGGAAAATGGAGGCTTTCCCAAACGACGGCTGCAATTGCCAACTGACTGGGAGGGCAGCGCAGATGAGCAGTGGAAACCATCAGCAAATAACATGGGCCATTCGATGGGTTTGGTTGACGAGAATCGGCTAAAACCATAATGTGTGTCATGGTTTTAGCGCGCCAACGGCCGGAAACTTGCGGGGCCTGATTCCGGGCGACTGTCACTGCCTTTCCGCTTGGCTACATGAAAGTTACCGTCTTCAGCACCTTAGCATTCGAGCGCCCTTTTCTGGAAAAGGCCAATGCCGGCCGCCACGAGCTGCTGTTTCTCGAAGCCCCACTCAACGCCATTACCGTGGCCCTGGCGCAGGGCTCGGAGGCCGTCTGCGTGTTCGCCTCTGATGACCTGTCGGCCCCGATACTTGAGCAGCTACAGGCCCACGGGGTGCGCTACGTGGCGGTGCGCCCCGTCGGCTCCGACAACGTGGACCTGGCCGCCGCCGCCCACCTGGGCCTGCGCGTGGCCAACGCGCCCGACTACTCGCCCTACGCCGTGGCCGAGCACGCCGTGCTGCTGATACTCGCCCTGTGCCGTCATCTGCGCCAAGCCAGCCAGCAGCTGCGGGCCAACGACTTTCACCTCGACGACCTCATCGGCTTCGACCTGCACGGCAAGACCGTGGGCATTCTGGGAGTAGGGCAAATCGGGGCAGTGATGGCGCGCATTCTGCACGGCTTTGGGTGCAAGCTGCTGGGCATGGACGTGGAGCCCAACCGCGACCTGACCACCCAATTCGACCTGCGCTACGTGCCGCTGCCCGAGCTCTGTGCCCAGGCCGACATTATCACGGTGCACACGCCCCTCACCGCCAAAACCATGCACCTGATTGATGACCAGCTATTGGGCGAAATGAAGTACGGCGTGCTACTAGTGAACACCGGCCGAGGCGGCGTGCTCGACACCAAAGCTGCCCTGCGCGCCCTGGATTCGGGCCAGCTCGGTTATCTCGGCCTGGATGTATACGAGCACGAAAAAGGCCTCTTTTTTGGCAACCACAGCCTGGACCAATTGCGCGACCCGCTCTACGCCAAGCTGCTCACCTACCCCAACGTATTTCTCACCGGCCACCAGGCCTACCTCACCCGCGAGGCCCTCACCAACATTGCCGATACCGTGGTGGCCAGCCTCGATGCCTGGGCCCAGGGCCAGCCCGCGCCGCACCAATTATAAGGGCTTACTACCCATCGAACCTGCTTTTTCTACTTTCTGCGTGCAACCGTATCACCTTATTTATCAGAGCCAGTGGATGGAGCCCATGGGGACCGCCGCGCTCGATACCCTGCTCCATCAGTCCCGCGCCTACAACCGGCAGCACGACATCACCGGCGTGCTGCTGCACACTTCCGAAGGCCGTTTTCTGCAAGTGCTGGAAGGCCCCCGCGCCGCCGTACGGCACCTTTACTATCACGGCATTTTGTCGGACCAGCGCCACCACCACTGCCAGGTACTCGGCGAAGGCCCGTGGCCAGAGCTCAGCTTCGCCACTTGGACCATGGGCTTCCGTCACGCTCAGCCCGGCGACCTGCGTACCCTGCTGGGCGAAACCACCGGTGATTCCCTCGGCCTGACACCCCGCCCCTACCCCCGACCACAGTTACTCAGCCTGGTGCTCGATTTTATGGCGCAGGACCGCATCCCCACTTGGCAGGAGCAGCCCTGAATGCGGTCAGGCTGTAGCTGAGCAAGGCCGCCGAGTTAACATCCAATAAAGAACACGACCTGAGCTACTAACTGGATAAGCGAAGGCGGGAGCACCGCGTCCATATTCAGTTGATGGCGAGCTCGCGCAGGGCATAAAAAAACCTTCCACAGTTGCTGGAAGGCTTTTTTCTACAGCACTGAGAGGCCTGCTATGCCGGGTTATCGGCATTGCCGATTTTATCACCGTCCTTGGCCGAGCTAGGTGCCGCGTTGCCCTCTTTATAATTGCGCGAAATGATACGTCAGCACGGGCGGCAGGGCGTGGGTTGCGACAGTGTCGGCAATCCCGGCGTGCAGGAAGCTGCTCAGGCCGGAGTGGTGATACGTGGGAAGCACGACCAAATCGGCCTGCACCTGTTGGGCATACTGCTCAATGCCCGCACTTACCTCGTCGGCCTGCACCGAAGCGGCCTGGTAGTGCGTGAGCTGGTGCTGCGTAGCAAACGCCTGCATCTGCTGTTTGGCTTCCTCATCGTTGCCGGTAGCGGCGACGTGCAGTAGGTGCAGCTTGGCCTCAGGGAAAGCCGAAAGCAAAGGTTGCAGGCCCGCAAAGGCGCGGTCGGCATCGGCCGAGAAGTCCGACGGAAAGACGATGGTACGCACCTCAAAGGCCGCTTGCGGCGGCTTCACGACCAAGACCGGGCAGGGGGCCTGGCGAATGGTGCGCTCGACGTGCGAGCCCAGAAAGAAATTTTCGGCACCCCCGTGGTTTTGGACGCCCATCACGACCAGGTCGCTGCCGTGTTTCTGAATGGCCGCCAGGATGCCATCGCTGAGGTCAGCGATTTCAACCGTGTCCTGCACCGGCACGTCGGCGGCCAGGGTGGCGGCCTCCTCTTTCAACACGTGCATCCGGTGCTTGGTGGCCTGCATCAGCTTTAGGGTAAAGAGGCCATCCATGCCACTGCCGCCGTCGCTGCTGTTGGGCACAACACCGCCGTGAACGGGAGCGCCGAAGGTGCTGAAATTGCTCGTCTCCGCGGGCTCCTGGTTTTCCAGCACATAAAGCAGCGTCACGTTACCGCCCGTATGCTTGGCGAGCTGCAAAGCCACTTCGTAGGCGTGGTGGGCCTCGGGCGAAAAATCGGTGGGAACCAGGATGTTTTTCATAAGAAGGGGAACGAACGGTAAAAGAACGGTCGCCATTGCCACCGCTGTGCTTCCTACGATGAGCGAGGTTGAAACAATAAATTTCTGCTCGATAATTATCTGCAACCTCCGGATTGTTATGCTTTAGCCCTCTGGCTTTTTACCCAAACGGGTCAAAACCTCTGGTCCGAATGTGCGACTTGCGCCGTGCTCGCTGCCTTTTTGTTTCCCCGCTTCTCGTGTTCAGGCAACTAGTCGCCACCCCGTACCCAACCACTCCGCTGACACGAATTTAACCGCGACCCACTGGCCAGTAGCAGCCCAGAAAGTGATACAGTTGCATCGGACTTGATGAACATCATCCTTTGGCCTGCTGAAAGTCAGCGCGGCACCGCGGGCCCGGGTCTCACCTTTGCTAAAACCCAAACGCGCAGCGCCGAAGGAGGCCTGCGGATTCATTATCCCCTTTTTTAGTCCGCTTATGAAGACGTACGAAACCCCCAAAAACACCACCGGTAAAGTATTGCTCACCGCCCTGGCCGGGGCCGGCGTCGGGGCCCTCACCGGCATCCTGCTTTATTCCAAAAAAGGCATGGCGCGCCGCCAACACTTCCGCAACTACCGCGTTGACCAGCGGCTGCGGCTGCGCGGCGACTGGAACCTGCTCAAGGGCAAGTTGCAACACGCCTACACCCAACTCACCGACGAGGACCTGACTTACGTGGAAGGCAAAGGCCACGAGTTGGTGAGCCGCCTGCAAGCCAAGCTAGGCAAGCGTAAGCGCCAAATTGTCAAAATGCTGAACGCCCTGTAAACCCTCATTAGCTGTAATCCCTGCCCTTATGAAACATGACCAGATAATGTCGGCGCTTTACGACACCCACGCCCAGGCCGAACAGGCCGTCGAGGAGCTGCAAGCCAACGGCTACGATATGAAGCAACTCTCCATCGTGGGCCAGGAATACCACACCGAAGAAAAGGTGGTGGGCTATTATAACATGGGCGACCGGATGCTGAGCTGGGGCGGCAGTGGCGCATTTTGGGGCAGCATCTGGAGCCTGCTGTTCGGCTCTGCGTTTTTTCTGGTGCCGGGGTTTGGGCCGTTACTCATTGCCGGGCCATTTGTGGCGACACTGGTGGCGGCCCTTGAAGGGGCGGTAGTAGTAGGCTCCGTCAGCGCGCTGGCCGGGGCCCTGGCCAGCATCGGCATCCCGGAGAATAGCGTGCTGGAGTACGAGACGGAAATCAAGGCCGGCAAATTCCTGCTCATCGCCCACGGCACGGCGGCCGAGGTAGCACGGGCCCGCGAAATCCTGGGCGTGGGCGAATACGCTACGGCGTAGCCCGGTAGACAAGCTTATTGATAGCCGAGGGCCAGGCGGAATCCGTCTGGCCTTCGTGATGGTCGGCCATCGGCGGCCGGCAACTGAATCAGGAAATCACCCGTCCCGTGCCCCGATGATGCAGATAAGCCCTTTGGCTGGTAAGCCCGCCCCGCCCGATATGCTGGTTAATATTCCCCAGCTCATCGCGGCCTACTACACCGATGCACCGGACCCGGCGATTTCGGCCCAGCGCGTGGTATTTGGCACATCCGGGCACCGGGGCTCATCGCTGACCCGGACGTTTAACGAGGCCCATATCCTGGTCATCACCCAGAGCATTTGTCTCTATCGGAAAGCGCATCAGATTGACGGGCCGCTGTTTATGGGCATGGACACCCACGCCCTGTCGGGGCCGGCACTCGAAACGGCCCTGGAGGTGCTCGCGGCGAATGGAGTGCAGGTACGGCTGGCGGGCAAGGAGGAATACACGCCCACGCCGGTTATTTCGCACGCCATCGTGACCCATAATGCGGGCCGAAAAAGCGGCCGGGCCGATGGCATCGTGCTGACGCCCTCGCACAACCCGCCCCACGATGGCGGCTTCAAGTACAACCCGCCCCAGGGCGGCGGGGCCGCCACAGCCGTCACGCAATGGATTGAAAAAAAGGCCAATGAGCTGCTGACCAACGGCCTGCGTGGGGTGCAGCGCGTGTCGCCGGAAAACGCCCGGCGGGCCGCTACCACGCAGCTCCACGACTACCTCAATGCCTACGTGGCTGACCTGGGCAACGTGGTGGACATGACCCTCATCCGCGACAGCGGCCTGCACCTGGGCGTCGACCCCATGGGCGGGGCCGGGGTGCATTATTGGGAGCCCATCGCGGCGCGGTACAAGCTCAATCTCACTGTTATCAATCCGGCCGTGGACCCCACGTTTCGGTTCATGCCGGTGGACTGGGACGGGCAGATTCGGATGGACCCCTCCTCGGCCTACGCCATGCAGGGGCTGATTGCGCGGAAGGATGCCTTCGACATCGCCTTTGCCTGCGACACCGACCACGACCGGCACGGCATCGTGACCCGCAGCCACGGCCTGCTGCCACCCAATCACTACCTGGCCGTGTGCGCCGACTATCTGTTTCAGCACCGGCCCGACTGGGGCAGCGTGGCGGCCGTGGGCAAATCTTTGGTAACCAGCCAACTGCTCGACCGGGTGGCGGCCCGACTAGGCCGGCCGCTGTACGAAACGCCCGTCGGTTTCAAGTGGTTTGCCGAAGGTCTGCTCGATGGCTCACTGGGCCTGGCGGTCGAGGAAAGCGCCGGGGCCTCGTTCCTGCGGCGCAACGGCCAGGTATGGACCACCGACAAGGACGGGTTCATCCCGGCGCTGCTGGCGGCCGAAATCACGGCCCGCACCGACCACGACCCCGGCCAGCTCTATCAGGACCTTACCCGCACGCTGGGCGAGCCAGTCACGGCCCGAGTGGAAGCGCCGGCTACGCCCGTGCAGCAGCATCTGCTGGCGACCCTGGCAGCCGGTCAGGTTGTCGGCACCGAGTTAGCGGGCGAGAAAATAACCGCCGTTCTGACCCAGGCATCCGGGAACCACGCTCCTATCGGCGGGCTGAAAGTTACGACCCAGAACGGGTGGTTTGCCGCCCGCCCCTCCGGCACCGAAGCCATTTATAAGATTTACGGCGAGAGCTTTCTGGGTCAGGAACACCTCACTCAGATTATGACGCAGGCCCAGGAGATGGTCGATGCGGCGTTGGCGAAATCTCCTTCCTCTCCACCCCCGACAATATGAACACCGACAACCTGAATTTCAGCCGGCAATACGGCTTCCTGCCCACCGAGCTGCCCGGCCTCGAAACCCTGATGGAGCTGGCCCTAGACCTGCAATGGTCCTGGAACCACGCGGCCGATGCCCTGTGGCAGCAGCTCGACGCCGAGCTGTGGGACCGCACCCACAACCCCTGGGTGGTGTTGCAAACGGCCTCCCGCGAGGCCCTACAGCAACACCTCGCCGACCCCACTTTTCAGGGTCAAATGGCGGCGCTGATGACGCAGAAACAAGAGGCGGCCGACCGCTCGAAGTGGTTTCAGGAGCAGCACCCGGCTTCGCCCTTGACGTGCGTGGCGTATTTCAGCATGGAATTCATGCTGAGCGAGGCGCTGCCGATTTACGTGGGCGGGCTGGGCAACGTGGCCGGCGACCAGCTCAAATCGGCCAGCGACCTGGGCGTGCCCGTGGTGGCGGTGGGGTTGCTTTATCAGCAGGGCTACTTCCGGCAGGAGATTGACCGGCAGGGGGCGCAGCAGGCGTTGTTTCCGTATAATGACCCCGGCCAACTGCCCATCACCCCGCTGCGGCTGCCCAACGGCGAGTGGCTGCGGCTGCCGATTACGCTCTCGGGCTTTCCGGTGTGGCTGCGCACCTGGCAGGTGCGGGTGGGTGGCGTAAGGCTGTACCTGCTCGACAGCAACGACCCGGCCAACCTGCCGGTCCACCGGGGCATCACGGCCGAGCTCTACGGCGGGGGCATGGAGCAGCGCATCCAGCAGGAAATCATCCTCGGCATGGGCGGCTGGCAGCTGCTAAAAGCACTGAACATTAAGCCCGACGTGTGCCACCTCAACGAGGGCCACGCGGCCTTTGTGGTGTTGGAGCGGGCGCGGTCGGTCATGCAGGAAACCGACCTCGCCTTCGAGGCGGCGCTGGCCATGACGCGCCCCGGCAACCTGTTTACTACCCACACGGCCGTTGCGGCGGGCTTCGACCACTTCCGCCCGGCGCTGGTGGACCAGTTTCTGGGCGACTACGCCCGGCAGGAGTTGGGCATTGAACTCAACACCCTGCTGGCGCTGGGCCGGCAAAGTCCTACCAACCCGGCCGAGCCGTTCAACATGGCGCTGCTGGCCATTCGGGGCTGCGGGGCTGTGAATGGGGTCAGTAAGCTGCACGGAGTGGTGAGCCGGCAGCTGTTCGGTAGCCTGTTTCCGCGCTGGCCCACCGAGGAGGTGCCGGTGGCCCACGTCACCAACGGCGTACACATGCCCAGCTGGGATGCCGAGGCCGCCGACGACCTCTGGACCACCGCCTGCGGCAAGGACCGGTGGCGCGGCGACCTCGATGCCCTGGCCGAACACATCGCGCAGGTGCCCGATGCCGCCCTGTGGCAATTGCGCACCAGCTGCCGCCAGGCGCTGGTAGCCTACACCCGCGAACGACTGACCCGGCAGTTCACCGTAGCAGGCTATGCACCGGGGCTGGTCGATATCGCCGGCAAGGTGTTCGACGACAACACCCTCACCCTGGGTTTTGCCCGCCGCTTCGTGGCCTACAAGCGGCCCAACCTGCTGCTGCACGACCCCGAGAGGTTCATCCGCCTGCTCACCAACCGCGAGCAGCCCGTGCAGCTGGTGCTGGCCGGCAAAGCCCCGCCCTTCGACGAAGGCGGCAAAGCCCTGATTCAGCAGTGGATGCAGTTTATTATTCAGCATAATCTGTATCAGCACGTCGTCTTTCTTAGTGATTACGATATGCTGCTGGCCGAGCACCTGGTGCAGGGCGTGGATGTGTGGCTGAACACGCCCCGCCGGCCCTGGGAGGCCTGCGGTACCAGCGGCATGAAGGTGCTCGTGAATGGCGGCCTCAACCTCTCGGAGCTCGACGGCTGGTGGGCCGAAGCCTACACTCCCGAAGTGGGCTGGGCCCTGGGCGACGGCCAGGAGCACGGCGACGACCCCGCCTGGGACGCCGCCGAAGCCGACGCCCTCTACACCCTACTCGAAACCCAGGTGGTGCCCGAGTTCTACGCCCGCGATGCGCAGGACATCCCCGCCCGCTGGGTCGAGCGCATGCGCCGGAGCATGGCCACCCTCACCCCGCAGTTTTCGGCCAACCGCACCGTGCGCCAGTACACGGAGGGCTACTACCTGCCCGCCGCCACCCGCTACGCCCAGCGCGCCACCAACCAGGGCGCGGCCGGTGCGGCCATCGTGCAGCAGCGCCAGCAGCTTGCCAGTGAGTGGGATAAGCTGGAATTCGGCGCGGTGCAAACCGAGACCGTCGCCAATGGCTACCTGTTTCACGTCGCCCTCCGCCTCGGCGCGCTCACCCCCGACCAGGTGCTGGTAGAACTCTACGCGCAGGGCCCCAGCGGCACCGAAGCCCAGCGCATCCCGCTGCAACCAGACGCGGCCCCCGCCGCCGACGGCTACCTGCACTACCAGGCCCTGGTCAGCACCCCGCGCCCCGCCAGTGACTTCACGGCCCGCGTCCTGCCCGCCTACGAAGGCATCGCCGTGCCGCTGGAGGACCAGCATATCCGCTGGCAGCGGTGAGGGCGAGAGGAACCAGGGATTAGCTGAATAAATTCTGCTTCAAAACTACAAAGGTTGCACTTATGGGCAACTTTTGTAGTTTTGTGACGTGAGCAACCGCCCAACGTGCCGAACCGTCATCTTCTATAAGGGCTATTTCGAGCAGTTCTTCCTGCGGCAGCGTGACAAGGTGAAAGCCAAAATCATCTGGACGCTGGAGCTGCTCGAAGAAGTAGACCGGGTACCCGAAACCTACCTCAAGCACCTGGAAGGCACCGAGGGGTTGTATGAAATTCGCGTCCAACTGGCTAGTGACATTTTCCGCATCTTCTGCTTTTTCGATGAAGGCAAGCTGGTGGTCTTAGCGAATGGCTTTCAGAAGAAAAGCCAGAAGACGCCCAAAGCAGAAATCGAAAAAGCCCAGAAAATCAAACAAGAATATGAGCACGAAAAAAAATAGCGTAACGACCCTGAGCGAGTTCAAAGACAAGCATTACGGCCCCCGCGGCGCAACGAAACGCGAAGAGCTGGAAGCAGGGTACGAAAGCTTCAAACTAGGCAGCTTGCTGCACGAGGCCCGGCTGGAGCGCGGCCTGACCCAGGCCGAACTAGCCGAAAAAACCGGCACCTCCAAGTCGTACATCTCCAAAATCGAGAACAATGTGAAGGAGGTGCGCCTGTCTACCTTACAGCGAATCGTGGAAGTAGGATTAGGGGGGCGTATTTCGCTGGCAATCAATTTTCAATCGTAGCACAACGACTTACTTTACAGCCCGCCTCCTGCCCACCTATGAAGGCATTGCCGTGCCGCTGGAGAACCACCGTATTCGCTGGCAGCGGTGAGGTTTGGGGGAGTTCAGTTCAGCCTAGAATCGTGAATCAACTATTTCGTAGCGAAGATTCACAATAGTTTGGACGAACATCAATAAAATCAAACATAATCCATTTGCAGCTTCTCAAACAATACTCTGTTACGCTGTGCAGAATCAGACAATAACTTATTGTAAGACAAGACTTCAATGTATGTATTCAGAGACTTAAGCATCGCAAATAATCCGTTGCCCTCAACCATTGGGGTGAAATCATGCATTTCACGAATTTCGCTTTTCAATTCCGGGGTAAGGTCACAAATTAGATACGCATAGAATCTGCATGAATCAGAAACGATAATAGGCCGTCCTTTAGGGTCTAGAGCTTTGCCATTTCGAATCTCACGTATATACCCCTTAATTTGGTCGATTGGGTCTTTGTCACCAGCATAATCTTTGCGCATGGCCCTTTTGAATTCGAGCACAACCATCGAATCAAAAGCGACAACACGGGAACTTTCTGAATATACCAACGGAGTATCAAAAAGTAGCTCTTGTTCCTGAATAGAATTAGTAACTTGCTTGCCAATTAATACATCTGGCCTTCCACTATTCTTCTTTCCTTTATCTAGGGGCAAGTCTGAAGCTATGAATTTATGATAAGAAAGTCTTTCATCAATAAGCCAAAGATTTTGCGATACCCCAAGCATTTCATCTGAAGTTTTGCCCTTGGGAAAAATCAGATTATGAATCTCTTCCTCCCACGGATATTTACCATCTCCTTTTTTTGAGAGCAGTTTTTCAAATATATCTAATAATATTCTTCTATGCACCACATATTCAGACAATTCGCTTTTGCTTATTGCAGTCAATTTTGAAACTAGTTGGTCGAATCCTCTTTTGTATTCGCTCATAGTTTCTAACGAAACATTTTCGTCAGAAATATTCTCCATCTGTGACTGAATGTCGTTAACTTCCTTTTTTGCTTCAAGTAAAATTTCATACTTGGCTTTCTGAAGAGCAAGATTGAGTTTATTTTTATCCTGTAATTGGGCCGGTGTAATCGAATCCACTACACTATCGTAGGCAACCAACGGTAAAAAATGCGGCATGTCATCAAGCGCATTTTCCAGATTAACTCTTTTGTCAACCCGTAAACTACTCAGATATCCCTCAAAATAGTTCCTAACAACTTCAGAACTCTGAAATTCTATCTCTTTGAGTGTTATTTCATTGATTATGTCAGCAGTACCTTCAATATCACCACCTGAACGAAGTGAAAACTTTGTTCTTTCATTATTAACATTTGCATCTAGATAAGCACTTGACACCAACGCTTTAATCCAGAACATTTCACCAGTCTTAACATCTCTCAGAGAATCTGTCAAGCTTGGAATAAATTTATTTAAAGGAGTGGTTGTCACAACTCTATCATTGCCACTCAGATAAATTGAATGGCAAGCCTTTGTATCAGTAGCTCTTACTCGTAATAATGCTACCTCAAACTGATAATTATTAATCTTAAATGAATCAGCATCACTATCCAATAAAAAGTCAGTGTTAAATTTATGGTTGATATCGATTTCTACTGTAGGCAATACACTTGTATCTCTTAGAATTATTTTGGGACAACTTGACGATATCAACCGAGCTATTAAATGCTCAATTATTTGCTCTGCAGTATCCTTGAGCGTCCTTGGAAATTTTTCAAGGTAACCTTCTTTGAGGTGCTTGAGGATGACAGTTGTACCTTTTACCCCTTTGGGGGCGCTAGTGAATTTCTCATTAACAATGGCTTCCTTATTATTAACAAATTCAAAATAACGATTTATAGATTTGCCATCTTGAGTAAAATCACTTTCAACGCAGGCGTGGTCAAATACTTTTAACCACACAAAGCGTCCTATCCCTTTCCCACCTCTATTGAGCTTATATGTTGAGTCAGAACTCAAGAAAGAAATGAAATTTTCTTCTATAAAGCCAACTCCATTGTCTGTAATTTTAATAGTGTCAATAGGAAGTACGCCGTCTTCTTGACCGTCGAAAAGACTTTTCCGTCTTAATAATTCAATCAGTATTTCTCCATTATTAATTTTTGCGTCATCAATACTCTGGATGGAATTTGCTATGGCCTCAAACAGGGCCATGATTCCATCCTTAAAATTCAATCGAGTATTGTGAACTTTACCCACAACATCAGCATTCATCCGTGCCATATTATCCTAATATTGTTTTTTTTAGAACATCTACTACTCTTATTCAGGGCCACAAGATACATTAAGCAACTTCCCCAAAACGAAACTGGTACCGACCAGAACCCCCGCTCATTAATAGACAATGAGGTGAGTTCGGGCCTACTGATAGTGTGGGAACCGGAAGGCTACTCTCCAACACCCACCGCAGCCCAAAGCTGCTTCAGCAACCCGCCGCCCGCGCCCGGCCCCGGTGGCCGGCATGATGAACATCATGGGTTTCGCGGATTCTCGTCAGCGTATAGGCTTGGGGAAACGGCCAACTTTGCCAGGGTCGCCCCGCTGGTTGGGCTGATGGCCGGACCACTCGCCTATCCTTATGAACCCTCAAACCTCCTCGCCGGAAGTGGGCACGTCAGCCGGCGTGGCCGGGCTGGTGCCGCCCGCCGCCCGCACCGATGGCCGTATCCTGTCGGTGCGGGGCAGCGTGGTGGATGGGTGGTTTGAGCACGAGCTGCCGGCCATTTACGCGGTGCTGTATGCGGGGGCCGGGCAGGCGGTGGTGATTGAGGTGCTGACCCAGCTCGACGACCACCGTGTGCGCGGCATCGCCCTGAACCCGACCCAGGGCCTGGCCCGTGGGATGCGCATAACCACGGCCGGCCAGCCCCTGACGGTGCCGGTGGGCCCAGAGCTGTTGGGCCGGATGTTCGACGTGTTTGGTAATACCATCGACCACGGGCCGGTCCTGCCGCCGCTCCCGCGCCACCCTATTCACCGGTTGCCTCCGCCCCTGATGGCGCGCGCCACCAAGTCCGAAATCTTCCTCACCGGCATCAAAGCTATCGATGTGCTGATTCCGCTGGAGCAAGGGGGCAAAGCCGGGCTGTTTGGGGGCGCGGGGGTGGGCAAAACCGTGCTTTTGCAGGAGATGATTCATAACATGGTGGGCCATACCAACGGCGTGAGTATGTTTTGCGGCATCGGCGAGCGGTGCCGCGAGGGCAACGAGCTATACGAAGACATGAAAGCGGCCGGCGTGCTCAAAAACATGGTGATGGTGTTTGGCCAGATGAACGAGCCACCCGGCGCCCGTTTCCGGGTTGGCCACGCCGCCCTCACGATGGCCGAATACTTCCGCGACGAGCAGCAGCGTGATGTATTGCTGCTGATTGACAACATCTTCCGTTTCATTCAGGCGGGCATGGAAGTATCGGGCCTGCTGGGCCAGATGCCTTCGCGCCTGGGCTACCAGCCCACGCTGGCCACCGAGCTGTCGAAGCTGGAGGAGCGCATTGCCAACACCGAGGCCGGGGCTATTACGTCCATTCAGGCCGTGTATGTGCCGGCCGACGACCTGACGGACCCGGCGGCCGTGCACGCCTTTTCGCACCTGTCGGCCTCCATTGTGCTCTCGCGCAAGAAGGCCAGCGAGGGGCTCTACCCGTCCATCGACCTGCTGCAATCCAACTCCAAAATGGCTACCGCCGCCATCATCGGCCCCCGGCACTACGCCGTGGCCCAGGAAATTAAGCGGGTGCTGGCCCAGTACGAAGAGCTTCAGGACATTATCGCCATGCTGGGCCTGGAGCAGCTCTCGCCCGCCGACCGCGACCTGGTGGGCCGGGCCCGCCGGCTGGAGCGGTTTCTCACCCAGCCGTTTTTCTCCACCGAGCAGTTCAGTGGCCTGCCCGGCCGCGACGTGCCCCTGGAGGACGCCCTGAGCGGCTGCGAACGAATCCTGGCCGGCGAGTTCAACGACCTGCCCGAGAGTGCTTTTTATATGATTGGAAAGATTGACGAGGCCCGGCAAAAGGCGGGGAAGGATGCGAAAGCGCCGACGGCGAAAGTGACTGCGGAAGCTGTAGCTGCTTAGCTGGAGTAATAGAAGGGCCAAAAAGGTCGTCATGCTGAGCGAAGGCGCAGCCGCAGTCGAAGCATCTCTATCGCTTCGTTGCAACGGCATTGATTAATAATGAGGTAGAGATGCTTCGACGCCGCTCCGCTGCGCTCAGCATGACGTTCTGATTCTCTCTCCTTCCCTATTCACCCCTACCCCCATGCCAACCATGACCCTCAAAGTGCTGCTGCCGTTTCGGGTGTTCCTCGATATCCGGGACGTGCGCCGCATTATGCTGGAAACCAGTGCCGGGAGCTACGGGCTGCTACCCCGGCGGCTCGACTGCGCGGCGGCCCTGGTGCCCGGCATTTTCAGCTACGAAACCGCCGATGGTGCCGTGCATTACCTGGCCCTGGACGAAGGCGTGCTACTGAAAGCCGGCCCCGACGTGTCGGTGGCCGTGCGCAACGCCATTGGCGGGGCCGACCTCGGCCAGCTCCGCGCCGCCGTGGAAAAGGACTTCCAACACCAGGATGCCGAAGAAGTGCAGGCCCGCACCTCGCTCAAAAAGATAGAGACCGGCTTTCTCGCCCGCCTGGAATTGCTGCACCAACCCGCCTGAACCCCTTCCCCCAACCCGCCCCCATGAAACCCGCCGACCCCAAACCCGCCTCGCCGCTTAGCCAGCGCATCGGCGCGCAGGAAACGCGCAAGCTGCTGGCTCTGCGCGACCAGAAAACGGGCGTGTGGTACGGCCTGGGCCTGTTTGGCATGGTGGGCTGGGGGGTGGTGGTACCGGCGCTGGCTGGCGCGGCCCTGGGCGCGTGGCTCGATAAGCACCATCCCCAATCCTTCTCCTGGACCCTGACACTGCTGCTGGCGGGCCTAGTGGTGGGCTGCTTCTCGGCCTGGGGCTGGGTGGCGAAAGAAGACAAAACGATGCATCCACCAAAGCCTAAAACCGATGACTGAACCCACACATCTGGCACTGGCCCTGGTGGCCGGCCTGGCCCTGGGCATCCTGTTTTACTACGGCCTCTGGCTCACGGTGCGGGCCACGCTCACGGCCCGCCACCCCGCGCTGTGGGTGCTGGGCAGCTTTCTGGGGCGCGTGGGCGGGGCCGTGACGGGCCTCTACCACGTGGGCCGGGGCGACTGGCGGACGCTGCTCGGCGGTCTGCTCGGCTTCGTGGCGGCACGCTATCTGGTGGCCCATTTCACCCGGCCGGCCGCGCCCGCTGGGGTGCCCCTTTCTAAACCGATTTCCCATGACGCTTAGCTCCGACGAACTCATTTTCTGGCAGTCCGGGTTCGTCACCATCAACCTCACGCTGGTCACCACCTGGGGCATCATGCTGGTGATGGTGGCCGGGGCGGCCTGGGGCACCCGCCACCTGCAAACGGGCCTGCGCAGTGCGCGCTGGCAGTGCGCGCTCGAAATTATCGTTACCGGCATCAATACCCAGATTGAGGAAGTGGGCCTGAAGCAGCCGCAGCGTTACATCGGCTTCATCGGCACGCTGTTTCTGTTCATTGCCGTGTCCAACTGCGGCATTGTACTGCCGGGCTATCAGCCGCCCACCGGCTCGCTCTCCACCACCGTGGCACTGGCACTGGCGGTTTTTCTGGCAGTCCCGTTTTTTGGGATGGTACAAGGCGGCGTGCTGCACTACCTCAAAACGTACGTGCAGCCCACTTTTATCATGCTGCCTTTCAATCTCATCAGCGAAGTTTCCCGCACGCTGGCGCTGGCCGTGCGCCTGTTCGGCAACATCATGAGCGGGGGCATGATTGTGGGCATTCTGCTGAGCATTTCGCCCCTGTTTTTTCCCGTCCTCATGAACCTGCTGGGCCTGCTCACGGGCCTGGTGCAGGCGTATATTTTCAGCATTCTGGCCACGGTGTACATCGCGGCAGCGGTGGCTAAGCCGGTGGAGGAAGTCGCGGAAGTCGCGGCTAAATGAACGTCATGCTGAGCGGCGCGCAGCGGAGTCGAAGCATCTCTTCCGCATTAGTAATCAATGCCATTTTAACGAAGCGGTAGAGATGTTTCGACTCCGCTGCGAGCCGCTCAACATGACCATTCCAGGACGCTTCCCTCCCCCCTTCTCAACAAAATTAAACACCCCCAACTTACTATGGACAGCGCCACCACCATTGCCTTCATTTCCATCATCATGGCCGGGCTCACCACGGGCATCGGCACCATGTTTCCGGCCCTGAGTGAGGGCAAGGCCGTGGCGGCGGCCCTGAGCGCCCTGGCCCAGCAGCCTGATGCGTCGGCCACCATTACGCGCACCCTTTTCGTGGGCCTGGCCATGATTGAATCGACCGCCATCTACTGTTTCGTAGTGTCGATGATTCTCATTTTTGCCAACCCGTTCTGGACGCACGTCATCGCCAAATAACGCGCCTGTTATGCATATTAACTGGTTCACCGTCATTGCCCAACTCGTCAACTTCGCCTTACTGGTGTGGTTGATGAAGCGCTTCCTGTATGCCCCGGTTCTGGCGGCCATTGATGCGCGCGAAAAGAAAATCACGGCGCAGCTCAACGCTGCCAAAACCCAGCAAGCCGAGGCCAAAACCGAGCACGAGGAGTTCACGAAGAAGAACACCGACTTCGATGCGCAGAAGCAAGCCCTGCTGGCCACCGCCACCGCCGACGCCGAAACCCAGCGGCAGAAGCTGCTGGAAGCCGCCCGCCAGGAGGCCGAAACCCAACGCGCCAAGCAGCAGAAGGCCCTGCAACAAACCCAGGACGATATGCAGGACAAGATTGCCCGCCAAACCCGGCAGACCGTGTTTTCCCTCACCAAAAAAGCCCTCACCGACCTGGCTTCGGTGGACTTGGAATCGCAAACCATAGCTACCTTCCTCCAGCGGCTGCAAGCGCTGGATGCCGCCGCCCGGCAGCCTCTGCTCGACGCTTTTCAGGCCGACAAAAAGCCGATGCAGGTGCAAAGCGCCTTCCCCCTCACCGACGACCAGCAGGCCGCCATCACCACGGCGCTGACGCGGCTGCTGGGCGCGGCCCCGGCCGTGGCCTTCAGCACCAGCCCCGCCCTCATCAGCGGAATTACACTGAACGCCAACGGTTTTCAGCTGGCCTGGGGCGCGACCAGCTACTTGGCTGCGCTGGAAAAAAGCAGCACCGCCGCTACTGCCCAGCCCCAAACTGCCCCTCAACTTCAATCTGCACCCTAATCTGCTGCTCCCCAGCCTCAACCTGCGCCCCAGTGCGTAGCACCCCAACCGGCCGCGCCCGCCCTGCCTCATGCCGTTGCCTCCTAGCCCGCTCCCCGAACGCCTCACCGCCACCTTCGCCGAATTAGTGCGGGCCAGCGACGCCTTTGCGCCCGCGCTGCTGCCCCGCGAGACGGGCACGGTCATTAGCGTATCGGCGGGGGTGGTGCGGGTGGCGGGGCTGCCGGGGGCGGGATTCGAGGAGTTGTTGGCATTTCCCGGCGGCCTGTTCGGCATTGCCTACAACCTGGATGAGGACGAAATTGGGGTGATTTTGCTGGGCGAGGATGCGCGGCTGAACGTGGGCGATGCGGTGGAGCGCACCGGCCGGGTGATGGACATTCCAGTGGGCGACGCGCTTATTGGCCGGGTTATCAATCCATTGGGCGAGGCGCTGGACGACCTGCCACCCTTCACTACGATGGAGCGGCTGCCCATCGAGCGGCCGGCCCCGGCCATCATGGACCGGGCGGCGGTGAACGTGCCGCTCCAAACCGGCCTGAAAGTGCTCGATGCCCTGATTCCCATCGGGCGGGGCCAGCGCGAGCTGATTCTGGGCGACCGGCAGACTGGCAAAACCGCCATTGCCCTGGATGCCATTCTCAACCAGCTGGGCCACAACGTGCTGTGCATATACTGCGCCATTGGGCAGCGCGCCGCGTCGGTGGCGGGCGTGGTGGCGACGTTGCGCGAGAAAAAGGCTCTGGCCTACACCATTGTGCTGGTGGCCGAGGGCAACGAAGCGCCTGGTCTTAAATATATCGCGCCGTATGCCGCTACCAGCGTGGCCGAGCACTTTATGGCGCAGGGCCGCGACGTGCTCATCGTGTACGACGACCTCACGAACCACGCCCGCGCCTACCGCGAGCTGTCACTGCTGCTGCGGCGGCCGCCGGGCCGGGAGGCGTTTCCGGGCGATATATTCTACATCCACTCCCGCCTGCTCGAACGCGCTACGCACCTGAGCCCGGCACTGGGCGGCGGCTCCCTCACGGCCCTGCCCATTATCGAAACCGAAGCCCAGAACATCTCGGCCTACATCCCCACCAACCTCATTTCCATCACCGACGGGCAGATTTACCTGTCGCCCACGCTCTTCGAGGCGGGCATTCTGCCGGCCGTCGATGTGGGCAAATCGGTGTCGCGGGTGGGCGGGCAGGCCCAGCTGCCGGCCTATCGCACCACCACGGGCAACCTCAAGCTGGCCTACGCCCAGTTTGAGGAGCTGGAAAACTACGCCCGCTTCGGCACGCGGCTCGATGAGCACACCCGGGCCGTCATCGACCACGGCCAGCGGATTCGGGGCTGGCTCAAGCAGCCTAACCAGCACCCCATGCCCGTGGCCGAGCAGCTGCTGGTGCTGCTGGCCCTTACCAGCGGCCTGCTGGACGCCGTGCCGGTAGCGCAGCTATCCGCCGCCGAGGATGCCCTGGCCCAGCGCTACCACGACCTGCCCGCCGACCTGCTCCAGCGCCTGGTAGGCCCGGACCCCCTGAATCCCGCCGACGAGAAAACCTTACTGGCCCTGGCTAAAACCGTCGTGGCCGATTTTCAGGCCCCGCTAAAAGCGGACGAAACCCCCACTGCAAATGGATAGCCTTGAAAGCCTGAACCGCCAGATGGACGGGGCGCGGGACATCAAATCGGTGGTGCGGACCATGAAAGCCCTAGCTGCGGCCAACATCGGGCAGTACCAGCTGGCCGTGGCCGCGCTCGGCGATTACTACCGCACCGTGGCGTTGGGCATGGTAGCCTACTTTCAGTCGGAGCCGGTACCGGAGCCGGGGAGCAAAACCGCACGCCCGGCCCCGCAACTAGTCCTGCGCCCGGTCCTTCCCCCCGTTATCGGGGCTGTCGTGTTTGGGTCCGACCAAGGCTTGGTGGGTTCGTTCAATAACACCCTTGCTGACTTCGTGGCCCACACACTAGCCCCGCTGCCGGGCACCCGGCAGGTCTGGGCCGTGGGCGAGCGGGTGCAGAATCTGCTGACCGACGCTGGCCTGCCCGTCACGGCGAATTTTCCGGTGCCCACTGCTATCACCAGCATCACGCCGCTGGTAGCGCAGCTGCTGCTCAAGGCCCAGCAAGCCCTCGATGACGGGACCCTCACTGAGTGCTACGTCTTCCACAATCAACCCCACGCGGGCACCGGCTACTCGGCGGTGAGCCAGCGCCTGCTTCCGCTCGATGCGCAGTGGCAAAAGGAGCTGGCTGTTTTTCACTGGCCCACCACCACGCGGCCTGAGGTGGCGGGGGCGCGCACGCCCACGCTGCTCACGCTCATCGGCGAGTATTTGTTCGTGTCGTTGTTCCGGGCTTGCGCAGAGTCGCTGGCCAGCGAAAACGCCAGCCGCCTTACCGCCATGCGGCGGGCCGAAAAAAACATCGACGAGCTGCTCGACACCCTATCCAAACAGTACCACCGCGAGCGTCAAAGCACCATCGACGAAGAACTGTTTGATGTGGTTTCCGGCTTCGAAGCCCTAAATGCTGACCAGGCCAAAGAGAAGCGGGGGTAGCCCGCCGTGGCTTATTTCAGCTCGCGGCGCAGCAGCTGCGCGTTCAGGGCCACGATGACGGTGCTCGCGCTCATGAGGACCGCACCCATGGCCGGGCTGAGCACGAAATGCGGGTAAAGCACCCCGGCCGCCAACGGCAGGGCAATGACGTTGTAGCCCGTGGCCCAAAACAGGTTTTGCCGCATTTTCGCGTAGGTGGCCTTGCCGAATTCGACCAGGTTGGTGATGTCGGTGGGCTTGCTATTGACCAGGATGATGTCGGCGGTTTCGGCCGCGATGTCGGTGCCCGAGCCCACGGCGATGCCCACGTTGGCCTGGGCCAGGGCGGGGGCGTCGTTCACCCCGTCGCCGGTCATGGCCACGAACTCACCTTTGGCCTGCAAGTCCTGGATGATTTTTACTTTCTGGTCGGGTAGCACCTCGGCGTACACGCCGTCCAGGCCCAGCTCTTTGGCCACGGCATCGGCCACCTGCTGGTTGTCGCCGGTGGCCATGTACACCTTGATGCCCTGGGCCTTGAGTCGCTGCACGGCCTCTTTGGAGTCGTCCCGAATGCGGTCGGCCAGGGCCACGTAGCCCGCCAGCTGGTCATCGAGCAGCACAAAGACTACCGTTTCGGCCCCGTTGCCGGTGGCATCAGGAGGCAGGGTGATATTTTTGGTTTTGAGGTAGCCGGGGCTAGCCACCATCAATGCCTTGCCGGCCACGGTGGCCGACACGCCCTGCCCCGGCAGCGATTTGAAGTCCTGCACGGCGGGCAGGGTTAGGCTGCGCTTATGGGCTTCGCGCACGATGCCCTGGGCAATGGGGTGCTGCGACTGCTGCTCCAGGGCGGCCACCATGCCCAGCAAGGCAGCTTCGTCGAGGCCCGCGGCCAGCACCTTCACGCGGGTCACGCCGAACGCGCCTTCGGTGAGGGTGCCGGTTTTGTCGAACACCATGGCCGTGATTTTGCGGGCTTCCTCAAAGGCCGTGCGGTTGCGGATGAGCAGGCCCTTGCGGGCCGAGATGGATGTGGAAATGGCCACCACCAGCGGAATGGCCACGCCTAGCGCATGGGGGCAGGCCGTAACCATGACCGTGACCATGCGCTGGATGGCAAACGCCGCGCCCTTGCCCAGCCAGAGCCACACCGCGAGCGTGCCCAGGCCGCCCACCAGCGACACGGCCGTGAGCCAGCCGGCGGCGCGGTCGGCCAGGGTTTGGGTCTGCGACTTGGTTTCCTGGGCTTCGCCCACCATTTTCACCACCTTGTTCAGGTAGCTGTCCGCGCCCTGGTGCGTCACCTTGATGGTGAGGGCCCCTTCGCCGTTCACCGCCCCGGCGATGACCTTGCCGCCCGCTTCCTTCTGTGCCGGCACGCTTTCACCGGTGAGCATGCTTTCGTTCACGGCGCTGCTGCCGTCCGTCACTTCGCCGTCGGTGGGAATTCGCTCGCCGGGCCGCACCAGCACCAGGTCGCCCACCACGAGGGCCGTGACCTTGACGTCGCTGATTTTATCGCCCTGCTTCTGATGGGCCTCGGCCGGGAGCAGCTGCACCAATAGCTCCAGCGCGTGCGAGGCCCCGGCCACCGACTTCATTTCCAGGTAGTGGCCCAGCAGCATGATGTCAATCAGCGTGGACAGCTCCATGAACAGGTCCATGCCCCGCAGCCAGCCCACCGATACGGCCACGCTGTAACCGTAGGCCACCGTGATACCCACCGCCACCAGCGTCATCATGCCCGGCTGCCGGCTGCGTATCTCCGCGACCGTGCCACTGAGAAACGGCCAGCCGCCATACCCGAAAATGGCCGTGGCCAGCGCCAGCAGCACCGGGGTGCTGTACGGGAAGGTGAAGTGGTAGCCCACCAGGTGCTGGAACATCGTGGACCCGGCCACCAGGGGCACCGACAGCGCCAGACACACCCAGAACCGGCGCAGGAAGTCGGCAATCATGGCCCCGTGGTCGTGTCCGGCCATTTTGCTGTGGTCCATCTGGCCGTGGTCCATGGGCTTGGGGGCCGCGCCCGCCTTGGCTGGTGACGATGCGGACGCATCTTGCCCGTGGTGCCCGGTATGGTCCGGCACCGGCGGCTGGGCCGGCGATTTGTCGCCGGAAGCAACGGGTGGCAGAGTGGCCGTGGCCGGTTCAGATTGGGGTTTCATTATGCGAAGGGGTTAGAAAAACAGGAACGAATTGCGCCCAGGCGACTGACCACATAGGCGCTAACTGGGCACGGGTAGCAGCACGTGTTCGGCCACTCTGGTGGCCTTCTCATGTCCCCGGCCCGGTGGTAATTGCCGGCTGATTTGGCGTTTCACTCAGCTACTCTTTCTAATACACCTGCCGGGACGATAGCAACCGCCGCCGCGTTATGGCGCACCTGCTCCAGCAGTGCCCGCTGGGCGGCGGCCACATTAGCAGCCTGACCACCCCAGATTTCCATGGCCGGCTGTTGCAGGGCCCGGCCAAAGGAAAACGTGAGGGCCCACGGCAGCTGCCCGCCGCGCTCGTGCATGGCCGCCAGGTGGCGCGTGGCCTGCTCGGATGACTGGCCACCCGACAAAAACGCCACGCCCGGCACGGCCGCTGGCACCGTGCGCAGCAGGCAGGTCAGGGTAGCGTCGGCGACGTGCGCGGTCGTCGGCTGCTTAGGGCAGTCGGCTCCCGCCAGTACCATGCTGGGCTTCAAGAGCATGCCTTCGAGCGTCACGCCCTGGGTGCGCAGCTGGGCGAATACTTCGTGCAGCACTTCTTCCGTCACGACTGCACACCGGGCCAGGGAATGCGGCCCAGTCAGCAGCACTTCGGGCTCCACGATGGGCACCAGGCCGGCCTCCTGGCACAGGGCGGCGTAGCGGGCCAGCGCGTGAGCATTGGCCTCCATGCAGGCCCGGCTGGGCCGGTCGTGGCCGATTTCCAGCACCGCCCGCCACTTGGCGAAACGGGCCCCGAGCTGCGCGTATTCGGCTAGGCGGGGGCGCAGGCCGTCGAGACCCTCGGTCACCTTCTCGCCCGGCCAGCCGGCCAGCTCGTGCGCGCCTACATCCACCTTGATGCCGGGGATGATACCCGCCTGTTGCAGGATTTCGACGAAGGAAACGCCCGCCGCCGTGCGCTGCCGGATGGTTTCATCAAACAGAATGGCCCCGCTGATGCCCGACGCCAGCTCCGGCGTGGTCACCAGCAGCTCACGGTAGGCCCGGCGGGCGTCCACGGTTTCGGGAATGCCGAGGGCGGCGAAGCGGGCGTTGCAGGTGCCGGTGCTTTCGTCCATGGCCAGCAGGCCGTGGCCAGGGGCTACCAGGGCTTGCGCGGTAGCGGACAGGGTTTTTAGGTTCATTATGTTGTTGTTTATAAGGGCCGTCACACTGAGCGGAGTCGAAACATCTCGCCCGAACGTCATGCCGAACTTGCCGAAGCATCTCTACCGCTTCGTTGAATCGGTTGAATTACTTGCGCGGTAGAGATGCTTCGACTCCGCTCAGCATGACGGCCTTATTAGTCGTTTTTGCTTTCACATAGCAGCTATTGCGCCTTCCATTTCCACTCGCGGATTTCGGGCATATCCTCGCCGTGCTGGTGAATGTAGCGCTTATGCTCAATGAGTTTTTGCTGCATCAGCTGTTGAAGGTAGGCCCCCTTGCTGCCGGGGTCGGGCAGGCGTTCGAGCACGCTCTGCACTAGGTGGTAGCGGTCGAGCTTGTTCTGCACGCGCATGTCGAAGGCCGTGGTGATGGTGCCCTCTTCGAGATAGCCCCGCACATGCAGGTGGCGATTGGTGCGGCGGTAGGTGAGCTGATGCACCAGCGTGGGGTAGCCGTGGAAGCCGAAAATAATGGGGCTTTCTTTGGTGAAGAGCGAGTCGTATTCGGCTTCATTCAGGCCGTGCGGGTGCTCGCTGGCCGACTGCAGCTTCATCAAATCGACCACGTTGATGACCCGGATTTTCAACTCGGGCAAGTGTTCGCGCAGGATGGAGGTGGCGGCCAGCACCTCCAACATGGGCGTGTCGCCGCAGCCGGCCAGCACCACGTCGGGCTCCGGCACGTCCTGGTCGTTGCTGGCCCACTGCCAGATGCCGATGCCGGTCGTGCAATGCACTACGGCCTCGCTCATGGTCAGCCATTGGGGCAGGGGGTGCTTGCCGGCCACCACCACGTTCACGTAGTTGCGGGTGCGCAGGCAATGGTCCATCACCGAGAGCAGGCAGTTGGCATCAGGCGGCAGGTACACCCGCACGATGTCGGCCTTTTTGTTGATGACGTGGTTGAGAAAACCGGGGTCCTGGTGCGTGAAACCATTGTGGTCCTGCTGCCACACGTGCGAGGCCAGCAGGTAATTGAGCGAGGCAATGGGCCGCCGCCAGGGGATTTCTTTGGTCACTTTCAGCCACTTGGCGTGCTGGCTGAACATGGAGTCCACAATGCGCACGAAGGCTTCGTAGCAGTTGAACACCCCGTGCCGGCCCGTGAGCAGGTAGCCTTCGAGCCAGCCCTCGCACTGGTGCTCGCTGAGCATGGCGTCGAGCACGTTGCCGACAGGAGCCAGGAACTCGTCGCCGGGTACCGTGCGGGCCTCCCACTGCCGGTCGGTCACGTCGAACACCGCCCCCAGCAGGTTGGAAATGGTTTCATCGGGACCAAAAACCCGAAAATTGGGCTGCTCCTGGTTGAGCCGGATAACGTCGCGCAGGAACAGGCCGAGCACCATCGTATCCTGGCCGTCCACGGCCCCCGGCGCGGGCACTGGCACGGCATAGTCGCAGAAATCGGGGAGCCGCAGGTCGCGCAGAAACAGGCCGCCGTTGGTGTGGGGGTTGGCGCCCATGCGGCGGGGGCCGGTGGGAGCCAGCGCGGCCAGTTCGGGCCGCAGGCGGCCGGCGTCGTCAAACAGCTCCTCGGGGCGGTAGCTTTTCATCCAGGCTTCGAGCTGCGCCACGTGGGCCGGGTGCTGGGCATCGACGAGCAGCGGCACCTGGTGCGAGCGGAAAGTACCTTCGTTGGGCAGGCCATCCACGATTTTGGGGCCCGTCCAGCCCTTGGGCGAGCGCAGCACAATCATGGGCCAGCGCGGGCGGGGGGCATCGTCGTCCAGCAGGGCCTCCGCGCGGATACGCTGGATTTCGGCCACCACCTTGTCCAGGGTGGCGGCCATGAGCTGGTGCATGGTGGCCGGGTCGTCGCCCTCCACGTAGTAGGGGGCCCAGCCGCAGCCCCGGAAAAACTGGTCCAGCTCGTCGGGCTCGATGCGGGCCAGCACGGTGGGGTTGGAAATCTTGTAGCCGTTGAGGTGCAGAATGGGCAGCACCGTGCCGTCGGTGCGGGCATTGAGAAACTTGGTCGACTGCCAGGCCGTGGCCAGCGGGCCGGTTTCGGCTTCGCCGTCGCCCACCACGCAGGCCGCGATGAGGCCGGGGTTGTCGAACACCGCCCCGAAGGCGTGGCTGAGCGAGTAGCCCAGCTCGCCGCCCTCGTGAATGGAGCCCGGCGTGGTGGGGGCCACGTGGCTGGAAATGCCCCCCGGCCACGAAAACTGGGTGAAGAACTTCTTCAGCCCCGCCTCGTCCTGCGTTATTTCGGGGTACACCTCGGTCCAGGTGCCCTCCAGGTACACGTTGCCCACAATGGCGGGGCCGCCGTGCCCCGGCCCGGCCACGTAAAACATGTTCAGGTCGTACTTCTTGATAACCCGGTTCAGGTGGGCGTAGATGAAGTTCTGGCCCGGCGTGGTGCCCCAGTGGCCCACCACCAGCGGCTTCACGTGCGCCAGCTGCAAGGGCTCTTTGAGCAGCGGGTTGTCAAACAGGTATATCTGGCCCACCGACAGGTAGTTGGCGGCCCGCCAGTAGGCGTCGATGAGAGTGGCTTCTTCCGTCGTCAGCGGCAAAGCAGCTGGGCGCACGGCCGGCGGAGCGAGGGTGTTGGTTTCCATAAGGGGTTGGTTTAAATAGTTTTGTCTTCACCAGTCAGCAAAAGCTGCTGGACGAGCTGCGCAATCATGCGCTCCTCGTTGGTGGGGATGATGCGGACAGTGACGCGGCTGGCGGCGCTGGAAATCACGGCGGCGTGGGTGGCGTTGTGGGCCATATCGAGCTCCACGCCCAGAAACCCCAGCCCGGCGCAGATGCGGGCGCGCACCTCGGCCGCGTGCTCGCCGATGCCGCCGGCAAACACCAGCGTATCGAGGCCGCCGAGCACGGCCGCGTAGGCACCCACCCACTTGCGGGCCTGGTAGCAGAAGAGCGCCACCGCGTCGGCGGCCCGCGCGTCGATGGCCTGGGCAGCTAGCAAATCGCGCATATCGGAGCTCGTTTCCGACACGCCCAGCAGGCCGCTTTCGTGGTTGATGAGGTGGTTGAACTGCTGGGGCGTGAGGCGGTCGGCTTGCAGCAGGTAGGCGGCCACGCCGGGGTCGAGGTCGCCGGGGCGGGTACCCATCACCAGGCCGGCGGCGGGCGTAAAGCCCATGCTCGTGTCCTGGCTCTGGCCATCGAGCACGGCGGCCAGGCTGGCCCCACTGCCCAAATGCGCCAGAATAACGCGGCCGTGCGCCACCGCCGGCCCCGCCTGCCGGCCCAGCTCCTCCAGCAGGTAGGCGTAGGAAATACCGTGAAACCCGTAGCGCCGCAGCCCCTGCGCCGCAAAGCGGCGCGGGATGGGCAGTAGCTGGGCCACGCGGGGCATGTGCTGGTGGAAAGCCGTGTCGAAGCACGCCACTTGCCGCAGCTGCGGGTGGCGCATTTGCACGGCCTCCATCAGGGCGATTTCGCCGGGCAGGTGGTCGGGGTCGTAGGCGGTGAGCTGGCGCAGGTCGGCCAGCAGCGCAGGGGTAATAATTTCTGGGGTCTGGTGCGCAGGGCCACCATACACCACCCGGTGCCCCACGGCCGCCAGAGTAGCAAACACGGCGTGCCGGTCCAGCCAGTTGAGCAGGAAGTTGGCGGCGGCCGCCGGGTCGGCCGCGGCGGCCGGGCTGGTGGTGGGCGACGCCTCCGGCCCCGCGCTGACCGTGAGCTGGGTGCCCGGCAGGCCGATGCGGTCGAGGTGGCCGTGCAGCCGGCGCTGCGGGATTTCGCCCGGCTCGTACACGGCAAACTTAACGCTGGACGAACCGCCGTTGAGCACTAAAATGAGGTCAGCGGCGGTGGCCATAAGGGGATGCGTTAAAGGGAGAGGCCAAAAGCGGCCAATTGGGCGCAGGTCGTGGCATAGTCCTGGTGGCTAATGCCCCGGATGCCCAGCCCGGCCGCCACGTCGATGAACAACGGCTGGTCATCGAGGTACAGGATTTGCTCGGCTGGCGTTTGGGCCAAATCGAGGGCTAGGCGGAAGATGGCCGCGTCGGGCTTGCTGAAATGCACGAAGCTGGAAGACACGAAAAAGTCCACGAACTCCGCCAGCCCAAACGTGTGAATCCGGTAGGCATTCAGCTCGCGGCCCTCGTTGCTGACCACGGCTATTTTGAGGTGGTACTTCGCCTTCAGCTGCCGCACCAGCGCCAGCATCTCGGGATGAGGCTGCGACCGGGCAAACATGAAGTCCTGAAAAGCCGCCGCGCTAAACGACCGGGGCCGGTGGAATACCACTTGCCGCAGATAGTCGGTCAAGCTGAGGTGGCCCAGCTCGTAAGTGCCGAATATTACGTGGTGTCGCTCCTCCATTTCGGCCGCGTCCAGGTCGAAAGTGGCGGCGGCCAGCTGGCGCGAGGCCTGCGTCCAGCCGTTAGTGAGGAGCACGCCGCCAATGTCCACGAAGAGGGTGCTGATAGGCGGGGCCGGGAGAGCGGTTGAATCACTCATTGGATTACTTGGTCAGGTAGCCGCCATCAACCGGGTAATAGGCCCCGGTCACGAAGGTGGCTTTCTCGGAGCTGAGCCAGATAACCAGCTCGGCCACTTCCTCGGACCGGCCCAGCCGGCCGATGGGGTGTAGCGCCACCAGCCCGGCCTTGGTTTCGGCCGAGAAGGCACCCAGTAAGGGCGTGTCGATGTAGCCGGGGCCCACGGCGTTGATGCGGATACCCTGGGCCGCGTATTCCTGGGCTGCCGTTTGGGTGAGGCCCACGATGCCGTGCTTGCCCGCGACGTAGCCCGCCAGCCGGGGCGAGCCCACCTGCCCCAAAATGGAGGACATGTTGATAATCGAGCCATTGCCCTGCTTGAGCATCACTTCCAGCTCGTATTTGAGGCAGAAGAACACGCTGTTCAGGTTCACGTTAATAATTTGCTGCCAGCCTTCGATGGAATAATCGGCGGTCAGGCTCAGCTCGCCGGTGATGCCGGCGTTGTTGCAGGCGATGTCCAGCCGGCCGAAGGTGGCCACGGTGGCCTGCACCAGCTGGTGGCACTGGGCGGCATCGCCCACGTCGGCCTTGCAAAAGCGGGCGTGGGCCCCGGCGGCGCTTAGCTCGGCCACCACCTGCTGGCCCGAAGTTTCGTCGATATCCGACACCATGACGTTGGCCCCGTGCTGCCCGTAGAGCAGCGCCACCGCCCGACCAATACCTGAGGCCGCCCCGGTAACCAGGGCGGTTTTTCCTTGCAAATCCTTGTCCATAGAGGCGCACTTTCTAGTGATAAAATCACTGGCAAATAACCGGGCGTATTCCACCAAAAACTTTGTTGAAAGTCTGCTCAAATCATGATGTTGCTCATGTAGTCCGCGGCTCGGCACACCTAATCTTGCACCACCAGTTTGCGGCACCTTCCGCCAGATGCGGCGGGAACACTTCAATTGCGCGGACGCCAGATGAGGTTGACCTCCCCCTAACTGCTACCACCCGATTCCCCACTTCATGCACCCGCCCGTCCCCTCCCCTGCCGACCGTCACGCCTACCTGATTGGCGGCGGCATTGCCTCGTTGGCCGCCGCAGTTTTTCTCATTCGCGATGGCCAGATGCCGGGTCCGAACATTCATATTTTTGAGCAGGCCGACCTCGTGGGCGGCAGCCTGGACGGCAGCGGGCAGGCTGACACGGGCTACGTGCTGCGCGGCGGCCGAATGCTGAATTTCAGCTACCGCTGTACCTACGCCATGCTGGACTCGGTGCCGTCGCTGGAACACCCAACGCAGTCGGTGACCGATGACATTCTCGCTTTTAATCTGGCCCACAAAACGCATGCGCAGGCCCGCGTAGTGGACCGCGACGGGCACGTCGTGGACGTTACCTCGATGGGTTTTAGCGAGCAGGACCGGCTGGCCTTGGTGGGGCTGCTGGCCATGCCCGAGCTGCTGCTCGGCACCAAGCGCGTGAACGAGTGGTTCGGCGAGGCGTTCTTCGTCAGCAACTTCTGGTTTATGTGGGCCACCATGTTTGCCTTCCAGCCCTGGCACAGCCTCGTGGAGTTTAAGCGCTACCTGCTGCGCTTTCTGCACGAGTTCTGGCGCATCGACACGCTGGCCGGGGTGGACCGCACCCCGTATAACCAGTACGATTCCATCGTGCGGCCCCTCCTCGTCTGGCTACAGGGCCAAGGCGTGGAATTCCGGCTGGGTAGCCAGGTAACGGACTTGGGTTTTGTCCCCCACGCCACCGCTAGGACCGTGGCCCGCATCCATTACCGGCGCGATGAAGCCTCCCAAACGCAGTACGTGGAGCCGCACGACGTGGTGCTGCTAACCAATGGCTCGATGACGGCCAACTCCACGCTGGGCTCGATGACGACGGCCCCGGCCCTGAAAACTGCCCGCGCCAACGGGGACTGGACCTTGTGGGAAACGGTAGCCAAAAAGTATTCGGATTTCGGCCGGCCCTATGTCTTCGACGAGCGCATCGATGAATCTAAATGGGAATCGTTCACGGTTACGAATAAGGGCACGTTGTTCTTTGATTTGATGGAAGCCTTTTCCGGCAACGCGGCGGGCACCGGGGCCTTGGTCACGCTCAAGGATTCGAGCTGGCTGCTGTCGGTGGTGCTGGCCTACCAGCCGCATTTCCCGCAGCAGCCCGCCGATGTGACGGTATTCTGGGGTTACGCCCTATACCCCGACCGCGTGGGCAACTACGTGCCCAAGCGCATGAGCGACTGCACGGGCGCGGAAATCCTGACCGAGCTGTATCAGCACCTGCACTTCACCCCGCACCTGCCGGCGCTGCTGGCCGAAGCCAACTGCATTCCCTGTATGCTGCCCTACATCACCAGCCAATTTCTGACCCGCGCTCCCGGCGACCGGCCCCAGGTAGTACCGGCTGGCTCAACCAACTTCGCCTTCGTGGGCCAGTTCGTCGAAATGCCCGACGACGTGGTGTTCACCGTGGAATATTCGGTGCGCTCGGCCCAGGTGGCGGTGTACGAGCTGCTGAAGCTTGGCAAGGAGCCCCCGGCCATATACAAAGGCCAATATGACCCGACGGTGCTCTTTGAAGCCGTGAAAACCCTGCACCGCTAGCCCCGTTCCCGTTATGCATCATCACCTGCTTTCTCAATCGGCATCACTTGTCCTCGATTACGACCTGGTGGACAACCTGCTGGATGCCCGCTGGACCTCGGCCCAAACCCTAGCCACCACCCGCGCCGGCTACGAGCATATACTGGCGGAGCTGCCCATGCTGCACTGCCACCGCCTGCTCGACGACCGCCGTGAGTCGCACCTGATGTGGGACGAGCTGGCCGACTGGATGGCCACCGACTGGTACCCGCGGGCGCACCGGGCGGGGCTGCGCCACCACGCCGTGGTATTTGCGCAGGACTTTTTCGGACACCGCGCCACGGCGGCCGTCTTGGCCCGGGTGGACGATGGCCAGCTGGTGGGCTACGACTCGGAGGCCGCCGCCCGCAGGGCGCTGCTGGCCTCGTAAGGCAACGGGCGGAAGCAGACGGGAACGGGTGCCCGGTCATCCAGTAGGTTTCCTGGTGAAATGCTGCTCGATGACAGACACCCCGGCGTTGCGGGTGCCAGCAAATCCGCCCCAATAGGTGCTGCTGCAGCTGCTTGACGAACGTCATGGAATGAGCCGATTATCATCAAAGGTTTGCCTTCGGGCCTGGTCGACTTTTGCCTCAGCATTCCTGCTGACCATCACTTCATTTCGTTCTTTCCCATGCAAACGCTTGATTACGACACCCAGCCCGCCACCGCCAACCACGTCAGCGACGCCGCCATTACGGCCGCCGTTGAGCTGTTTTTCCTCACCGAAAAGGGCGTGCCCACCCACCTGATTGACG
The DNA here is from genome assembly GCF_054061335.1 of Hymenobacter sp. UYAg731. Taxonomy (NCBI): domain Bacteria; kingdom Pseudomonadati; phylum Bacteroidota; class Cytophagia; order Cytophagales; family Hymenobacteraceae; genus Hymenobacter; species Hymenobacter sp. UYAg731. The sequence goes on along the minus strand of NZ_JBSSEC010000007.1, from coordinate 51,164 downwards.
TGCGCACCCACGCGGGCATCGTGGAGCTCACCGGCATCACCGACAACCTGCTAGCCCGGGAACGGGCTGAAGAAATCACGCTGGCCGTGCGCGGCGTACGGGGGGTGGTCAACGAGCTGCTCATCAGTACGCCCGACATGCCTGACGCGGAGTTGAACGCCCACCTGGCCGCGGCCCTGGCCGACGACCCGGCCACTGCCGGCTACAATGTACAGGCTACCGCCACCGATGGCGTGGTGCGCGTGACCGGCATGGTGCAGTCCTGGGCCGAGAAGCAGTTGGTGCTGCGCGTGCTGCGCGGCGTGCGGGGCGTGCGCCGCCTCGAAACCGACGATTTGGTGATTCAGTGGGGCGAGGTGCAGAACTCCGATGAGGAAATCACCACCCAAATCCGCGAGCTGCTGGACTGGGACATCCGCGTGCACAGCGCCCTGGTCGAAATTCGGACCTACGACCGGGTGGTGCACCTGGCGGGCACGGTGGGCTCGGCGGCCGAAAAGGCGCAGGTCATCGCCACCGCCAACCAAGCCGGCGCGAGCCGCGTCGATGCCCGCGACTTGTTCGTGGCCTACTGGGCGCTTAGTCCGGAGTTGCGAAGCCACAAGTACGCCGACCGTAACGACGAGGATATTGCCGCCGCCGTGCGCGATTCCTTCCTCTACGACCCGCGCGTGCTCTCCTTTCAGCCCACCATCGTGGTACACAACGGTATTGTGACGCTGAGCGGGCACGTGAGCAACCTGCGCGCCAAAAAGGATGCCGAGCGCGACGCCCGCGACGTGGTGGGCGTGTGGGACGTGCATAACCTGCTGAAAGTGCGCACCAACCGCTTCATCCCCGACCTCCACGTCACTCACAGCATTGAGCAGGCGCTGTCCCGCGACCCCTACGTGGGCTTCTTCGACTTCAGCGTGTACGTGCGCAACGGCAAGGCCTCGCTCTACGGCCAGGTGGGCAGCCACTTCGAGCAACAGCAGGCCGGCGACGTCGCTTCCGGCGTGAATGGCGTGGCCGATTTGGAAAACTGGGTAACCGTGGCCGCCAGCCCTGGCTTCGACGGCTTCGCGGTGTATAATCCCAAGCCGAACGCCGACTTTGCGCTCGCCGAGCGCATCCGCACTCGCTGGTTCTGGTCGCCGAGCCTGCATAACCAACTCATTGAGGTGCTGGTCGAAAAGGGCCGCGCGACCCTTACCGGCACCGTGGCCACCTGGCTCGACCGCGAGCAGGCCGCCTACGACGCCTACAACGCGGGTGCCCGCTACGTGGACAATGACTTGGTGGTGTCCACCGCCAGCGGGCTTTAAGCGGCAGCATTGGCAATGCCCCTAAAACCGCCGCGCAAACTCTTACGCCACGGCCCGGCCTACGCGCAAGCCCCGGAAGCCACCGCGCTGGGCCGGGTCATTAGCCCGGCCACCCTCGAGGTGGTGCGGGAAGCCGACGCCTCTATGTCGGCCGAGGGCTGGACATACGCGCCCCCGACCGAGGCCCCCGCCGGGCCGCCGGCAGGCAATTCCCATTGATAATTCAGTTAACCCGTTTCGCCATGACCCCTTCCCTTGTAGTGCTGACTGATTTTTACGCCGTTACCAATCGGGCGCTTTCTTATGCGGCGGGGCTGGCCGTGCCGCTGCGCGCCCACCTGCTGCTGCTGCACGCCCGCCATGATGCTTTACTGGCCCCCGAAGTGTACGGCGAAAGCCACCATACCGCCCGGGGGGAGCGCAAAACGCTCTACGCCCTGCAAGAGCTGGCTGGCGAGCAGCCCGTGCCCACCGAAGTCGATATTTCGGACGACGCTCTGCCCACGGCCATCCACGAAGCCGTGCAACATCGCCATCCTTTGCTACTGGTGCTGGGCCGCCCCGACCCGGTGGTGACGCCCACCGACCTAGTGACCGACACGGCCCTGCTCCTACTGCGCGACGTCCCCTACCCGCTGCTGCTCGTGCCCAGCCCCGGCTGGGATGCCTTTCCGCCCCGCCGCCTGCTGCTGGTTGTCGACGGGCAGCCCTTCAGCCTGCGCCCCAACCAGGACCTGCTGCGCCGCTTACTCGCCGCCACCGAGGGCACCCTGGACGTGGTACACGTCGTGGGTGAGGGCGAAACCATGCCCGGCCCGGAAACCCTGCTGGGCACCGTGCGCGAAAACGACCTGGTGGATGCCCTGCCCGATACCTGCCTGCATCAGGTGTACCAGCGCACGGTGCATGCCGGCGTGCTCGAAGAAGCCGCGCGGCTGGATGCCGACCTGCTGGTCATCGTGGCCCGGCCCCACAGCTGGCTGGGTGGCCTGTTCCACGCCAGCGTCACGGCCCGGCTGCTGCGCGAAAGCCCCATTCCCGTGCTGCTGCTGCCGGCCGAGGCGTAGCCAGCCGGGGTTTTATCCATCAACTGCTTTCGATTTCAACCAACCGCTCGTCTTTTCCCATGAACGATTCCATCCTGGTGCTCGCCAATTTTGCCGATGCCGCCGAAGCTACCGCCCGCTACGCCGCCGCGCTGGGCGCTCCGCTGCACCTGCGGCTGGCCATGCTGCACCTCGATGCGTACCCCGTGCTGCTGGAGCCGGAGCTGGTGGCCGCATCCGCCGAGCAAACCCAGCGCAACGAGGCCGAAACCATGACCGGCCTGCATGCCCTGGCCCGCCGCCTGCCAGGACATCCCGATGTGCTGGAAGCGACCGGCTTCATGGCCGACGCGGTAGCCGAGGCCGTGCACCAGCAGCAGGCGCTGCTGCTGGCCCTGGGCCTGAGCCACGAGCAGCGCCTGCTGGACCGTTTCCTGCTCGACTAGGTGCTGCCCGTGCTACGCGCCACCCACCGCCCGCTGCTGCTGGTACCCCGGGATGCCCCGTGCGTCGGCCCGCCCCAGCGCGTGCTGGTGGCCGTCGATGGCGAACCCTTCACCCCCAATGCCGCGAGCCGGGCGCTGGCCCCGTTGTTGGCCGCCTGGGGATGCACCTTCACCGTGGTCCAGGTGCATCCCCAGGGTGGCCCCCCCAGTCGGCTGGCCGTGGCTGATGTGCGCGCCAGCGGCCTAGTGCCAGCGGCCAACCCCTTGGAGCTTTACCAGGCAGCCGATACGCCCGCCGCCCCCGGCGTTCTGCAAGCTGTAGCCGACACCCAAGCCGATTTGCTCGTGCTCATTGCCCGGCCGCGTAGCTTTTGGAGTGAGCTGTTTCACCGCAGCGTCACGGCCGCGGTGCTGCGCCATTGCGCCGTCCCCGTGCTACTGCTGCCGGCTGAACCGCTGGATTGAGGCCCCATCCCCGCCGCCCTGGTCAGGTCGCTGCATACCCCTCTCAAATTTCCTTTCGAAACTACTAACCTCCCTTTTCTCATGGATAATTTCCTGCGTTTTATGGCCTCCCCCGCCGGTCGCCTCACCCGCGTAGCCATCGGCACTTCCCTGATTGCGGTCGGCATGGCCCAAGGCCGCAAAGGCTGGGCCTTGGCGGCAGTGGGCCTGCTGCCGCTCTCTATGGGCGCGTTTGACTAGTGCCTGCTGGCCCCGCTCGAAGGCCTGCCTTTTGCGGGCTCGCAACTGCGTGAGGTGCTAGGGCCGGTGTCCGCGGCCGCCGACTCCCGCACGAATCTGGGCAGCCACCACTAGTGCTGCAATTGATTTTACGAAGACGGCTTATTCGCATCCCCCTTGCCCGCTTCGCCACTTCAACGAGTAGACGGAGCGGGCGCTTAGTTGCTCGTCGCGTCCTGGGGCTGGAGGGCGGGGCCACTGGTGTGGTCATCGCCGAGCTTCTGCTCGTGCATCCGGATGCCCGCGCCCAACTCGTAGCTGCCTTCTTCGGTGAAGCCGGGGCCCTGAGCCTGTTCGTCGGCGGTGGTGTAGTTGTTGCCGCCCTGGGGTTCCGTTTCAGAGCCGCCAATGTGCAGGTTCTGGAGCTGGTCTTTCTGGTCATTGCGCTGGGTGTAGCCGTTGGCACCCACATTGCGGTGGGCCGAGGCATCGTCGCTCAGCTTGCCGTTGCTTTCTTCCCGCTGGTAATCGCGCTGCTTGGCCAGCTCCTCATTGTAGCCACCGGGGATGATGTTCACCGGGTTTTGGTTGGGCAAGTCTAGTTCTTTTTCCTCGGGCTGGGCATGGGTATCGTCGTCTTCAAGAATCTCGTCGCTGGGTATCATATCGGGGAGGAAGTTAGTTCGGTGAATGGGGGCCGGGTTAGCCCCTGAGGTGTACGCGCCAGCCGGCCCCTGGTTTGGTCCGCGGCCGCCGGCCTGCATATCTTTCGCTAAAACGCCTGGAGCGCCTCATAACCCAACTCTTGTACGAAGAATCGCGCGTAGGGCTGGCGCTGCCCGTTCACCACCCAGCTGGCCTCGCCAGCGAAGGGCACCAACATACCCTGCTGCCGGCGGTACTGCGAAAGGCGTGCTTCCCAGGGCAGTAACTCGGTGTCGCTGAAGTAGCGCAGGGCTTCGCAGGTGGCTATCTCGTTCTGCTCGTTAAAGCGCACCAGGCAAGTCACCGTCTGGCCCGCGTGCGTGAGCGTGAGGCGGGCCGACTGGTCGTCTACGGCCGTCCAGGCGATGCGCTGGCTGGGCAGCAAGGCCGTGGGCAGCCAGGCAGCTTCGGACAGCCAGCGCAGCAGCTCGCCCTGGTCGTAGTGCGGGCCCTGGCCGTGCACAATGGGCACGGCCCCAAGCAGGCGCACCGTGAGGCCGCCGTGACCGGCTACGTACTCGTCGCGGGCCGTAAACCAGCGCGTCGTGCCCTGCCAAAGGAAGCCCGGCGGGTCGGCCGTGATGTACTGCTCGCCTTCGATGGGCACCCAATCTTTCTTTAAATCGGTTTTGAACTGCCCGCCGTGGCGCAGACGCAACCCGCACGGGTAAGGCTGCCCATCGGGCAGTACGTGGCCGAAATACCGTTGTACCGGGGCGGGCAGCCCCGCCAGTTGGGCTTCGTGGTACACGCGGGCGGGGCCATTATCAGCGGCGGCAAACAGCTGCCGCACATCGCGCCGCAACCGCCGGGCCGCCGAGGTGCGGGCGGCCAATAGGGCTAAAATGGGGGCAGCCAGGGCCGTGGCGGCCAACAGACGAAGCATGTTTCTGGTCATGGCAAAGGAGTGGCTTGTTACGAATGACCCCGCACCAGGCGGTAGCCCAGCAGCAGGAGCCCAAATCCATAAATTGAGGCAAAAATTAACTGGTTGTGGCGGGCCAGCCAATTGGGCAGGAAAATATCGAAGTTGTCCTGGGTGGAGGCCGAGTAACGCCGGGCCAGCAGCGTGAGCGGGCAGTGGCGTTGAAAAACCAGCAGCACCACGCCCTCGGCCACCACCAGCCCGCTGGCCAGCCAGGTATAGCGTGTTACTTTATTGGCAATTCCGCAGTACAGCACGTAGCCAATCACGGCCACAAAAAAGGCCCATACCACCGTGTGCAGGGCTTTGATTACGAGCAGCTTCATTTTGACACTCATCATTGGATGCGGCTGGCTTGAGGATGGCTAACAGCCGCGCTCAAAAGCGATTTTACGGCGGGAACAGTGGCCCACATCTCCGGCTTTTTGTAGCGCCGGCGGACGCTGGGCAGCAAGGCCACGAAGAGAATGGCAATGGCCCACACCATGTACACTGTGTGCAGCCAGTTGACGGCATTGAGAAAAACCATTTCCAGCTGTATCCACAGGATGAGGGCGAAAGCCACGTAGATGCTGCCCGTCCACGCCCAGTGCATGTCGCCGAAGCAATTGAGGCGTTCGGCCAGTGGGCTTTGGGGTTTCTTCAGTAAGGCTACGACCAGTAGGCACGGGGCCACTCCCAGCACGGTAAACAACACAATGCCGGGCACGAGAAAATCAGCGAAAGGCGACCCGGCCAGCATGGCCACCGGCATTCCCAGCAGCCGGCCAGTGGGAGCGATGACCAGGAGCCCGCCCCCGCCCAGAGCCCCCAGCCCCAGCAAACCCAGGAGCCATATCAGAATTGAGCGTGGGGAAAAGACCGCCATGGGATAGTAAGAATCTGTTCAGCTACATCCGGTGTCCGCTTGTCGAAGCATATTTACCGCAGTAATAATTTGGCAGATTGCGGCCCCTGGAGCAGTTTCGGGGTTAGGGTACAGCCCCTCGTAGCGCGAACTTTTAGTTCGCGTCCCCGCATCGGAACTACGGCCCATTTCGCGACGCGAACTGAAAGTTCGCGCTACTATCCACTAATTCCGAAACCCCACTAATCATCGAATGCCGCCAGCTTACTCAGCAGCAGAGCCGCCATGGGCGTGCCTTCGGGCAGGCCCTGCTGGCGATATACCTCTTCCCCATCGCGCAGCAGCACGAAAGCCGGCAGGCCCCGGCCATCGAAGGCGTGCAGGACGGCGGGGTGGCTGTCCTCGTCCACTTTCAGCACCCGGACGGCAGTTCCTAATTCTACCTGCAAGCCTTTCAGCAACAGATTGGTAGCGGTGCGAACGGGCTGCGTTTCCTGCTTGGTGCCGGGGCCTACGGCGGGCAGCAGCACCAGCAGCATGGCGGCGTGGGCGGGCAGCAGCGGACGAATAGTGGCGGGGAACATAGGCTGGGGAAATTAAGCAACACCGTGGCACGCCGTAAGCGTGCCATAATTAAGTAGTGGCAAAATTATCGAAAGCCGCCCCCGACTCGTATGACACCCATCACGGAGCCGGGTTGATGTTTGTCAAGTCCGGTTGCATAAGCCTGCGCGAGTCTGCTGCCCCCTGGGGCCTCCGCGCGGCTAAACTCGCGCTCCTGTCCTAGCTTCCGGCTGCCTGCCCGGCGGTGCCGGCGAAGCACGGCAACTCGCTGGCCAGTTGCGTGATGCCCGTCAGGGGACCGCTGATGGGCGTAGCCGCCCCTGTACGCCGGCCCAGACCTTTGACCAACTGCCCCCTATGTCTTACTCCCTGCCCACCCCCGGAGGCTTTCCGCCGCAGGAGCTGCTGGAAACCCTGCTAGAAGCTTCGCTCACCGGCATCGTGCTCTACACCCCGGTCTATGGCCCGGCCGGGGAGGTCGTGGATTTCGCCTTCGCCTTCCTCAACCCGGCGGCGCAGCGGATGCTCGGCCTGCCGGCCACCACCACGCACACCTACCTCCAGCAATTCACCAACACGCTCGGCAACGGGGCCTTCGCGTTTCACCGCGACACGTTTGTTTCCGGGCAGCCGGGCCACTACGAGGTGAATTATCAGTCCGACGGCTACGATAATTACTTCCGGGTGGCGGGCCAGCGCGTGGGCACCGGGCTGCTGGTGAGCTTCACCGACACGGCCGACCAGCCCCGCACCGATGTGGAGACCGCGCTGCGTGCGAGCCAGGCGCGCGAACAAGCGGCCCGCGCCGAAGCCGAAAACCAGCGCGGGGAGCTGCAGCGCATTTTTGAGCAGGCCCCGGTGGCCGTGGCCGTGTTCCGCGGGCCGCGCTTCGTGGTGGAATGGGCCAACGTGGCCGTGTGCGCCATGTGGGGCCGCACCCCGGCCGAGGCGCAGGGCACGCCCTTGTTCGAGCTGCTGCCCGAAGCAGCCGGCCAGGGCTTCGAGGAGCTGCTCGACGGGGTGCTGGTCACGGGCGTGCCCCACGTGGCCCACGAGTTGCCCTCGTTCATCGACCGCGACGGCCGGCGCGACACCGTGTACTGGAATTTTGTGTACACCCCCCTGCGCGAGCACGATGGCCGCGTCGCGGGCATCACCGTGGTGGCCACCGAAGTAACCGAACAGGTCCTGGCCCGGCAGCGCATTCAGCAGCTAAACGCCGAGTTGGATGCCAGCTTCGCGCGGCTGCGGGACACCAACGTCGAGCTGGAGCAAAAGGTCAACGACCGCACCAATGCCTTGCTCATCACGCTCGACCAGTTGGAAAAGCGCGGCGACGAGTTGGCCCTGGCCCTGCAAGCCGAGCAGGAGCTGGGCGAGTTGAAGTCGCGCTTCGTGAGCATGGCTTCCCACGAGTTCCGCACGCCGCTCACCGCCGTGCTCACCTCCGCCGATTTGATTGCCGAATTCCCCGGCGGCCACCAGCAGGCCCTGCGCCTTAAGTACATTGACCACATCCGCACCTCGGTGCAGCACCTGAACAACATCCTGGAGGAATTCCTGTCGGTGGGCCGCATCGAGGAAGGGAAAATCGAAGCCAACCCGGCCAACCTCAACCTCGACAGTCTGGTCGAAGAAACGGTGGCCGACGTGCAGGGCTTGCTCAAAGTCGGCCAAACCATCGACTGGCACGTGCACTGCCCCATTCCGGTGCGGCTCGATGCCTCGCTGCTGCGCAAAATCCTGATGAACCTGCTCTCCAACGCCCTCAAGTATTCGGGCGAAAACGCGGTGACCACCGTGCGCGCGGGCTGCCAGGGGCAGGAGCTGACCATCACGGTGCAGGACCAGGGCGTGGGCATTTCCAAGGAAGACCAAGCTCACTTGTTCGAGCAGTTTTTCCGGGCTCCTGGCACCATCACCGAGCCCGGCACCGGCCTGGGCCTTTACATCATCACCAAATACTTAGAGCTGATGGGCGGCACCATCGACCTGCAAAGCGCCCCCGGCCAGGGCACCACCGTCACCATCGCGCTGCCCCTCACCACGCCCGACTAATCCTCTTCTAAAATGTCCCTTATTTTACTCATTGAAGACCACCAAATCATCCGGGAAAACACGGCCCAACTGCTGGAGCTGGCTGGCTACGCCGTGCTAACGGCCGAAAACGGCGAGCTAGGCGTGAAGCTGGCCCTCACCACCCGGCCCGACCTGGTCATCTGCGATATCATGATGCCGGTGCTCGACGGCTACGGCGTGCTCCAGATTTTCAACCAGCACCCGCAGCTCACGGGCGTGCCGTTTATTTTTCTGACCGCCAAAACCGAGTTGGCCGAGCGGCGGCGCGGCATGGCCCTGGGGGCCGATGATTACCTCACCAAGCCCTTTGAAAAGGCTGATTTGCTGAGCGCCGTCAGCGGCCGCCTGCACCGCTTCCAGCAGCTCCAGCCCGACTACGAGGCCACGCCCGCCGGCCTGAGCCACTTCCTGGACGACGCGCAGAAAACCGGTACGTTGGCCAGCCTCTCGCTGGACCGCAAAGCCCACCTGATTCGCAAGAAGCAGGATATTTACCTCGAAGGCGACGAGGCGACGAGGCTGTATTTCGTGCAGAGTGGGCGGGTGAAGACGGTGAAAACCACCGACGGCGGCAAGGAGCTGGTCGTGGGTCTGCACGGCCCCGGCGAGTTCTTCGGCTACCTGCCCCTGCTGCAAGACGCGCCCCACGACGATTCGGCCATTGCCGTCGACGAGTCGGAGCTGCTCTACATTCCAAAGGCCGATTTTACGGAGCTGCTGCTACGCAACCCCGCCGTGGGTCAGCAGTTCGTGCGCCTGCTGGCCGGCCAGGTGAGCGGGCAGGCCGAAAATCTGCTGGCCCTGGCCTACAACTCCCTGCGCCGGCGCGTGGCCGACACGCTGCTGCAGCTGCACGCGCAAGCGGGCGGCCAGCCGGACACCGCCATCCAGCTCACCCGCGACGACATGGCCGCTCTGGTAGGCACCGCCCCAGAGTCGCTGAGCCGCACCCTGAACGAATTCAAGCAAGATGGCCTGATTGCCCTGAACCAGCACTCCATTCGGGTGCTTGAACCCGAAAAGCTGCGCCGGGCGCACTGGTAGGTCGCGGGGCGGTGAGACGCTGCGGGCGGCACAGAGTGCGTTTGACAAAGCTCAACCTATGGGGTTGAGCTTTGTCATTTCAGGGGCTTTTAAGGCCCGGTAGTTTTGGGTTTGCCTGACCAAGAGCCTCCCTCAGCTATTGGCTTCACCTCACCCGCTGCTTTCATGAGAAAACTACCTTTTGGTACGGCTGGCCGCGCGGGCCTGCTGTTTGGGCTGCTGCTGGCCGGCCGGCCGGGTAGCCTGCTGGCCCAGGCCACTACCCCAGCCGAGGGGCCGATACTAACGCAACCTGCCGTGCTGGGGATGCTGGCGCTGCTGCTCGTTATCGTCATCGGGGCCGTTATTGTGCTGGTGTCGCGCGTGGGCGCGCTGGTGAGTCGTAATCAGCCGCTGTCTACCGAAAATGAGGCCGGGCGCTTCGATGAGACGGTGACCAACCTCTCGCCCGCGCAGTTGGCGGCCATCGTGGGCCGCCAGCAGGCGCAGGGTTTTGGCCTGCAAGGCGACGAGCTGGGCAGCGACAACCTCGCCCGCGACCCGCAGGGCCTGGTGCAGCACGTCGAGCTGGACGTGCATTCGCCGTGGCTGCACGAGAAGCGGCACACGGCCCGCCTGCCTGACCTCGACCCTAGGCTGGTGCGCCTAGTGTCGGCTTACCTGCTGTGCGCGGCCTTCTGGCTGGTGCTAGGCACCACGGTGGGCTGGTACGCGGGCATCAAGTTTGTGAGCCCTGATGTGGACCACGTCGCGGCGCTCTCATTTGGGCGGCTGCGGCCTATTCACACTAATATGGTGTTCTGGGGCTGGACGTCGCTGGCTATGCTGGGCCTGGGCCACTTCGTGGTGGCGCGCACCAACAACACGCCCCTGTTCAGCCTGAAATGGGGCTGGTGGACGCTGGGCCTCATCAATGCCAGCGTGGTGCTGGGCACCGGCTGCCTGCTGGCGGGCATCAACAACGGCGGGGGCGAGTACCGCGAGTACATCTGGCCCGTCACGCTGCTCTTTGCCGTGGGCGTGATTCTGGCCCTGGCTAACTTCTACCAGACCGTGGCCGCCCGCACCACCGAGGAGTTCTACATCTCGAACTGGTACATCCTGGGTGCCACCGTCTGGGGCATCGTGCTCACGGTGGTGGCCTACCTGCCGGGATACCAGAACGGGCTGGGCGAAACCATCATTCAGGGCTACTACATGCACATGGGTGTGGGCATGTGGTTCATGACCTTCACGCTGGGCCTGATGTATTATTTTCTGCCCATGTCGCTCAATAAGCCCATCTACTCCTACTCGCTGGGCGTGCTGGCCTTCTGGACGCAGCTGCTGTTCTACTCGCTCATCGGCACGCACCACTACATTTTCAGCCCGCTGCCGTGGTGGCTGCAAACCATCGCCATCGTGTTCAGCGTGGGCATGATTATCCCGGTGCTGGCCGGCACCATCAACTTCCTGATGACCTTCCGGGGCGGGCGCAAACGGGTGGGCGACTCCTATTCGCTGCCGTTTATGCTGCTGGGCACACTGTTCTACTTCGTGGGCTCGTTCCAGGGCTCGTTGCAGGCGCTACGCTACACCAACCTGGTGTGGCACTTCACCGATTTCAACGTGGCCCACTCGCATATCACCATGTACGGCATCGTGTCGTTCATGCTCTGGGGCTGCATTTACACGCTGGGGCCGCGGCTGCAAGGGCACGAGCCGCGGCAGGCGCTGGTAGGCGTGCACTTCTGGTTTGCGCTGGTGGGCCTGCTGGCCTACGCCGGCTCTTTGATGATTGGCGGCACCCTGAAGGGCCTAAGCTGGATGGCGGGCGAGCCGTTCCTGAAATCGGTGGTCCTGATGGCCCCTTACTGGCTCTGGCGGGCCATTGGCGGCACGTTTATGCTGCTGGCCCACTTCGTGTTTTTCTATAACCTGGTGGAAATGCTGCGTCCCCGCCAGCCAGCCCCGGCCCCGCTGCCCCTGGCTACCACCCCTGAAACCCGCTCCCATGAAATCCTGGAGTCTGTATAAAAACCACCGCCTGTTCACGGGTACCGTCTTCGGGGTATTTGTGGGGCTCACGGTGCTGATTGCCGTGCAGCCCGCCGCTCGCATTCAGGCCAACAACGCACCCCTGCCCACCGCCGTGGCCCTCACGGCCGAGCAGCAGGCGGGCCTGCGCGTGTTCATCGGCGAGGGCTGCGTGGCCTGCCACACCCAGCAGGTGCGCAACATCGACATGGACAAGACCTGGGGTGGGCGGCCAGGCATCCCGGCCGACTACGCTTGGCGCCAACGCCTCGACGTGTGGCGGGCCACGCCCTCCACCCTGGGCTCGGAGCGCACCGGCCCCGACCTGACCGAGGTGGGTGAGCGCCAGCCGAGCGACCTCTGGCACCTGCTGCACCTCTACCAGCCCCGCAGCGTGGTGAAGGAGTCCATCATGCCGGCCTTCCCGTGGCTGTTTCAGGACAGCGTGGCCGGTACCCCGGCGGGCCTAGCCCTCACCATTCCGGCGGCCTGGCGAGAACCGGGCCGCCACGCGACCATTGTGCCTACGCGCCGAGCGCAGCAGTTGGTGGCCTACCTGCTTTCGCTCAAGCAAACTGACCTGCCCACGGGCGACGAACCCGCCTTCCTGGCCCTTTCGCCGCCTAAAGCTGCCGCGTCCGGCGCACCCGGCGCGGCCCTATTCCCCGACGGCGCGGCGCTCTACGCTACCCACTGCCAGGCCTGCCACCAGGCCAGCGGCGAAGGCCTGAAGGGTGCCTTCCCGCCCCTGAAAGGCAGCCCCGTAGTCAACGATAAGGACGCCACGCTCATGGTCAACATTGTGCTGCAAGGCTACAACCCCCGCCCCGAATACGGCGTCATGCCGCCCTTTGCCGCCAAGCTCAACGACGCGGAAATCGCGGCCCTCGTCAGCCACGAGCGCAGCACCTGGGGCAACAGAGCCGCCCCGGTTACCGCCGATTTTGTGAAGCAGCTCCGTGCCCTGGTGAAGCCAGTGGCCGCGCTTTAACTCCTCCCCGCCATGAAAAAGAATCTGCTATTGCTGCTGGTCGGCCTGCTCCTCACGGGGCCGGCCCTGGCGTGCCCGCTCTGCGCAAAACAACAGCCCAAAGGCTTTGCCAACATTACCCACGGCGTGGGGCCGGGGGGCTGGTTCGACTACGCCATGCTGTATGGCTCGATTGCCGTGGTGGTGCTCGTGTTTGCGGGTTTTTTCTGGTTGCTGATGCGGCCCGATAGTGCGCGCAATCGGGCCCGGCGGCAGCAACTCTCTTTCTCCTAACGACATGAAGACTTCCCTCGCCATGCCTATTCCCACGCTTCTTCCTGTCGCCGAAGAACAGCAGGTACTGCTGTTTCTCGACGACAACCCCGTGCCGTTTGCCCGCTACGCCCCGCCAGTCAAAATCGACCTCGACACGACCCGGCTCGTGGATGGGCCGCACGCGCTGCGCGTGGTGGCCCGCTCCTCCAGCGGCGTGGAAGGGATTCAGAACATTGCCTTCATCGTGCGCAACGGCCCGGCCATCACGGTACTGGGCTTGCAGAACGACGACATCGTGTCCGACGTGGTGCCACTGACCGTGACGGCCTACGGCAGCGAGCGCACCGACTCGTTCGTGATGAAAGCGTCCGAAACCCCGCAGATTATCCCGGCCTGGGTCTGGGCCACCCTGCTGGCTTTCGTGGGCTGGGGGGCCTACTACCTCATCACCACCCTGGCCATGCCGGTGCCCGCTGCCTGAGGCTTCTTGCCGCAAGGGGGAAACTGCCTGCACACCGGCAATGGCCATTATTCCTCCTTTATTCTCTTCCTGCAATGAACCCCATGACCACGCTTTCGGAACGACTCATTCAACTGAAAAAAGAGGGCTACACTGAAGATTTCAACTTGCGGGATAATTGCCTGATGGGCCCCGGCGATGCCCTCCAGCTTCATCCGGAGGATTTTCTGGTTGATAAGTACTACCGCTTCGAAGGCATGTCGGACCCCGGCGATGAGGCCGTGCTGTACGCCATTTCCTCGCCCCGGCACGACGTGAAAGGCACCCTGGTGAACGGCTACGGCATTTCCAGCGAGCCCTTGAGCGCGGAGATGATGAAAGCCCTGCAAGAGAACCCGGCGTTCAACGCCGTGTCCGAGGAACCCATGGACTCTGTCGAAAAATTGAACGAGGCCACGCCGCAGCGCCCGGCCGGCACCCGCCCGCTGAATGCGCCCCTGCTCGTGCTCGACCTGCTCCAGGCTCAGGCGCAAATCAAGCAGGAGCCGGCCTGGCACCGCAGCGACCGCAACGCCCTGACGCTGCTTCAGGCCGACGGGATGCGCCTGGTGCTCATCGCCCTGCACGAAGGGGCGGAAATGAAAACGCACACCGCCCCCGGCATTATCAGCGTGCAGGTGTTGGAAGGCCACCTCGGCTTCCAGGCCGAGGGACATACAACGGAGCTGAAACCCGGCCAGTTGCTAACGCTGCAAACCGGCGTTCCGCACCGCGTAGTGGCCTGGCAGGAATCGGTGTTTCTGCTCACCATGGCCAACTAGGCGGCAGAGCATTAGGAGGGGTGGCTAAAAGCGCATTTGCGTTTTACGGGGTGGCCTGAAACTACGTGTCCGTGGCAATGAGCGGGTTGTTGCAGCGCGGCAAAATAACCCGTTGCGGGCTGCTTGCACCGGCCCGGTAAGTGGTCCGGCCGGGGGCTCCTGCTTGACGAAAGTCAGGCAATGCGGCAATGCTTGTCATGGGTGGGGGCGTGAGGGGCAGGGACCTTTGTGGCAGGTTGGTTTTCCACCTCACCCGCAATCCGTTGGCTTGCTATGCAATCGAAGCCCTCCCCAACCAACTGAGTTCGGTGCATCTATACCCACGGCCCGCCAGGCCGCGGGCACTTCAACAACTCCCACATGAGAGTTCACCCCCTTCTCTTTTTTCCGCTGCTGCTGCTGCTGCTCACGGGCCGGCCGGCCTGGGCCCAGACGGATACGACCGTTTATCACCTGACCCTGCGCCAGGAACCAGTGAATAAGGCCGGTAAAACCGTAACGGGGACGACCGTCAACGGTGGAATTCCCGGCCCCACCCTGCGCTTCAAAGAGGGCGGCTTCGCCGTGATTTACGTCAAGAATCAAATGAACGTGGAAGCGTCCGTGCACTGGCACGGGGTCCTGGTGCCTAATTTTTACGATGGCGTGCCTTACCTCACCACGCCGCCCATCAAGCCGGGCCAGGAGCTGAAATACCTGTTTCCGCTCAAGCAGGCCGGCACTTACTGGTACCATGCGCACTCCCTGGAGGAACAAACCGGCGTGTACGGCGGCATCGTCATCGAGCCCAAGCACGAGCGCCTGACATACGACAAGGACCTGGTGCTGATGCTCTCGGACTGGACCAACCAGAAGCCGAAGAACGTGACGCGCTACCTTAAGCGGGGCACCGAGTGGTACAACATTGCTAAGGGCACGGCCACGCCGCTCAACCGCGTAATTGCCCGCGGGGCCTTCGGGGCGCAGCTCAACTTCTGGAAGCAGCGCATGGAAAGCTTCGACATTGCCGACGTGTACTACAATGCCTTCCTGGTAAACGGTCAGCCCGAGCAGCAATACCCGGATTTGAAGCCCGGCGAGCGGGTACGTCTGCGCATCATCAACGGGGGAACCTCGACGCAGTTCTGGCTGACGTTTGGGGACGAGGACCCGTTGCTGGTGGCGGCCGACGGGCAGGACGTGGTGCCGGTGAAGCACAATAAAACCTTCATTGCCATTGCCGAAACCTACGATTTCCTGGTCACGATTCCGGCCAGCGGCAAGTTGGAGTTGCGGGCCATGGCGCAGGATGGCTCCGGCACCACCTCGGCTTACCTGGGCACGGGGCCGGTGCTGGCCGCCCCGGTGCTGCCCCGGCCCGATAAAATTGCGCTGATGCAGCAGATGGCCAAAATGGACATGCGCATGGGCGCGCCCGCCCTCAAATTCCGCCCCCACCACGTCGACCCCGAGCAGATGAAAGCCAACTGGGGCATGCGAATGGGCAAGCAAGGGAAAGATGGAAAAATGGTCGGCATGTCGATGGGCGGCGATAAGCCGATGCCCGGCATGAACATGGGCAGCAGCGACAAGAAGGCTGGCATAAAAATGAACGACCAGCCCACGCCACCCAAGCTCGCCCTGGCCGGTATGAAGATGGATGGTATGAGGAAGATGGATGGCATGAAAATGCCCGCGGACTCGACCCACGCCCGTCACGATATGCCGATGGCCGACATGCAGGTGGGTGCCGATAAGCCAATGGCCGGCATGGATAGGAGCGGCCAGAAAACGGCGGCCGGGATGCCCGGCATGGACATGTTCGCTGAGTACAACTACGACTTCTTGCGGGCCCCGCAGAAAACGGCCTATGCCAACAGCCTGCCCGTACGCAACATCCTGCTCAACCTCACCGGCAACATGCAGCGCTACATCTGGAGCATGAACGGCGTGCCCCTGTCGTCGGCGGATGTAATTCCCATCCACGTTAACCAGATTACGCGCATCACCTACAACAACCTGACGATGATGCACCACCCCATGCACCTGCACGGGCACTTTTTCCGGGTACTGAACGCCAACGGCGACTACTCGCCCCTCAAGCACACCGTGAACGTGGCCCCCATGCAGCAGGTCACCATCGAGGTGCTGGGCGACGAGTCGGGCGACTGGTTTCTGCATTGCCACGTCCTCTACCACCTGGTGGGCGGCATGGCCCGCGTGGTGAGCTACGGCACGCCCCGCGACCCGCGGATGCAGGGCTTCCCGGCGAGCACGGCGGTGCGGGGGACCGACCAGTACTACACCTGGGGCCTGCTCGGCGTGGCCTCGCACATGGGCACCCTCAACCTGATGTCGTCCAACATCCGCAACCAGTTCAACCTGAGCGTGGAGAACGGCTGGAACCGCAACATGGAAACCGAGGCCACCTACGAGCGCTACCTCTACGACTACTTCCGCGTGTTTGGGGGCGTGAACGTGGAGAACACCCGGGAGCGGCTACCCGCCCCGCTTACCGAGCCGGGGGCCGCGGGCCGGATGGTCACCACCACCACCACTACGGCCGTGGTCGGGGTGCGCTACCTGACGCCCTACCTGTTCAGCCTCGACGCCCGCATCGACAACAAGCTGCGGCCCCGCCTGAGCCTGGGCCGGACCATTATGGTGCTGCCGCGCCTGCTCGTGTCCGGCTACTATGAGTACCAGGCCGACTTTGGGTGGGTGAACACGTTCGACAACAACCGCCGCTTTGCCAAAGAAGTCGTCTGGCGCACCGGGGCCGAATACTTGCTCTCGCGCAACTTCTCGCTGATGGGCAGCTACGAGAACCGCTTCGGCGGCGGCGGCGGCCTGAACCTGCGGTTTTAATCCCGGAAACGCAAGCCCCGCCAGCTAGCAGCAGCCCTCTTCGTCAAACCCATTCACGAGCTACTGCAACCTCAATGACGAATCTAACCCCGGGCATGTTCGTGGTGCCGACGATGGCCTTGACCGTTATAGGGGTGCTTTACGCCTACTTCGCGAAGAAAGCGCCGGACCGTAGCGAACTCAAGCGGTTTGTCGGCTTCGCCCTGGTGCTGGCGTTTGCGCTGAATTTCATTTGGGAGCTGAGCCATTGCCTCTTGTACGAAGGCTGCGGCTATGACCCGTTGCACGTTGCTTTTTTAGCCCTGGCCTCGCTGGCGGATGCCATCATGGCGGCGTTGCTGTACTTGGGCCTGGCGCTCGTGTACCAGGACGGCCTCTGGGTGCGGCAGCTGACGTGGGTACGGGCTTCCTGGCTCGTGATAATTGGAGGTGCCGGAGCCGCGTTAACCGAGGTTGTCCACCTGGCGGCGGGAAACTGGGTTTACACCGACCGGATGCCCCTTATTCCGGGCCTCGGGGTTGGCCTTTCCCCCGTGCTGCAATTTGCGGTCCTCCCACTACTGATTTACAGCCTGAGTTTCTACTTCATGGTTCCCCAAAGCATTCCTGTTGCCCATGTAGCTCCGCCGAAAGCAGTTTAACGAACATCGGAAAAGATGGGGCAATTCAGCTATTTGACCGTTTTATGCGAAAATGAGGCGAATAGCCGCTTAGTCTAGACTCGGCTTGCCCTACACTTTTTGATGCGCTCGGTCTCTTGCCGCCTATTGGCCATTTCCAACCAGCGTACATATCGAATTAGTCTCGCAACCTCCCCTTATTTCGCCGCGCATCCTGAATAAAACTAAATTCCAAAAAGGTGTGGCCCTGCTGTCTCTCGGGACCCTGTTGTGGGGGGACTCAGTGCCCACCGTCTCAAATCACTTACACGGGTGGCGGCTCCCCCGTGGTTCACCAGTTACTGGCTACGCCCCAGACCGTGACGTGGGGCTACTACGATGCCACGGCCCCGCCTAAGCTGCGAATTAAATCGGGCGAGGTGGCCAGATGCAAACGCTGGTGGCGTGTACCCCCGCGCTGTTGGCAGAAGCGGGCCTGCCGCCCGGCTACGGCGCGCTGCCCAACGACTTCCCCTACGCCCAGATGCGCATCGTGCCGCTGGACCTCAAGCGCCTGGTGGGGCTGTTCGCTCCCGGCATCGAGGTGCCGCTGCGGCCCTTTTTCGGGAGCATGGGCGTCGCCCCGCCCAACGTGTCGGGCCGCATCAGTTTCTACCCGCCCTGGATAAACGCGGGCAACATCAACAACAAGGAGATGGTGGCCGGCAGCACGCTCTTCATTCAGGTGCACGCGCCGGGGGCCTTGTTCTCGGCCGGCGACGGGCACGCCGCCCAGGGCAACGGCGAAGTGGATTTGAAAGCGCTGGAAACCTCGCTGGTGGGCACTTTCCAATTCATCGTGCACAAGGGCCAGCACCTGAACTGGCTCCGGGCCGAAACCCCCACAGAATTCATTGCCATGGGGGTTGATAACAGCCTGGACGAGGCCGTGAGCCTGGCCACGCGCAACATGATGGACTTCCTCGTCACCGAAAAGCACCTGAGCCGCGACGACGCCTACGTACTGTGCAGCGTGGCCGTGGACCTGCACGTGACCCAGCTCGTGGACAGTTCCAATTGTACGCTTCCCTGTTCGGTAAGCCATTCGTTAGCAGAGGCTAAGCAGCTTGTTTAAATTCGATGGGGGTCATAAAATTCAAGGCTTGGTGCGGCCGTTGGGTGTTGTAGTCAAGCATCCACTCGTCCACCAGTTGGCGCACATGAGCCAGCGAGCAGAATAGGTGCGCGTCGAGCAATTCGCGGCGAAACGAGCCGTTAAAGCGCTCGATGTAGGCGTTTTGAGTTGGCTTGCCGGGCTGAATCCAGTGCAGGGCGATGCCCTGCGCCTCGCACCATTCGGTCAACCGGGTGCTGATAAACTCCGGCCCGTTGTCGGTACGCAGTTGCGCCGGCCGGCCGTGGCACTCGACTAAGCGCGTCAGCACCTGCACCACGCGGGCGGCGGGCAAGGAAAAGTCAATTTCGACGCCCAGCAGTTCCCGGTTGTAATCATCGAGCACATTCAGTGTCCGAAACCGGCGGCCATCCGTCAACACATCGCTGGTAAAGTCGAGCGACCAGCACACGTTGGCCGCCACGGGCACGACCAACGGCTGCTTGACACGGGCAGGTACGCGCTTTTTTAGGCGCCGGGGCAGGTTCAGGGCCAGCGCCCTATAAATACGCAGGGTGCGCTTGTGATTGATTACCAAGCCGTTTTTGCGCAAGCGGTGGTGCAGCTTCCAGAATCCCCAGCCGGGGTGCCGACCTGTTAAGGCACGCAGTGCGTCCTGCACGGGCTCGTCGTTGCGCCCTCGCACCACCGGTTGGTAGCTGCCGCGCGCGAGCCCCACCAGCGCACACGCCCGCCGCTGGCTCCAGCCTTTGCTTACTAAGCCCTGCGCTGCCTGGCGCCGCGCCGCAGGGCTGGCTACTTTTTTCGCAGTATCTCCTTGATAGCTTGGTTCTCTAAGCTTAGGTCGGCGAACATTTGTTTGAGGCGTCTATTCTCGTCCTCCAGGTGCTTGAGCCGAGTCAACTCGGCGACGCTCGCCCCGGCGTACTTGCTTTTCCAGGCGTAGAAGGTGGCCTCGCTCAGGCCGTGCTCACGCACAATTTGGGCCACCGTTTGCCCACTTTGTTGTTGCTGCAAAATCGCCACAATTTGCGCTTCGCTGAATCGTCCTTTTTTCATGGGTCAGAGGTGAAGTAGTGAAAATACGCTTTTCTCTACTACCAACTGGCACTCTATTTAGGGAAGCGTACACAAGGGCGTACACGACATTCTACCCAAAGGCCTTTTCACCGCCGCTACGCGCAAGTGAATGTCCCTTTTAATAATAGACCAAGAAGTGGATTCTAAAATTTTTCAACCTCTAAGCTTGTAAGCCCTACTTTCTGGGCCATGCAGGGCACGTTTGATAAAAACAACAAAGCATCCATTTGCGAGCTGCAAATGGATGCTTTAGTACCAGAGACGGAGCTATTCATCTTCTCCCCACGCCTGCCGTGAAACTTCGATTTGGCGAGCCACAGTATTCTGATTATACCGCAAAGTGGTTTTAGGATTGGTGTGCGCGGCAGCCATCATCACCAATTCCAACGGAATTTTCCTGGCAAAAGAATGCGTAATAAACGTGCGACGAGCTGTGTGGCAGGTAACCAACTCGTATTTAGGATGTACCGTTTTTAGGGTACGACTCGTTTGGCCGTAGGATGCTCTTTTCTCAGTAGGCTCGTTGATGCCAGCGCGGCAGCAAACCTCTTTTATGTATTCATTTAGAGTGGGATTTGCAATACTGTGGACCTCTCCGCTCCAGCACTTGGCCAGCAAAGCCCGGGCTACTTTGCGTACATACACTATTGCCGAGACGTCGGTGGTTTTACGCGGTACGAGTTGGAGGGTATCTCCTTTGTCATGTTCAGGCTTCAAATCCATCGCATCGCAGTAGCGCAGGCCTGTGTAAGCCATCAATAGCCAGAGGCAACGTGCATTTTCCAAGTAAGGAGGAAGTCCTCCCAGCGACTCTAATAGGGCTAGTTCATTGGCAGAAAGCGCCATAGGCTCACTTTCTGTAAAATCCCAGCCCCACCCCCGCTTAGTGTCAATACGCTCCAATAAGCCGTGGTCGGCTGCATCGTGCAGAAAGGCTTTGAGGTTTTTGAGTTGCTTGTTGACGCTACTATCAGCCATTGGCTTTTCACTTCCGGCACCAGCTGCTAGCCAAGCACAGAAGTTGTTTTTCCAAGCTCGCGTGAAATCACTGTATTCAAGCGGGTTGCGCGTGACAGCCACAAAGCTCGTCAAATGGTTAAACGTTGACCGGTGCGACTTAACAGTGTTAGCAGCCTTTATCGCTACCATGCGTTCCAGATAGACGGCAAAATCAGCCAGCGGCTGCGGACGCTCCGGTTTAACCGTCGGGGCCTGAGGCTCCACAGCGGAGCGTAGCTGTTCAGCCGTTAGTAAAGTTCCTGCCGCCCGACATGTTGCCCAATAGTCCAGCAGGCGCTTACTCATCCGCTCATTACTTGTATTGATGGTTTTATTCCACTCGGTGTCAGCACCACGCTTCGGAGTTTTGGCGCGTTGCACATCACCGCCCTCCCACTGGTCAGGATGGATTTTATCGCCCGTATAGATGCGGATGCGAGGCTGCCCGTTCTGAGGGTTAAACCAGATAAAAATAGCTGTTAGCTTATCGCCGTTTGGTTCTTTCAAGTGAAAAGAGACTGTTGCCATACCTCAGTGATTTTGTTGTTGAGACTAAGGTACAATGCAAAACGGTCCAGGGTACATCCTGGGGTACAATTAAAGATATAAAGAGCGTAAAACAGTCAAAAAACAAGCGTCAGTAATTCATAAAATGTGCTTAAAAGGGCAGTAAAGACATATTTTTAATAGGTAGTTTATAGTGAGCTTGGGTATACGTAAGATTCCCCTACGGACTACTAAAAATCCTCATTGCTGCTCGCAATGGGGATTTTTTATTTTCTAGGGGACCCATTAGGGGACCCGAAGGCCAAATTCCACCTTTTGCCCCTAGTTGGCGAATACCCTAAGCCTAGCATTGAGTGATACCCAAGCTGCCCCATACCTTTGGACATGGGCGTCTTTCCAACTATAACCTGAAAGGCCCAGCGTGCTGACTAGCGCGACTGGGCCTTTGCTTTCAATATTACTCAACTCTAATATTTTCACCTTCTTTTAAGGGCAACAGCTAGTACTTCTTTGACACGGCTGCTTCACCTTTAAAGCTTGACCTTGCTTAGGCTTGTTCTTTTTTTCTGTTTTGTATGACCATCGAAGAGATTCGCGCCCTATTGATAGCTCTGGACTTTTCAGCTGATGCTGAAACCCCTGATATCTACATGAAGACATACGATGCTTTTCACTATGTGATAAGTGTCGACCTGAGCCAAGGCTTAGAAGGACATATCAATTATGGCCCTTCTATTCGCTTTGGAGACCGTACAACTACGCACTTCAAAGCAGATGAAAATTTCGTTGTCTTGGAGTGTGTTGACCGACTACTACGAAAGGGCTATTATCCAAGCGATATCGAATTAGAGAGAAAGTTCAAATTAGGACGTACGCAAAAAAGCGGCAAGGCCGACATATGTGTATACCAACATAAAAAGAATAAACTGCTTCTTATCATAGAATGCAAAACAGCTGGGGAAGCATATGAAGAAGAGTTAGTAAATACTCAGCGTGATGGAGGTCAGGTATTTTCGTATTTTGTAAATGGCGGAACTGCACAGTTTCTAGCTCTATATGCATCCCACCTTACACCAGAAGGCACAGTAAGCTACACATCAGCCGTCGTATCCGTAGTAGATACACCCGCAGAAGAGGCAGCGCAACGATTAAGCCCCGACGAGTATCTTACATATAAAGCCTACAAGGAAAAGGACGACCTACTCAAAGTTTGGGCTAATAAAAGTGGTGGTACCCCACAGTTTGCTCCAGCTGGCATATTCGAGCCCGAATGCCCCGCCTATAACCCTGGTTATGAGCCCCGTCGTTTAAGAGACCTTCGAAATTTTGAACCTGAAGACCGTGCTAAAGTTTTTCAGGAATTCATGGAGATTTTGCGTCGGCATAACGTGTCAGACCGCTCAAATGCCTTTAATAGGTTAATTTCCCTTGTACTCGCCAAGATTGTTGACGAAGGCGGAGCGCCTGAACAAGAGGCAGGTTTCCAATTTATTATAGGCCGCGATAATGACGAACGATTGTATGAGAGGCTGCAAACGCTCTACACAAGAGCTATGCGTGACTATTTGCATGAGGACGTAATCAATTATACACAAGCCGATATCGACAGTGTTGTCTCAGCGTTTCCACGTCAGTATGCTCAAGAGCAAATAAGGAGGATTTTGAGAGAACTGAAGTTCTACTCTAATAATGAATTTGCATTTAAAGAAGTATATAATAAAACATTATTTGAAGGGAATGCTCATGTGTTACGTGACATGGTGCATTTATTTGAGCCGTTTCGGTTTAAACACAATAAGCGAGCAGCTGTATTAGGTGAGTTGTTTGAACAGTTGCTGGAAACAGGATATAAGCAGAGTGAAGGACAGTTTTTTACTCCTATTCCTATCGCCCGATTTCTTGTAGGTAGCCTGCCCCTTGCTGAAATGGTGCAAGAAAAAATCGCTGCAAGAGCGGCCGATTTTCTCCCTAGCGTAATAGATTATGCTAGTGGTGCAGGACACTTCCTTACGGAAACACTGGATGCAATTCAACACATTGTAAACAGCCTCAATACTGGTGACCTAGGCATTGAGACTGATATAGGCCGTCAGGTAAAGGCGTTTCAGGACCAACCCATGAGCTGGGCCGGTCGTTACCTGCACGGTATCGAGAAGGACTATCGCTTGGCTAGGACAAGTAAAGTTGCATGTTTTATGCATGGTGATGGAGATGCTAATATAATATACGGGGATGGGCTTGAAAAACACGCCAATTTGCCTGCTAATGGCACTTTTGACGCTGTAGTTGCCAACCCACCTTATGCAATTGATGCATTTAAGCCAAACTTAAAAGTAAATGCAGACGACTTTGTCTTATTACCTCATATAACTGACACTAGCGGTAACATAGAAGTGCTATTTATCGAAAGGGCAGCTCAGTTACTACGAACTGGTGGTGTAGCAGCACTTATCTTACCCAGTTCCTTTTTGGGTAGTGATGGACTTTACAGCCGCACAAGGCAACTACTATTGGAGGCTTTTGAGGTTAAAGCCATGGTAGAATTTAGTAGCGAAACCTTTCTTGCAACTGGTACCAATACAGTTGCCTTATTTTTATTAAAACGGCCTGACGCAGATGTCTACAACGCAGGACAAGTATCTAAAGACCTTATAATTAGCGGAATTAGCAGAGACCCCACCTTAGATTCCTTGCATGGGGAAAAGCACTTGGCAGCTTATCAATACTCACTGGGAATACTACCAGAACAGTATCAGATGCTATTACGCGGCGAGTTAGCTGATGCTGAATTAGCTAAAACTGATATCGGTCGTGACTATGTGCAGTGGCTCAGTGAACAGGCAGAATATGTAAAGTTGCCTACGCGTGCTGCTTATCGAAACAGCACGAAGGATGAACAAAGTGAGCTGAAGCGGCAGACAGCAGAGCGGCTGATAAAGGAACATGAATGCGAGCGTTTTCGCCTTTACCTTCTCGTTGAAAGTCAGCACACAATATTAGTTAGAGGCGGGGCTGGAAAACCTAAGCAGCGCAAGTTCTTGGGATACAAGTTTAAGAAAGCTAACCGAGCGCATAGGCTAGTTGCTATAAGAGCCGACGCTAATGGCAACCCTATATCCCCTCTTTATGATAGCACTAACCCCGCGAACCAAGAACGCATTAATACACATATCCAAGCTGCTTTACTTAATCGGCCCATACAAGCCATACCCGAATTTTTATCGCCATACTTAAAATCCGCGCCTCTATTACAATGCTTGGATTTGCATAAAGTTGGTTTTGAAATCTCTTTGCGTCTTTCACCCCGGCCGTTAGGTCGATACTTAGGCGAAGGAGTTGCTTCGACTTGGCCTTATCAAGTTCTTGGTGGGGCAAATGGTTTGTGTAGTATCAGTATAGGTGGAACACCTGACCGTGACAACCCTGCCTATTGGGAAGGCACTAACCCATGGGTATCGGTCAGTGAATTAATAGGGGGTCGCATTACCGAAACGAATGAAAGCATTACTGACGAAGGTGTTAAGCGTTCTAACGTAAAGCCTATACCTGCTGAAACCGTACTCGTAAGCTTTAAGCTTTCTATTGGAAAAACTGCTATAGCAGGTATTCCACTGTATACAAACGAAGCTATTGCTGCGTTAATACCCAAACCGGAGTACAATGACGTATTGCTTCCGCTCTTTCTATTCTATCTGCTTAATACCAAGGCTGTAGACTTATCCGCTACTAAGGATACAGATAATGCATTTGGGAATAGTCTCAACATAGGCCACTTGCAGAGTGCATCAATTCCTTTACCTCCAAAGCAAATACAAGAGTTGATTATCGCTCAGATGCAGGAACTTCAATCTGAAGATGATAAATTAGCTGAACAACAAGCCCAGCTAGCTAAACATGCAGGTACATTACTTAAGGATAATGCGCGCCCCGTTCCAGTAAGGGAATTCGCAACCCTTTGCCGAGAAACTATAGCAAGCAATGAAGACAATCTGGTCGATTTTATTGGCCTGCAGCATATAGAGAAAAATACTGGGCAATTAAGCGCTGAGTGGGAGCCTAGTGCTGTAAAAAGCACTAATAATGTCTTTCAACTTGGCGATGTACTTTATGGCAAATTGCGTCCAAATTTGAACAAAGTGTGGCTTGCAGACCGGGCTGGACAATGCTCTACAGAACTGGTTGTATTACGTTCTGATTACCCGCATTTGCTAAGCTTTGCACTACGGCAACCTGAACTAGTCGCAGAGGCTGAAACATATGCGACAAATTCTTATCCACGCATTAGGCCAGACCAATTGATGACCCTAACGCTTAATTTGCCTGAAGCCAGCAAACTGCCTGCAATTGAAAAAGAACTCACCAAGTTATATGCAAAGCAATTAGAATTGCGAACTGAGCGAGCTGATATACCGCGACGTAAACGTGCTATAATGGAGAAGCATTTAGTTTCAGCTACTCCACCGACAGAAAAGGAAGATACCATTTCTGATATTATCTCTGCAAATCCCTTAAGAGATAACCAGGATGTTGAAGAGGTTAAATCGGTACAGATGCCTTCTAAGAAAAAGGCGACGGTTAAGAAGTCTAAGGTCATTAAAGAGGTTTCAAAGCCCGCCGAACTACCAGGCTTAGAAGACCAATTACTTCCCAAATCCACAAACTCCAACAGAAGAAAAAACGGCAAATAACTCAAATCTTCTTACGCTTTCACATTTTTTCGAAGGCTACTGGGCTTTAAGTCAACAGCTAAAGCACGAACAAGAATGTTTGCAACATCCTTTAATGCGCAATCAATTTCCTTGTTCAATAATGCTAAAGCTTCAGTGGAATTATCTGCAGCGAGCATGTCCTCTATGATACGATGAGGTATTGCTTCTAGCCGAATCCTCACCTCTTGCCCTTTTTCGAATAAAGCTTGGTAAACTGCTCTTCTTGGTAACAACTCCCCCAGCAGTACGCCCAATTCTAATTCGGCTAGTTCTACCTTCAATTGCAGCGCGTACCGCCGTAGTTCGGCCATTTCGCCTATTGGCAGCCCTTCGCTGTTGCGCTTCAACGGGGCCAGGGCCACGGGTTGCCCGGTGTCCGAAACGGGGCCGGCAGCAGCTCGGCCGGCGGCCCGGTTGCGAGCCGTGCCAGTGGGGGCACCACCCGAAAGGGCAAACCGAAATTCGGTTACCTCGCGTGCTTCCAAAAAGTGCCGTTTCGCAAGCTCAAAGCTTAGGCCGGCCACTTTGCCGGTGGGCTTATAGGCCACGGCTGGGGCGCAAATTTTACCCTCTCTAACGTAGCGCCGCACCGTGCTTTCGTCACAGTCAAGTCGCCGGGCAAATTCAGCGCAAGAAACAATTTCGGCGGGTTTTGCGGACATGACAATTTGGGGTTTACCGTTTGAAAATCAATAACAAACAGGATTAGACCCCCGAAAAAATGAAAAACCGGCATGTTTTTCAGGGCTAAAACTAGCGGCTTTCTGGGGTGTAGCCACCCGCAAGCCTAACCCTCTCGGAAGGACCCAACTAGGGGGGGAGGGTTGGCCCCAGGCCCACGGCGGCGGCAGTAGCGGGGCCAGCGGCGTTAGACAAATGCGCCGGGGTTTGTCGAGTGGGGCAAGACGGCGCGGCTACTCGGCCGCGTCCCAACTTGGCGGGTAGCCCGGCCACTCACTCAGCAGCACGTCGGCCAAGTCTAAGCCGGCGGCGCGTTCGTGTTCGTCGGCCAGGTTTTCAATGTCGGCCGATACTTCAACCTGAAAGCCCAGCGCCCGCAGCCGTTCGGCACGGGCTTGCCAGTTGGCAAAGCTGCCCGCGTCGGGAAAGAGTACGACCCGGCGGCCCTTTACCGGGGCCAGCCGTTCGGGGGTTAAATAGGACTGCCCACCCGTTGCCAGCCAGACGAACGCCGGTAGGTAGGGCGTACATAGAACAGCCGTTTTAGCACTTTCCACAATTGCCACGGGCTGCCCGGCGGGGGCCGTGTCAAGTTGGGGCAGGCCGAATAAACACGGGCTTTTAGCAGCCTGCTTTTCGTAGGCTGTTAGCCAAGCCGGCGGGGCTTGCCCAGCTTCGCGTAGGCAGTGCGCTAGGGCCGTGTGTGCCCACGTAGTGCAACGGCGGGGGTACTTCACGGTGTGCCCGGTTTCATCGAATAGTACGACTTGCCCGCCCCGCACTTGCCCGCGTTCGTCAAGTAGCCAGAATACGCAAGCCCCCGGCCAGTGGGCCGACGTGCCCAACCGGAACCGGGCCAGCAGTTCGGCCGCTATGCCGGCCCCGAAATGCCCCCGTAGCAGGTGAGCCAAGTTGTTGCGTTCGTAGTGCCCCAGCGAAGCCCGGTACAACTCGGCCGGAATAAAAACCGGCTGCGGGGGCGGGCCGGTGGGCTTATGCGTAGGGGGCGCATACGGGGCCGGGGCCGCCCCGGCGGCGGTGTTGAGGGTAGCGCGGTGGGCGTAGCTCTCCCCACTGGGACCGGGCGCGTAGGGGCTGGCATGGTGCCCACAATTACTCTCCCGGTTGCAGCGTCCAAACTCGGCCGGTAGTAGCTCCTCGGTTTCAGTATCCAGGTAGCGGGCAAACTGCCCCACCGTACCGCAAGCCGGGCACGTTGCCCGACTGCGGCGGCCGGCGTAGGGTTGCAGAATATAGCGGAAGGCCGGGGCCATAAAAAATAAAAAGAAGTTTACAGCCCTGCACTTTTGACACTTTGACACTTTCAGCCCCAGCCGGTCGGCCCGGTGGGGCCAGCACTCAAAGGGGACGGCTCAGGTGAAAGCCCCGGCCCGCGTTGCGGCGGGTTTCGTCAATTCCAGCCGCCCGTAGCCGGCCCTTAAATTTTTGCTGAGCTACTGGCCGGTATCCGTCCGACTGGCAAAAGCTCCGATACTCGGCGTACACTTCACGCGCCGGCTGCCAAGCTGAGGGGGCGGCTACGTAGCCGTATTCTTCCAAGAACAGCCGCACGCTATCCGATTGCCGCCGGTATTCGTCAATTTGTTGCCGGGCCGCTTCGCAGTCCGTAAAGCCGTTTTGCGCTAGGAGCCGGTGTAAGCCGGCCAGCATCCAATTAAATACCCCAGGTAATTCGTGGGCAATAATTCGGGCGGCCAGTGTTTTATCTTGCTCGGCTTCGGGAATCGTAACCGGGAAGGGTATAATCAGAAACCGCCGGAAATAGGCGTGGGTGTGTTCAACGTCGGTGGGTAATTCGTTGCAGTTAAAAATTAGCTTTGCGTAGTCCTGAATAATAAACGGCTTGCCGTAGGGTAGCCGGGCCTCAATCGGTTCGCCGGAAACTAATTGCTTAAACGCATCGGCTTCTAATCCTTTGCTTAGCTCACTGGCATAATTCACTAACGATTTCGTCAGGTTGGCCCGACAATACGCCGGCTCCGAAGTGAGGGAGTTAAGCGAGTAATTACTAACGTTTTCCGGCCCCAGTAGCGCCGTAACAACCTCAAAGAATACTGATTTTCCGTTAGCGCCCGACCCGTGCAACAGCAACACTTTTTCTAGCTTCAATTGCGAAGGATGCACGAACACGTACCCCAGGTATTCAGCTAAAACTAATTGGCTGCTTTCGTCGGGCAATACCCGGTTTAGAAAGGTTTGCCAGTTGGGCGCGGCGGCCGTTTCGTCGTGAGCGAAGGGCAGTTGGTGAGTTAGAAAATCGGCCCGGTTCGGCGGCCTCAGCTTTTGCGTTTTGGGGCCAATGTCAAAGGTGCCATTTTGCAGATTTACCCGAATTATTTCCCGGTTGGGAGCTGGCGCGGGCAGGTAGGCGCTCGTAAGGAATTGCTTTAGCAGCTGCTCCCCCACCAAGTGCGAACGGGCTTCTAATTTCATTAGGCCCATTCGCTCGGCTGCTTGCATTAAAAAGCGTTGCAATTCGTCGGCCTCGAATTGCCGCCAATAAGCCCCGTTGTAGGTGTAAACGAACCCTTCGCGCCGGCAAAGTCCCCAATTATTGCGGTTTGCTAAGTCTAGCAAATGCTCCACCACAATTACTATATGGTGCTTTTGCTTTAGCTTTTCGCTAGGGTCCTCTAATTGAGCCAAGCCGTAAAAATCTACCTTTTTGACCTGAGCCAAAAGGTCAGAAATTAGTTGTTCGTGCGAAACGGGCGCGGCGGCCGGGGGCGCGGCCCGTTCGTTAGCGGCGGCCAGTAGCGCCACTTTTTTAGGAGTTTTCATAAGGGAGTGCCAGCTAAAAAAAATCACCAACCGGGAGCCAGCCAGGCGGCCGGGTCGTAGCCCAGTGGGCAGGCGTGGGGCAGGGTGCGGCCGTGGGGGCGGGCGCGTAGGCCGTGCCGTTCTTGAATCCAGATAGCCCACCCCAGGAAGTTTTCGGCCAGCACTCGGCCGGCTTGCGCTGGGGTTAATTCGGGTTCGTGAGGCGCGGGCCAGTTGCCGATACCGCAGGGAAGGAAGGCGGCCAGTACGACCCGTAAGCCCGTGCCCCGTGGGCTGGCAAATACTAGCAGCAGCGCGGGCGCTAAAACCGGGTCGGCTAGCAGCGCGGCGCGGGCAGCGGCCACGTCGGGCACGGTGTCAAATTCGAGTAGCAGGCAGCGCGAAAACCGGGTTAGGTCCGCGTCGGCCCGGTGGGGTATAAATACCCCGGCCCCAGTGAAGCAGGGCAACCCGTTTTCGACGGCTTGCGCAGCCTTGCTACCCACCGGGGCGGCCCGTAACCGGGCGGTTGGCTCCCGAAGCGTGGGGCCACTCAGCAGCGCGTACACGGCCCGCAAATCTAGTAGGGCGGCTTCGGGTTTCGAGTTGGCTAAAGGGCTTTTATAGTGGCCGAAATAGGGTGCGAAAGCGGGCGTTTTCACTTTCTGGCCCCCTTCCCTTCCTTTGCGGCGGCCTTGCCCCGGCGGGGCGTAGCCCGACCGCCCGTGGGGGCCGTGGGCGAGTGCAGCGCGGCCAGCACTTCGGACCGTTTGAAGTACGTCCGGCCGCCCATTTTGCAGTACGGCAGCAACTCGCGCCGCTTCCATTCGTGTACGGTTTGCCAGGTTACGCCCAGCAGCTCGGCCGCTTGCCGCACGTCTAGCAGTTGCTCAGGCTCGGCCCCGGCGGCCGTGGCAGCCGTGGGCGCGTGGGCTTTCAGTACCGAAAGCATTTCGGCCCGAAAGTCGGCCAGTAGGGTTTCGTAGCCCACCCCAACCGTAATAATTTGCTTTTCCATTTTGCCGGCTGGCCTCAGTTAGTGAGGCGAACCGGCGGCAAGTGAGCTAAGAAAAGTTGCCCATTTTTGCCCGGTGAGCTTGCGCTAACAAAAGACAAAAACGGGCAGAAACAGGCAAGTTTTGAGGCACTTTTTAGTCGGCATTTATCGGGTCAGGAAGTCGCCTAATAGTGCTTTGTAGTGCGTAAATGTTTGGTAAAATTTGCCTTTTTTATCCGCTTTGGCATTGTCCCGATTCTTCATAGTCCCGGCGCTTACCGTCGTACTAAACGCCTCAGAAAATACGTCGGCTGCTTGCTCACTTGAAAGCTGCCCCAGCAAGCCGGCTTTATACAAGGCTTCGCGGGCAGCAGCCCACTCATAGGGCTTTGCGTTTGGTTTAGCCGTGCCCGTTTCGGGGTCAATTAGCCCAACTTCAGCCAACCATTTTTTAAGCTGGGGTAAGGTAAAGCGCGAAGTAAGCAACTTAGCTAAGCGGGGCAGTTGCTCGGCCGCCGGGTTGGGTGTAGCAGATGGGACGGGCGCAGGTTGCGCCGAGCTGGCCGATACAACGGGAG
This sequence comes from Hymenobacter sp. UYAg731, assembly GCF_054061335.1. Taxonomy (NCBI): domain Bacteria; kingdom Pseudomonadati; phylum Bacteroidota; class Cytophagia; order Cytophagales; family Hymenobacteraceae; genus Hymenobacter; species Hymenobacter sp. UYAg731. The sequence continues at coordinate 20,061 of NZ_JBSSEC010000007.1, read as the reverse complement.
CAGGCGGTGCGGCGGGCAGGGTTTGGGTGGGGGTAGCAGCTAGCGCGAGTCGGTCGGGGCTACTTGCAGCTACGGGAGTGCCCACGTGGGCCAGAGTGTGCGTAGGCAGTACCATAGGAACCGGGGACGGGCCAGATTCGGCGGCGGGTCCGGTAGGCGGCGGTATTACTTCGCGTGTAAAAAATAGTGCTTCATGTTGCCGGTTAGCTTTGAGCATAGGGGCAATTATCTTTTGCATTTTTGCGTCTGCTTCTACAAACTTTCGCACTGTAGCTGCTGCCTCAGCCATTTTTTGCATACTGGCATACGTTGGACCTAATTGCGAAAGCAAAGTATAAGCTGTTGGCTTAAAGCGGGTAATACTCCCGTCAGGGTGTATAATATCATCGGGGGTTTTCATGCTTGCCAGCTAGAAAAGTAAGAGAAACAGGGCGGGCTTTACCAGGCCAGCGCCGGGGCCGTGGGGCCGCCCCGGGGCTATAAAGTAGCCGGGGCGGCCCAGCCGCTTACGGTGTCAAAGTGTCAAAAGTGTATAGCGCTAAAAACCTTTTATTTTTTTTAGGCTGCCCCGTACACGTTCGCAAATTCGTCTAAAACGGTTTCCCGGCTCACGTTTACGTACCGTTTGAAGGACTTCAAATCTTCGTGCCCGGTAATCTTCATTACCACGTCAGGCCGCAAACCGGCTTCTAAGGCCAGCGTAACGAACGTGCGGCGGCCGGTGTGGAACGTGATAAATTCATGCTTTGGCTTTAGCTCTTTGCGGCGCTCGGCCCCGGCAAAGCGTACCCGTTCGGTAGGGGTGTCAATTTCGGCCAGCTCCCCCAACGTTTTCAGATGGACGTTTAGCTTTTGCGGGGAAACGCCTTGCCGTAGCTCCCCAGCCAGCAACCGGGCCACTAGCTGCCGTGCCTCTGGCCGTAGGGGAATGGTGAGCGGCTGCCGGGTCTTTTGGGTAGTTAGCACTAGCCGCCCGTCTGCTATGTTTTGCGGCCGTAGGGCGGCCACGTCCGAATACCGTAGGCCAGTGTAGCAGCTCAGCAAAAACAAGTCGCGGGCGTTTGCCAGGCCGGGCGTAGTGGTGAGGGGGAGCGCGGCCAGCGCCGCCACTTCGGCACGGGTAAGCGTTACTATTTCGGGTTCCTCAAATTTGTGCCGTAGCTTTTTGGTATTGATTTCTACCGCGTGGCCGTGTTCGTCGGCCCAGCGCAGGAAGTTTTTAAGAATAGATAAATTCTTATTTACTACCGAATCCAATAAGCTCAAATCAGTGAGCAAGTAGTTTTTGAAGCGCTCAGCCAGTCCCGTATCGAGGCTACCGAATTGCAGCGCGTAGCCCTTTCGCTCGGCAAATTCGCGTAAGTGCCGCAACGTAGTCCGGTTTGATTTCAAGGTATTAGGGGCAAGCGTAGCGCCCCGGCCAGCTATCCAGTCCCCGAATAGTTGCAGCAGGTCCGTAGCGGCGGCCGGCGCTTCGGGTTCGGCGGGTTGCAGCTCAATAGCTTGCCGTAATTGTTCGGGCGTGGGAAGCGCCCCGGCGGCCCGGTGTTCAGCGTGGGCAGCTAGTAGCGTGTCCCGAATGCCAGCCAGCCGTCCGTTTAGCGTAGTGGCCTCAGTTTTGAGTTTGCGCGGGTTGGCTTCCTGAGCGGCTTGTATCCAGTTGCCGGGTAGGATGCTTTCGCCCGTGTAGATTTTCGTTTTGGTGCCCGCGTGGGCCAGCCGGGCAATAATGGGCGTGGGCCGGGCTGCCGCCGGCTCTTTCAGGAAAAAAGTAAGGGTTGCCATCTGGAGGGAGTTTAGGCCAGCGGCGGGTCCCCAGTGGGGACGGTTTGCCGGTCTTTTTTTGAAGTTGCCGCCCTAAAGGTATAGAACGGCCCTCAAATAGGGGACCCGTGAGGGGACCCACAAGCCGATAAACCCCGATAAATGCCAGCATCAAACCAACAAGGCAAAAACATAAAACCTCATTACAGGCTATAAAAAGGGTTTTTTAGTCGGTTTAGTGTTGGATGCTTACGCTGGGGTTCGACTCCCCTACGGACTACTAAAAGGCCTTCACAGAAATGTGAGGGCCTTTTTTATTGTCTGTGGTACGGAATAGGGTATAAGTCGGCTTTTTTCGATTCTTAGCTACCTGCTTCACTCGCTGAAAGGATAAGCAGCGAGAATTTTCAGATGCGGTGTTGCCAAAATGCCGCATCTGACTGAAATTTAGCCGCGTGCATGTTCGACTAACAATAGTGGCGGTGGCATTGGTCAGTCAAGCAGCACAGTAGGGCTGTTTAGAAAGTCAGTTTGCAGATGTAATTGAGACGCCTGTTTGCGAATTTCTAAACAGCTTCAGTAAGCGAATTGGCCGTGTAAGCGTGCCTTACTTATAGACACCGCTTCTCAGGGCAGGCTGGAAATTCCTGGCTACTACCGTCCCTAAACGAAATGGGATGTGCTGGCATTTTCCAACGAACTCATTGCCGCACTGGAATTCAAAAGTCAGGCAGGCCCCTCATCCGGCAGCAACGCCAACAACCGTTTGAAGGAAGCCGTAGATGGTGCCAAAGCTGTATTGAAAGCTTTCCGTGAGCAGCCTTTCGGTCCCGGCCCACGCCCCAGCCGTATTCGCTGTCCTAGTTGCCGCCTAAGCCCACGTATTTGCTCAGAATGGAATAGGAGGCGAGGTGATATTTTCGGTTGGTGTTCATCATCAAGTCGGCGCGCAGGCGGCGGGTGATGGGCAAGCTTTCACGGGTAAGCAGATGACCATGGCTCCGTATTGGCCCGGCTGATTGTTGAGGCGGCTAGGCGGGTTGTATCAGGAGGGGCCATGCTGCCTGAGGGCAAACCTGAGCTCGTGCATCTGGCCGGGCTCAATCAATTCCATATTCAGTATGGGAAGACCATCATGGCGGTTGGGCAGCAGAATGACGGGCCAGTGAAACAATACGGTTTTGCGGGTGCGGTTATGTCCGTAAATCAGGGCAGTGCGCCTCCGGCGGAGGTGAGCGTGGCGCCAGAATGGAATGGTTGGTGGCCGTCCACGCCGATAATGGTTCAGGTGTATCGCTCTCGCGCAACTCGTAGCGCCCCAGGCGGTTAGTACGGTGGGGGACTACCGGCCATGAGCTGGTGATGACCTGTATTTGAAGCAATACGCGCCATCACCAGCCCAAGCGGCGGGCAGTTTACTTTTTAACTATCAGGTCCATGCCGCACTTGGGGCACTGGCCGGGCTTGTCGCTCACCACTTCGGGGTGCATGGAGCAGGTATAAGTGGTAGCCATGGCGTCGGGCTTCATGGCTGAAGTTGTGTCGGCCGCCATCGGGGAGCTGGTGGCGGGCGTCGTGGTGGTGGTTTCGGTGGTGCTCTTGTTGTCGGAGCAGCCTGCCGTAGCGAAGGTGAGGCTGGCCAGGGCCAGGCCAAGGGTGAGGAAGGATTTCATGGGTTGAAAAAAGTAAAAGGTTGAAAAAATGGGCCGAACCGTGGCCCTGACGGGTGCTAATTCCTGTGATTGGTGCTACATGGCCATGCCGCTCATATGGTCGTCGCTGGCCCCCTGGCGCAGGGTGAACTCGCTTTGCAGCAGGTAGGCCCCGCTGACCACTACTTGGTCGCCGGCCTGTACATCGCCGGAGACGGCCACCGTGGCTGCCGTGCCCGCGCCGGTCCGCACCCGCACCCGGCGAAACTGCCGCTCGCCGGTCTGCGTCCAGACGTAGCTGGCGGCTCCGTCGTGAATAATGGCTTCCTGCGGTACGCGCAGGGCAGTTTCGGTGGGGGCTGTAGTGGCCGGCGACGCGGCCGGGGCATCAAGCAGCACGTTGGCCTGCGCGCCTGGCTGCAAGGCCCCATCGGGATTAGGAACCTCGATGCGGGCCAGGGTAATCTGGCTGGCCCCACTCAGCTCGGGGCTGAGGAACACCACTTTGCCGCGCAAGGGCCGAGCCTGGCCTGCCACCTGCACGGCTACCGACCGGCCCAACGGCAGCCGGCCGGCATCGGCGGGGTACAGCTGGGCTTCGACCCATACGCTGCGCAAATCACTGAGCGTGAGCAGCGGCGAGCCTTCGGCCACGTACTGACCCTGCACCACATCGAGAGATTGCACGGTGCCGGTGCTGGGGCTGTAATAGGTTACCAGCGGGCTGGGCTTGCCGCTACGGGCCAGCTGGCGCAGCTGCCCGGCCGATACGCCGAGCAGGCGCAGCTTCTGGGCCGTGGCTTCGGCGAAATGCTGGTAGGTGGGCTCGGCTACTTGCAGGTCCTGGGCCAAGGCCAGCAGGTACTCGCGCTGTAGGGTTTCGAGTTGCTCGCTGTACACCGAAAACAGCGGCGCACCCTGGCGCAGCAGCTGGCCGGTCTGGCGTACGTAGAGCTTTTCGACGCGGCCGGCTACGCGGCTGCTCACGCTGCGGGTGCGCTGGGCATCGGCCGTCACGGTGCCGGTGAGGACGGCTTGGAGTGCGGGGGCCTCAGCCGGGCCGGTAGCGGGGCTACTGGCCGTGCCGTTACCGATGGTCTGGACGTGGATATTGCCCAGCTCCAGCTGTTGGGCCGTGAGGATGAGGTCGTTGGCGGCCGGGTTGCCGGCGGGCATGGCCGCCATCTCGGCGGGCGTCATTTTCACGGCGGGGCGGCTGGGGGTTTTTACCAAATCCATTCCGCAGATGGGACAGCTGCCGGGCTTGTCCTCGCGCACCTGCGGGTGCATGGGGCAGGTATAAACGGTGGTCAGCGCGGCTTTTTTAGCAGCCGGGGCGGCTACCGGGACCGGCTGCACCTTTATCAAATCCATGTGGCAGATGGGGCAGCTGCCGGGGCCGTCCTTGTGAATTTGCGGGTGCATGGAGCAGGTGTAGTAACCGGCTTTGGAGGTGCCGGGGGCGGCGGTTTCGGTTGTAGGCTTGGCTTTCTGGCAAGCGGCTGTGGAGAGGGTTAAGAGGAGCAGGAGCAGCCAGTAGATTCTGCTGTGACGGCTCGCCTCACCCCCAGCCCCTCTCCGCAGGCGAGGGGAGCCTGACGACTTATGCGCCAGGATTTCTTGGCTTATAAACGGGGCGTTATTCATGGGCTGTTGGCGTAGGAGCGCTAATGGACGCGGTTTGAATGAAGCCTTCGCTGTCGATGAGGTACTGGCCATTGGCGGCCACGTCTTCGGTGCCAATGAGGCCGTGCAACACCTGCACCTGGGCGGCGGTGCGCTGGCCAACCTGCACCGCTACCGGCACGAAGGTGGCCCCGCGCCGCACGAAGGCTACCTGCCGCATTCCGAGGTCGACCACGGCGGCGCGGGGCAGCCAGAAGCTGCCGGCCAGTGCTGGGGTTGCGGCAGCGGGCAGCAGGCGGCCGGTGAGGCGCTGGCCGCGCCGCAGCCGGCCCTTGGGATTGGGCAGATATACGCGCACGGCCGCCGTGCTGGCCCCGCTGCGGAACTCGGGCTCCACCAAATCGAGGCTGGCTGTGAGGGGGGGCAGGTCGGTACCCTCGGCCACCACGCGCAGGCGCTGGCCGGGCCGCAGCCGGGCCAGTTCGGGCGGCGTGGGCTGGAAAATACCCCACACCTGGTCGGTGTTCATTACCTGAAACAAGGTCTGGCCGGTGGCTACGTAAGCGCCTTCGGTGAGGGTGAGGCGGCTGGAGGAGGTACTGGCGTCCGACATGACGGAAGCGGCTGGGGCCGAAGCGGTTCCGCTCATGCCGGGGCTGGCTCCGCCGCCAGCCGCGCCCATCCCGCCAGGGCTGGCAGCCACGTCGCCCATGCCGCCGGCCGGGGCGGGCGGCGCGTTGGGGGCCGGGGTTTCCACCACGTAGCCGTCGTAGGGGCTGAAAACGGCCACCCGGTAGCTGGCGCGGCGGGTACGGGCCAGGTCCGCGAGCTGGCCTTCGGTGAGGCCGAGGAGCAGCAGCTTGCGGCGGGCCCCGCTTACCAGGGGCTGGTTGTCGGCATCGTTGGTCAGCAGAAAAATGTACTCCTGCTCGGCTGTCACCAGCTCGGGGCTGTAAAGCTCCAGCAACTTCTGGCCCCGGCGCACGGGCTGGTAGTTATAACGAATCAGCAGGCGCTCGATGCGGCCGCCGAAGCGGGCGGCCACGGCGCGGCTGCGGCGCGGGTCGTACTCTACCAGGCCGGGCAGGCTGAGCGTGTCGGCCGTTGAGCCGTCGGGGCTTACACCTTCGGCGCGGGGGAGCACGGTGGCCACGGCCGCCACCACGGCGGCGTTGGGGGCCTGCACCACGTTGCCGAGGCCGGCTTCGGCCCGCGCTGCGGCATTATTCAGCACCTTCGGCACCAGGTCCATGCCGCAGATGGGGCACTGGCCGGGGGCCTCGCGCACGATTTGCGGGTGCATGGGGCAGGTGTACTGCATGGCCGCCATGCTGGCCACCGGCTGGGCACCGGCCTGCGACTCGGGACCGTGGGCCTGACCGTGGCAGCCGGCCAGCAGCGCGGCGGCGGCCAGCAGCGGAAGCCACCGGGCGCGGCACGGGGGGCGCGGACTATTGCTCAAGTTCTTGGTCATAACGCACATGTAAGGTCATCAGGTCGTATTGGGCGTCGAGGTATTGTAGGCGGGTGGTCAGCCAGGTTTCCAGGGCTTCGACCACGGCCGGGAGCTGGGCGGTGTTCTGCTGGTAGGCCAGCAGCGTGACCTGGTAATTTTTGCGCAGCGCCGGCAGAATGCCTTTTTCAAAATTCTGCACCTGCTCGCGCTTCACCCGCAAATCCGATTGCAGGGTGCTGATGCGGCCGGCCGCCTCGTTGAGCACGTCGGCGCGCTGCTGTTGCACGGCGCGGGCCTCGTAGCCGAGGGCGGCGGTGTTGGCCTTGTACTCGCGGGCCGCCCACGGAGCGAAGGGAATCGTGACCATGGCCATGGCCGTGAACTGGTTGGGCGTGGCCCCGATGCCGTTCATGTGGTCGTAGCGCAGACCGAAATCGGGCCGGCGGCGGTTGGCCTCCACGTTCTGGCTGAGGCGCACCACGGCCAGGGCGCGGTCGAGGCTGCGCACGTCGGAGCGGCGGGCGGCCAGGGCGGCGGTGTCGGGGTACGGGCCGCCGAAGGCGGTGGGCAGCAGCGAGTCCACGGCAAACTCGGCTTCGGGGTCGCGGGCCATCAGCGTGTTCAGGCCGATGGTGGCCTGGCGCAGCTGGCCGTAGAGCTGGGCATGGTCGTTGCCGTGCATGGCCACCCGCGCCTGCACCTGGTAGATGCTGGGCAGCGTGGTCTGGTTGTAGGGGTAGCGGGCCTGGGCAATTTTCAGCAGGAAATCCAGCAGCTCCTGGCTCTGGTCCAGCACGTTCAGCTTCTTTTCCAGAATCACGCGACCATAGTAGAACGTGCGGGCCTGAGCGCGCAGCTGGCTGAAGCTGGCCGCCTGGTCGGCCTGGGCCACGGCGGCCTGGCCGGCCAGGTACTCGCGCTTCGCCCGTTGCTTGGCCGGGTTGGGCAGCATCTGCTCGACGGATACCATCTGCATGCCCATGCCCTGGCCGTTGTTCATCTCCTTGATGGGCTTTTGGTTATAAGGCGTCATCCAGTACCCGGCGCTGACTTTGGGCGGCTCCCAGGTATTGGCCCCGGCCACGGCGGCATTTTTGGCCTGGGCGCGGTAGTCGTACTGGCGCAGGGCCGGGTTGCGGGTCTGGATTGCCCGGAGCACGGAATCGAGCGGCAGCGGGCGCTGCTGGGCGGCGGCGGGGAGGGCCAGTAGCGCCAGCAGGCACCCGGCCGTGAGGATGATGGGATAGTAACGCATAACGCTTGTATTTAATGTTTTACAGCCAGCACATCCAGCTTGCCGAACTTGCGCAGCTCATACTCCTTGGTCATCAGAAAAATCAGCGGCGTAACCAGCAGAATGTGGGTCGAGGACGTGAACACGCCCCCAATCATGGGCAACACGATGGGCAGCATCACATCCGAGCCCGTGCCGGTGGCCCACAGCACCGGCACCAGTCCGAACAGCGCCACCGACACGGTCATCAGCTTGGGCCGCAGGCGCTTGGCCGCGCCGTGAAACACGGCGTCGCGCAGGTCCTGCTTCGTGATGGTTTCGCTGGAATTGCCCTTGGCGGCCACTAGCTGCTGCATGGCGTCATTCAGGTAAATGACCATGATGACGCCCGTTTCCACGGCCAGCCCGAACAAGGCGATGAAGCCCACCGCCACTGCCACCGACAGATGCACGCCGTAGAAATACACCATGTAGGCCCCGCCAATGAGCGCGAACGGGATGGTGACCAGACTCAGCAGCGCCTCGCGCACCGAGTGGAAGGCGAAGTACAGGCAGCCGAATATGACCACAAGCACGATGGGCAGAATGAATAGCAGCGTGCGCTGCGAGCTGATTAGGTTTTCGTACTGCCCGCTCCACTCTAGGTAGTAGCCGGCCGGCAATTTGCCCTGCATGCTCTGGACTTTTTTCATGGCCTCCTGCACGGTGCTGCCCAGGTCCCGGTCGCGCACGTTGAAGAGCACCGCGCCGCGCAGCTGGGCATTTTCGGAGTTAATCATGGGCGGGCCGTTTTCGAAGCGCAGGCTGGCCACGGCCGAGAGCGGCACCGGGCCGTAGGCGGTGGTCTGAATGGGGATGCGGCCCAGGGCGAGCAGGCTGTTGCGGAAGTCCTCGGCCAGGCGCACGTTGATGGCGAAGCGGCGGCGACCTTCCACGGTGTTGGCCACGGGCGCGCCGCCGATGGCCATTTCCACCACCTCGTTCACCTGGTCCACCGTCAGGCCGTAGCGGGCCAACTGGTCGCGGTTGAGGTCGATTTGCAGGTACTTGCCACCCGTGATGGGGTCCACGTACAGGTCCTTCACGCCGGGCACGCCGTTGAGCGCCGCCCGCACTTGCTGCGAGATATTATAAATGGTATCAAGCTGCTGGCCATACACTTTCACACCCACGTCGGTGCGGATGCCGGTGCTCAGCATGTTGATACGGTTGATGATGGGCTGGGTCCAGCCGTTCACCACGCCGGGGATTTGCAGCTTGCCGTTCAGTTCCTCGATGAGCTTGGCCTTGGTCATGCCCGCCCGCCACTCGGCGCGCGGCTTGAGCTGGATGATGGTTTCAATCATGCTCAGCGGGGCGTTGTCGGTGGCGGTGCTGGCCCGGCCGGCCTTGCCGAGCACGCCCTTCACCTCGGGCACCTGCCGGATAATCTTGTCCTGCACCTGCAGAATGCGCTTCACCTCGGTGTTCGACACGTCGGGCTGGGTGATGGGCATGAACAGAATTGAGCCCTCATCGAGCGGCGGCATGAATTCGGTGCCCAGGCTCAGCAGCAGCGGAATGCTGATGGCTAGCAGCAGCAGATTAATGGCAATTGTGGTTTTGCGCCAGGTCAGGCACCAGTTGATGAGGGGCGCGTACACCCGCTCCAGCCCCCGGTTGATGGGGTTCTGCTCCTCGGTCTTGAACTTGCCCTTCATGAAAAAGGACAGCAGCACCGGGGCCAGCGTCACGGCCAGCACGGCATCGATGAGCAGGATAAAGGTCTTGGTATACGCCAGCGGGTGAAAGAGCTTGCCTTCCTGCCCGGTGAGCAAAAACACCGGCAGAAAGGACGCCACGATGATAATGGTGGAGAAGAAAATGCCCCGCGACACCTGCTTGCTGGATTTCTCGATGATGGCGAGGCGCTCGTCGTTAGTCATAATGCATAGGTTCAGGCGTGGAAATGGTGGCGACGGGCGCGGATGGCAGCGCACCGGGCGGCCCGGCCGCTGCTTCCTCCGCCGCCTGATGCAGCGCCAGGTTTCGGTAGGCATTCTCGGCCATGACGATGCCGTTGTCCACAATCACGCCGATGGCCAGGGCGATACCCGTCAGCGACATGATGTTAGACGAGATGCCAAAGGCATTGAGCAGGATGAAGCTCGCGGCGATGGTAATCGGAATCTGGAGCAGAATGCTAAGGGCGCTGCGCCAGTGGAACAGGAACACCAGCACCACCAGCGACACGACGGCCATTTCTTCGAGCAGCGTGTGCTTAATATTGGCCACGGATTCCTCAATCAACCCGCTGCGGTCGTACACGATGTCGAACGACACGCCGGCGGGCAGGCCCTTGGCCACTTCGGTCATTTTGGTTTTCACGCGGGTTATCACCTCGTCGGCATTCTCGCCGTAGCGCATCACCACGATGCCGCCCACGGCCTCCCCCTCGCCGTTGTGGTCGAAGATGCCGAGGCGGCTTTCGCCGGTCATCTGTACCGTGCCGAGGTCGCGCAAGCGCAGCGGCACGCCGCCGGGGCGGGTGAGCACGGGCACGTTTTCCAGCGTGGCCACGTCCTGGATGTAGCCGCTGGTTTTGATGATGTAGCCCACGCCGGACTGCTCAAACTTGCGCCCGCCGGCTTCGTTGTTGTTACTGCGCACGGCGGCCAGCACTTGCGGCAGGCTCACGTTGTAGTAGGTGAGCTTGGTGGGGTCCACCGTCACCTGGTATTCGGGTTGGAAGCCGCCGAAGCTGGCCACCTCGCTCACGCCGGGCACGGTTTGCAGGCCGAACTTCACGTACCAGTCCTGCAGGGCGCGCTGCTCGCCCAGGTCCAGCTTGGGGGCATTCAGGGTGTACCAGAGCACATGGCCCACACCCGTGCCATCGGGGCCCAGCGTGGGCGTGAGGCCAGCCGGCAGCAGGCGCTGGGCGTAGTTGAGGCGCTCCAGCACCCGCTCCCGCGCCCAGTAGATATCCGTATTGTCGTTGAAAATGACGTACACGAAGCTCATCCCAAACATGGAGGCTGCGCGCACGGCCCGCACCTGGGCCAGCCCCTGCAGGTTGGTCACCAGCGGGTAGGTCACCTGGTCCTCGATAATCTGCGGCCCACGCCCGGCCCACTCGGTGAACACAATCACCTGGTTTTCCGACAGGTCCGGAATGGCGTCAATCTTGCTGGCCCGGATGGAAAACGCGCCCCAGACCAGCAGCCCGGCCGCCAGCAGCAGCACGACGCCCCGGTTGCGCAGGGACAGGGAAATAAGTTGCTCAATCATCTGATAGTTACTGCTAAGCGCACGCACGAAAGCCCCACGACCAACCGGCCGGGGGCACCAGGCAACACCCAAAAGCTAAATCAGGAAAGCATGCCCGCGCACGTAGGCAGGGCAGGCGGGCGGCGGGGCAGCCGTGGCCGCTAACGGCGCGGCCGGCTCATCGGCCGGATAGGTGGGAACCGGCAGGCGGTAGGCAAGCCGCAACGCGGGCGGCGCAGGCACCGCCACGGGCACCGGCAGCTTGAGTTGCGCGGTGGTGACCTTCACGTCCTTGAGGGTGCTGCTCAGCTTTTGGTCGTGGCAGCAGCCGACGGGTTTCTTGGGCAGCGGACAGCAGCAAGCCACCTCGTGGGCCACGGAAACACCCGTCATCGTTGCCCCACAGAAGTGCATACTGTACACCAACCCGGGGCTGGACAGCAGGTAGCTTATAAGGAGAAACAGACTGAAGAAGCGTTTCAAGACAGCGAGTTATCGGGGAATCAACCGAATACAAAGATACGGTGGCCGGACGAGGTGGGATTTACAGAATTCGGCTGAGAACCTTGCATAATTTGTGGGCCATCCGTAGATAGGGGCTGAAAAAGAACTTTTGCGGGCCGGGTTTTCCGGGTGCTCCTCGGCAAAAAGCCGGGTTGACTTTCCCCTCGCTGCCACGGGCCAGCGGGGGAAAGTCAACTCGGCACTTCACTAATGCTTTGTTATCGGGGTTAAGGGGTTACCGTGTAAAAAGTATCCATGCCGGCGGCGGCGTGGTTGCTCACGTGGCAGTGGTAGGCCCATTGGCCGGGGTCGTCGGGCGTCATGTCGGCCACCACGGCCACGGCCGGGAGTATTTCAATCACATCGGTGGTGCGCTCGCTCATGATGCTCACGTTGCCATGCCAGTGCGCCGTATGCACTCCCTGCACATCGCCGAAGCCCATCACGTACCAGCGCACATGCTCGCCCTTTTTCATGGTGAGGGCCGCGTTATGGCTGGCCATTATGTAGCCGTTGATGCTGTGCATCTTGTTGCTCATCATGAAATCATCGGTCATGGGCTTGGTAACGCCCGGCAGGTACGTCGCAATGTTGCGGTTCAGGTAGGGGCTCATGTTCTCGTCAAAAATATTGTAGAGCGTCACGATTTCACGGTCCACGTCGGTCGGCGTCGCGTCGGCGTTGGCCATGCTGCGCTTCGTCACCACGATGGCCCCCACCATGCCGGCGTTCAGGTCGGTCTGGGTGGTGTTCACGCCGGAGTGGTATACCCACACCGCCGAGCTGCCCTGGTCGGGGCCCGGTCCCGAGCTTTCGCGGGCGAAAAAGCGGTAGAGGTGCGTGCCGCCGGGCTGCACCACGCCGCGCGGGTCGGTCGAGGAATTCATGGAGCCTTCCGACTCCTTGCCGTAGAGCAGGCCGTGGACGTGAATACTGGTGGCGATGGAGGTCTTATTTTTCAGCACGACATGCACCGAATCGCCTACCACGGCCCGGATAACCGGCCCCAGCAGGCCCAGGTGGGCCCATTGCGGCTGCACGGGCTTGGGCGTGGTGAAGCTGGCGTCGGTATATTCCACGAAGCGGGCTTTCAGGTACTGCCGGCCAATGCGCGGGTGCGGCCCGCCGGGAATGTTGACGGCAAACACCGAGTCCATGCCTTGAAAGGGCCGGCCCAGAAACACGTTGCGGCCTTCGGAAACGTAGTCCCACACCACTTCTTCCGAAGCAATGTAATAGGTCCGGGTTTGCACCGGCGGGCCAGGATTGGGGGTCACGGCATCGTCTTTCTTGCAGCCGGCCAGGGCCAGCAAAAGGGTTACGAAGAGCGCCGGTAGGCGGAAAGATATTTTCATGAAAATGGATATGGATGTTAGAAAAAAGCGTATTGGTAACCAGGGATTAGCTGCTTACCCCACTAAAAAACCGCGGGTTTACCTGTCTGGGGTCGTTTACTGGCAGCACCCCAGCCAGTTTTGCATAAACCGTCCATTTTCTGACATAATTTGGAGTCCGACCTGCCGTAGTTAGTACCGAACAACTTCATCGGCTGTGCTGATAATGGTGGCTTGCCGGCAGTCGGGAATGGAATTGCCAGCGTTTCGCAACGCCCTAATCTGCCCGTGCCTCATGCTGCCGCCGCAGCGGCACATCCAGCAGCATGAGCCCCCCCCTGACCAAGCTGAACACCGCAGGGCCTTGTGAATTCAGGCGGGCTATTCGCAAATCGTTTCAAGCAGCGTGATTTCATTATCGGCCGGGTCAATGAGCGAGATGTGACCGGGACCGGCCGCTACTATCCGTCCCTGGTTTTCGCCCGGTACCAGCGGGCGGTGCTCAAACCGCTGCCGAACGGCGGCAACCGACGTAACCGGGAGAATGTGCGCCCCCTGCCGGGCCTGTTCGGAAAATACCAGGGTATCGGTACCGGACAACTGAAGTGTCGGGGGGGCAGCCTGCACGGCCTCGGCGGGCAGGTTTAGGACGTCGGTATACCAGCGTAGGGAAGCCAGCAGGTCGGGCGCGAAAATGAATCGAATGGCCATGAGCGAAAAGAGTTTATGGTTACTTCAGGGACCGGCGCAGGAGTTGCGCGTTCAACGCCACGATGACGGTGCTTGCGCTCATGAGCACCGCGCCCATGGCGGGGCTGAGCACGAAGTGTGGGTAGAGCACCCCGGCGGCCAGCGGCAGGGCAATGACGTTGTAGCCCGTGGCCCAAAACAAGTTTTGTATCATCTTGCGGTAGGTGGCCTTGCCGAACTCCACCAGGTTGGTGATGTCCATGGGCTTGCTGTTGACGAGGATGATGTCGGCGGTTTCGGCCGCGATGTCGGTGCCCGAGCCCACAGCGATGCCCACGTTGGCCTGGGCCAGGGCGGGGGCATCGTTCACGCCGTCGCCGGTCATGGCCACGAACTGGCCCTGGGCCTGCAGGTCCTTCACGATTTTAACTTTCTGGTCGGGCAGCACCTCGGCGTACACGCCGTCGAGGCGCAGCTCCTGGGCCACGGCGTCGGCCACCTGCTGGTTGTCGCCGGTGGCCATGTACACCTTGATGCCCTGCTGTTGCAGGCGCTGCACGGCTTCTTTGGAGTCGTCGCGGATGCGGTCGGCCAAGGCTACATAGCCCGCCAGCTGCCCATCGAGCAGCACGAAAACCACCGTCTCGGCCCCGTTGCTGACGGCGTCGGCGGGCGGGTTGAGGTTCTTTTCTTTGAGGTAGCCGGGGCTGGCCACCACCACGGCTTTGCCGGCCACGGTGGCGGCTACGCCCTTGCCGGTCAGGGATTGAAAGTCCTGAATGGCGGGCAGAGTGAGGTTGCGCTTGTGGGCCTCGCGCACGATGCCCTGCGCAATCGGGTGCTGCGACTGCTGCTCCAGAACAGCGGTCATCCCCAGCAAAGTCGCCTCGTCGAGGCCGGCGGCCAGCACTTTCACGCGGGTCACGCCGAACGCGCCCTCGGTGAGGGTGCCGGTTTTATCGAACACCATGGCCGTAATTTTGCGGGCTTCCTCAAAAGCCGTGCGGTTGCGGATGAGCAGGCCCTTGCTGGCCGAAATCGACGTGGAAATGGCCACCACCAGCGGAATGGCTACGCCCAGCGCGTGCGGGCAGGCCGTGACCATCACCGTCACCATCCGCTCGATGGCGAAGGCCGCATCCTTGCCCAGCCAGAACCAAGCGGCGAGCGTGCCGAGGCCGGCCACCAGCGAGATGGCCGTGAGCCAGCCAGCGGCGCGGTCGGCCAGGGTCTGGGTCTGCGACTTGGTGTTCTGGGCCTCCCCCACCATCTTCACCACCTTGCTCAGGTAGCTGTCGGCGCCCTGGTGCGTGACGCGCACGGTGAGCGCGCCCTCGCCATTGACCGCCCCGGCGATGACCTTGCCACCGGCCTCCTTCTGTACCGGCACGCTCTCGCCCGTGAGCATGCTTTCGTTCACGGCGCTGCTGCCGTCCGTCACTTCGCCGTCGGTGGGAATCCGCTCGCCGGGCCGCACCAGTACCACGTCGCCCACCACCAGGGCCGTGACCTGAACGTCGCTGATTTTATCGTCCTGTTTCTGGTGGGCCTCGGCCGGGAGCAGCTGCACCAGCAGTTCCAGCGCGTGCGAGGCCCCGGCCACCGATTTCATCTCCAGGTAGTGACCCAGCAGCATGATGTCAATCAGCGTGGCCAGCTCCATAAACAGGTCCATGCCGCGCAACCAGCCCAGCGTCACGGCCACGCTGTAGCCGTAGGCCACGCTGATGGCCACGGCCACCAGCGTCATCATGCCCGGCTGCCGGCTGCGCAGCTCCCCCACCGTGCCGCTGAGGAAAGGCCAGCCGCCGTATCCGTAAATGGCCGTGGCCAGTACCAGCAGCAGCGGGGTACTGTACGGGAAGGAGAAGTGGTAGCCCACCAGGTTCTGGAACATCATCGAGCCGGCGACGACGGGCACCGACAGGGCCAGACACACCCAGAACCGGCGCAGGAAGTCGGCAATCATGGCCCCGTGGTCGTGTCCGGCCATTTGGCTATGGTCCATTTTCTCGTGGTCCATTTGGCTATGCATTTTGCTATGGTCCATCAGCTTGGGGGCCGCGCCCGTCGTGACCGGGGGCGACGCGGGGGCGGGCGGCATGTGGTGCCCGGTATGGTCCGGTGCGGTCGGCTTGGCCGGCGATTTGTCGCCGGGAGCAACGGGTGGCGGCGTGGCCGTGGCGGGCTCAGATGGAGGCTTCATCATGCAAAGGGTTTGGGTAAACAGTAACGAATAGCGCCCATGCGACTGACCGCATGGGCGCTAACTGGGGCCGAGTAGCAGCAGGTGGTGGGCCAAATCTGGTGGCCTCCTGCTGCACTTGCCCGGTAGTACCAGCAGGGCCTGGCGCTTACATTTTCATGTTGTCCATCTTCCCGCCTCTCATTTTTCCGTCTTTCATCATGCCGGATTTTTTCATCCCGTCCATCGATTTCATCTTGCCGTCCATCATCATGCACTGGCCGTCTTTCATCTTCATGGTGGTGCCATCCTTCATTTTGCAGGTGCCGTCGGTCATGCACATGGTGCCATCGGCCATGGTCATGTCGGCGGTCATGGGCATCATTTTGCCGCCGTGCATCATCATCATTTTGCCATCTTTCATCATGCAGCCGTCCTTGGCCATCGACTTGGTGGCGGAATGGGCATGGTGGGCGGCCTTCGGGGTCGTCTGGGCCTGCGTTACACTGGTCAGGCCGGCGCACAAAAGGGCGGTCAGCAGATAGGGGAGCTTTTTCATGAGCGGGGAAATGGCTGATGTTGGGGATAGTGTGGGTAACTGGCGTGACCGGGCCGGCTGTGTTAGCGGCGAAGCCGGCGCGGAACCAGCGGTAGCAAAGGTCCGCCGGGGCTGGAAGGAAGGCCATGACAAGTGCGGCCCCAATGCATGAGCTTTGTCATGCTTCGAAAGGCCAACTATCTGGATTGCATATGCTCGGCATTGATGCAGGAACGGGAACCGCCGCCAACCAAAAACGCCCGGCGTTGCCGGGCGCTTTTAAAGGATGGTACCAGGCGTTAGGCCGCTTGAATCCGGAAACCGGCCTTCTCCACGGCCTGCACCACCTGCTCGGCCGTGAGCTTATCGGAGGTGACGGTGAGAATCTTGTCGGGGTTGGCGGTATCGACCTGCCAGTTGCCGGCCCCGGCTTCCTGGTTGAGGGCGGGCGTCACGGATTTGATGCAGCCGCCGCAGTTGATGTTGGTTTTGAATTGGAGCGTTTTCATGAGGAATGGAGCTAGGGGACCAACGGTGGTCCATGTGAATAGAACGTGCAAAGTGACCGCCAGGTGCTACCAAAGGGGTACAGAATTGCGCCTACGGCTTGCATGATTACCCGACTGGCGCGCGCGTTCGGGCTTAAAACCGCAGGTTCAGGCCGCCGCCGCCGCCGAAACGGTTCTCGTAGCTGCCCATCAGCGAGAGGTTGCGCGAGAGCAGGTATTCGGCCCCAGCGCGCCAGACGACTTCTTTGGCAAAGCGGCGGTTGTTGTCCAGCGTGTTCACCCACCCGAAATCGGCCTGGTACTCATAGTAGCCGGACACGAGCAAGCGCGGCATTACCATAATGGTCCGGCCCAGGCTCAGGCGGGGCCGCAGTTGGTTGTCGATGCGGGCATCGAGGCTGAACAGGTAGGGAGTCAGGAAACGCACCCCGACCACGGCCGTGGTGGTGGTGGTGACCATCCGGCCCCCGGCCCCCGGCTCGGTAAGCGGGGCGGGTAGGCGCTGCCGGGAATTCTCCACGTTCACGCCCCCAAACACGCGGAAGTAGTCATAGAGGTAGCGCTCATAGGTGGCCTCGGTTTCCATGTTGCGGTTCCAGCCGTTCTCCACGCTCAGGTTGAACTGGTTGCGGATGTTGGACGACATCAGGTTCAGCGTGCCCATGTGCGAGGCCAAGCCGAGCAGGCCCCAGGTGTAGTATTGGTTAGTTTCGCGCACCAGCGTGCTCTTTGGGTAGCCCGTCATGCGCGGGTCGCGGGGCGTGCCGTAACTCACCACGCGGGCCATGCCGCTCACCAGGTGGTAGAGCACATGGCAGTGCAAAAACCAGTAGCCCGACTCGTTGCCCAGCACCTCGATGGTGACCTGCTGCATGGGCGCCACGTTCACGGTGTGCTTGAGGGGCGAATACTCGCCGTTGGCGTTGATGACCCGAAAAAAGTGCCCGTGCAGGTGCATGGGGTGGTGCATCATCGTCAGGTTGTTGTAGGTGATGCGCGTAATCTGGTTGCCCCGAATAGGAATTTCATCCGCTGACGTCAGGGGCACGCCGTTCATGCTCCAGATGTAGCGCTGCATGTTGCCGGTGAGGTTGAGCAGGATTTTGCGCACGGGCACGGTGTCGGCGTAGGCCGTTTTCTGTGGCGCACGCAGGTAGTCGTAGTTGTATTCGGCGAACATATCCATGCCGCCCATTTTCATGCCGGCCATTGGTTTCTCGGCTCCCATTTTCATCCCGGCCATCGGTTTTTCGGCTCCCATCTTCATGCCGCTCATCGGCATCTGGTGCGCGGTGTGGGCCGTGTCGGCGGGCATTTTCATCCCATCCATCTTCTTCATCCCATCCATCTTCATGCCGGCCATGGCGGGCTTGGGTGATGCGGGCTGGTCGTTCATTTTCATGCCGGCCTTCTGGTCGTTGCCGCCCATGTTCATGCCGCCCATTTCCTTTCCGGCCATTGGCTTATCGCCGCCCATGTCCATGCTGCCCATTTTTCCAACCTTCCCTTTTTTGCCCATCTGCATGCCCCAGTTGGCTTTCATCTGCTCGGCGTCGACGTGGTGGGGGCGAAATTTGAGGGCGGGCGCGCCCATGCGCATGTCCATTTTGGCCATCTGCTGCATGAGGGCGATTTTGTCGGGCCGGGGCAGCACCGGGGCGGCCAGCACCGGTCCCGTGCCCAGGAAGGCCGAGGTGGTGCCGGAGCCGTCCTGCGCCATGGCCCGAAACTCCAGCTTGCCGGTGGGCGGAATCGTGACCAGGAAATCATAGGTTTCGGCGATGGCAATGAAGGTTTTGTTATGCTTCACCGGCACCACGTCCTGCCCGTCGGCCGCTACCAGCATCGGGTCTTCGCCACCAAACGTCATCCAAAACTGCGTAGAGGTTCCCCCGTTGATGATGCGCAGGCGCACCTTTTCGCCGGGCTTGAACTCGGGGTACTCCTGCACCGGCTGGCCATTTACCAGGAAGGCATCGTAGTACACGTCGGCAATGTCGAAGCTTTCCATGCGCTGCTTCCAGAAGTTGAGCTGCGCCCCGAAGGCCCCGCGGGCAATCACGCGGTTGAGCGGCGTGGCCGTTCCCTTGCGGATATTATACCACTCGGTGCCCCGCTTGAGGAAGCGCAGCACGTTCTTCGGCTTCTGATTGGTCCAGTCCGAGAGCACCAGTACCAGTTCCTTATCGTAGGTGAGGCGCTCGTGCTTAGGCTCGATGACGATGGAGCCGTACACGCCACTTTGTTCCTGCAACGCGGTATGCGAGTGGTACCAGTAGGTGCCGGCCTGCTTGAGCGGGAACGCATATTTCAGCTCCTGCCCCGGCCGGATGGGCGGCGTATTGAGGTAGGGCACGCCATCGTAGAAGTTGGAAACCAACAGCCCGTGCCAATGCACCGACGTCTCCACGTTCATTTCGTTCTTGACGTAGATAACGGCGTAGCCGCCCTCCTTGAACCGAATGGTAGGCCCGGGAATCCCGCCGTTGACGGTCATGCCCAGCATGGTTTTACCGGCCTTGCTCACCGACTCCTGCCGGATGGTCAGGTGGTACACGGCCGTATCCGTCTGAGCCCGGGCCGGCCGGCATGTGAGTAGCAGCAACAGCAGCGAAAAAAGGAATAATGGGTAAGCTTTCATATGTAAAATATTGAAGTACCCGCGGGCAGCGAGGGGTGCTATATTGATGCCTCCTGCCGCTAAGCGGCGGGGTTGGCCATGGTGAGGAGGAATACCGACTCCTGCCGGGCCACCACGCGGTGCGGCATGCTGGTTTGTAGCGCCAGCAATTGGCCAGGTTTCAGCTCCGTTGTCTGGCCCTCGGCCTGAAAGCCGAGGTGGCCTTCGAGCACCTGCACGCTGATAATGCCGGGAGCAGTATGCGTTTTCATCTCCGCGGCTTCGTGCAGGGCGATGAGCACAAGGCGCATGCCGTCGGCCTGGAGCAGCGTCAGGACGTTGCGGTCGCTACGGTGCCAGGCAAGTTCCTGCCTGATTTGCAACAGGGCGTCGGGCAGGTCGAACACGAGTAGGGGCGCATCCAGCGGGCGGGTGCCGGCCGGGCGCTGCGGTGTGGCCTAGTTCGCCTTTTCAACGGGGTTCGTGGTGTCGTTCAGTACTCTGATTTTGCATACTGCAAATTTCCGGCGCTGGAAGAGGCGGCACTATGATGTCCGGCAGGCAAACGCACGACTTTCGTCATGGCTGGCAAACGCCTATGCACCGTGGCTGTTGCAGAACTCGGGTTAAGCGGTTGCGTTTTTAGGTAGCGACTTTGCGATTGCCCAAACGGGCGCTTTGGGGCGCCTGTTTCGCCGCC
>NZ_JBSSEC010000006.1:0-327135 GCF_054061335.1 Hymenobacter sp. UYAg731 | reverse complement strand
CCGCCCTCGGCTACCGCTCGCCCCACCAATTCGAACGCGACTTTCAAATCAGCATATCTTAGTGCATTGTCCGTTTTTACTGGACCACCCCAATTACCAGTTAGTATCAGCCAACTCGTCTCCGGTAGACCCGAGTTCCTATGCTCCCCATGCGTTCAGAAAATTGGTGATGGCGTAAACACGCTCCATTCGCTGAAAGGAGCGATATATTTCCTGCATGAAGCAAGCGCTCAAACATCGACTTCTCGTGATTAGCTGCCTGTTATGGGCGTGTGGGTCCTTCGGCTGTTTGCTGTATGACGGAGCTATTGGCTTTCTTGGGGCGCTAGTAGGCATACCCGTGCTGCTGTCACTACTGGTATGGGTGATATTGCTCTTGCGCTGGGCCGTGACAGCCATTGGTTTGCGGAATCCTCACAAAACGTAAGTTCATTATTGTCGGGTATACCAAACGTGGCCTTGGTTAGAAGTCTTGTCCAAAAGTCGCATTTGGAGAACTTACATGGCAGCTCTTCTTCCAAACAGGTGGATTTACACGTTAATAAGGTTTATCTTGAGCAAAAGCCTAATGAAGAGTATTACACGTAGCAGCGCAGGTAACAAGCTGGTTGGCATCTTTAATGGCACCATTGGTCTTGAGTTATAGTGGCTGCGCCGGCTATCCGTGCCTGTGGGCGTCAGGTGTTTCGCTGGCGGGCAATCCACCAGCGTGTCCAGGTGAAATAGGTAATCACACCGATGATAAGCACCAGCCACCCTATTCCGACTGTCTTTGTCATTCCAGGCAGTAACATGGGAAATAGGAAGGTATCCACCTTGCCCGTCTTCCAAAATACCCATTCGCTTGCTAATCTGGTCGCAATCGTGGGGCTTCCGGTTTCCAGGATAATAATACCATCCCCGGTCGTCGGATTCAGTCGAACCGCGGTATTGATGGGCGGTGTGCTTTTCCCATCATGCCCGATGATAAAATCATTGCCCGCTGTGGTTGCGTAGAGCACCGGGCCAAGCCCCCAGATAGCGACGCCCATTTTTTGCCCGTGCGCTTCCCGCATTCTTTTCATAGTTGCCGGAGTAAGAACCCCTCGGCCAATCGGCTCGTGATGTTGACCTGTAAGATGCGCCTGAAAAAACAACGCCAAGTCCGATAGCGACGTGTACAAAGAAGTGGCGGCTAAAGCGGTGTAATGACGGGGTTTATATTTCGTGCCGTCTTTATTGTAAAATTCAGCCAGCGAGTACGGCGCGTTTTCATTCCACACGTAGCTTGAATGAATCATGCCCAACGGCTGGAAGACGGCCTCTTGCATATAAACGGCAAATGGTTGCCCACTTACTTCTTCTACGACGAGTTGCAGTAACGTGTAACCGCCGCCCGAATAGGTAAAAGCACTCCCGGGCTTCATCCCTACGTGTACTGCCCCGCTGATGCCCTCGTCGGCGTCAGAGGCTTTTGTCAAGGATTGTTCTAGCGACTGTGCCGGCGTTCCTGGAGCATAGCCGGAATACCCCAGGCCGTCGGTGAGCCCGGCCGTGTGGCTCAACAGCCGGCGAACCGTTACGTCGTCGTTATTGAATTCACTCGGTGGCAGATGCCACCGCGTCAAGTAGTTGCTCACCGGCGCGTCCAGGTCGAGCTTGCCCGTTTCTACTAACTTCATGACGCCCACGGCGGAAATCCATTTGCTCAGCGAGGCAACCTGGAAAACGGTATTTCTATCCGTGGGTTTTCCGGCCGAATGATACTTTTCGCTCTCAATAGCCCCCTTTTTAAAGGTGGCCATCGCAAAATTGCCGACAAACTGTTTGTCAATTTCCGCTTCCGTGGCCGTGATAAAATCCGGGGCGGCGTTTCGTGGCGCAATGGGCTGATGTAACCAGCCGTTTAGGGTTGCCGAAAAGACGGCGGCACCCCATAAAATCATGGCAAAAGCTGTCCCTAAGACATAAAGCATTATTTTTTTCATGACGACAGGAGGGGAAGAGTAGCAGCGAACTATTGTCAATAAACAAGTGCTGCGAGTACCTCTGCTACCTGCCGTAGCAGCTAGCAAACGATGCACAGCACAAGGTATTGGGTGTCCGACGCACTGCCGCGGAAATACATGCCAACGGCTCGACAAACTCGTGAACGGCTGCTGGCATTCGTCCGGTCGCCACTCACTTCTACCTTTAGGCCATGTCACGGCTACCGCTCTTGCTCCTGGTCCTGCTCGCGTTTGCCTCCTGCCAACCGGAGGCCCGGTACACGTCCGCGGCGGCTCGGTACCACACGGGCGACAACCGGCGGTGGGCGGCCCGGTCGTACGACGACTCCCACTGGGCAGCCGAGCGCTGCCCTACCGGCCACCAGGTTTTCTGGGTGCGCAGCTGGGTAACGGTCCGCCCCGGCGATTATGCCCCGCCCCTGGGGTTGGAAATAAGAGCCTTCGGCGCTTTTGCCGTTTATTGGGATGGCATTCTCATTGGCAGTAATGGGCAACCGGCTACCGGGACGCAGCCAGAGGTGCCGGGCACGGAGACCAGCCATTACCTGATTCCGGATTCGCTGGCGCAACCGGGTCGGCACTTGGTAGCGCGCCGGGGCACGCAGTGGGCCTTCAGCGACGAACCCCGATTAACCCAGCTAACGCTGCACAGCTATCCGCACATGCTGCGGGCCCCGCTGCTGCGCATGGCGTTCCTGAACCTGATAGCCGGTGCCCTGCTCGTCGCGGCGATTTACTACTTGCTTCTTTTTATCAACAGCCGCCAGCGGCAATCCGGCAGCCTGGTTTTCGGCCTTATCTGTTTGCTGTGCTTCTTGCTGCTGATGGCCGAGTATGCCAAGTATTACCTTGACATTCCGTACCCGGATTTTTACCTCCGCTTGCAACTCATTGGCCTGCTCACGTTTGCCATTGCCCTGCTGGTGCCCCTGTATTTTACCATCCAGTTTGGCTTCAAAAGCCAGGGCCCGATGGCGGGCGTCCTGCTCGCCGTGCTCGCCGGCCTCTGCGTCGTCAATTACCCGCACTACGACCGGACAGCGCTGCTCCTGAGCCGGGCCATGTGGGGCGCCTCCCTGTTGGTGGTCCTGGCGGCGAGTCGCCGGCAAGTTCCCGGTAGCCGCCTTGCACTGGCAGGGTTAGTCGCCAGTGCGGTCGTCAGCTCTTTTCTGTGGTATGATTCGAGCCTGTTCATCGGCTTTGCCATCGTCGTGCTGTGCATGCTCTGCCTGCACACCATTCGGGTCCGAGAGATGGAAAACGAGCGCCGGGCGGCGCAGCTGCTGTCGTCGCGGCTGAAGCTGGAGTTGCTGAAAAAGAATATTCAGCCTCATTTTATCAAGAACACCCTCACCTCGCTGTTGGATTGGATAGAAGAATCTCCCCCGCAAGGGGCCGTTTTTATTCAAGCCCTGGCCAAAGAGTTTGATTTGTTGAACGACATCGTCGATTCTACCCTGATTCCAGTGAGCAAAGAGTTGGAGCTGTGTCAGAACCACTTGCAGATAATGCAGTTTCGCAAGGAAATTCGCTACACCCTGGAACACTCCGGCCTCGACCCGGCGGAGCTTGTTCCGCCGGCTATTTTCCATACCATCCTGGAAAACGGCATTACGCACAGCCTCCCCCCGGCCAACGGCCACATCCGCTTTCAACTGCGTTTTGAGCGTTGCCGCCGGTACAAAAAATACCAGCTGCTCACCTGTGCCCCCCACCGGCCCGAAGTGCAAGGGGCCACAGTGGGCACCGGCACCGGCTTTCAGTACATTGTGGCCCGATTGCAGGAAACCTACGGGTCCGGCTGGGAATTTCACTCGGCCGCCGTGCCGGAAGGCTGGCTAACGTCCATCACCATCACCCAGGGACCATGAAGGTAGTTATCGTGGAAGATGAGGCCCGCATTGCCCGCCGCATTGCGCGCATGACGCAGGCTTTTTTCGGGGAGCAACTGGAATGCCTGACCACTTGCGACTCGGTAACCCAAGGTCTGCACGCCCTGCAAACGACCACCCCGGACCTGCTGCTGCTGGACCTGAATTTGAATGGCCAGGATGGCTTTGACCTGCTGCAACGCGTCAGCACCGGTGCCTTTCATACTATCATCATTTCGGCCTACACCGAAAAGGCCATCACCGCTTTTGCGTACGGCGTGCTGGATTTTGTTCCGAAGCCCTTTACCGAAGAGCGTTTGGTCCAGGCGTTTGCGCGCCTGCACCCCGCAGCCCAAAAGGCTGACTCCGGCTTGAAGTTCCTGGCGGTAAAGAAACAGGGCACCATTTCGTTGACCAACATCCAGGACCTGCGCTACATCAAGGGGGCCGGAATCTACTCGGAACTGCACCTGCAAAACGGCCGGACGGAACTGCACGATAAGTCACTCGAACGCCTGCAGCAGCTCCTGCCGGCCTCGTTTGAGCGAATCCATAAATCCTACCTCGTGCCCATCGACCAAGCCGCGCGAATTCTCGTGCAGAAGGGCTGTAAATACCAGTTGCAGCTAAAGAACGGCGAACTCATCCCGATTGGCCGGTCCCGATTCAAGGGCCTGAAGGAGAAGCTGCTTTAATGGCCGGCAAAAATTAGTCCTTCCCCAATATTTGGGGCTTTAAATTGACCTTGGTTAATTTCGTTCTGGTGGCGCTGTTGCTGTTGGCGCGATAAGAGGAGCCCACCCGCCGAATCATTAAGGTTCAAGAGGGCTGGGATGGAGAGGCTACCGAGAACCCGGTGCATTGAAAGGGTCCAACCGCGAAACCAGCCCACCAGCGGGCGAAAACGTCGGCCTTTCCTTCGACTCCATGAACAAAGAAAAAGAATACGAACTCTTCAATACCTCCGCGCCCGGCCTCACCGTCTTTTCGTATTGGGGCGCGCTCGGCGTGGCCGCCGGATTCAACGCCGCTACGGGCCACCGTGGCGTCCCCTGGTTGATATGGCTCGTGCTGGCGGCCTTGCCCTTGGCCAGCACGACCATTCACCGCCTCTCGCTGGGCCCCGAGGGCGTGGTGGTTAGTTATTCGGTGGCGGGGTTTATCCGCCGAACCCGGGCGTTCCCGCTGCGCACGTCCGTGTTTGGCTGGGAGCACACGACGAGCTTTCGGGGCGGGACCCAGCACCGCCTCTCTCTGCGGGCAAAGGCCACGCTTGCTGGTGGGCACCGCAGACGGCTTTGAAATCGGGGAGTTGCAGCGCTTCCATCGGCGACTGCTGGCGGCCCAGCAAGCGCTGCGCGAGGAATCACCCGGCTAACCAAGCCTGGCCAGCGAGGAATCCAGTTCGGTTCAGGAGCTGTGCGACGACGAGCTGAACCCACAGGACGCTTTAATTCGGCAGCAACACTGCGAGCAGGTGCAGGAAGCGGTAATGCGGCTGCCGGCCAAGTACGTGGACCTGGTGCGGCTGCGCTACTTCGAGGAGCTGAGCTACAAGGAAGTGGCCACGGAACTGCAGTGGCCGCTGGGCACGGTGAAGGCTCACCTGAACCGGGCGCGGGCACTGCTGGCGGAGCTGCTGCAGGGGACTAAGGAGAGGTTGTGATTGGACAAAAATGTATCAAGCGGGCCGGATGTCTTATCCAGCAATAGCAGCGCAGATAGGGACTGCGGATTATCTCTTCAGCTACTGTTCCAGGCACCTCATCTATTGCTCAGCGAGTCACTTCTAAGCCTTCCGTCATGTCAAGGTTACCGGAGACACTTTACTTTGTTTCTTGTTCGGTAGCCCTTTCCGAGACTAGAATGAAGCCGGAAATCCTAAGAAGCGCCATCATCAATAGTATAGCCTTTTGAAGGGAATAGTTTTCAGGAAGATGATAGTAGCCATGGGCAATGTCATTGCGCAGGTTATTGCCAACAGGGGTGAATACATACCTAAAAAAGTAGCATTCACTTTCAGTAAACAGGTTATTAGTGCGGGCTAAGTCCACTAGGTCGTCAAAGTAGACTTCGCGCAAATCGTGTCGTTTGTGCGTAGCGATAGTATGCACATTCATCCGCTGAAGCACGTCTCTAGGCAGGCCCTCAATCTTCACCGTGAGTGAATCAATGGCTAAGACAAAGTTGGCAGCTTGTGGCCCGTTGGTTAATTGTAGGCATAATTGATTGAAAAACTCTGCAATGCCGGGGTAGAGCATGGGGCGCCATGTGTACTCAACGGGGTTACCGCTGATATCATATTCGGTCATGGGTTGGGCTATCCAGCTGCACTTATCCAAGTATTGACAAAACGACTCAAAGTTGAGCTTGCCGGTGCGGTACCCTTCGATAAAAAGCGGCGTCAAGTAGAGGAGCCGGAACGACAACGCTAGGGAATAAGACCGGTTGGTTTCCCACTCCAAGTTGCGGTCTTGGCGAAAGCTGCTTTCGCCGTGTTGGGTGTTTTTGTTTCCATCAATTGTTACAATAGAAAGCATCGACAGGAAGGAGGGCTCTTGCTCTGCGGCCTTAGCTTTCAGGTCTGAATAGTCCGGAATGGTGCTCTCGTGGCAGGCCAAATAGTGCAGGATGTCGTCACTCCCGAAGTTGAGCAGGTGGTCAGTCTGGAAGCGTATATCATCCATGAGTTGTTTGGATTGCTCAGGGGTTAGTTCCGTGGAAATGGTCGCCAACTTAATCTTGGGTTTGAGTAGATGAGCTTGCAGAAGCGCTGCTTCCTCAGCGGCTGTGGCACCAGCCAGTTGGAAAGCTTTGGCGGCACGGGAGTAGAACTCAACCGCCATCAAACTAGATTCATTGCCCGTCGGGAACCGCTGAACGGCTTCCTCTTCGAATGCTTTTCCAAGGCCGAAATGCCACTCTCGTGGGTCGTGGCCAAGGGCTTGCGCATAGGGAGCGGCCACTTGGCATAAGGACTGGCAAGCGAAGTAATCCTCGGCTTGGTAGTGGGTTTCATATAAACTGCGGCTGGTGGCTAATACCACATCGTGGTCGGTTGATTTGAATAGCTTAGGGTATTTGGTAACGAGCCGCAGCAAGGACGTTCGACTGCCCACTTCGAAAGGCAACGTGCCGGTGTACCGCTGTATGACGGTCTCCACAGTATCGGCGGTACGGTAATAAATGCTGGCCGCAATGGCGCAACTCTGACGCAGCATGTCTAGGCAGTTGTGCGGCGCTGCGGTGTCCAAGCAGTCTGCTATTTCTAGTGCTTCCAAGACGTTGTCGAGGGCTGCCTGCGCATACCGAATATGTTTGTACGGCTTAGGTGCATTCCAGATAATGAGGCCGTAGCGAGCCCGCAAATATGGATTGGTGCTTTGGGCTAGCCGCTGCTGGTAGTAGTCGAATGCGGGTGGCTATAATTCATTGGGCAGCGTAGAGCCCCAGGACTTCCCTTCTTTGTCCGTCATGGAAAGCTTCCGTTGGCAGCTGCATTCTTTAAACCAGACATCCAGTGCAACCTCTTCGACTTTGACCAGTGGAGCTAATTCGGAAGGTACACTCGCCGTCCTCAGGGCTGGCAGCAAATTGAAGTCAGCACTGTAAATGCTCCAGTTCGTGCAGTTGTTGTCAAGGAAGAAGGTCAGTTCCTCTGCGGTTGAAAAGGACTAATTCTCGGTTGGCTTAAGCTTTGAACTATCCATAGATTGCATAGATAGCATTTGTATTTCAAAGAAAAGCCCCGAGCACTTGCACTCTGGTCTTTTCTTTAACTGGTGGCGTTAACTATCGTGAAGCGCTGCGTAGCTCCCATTCCACATCATCAGCCATTACGCCTGCTTCGGTGACGGCGGCGCGAAGCTGTTCGGCGGTGCTATCCTAGTTCCGAGAGTGTCCAAAAAACCCCAACCGGGGGCAAAAATTAAAAAAGCCACTTACGATATCGTAAGTGGCTTTTTAGCGCTCCCTCCTGGGTGCGTAACAATCGCCTCTAACGGCTATAGCGGCACTTTTGCTTCGTTTCGTCCCGGTTTGTGTCCCGGTCCCGGCCGCTCTCTGATTATTCTACCCTTCCCCGAATAATATCTACCACTTTCCACAATCCGCGAATATCCTCCCCCGCCACGGTAAGCATACCAGCCTTGGGGTTATCAGAATGCAGCACAAGCTGCCGCTTCGTCAACAGGTCATTGTCCTTAATCCGTTTTATCGTGAGCTGGTTGCCGAAGGCCGCCACATATACCCCGCTTACGATATACTTGATGTCCGCCATTTGCACCGGCGTCACTGCGACAAGCATCCCGGAGCGTAGCTGCGGCTCCATCGAGTCACCATCAATCTCAAACACCAGCGTACCCGGCTTACGCAACTCGGGGCTGGGATTATAAATCCGCATGGTTTCGTACTGGCCATAGTCGCCCTCAGTCGCCACTAGCTCCACGAAGCCAGCCCGCACCGGCACCGTGATGAACGGGCAGTCGATGTGCTCCTCGTCCGCAAACTTACCGAACACGATAACCTCGCCGCCCTTGGTGCTGGTATCGTCCATCGGCCCGCCGCCGAACCACAGCCAGTTGCGGCTGATTCCTAATTCTGAAACAATGGTTTCCAGCACCTCCGTGCTGGGCTGGTGCCGGCCGCCCTCAAGCTGGGCTACGGTGGGCCGCGAGATTTCCAGCAAATCAGCCATTTGCTGCTGCGTCAGGCCGCGGGCCTGCCTAACAACCTTCAGCCGCTCCGCCATGCTCAGTTCCGGCAACGGACTAACTGAGCTTATTTTTTTGCGTTCTAGTGTAGTCATTTTGTAACATTTGGTAACTTTTACCTACATTTGAGCGACATCAACCAATCAAAGGTAACATATCAAAACTAAAATGCAACCAATTGAAACCACAGCTACGCCGGCTGACCTGAGATTGTTGCTGCCACACGGCGCAATTTCCAGCATCGCCCGCTCCCTCAAAATGTCCCACGCAGCCGTGTCCAAGGCTTTGCAGAAGGCCAAGCCCGCCCACCCGGCCGTGGCAGAGGCCATTCGCCTCATCAAGGTAGCTGGCAGCCAGCAGGTCCGGGAAGAGCTCAATCATCTGGCCCAACCAGCCACCCCTGCCCGATGAGCGCCGCCCTTCACTTGCTCGAGGAGCCGCGAGAAGCTACCGCCGCCCTCGAAGCAGCCCTGACCAGTTGCCCCAGGCCCACTCACTTCGGTGACTACCCATTCTCTACCTACCCGCAGCGTCACCAGCTTGACAAGCTACTGGCATCGCACTATCTCACCCACTTCGAATGGAAATGGACGCGGTGGGTAAGCGTAAGCTTCGACGTGGCCACCGCCGCCGAGGTCATCACTCAGCTGGAGCGCATCGTCGCTTACCGCCGCGCCACCGGCCTTGAGCCCGTGTACAAAGAGCGCAGCTATTTCTGGCCCGACACGCCCCCGGCCCCGTCGGCACCCACCAAACCAGCCGCCAAACTCCGTCAAACCCGCAAACCACGCTCCGGCCATGACTGAGCTAACCACCACTACCCCCGACGGCCTGCATATCACCGTTCGGATGCCCGATAACCACGCCTGGGTGCGTGAGTCGCTGGAGAAGGCCTGCGCAGCCGAGGCCCGCCGCCAGTTGGCCGATACGCCCACCCCCGACCCGGCCTACGCCGTGCCCCGCGCCGCCGACCTGCTCGACCTGCACCCCGAAACCCTGCGCGACTACATGCGCCTGCCCGACCACCACCCGCGCCGCCTGCACTACATGCCCGGCGAGTCCAGCCGCGGCGACCGGGTGCTACTGTCCCAGATTAACGACTGGCAGCGACGCAACCGCACCGACGCGGCCCTGATTGCCCCAGCCGGCCCCCGCACGCGGGGCCGCCGCCCGCCGGCCCAATAGCCCGGGCACTCCAGCAGCTATTTGCGTGTAGTGGAAGGTTGGTTTCACCCTCATTTCACTCCCTATGCAAGTTGCCATCATCATCCCCGAAACCGAGTGGCAGGCGCTGCTGGCCACCATTGGAAAACTGGAGCAGCGGGTTGCAGCGCTGGAACCCTCCCCCGCGCCACCCGACACTCTGCTGAACGTTCGGCAGGCTGCCGCCTACATCAATTTCACCCCCGAAGGCGTCCGCAAAGCCCGTCGGGCTGGCCGCTTGAAGGGTGTAAGAATCAACGAAAAAGAGTGGGGATTTTACAAGTCCGAGCTAGACCGCTACCTCAACCGCTACAACCGAACCTCAATGGGTAGCAGCCGCCAACTGCCGCCTTTACCGCCCATCCCTTAATCCTCGTTTCCCAATGTCCCAGCTACTCCCAATCGTCGGCCCTGATAGCCCGGAGGCCATTACGTCCATCATTACCATTCAAAAAGTCAAGGTCAAAGACCAGCACCTGACCTGCGAATTCACCGAGCAGCGTACCCAGGAGGCCCCACCCCGCGCCTTCGCCCTGACGTGCGCTGAGCAGGTACACCTAGACCTCACCCACGCCCTCAGTCGCCTGGTGCCCCACCTCTGCCTGCTGGCCGAACAACTGACAGAAACGCCTGATTTCTGGCCCGACGAGTCCGAGGAACTGCCCGCGCTGTTCGAGCCCTTCACCGTTACCGGCTTCTCGATGGGCCGCAGCCAAAGCGGGGTCACCCTCATCGGCCAGCGCGAGCTAACCGGCGGCCGGGTGCTCAACCTCACTACGCCCCACCAGTCGTTCGACGACGAGCAGGCCAGCTACCCCTACACCGGCCTTCTTGAAACCACCTTGGCCACCGCCCTAACCGAAGTCGAAGCCGCCCTACGCGGCAAATGCACCGACTTCCGCCAGCTTGATTTATTCGAGCAGCCAGTCACCACCAACGTCCTTCTGGTGCCCACGCCACCGCGCGCATGAAACTCCCGGCCATCCAATTCTACCCCGGCGACTGGCATAAGGACCAAGGCGTCCAGGCCCTCGACCTCGCGCAGCGCGGGGCCTGGTTCGAGTTGCTGTTGATGATGCACGACAGCGACGAGCGCGGCGTGCTCCTCGTCAACGGCCAGCCCATGCCCGATGCCGTCATTGCCCGCCGCCTCGGTTTGGATAACCAAACGGCCAACCAAATTCTAACCACCCTCCTAACCTACGGTGTGGCCAGCCGCCGCGAGTCCGACGGCGCGCTGTTTTGCCGCCGCATGGTCAAAGACGAGAACCTGCGTCGGGTACGCACGGAAGCTGGTAAAAAGGGCGGTAACCCCAATTTACTTAACCAAAAGCCCAAGCAAAAAACAACCACCCGGGTTAAGCAAATTCCAACCCCTTCATTTTCATCTTCAATTACAACTTCGGTTATAGAGAGGGAAGCGGCTGACGCCGTCCCGCTCGCGCCCGCCACTGAAATGAAAATTGAAAAGCCAGCCGGCAAACGCCCAAAAGGTGGCGTGCCGCCCATGCTGGCCGAAGTCCAGGACTACGCGGCCGCGCAGTACCCCGACAACGGCGACGCCCAAGCCGAGGCCGCCACCTTTCACGACCACTACGAAAGCAACGGCTGGCGCGTCAGCGGCAAAACCCTGATGGTCGACTGGCGCGCCTCATTCCGCAACTGGATGCGCCGCCGCCCGCAGTTCCAGGCCACGGCTGCCGCCCGCACCGGTACCGGCCCACCAGCCCCGGCCCGCGCCCGCACCGCCCCCAAATCCACCGACCCAGCCCGCTGGAGCTAACCTCACCGCCTCATGTCCGAAGACCGTCCCAAACCCTACTCCGCCCGCCGCCCCGGCATTTCCGCCCCCACCACCGGCCAGTTGCCTCCACAGGCCCTGGACCTCGAAGCCGCCGTACTCGGCGCGGCCCTCCTCGAAGCCGATGCCCAGCGCGCCCTACTCGTCACCCTGCCCACGGAGGAAGTATTCTACTCCACCGCCCACCAGCAGGTCTACCTGGCCATCCGCGACCTGGTAGCCCGCGGCGAACACGCCGACCAGCTAACTGTCGTTCAGCAGCTGCGCCACCGGGGCACCCTGCAGCGCGTTGGCGGCCCCGTCTTCGTGGCCCAGCTAACCATGCGTATCAACTCAGCCGCGCACTTCGATACCCATTGCCGCATCCTGCAGGAGCAGCACGCCCGCCGGGTCGTCATCCGCGCCGGCACCGAGTTGGCCGCCCACGGCTACGACGATTCCCGCGACCCGCTGGAATTGCTGGCTACCGCCCAAACCCATCTCACCAGCCTTCACCGCACCCTCGAAACCAAGCCCGGCCAGACCGCCGCCGCTGCTTTCGACCCCACGTTTGACCGCCTCGCGCAGTCTGTCGGCCAGCACGGCCTGACCGGTATTCCCACTGGCCTCACCCAACTCGACGGCCTCACCGGTGGATGGCAGCCCGGCGACCTCATCATCCTGGCCGCCCGCCCCGCGATGGGCAAAACCGCCGCCCTACTACACTTTGCCCGCACCGCAGCCCTCGACCACGGCCACCACACCGCCATTTTCAGCCTCGAAATGCCCATCCTGCAGCTCATGCAGCGCATGGTGGCCAGCGAAGTCCCGGGCTACAGCAATTCCGACCTACGCCGCGGCAACCTCCCCGGCGGCTTGGAGCAAGTGGCCCATATCCGCCAGCAGGCCCAGCGTCTGAGCACCCACGGCCACCAACTGCATATCGACGACACGCCCGGCCTGAGCATCCAGCAGTTGCGCGCCAAGTGCGCCCGCCTCCACGCCCAGCAGCCCCTGAGCCTGGTCCTGGTCGACTATATCCAACTCATGCGCGGCGACACAAAGGGCAACCGCGAGCAAGAAGTAGGCAGCATCAGCCGCAGCCTGAAAGAGTTGGCCAAAGAGTTGAACGCCCCCGTCATCGCCCTCTCCCAACTCTCCCGCGACGTGGAGAAACGCGGCGGCGAGAAGCGCCCGCTACTCTCGGACCTACGCGAGTCCGGCAGTCTGGAGCAGGACGCCGACTGCATTGTGTTCCTCTGGCGAGGTGAATACTACAACATCGCCGAGTACGAGGACGGAACTGCTACCGCTGACACGGTACTATTCGACATTGCCAAGCATCGGAACGGAGCCACCGATGAGGTGATTGCTGCATGCTCAATGCGTCGCGGCGTTTTCAGCAACCTGCTGGCCACCGGTAGCCCAAATAGCTTCGGCCGACTCCCGAACTCTGAGTTCAGCAATGACTAGCCCTACTAGCTACCATTTGTCCGCCTACCAAAGTCTCGCGGCCAAACCGCGGCCATACTGCGGCCAAACCGCGGCCAAACCGCGGCCAACTGGCAAGAAGCGCGTCTTGCATCAGAAGAATTCCGCAACGCGCTTTGCAGTATAACACTCAATAAATTAGCAGTATATCTCGCAATCAAAGCAACGGATTCCGATACCTATTCCGATACCTATTGCTGCTAAAGATTCAATGCTTAGGGCCTCTTACAATCAGCACAGGCCCACGTAGAATAGCGTCCTCATCATCTGCGTCGAAAGCAACCCCTGATACATCAGCAACGGATACCATACCCTCTTGATTGACTGGCCCTTCACAATCAAACACTGAATAGGCCACATAGTCAGCGCCACTAGCCAGCACGTCAACAAGGTCGGGTGCGCACCCTAGCAACTCGGCAATCTGCGCTGTTACGACAGCGAATCCGCTCTTAGGGTCTGGTAAGGCTAGCCCGTCAACGGATACCGCCAATGGCTGTTGTTGCGGCAGGAAGAGTGTGGCGGTTATAGTGCCCATATAGCTACAGTTATTCAGCAAAGGTCGTGGTTGCAAAGGCTACCTTCACACGGCCGGACCACAGGTGCCAACAGACCCGAGGGCAGCCTTACGAATCTTCTACCTAACCGAACATGCCTCACCAATACTGGCAGCTTGCCTCTGGCGACACCTACCGCGACTTTTCTAAAGTAATGCTCGATTTTGGCGCAGCATGCATTGGTCCCGGACGACTAGGCCCCTTGAGCGACGAATCTATCCCCAGATACAAGCAATTGGGCGATAACGAGAGTGAATACTATAAGATTAAGCCCATTCTAGATATGAAGCCCGGCGACAGGGTAGTATTGAAAAACGGCCGCAATAATATTCTGGCTGTTGGGGAGATTACCGGCCCTTACAGCCACTCCTCCTGCTTTCATGATATAGATGGATGGGACATGGAGCACTACGTGCCCATCCAATGGCGCGATATTCAGTTGCAGCTTTCAGGCAACCCTTTGGTGAGAGCCACGCTTCAACGACTGGCTATACAAAGTGTAATAGCCCAAATTGAGGCGTTATGGGATACTGCGCCCTTGCTCACGCCTATCCACACAATTGCCGAGAGCGGCCAGTTATTAGCAGACCAGCTAATAGAGGAAACCTTGATTAATCACGGCCTGCGCATTGAGGACGCAGAAAATACCACACGCACACTCGCGCGCATTCGCAAGTTGGGCGAGTGGTACGTTCGTATCGATTATACAGCAAGTGAAGAAGAAATCAAGGCCTTTTTGGTCGTACCGTTTCTTCAGGCCTTAGGATGGTCCCCTCAACGCATCGGCTTGGAGGTAAATCGCCGTGACCTTGTCCTATACGACGACTCCGAGCGCAAAAAGCCTTGTGTCATTATCGAAACGAAAAGCCTGTATAGGGGCTCTACGTCGGCTATGGCCCAGGTCAAGAAATACGCGGCTGAACAGCAAACGGACCCGCTCCGGCATTTGGTCGTTTCTGACGGATTGCGCTATTGGCTTCTCGAGCCAGATGGAACGGGAGGCTGGCAAGAAGCGGCGTACATGAATTTGTCTCAGCTTAGAATCCAATGTACTGCATACCCCACCCTGAAAGGAGCACTGGAGTTGATAGCGCTATTATTGCCTCACCGCTAGGAGCATGCTGCAAATCCCCCTGTATTCAAAACCCATCCCTTCGGCTACGCTGCGCAGCTAGGTTTTCTACCAGCGGCCACCACGCCCGCACCTTCGGCAGCCGCAGTTGCCGCCCATTGAAGCGCTGCACCCCATAGTCGTGCCCGCCCAGTTCACCAAAGCCCTCGGCGACACGCACCCGGTAGTCTTCATCAATCCAGAACAGGTGCCGGTCAAAAGCCCGGTGCAGATTCGGGCACAGCGACAACCCATTGCCAATAGTGTCGTCGTGGCTCACCGACCAAGGCACGATGTGGCAGGCATCCAGCAGCGGCGCAGTTCCAGTGGTGCTCAGCAGCTGCAGTCCCGACACCGCACAAGTAGACTCATACGCCCGCAGCACCTCCCGCCCAAACACAGCACTACGTACCAGCACTTCCGTTTCGTCGGCTACGTCGACTACCCGGTTATATACAGCCGCCGGCTCCTCGAGCATTTGCCGGCCCAACTCATCCAGCTTTTCCTGCCCGGCATGAGGCCGAAAGTAATGGCGCGTCAGCGGGAAGTAGCGTGACAGCAACGCCTGTCGCACCTCCTCGCGAGCCACCGGCTGTAGCAATAGGTCCCACAGCGCCGCATCAAGCGAAGCATAGGCAATAACGTCGCGCAGGTGGCCGAAGCTGCGCACCGACTTTGACGAAGTCAGCACCAGCTCCCGTCCAGACCGTGGGTTCAGGTGCCAGAATCCGCTACTCTGCAGGTGAAAAAACGGCATATGAAACGGACAGGCGGCATACTCCGGCCCAGGGCTCAGTAGCTGGCAGTACGCCTTGAATGCCGCAATCAGTTCTGGCGTAATCTCAATGCGGTTATCCTGAATACCGCCTTCCTCAATCCCTTCCAGCACCGCTAGCAGCAGCGCCGGCTTGTACGGTGACTCCAGACGAACCCCTCCGCTGTTTCGAACGTCTACTTTGAGTCGGGTAAGCTTGGATAGATACTGCGGCAAGTAGTCCACGGGCAGAGTAAGTAGTTTCTCAGGCAAGCTACTGAACAGAATGCCTAACGGACCTTTGCCACGCTGTCCGTCAAGCACCACTGGCTTTAAGCACCACTATTCTCAGCTATGATGCCTAAGCAATTGCTTCGTTTCAACCTCCCCATTCTGGCCTTCACGCTCCTCCTGGCATCCTGCCAAAAGGACGCTGTAGCCCCAACGCCAAGCGGACCCGTCACCCAAGCCGCTCCGCTCCCCGAACACCTCACCCTCGGTAACCCCAGCGGTGCCACCACGGACCCCGCCCAACCAACCAATTACCTACTCAGCAAGCCCCAGTACGCCCTGAGCTACCACCGCGACCGCGGCATCCCCAATTGGGTGAGTTGGCACCTGAGCACCGATTGGCGCGGCAGCGCCGCCCGCCAGGACGACTTCCGCCCCGATGCTACCCTACCCGCCGGCTGGTACCAGGTCCAGTCCAACAGCTACACCGGCTCGGGATTTGACCGTGGCCACAACTGTCCCAGCGCTGACCGCACCAGCACCGTAGCCGACAACTCGGCTACATTCCTCATGACCAACATGATGCCACAGGCCCCGCGCAACAACCAGCAGACGTGGGCCAATCTGGAAGACTATACCCGCTCATTCCTCGACACCGGCAACGAGGTCTACATCATCTGCGGCAGCTACGGCCGCGGCGGCACCGGCACCAACGGCTACATGACCACCCTCGACCAGGGCCGCGTCACCGTGCCGGCGCGCTGCTGGAAAGTCGTTGTCATCTTACCCACCGGCACCAACGACGCCACCCGTGTCACCACTGGCACCCGCGTGATTGCTATCGACACGCCTAACGACAATTCCATCAGCACAACATGGGGAACCTACCGCACCAGCGTTGATGCCATCGAAGCCGCTACTGGCCTCGACCTACTTTCTGCAGTGCCCACGGCCATCCAGCAGACCATTGAAGCGCGCACCGACAACGGCCCCACCAGCTAGCTAACCCAGCAGATTAACCATTTACACCAAGAGCGGGCCCCATGGCCCGCTTTTTTTATCCACATTTTTTCCACCACAAAAACTCGAGCCATTCACTCCTATCACGTTATCCACACGACTATCCACATTAGTTACTAACCATATTGGTCACACGTCTACTAACATTATTAGTAGACGTGTCGTTATTTGTAACCAAGTAATACTTCGTCCACTACCCTCAACTCCATATGGATACCGTCGAAATCCTGCAAGTCATCCGCGAGCCCCTCTGGCTGCTTCACTGCGAAACCCCCATTCCCGCCGGCTTTCCCAGCCCCGCCCAGGACCACATCGGGCCCAAAATCGACCTCAACAAGATTCTGCTGCCCCACCCAGATTGCACCTACCTGGCCCGGGTCCGCGGCAACAGCATGGACGGTGCCCCCTCGCACATCACCGATGGGTCACTCATGGCCGTCGACTGCTCCCTGAAGCCCCAGCCCGGCAACATCGTGGTGGCCGCCGTCGACGGTGAGTTCACCCTCAAGCGCCTCGAAAAGCGTGGCGGTATCTACTGGCTGGTACCTGACAATCCTGACCACGATTCCGTCGACACCAGCCGACTCGGCCAGAGCTTCGAAGTATGGGGCGTCGTCACCCACGTCATCACCGAGATGATAAACGGCAAGCTCCACGAGCATACCCGCACCCGCCGCATCTAAACCGCTATTCCCAGCACGATAAGCCGCCTCCCGCCCATGTTCGCCCTTGTCGACTGCAATAATTTCTATGTTAGCTGCGAGCGCGCCTTCCAGCCCAGGCTGGCCGGCCAGCCCGTCGTGGTCCTGAGCAACAACGACGGCTGCATCGTTTCCCGCTCGGCCGAAGCCAAGACCCTCGGCCTCAAAATGGGTGAGCCCCTGTTCCAGGTGCGCCCTCTAATCGAGAAGCATCAGGTCAAAGTCTTCAGCAGCAACTATGCCCTCTACGGTGACATGAGCAGCCGGGTAATGAGCTACCTGACCGACGTTGCACCCGAAGTTGAGGTGTACTCCATTGACGAAGCATTTCTCGGCCTCCACGGCATGCAGCGCTACTTTGGCTCTCTAGAGAAGTATGCCCGCGATGTTCGCGCCGAAGTTCTGCAGCGCACCCACATTCCTACCTGCGTTGGTATTGCCCCAACCAAGACCCTTGCCAAGCTTGCTAACCGCGTCGCCAAGAAAAATGCCTCTCTCGACGGTGTGCTGAGCCTGGAAGAGCCCGATTGCCGCCAATGGGCCCTCACCCAAGTACCCGTAGAGGATGTGTGGGGCGTCGGACGTCAGTACGCCGCCAAGCTCTACGCCCAGGGCATAACAACTGCCGCTGACCTTTCCCGCTGTTCCGAGCTATACGCCCGCAAGCATCTCGGTGGCGTCGTGGGCGCCCGCCTAGTGCGCGAGTTGCAGGGCTTCCCATGCCACCAGTTGGCTCCCAGTGAAGACGGTAGCCTTTCCCGCAAGAGCATCGCGTGTACCCGCACCTTCGGCCGCCCCCTGCACCGGTTTGATGACTTGTTGGCCGCAGTTGCCGCCTTCACCTCACGCGCCGCTGAAAAGCTGCGCCAGCAAGGTTCCGTGGCCCACGTCCTCACCGTATTCCTCAGCCAAAACCGCTTCGGCAACACCCCGCCCCCGCATACCCGCTCCGCTCAAATCACCTTGCCTGCCGCCACCAGCAACACCCTCGAGTTGGTGAGTTACGCTCATGCCATTCTGCTGCGCATCTGGCAGCCCGGCACCATCTACGTTAAGGCCGGCGTCGTCTTCGATGGTTTTGAAGCGGCCGGCCAGCCCCAACTGAGCCTCTTCGAGAAAGTCCCCGAAATCACCCGCCCCCAATCAGCGGCTTTAATGCAGCAGCTTGACAAGCTCAATGCCCGCTACGGCCGCGCCACCGTCCAAGTCGCCGCTGCTCTCACCCCGCAAGGCCAACCCAGCGCCCCTTGGCAAGGCCAGGCTCAGCACCGCACCCCCGCCCGCACTACCTCTTGGGACGAGTTATGGGAAGTGGGCTAATCACTCAGACCGACATGCTGAGCGAAGCCGGCATCTTCACCGGGGAAATAATTCGTCATCTAGCCAAAGCGCCCACATCATGCAGCCAGAAACCAACGTCCGCTTCCTCATTGCTGTTAAGCTAACCACGCCAACTCCCGAGGTTCTCACCTTCACTTTTCAACGTGACTTCCAGGGCCGCGACCTCTACCCTATCACCTTACCCAGCAAGCAGTTCCGTGAGCTAGGTGCTGAACGCTTCCTAGAATACGTCGCCGATACTTATTTGGCCCATCAGCCCGCAGAGGCCATTCGCGTCACCCGCTCCACTATTCTCTTTACCCTAATCCATGGTATGTGACCGGACCATTTAGCCAAAAACATTGCGAGCGAACCGTTTGGCCCGCTCGCTTTCTTACAGTGCAGTGATGCCGGAATAGATTTTATTGACCGGACAATTGCTTAAATCGATTTACAATCTGTTCGATTTGCGCGGGCGTAAGCTCATCATGCAAATGCTGAGCGCCCGTTTTTTGCAAATTTTGCTCTTGGGCAGCAACTCTTTTCTCCGCAGCTTCCAGCTTCTGTAGAATAGCAGCGGAAATAGCGAGTTGCATGTATTGCATCTCTTCCGGGCCGTACGTTTTCCCCGGAGCTTTCGGGTTCAAGGACGACTCGAAAAGGTCATGGTAGGGTTTTAGAAAGTTGTCTAGTTCGGTAGTGCTCATCGTGTAACTGAGAAAAGTGAAAGTTTGGGTTTGAATGTTCAAGCCGAACTATAATCCCGCCAACACGACTTTCGGTGACAGAACGGCAGCGAATGCAAACCCTTACATCTTGATTCCTTACTTTAAAGACAGCGGCTTTTCCTGTTGTCTGTCTATCTGTCCTATCAAAGTGCATCTTCGCGGCGATGAATGAATTACCGCAACAAAAAAGAGCGGACCATCTGGCCTGCTCGCTTCGTTTCCACCCTACACCTCGAAGTGCGGCCGGTCCTTAAAATCCCTCGGGAAGTCCCCGCCCCACCGCACCCGCGCATCGGCCGCCTTTACCAGTCGCGCAAACTTGCTCAACAGCAGTCCCGACCAAGATACCGACCCATCCGCCAGCAGAAACGCCACGTCCAAGGCCCGGCTCGGCAAAACATTGTGCTTCGACTCCCCGCCCCGCTTGTACGTCACCACCGGCCCGGGCTTGCTACGCCCTTGCCGGTACAGCTCATCCTGACGCTCCGGCGACCGGTACGACTCGGTCACGATGGGCAGCCCCGCCAGGCGTAGCACCGGGTCGCCCATCCACCGGGCCAGAGCCTGCGCATAGGCCGCGGCCAAGCTCGGCACCGCCTGCGCCAGCCGGGCCGCCTGGCTGCGCTTCTGCGCCTCACTCAACGCGGGCACCACCCGCACCGCGCCAGCTATTACTTTACTCGGTGACATCAGCAGCAGCAGTGGCAGTGGTATCAGCGGGCACGGCAGGGCCCGCCACTACGCCCACCACCGGGGACTTAACCACATTCTCGGGCTTCTGTAAGGTCTTTCTTACCGTTGCCCAAATAGTGACGATGGCCACCAGCGCCTGGATGATGAGGTGCCCGTAATTCTCAATCTTGCCAGGGTCGGGCGGCGTCAGTTCGTTGCTGGCCACCTGACCCACAAGGGCCGTTGCAAAGATGTGGGCGAGGTGCCCGGTTTTCGTGCTGCTGAATAACATGGCGCTAGGGTTTTGTTTGTTACAAATATTGCATGCGACACAAACTTACGTTACATTTTGCAACATAGTTGGCAACACCAAAGCAAGTCGCTCGATTGAATTATTTTGAGCAGCCCCTTCGGGCCGGGCTATCCGCCACTCCGCTTCGCTTCGGCCCTGCGGGCAGCCTCCCGTTGGTCGGCTTGGCTACTATCCCTGTTGCGGGCAGCAGCACGCCGATACAGCCCTCATCACGCTGAAAACCACCCCAGCACTACCCAGACGCACCGCCAGCCCACCGCCAGCCGGGCCGCCCGCCCTTCGGGACGCGCCGCCCGTCCGGCCCCGCCAAACCCACCGCCCCGGTGCCGGCCGTCGCTTTCATTTCCTGCTCTCCCGCCGCGACGCTGCGCTACGTCCATTCGTCGCTTCGTTCCTGCGCTCCTTATTCCCTACGCTTGCTACGCTCTGGTCGCTTCGGTCATTGCAGCGCCGTCCCGCCCCTCTCCCCACCGCACCGATTCAATAGCCGCTACAGAATCAAGGGAAGCATCCCAACGCCAGCCAGCCGCACCGCCGCCGGGCCGCGCAAGGCCCCCAAAGGCCTCACGCCACCCGTCAGCACCTCCTGATTCGGTTGCAGGCCGCAGGCCAAAAAAGCCTGCCACCCGCGGGCAAAGCTTGCGTTCAGGCCACGCAGGCAGAAGCAAGGCCCGCTTCGCGGAGGGTTTCATTGGGGAGGGCCCCAAGCCCCCGTCATCATGCCCAGGCTGGAAAAGCCCGGTCATCTTCCTCGGGTTCCGCTGCCCCAAAAGGCCGCTACACCCTCATAAGGCCGGCTCCGCCGAGGGTCCATTGGGGGCTCGCCGCCCCCAAACCCCAGCCAAAAGGCATCTAGGTGTTGTGTGGTCGGCCGCGTCTGGCAGCACCGGCACTGCAAATTGCACTTTGCCGCATCTGTCAGGCAGAAAAAAACACCCTACTTTCTCTATCTTTTGGTTGCATATTGTTTGATTTACAAACATTTTGTTTGTATCTTTGGGTAGCAAGTCGGGAAAGACCCGGCTGCCCGCCCTACCCGGAGGCCTACGGCGCGGGGCACCCACGGCTAACACTTACAGCCATGCAACCCAACCAACTTTTGCAGCTCGCTGCTGCCGCCTGGAAAGGCCCCGCCCTTTGCCCATTTGCCGGCATTTGGGTATCCCAGTCTGCCGCTACCTACGACCAAGGCGGCACCTCCTGGTACATCAGCATCAAGCTGGCCGAGCACCCTGCCGAAGGGCAGCCCCGGCCAGACTTCAAAGGCACCGGCAAGTGCCCGTTTCACGCGCTGCGCGAGGCCTTCCGCTCCATGCGCGCCATGTACCCCGGCTATGCCTTTGGGGCCGTGTGGGAGGTTATCAAGGCCGAGGATGAGTTTGCCGGCGTCCCCGCTCATGCTTAGCATAGCTCTAGCCCCAGCCGCGCCCGCAGTGGGCGCGGCTGCTGGCCAAGTTGCTATCAAGCTGGCTGCCTTACAGGCCACGCTGGACCGGCTGGCGGCCAAGCAGCCGCCCCGCTCCGTGGCAGTTCCCGCGCCGGCTCCCATCGACCCGGCCACCACAGCCGCCCGCCACGCGCTGGCCCGCGCCCACTCTGCTTACTTCGATGC
This sequence comes from Hymenobacter sp. UYAg731, assembly GCF_054061335.1. Taxonomy (NCBI): domain Bacteria; kingdom Pseudomonadati; phylum Bacteroidota; class Cytophagia; order Cytophagales; family Hymenobacteraceae; genus Hymenobacter; species Hymenobacter sp. UYAg731. The sequence goes on along the minus strand of NZ_JBSSEC010000006.1, from coordinate 305,074 downwards.
CCGCGCCGCCAAGTATGCGCTGCGCGATGATTACCGCCCCCACCCCGGCCGCTTCGCACAGCTACGCGCCGCCATCCTGCGCTGCCGTGAGGCCCAAGCCAGTTACAAGGCTGCCGCCGCCGCTTTCCACGCCAGCCCAGCCGGGGCAGCCTTGCAGGCCGCCCGCGCCCGCTACCCCCTTTTCTAGCCACTAGGTCCGCGTCGGCATCGGCGCGGGCCGTTAAGAGCCCCTTTTCATGGAGCACGAACCCACCGAGGCGGAGCTATGCGCACTCCGCAGCAGCGAAATGGCTGCTGATGAAGCCCAGGCCGCCGCCTACGAGCAGCAGGAGGAATGGGAGCGCCAGGCATGGTACCACCACGAGCAGGAGCAGCAAGGGTGGGAAGATGGCGAATACGAGCAGATGATTTTCGAGGTCGAGGGCTACTAGCCGGTCACCCTTTTCACCCGGCCTGCCCCAGCGCGGCCACTACTCCCCGCTTTTATGATTGCTCGCCTTGCCCTCAGTTTTTTCCAGGTTGCCGCGGCCTGCTTTCCGCTGCCCGGCTGCACGGTGCGCGGCTATGCCTTTGCCAAAGGCACGCGCTTCAACATCACTATCGGCACCCCACCCGATGCAGCCTGCCCCGGCCACTACCACGGCACCGGGGCCACCTGCTACGAGGCGCTGGCCGATGCGCTGCAGCTGTACTACGCCAGCGCCCACGCCTACCCGGCCACGCAGGCCGCCAGCATTCATTAACCCACCGGGGGCCGCCCGCAACGGGCGGCCCTCCTAACCAGCCTCACCATGTCAGCCAAAACCGCCACCCCCTATCAGCCCCATCTACTAGACCCGCACAGCGGCAGCCCGCAGCCCGTCAGCCCCCGCAACGGCACCAGCTTCAAGCTGGCCGAGCTCTACGAACTGCTCGACTGCCGCTTGGTCGACGTGGTGCGCCTCACGCCCGAGTTGATTTTGATAATCGACGACGAGGGCAAGTTCCGCAACCCGGCCTACCTCAACCTGCTGGCTACCTACCTCTGGTACCATCACCAGCCCGAAGCGCGGGGCCAGGATTCCATCGTGGGCCGCGCCATCCTCTGCCACGACAAGCAATTTAAATAGTCAATCAGGGGCCGGCACGGCTGGCCCCGCTTTTCCCTCCATTTCCCATGAAATCCAAGCTATTCCAGGCCTACGGCTACGAAAAGGAAAGCCGCTCCAAAATCGCCGTGCTCCTCACCGAGCGGGCCACCAACCTCACCAAAGCGAAGGCATTATTTCGCAAATACTACGTGCTGACCTCGCCCGTCACGGCCGCCGATTAACTCCCAACGGCATCGGGGCCGGCCGCAACAGGTCCCACCTTTTTCACTCCCAATCCCCAACCATTTCCCGTTATGTCCACCAAAGTAAAAGCCCAGCGTAGCGCCGACACCGAAGCCCCGGCCGCCCCCATAACCACAGCCGTTGCCGAAAAGCCCGTCCGCGCCTATCTCATCGAGAAGCTGGACGAGGCCACCGGCGAGGTTGCCAAAGTATCCCGCTTCCGCTACCTGCCCGGCCACCCGCGCCAGGTGCGTTTCGACGCCAAAGCTGGCCAGTTCAACATCGGCGGCACCGTGCCCCTTGGTAACTCACTTTCCTTCATTCCGCTGGCTTGGCGCATTTTTCAGGATGACATTCTGAACATGGGCCGCAAGCTGTGGGCCGAGCTGTTCTACGCCGACGAGAAGGGTGCCATCTGCGCCGTGCTCTTCCACGGCTACAGTGTCGAAAACCTGTACCGCCTCATCGAGCCGCTTTTCTACGACGACCTGACCCTGGCCGACGTGACAGTAAAAGTCACCGCTGAAAAGAAGCAGACCACTAAAGAAGGCAAGACGGCCACCTACTACATTGCCCAGTTCAGCTACGAAGCCGCCGACCCGGCCGAGGTAGCTGCCCGCCGAGACTACGCCCGCGACCTGCCTATCTGGCGGGCCGAAACCTACACCGGCGCAGCCGATATGCGCATCCAGCACGGCTACACCGTGCCTGCCGAAGGCGACGACCCGCACGGCATCGAAACGGAGCCAGCTGCTGCAGAGCCCGCCGCATTGCCCCAGGCCATCTAGTACCCGGCCCCCACGGTGCCCGCCGTGGGGGCCCCTAGCTACCTCACTACTGCATAACCCCTCACTGTATGGATACTATAACCGAGCTACCCCAGCTTTTCATCGAGCAGCAGCCTCACGATGAGACCGAAGCCTGCTTACTGGCCCAACTCACTGAATTATTGACCAACGCCGCCCCACAGGACGACCTGCGCGACCTGGCCCCCAAGGTGCGCCAGTTCTTTCCCGAGCCCGCATATCTGGTGGGCTGCGGCAGCTCCCACATCTGGCTGCATCGCACCAGCGACCCGAACCGCTTGGCCATTATCCGCTAACCTTCATTCCAGCACCATCATGTTTCACTCGCTCACCTCATACCCCGGCCTCACCCAGGAGCAGCACCGCGCCCTGCCCCAGGTTTCCAATACCAACCTCTCCGAGTTGAAGGCCCAGATACTCGGCCAGCTGCGCAAGCCCAACCCGCAGGCCCTGGCCTTCGGCTCTCACTTCCACAGCGCCACCCTGGAGCCGACCACCTATGCCCGTACCGCCGAGAGATGCCCATGGGAGCAGTTGGAGCAGCTGGCCCGCCAGGTACGCCGCCACCGCTACTGCCGCGACCTGCTATACCGGGGCACCCCCGAGTTGACGCACACGGCCACTCACACCGCCACCGGCGTTCAGGTTAAAATCCGCCCCGACTTACTCGTAACCAGCCGCGCCGGCCGGCGCACCACGCTCATCGACTTCAAAACCACCAGCTGCCAGGACCTGCCGCACTTCCTGGCCAGTGCCGAGCAGTACGACTATGACCGCCAAGCAGCCTTATACCTTGATGCGCTTGCAGCAGACCGCTTCCTGATTATTGGTGTGCAGAAAAAGGCCCCACACGAAGTTTGGGTATTCGACGCCACCACAGCGCCCGGCTTCATCGCGCAGGGCCGCAAAAAGTACACGGCGTTGCTGCGCAAGCATCAATCTGTTGCCGCCACAACAGCAGTAGGGGCATTATAGGTGCGAAAGGTTACCATTGGTATTGCTCCCTAGCCTCAGCTCTATTAGCTTTGTAAGAAGGGCAGCTATGCTAAAATGAATAGCAACTATCTATACGTGGAAGCTTAAAGGTATAAACCCTTAGAGTAGTGGCAATAAAGTACCGAGTTCCAGAAAGCGGCTACCCCATGCCAAAGTCCTCTGCCGTCACCAAGACGATGCAGGGGAATAAATCCAAGGACTCTAAGCCCGAGCTACTACTGCGTAAATCACTTTGGAGCGCCGGCGTGAGAGGGTACCGCCTACACCGAAAGGACTTGCCAGGCAAACCTGACTTGATTTTTACAGCCAAGAAGCTAGTCGTATTCGTTCACGGCTGCTACTGGCACAGTTGCCCAATCTGCGCCATTGCGCGTCCCAAGCACAACGAAACCTACTGGAATGAGAAGCTGGCTGGCAATAGCAGCCGTGACGCTCGAAACGCTCAGCGGCTGGCTGAGCTAGGCTGGCGCGTGCATACCGTTTGGGAATGCCAAGTAAAATCCTCGCCTGGCGAGGCTATTCAACAAATAAAAGACTTGCTGGCTGTACATAGCTAGAACATATAATGCTGAAATTCATAGACTTATTTGCTGGCATCGGCGGCTTCCATGTTGGGCTAGAGCAGCTTGGCATGGAGTGCGTATTTGCCTCCGAGCTAAGCAAAGACTTGCAAGAGCTTTACCATAGCAATTACGGCCTCGACAAAAGCCAAATCCACGGAGACATCCGAAATGTCAGCTTGGATGACATACCGGCCCATAGCTTACTCTGTGCTGGCTTCCCATGCCAGCCATTCTCCAAAGCAGGCTCGCAAGAGGGTATGCGGGATATGGTGCGCGGCAATCTATTTGATGAGATAATGCGCATTATTAAGCACCACAAGCCTCCCTACGTGCTGCTGGAGAACGTAGCCAACCTGCTAAAGCATGACAATCACAACACCTGGAAGGTCATCAAGTCTGCTCTGGAGGATGAAGGGTATCAGGTAGACCATAAGATTCTTTCTCCAAATCAGTTTGGTGTTCCGCAGCTCCGGCAGCGGATGTTCATTGTAGCAGCAAGCAAAGAGAAGGGGGGCCTCAGTCATTTTCAATGGCCCGAGCCCGAGAGCCAAGCAAACATGACGGTGCGCAGCATCTTGGAAGAGGAGCCAACTGAGGTTCGGAAGTTCACCAAGCGCGAGCGCAAAGCAGTGGCGGTGTGGCAGAAGTTCCTTGATTGTATACCCGAGCACACTCCGCTACCTTCTTTCCCAATTTGGGCCACCGAATACAGGGCCACTTACCCGTATGAAACACAGGTGCCAGGCCAACTAAAGAAGAAGCAGCTAGAGAAACATAGGGGAGCATTCGGTGTCAAGCTAGCCGACTTGAGCGGCGCAGAGCAGCTTGAGCACATTCCAACCTATGCACGCGGAGAGGCGCTGTTCCCCGTGTGGAAGCAGCAGTTCATTCGTAACAACCGGACCTTCTTCGAGACTCATGAGAAAGCGTTGAAAAAGGTCATGAAAAAGATTCGCAAGCTCCCCTTTAGCTGGCAAAAGTTTGAGTGGAACTGCAAGGGCGAAGAACGTAAGCTGGACCAACTGATACTACAGTTCCGCCCTTCAGGCATTCGGGTTAAGCGGGCTAATTTCTTTCCGGCGATAGTGTCTTCGACCCGCACCCAGGTTCCGGCCATCGGTTGGCTTGGTCGCTATATCACCCCAGTCGAAGGAGCTCGCCTGCAGTCGCTCGGCACCATCAAGCTCCCTACTAATAATACTGCAGCCTTCCGCGCCCTCGGCAATGCTGTCAATGCCGAAGTAGTTAAGCGGATTGCTGCTCGCCTCGTTCATTTCCCCCAGCCAATTCCAAAGTATCAGCCAGCTCAGCAGCGCTTGGCTCTTACGTCCGTACCTAATAACCTAGTCGCAGTATGAGCGAGACCATTGGTATTAGCCCCGGTGTAGGAATACTAGCCATTTTTCGCTACATCAAATACAAGCCCTGGTACGCCATTGCTGAGTATGTTGACAATGCAATTGACAGCTATCTGAAGAACCGCCAAGCGCTGGAGGCAACTGAGGTGGACTGGTTTTATCAGTTGAAGATTGACATTGAGTTTAATCTAGAGGATAACTTCATAAAGATTACCGATAATGCCGCCGGTATTGGGGGAAACGATTTGGAGCGTGCGCTTCGAATGGCCGTTCGACCCCCTGACCGCACCGGCCTTTCGGAGTTTGGGATGGGCATGAAGGCAGCCAGTTGTTGGTTCTCCCCGATGTGGTCGGTAGAAACGCAGGCGCTAGGCGAACAGGTGAAGCGAAAGGTCCTCTTCGATGTACAGCGCATCGTCGAGAATGAGACCAGCGAGTTGAGCACTAATCCATCACCATCCATACAAGGTGCGCATTTCACAAACATTCACCTTGGTGATGTTTACAGCATGCCTACACAACATGGCATTACCAAGATTAAGGACCACCTGACGAGCATCTACCGCGACTTCATTCGCGAGGATAAGGTTTTTGATAGAGTCATCATAACTGTAAATGGAAAGGAGCTTAAGTATAAAGCGCCCTTGGCATTGACGGCCCCACCCTTCGAGGATAAGACTGCCGAGCCCGTCAAATGGCGCAAAGAGTTGGATTTCACTTGTGTTGGAGGGCAGCGTGTCACCGGCTTTGCAGCCATATATCCCACTGCTAGAACAAAAGAGGCAGGCTTTGCTTTGCTTCGTCGCGGCCGTGTGGTGGAAGGCAGCTTTGATGAGCCTTACCGCCCAGCTAAAATATTTGGCGCGCCTGGCAGTTTCTACAGTCAACGCATCTATGGTGAGCTTCACCTTGACGGTTTCACCGCCAGCTTCACAAAAGACGGCGTTCAATGGAATCATAGCGAAGAGGACTTCTTGAACTGCCTGAAAGCCGCAATGAAGGCACCAGGCATTGATTTGCTGAAGCAAGCAAATGGGATGCGGGTGAAGGAGTCACCAGGTGGAGAGGGCGGCCCAGGTAGCGGCAAGGGCAACGAGCCGCCGGGTGGAACGCCACCCTCAGGCGGTACCCCCGGAGGCGGAGGGGAGCAAGGTGGGGGCAGCACCGGACCCGGAGTTGGCGGAAGTGGGAATGGTCAGCCAGGCAAGGGGCCCACGCCTCCTGGCGGCACGCCACCCAACCCCGGCGGCAACGACCTCTTCGGTGGGCTGTTGGGGGGCAAGCCTAAGACTAATGAAGCAGGAAAGCCGGCTGTGCGCGTGCTTTCTGCACAGCTTAATGGAGTGACCTGGCGTGTCTACGTTGAGTTGAGCAACAACGCTGCCCATACCGAGTGGCTCTGCATCAGCAAGCTGTGTATCCCGCCTGATGCCCCCCAGCCAGTCTCCAATGAGCGGCAGCTTGGAGTTAGGGTCTCAATGGCCCATCCCTTCACCCAAAAATATGAGGTATCCAATACGGATAAGCTAGAGCCACTGCTCAGACTCGCAGCGGCCTTGTCACTAGGAAAAACAGTTGCAGCTGAAGGCAGTGTCCACAACTCCAGCTTATTCATGGACTATGTAAACGAATTGCTGCTAAAGTTCTAGCGCAGCTTCAACACCAACTTATGACCGCAAATACTACTCCAAGCTGGAAAGTTATAGAAGATGGCAAGCAGATTAAGCAATTAAAAAAGCAACTGCCGCTATCCGAATCCGCTTTTAATCAGCTGATTATTGAGACATCCAAGATTCTCGGCTTGTGTGGCTCACCTGAACTCCCGGAGTGTGCAGAAACCGGTTTGGTGCTTGGCTATGTGCAAAGTGGTAAGACAATGTCTTTCACTACGCTAATTGCAATGGCCCGTGATAATGGCTACCAGATTATTATCGTATTGGCAGGCACCCAAACGGTGTTGGTCGACCAGTCAGTGAAACGCTTGACGAAAGACCTTCAAATTGAGGGCACGCGTGATTGGCGTATTGTATCTAGTACAGACGACGACAACAACTTAGATGACATCGAAACGACGCTTCGTGAGTACAAAAGGAGCGGCACGTTGGGGCAGCGCCGACGAGCCACCATTGTAGTTGTTACCAAGAATACAACGCGAATCAGCCAGCTCTGCGATGTGATAGAGCGGCTAAGCGAAGGCTTTACTGGGGTACCAACTCTTATTGTTGATGATGAGGCTGACCAGGCTGGTTTGAACAACCAAGCTCAAAAAAACCGCCAGCGAAAGCTAAACGGAGAGCCGGAGGAAGAGACTGCTGTGTATTCGCAGTTGATGCGGCTAAAAAAGGCCTTGCCGCACCACAGCTATGTACAGTACACTGCTACACCTCAAGCACTGCTTTTTATCAGTAGAAACGATAAGTTCTCCCCCAATTTTATTAAGCTGCTCACCCCAGGCTCTGACTATACTGGTGGGGAAACGTTTTTTACTCCGCCACAATTTTATAAGTTGGTTAAGGTGGTGCCTGAGGAGGAGGCTTATACCACAAAGCATCCCATAACTGATACTCCTGATACACTAAAAGAGGCTCTACGCATATTCTTCATTGGCGCGGCCGATTTTCTAATGAAGGACGAGAGTGGAAACCGCTCAATGATAGTCCATCCGTCGCAGCGCCGTGACATTCATAAAACGTATTTCGACTGGGTTAATACGTTAAAATCGACATGGGAGCGGTTGCTCGAAAAGCCAGAGGATGACCCGCACCGCCAGAAGGTAGTAGCAGATTTCGAGGTCTCATACAACGAGCTTAGCGACGGTAGTTCGGGATTGGCCTCATTCCATGATTTGCTTGCTTATTTGCCTGAGGCTATTGCATCAACGAAGGTCAGAAAGATTAATGCCGCAGCAGGGGCAACCCCCAAAATCAAATGGAACAGCAATGACTTCTTTATCCTCGTAGGGGGACAAGCTATGTCGCGTGGCTATACCGTTGAGGGATTAACTGTTACATACATGCCTCGTAGTGTTGGAACAGGTGCTGCTGACTCAATGCAGCAGTGGGCACGCTTTTTTGGCTACAAGAAAAGCTACCTGCACCTCTGCCGCATCTACCTGCTCGATAAAGTAAGGAATGCATTCTCGGGCTACGTCATCCACGAAGAAGACCTTCGCATACGCTTGCAAGAGCATGACGCGAGCCGGACGCTCAAAGAATTTGCCCGGATAGTTAAGCTTCCTTTTACCATCAAGCAGCTGACTCGCAAATCAGTTCTCAGTGAAGACCTTGAGCGGGTTCGCTTCGGTAGTAGTGCGAAAGGAAGCAAGAGTGTTAGGGGCATTATGGGTAATTGGACCACCACCACCACAGTCCAAGGAAGCCCCTCTGAGATTCAGGACAACTCTTCGACCATAAAAAGCTTCGTTGATAAGCTGAAGAAGTCTTGGAAATTAGACAAGGGTAACGACCAGCGTACTGATTTTCAAAAACACCTAACGGCTCAGGTTCCTTTAACGGAAATTTTAGACTTGTTGCGAGCATACGTCTACCTGTCAACTGACGACGCTGATAGGTTTAGCATGATGGCCAATGGCTTGAAGCAGTACATTTCTTTACATCCTGATGCACAAGGTGCAGCCTTTCAGATGTCACCACTGAAACAAAGAACTCGTACCGCTCCCAATGGCAAGCTGAGTCGACTCGCATTGTTTCAAGGTGCTAACCCTGCCAAGGATGGCGGCAGTGATATTTACCCTGGTGACTATTTCATCTGTGATGAGCAGCGTATCTCAATACAGATTCACCGCCTTGAAGTCGACACTGAAGGGAATGAGTTTGACACGTTTGCGCTTGCTGTATGGGTGCCTTCCACCGAGCCCATGGATATGGTGAAGCTCGCTAACGACTAGGTTAATGCCTCAAGCCTACAGTTCCCGCTTGGCCTCCGAGCAGCTTATCGAGGGCCAAGTCTATACCATAGACGAGTTGCAGCGGCTACTTCACATCTCGGATGCCACAGCCGGCCGGGAGGTGTTCAGGCCTAGTGGCTATAACTCCGTTTGGCTCTCCATTACGGGACAACAACCAGGCCAGGCATCTCATAGCCATCCTATCGATAGAAACACTTTGGTATGGGTAGGGCAGCCTACAGGACGCAACGACCACCTTGTTATCACCCACGAGTTGCGCGGCTTGGAGTTGCTGGTATTCTACCGCGAAGTGCCAGGCCAATACATTGGGGGCGGCTTTTGCTACCTGGGCCGTTTTGAGTACCAGAGCCACAGCGTCGCCCGGCCAGCCATTTTCACTCTGGCGCGCAGCGGGAGCATTCCCAGCCTGGCGGAAGTGCAGGCCAAACAGGACAAGGAAGCAGGGTTCAATCCTGCCACTATCCGCGACGGCCGCGAGTGGGTGCTAGCAAGCATTGTCCGTCGTCGCGGCCAAGCGGCTTTTCGCAACAGCCTGCTCACTGCCTATGCCAGCACCTGCCCCGTTACTGGCTGCCAGGTTGAGCCGCTGCTTGAAGCCGCCCACATAATACCCTACCAAGGCCCGTCGACCAATCACGTCCAGAACGGCATGCCGTTACGAGCGGATATTCATACTCTTTTTGACTTGCAGCTTCTGGCTATTGACCCCGTTACTTTGACCGTAGAGCTTTCGCCCCAACTGGCCGGCTCTGAATACTCATCACTGGCAGGACAGCAGCTACAGCTGCCAGCATTGGTAGCAAACCACCCCAGCCGCGACGCGTTACGCGCCCATCGAATCCGTTGCGCGTTCTAGCGTGTGCGCCTTAACCGCGGCCTGTCCTTTGATATTATCCGCTTCAATAGCGGAAAGATGGTCCGCACGTTGGTGTAGTAGCCTTGTATCCTTCCATAGCTTATACCGCCAGGGTCAATACCGTGCGCTAGCTTATTGCGCAGGCCCACAATAGAGCTTAACGCGCCTGCTGCTTCCTCCGTGACGTTGGTAACATACTCATCCCGCCAAATATCACTAAACGAGAGCAGCAGTTCGACCAGCTTGTCGTTGGGCAAGTTTGCTATTCTTTCGGTCTTGCCCTCAACGTATTTAGCTACCTCAGTGGCTGAGGTGCTTTTAGCATACTCTTTCAGCAGATGCTTAACCACCTGCTCCATTAGCCCCGACGTTCGAATGCATAGGTACTCCGCCAGCCTGGCCTGTGGCTCATCAGGGGGCATGCTTGCCGCTAGCTGGAACATATTGTCCAACTGTCGCTCCATTGCTTCAATCCTCATAGCAATGGTACACCGTGGTACTCCTTTTCAAAATACTCGTGCGCTACCTCCATCCTCGTTTCGATAGAGGCTTTGTCTGATGTACCTGCCCGCACTGCGCCAACATACCTGTCATCACGTAGCAGTTGGCTATACGCCTCGATTATCTGCCCCGGTGGCATGTCAGGGTCACGCAATAGGCGCGTAGCCAGTGCGACTAAAACTGAGTCAAAGACTGCTGCATTTATTCCGCCTCCCAGCCTGAACGCTCTTTTACCCAGCACGCCTGCCACCCGGACTAGCGCGGGCATTAGCAAGGCGTCAAGCTCGCCGCGCGAGTAGCGCTTAAAGTCCCTGTTTTCCGACATGAACTTGTTGAGGAACAAGGACATCGGCTTTTCATAGACAGCACGATTATAGTAGAGCGCGAAAAACCGAAGTATAAGCTCCTGGTTGCGAAATCGGTTTGAGTAGCCGAAAATTTCAACCCATGCTGGAGCGTTAGTTAGCTCATTCAGGTACTCATTAAATGAGCCGTAGTACATACTTGCCCTAATCTCTTGCGCTGTTAGCTTCTGACCGCCTGTGTTAAGGCGCTCGAAAAGGGTATATATTCCAGCACTGTCTTCAACCGGGTCGTTGGGCTTGATGATGATTGCGTGGATGGTTTGGTTATCAAGCCGGCTTCTGTCGTCCGCGGAAAGGTTATTATAACCCTTGCCTTCCAAGTCAGGTGCTACCCCTTTGAGCGTGAACTTGTCGCCGCGCAGCAGTCCTGAGTAAAAGGCTCGTAGGCTTAGGAGCCGCTGTTGACCATCAACAATTATCAGCTTATTACTGCCATCGTGCGCCAAGACAACACTAGGCACTGGTAAGCCCAAAATCAAGGACTCAATAAATCGGGAGGCTGTTTCTCGGTTCCAGATGAATTGACGCTGGAAGCCGGGCACATAAATATTTCCCAAGTCAGGGTCGAGCTTGTTAACCAGCGATTCGATGGGATAGTCCACGCCGTAGCTTGTGAGGGAAAACCGGCGAGAGCTAGGTTCGTCTTCGCCCAAGTCGACGTAAGTACCCTGCTCAACCTCGCTATTAAAGTAGCCGGCATGTATGGCGTCGTGATTTTTGAGGTACGTCAAAGCGCTTTCCTTGCTAAACACTACTACCTGCTCAGCATTTTCTTTCCCTCGAACTGTAATGCCCTCTATCACGGCTTCATGAAGTGCCTCCTCACGAACCTGCAGCGAGACGGACGTTCCGAGTGGGGTGTCATGCTTTTTGTAGTCGTAAGCCACAAATAGCTCCAGCGAGGCCCAATAGCCTAGTATCAAAGTCGTTTCGCCCTCCTCTTGCTTGAACGAATCCACACCAGTTACTTGGATTCTGTACTCCCCATTTGGCCGATTATTACCACCGCGAGACAGGTTCCAGATATAGATACGAAAGCGGCCTGAGAATTCGCTCGTTCTAACATCTAAAACTGCAGGGTGCGCATCGCGAGTGTTGATGTAGTCAACATGAGCTCCTTCTCCCTCGATGGTTTGCACAAAGATTTCTACTAGCTGCTGCTTCGAGTGCTTCGCCATTGGGCAGATTTTACGGCTTAATAAGTTGAAACTTTTGCGAAGCTAATAGTATCAAGGCTGGACTACTGATAAAAGCCATTTGTGATTTTGAGTAGACCACAGAATGTCTACCTGCAACCATCAAAGCATCAGGCCCAGTACCGGAAGGACAATAGGTATTAGAAGAACGAAGGCAGTGATTAAAAGCCCCGACTCTACAGTTGGACTCGAAAAAGGCCGGCCCCTCACAAAGAGGAGCCGGCCTTGCCGTTTATGGATAAGCAGGTGCTAACCCATTATTTCCGATGCCTGCGTATTGAGTGCCTCAGCACCTTTCTCTGTAGCCGCACCCTTCGCAGCCTGCGCCGGTGGGATAATCGGCGTGCCCGCCACAATTTCCCCAAACAGTGGGTTAGCAGGCAATTCCTGCCCGCCATTGCCGTCCGGCACCTGATTGAAGATAATCAACTCCTCGCCCGGCGTGCTTTGCGCCAAGTGGTCTATCAGCACCTCCTGCCCGCTGTTGGCGTGCAGCGCCTGCGTGAGTAGCGTATAGGTGCTCACGTCCACGTTGTAGAGCTGGTTCAGCGCGTTCATCTGCATAGCTGCGTCCTCGGCCGCACCGATGGCATCCGCGAGCAGTTGGGTGTAGCGCCGAGCCTTACGGTCAGCTTTAGCCCGTAGGCTAATAGCGCGCTTCATGCGCCGCTTGAATTGAGTTTGATAGGCTGAGAGTGCCATTGCTATAAGACTGAGAAGGTGAAAGAAAAACGGCCGGCCACATTCGGCCGGCCGCTTGGTGCCGAAGGCTCGTCGGCTTAGGCCACGTACTCAATAGCCAGCGGGTTAGTGCTGTTGTTATTGAGGGCGTAGAACTTGCCGTTAATCTGCTGGTAGAAGTTGATGCCAACCACGCCCACCACCAGATTGGCCGCCGCCGGAGCCGCCGGGAAGCTGGCCACCACCGACTGGTTGGCCAAGGCCGCGCTGTTGATGGGCAGAATACCCAGCGGAGCAGCCACCACGCCGTTGGTGTAAGTCAGCATCTCCATGTCCAGGTCCGAAGCGGCAAACACCACCTCGAAGTGGGTAGCGCCCTGCGGGGCTGCAATGTCCGAGGCCGGATTCAGCGACGGAATGGTCATGGTTACATCAGCACCCGCGCCCGTTACTTCATAAGGGAAGTACATGGTTTGGCCGATGCCGGCCCCGGCGTTGAAGTTGAAGCCCAGCAGCGGCGCCGAGTTGCCCGCGTCGAATACCCGCAGGCCGCGGTCATTCGTGTCGTCGAGTCCGATGACTTCGCGCATCACCTTCGTGAGGCGCGAGGCCAGGAGACTGTCGCTGGCCGAAGCAATGGCCACGCGCAGCGAGTCGCGGAGCAGCTTGCTGTATTTAGCGGCCAAGCCAAATTCGGCCGCGTTTTCGCGGGTACGCGCCCGGCTAGGGGCGTTGGCGAAAGCGGCCTTGTCGCCTTGCGGCTTTTGGGAGATGTTCCCGTTTTTGCTGAACACCAGGCCCCCTACGGTGCCTTGGATGCCAATAATGCCCGTTTGACGTGCCATAGTGGTAAGCTGTTAAGAGTTGAAAAGTCGTTGATTTGGCTGCTTGCGCTTATGCGACTTTGCTACCAGGTGCAGCCCACCCCGTAACGCCGCTTGTTTTTGTAGTTGAATTGCCGCCACTGCCGCGGCGTGAGCACGCTCACCGCCCCGCACTTCCAGAGCCCGCGCCGGGCGGCCACGGCTGAGGCCTGCTGCGCGGCGCGGCCGGCTACCCGGTGCTTCGGGTCCCAGGCCCACGCCCAGCCGCGCGCCACCAGCAGCGAGTCCAGCGCCAGAGCCGGCCCGCCGGCTACCGGCAGCCGCACCGTGGCCAGCGTCCGCCCGTACAGGTCCACACCGCGCCGCCCGAGCAGTACCGTCCGCTCAGGCTGGAGGAGCCGCATTACCGAGTCGCCCGCCTGATGCCCGAATGGCTGGTCCGTCTCCGGCGCATCCACGCCGAGCAGCCGCACCCGGTACACCACGCCCCCGGTCAGCACGTCGTAGGTATCGCCGTCCACGACCCGCACCACGCGCCCGGCTTCCTGCGTCGGTGCAGCAACCTTTGGCCGGGTATCAGTCAGGCCGAGAGTTACCCCCTCACCCAATCCGAAACCAGTGGCAACCAGGAGTAACCACCCGCTGAAATACAGTGCTTTATCTTTCATGGCACGAACCTACAGCCGGCTTTTAGCCGTTGTATATTCGTCTGTCCAAGTAGTCCCAATTCGCCCCCACATGCCCCAGGTTTGCCTTTACCCCAAAGACGTTGCCCAGCTCACCGGCACCGGCTACGACGCCGGCAAGCGCCTGTTACAGCGCATCCGTACCCAACTGCGCAAGCCCGCCCGCGCCTACGTTTCGGTAGCTGAATTCTGCGAGTACACCCGCCTCCCCGAGGCCGAAGTAGCCGCCGCCCTGAACCGGGGCTGAAGGCAGGACGGAGGCAGTCTGCAGGCACTCCGCAGCAGCGGGGATAAGCTCACCGCTCCGGTTACTTTGTACATTGTGCCATTATGAAAAATGGCATTCAGGAAGCAGATTTAGAAACCATTGTTCTCAGTTGGAAAGGGCCCTACACCCTTTCTGAGCTAGAAAAAATACCGGATGGCAACGGTATTTATCTATTAACCGGCACCAAGAAATACAGCCGTTCGCTACTCAACTTCACGAAGGTGCTGTACTGTGGAATTACGGAACGCCGGTTCTCAGTCCGAGTTAATGAGAAACACCACCAAGTACCCAACATCAAGCCCACTAACTTACGGATATGGATAGGGTGCCCAATCTTTCCAGTAAACCATGACCGTTCGCACTTGGAATTATTGGAAACCTGCTTAGTCTCCTTTTGGCAGCCTGAATTAAACCAAAAGAAGAAAGCTTATTATCCCCGCAAACCCATTTGCTTAGTGGTGAAGTGGTGCAAACAGGACGGCACTGCTTACAAACGCTTACCCGACGATATTTCTGAGTTGAAAGACGTTATGTGGTGGGATTGCAAAGACTGGAGAACAGGTGATTTGAAGGTACAAAGACGTACAGCGTCAGCTTAGTGTGGCTACCGAACCGGTTCCCCATCGTACCACTCACCCAGCACCGCCCGCCACGCATCGAGCACGGCCGGGGCCAGCAGCCGGGCCTTGTCTTTGGCGTAACGGTCCGTCACGTCCTCGTCAGCATGTCCGAGCACGAGCTTGGCCAGTGCCTTGTTTCCGTTGCTGACCTGCTTTAGCAGCGTGCCGGCGGTATGCCGCGCCGTGTGGGTGCTGATGACCTGATGAATGGGCCGCCAGTTATGCACCACTTTCCCGCCCGTAATCAGCCGGTCGTCCCATTCCCGCGTGAGACCGGCGGCCTGTGCAATATCTTTTATCCAGTCGCACCGCTGCTGCCAGGTACGCGCCGGAAACTGCCAGCCCCACCGCTCGCCAATCTTCACAGCAATAGGTGGCAGCGGTACGGCCGCGTCATTGCCCGTTTTTCCCTGTGCGTGGAGCAGCGCTGGCACTTTGCCACCATCGGGCAGGGTCAGCGTAATTCGTTCGCGCACGTCGAATTTTTCGAGGTCTTCGTACCGCCGCCCGCTGAACAGTTGAAACAGCCACCGGTCCCGCTCCTCGGCTAAGCCCTCCGACGTCGGCCGCCACTGAATGAGCCGGCGCACCTCTTCAATCTCCAAATCCAGCTGCGGTGCGTTCTTCGCCGAGTATTGCAGCCACGCTAGGTCATGCGGCAGCCCCAGCTGCTCAAGGCACTTGCGGATACCTCCAAAATGCACTTTGATGGTCGCGTCCGACTTCTGCAGGTCCAGTAGATGCTGTTGGTACTCCTTTGCCACCTTTTGCGTCACCTGCTCGGGCCGCAGGTCAGGCTGCCAGCTTTCCATCATCGTGGCCAGTTGGTCGTACTTGCGCAGCGAGTCCTTGGCCAGGTTGCGGTTTTCCCCCTTCCACTCTTCCAGCACCTGCCGGAAGGTGCGGCTAACCTTCGGCGCGGCCACCGGTACCAGCGCGGCTTTCTCAGGTGCCAGCTCTGCCGCCATTACGGCCTTGGGTATTTTACCGGGCCCTCTGTTGTCGTACAGCCGGTAGAACGTGTCCTCGACAGTCTTCTTGCGACCCATCAAGTGCGCATTGATATTGGTGGCCGTGTCGGGATGAGTAGGCACCGTAGCCATTTCTTTCACCGTCAGTTTCCGCCCCTCCATCACGCGCTGGGCCTTGCTGTCCCATAGCACCTCGATGCCCTGCCCATGCGGTCCGGGCCGCTCCGGCAGCACCAGTACCCCCGCATCCGACTGCAATTCCTCCCCATGCCAGCGCACGGTCATCCGAATCGGACAGTGTCCGCGTCTGTTCAGGGCGGCCTTCCGCAGGTAAAACTGTACGCTGATAGTGCGTTTGTAGAAAGTGGGGCTCAGCATTGGATTGGCCGTTATCCCGGGTTCTGTCCCGGTACATGTCCCGGTTTGTGTCCCGGTCCAATCCAAAATTAACCGAAGATGCCCGAAGTGCCAAACAGCAAATGTGCCCGTAAGGCCTGAAAACAAAGAAACCCGCCGGTTATCGGCGGGCTTCTTGTGTTGTAGCGCTCCCTCCTGGGCTCGAACCAGGGACCCTCTGATTAACAGTCAGATGCTCTAACCGGCTGAGCTAAGGAAGCTTTTTTCTAGTCCGAAACCCGGTTGTTGTTGTTTCGGAGTGCAAATCTACAACGGTCTCTCAAAGATACGCAAGCCTTAATCTGTTTTTTTTCAAAAAAATCTACGCAGGCTCAGTTTGTAATATTGAGGATATTGCCTTGTAGGTTGGTACTGTACTGTTTAAGCGGCCGGGGCGTGGGCCCACCGGTTATCTGCCCTTGCAAATCAAATTGTGAGTTGCAGCACGAGTCACGCATAAACAGCCGCGAACGGTCCAGGCTGACCGTGGCACAGGCGTCGTACGGGCGGTAAGGGCAATTGCGCTCGAAGGCTAAATAGGAGTTCGCATTCTGGCGCACCACGATTACGCCCTTCACGCCGCCGGTGCCGGCCGGGCCTTGCACGGGCAGCATTACGGCCCCGTTGTTGGCCCGCAGGTTCACGTACTCCTGGTTCGTGAGCACCAGGCTCAGGTTCACCGGCGCGTAGGGAATCAGCGGCTGGTCGTCGTTTTTGGAGCCGCAGGCCGCAGCACTCAGCAGCAAGCAAAGAGTCATGAATAGCGGGAGACGCTGCATAATCAGGTTTGAATAAATGCGTGACTTGCTCATCTTTTGTCGGGAGCCCAAAATTCCCGATAGAAAGCCAGCCCGGTTACCATCAACGAAAACTGGCCGCGATTATTTCTTAAACAGCGAGTTCACGAACGTGTGCCGGTCGAACAGCTGCAAGTCCGTCATCTTCTCCCCCACCCCGATGTAGCGCACCGGAATGCTAAACTGGTCCGAAATACCAATCACCACGCCGCCGCGGGCCGTGCCGTCGAGCTTGGTGATGGCCAGGGCCGTGACTTCGGTGGCTTTGGTGAACTCCTTGGCTTGCAGGAAGGCGTTCTGGCCGGTGCTACCGTCCAACACCAGCAGCACTTCGTGCGGCGCGTCGGGAATCATTTTCTGCATCACGCGCTTGATTTTGCTCAGCTCGTTCATCAGGTTCACCTTGTTGTGCAGGCGGCCGGCAGTGTCGATGATGATGACATCAGCGCCCATTTCCACTCCTTTTTGCACGGCATCGAAGGCTACGGCAGCGGGGTCGGTGTTCATGCCGTGGCTCACCACGGGCACACCCACGCGCTGGCCCCAGATGATGAGCTGGTCCACGGCGGCGGCGCGGAAGGTATCGGCCGCGCCCAGTACCACCTTTTTGCCGGCGGAGTGGAAGCGGTGGGCCAGCTTGCCGATGGTCGTGGTCTTGCCCACGCCATTCACACCCACCACCATGATGACGTAGGGCTGCCCGGTGCTACCCGCGTTGTCCAGCACGGCCGTAGAACCGGACTTATTATCCTCCAGCAGGGCCACTATTTCCTCGCGCAGGATGCGGTCAAGCTCGCCGGTGCTTACGTACTTGTCGCGGGCCACGCGGGCCTCGATGCGGTCGATGACCTTCACCGTGGTTTCGATGCCCACGTCGGCATGCACCAGCAGGGTTTCCAGGTCATCAAGTACCGACTCGTCCACGGTGCTTTTACCCACCACGGCCTTACTCAGCTGGTCAAAAAAATTGGTTTTGGTCTTTTCCAGGCCGGCATCAAGCGAGGCTTGCTGGGCTGGAGTTTCCTTGTCCTTTTTAAAAAAATCGAAGAGGCCCATGGGGGAGGGAGGATAATGGGGCGGGGAAATATCCCTACACGCAAAAAGTCCCACGAAGGTGGGACTTTTTAAACTTTTACAAGACCGTAGCCGGTCAGCAACTATTTGTTGCCGGTAGCCAGGTAGTCCTGCACTTTGTCGAGCAGCACCATTTCCTCGCGGAAGGTGTAAGCACCGGTTTTCTCCGATTTAACGGCACGAATTACTTTCGCCCAGTTCTTGGCGTTCTCAACGGTTTTCAGCGTTGCTACTACTTTCTTAGCCATTGTTCAGGTTATTTAATTTCCTTGTGAACAGTCATTTTCCGCATAATCGGGTTGAATTTCTTCAGCTCGATGCGCTCAGGGGTATTCTTGCGGTTCTTGGTGGTGATGTAGCGCGAGGTGCCCGGCAGGCCCGAGGTTTTATGCTCGGTGCATTCCATGATAACCTGCACCCGGTTTCCTTTCTTGGCCATCTCGACGGGGGTGTATGTGTTTTAAAATTTAGGACTGCAAAGGTACGGGGATTTTCGGAAAAGTCAAGGATGTGTCCCGCAACTTTCAGTTGGCGAAGCAGAACGGCAGTCGAAACGGTCAGGATAGACCGCCATTAAAAAGGCCGTCATGCCGAGCGCAGCCGAGGCATCTCGCTCGCTTCGTTGCAATGGTGTTGATTACCACAGTAGGCGAGATGCCTCGGCTGCGCTCGGCATGATGGCCTTGCTTAGCTACTACGGTAGCTACTACTTCAAATCCGGCAGCTTAAAGCCTTCCAGCGCGCTGGGTTCGGCCATTAGCTTCTCGATATCGGCCACGGTGCGCGGCGCGTCGGCCGAGAGGTTTTCGTAGCCGGTGGCGGTAATGAGGGCATCATCTTCGATGCGGACGCCTATGTTCCACCACTTGGGGTCGCAGGGCGAGCCGGCGGGGATGTAGATGCCGGGCTCCACGGTGATAACGTTGCCGGGCAGCAACGGGCCGTAGCTGCCGCTGTCATGCACATCGAGGCCGAGGTAGTGGCTGGCCCCGTGGGGATAGTATTTGCGGAACTCGTCTTTCTTTTTGATGATGCCGAGCTTTTGCAGGCCGGCGGCTACTACTTCCTGGGTGGCTTTGTTGGGCGCGTCGAAGGGCACGCCGGGGCGGCAGGCAGCGAAACCGGCCTCCTGGGCGGCCAGTACCAACTCATAAATCTGGCGCTGGGCGGGGCTGAAGGTGCCGGATGGCGGCGCGGTGCGCGTGACGTCGGCGGAGTAGCCATGGTATTCGGCTCCGCAGTCCATGAGGAGGAGGTCGTTGTCGAGGCGCTGGCGGTCGTTGGTTTCGTAGTGCAGGATGCAGCCGTTGGCCCCGCCGCCCACGATGCTGGGGTAGCCCTGGAACTCGGCCCCGTAGCGGCGATACACGTATTCGTGCAGGCCCTGCACCTCCATTTCGCCCATGTCGGGACGCAGCAATTTCATCACCTCGCGCTGCCCCTGGGCGCTGATGCGGATGGCGCGGCGCAGCAAGGCCAGCTCCTCGGGCGTTTTAATAGCGCGCAGGTCGCCGAGCTGTTCGCCCAGCGTGGCATCATCGAAGCGGCCGGGTGGGTTGGCGTCGATGGCGGCCTGGCGGCCGGCATCGGTGGTGGCGGCCAGGTAGGCGCGGATGAGCGGCGTGGTGCCGAGGGCCGGCGTTTCTTTCACCTGACTATTCAGGTACTCAGTGACGCGCCTGGCGCTGCGGATGCCGGTGCGGCGGATGATGCTATTGAATTCGGTAATGGCCGGGTTGTAGTCGGTGGGCACGGCGGCCTGCTGGCGAAAGGTGGCCACGAGGCTGTGCAAATCGGCGGGGTTGGCGAAGTCGTCGCGGGTGTCGGCGGGCAGGCCGGGGACCAGGATTTTATCGAAATCAGCCCACTTGATGCTGGCGGCGGCGAAGTCTTTGTTGTCGGCCGCATACTGGAGTTGAAGCTGGCCTTTGGCTCCGGCCGCGCCCAGGCGGCGGCCAGTCCAGGACTCGCGGGCGGGGTCGCGGGGCTGGGTGAAGAGGGCTTCGGTCACGCCGGGCTGGCCACCCACGGTGCGCGGCTCTTTGAAGAGGAGCAGCACGGCATCGGGCTCCTCGTAGCCGGTAAGGTAGTGAAAATCGGGGTTTTGGTGGTAGATGTAGTCCACGTCGTTGGCCCGGTTACGGACGGGCGCGGCGAACACCACAGCCACGCTATTGGGCGGCATTTGGGCCCGCAGCAGTTCGCGCCGCTGCTTGTGGAAGGCGGGCGAGAGGAAATCGGTAGGCCGGGCGGGAGCCGGATTGTTAGTCAGTGGCTCGGGGATGGACGTGGGGGCCTGGGCCGAGGCGGCGAAGCTTAGCAACCCCAGCAAACCGGCAAAAACCACCGAAGAAGCTTGTGGCCACGGCCGGGGCGACAGGAAACGGGAAGGGAACCGGAACAGCATAAGCATCAGGATTAGGGCGAACAATCAGAATACCAGCCAAGGTAGCCGCCAACAGACAAAGCCAGCGCCGATACAGTTGCCTGGGGAGGCAAACGTATCGGCGCTGGCTTTTTACTATTGGTAGTCGGTATTGGGTAGTCAGTAGTCTGATTTAGGGGTAAGCGTCGTGGTCATTTCTGACTACTCACTACCCAATACCGACTACTAACAGAACCGAAATCTAGTAAACGATGAAGCCCTGCTCCTTGGCCTTCTTGAGGACGGCCATGATGCCATTCTTGTTGATGGTGCGGATGGTGGAGGTAGCTACTTTCAGGGTCACCCAAGCATCCTGCTCGGGGATATAGAAGCGCTTTTTCTGCAGGTTCGGATAGAACTTGCGCTTAGTCTTGTTGTTAGCGTGCGAAACGTTGTTACCAACGCGGGTACGCTTGCCGGTCAAATCACAAACACGGGCCATGATATCGGAGGGTTAAATTTTATTACAAAGCAGGGAAACGGGCCGCAAATATCGGCAAAAGTCTGGCATTCACCAAACACCCGGCCCTTATTTCCCATCGGATGCGCCCTGAGCGCCTGGTTTGGGCCGAAATTTCCAGGGACAGTGGCGGCAGCCGCTCTGGCAGCAACTGCCCCGGCGGCGGTGGTACTGCTCGGTGAAGACGAGGTAGCCTTCGGGCGTGTAGTAAAAATCGCCGGGCTGGAGCGGCTGGGGAACGGGAGCAGGCATTTGGGAATCAAAGGTAGGGCCGGTGGCGTTTTATGGCTTGGGTGTTGTACCTTGTGCTACTGAAATCTGCTATTCATTCTATGAAAACGCCTACTGTTTTTGCATTGTCGCTTCTGGCCGGGACTGCCGTATTGCTTACTTTTCCTACGGTGGCTCAGGCACCCACGCCGGTGGTACTGACGGCGGCTACGGCCCCGGCCGGGTTACGCCCGGCGCTGGCCCGCGACCAAACCGCCCTGGCCGACCCGGTGCGCGAGGCCTTGCGCACGTTGCCCCAGGCCAAGAAGAAATTCCTGGCCGGCCTGCCCATCGGCGACCAGTTTTTGCTTTCGGTGCGGGTGATTGCGACGGATACCAGCTTCCGGCAGGCTTCGGCGCGGGTGCTGGGCTGGCACGGCAACACGGTACAGGCCCTGCTGCTGCCCGAAACGACTACCGATTCCCCTACTGCGGCCGAGCCCACCCCAGTGACTTTTCCCGAAACCGCCGTGGTGGACTGGACCCTGCTGCGGGCCAGCGGCCGCGAAGAAGGCAACTACGTGGGCCGCTACGCCGACACGGCGCACCAAGTAGAAGGCATGCGCTTGCGCTAGAGCTCCGGCGGGGGCTGGGAAACGGCAGCAGGAGGAATTACCGCGATGCATTCAATCTCAACCAGGGCATCGAGCGGCAAACGCGATACTTCGACGGTGGTGCGGGCCGGCCGATGCGCGCCGAATACGCTGCCGTACACGGCGTTCATGCGGGTGAAATCAGCAAAGTTTTTGAGGAAAACGGTGGTTTTTACCACATCGGACAGCCCGAGGTTACGACTCGATAACACGATACTGAGGTTGGCCAGCACTTGACGGGTTTGCTCCTCAATGGTGTCGGCCTCGATGGTCATGGAAGCCAGCACTATTGGCGTCTGACCAGAGCAGAACACGAAGCCGCCCGCCACAATGGCTTGGGCGTAAGGACCGATGGCCTGGGGCGCATCGGGGTGGTGTAGCGTTTCCATGGGGGTAAAAGTAGACGAACAAAGTGGCAATCAGAACGGCAGCGGCTTTATTCGTAATTTTGAGCGGTTCAGCATTACCACCGCTTCACCTACTCATCCCACCCGCCCATGGACACCGCCTCCCCCACCGCCACCAGCCGCCGCGCCGAGCAGCTCATGCGGCTTGAAGACCAGTACGGTGCCCACAACTACCACCCGCTGCCCGTGGTGCTGAACCGGGGCGAAGGCCCACTGCTGTGGGACGTGGATGGCAAGCAGTATTTCGACTTTCTCTCGGCCTATTCGGCGGTAAATCAGGGGCATTGCCACCCGCGCATCATTGGGGCGCTTACGAAACAGGCGCAACAGCTCACGCTCACGTCGCGGGCGTTTTTCAATGACCAGCTGGGGGCGGCCGAAAAGCAGCTCTGTGAGCTGTTCGGCTATGATAAGGCCCTGATGATGAACTCCGGGGCTGAGGCCGTGGAAACCGCGCTGAAGCTGGCCCGGAAATGGGGCTACCAGGAAAAAGGTATCGCGCCGAACATGGCCCAGATTGTGGTGGCCGAGCACAATTTCCACGGGCGCACCACGGGCATCATCTCCTTCAGCACCGATGGCGACAGCACGGGCGGCTTCGGGCCCTTTATGCCCGGCTACCGGGTAGTGCCTTACAACGACATCGAAGCGCTGGAGGAAGCCCTGAAAGACCCGCACGTGTGCGGCTTTATGGTCGAACCCATTCAGGGCGAGGCCGGCGTGATGGTGCCGGCCGTGGGCTACCTGGCCCAGGCAAAGGCAGTCTGCCAGGCGCACAACGTGCTCTTCATTGTCGATGAAATCCAGACTGGGCTGGGCCGCACGGGCAAGCTGCTGGCCTGCGACCACGAGGCTGTGGACCCCGATATCCTCATCCTGGGCAAGGCCCTGAGCGGGGGCGTGCTGCCAGTGTCGGCGGTGCTGTGCAATGATATTATCATGCTCACGATTCAGCCGGGGCAGCACGGCTCTACGTTTGGCGGCAACCCGCTGGCCTGCGCCGTGATGCGGGCTGCGCTGGACGTACTCGTCGATGAAAAGCTGGCCGAAAACGCCGCCCGGCTGGGTGAAATCTTCCGCGAGCGGATGCGCCAGGTGCAGGCCCAGCGCCCCGAAGTGGTGGACCTGGTGCGCGGCAAAGGCCTGCTCAACGCCGTGGTGATTGTGCCCGCCGAGGACGGCCGCACCGCCTGGGACGTGTGCGTGACGCTGATGGAGCGCGGCGTGCTGGCCAAGCCCACGCACGGCGACATCATCCGCTTCGCCCCGCCGCTGGTGATTACGGAGGCGCAGTTGCACGAGGCCTGCGACGTGATTGCGGAGGTGATTCTGGCGTTTTAAGCCCAATCTGTCATTCTGTAGCGCAACGAAGGACCTTCTCACGTTTGAGCAATTTGTTCGGGCGTTAGAAGGTCCTTCGCTGCGCTCAGAATGACAGGCTTTTCCCTTGCCTCATGCACAACGCCAACCTCTCCTACTGGGAATACCAATCCTTCTTCGGCCCGGCTGAGGTCGCCATCATCGGCGCAGGGCTGGTGGGGCTCACGGCGGCCGTCTACCTGAAACAGCAGCGGCCCGACTGGCGCGTGGTGGTGCTGGAGCGCGGCGCACTGCCCAGCGGGGCTTCAACCAAAAATGCCGGGTTTGCGTGTTTTGGGTCGATTTCAGAGTTGATGGAGCAGGAGAAGCGCGGCGACCTGCAGGCCGTGGTGGCCGCCCGCTGGGCCGGACTGGCGCGGCTGCGCGCACTGCTGGGCGATGCCGCCTTGGACTACCAGCCGGTAGGCGGCTACGAGCTCTTCCGGCACGAAGAAACGGTACTGGCAGCCGAATGCCGGGATAAAATCGACTACTTCAACGCGCTGCTGGCTCCGGTAATTGGCCATGCCCGCACTTTCCGCGATGCCAGTGCGGAGGCGGGGCAATTCGGTTTCGGGGGTGTGGGCACGCTGCTCAAAAATGAGCACGAGGGTAGCCTTGATGCCGGCCGCATGGTGCGTGCCCTGCTGGCCCGCGCCTGGGCCGCCGATGTGCCGGTGCTCACCAACTGCGCCGTGGAAGATGTGGCCAGCAGCGCCACCGGCCACCGCCTGCACCTGGCCAACGGCGCGACCGTGGCAGCCGGCCAGGTGCTGCTGGCCACCAACGCTTTCGCCACCGAGCTGCTGCCGGAGATGGCCGTGACGCCCGGCCGCGGCCAGGTGCTGGTGACGGAGCCGCTACCGGAAGTAAAATTGCCCGGCACCTTCCATTACGACCACGGCTACGCCTATTTCCGCCAGCTGCCCGACCACCGGATATTGCTCGGCGGCGGCCGTAACCTAGATTTTGCGGCCGAAGCAACCACCGCGCCCGGCCTCACGCGCCCGGTGCAGCAGTACCTCGAAAACCTGCTGCAGACAGTGATTTTGCCCGGCCGGCAGCCGCGCATCGACTACCGCTGGAGCGGGGTGATGGGTTTCGGGCCGGCGCTGGCGCCCATCATCGACTGGGTGCGGCCGGGCGTGCTGGCCGCCGTGCGCTGCAACGGCATGGGCGTGGCCCTGGGCGCGGGCATTGGCTGGGAGGCGGCGCAAAAGCTGGCCGCCGGGTAGCGGAAACCGGCCAATATTCGTACAGCCCTGCTCAGACCTCACTTCCGGCTTTCCTCTATGCTTTTTGTTACGCGCCCTCGCTTGTTTCACTCCCGTTTGCTGGCGTTGCTGGTGGTAGCCGGCGGCCTGGCCAGCGGCTGCCAGAGCAGCCGGCCCAGCTTCTCGTTTCAGCCGATGCCGGGGCGGGTGCGGACGGTGCAAGCGGCCGGGACAACGCGCGCCGCGCCGAAAGCGGCTGCCACGCCAATTGCCGTGGCTCCCACCAAACCGGCCGCGCAGCCGGTAATTGCTTCGCCCGTAGCTCGGGGGCACCGCCGCGCACTGCCGCAGCCCGAACCAGTAGTGGCATCGACCGCAAACACTGCTATTGCTCCTCTGCCGATAGTGCGGCTGGCCACCGCGCACCGGCGGACACTGCTGGCCCGGGCGCACGCCACGGCCGAAGCCGGATTGGGCACCACGGTGCTGGGCGTGCTGGGGCTGGTGGTGCTGCCCATTGCCCTGCTGGGCCTGCTGCTGAGTGGTGGCGGGCTGGTGTGGGGCATTGTGGCGGGGGCGGCGGCGTTGGCGGTGCTGGTGGCGTACATCGACCCGTTTGGGCGGCGGTAGTCTGCGTTTTGAAACGAACTTTGCGGCGCGTTTTCGCTTGTTAGGAATCGATTTTATTATTTCGCTCGCCCCGGGCGCAAGCCTGGTGTCACCCTTCGTATGCTCCCAACCCACCGCCCCCGCCGCAATCGCAAGTCCGCCGTTATCCGCGATATGGTCCAGGAAACCCGCCTCACCGCCCACGATTTCATCTACCCCCTCTTCATCACCGAAGGCCAGAACCAGACCGAGGAAATCAAGTCGATGCCCGGCATCATGCGCTTCACGGCCGACCGGGTGATTGACGAAATCGGGCAGTGCGTGGAGCTGGGCGTGAAAGCCTTCGCGCCCTTCCCCAACATCAACGAAGTGCTGAAGGACCCGATGGCCCGCGAAAGCACCAACCTCGACGGCCTCTACCTCAAAGCCGTGGCCGATATCAAGCGCCAGTTCCCGGAGGTGGTCATCATGACCGACGTGGCCATGGACCCTTACAGTTCCGATGGCCACGACGGCGTGGTGGACCCCGACTCGGGCGAAATCCTCAACGATGCCAGCCTGGAAGTGCTGGGCCAGATGGCACTGGCCCAGGCCCGCGCCGGGGCCGACATCATCGGCCCGAGCGACATGATGGACGGCCGCGTGGCTTGGATTCGGCGGGTGCTGGACGAGAATGGCTTCAGCCACGTCAGCATCATGAGCTACACGGCCAAGTATGCGTCGGCCTTCTACGGTCCGTTCCGCGAAGCCTTGGCTTCGGCCCCCAAAAAAGGCGACAAGAAAAGCTACCAGATGAACCCCGCCAACCGCCTCGAAGCCCTGCGCGAACTGGCGCTGGACGAAGCCGAAGGCGCGGATATGGTGATGATAAAGCCGGCATTGAGCTACCTCGACATCATTCGGGAAGTGAAAAACCACACCAACCTGCCCGTGACGGCCTACAACGTGAGCGGCGAGTACGCCATGATAAAAGCGGCCGCCCAAAACGGCTGGGTCGACGGCGAGCGCACCATGATGGAGGTGCTCACGAGCATCAAGCGGGCCGGGGCCGATGCCATTCTGACCTACTTCGCCAAGGAGGCGGCGGCAGTGCTGCGGCGCGGCTAAGTCTCGCTTGAAGGTTTTCGGTTTTTTAACGTTGGGCAAATTTGGTGGGTAATGCCGCCGGATTTGCCCAATTTTGTTGGTGGGTTTTCCGTCCTTGAATTCGTAGCTGCCGTGCGTGTATCGTTGACTTCCGTTTGCCTGCTGGGGCTGCTGAGCCGGGCCGGACTGGCGCAACCGGCCCGGGCGCAGGGTGCCCGGCCCAAACCCCGCCCGGCCGCCCCGGCTCCGTACCAGGCCGTGGATGCCCGGATGCGGCAGGTGCCCGACTCCTCGGCGCGGACGGTGGGCGGGCTGGCGCGTTTCATCACGGCCTCATTTCCGTCAGAAGGCGACCGGGCGCGGGCCGCTTTCGTGTGGGTGACGCGCAACATCCGCTACGACGTGGAGAATATGTACCTGCTCGAATACGAGCGCCCCCCGGCCGTTGTGGTGCAGGAAACCCTGGACAAGCGCGAGGGCGTGTGCCGGCATTATGCCGAGCTCTACAGCGCCGTGGCCAACCAAGCCGGCGTGCTTACCTACGTGGTGCCCGGCTACACCAGCCTGCTGGCCTCGGTGGGCCACGCCTGGTGCGCCAGCCGCATCGAGGGGAAGTGGCAGCTGCTGGAACCAACCTGGGCGGCCGGCAGGGTGGTGAACCACAAGTTTGTGGCCGAGTTCGACAACACGTACTTCTGCATGCCGCCGAAAGCTTTTATTGAGCTACACATGCCATTCGACCCGCTGTGGCAGCTGCTGCCCGCGCCGCGCACGCCCCAGCAGTTTCAGCAGGGCATTGTGCCGCCCACGCCCCGCCCGGCGTTTGCGTTCGCCGATTCGCTGGCCCTGTACACGCAGCAAACGCCCAAGCAGCGGATACATGCCACCAACCGGCGCATCGCCCAGAACGGCGTCAAAAACGGCCACACTTACACCTACCTGGCCAACAACCGGGGCCGGGAAGACAACCTGCACATCGATACCTACAATGAGGCGCTGAACGAGTACAACGAGGGCGTGAAGCTGGTGAATGCGTTCGTGGAGTTCTACAACCGGCAGTTCCAGCCCCGCAAAACCGATGAGGAGCTGCGCCAACAGCTGCCGCCGATTCAGGCCCGTTTCGCGCAGGCCCGCCAGCTGGCGGCCACGGTGCAAAGCCAGAATCCGGCCCTGCTCACCAGCCTCAAAGAATTCAACGCGTCGTTGCAGGAAGCCGACGACAAGCTGCAGAAGTGCCAGACCTTTATGGACCGCTACCTGGCCACCGGGAAGCTCCTGCGGCCCACCTTGTTTCTGAGTTTTAATGTGCTGGGCGAACGCCGGTAGCGGCGTTCATTTCTTTTTTTCGACCATTATTTTTCCCTTTATGCCCACTACTCGCCGCGCCACTGCTGCTGACATGCCGGCCATCCTCGCCCTAGTGCGGCGCGTGGTGCCGCTGATGCAGGCCAGCGGCAACTTCCAATGGACGGCCGACTACCCGAACGAGGCCGTCTTTACCGCTGATATCGCGCAAAACCAGCTATGGGTAGCCGAGTTGGATGGCACCATTGCCGGCGTGGCCGCCCTCACCCAGGACCAGGATGCCGAATACGCTCAGGCCGACTGGGACGCGGCCGAGTCCGCCCTGGTAACGCACCGCCTGGCCGTGGACCCGGCCACCCAGGGCAAAGGCGTAGCGCTGGCCCTGATGGCCGAGGCCGAGCGGCAGGCCGTAGCCCAAGGGTTGAAAGTATTGCGCGTCGATACCAACTCCGAAAACGTGGCCACGCAGCGGCTGTTTCCGAAGCTGGGCTACCGGTTTGCGGGCGAGATTACGCTGGGGTTCCGGCCGGGGCTGCGCTTCTTTTGCTACGAAAAGTGGCTGGGGTAATGGATTTATTTCGGCTCGGTTTGGTGGCGCTGTTGCTGGCGTTTGGCATGTTTTACAGCGTGCGGGCGGGCAAGCTGACCACGGCCGCTGCGGCAACCGGCGGGGCGCTGGGCTTGCTAATTTACCTCGGCTGCGGCTTCACGGGCTTGGCGCTGCTGGCGCTGTTTTTTGGGCTGGGCACGGCGGCCTCCGGCTGGCGCGTGGCCGACAAGCGCCGCCTCGGGCTGGCCGAAGAGAACAAGGGCCGCCGCACAACTGGGCAGGTAGTGGCCAATGCCGGGGTGGCGGGGCTACTGGGCTTGCTGGCCTGGCAACTGCCAGCCTACGCCCCGTTGGCTGGTCTGATGCTGGCCGGCAGCTTCGCCGCCGCCACCGCCGACACGCTTTCCTCCGAGCTGGGCAACGTGTATGGCCGCCGCTACTACAACATCCTCACGCTGCGGCCCAACACGCGCGGCCTCAACGGCGTGGTGAGCCTGGAAGGCACGGCGCTGGGGCTGGCCGGCACGGCCGTGCTGGCGGTGGCTTACTGCCTGGGTTTTGGCTGGGGGCCGGCGTTTGGGTGGCTGCTGGTAGCGGGCACAGCCGGCAATCTGGCCGACTCGGTGCTGGGCGCGACGCTGGAACGGCGCGGTTTCCTCAGCAACAACGCGGTCAACTCGCTAAATACCCTGACCGGGGCGCTGGTGGCAGGCGGGTTGATGCAGTGTCTGGGTTAGCATTATGGGGCCACTGTTTCGGGAATTTCTCAGTAACTAAACCGAACCTATTGCGCAAATGGCCACCGCTTCAGCCGCCGGCTCCAGAGCAGGAACGCGCCCGTGCCCAGCGCCATCATGCCCAGCGCGGCCACCTGGAAGTAGAGCTTGAAATGCACGCCGCCCCACGTCACCTCGGCCGGCGCGATGCCTACGAATACGAACAGCCACACGATGATGGCCAGAATGACGGGCAACGGGTAGAGCGGCATTTTGAACGGCAGCGCGCTCGTGCCACGCCGCTTCCGCAGCAGCATCAGTCCCACGGCCTGGCCCACGAATTGCACCAGAATCCGCATGGCCAAGATGGCCGAAATCACCTCACCCAACCGAAACAGCAGGCTGAACACGAAGCCCACCCCGCCTAGCAGCAGCAGCGACACGTAGGGGAAGTGTTTGGTGGGATGCAGCTTGCCGAAAACGGGCAAAAACTCGCCATCGGCCGCCGCCGCGTAGGGAATGCGCGAGTAGCCCAGCAGCACCGCAAACAACGACGCAAACGCCACCAGCAGCACCATGGCCGTGGCCACGTTGGCCGCCGTGGGGCCGTACAGCCGCTCCATAAACACGCTGATGATAAACTGCGACTTGTCGCCGGCGCTGGCCTGCCAGCCCTGCACTTCCTGCCAGCCGATGACCGTGCCCACGCTCCAGTTCAGGAGCAGGTACAGCGCCGCGATGCCCAGAATGCTCAGGAAAATGCTGCGCGGAATCACCTTCTCCGGCCCTTTGATTTCGGCCCCGAGGTGGCACACATTGTAGTAGCCGAGGTAGGAATAGATGGTTTTGACCGCCGCCTGGCCCATAGCAGCCGAAATGAGCAGGCCCGGCAGCGCCGAGAAGCCACCCGCCGGGAAAATATCGACGTGGTGGTTGGGGTGCGTAACGCCGCCAAAAATCAGCCAGCCCATCAGGCTCAGCACGCCCACCCACAGGGCCACGCCCAGCTTGCCGATGTCCTCAATGCGGCGGTAAAGCAGCACAATCAGCAGCAACACCACGGTGCCGGCCACCGCTTTGGGCTGCCACCACTCGGTCATCGGCACGAGGTAGCCGAAGTATTGGGCGAAGCCGATGGCCCCCGACGCCAGCACCAGCGGCGACTGAATGAGCGTCTGCCAAACGTAGAGGAACGACATGTAGCGGCCCCATTTCTGCTCGCCGTAAGCCAGCTTGAGGAAACGGTAGCTGCCGCCGGCTTCGGGGTAGGCCGCGCCCAGCTCACTCCAGATTAATCCATCGACGGAGGCCAGGGCCGCGCCCACCAGCCAGGCCAGCAGGAAATTCGGCCCCATGAAGCCCATCACGAGCGGCAGGGTGACAAAGGGGCCAATGCCCACCATGTCAATCATATTGAGGGCGGTAGCTTGAACCAGGCCGAGGCGGCGCTGCAAAGTAGGTGCGGACATGAGGGCGAAAGTAAGGTGAGGGGGGTGGCCACCGATAAATTCTGCGGGTAGGACAGGCCGTAAATAGGACTATATGCCGGGGCACGTTCGGGGTAGGTTGGTTCTGTCTCTATACTGCCTCTAGACTTTCTCTACACTCCTCCTATTAAAGCAAGCTGGAAGGTAATGGCAGAAATTGAATAAAAGCGGGGCTGCGATTTACAGCGTGAAGCGGCGGGTGGTGCAGTTGCCGGGGCGGTCGTGGGCCTCGACGTCGCAGGTGGTGCCGGTGGCGTGGTTTTGCCGCACGGCGTAGTGCCAGTCGCCGGCGGGCTGTAGCGTGGCGGGGCCGGTTTCGAGCTCGGTACCGGTGGGGCTAAGGAAGCGCAGGACGACGGCGATGACTTCGAAATCGTCGGTGGCCTGGATGAGGAGGGCGTCGCCGGGGCGGCCGTGGTAGGCGCGGGCGTCGAGGCCGAGGACTTCGGGGGCGCGCATGTAGTCGGCAATGGCGACGGTGTAGGCGCTGGTGCGGCGCTGGTCGATGCGGGTGGCGTACAGGGCTTTGGCGGCGGGGTCGCGCAGCTGGGCTTTGGCGTAGAGCTGGGCCTGGTACATGCGGTCGAGGTGGGCCTGCTGTTTGGGCGAGCGGGGGGCGCGCTTAGCGTTGCTTTCAGCCGCCTGCACGATGGTTTGACCGCCGACCTGGCGGATGACGAGGGGGCCGATTTTGCCGCTGATGCCTTGGAGGAGCAGGTTGTTGGTGACGCGGGCCATGCGGGCAGGGGGCTTGGGGTGGGGAGTGGGGAGTGGGGTAGTAAGGTGCGGTGGGCTATTTCGTGCCCGGCGCGGCTATGGCCTCGCCATTGGCCTGCTGCCATTCCGGCCATTCGGCCAGTACCTCCAGCGGCGATTCATCGGCGATGACTGCGGCTAGCTTCGGTAGCCATTCGGCAAACGGGTGCCCGTCCTGCTGGGCGCGGGCTATGTTGGGCACAAAGTCCCAGCCTGTAGACCGCTCGCCTTTTGTCAGCAATTGCTTTAGGCGGCTTAGCGGCAGGGTATCTCCAAGCGGGGGCCGATGGGCTAGCTCGTAAAAAGCAAGTTCAAGGAGCAGGTCAGAGGACGCTTCAGAGGCTAGTGCTTGAACTTGGTCTAATATAGGCAGCCCTTCTATGGAATTTCTCGCCAGAAGGAGTTGGGCGTAATTGCCGAGATTGATAGCGTGGGTGGGGTCGGTTTCAATAGCGCGCTTGTAGTACCCCTCTGCTTCCTGCACGCGCTTCTCACCTACAAGAAGATTGGCATAACTCCCGAGAGTATTAACGTTGGCAGGGTTGGCTTCGATAGCGCGCTTATAATACTCCTCCGCTTCCTGCGCCCGCTTCTCCTTTGTAAGGAACAGGGCATAATTCCAGAGAGCGTTAGCATAATTGGGGTCAGCTTCAATAGCGCGCTTATAATACTCTTCAGCTTCCTGCGTACGCTTCTCACCTGCAAGCACAATAGCGTAGTTCGCGAGAGTCACAGCATGGGTAGGGTCGACTTCAAGGGCACGCTTGTAGTACCCCATTGCTTCTTGTGGGCGCTTTTCCTCTGCAAGGAGATTACCGTAACTCCCGAGAGCTGTTACGAAAGTGGGGTCTGCTTCGATAGCACGCTTGTAGAATGTCTCCGCCTCATGCACACGCTTTTCATCTGTAAGCCAAAGAGCGTAGTTCCCAAGAGCGTTAGCGTAAGTGGGGTCTGCTTCAATAGTACGCTTGTAGAATGTCTCCGCTTCCTGCTTTCTCTTTTCACCTGCAAGCAAAAAAGCGTAGTTCCCAAGATTGATAGCTTCAGTAGGGTCAGCTTCAAGGGCACGCTTGTAATATGTCTCCGCTTCCTGCACACGCTTCTCACCTGCAAGAAAGACGGCGTAGCTTCCTAAGATTTCCATTGATTCCGGGAACCGCTCAATCCCGGAAATATAGATTGCTTCCGCCTTTGCCGGGGCGCTTTTCTCAAACCGAGAGGCCTCTAGCAATACGGCGCGCCAATCGGGAAAGGATTTATCGGCTTTTTGGACGGCTGCTTTTAGGGCTACCTGGGCTTTGGTAGTAGCGGGCTTTCGGGTGATGGTGCCAGTTAAGACCTTGTAGGTTTCCATCAGCTTATCGAACACGTCTTCGAAGCGTTTGGGCTTGGGGAGGCTCAGGTTCATGGCCGCGTGAACCAAGAGCATGAACTCATCAAACCGGGGGCTTTCAATCCATACGGCCTGCCGCTTGTGCAGCCACTCCGATAGCCGGCAGTTGGGCTCGGTTTGGCTGCACCAGTACACGCCCAGGGGCAGGGCATCGTCCGGCAAGGCTTCCAGCAGTTTCACCACGCTCTCATCGTTGCCGCTGTAGCCTAAGAAAATCAGCCCCCGGTCGTGCAGCAGGTTACGAACCTGGACGTTCGTTCTATCGGGCAGCTCGGCCGTTTCCTGCGGGGTATTGTACGGGCTTAGGTGGTTGTCGCCGTGGATTTTGACGATGAGCGGGCGGGTGCGGGTGGGGCGGATGTAGCCCGCCAGCGACTCGTGATGAATGACCAGGGGCCGGATGGACGTGAACAGGTACAGGGCATCGGCTACCAGGTCGTCGAAGTTGGTGGTGAGCACCACGTTGAAGGTGCCGTTGGCTTTGGTGTGCTCCATCAGGGCGGCCAGCACGGAATAGCCGAACGCTGGAAATTTGTTGTCGCAGAGCCGTTCAATCTCCCGTTGTTGCGCCTCCCGCTGCAAAAAGAGTCGTTCCATCAGAATGCCATAGCTCGCGGCCGGATTGGTGTGGTCGTAGGCAAACTCGTCTTTTCCCCAAACGGCATGGTCGGCTTGCTCGGGAGCCATCATATCGCGCAATTTGGGCAGCCACTCATCGGCAACCAATCCGCCGGCGGTTTTGATACCCGACGAAACGGAGCAGCCCGAGCCGAGAAAGAAGGCGTACCGTTTATCCTGGGTGCTGAGGTCCGCGTTCAAGCGGCGGGCAAATTCGCTGGCGCTGATACGCATTAACTTCTTTGGGGTGGTAGCGTTTTTGGGAGTCATGTCAGGTAGTTCAATGCTCATACTAAAGTATGGGGTATGCGCCAAAGGATAGGCTGAAACCGGAGAGGTCCGGCCGTTTCTATTCTGCCTCAAAAGGCAACAAAAGCGGGGCTGACGCCACAAGCGCCGGCTACTGCCTGCCACTTTTCCAGCCTGCCGGGCGTGTGTCAAAACTTGTTAGCGCAGGTGTTATAACATGGTTTCCGCCAGCCTGGGGATTGATGTTTCGGGCGGGTTAGCAGTTGTGCTACTATAACCGCAGCCAGACGTGCCAGACACGGCTACAAACTGTGTTTATTCGCATAACAGATGCCTGCTATGCGCCCCCTTTTCCTCACCCTGCTCCTCGCCGCCCTTCCCCTACTCTTCGGCTTCTGGGTGAACGAAACGGCCCCGCACCCGCCTACCAAAGCTTACCTAGCAGCCCGCTGCACCCGCTACTGCTACGCCCACGCCTGCCCCCACGCCACGGCGGCCAACAGCCCGGCCTACTTCCGGCTCCGGCCGCTGTACGGGTTCACCATCGCGGCGTTGTCGGTGGGCGGCGGGGCGTTGTACAGCCTGTTCAATGTGGATTTCTACCTGGTATTCATTCCCGGGCTGCTGCTGGGGCTCACGTATGGGGTGCTGCGCAACGCCCAGACGCTGCGGCAGCTAAAGCAACGGCGGGCATGAGTGCGCTGGGGCAGCTGGCGGGCCGGTTCGCGCACCTTGCGTTTTGGTACTGCGTCGATTTCATGGTGAACCTAGCCAACCTGGCCCACAGCAGCTACCCCGAAGCCAATACCTGGGTGCTGCTGCTCCTGCTGCCGGGGCTGCTGGCAGGCCTCATCGGGGTGCGGGTGGCGCAGGGATTTGCGCTGCGCCGGGCCCGGCGGCGTTAGCACGCGTGTAGCGCGGACTTTTAGTCCGCGCCGGTGGGCGAACCGGTTCGCGGACTAAAAGTCCACGCTACTTTTCGCCAGCCTGCTCCCGCCTTTTGCCAACGGCAACCCCATTTCCTCCGTACTTGCGCACCTATGGCCGACGCTAACGCATCCAAAGTTTCCCTTTACGGCGGCATTGCCGCCAACGTAGCCATTGCCATCAGCAAGTTTGTGGCGGCATATTTCACCGGCTCCTCGGCCATGTTATCCGAGGGCATTCACTCCTTGGTCGACACCGGCAACAGTGGCCTGCTGCTCTACGGCACCGCCCAGAGCCAGCGCCCGCCCGATGCCGAGCACCCCTTCGGCCACAGCAAGGAGCTGTATTTCTGGGGCCTGATTGTGGCCGTGCTCATCTTCGCCATCGGCGGCGGCATGTCGTTCTACGAGGGCATCAAGCACATTCAGCACCCCGAGCCCATCGAAGACGCGGGCTGGAACTACGTGGTGCTGGGCATTTCCTTTCTCTTCGAAGGCATTGCCTTTTACCTCTCGGTGAAAGCGCTGCTGGCCCAGGCCGATGCCAACGTGGGCTTCGTGAAAATGCTACGCACGAGCAAAGACCCGGCAGTATTTGCCTCGGTAATGGAAAATCTGGCGGCCCTCGTGGGCCTGGCCATCGCGGGCCTGGGAGTATTTCTGGGACATTTGCTGAATAATCCCTACTTCGATGGCGGTGCGTCCATCGCAATTGGCCTGCTGCTGATGCTGGTGGCCATGTTTCTGGTGGGCCGCACCAAGGGCCTGCTGGTGGGCACCGGCGTCGATGCCGCTACCCTGGCCAACCTGGAGCGCATTGCCCGCGACCAGCCCCAGGTGCGCGACATCCGCTCGCCCCTCACCATGTACCTCGGCCCACACGACGTGATGCTGGCCCTCGATGTGGACTTTGCCGACAACCTGACTTCAAGCGAAGTAGCGTCTGCCGTCGAGCATCTACAGGACGCCATTCGGGTGGAGCACCCCGAGGTGAAGCGCATTTTCATTGAGGCAAAGAACCTGGCCAAGGCCGCCAAGTAGCGCGAGCTAAAAGTCCGCGCTGCGATAAGCACGACCTTAACCCTAGCCCTATTTTTACAGTTTACCACGATGCCCGCGCCCGCCTCACCGGCAGGCACGGGCATTTGCCCATTATACCGCTTCCTTCCATGGCCATTCTTACCCCCGTCGCCTCCCCGTTCCGCTCCTTTTGGTGGGGCGGCTACGAATGCACCGACCAGCTCAATGCCTTCGGCCACCGCGTCGATTTCCTGCCCCTCACCGGCCATTTGCAGCTGATTGACGAAGATTATACCGACCTTGGCCCGTTCAATGTCCGCACTGTGCGCGAAGGGATTCGCTGGGCGCAGATTGAGAAAACGCCCTACCAGTATGATTTCAGCACGGTAAAAACCATGCTCGAAGCCGGGCTGCGCCACGGCATCCAGCAAGTCTGGGACCTATGCCACTTCGGCTACCCCGACGACCTCACGCCGCTGCACCCGCTCTTCGCCCGGCGCTTCGCCGCCCTCTGCCGCGCCTTCGTGGATTTCTACCGCAGCCAGCGGCCCGATGACGTGCTCATCGTCACGCCCATCAACGAGGTCAGCTTTATTTCCTGGCTCGGGGGCGATGCCCGGGGCACCACGCCCTACTGCCACGGCCAGGGCTGGGACGTGAAATACGGCCTCATGCGCGCCTACATTGAAGGAGCCCACGCCCTGCGCGAGACCGATCCCACCATCCGCATGCTCAGCACCGAGCCGCTGGTTCACATTGTGCCGCCGCTGCACGCCACGCCCCGCGAGCGCCGCCAGGCCCGCGAAGCTCACCGCAACCAGTTTCAGGCCACCGACATCCTCGCCGGCCGCCTGTGCCCCGAGCTGGGCGGCCGCGAAGAGCTGCTCGACATCGTGGGCTTCAACTACTACTACGACAACCAGTGGCAGAACGGCACGCCCAATAAGCTGGGCTGGAACGACCAGGTGCCCGACCCGCGCTGGGTGCCCCTGCGCAACCTGCTGCGCGCCGCCTACAAGCGCTACCGCCGCCCCTTCGCCCTCACCGAAACCAGCCACCCCGGCGTCGACCGCCCCCTGTGGCTGCGCATGATTGCTGAAGAATGCGCCGCCGTGCTCCGCGAGGGCCTGCCGCTGCAAGGCATCTGCCTCTACCCCATCATCGACCGCCCCGACTGGGACCACCTCGACCAGTGGCACCAGTCCGGCCTCTGGGATGCCGACCTCGCCCAGCCCGGCCCCGCCCGCGTGCTGCACCAGCCCAGCGCCGAAGCCCTGCTGGCCGCCCAGGCCCTGATAACCGAAGCCGCGCCCCAGCGCCAGGCAGTGTTGGTGTAGCGCGAACCGGTGGTTCGCGGCCGCGCGCCGTTAAAAATGCGTGAGCGGCGCGGGGCCGCGACCCGCCAGTTCGCGCTACTTATTTTTGGTCCATGGATGCCACGGTCTACCTCCCTTCCCCCCTCGGCCCGCTCGCCCTCATCGGCTCCGATGCGGGCCTACGGGCCGTTTCGTTTCTGGATGCAGCTACAATAACCGCCACGCCGCCCACCGCCGTGCCCGCCTGCCTGCGCCCCGCCCATCAGCAGCTCCAGGCCTATTTCAACCGCGAGCTGCGCGCCTTCGACCTCACCTACGCCACCGGTTTCGGCACCGATTTCCAGCAGCAGGTGTGGCAGGCGCTGCTGGGCATCGGCTACGGCCGCACGGCCTCTTACCTCGACGTGGCCAGGGTGCTGAACAACCCCAAATCCGTGCGGGCCGTGGGCGCGGCCAACGGCCAGAACCCGCTGGCCATTGTCTGGCCCTGCCACCGCGTCATCGGGGCCGATGGCAGCCTCACGGGCTACGCCGGCGGCATGCACCGCAAAAAATGGCTGCTCGAATTTGAGCAGCCCACCCGCCAGGGCGGCTTGTTTGGGTGAGGCAGGTTGGCGGAATGGTGGCTTAGTGAGTCATTGTCAGTGGATTAGTAGGTCATTAGGTTGAACTGATTCTACAAGCTTTGTAAAATTCACCAACCCACTACTCCGTCAACCCACTATGCCCCCACCAGCTTCAGCAGCCCTTGATAAATAATGTTGTGCTGCCAATACAGCTGCAAGACCATCGGAATGTGGTGCCGGCCGGGAATAATGGTATACGGCGCGGGCTGCCCCGTCGCCTT
Organism: Hymenobacter sp. UYAg731; assembly: GCF_054061335.1. Lineage (NCBI taxonomy): Bacteria > Pseudomonadati > Bacteroidota > Cytophagia > Cytophagales > Hymenobacteraceae > Hymenobacter > Hymenobacter sp. UYAg731. The sequence goes on along the minus strand of NZ_JBSSEC010000006.1, from coordinate 267,269 downwards.
CAGCCGGTCCCGGAAGCGGCCCGAGCTGCCGCTGATGCTCGGGTACGTCTCGCCGCCGATGTAGAAGATGAACGGCGGCAGATTGGGCTTAATCTTGTAGATGGGCGACATTTCCTTCCACACGGCCGGGTCTTTGCCGAAGGGCACGAGGTATTGCACGTCACCCTCATACTTCATTTCCTTGAGGTAGCTGTACATATCCAGCCCCGCCGGGTCGTCCATAATGGCCCCGCGCACGGGGTTTTGGGGCAGGCCGTTGGCGGCCAGCAGGGCGTCATCGGTGGCCAGTAGGGCAGCCAGGCCGCCGCCGGCCGAGTGGCCCATCACGAACACGCGGGCTGGGTCGCCGCCGTATTGCTTGATGTTTTGCACCGTCCAGGCCAGGGCGCGGGCGCAGTCGGCGGCCTGCTCGGGCACATGCACGGGCGGCGCGAGGCGGTAATTAATCAGCACGGCCACCACGCCCTGCTTGGCCAGCCGCCGGCCGATGAAGGTATAGATGTTCTTGTTGCCGCTCGTCCAGCTCCCGCCGTGAATGAAGAGGACGACGGGGTAGCCGGCTCCGTTCGGCGCAGCTTTTTTGGGCGAATACACGTCCAGAATGTGGCGTTCCTTATCAAAATCGGGGGCCGAGGCGGGCACGTAGGCCACGTCTTTGGTGCGGTGGCTGGGGCGGGCCACCACGTATTCGGTGGCCAGGATGATGACCACGGCGGCCAGCAGCACGGCCACGGGAGTCAGCAAAAAGAAACGACGCATTTGTGGAAATTAAGCGGGAAAGCCTGCGGCCGAATGCCGGCGCAGGGTTTTCACCTACGCCCGGGCCGGGCCGGCAGTTTGCCCGGCACCGGCCCGACACTGGCCCGGCACCAGGGCCGGGGCCTTGGCAGCATTGGCTTTATCTTTGTTGGAATGGCTGCGGGCTGGCTTTTTGCCGGGCCGCGCCTTCCTCATTTATTTATTCGCACCCGTGTCGATTTCTGCTTTGCCTAAGAATATTTCAGCGGCCTTTGCCGTGCTGCTGTTGGCAGGCCTGCTGGGGGCCGCGCCCGCCCAGGCCCAGCGCAAGGGTGCCACCCCCACCGTGAACCCCGATGGCAGCCTGGCCACCCCGGCCCCGGGCAAGCCCATCCGGTTGCAGCCGCTGTTCGGCGGCCTCAGCCCCACCCAGGCCACCCAGCTGCTGGGCGAGGCGCAGCTCAAAGCCATTGCCGCCAGCTTCGCCTCCACGGCCGAAGCCAGCGCGTTTTTCACCAACAAGGGCTACGAATACCTGCGCGAAAACCAGCCCGACACGGCCACCTACCGCTTCAACCTAGCCTGGCTCCTCAACCCGCAGAACGCCGAAGCCTACCGCGGCCTGGGCATCATCGCCAGCAGCCAGCCTACGCCCGATGCCGCCATTGCCCTCCTGAGCAAGGGCTTCGGCATCGCCCCCGGCAGCACCTTGCTCATGAGCGACCTGGGCGCGAGCTACCTCATCCGCTACGGCCAGACCAAGAAAAAAAAGGACCTCACCATGGGCCTCACCCTGCTCCAGCGCGCCACCACCGCCGACCCCGCCAACGCCAACGGCTGGCAGCAGCTGGCCCGTGGCTTCTACTACCAGGAAAAGTACGCCGAAGCCTGGGACGCCGTGCATAAAGGCCAGAATGCCAGCGTCAGCAGCCTCGACTTCGACCTCATCTCCGACCTGCTGGCCAAGCTGCCCGACCCGCAGGGCACCTTCAAATAAACCCCGCCGGCACACGGATTTCAGCGCTTTGTGCGTTGGGCTGCGTATAGGCGGTTTTCGTTTCACTTTGGTTAATAGTATGCGGTTTCGCGCGTTGATTTTCGGAGGGCTGGCGGCTGGCGCACTTAGCAGCCATACCGCCCAGGCGCAGTACCACCACCCGGTGCGGCACTACAACCGCCAGGAACGGGCCTACTTCCGGGGGCCGCTGCACGTCACCCTCGGCGGCGGCACGGCCCTCTACAACGGCGACCTGGGCAACAGCCCCGGCGATAATTTCCTAGGACCGGCCCTGAGCCTGGGCGTGCTCTACCGCCTCACGCCGCACCTGCACCTGGGCAGCGAGTTCTCCTACGTGGAGCTGGGCGCGCGCGACAAGGCCAAGGAGCGCGGCCTGGCCTTCACCAGCACCAACGGCCTGGGCACGGTTTTTCTCCGGTTCGATTTATTGCCCGACGAGTCCGTGTTTGCGTCCTCCACGGCCGATGCGCCCATTTTCCAGGTGTTCGTGCAGGGCGGCGCGGGGCTGCTGCTCTACAATCCGCAGGCCTACATCGGCACGGAGCGCGCCACCGGGAGCACGGGCTTCCTGCGGCCCGAACGCAACGACTACCCCGCCCTGGCCGGCGCGTTTCCGGTGGGCGCGGGCTTTAGCGTGCGCCTCACCGACAAGCTGCGCGCCAACCTCGAAGGCAACTACTACTTCACCACCACCGACCAGCTCGACGACATCAGCCTGCGCCTCGGCGGGGCCTCGGCCAGCAACGACGGCTTCGGCACGGTAATGCTCAAGCTGGACTACTCGCTGAAGTAGAACCAACAACGCTGTCATCCTGAACCCAGCGAAGGACCTTGTGGTTGAAGAACGGTTTGCAGTAACTCAAACGGCTCAAATGTGATAAGGTCCTTCGCAAGCCCAGGATGATGGAAACAACAAAAAAGGCCCGCCAGCAATGCTGACGGGCCTTTTTATTGCCTTGCGGTGAGAGAGCGGACTACTCTTTCACGAAGCGCTGGTGGTACACCTGCTTGCCGTCGCTCACGGTCAGGGTATACATCCCGTTGGCCAGGCGGCCGATGCTCAGCACGCCGTTGTTCAGCGACAGGCCTTCGACGCGGGCACCGCGTACGTCGGTTACCGTTACGCTCTTGATTTCAGCATTCTCCGGCAGCAGCAGGTTCAGCACGTCGGTGGCCGGGTTGGGGTACACAGCCAGCAACTTCGAGCCGTTGGCAACCGTGTTGCCGGTCAGGGACGCGATACCGGTACCGCCGGTGATGTTCACCGTGTAGTCCTCCGTTTCGCCGTAGCTGTAGGTGCCGCAGCTGCTGGTAGCAGCGGCGTCGCTCAGCGTAACGCGCATGCGGGTAGCCCCGCTCTTGGCCGTGGAAGGCACCGTGAAGGCTGCCGAACGGGTGGTCGCTACGCTGCTGGCAGCCGCACTCACCACCAGCTCACCGGCATCGGTGAACACACCGTTCTGGTTGTAGTCGATGTACACTTTCACGTACTCCGAGTAGGCCGTGCCCACGAAACCGGCCGAGAAGTTGATGGTCTGGGCCGAGCCGGCCGCCACCGTGGTGCTCAGGGCCGTGCCGTTGTAGTAGCCAGCATCAGCGCCCGAAGTGCGGTTGATGGAGCCAAGGTTCACGAGGTCGATGTACTCATAGGCCACGCTGGTGCCCTTGCTGGCGCAGTAGGTGGGCGTGCCGCCGCCGCCACCGGCAGCAGTGATGTTCACCGTATAGTCCTCGGTTTCGCCGTAGCTGTAGCTGCCGCAGCTGGTAGTCGCGGCGGCGTCGCTCAGCGTCACCCGCATGCGGGTAGCACCCACGGTAGCCGTAGCGGGCACCGTGAAGCTGCCGGTAGCGGCCGTAGCCGAAGCCACGGTACCTGAGGCAACCAGTTCACCGGCATCGGTGAACACGCCGTTCTTGTTGTAGTCGATGTACACTTTCACGTACTCGGTGTAGGCGCTCGATACAAAGCCGGCCTTGTAGGTAACGGTCTGGGCCGAGCCCTGCGCGATGCTCGTGGTCAGGGCCGTGCCGTCGTAGTAGCCGGCATCAGCCCCCGAAGTGCGGTTGATGCTGCCGAGGGCCACCTGGGCAATGTACTCGTAGGCCACGCTGGCACCCTGCGAAGTGCAGTAGGTGCTACCACCGCCACCGCCGCCGCTGTAGGCTGCGCCGATGCCCACGGCATACCAGGCGTTGGTTACGGCTTGCGTCTGCGTCGAAGTAGCGCCGAACAGGTCCGTGGCGGCCTGGATGGAATAGGTGCGGGCTTGGGCATAGGTCGAGCCGGCTACCATGTACACGCTTTCCATGCGGAAGGTGATTTTAGCCGCATCCGTAATCCCAATGGCACCCACGTTGTAGGCAAAGCCTTTTTCGTTGGTGCCCGACTTGCCCACCGCAATCAGGTAGTACCAGTAGTTGAGGATGCCCGAGTTGGTATGCACCCCGCCCTGGTCGTTGGCGTTCGACGGCGACGAAGTGGTGGCCGCCCAATACTGGCCTTTATAGTAAGCCGGCTGGCCGTAGAGGTTGGGGTTGCTCATCGAGCGCAGCGCGCCGCCGGCTTTCATGATGTCTTCGCCGATGTCCCAGGTCGACTTGGTGAGGCCCAGGGCCGCCGTGGTGTACTGCTCGATGCTGGCACCCCAGATATCGGACAGGCCTTCGTTCATCGCGCCCGACTCGTTGGCGTAGGTCAGGTTAGCCGTCTTTTCGCACACGGCGTGGCCGATTTCGTGACCGCACACGTCCAGCGCCGTCAGGGGCTTGAAGGTGCTGGCACCGTCGCCGTAGGTCATTTCGGTGCCGTCCCAGTAGGCATTTTCGTAGCCCGCGCCGCCCGGTACGTCATCAAAGTGTACGTAGCTCTTGATTTTGGCCCCGGCGTTGTCGTAGCTGTTGCGGCCGAAAACGTTTTTCCAGTAGTCATAAGTGGCCTGCGCCCCGAAGTGGGCATCGCCGGCCACGTTGTCGAAGTTGGCGTTGTTATACTCGGCGGCCGTCCAGTTATTGTCGGCGTCCACGAAGTCGGTGGCGGCGGTGTAGCTGTTGCCTTTCCTGCAGTTATAGGTTTCGATACCCAGGCCGCGGGTATATTCCTTCAGGTGGTAGCCGCCGGTGGTCGTTTCGTTGGCCAGCGAGCGGGTGCCGCTGTAAGCCGTAGCAAACGTAGCCGTGCCGGCCGTGTGCTTGATGATGTTGTCTTGCAACACTACCTGACCGGTGCGGGCATCCACGTAAATGAACGCGCGGCTGATGGGCTGCGCGGCGTACACGTTGAACTTCCAGGCCAGCACGAGCGGGCCGGTTTCGGCGCTCACGCGGGCGTCGCGCACAATCACCAACTCGCCCTGGGGGAGGAATGATTTGGCGTCGGCTTCGTTGGTCTGCCACTTGTACTGGCGGGCACCTACGTGGGCCAGGGCGCGGTCCAGGGCCGCGCTTTCGCCCAGCGACGGCGTCGTGTTCAGGCCCGAAATCTTCTCAAAATCACCGCTGATGCTTTCCACGGCCCCGGCTTTGGAATGCACCGAATAAGTGGCGTGCTCCACGCGAATGCCCTGGTAATATTGGGCAAATTTCTGGTGCGTGAAGCCAAGCTGGTCGGTTTCGGCGCTACGCTGCACCATTTGGTCGGCATTGGTAAGGGCCAGCTGCTGGCGCAGCACCTGGTCGCCGCTCATGCCCCGGGAGGCCATTTTAGCATCGGCACTAAACTGCACCAGCACGGGCTGGTTGTCTTCGCCCAATACTTTGGATTGGATGCGCGAGGCGTCCTGGGCATTGGCCGTGGTGGCAACCAGGCCGCCGAGCATCAGCAATGCCGCCGCTGAGTATTGTTTTTTCATGTAATGAGATAAAGTTGTTGGTGGGACACTAAGCCTGAGCAAATTTTGAATATTTTGCATCTAAGCGGCTGCAACGTAGGCAACTTTATCAAAACCATGAGCACAATGGCATCAATCTGTTAATAAAACCGAAATTTTGTACGTTTGATGAACATCCGATGAATTATGAATTGCATTTAATCAAATTCAACTATTCATTTGTCCTGAACGGATTACTACTTGCGGTTGCCGACGTTCAGATAGTCCGCCGCCAGGGTGGCTAAGGTCTTCACGCCCAAGGTGAGGCCGCTTTCATCGATGCGAAACCCGGCCGTGTGGTGGTCGGCGGTGGTGGCGGGGTCCTGGCCTTTGGTCATGCCGCCCACGAAGAGAAACAGGCCGGGCACCTTCTCCTGATAGAAGGAAAAATCCTCGGCTCCGGTCACGGCCTTTATCTCCCGCACATGGGCCGGGCCGGCCGCCGCTTGCAGCGTGGGCAGCATCTGGGCCGTGAGGGCAGGGTCGTTGGTGGTCACGGGCACGTAGGGCTCGATGGTGACATCGGCGGTGGCCCCGGCGCTCTCGGCAATGTTGGTGGCAATGCGGCGGATGGAGGCCCAGATTTGCTGCTGCACCGCCGGATTCAGCGCCCGGATGGTGCCCGACATTTCCACATCGGGCGGGATGACGTTGTAGCGCACCCCGCCGTTGATGGTGCCCACCGTGACCACGGCCGCGTCGTCAATGAGCTTCACCTGCCGGCTCACGATGGTTTGCAGGCCCATGATAATCTGGGCGGCCGTCACCACGGGGTCCACGCTGTTCCAGGGGTAGGCCCCGTGCGAGCCCTTGCCGTGGACTTTGATGGTGAAGCGGTCGGAGCTGGCCATCTCACCGCCGGGGCGGTAGCTGAGGTTGCCCACCTCGGTCTGGGCGTTGATGTGGACGCCAAACACGGCATCGACCTTGGGCTTGTCGAGCACGCCTTCCTTCACCATGAGCTTGGCCCCGCCCTCCACGCCGGGCAGCGAGCCTTCCTCGGCGGGCTGGAAAATGAACTTCACGGTGCCGGGCAGGTCGGCTTTCACCTGGCTCAGCACCTCGGCCGCCCCCATGAGCATGGCAACGTGGGTGTCGTGGCCGCAGGCGTGCATCACGCCCACGGGCTGGCCCAGGTAGGTAGTGGTGACTTTGGAGGCGAAGGGCAAGCCGCTGGTTTCGGTGAGGGGCAGGCCGTCCATGTCGGCGCGCAGGGCCACTACGGGGCCGGGCTTGCCGCCGCGCAGCACGCCCACTACGCCGGTGCGGCCCACGCCGGTCTGCACTTCCAGGCCCAGCTTGCGGAGGTGCGCGGCGATGATGCCGGCGGTACGGGTTTCCTGGTTGCCCAGCTCGGGGTGCTCATGGATGTCGCGCCGCCAGGCGATGACCTTGCTTTCTTCCTGGGTGGCCAGCTGGGCAATGCGGGCATCGAGGGCGGCATTCTGGGCGTGGGCGGCGGGGGTGGCGGCCAGCGCCAGCACGAGGCCGGCTGGCAAAGCAGAAAGTAAAAAGCGCGTCATAAAACCGGGGGTGAGGAATGAAAGCCAGGCGGCACGTTTCGGCCGGTGGGCAATGTTACGCCACCATTGCCAACCAGCGCGCTACTGTTCAGGCTGGAACGTATTTTTGCACGTTGTTTTATTGCCTTTCCATTAGCTGAACCCGTAATTTTTTGTGGCTACGATTCTAACTCCTCCTCCCCTGCCCCCATCCGTAGCGGCTCCACGCCCGCGCTTCTGGCCGGCGGCCTGGTCTTCGATGGGCTTCCGCCTGCGGCTGGGCGCGGTAGTGCTGCTGTTGCTGGGGTTGCTGCCGGTGGTGCCGGGCTTTTATCATTTCATTCAGGCGCGCCCCGGCCAGCGGCTGGCCGACCCGCTGCTGGAGCTGCTGCCGGTACACGACGTGTCGGCCCTCACGTTCGCGCTGATTTATGGCGGCATCGCGGCCACGCTGGCCTACCTGCTGCCCCGGCCCCAACGGCTGTTGCCGGCGCTGTGGGCCTATTATTTCCTGCAACTACTGCGAATGCTCACGCTGTGGCTGCTGCCGCTGGAGCCGCCCACCACGCTCGTCATCCTGCACGACCCGGTGATGGACCGCATTTTTGAAGTAACGACCCAGCCCATCGTGCGCGACCTATTTTTCTCGGGCCACACCGCCACCATGGTGCTTCTAACGCTAGTCGGCCGGGGCCAAAAGTGGCGCTGGGTGTTGGGCCTGATGAGCGTGGCCGTGGGCGTGCTGGTGCTGGTGCAGCGCGTGCATTACTCCTATGACGTGCTGGCCGCGCCGTTTTTCGCTTGGGCCGCGTATCGGCTGGCCGGGCGCGTGTGCCGGAAGTAGCGCGGACTTTGTAGTCCGCGAGTGGGGCACTTTAATGCCAGTTCACTCGCGGACTACAAAGTCCGCGCTACTTCTTACAAATACTTCTCGTAAATCCCGGCCGCAATCTTCTCCACGATGCCTTTGGGCACCAGGCTGGTGAGGCCGGCCGATACCTTGTTGAGTACGCCGGGGATGATTTCAGCCTCGCCAGCCAGCAGGCCGTTCACGGCGGCGGCGGCCACGGCTTCGGGCGTCATCGAGACTTTGTTGGCGGTGGCTTGCAGCTCGGCTCCCATGCCGGCGCGGTCGGCAAAGCTGGTGGTGGTAGCGCCGGGGCTCAGGCAGGTTACTGAGATATTGCTGGTTTTCAATTCGTAGCGCAGGCCCCGGCTGAAGCTCAGCAAAAAGGCCTTGCTGGCCGCGTAGAGCGAAAGCGAGGGCACGGCCTGGTAGGCGGCGGTGCTGGCCACGTTCAGGATGTAGGCTTTCGGGGCCTTGTGCAGGGTGGGCAGCAGGGCGTGGGTGAGGGCCACGGGCAGGTGCATATTCAGCTGCATCATGTTCTGCTGCTCCGTCAGGCTTAGCTGCTCGAAGCGGCCCCAGAGGCCGTAGCCGGCATTGTTTACCAACACGGCCAGCTGGTCGGTTTGCTGAATGGCCCAGGCGGCCACGGTTTCGGCGGCTCCGGGAGCGGCTAGGTCGGTGGCCAGCACGTGGGCCTGGCGCTTGTGCCGGGTGCCGATTTCGAGGGCCAGGTTGGTGAGTTGGTCTTCGGACCGCGCCACCAGCAGCAGGTCGTAGCCGCGCTGGGCCAGCAGAAGGGCAATGGCGCGGCCAATGCCGCGCGAAGCGCCGGTAACAAGGGCGTAGGCCATTTTTTCGATGAGGATAATGTCGTATCAGTATTACTACAAGGCCATCATGCTTCATCTGGCGTCCGCGGAGTCGAAGCATCTCTACCGCAATACTAAATCCTGTTGATTGGATTACTACCGTGAGGGAGATGCTTCGACTCCGCGGACGCCAGATGAAGCATGACGGCCTTTTTTCTTCGCCCGGACTACTTCACCAAGTGCAAGAAGCGCAGGTAGAACGGCGTGGGGCTGTCCTCGCTCTTGGGCTGGTATTTGCCCGAGATGATGGGCACGTACATCACGCGGCGGCGGCTTTCGGCCCCGATTAGCGGTGACTGGGCCACCCGGTGCCACATCCGGCCGTCGTGTACGGTGAGGTCGCCGGGCTCGGTTTCGATGGCCATTTCGTTGGGGTCGTAGTACACGTCCTTGTAGTACTTCTTGCGAAACAGCATCTTGTGCAGGCCCTGGCGGTGGGTGGCGGGAATCACGCGCAGGCCGCCGTTGGTGGCCTTGGTGCCGTCGAGATGCAGGCCCACGTTCAGCATGGGGCCGATGCGCTTGCCGTAGAATACGTCGCGCAACGAGTCGGTGTGCCAGCCCATCTGGCTGAATTCGGAGCCGGGCACGTTCACGTAATGGTTCACCACGAGGCCATCCTTCTCGTTCTCGCCCACGCGGCCGCCTTCGGCTTCGAGCAGCGGGAAAAGAGCTTTGAAACGCTCGTCCTGCAGCAATTCGTGCAGCACGGGGTGGTGCTGCGAGGCGAATGCGAAGCGCTGCACAATGCGCGAGCCGTCCACGTCGTGGCCGTATTTAATGGGCACGCCGTTTACTTTTTCTACGCCCTCGGCCAGCCATTTGGCCTGCACTTCCTGAGTCGCCTGGAGAATTTGCTGGACGTATTCGGGCGAGGCGAAGGGCCGGAAATGCAGGAAACCGTATTTGGTAAAAAAAGCCCGCTGCTCGGCGGTGAGGGTGCTGCCGAGCGTGAAGCGTGGATAGTCAGAGGATAGGGCCATAACAGAAAATTGGCGGCCGCCGGGTATGCCCAGCAACGCACAAAGGTAATACGTCCGGCGTGGCCTCTCCAGATTTTTGGGCACGGGCCACGAACAGCACGGCGGCTATAACCGCGCCGTCGCGCAGTAGTTTGGATGAGGCAAATACACGTTTCACGCGTGAACAGCTGGTGAATTTCCACCCAGCGGCCCGCCCGCGCTAACGGCCGCAATACGGCAATGTTTTAACAATCAGGCCTTTCCCTGATGCATCTGCCTGCCCGGGGGCGCATGGCCGGGCTACCCGCAGGCAAGGAAATGCCCACAACCGCGTTGCAGAAGCCACGCCAACCGTGAAAATTCCTATCTTTTCCCGCTCCTTTCCACCCAGCCATGTTCCTGCTGCCCACTTTCAACGCCGTTTTGCAGCCGTGTGCGGTAGGGCCGGCGGCTTTCCGGGCCCACGCACAAGGCCATTTTTGCGATAGCTGCCAGCGGGTGGTGCAGGATTTCAGCCAATCGAAAAATCCCGTGGCCGACCTGGCCGCCGCCCGCGCCGCCGCGCCCGATGGCCGGGTATGCGGCAGCTTCCGGGCCGCGCAGGTGCAGCGGACTCCGCCGACACTGACGCGACGCTTGAAGTGGTTTCTGGTGGCGCTGGTGCTGGTAGTGAGCCAGGGCCTGACGGCGCGGGAGGCGCTGGCGCAGGTGCGGCGAACTACTTATCATGCACGCCCACACACTGCAAAAGCCCGACTGTCAGAAGTGCCGACGGTGAACGAAACCATAACAATAAGTGGCGATATCACTCCCATTCCAATGCCAGAACCTACCCGGACCGGCAACGAGGTGTACGGCTACGTGGAGCAAATGCCCAGCTTCCGGGGTGGCGGCAACCGCGAGCTGATTGCCTACATTGAACAACAGGTGAAGCGGCCGACCGGCCCGGGTACCTAGGGTGTAGCGGGCCGGGTGTTCGTCACTTTCATCGTAGGAAAGGATGGCTTGGTGCGCGAAGTTGCCTTGCTTAAAGGCATCCAGCCGCTATTTGATGCTGAAGCCCTTCGAGTAGTGCGGGCGCTAACGGGCTTCACACCTGGCCGACAGAACGGCGAGGCAGTGGCCGTGACCATGAATGTGCCCATAACCTTCAAATCCGAATAAGCTACCTGAGTCCCATCAAGAGTCTCATATTATTTGGACATTCCGCCCAAAATTCCGCACCTTCACCTTTCCACACTAACCCCCACCCTCCCCGCCCTATGGTTTTCACGCCCAGCCCCATGCTCCTCAAACTGCTTTACACCCGTGGCAGCCTGCACAACCTGCCCGAAAACGCGGGCGTGGCCTTCAGCCTCAAAAACCGGCTCGATACCGTGCGGGTGACCGGCTTCAAGCAGGTGCAGATTGGCGAGGTGGTGGTGCCGGCCGATAAAATTCGGGTCGATTTGGGCAACGGGGAGCAGCGCGCCGCCACGAACATCGATGCCGACGGGCAGGCCGTGGAGCTGCCCGTCGGCCGCGCCATCACGGTGATGCTCGACATGCCGGCCCTGCCGGAGGGCATCCACCCGGTGCAAATGTGGTTTTCGACCGATGCCTTCGGCGATTTGCATATCGAGGTGGAAGATGCCATTGTGGGCGTGGCCAGCTCCAAGCCCCGCATTCCACGCTCCGACGAAGACGATTATTCCGATGCCGCCATCGCGGCCCGGCAGCGCTTCGCCGAGCAGTTTTCGGACACCGAATTCAAGCATCTCAAGCACTACTCCTTCGATGCTCACCAGCTGCAAGGCAACTGCGAGCATTTCATGGGCGTGGCCCAGATTCCGGTGGGCCTGGCCGGGCCGCTCACCGTGAACGGCGAGCACGCCCAGGGTGATTTCCTGATTCCGATGGCCACCACCGAGGGCACCTTGGTAGCGAGCTACAACCGGGGCATCCAGCTCCTGAACCTGTGCGGCGGCGTGAAATGCACCGTCATCGGCGATGCCATGCAGCGGGCCCCGGTGTTTGTGTTTGAGGACGCGCGCGGGGCGCGGGACTTCGGCAAGTGGATTGAGGACAACATCGACCTGATTCGGCCGCAGGCCGAAAGCACGTCCAGCGTGGCCAAGCTGCAGTACATCGACACCTATCTGAGCAACAAATTCGCCTACCTGCGCTTCAATTTCAGCACCGGCGACGCGGCCGGGCAGAACATGGTGGGCCGCGCCACCTTCGCCGCCTGCTCCTGGATTCTGGAAAACTATAAGGGGCCAAAAGTGGAGCACTTCTACCTCGAATCGAACTTCGCCACCGACAAAAAGGCCTCCCAAATCAACGTGATGCGGACCCGGGGCAAGCGCGTGGTGGCCGAAGCCGTGGTGAAGCGCGACATTCTGATGCAGCGCATGCGCGTGACGCCCGAGCAGCTGGCCTACCACGGCCAGGTGAGCAACGTGGGCGCGTTCATTTCGGGGGCCAACAACAACGGCGCGCACTCGGCCAACGGCATCACGGCCATGTTCATTGCCACAGGGCAGGACGTGGCCAACGTGAGCGAATCCTCGGCCGGCATTCTATATTCGGAAGTGACCAAGGACGGGGATTTGTACATCAGCATCACCATTCCGTCGCTCATCGTGGCCACCCACGGCGGCGGCACCGGCCTGGCCACCCAAAATGAGTGCCTGCAAATGCTGGGCTGCGTGGGCCGGGGCACGGTGCGCAAGTTTGCCGAAATAGTGGCCGGCGTGGTGCTGGCCGGCGAGCTCAGCTTGGGCGCGGCCATCTCCAGCTCCGACTGGGTGAGCAGCCACGAACAGTACGGCCGCAACCGCTAAGCGCAGCTTCATCCACTTCATTCCTTTCCACTTATGTCATCACATTTACTGAAATCGGGCACGCTGGCCCTGGGCCTGCTGCTGGGCGCGGCGGCTACCAGCCGGGCGCAGTCGGGCGAGCTGCTGGCGCACGAGTTTATCCGCAAGGATGTATTCGATGCCATGACTAAATCGATGCGGGATTCGCGCGATTACACCAAGCTCATGGGCTCGTTCAAGAACGTGGCCGGCAATGGCTATTTTGTGCCCCAATGGCTGCCGGGCACCCTGCTGATGGCGGCGGGCAGCCCCGGGGTGCCCAGCCCCGCCATACGGTACAACCTGGCGGGCCAGGTGCTGGAAATCCAAACCGACACCGACGATATCAAGGCCTTTTCGCCCCGGGATATCAGCGGCTTCAGCATCAAGACCGACGCTATCACCACCCATCAGTTCGAGGTTCGCACGTACCAGAACAGCTACGAAAACGCCGGGCGCGCCTTTTTTGAAGTCCTCAATCCCGGGGGCGCGTTGCAGTTCTTTTTGCTGCATCAGCTTGGGGTGAAGCCCGGCAACCCCGCCCTCACGAGCACCGGCGAGACGCGCGCCGACAACTACGTGAAGGAAACGCATTTCTACGTGCTGCGCCCGGGAGAAAGCAAGCTCACGGAGTTTTTGATTACCCCCAAAAAGGTGGTCAAGCTCTTCGGCAGCCACGCGGTGGAAGTGCAGCAATTCGCGGCCGCCAAGCACCTGGACTACTCCGTGGCCGATGACATTGTGACGATGACGGATTACTACAACAAGCTCGTTACGGCCCCCAAATAGGCGGGTTTCTGCGTGGGTTTGGCCCTTGTGCCTATTCAGGCCGGGCCGCACCTTTTCACTCCTCCTTCCCACATGCTTTCCTACCGCAAACCCTTCCTGCTGCTGGTATTAACCGGGGTATTCGGGGGCCGCGCCCAGGCCCAGATGCAGTCCTCGCGCGACCTCGCCGAACTCGGCATGGACCTGTACCAGCGGGCCAACTCGCCCGATGCCCTGGCCCGCATGCGCAAGGACTTGGTGAATGCCCCCGAAGCCTACCTGGAGCGCGTGGAGCTGCCCGGCACCCTGGTGCTGCTCGACAAGCGCCGGGTGCGGGTGCCAGCCCTGAAATATAACGTGGCCCTGCACCTGCTGGAAGTGCGCGACTCGACCGGCAGCCACGTATGGCCGCCCGGCAGCCTCGACGGCTTTTACCTAAACCTGGGCAGCGAGGCGCGGCATTTTCGCAGCCGGCTGGTGCGCAACGGCAGCACCCGGCTCGACTTTGTGGAAGTGCTGACCCAGGCCGACGACAGCCCCCTAGTCCTGGCCGTGCAGCACAGCTATTTCCACGAAGATGCCCAGCTCGACCCCGTGCTGCACACCGAAACCCGGCCGGAGCGCGCCGAAATTGGCCAGACCGTGCTGGCCGGCACCGGCCTCCTGGCCAAAGAACCGTTGCGGGCAGTATCGCTCAGCCAAAAGAGTGTGAGCCCGCTCTTCGGTAGCCGGGCTCCCGAAGTAGCCGCCTGGGCAGCCAAACAGGGTCTGAGCTACACCGACCTGGGCCAAGTGCTGCGCATGGTGGAATATTATAATCAGATATCCTTTAAGCAGCCCTAAAGCACTTCGAGCGCTCTACGAAAAATTCCAAATCCGGGGAATCCTAAGGCTGGCACGGTGCTTGAAAACGAACCACATTAGTGTGCAACCGCCTAATTATCGTATTTTTGACGCCCCCTGTACTGTTCATCTTCTTTTATATTCATTAGTGAAAATTCACTCCTGCTTATTTGCTATTTTTCTACTCGCCGGCGGGCTGCGGGCTAATGCCCAGGCGGCCAAAGAACAGGCCGAAGCCCGCACCATCTACGCCCAAAGCAACCGCAACCCCACTGCCGCCACCCTCCGGGCCGGCCTGAAAAACCAAGCCACCGGCTTCCTCGGCGATGGCACCTTTCAGCCCGGTGCCCTGCGCACCTTCGACGGGCGCTACCGCCCCGTGCCGGGCTTGCGCTTCCACGCTGGTATGCGCCTGCTCGAAGCCCAAGATTCCATCAACACCGATTCGACGCACCTGTGGCCCGTGGGCAGCCTGCGCGGCTTCGACCTAGGCGAGATGGGCGGCACCGGGGCCGATGCCCTGCGCCGCTTCCGCCCCCGCCTGGTGAAGGAAGGCAGCGCTGGCACCCGCCGCGAATTTGTGGAAGTGCTCACGGCCGTGGATGCTGGCCCGCTGCTGCTGGCCCGGCTCTACTCCTCGGGGGCCGATGCGGTGGCCGGCCGCCTGTCCATGGCCCCGCTGCTGCTGGTGGGTGCTGGCAACGAACCGACGGAACCTCTGCACCCCATCAACCTCAACCAGAGCGATGTACTGCACCTGTTTGGCAAGCGCGACAACGAAATAAGCACCTTCGCCAACACCCAGCACCTGCAATACGACCAACCTGCCGACGTGGCCAAAATGATTGACCGCTACAACCGCGTGGCGGTGGTGAAGTAAAGCAGCACTATTTGGCAAGTAAAAGGCCGTCATGCTGAGCGCAGCCGAAGCATCTCTACCGTAATACTAAATCCTTGCGCTTGGATTAGTTATACGGTAGAGATGCTTCGGCTGCGCTCAGCATGACGGCTTTTTACTTGCCAAATTTTAGTCCATCATATCCGCCGAGCGGGGCGGGTCGGGCACGAAGCCGGGGTTCCAGCTCATGGGATAGCGGCCGTCCACGTATTGCAGGGCCGTTTCGGTGAGGTAGAGCGGGCGGAACGTGTCGAGCATCACGGCCAGCTCGTGGGTTTCCTTTTTGCCGATGCTGGCCTCCACGGTGCCGGGGTGCGGGCCGTGCGGCAGGCCGGTGGGGTGCCAGGTGAAGGAGGCCAAATCAACCCCTTTGCGCGACATGAAATTGCCGGCCACGTAGTACAGCACCTCGTCCGAATCAACGTTGGAGTGGTTGTAAGGCGCGGGAATGCTGAGCGGGTGGTAGTCGAACAGGCGCGGCACGAAGGAGCAGATGACGAAGTTTTGCCCCTCAAACGTCTGATGCACGGGCGGTGGCTGGTGCAGGCGGCCGGTTATCGGCTCAAAATCGTGAATACTGAAGGCGTAGGGGTAAAAATAGCCGTCCCAGCCCACCACATCGAACGGCGAGTGTGCGTAGGTCAACTCATGAAGCAGGCCCTCTTTCTTAGTGTAAATCACGTAGTCACCCTCCGGGAATTCCTCGGTGATGAGCTCACTCGGCGGACGCATATCGCGCTCACAATAAGGCGAGTGCTCCAGCAGCTGGCCGAAGTGGTTGCGGTAGCGCCGCACGGTTTCCACGGGGCTGAACGACTCTATAATCATCAGCCGCACCGGGCCTTCCTCGAAGTGCAGCTGGTGGATGACGGTACGCGGCACCACCACGTAGTCGCCGGGCTCGAATGCCACCTTGCCCATCTGGCTCCACAGCTCGCCCCGGCCCTCATGCACGAAAATCACCTCGTCGGCCTGGGCGTTTTTGTAGTAATAGTCCATCCGCTTGGCCGTGGGGTTGCAGATGCTCATCGTCACATCCGCATTGCCCAATAGCGTTTGGCGGGCGGCCAGGTAGTCGCCGCCGGTGCTGGTCTGAGCCAGCGTGCGCAGGTGCTCGGGCTGGAGCGGCCGGTCCTTGATTAGCTTCGGGGCAAAGGGTTTGGGCGTGCCGACGTGCTTAATCTGCGTGGGCGGATGCACATGGTAGAGCAGCGACGACACGCCGTGAAACCCCAGCGTGCCCACCAATTGCTCCGAATACAGGGAGCCGTCGGGCTGGCGAAACTGGGTGTGCCGCTTGCGCGGAATCTGGCCGATGCGGTGGTAATGCGACATAAAAAGAGGGGTGGGATGGAGCCGTGAAGTTACGGAAAAGGGCGTAAGACGACCCCTCTGCATCCTGAATTCCCCATCCTACTTCCCCAGTAACGCCAGTTGCGCGGTGCTGTCGCTCACCACATGCAGGGCGCGCTGCAATTCGGCATCCTGCTCCCGCAGCACGGTGTAGTACGCCACGTTGCCATAAGCGCTACGGGCAATATAGGCCTTGAGCTGGTTGCGCAGCAGCGGTGCGCAGCGGCGCACGGTGGCCACGTCGGTCTTCACGCCATCCTGAGCGGCCTGGGCAGCCAGGCTCAGTAGCTGGGCATCGGTGACGCGGAAGGTGGCGTTGAACTGCTCAAAGCGCAGGCCTTCCAGCTCAGCCTTGTGGCTTTGGTAGAAGTTTAGGGCGAAGGCGCGAGCCACGCCGTGGCTCAGAAGCTTGGTGTAATAAGTGGAATGGGCCACCGAATCGCGCGGCACGAACACATCGGGCATGATGCCGCCGCCGCCGTACACGGTGCGGCCGTGGTCGGTGCGGAATTGCAGGGCCTTGAAAAAGTGGATGCTGTCGGCCGATTGCAGTTCGCCGCGGGCCGAGCGCCCGCTCAGTTCGGCGCTGTACTCGGCGTAGTTGGCCCCATAGGGTTTTTGAATGGAGCGGCCGGCGGGCGTGTAGTAGCGGGCAATGGTGAGGCGCAGCTCACCGCCGTCGCTCAGGACAATAGGCTGCTGCACAAGACCTTTACCGAAGGTACGGCGGCCCACCAGCGTGGCGCGGTCGTGGTCCTGCAGCGCGCCGGCCACCACTTCGGCCGCCGAGGCACTGCCTTCGTCCACAAGCACCACTAGGGAGCCTTCCTCGAATTCGCCGGCCACTTTGGCGTAGGTCTGCGAGTCGTATTGGTCGCCCTTGCCATCGGTGTACACGATTTTGCGCGAGCCGGCGATGAACTCATCCGCCAGACGGGTGGCGCGGTCGAGGTAGCCGCCGGGATTGCCGCGCAGGTCCAGCACGAGGCGGGTGAGGCCCTGCCGACGCAGGTCGGCCAGGGCGGCCTTGAATTCGTCGTAGGTATTGGAAGCGAAGCGGCTCACTTTGATGTAGCCCGTCTGTTCGTCAACCAGATACGCGGCATCAATGGAGCTATTGGGAATGCGGCTGCGGGCAATGCTCAGCCGCAGGGGCTGGCCTAGGTGCCGGCGGCGCAGCTCGATGGCCACGCTGCTGCCCCGGGGGCCGCGCAACAGCTGCGAGAGCTGCCCGGACGTGAGGTGTGCGCCCGATACGCGCTTACCACCGATGCTCAGAATCTGGTCGCCGGGCTGCACGCCAGCCTGCTCAGCCGGGCCACCGCTGAGCGGAGCCACCACTGTCACGGTGTCGCGGAAGGCATTGAATTCGACCCCGATGCCGTCGTAATCGCTTTGCAGGAAGGCATCAGTTTTTTCGCGGTCGCGGGCCGGGATGTAGACGGAGTGTGGGTCGAGCTTTTCCAGCATCTGGACCACGGCGTAGTCGGCCAGGCCTTCGGTGTCCACCGAGTCGGCGTAGTCGCGGTCCACGTAGCTCAGGATTTCCTTGAAGCGCAGATAGCCCCGGGCCGTAGCGTCAGGGTTTTCCGACGAGGGCCGGAAGGGGTTGTTGGCTACCAATACGCCGCAGCCCATGGCCAGCACCAGCAATAATGCCTGCCGCAACCAGCCGCGCCGCCGGGGGCCGGCGGGCACACCAGTTGTCTGGTTAGCAGGGATAGAAGTGGGCATGAGCAATAAGAGTAGCGTTAATAATCAATAGGATAACCTTAGATGGAATTCAAAATTATTGAAATTTTCCCAGTTACAAGCCCGGAAAGGTAGCCATTCCTGAATTTCATAAATTTATCCAATAATTTACAATAAAAGGGCAAATTATCGATGTTTTTACTGGCAAATTACAATTCACACTTTCCGGATACACCTTTTTAAAGAGAATCAAATTTATGATTTTACCCATAATTTTTCGGATGAGTTTCGTTCAGCTCAGGTATTTGCCCGTCGGACAGGTCTCTTTCCGGTGCGAGCGCGGCGGCAATTGGAACACGGGTCAACTACGGCCGGGGCTGCCCGGCGGATTGGGACCTTTCGGCCCGCCGTATCTTTGCACTGGCCGCAACGGCTGGCTCTTTTCACTTTCTTCGTTTTTACAATGCCGTCCCATGGGTCGCATCCTCGCCATCGACTACGGAAATAAGCGCGTGGGCCTGGCCGTGACCGACCCGCTTTGCATGATTGCCTCGCCGCTGGAAACCATTCACAGCAAGGATTTGCTGACCTACGTGAAGGCCTACCACCTGCGCGAGCCCCTGCGTGCCGTGGTGGTGGGCATGCCGCGTACGCTGCTGAACGAGCCCACCGATGTGACCAGCGCCGTAGTGGGACTGTTGCGCACGCTACGCCGGGAACTGCCCGAGCTGCCCATTCACGAACTCGACGAGCGGTTTACCTCGCGTATGGCCCACGCCACCATGCTGGCTGGTGGGCTGGGCCAGAAGGCACGGCGTGACAAGGCCACCGTGGACCGCATCAGTGCCACCATCATTCTGCAATCATTCCTCGAATCGCCGCTCATGCGGGAAGTTTAAATTAATGGTTAATTATTAGTGGTAAGTGGTTAATTTTCAAAACCAGCCGCCATTAAGCATTGACCACTAAGCATTAACCATTAAAAAAGATGATTTATTCCATTGTTGCCATCGGCGACCCCGTCCTCAAGACTAAAGCCAAAAACATTGCCGCCGACCTGCCAGCGGCCGAGTTGAAGCAGCTTATTGCCGACATGTACGAAACCATGTATTCGGCCAGTGGCGTGGGCCTGGCCGCGCCCCAGGTGGGCAAGGCTGTGCGCCTGTTCGTGATGGATTCGGGCCCGATGGTGGACCTCGACGAAGAAGACCTGGCCGACCTGGAAGAGGGCGAAGTGCCCGAGCCGTCCGTGAAGCGCGCCTTCATCAACCCCCAAATGGTAAGCGAAACCGGCGAGGAATGGGGCTTTGAGGAAGGCTGCCTGAGCATTCCCGG
Organism: Hymenobacter sp. UYAg731; assembly: GCF_054061335.1. NCBI lineage: Bacteria > Pseudomonadati > Bacteroidota > Cytophagia > Cytophagales > Hymenobacteraceae > Hymenobacter > Hymenobacter sp. UYAg731. The sequence continues at coordinate 247,732 of NZ_JBSSEC010000006.1, read as the reverse complement.
CGTGCGCGAGCTGGTGACGCGCCACGCCGACATTGTGTTGCGCTACGAAGACGAAAACCGGCAAATGCACGAGGAAGCGTTTTCGGGCATGGCCGCCCGCGTCATTCAGCACGAGTACGACCATTTGGAGGGCATTCTGTTCACCGACAAGCTCTCCGGCTTCAAGAAGCAACTGCTGAAGGGCAAGCTGGCCCGCATCAGCAAGGGCGACGTGCGGCACGAATACCGCATGCGGTTCGTGGGCGACGGGCGGCGGCGGTAAGACAAATTCAAGCGCACAAGCCCGTCATGCTGAGCGCAGCCGAAGCATCTCTACCGCACAAGTAGTTGATTTACTATTGCGGTAGAAATGCTTCGGCTACGCTCAGCATGACTGTTTTAACGAATCCCGATTTAGTGAACTCCGGAGTTGGTTCCGTACCTTGTTCACCGTGAAAAAATACGGCTACCTGCTCCTAATTTGTTTGCCCCTACTCTTCGTTGCCCGTCAGGCGCAGGCGTGGGGCTTCTTCGGCCACCGGCTGCTGAACCGGCTGGCAGTGTACACGTTGCCACCGGGCATGATTGGCTTTTACAAGGCCAATATCGACTACCTGACGGTGAATGCCACGCGGCCCGACTCGCGGCGCACGGTGGTGCCCGGCGAAGCCCCCAAGCATTTCCTCGACGTGGACCGCTACGGCGACAGCGCCGAGTTTAAACTGCCGCGCAAGTACGCCGACGCCGTGGCCCGCTACGGCGAAGACTCGCTGTTGCGCCACGGCATCGTGCCCTGGAACGTGGTGAGCATGAAAAACCAGCTCACCGCTGCCTTCAAGGCCAAGGACACCGACCGCATTCTCAGCCTCTCGGCCGACCTGGGGCACTACGTGGCCGATGCCTGCGTGCCGCTGCACACCACCCGCAACTACAACGGCCAGCTCACGGGCCAGCGCGGCATCCACGGGCTGTGGGAATCGCGCCTGCCCGAGTTGCTGAGCGCCGACTACGACCTGTTCAGCGGCAAGGCCGAGTACCTGGAGCGCCCCAGCGACGCGATTTGGGCGGCCGTCATCCGCTCGCACGCGGCCGTCGATTCGGTGCTGCGGTTCGAGAAGCAACTCACCGCTGAGTTCGGCGACGACCAGAAATTTGGCTACGAGCAGCGCGGCAGCCAGACGGTGCGGACTTACTCGCGCGATTTCAGCAAGGCCTACCACGCCCGCCTCAATGGCCAGGTGGAGCGGCAGTTGCGCTACGCGGCGGCCCTCATCGGCGACTTCTGGTTCACCTGCTGGGTCGATGGCGGCTCGCCCGATTTAAGTAAAATGACCCGCCAGCCTTCGGAAACCGAAAAGCAGCGGCTCGACCGCGAAGCGCGGGAAACGGCCGCCGCCCCGGTGATGGCCGCGCCCGGACACGATGAGTAACGCTGCGCTTGGTGAGGAATGAGGAATTTCGGCTTTAGTTGCCAATTCCTCATTCCTCGTTAAGCGCCAGCGTCATGTGCAGCTGGTCTAAGTCCATCACGGCGATACCGTCTTCGCCCACTTCGTAGGCGCGGATGAAGCGGCGGTGCCACTCAATCTCGTCGTGGGTGTAGGAGTTGCGGGCGTGTACGTCCTGGGCGAAGGTGTCGTCGTAGGCTTTGAGCTGGATGATGATTTCGGTATCGAGGCGCTCGTAATCAGCAGGTAGCAGGCCGTGGAGCGGGCTTGTGGGGGTGATGTCATGCACGATGGTCCAGCTCAGGGGGAAGAAGCTGATGGCATCACGTTCGAGTGGTAGCAAGGCATAAGTCTGGTCGTTGGTGGCGGGGTCCACGGTTTTGAGCAGCACGCGGGCCTGCAGGTTGATGAGGATGTTGTTGCGCTGGTTGGCGATGCGAAACTGCAGGCAGGGCGTGCCATCGGGCCGGCGGCTGATGATGGCCGTGCGGCTGAAGTGAATGCGCGCCGTGGGCCGCGAAAACCGCCCGTACAATAAGCCTGTGGCCAGTGCGAACGTGAGCACGCCCACCAGCGCCTCCACGCTGCTGAGGAAACCGGTGGCATTGGTGCCGGGGTAAACATGCCCGTAGCCGACGGAGGTAAAAGTCTGGATGGAGAAAAACAGGGCGCTCAGGAAATCCTGGACGGCCCCACGCGGGGCGGCCACCCCGGGCAGGTCTTCGAGGCCCAGTGCCATGAAGGCCAGCGCAAACGCCACGTTGAGCACCGTGAAAAACACCACGACCAGCCCAATAAACGGCCACCATTCCATCTGGATGAGCCACTGATAGGGGTCGTGGCGATGCGGGCCGCCGCGCCGCCGCACGTTGAACGAGCCGTCGTGATTGATGGCCCGCAGGGTGCGGCGCGAGAATTTTTCGCCGATACCGGGGTCGAGGGTAGGCATGAGGTGGGGTGGTGGGGTGACGTATGACGACAAATTAACGTCATGCAGAGCGCAGCGAAGCGTCTTGCCCGCTTCGTTGCAACGATTGGATTACTTGCGCAGTAGAGATGCTTCGACTATGCTCAGCATGACGTTCACGCATCCACCAATTTACCACCCCAACAGCCCACTTCCATGAAAGGCGTTTATTCCCTGCTGCTCCTCACCATCTCCAACCTATTCATGACGTTTGCCTGGTACGGGCACCTGCATCTATTCAAAAAAATGGCTTGGTTTGCCAAATTGGGCTTATTCGGCGTCATTATGGTGAGCTGGGGGCTGGCGTTGTTCGAGTACGTGTTTCAGGTGCCGGCCAACCGGCTGGGGTTCGAGGAGAACGGCGGGCCATTCAGCCTGTTTCAACTCAAGGTCATTCAGGAGGTGATTACGCTCACGGTGTTCACGCTGTGCGCGGTGTTTGTTTTCAAAACCGATAAGCTGGGCTGGAACCACGTCGTGGGGTTCATTCTGCTGGTGGCGGCCGTGTACGTCATCTTCAGGAAATGGTAGCCAGGGCACGACTACTGCGTTTTCAGCACCCGCAGCACTTCCGTGCGGCCCTCCTGCGCAAACCGCAGGTGCAGCGTGTACACGCCCACGGGCAGGCCGGCGGTGGGCAAAGTAAGTTCCCGCGCCCCCGCGGGCTGCGGCGCGGCGGCCACTGCCCGCACCGGGCGGCCCAGGGCATCGTGCAGGACCAAGCCCACGGGCTGCGGGCTGGCCAGGGTGAATGCCACCTTGATTTCTGCACCAAAGGGATTGGGGAAAGCAGCCGTGGTGCTGGCCGGGCGGCTGGCGCGCACGGGCAGCAGCTGCGCGAAAGTGGTGAGCTGGCCCCAGGTTTCGGTGCCCTTGCGGTAGCCGATGAGCACGGTGGTGTCGGCAGTGAAAAAATTAAGGTGCTCTTCCCGCGTTTTGCCCAAGCCGGCCCCCGTCCATAAATGATATCCAAAGTCCATTTGTTCAGCGTCGCGCAGGGAAACCGAGTCGGCAGCCGTTGCACACTGCATATAATCCAGGTGGCGCTGCACGGGGCGCTGCTTGAAACTGGCCGTGTGGCAGACCGGCAAGTGCATTCGGCCGACCGAAATTCCGGCTCCCGCAAACGGCTCCCATGAACTGGTGGGCTGATTAAGATGGTCGGTGGTGCGCGTAATATTCAGCGTCTGGACCACGGGCGCGCTCAGCACCGGCCCGCCGTAGCAGTTGCGGGTGAGCGTACGGCTTTGCTGCTGATAGCCCAGCGTGTTGCCGTCGGTGCTCAGCGTGCGGTTGATGATACTATCGCGGGTCCACACCTGGCTGATGCACCGCACCCCGGGAGCAAAGTCAAAAAAGCTCGTGGTTTTGCGCAAAAACACGTCGCCCGGCTGAAAATCATACACCGCAAAGGCTCCCAGCTGATTGGTGCCCAAACCCAGCTCCGGCAGGGCCGTGAGGGTGAGCGTGGCCTGTGGCAGCCGGGCATTGAGGTAGTGCCCCAAAGCCGGGCCACTTACCCAGCCGAAGCGCTTGCCGAGCGTGATAACGGCTCCATCCGATAGGAGGATGGTAGCCAGCGAATCGGCCTGCCCCAGCACCGTGCCCAGCGTGCGGGCCGTGACACTAGCGGTGAGGCCGGCGGTGGTCGCCGCCCACGCCTGCCCCAACGGGGTGCGCGGGCGGAGTGTGAGGGTGCGGCCGTTGGCGGCCGTGAGGACGTATTCGGCCCCGGGCCGCTGAGTTAGTGACGCGCCGAACAAGTTGTCGTTACGCAACATGTAATTGCCGCACTGGCCGGTATTTGGTAGAACGCGGCCCCGGCTGGCGCGCTTATCGAACAGAAACAGGGAATCGGTACCCTGTGCCTGCCGGCTGGCCAGGCGCAACAGGTGCGTGGTGTCGCCGGGGGTTGTACTGGCGCTGAGTTGGTAGCTGAGGCCGAAGCGAAAGGGCCGGTAAGCCTGCGCATGGGCCGTGCTGGCGCACAGGCCGGCGGCCAGCAATAAAACCAGTGAGAAAAAGTGTTTCATGTGTGGAAGAGGAAGGAATGATATGGGCAACGGGCGGGGCTGTCAGCGGTAGACAGCTGGCAATAAATGTATTAAAGAAAAATTAGCAGGGCGTTATTTGACGTTGGAGGACGCTGGATATTCAACTCCAAAACACCGGAAAGTTGCGCGGCAACAACAGCCTTTTCAGCAGGCGGGCACCGCTACGCGCCCTGGGTTACCCGCCGTGCCGACCTTTGGGTTCCGTGTCACCCCTCCCCTTTACGCCCATGAACATTCTGCTGGTTGAAGACGACCCCCGGCTTTCGGCCCTCATCAGGCGGGGGCTGGAGGAAGAACAGCTGACCGTGACCGTGGCCGCCGACGGCGAGCGCGGCCAGGAGCTGGCCCTCGCGCAGCCGTTCGACCTCATTATTCTCGATGTGATTCTGCCCCACCGCAGCGGGCTGGAGGTGCTGGACGCCATTCGGGCGCAGGATGCGCGGGTACCGGTGCTGCTGCTCACGGCCCTGGGCACTACCACCGACAAGCTTCAGGGATTCGGCAACGGGGCCGATGACTACCTGGTGAAACCGTTCGATTTTGCTGAGCTGGTGGCGCGGGTGGGAGCCCTCACGCGGCGCGGCAGCGCCCAGCCCCACGGTGCCCGCCTGGCCTTTGCCGATGTGCTGATGGACACGGCTAGCCGCACCGTGACGCGGGCCGGGCAGCCGCTACGCCTCACCACCCGCGAGTTTGGCCTGCTGGAGCTGCTGCTGCGCCACCCCGGCCGCGTGTTGAGCCGGGGCGAAATTGCGGAGCACGGCTGGGACGAGTCCTTCGACACGGGCAGCAACGTGATTGATGTGTACGTGAGCTACCTGCGCAAAAAGGTGGACCACGGCTTTGCAACCAGGCTCATTCATACCGTGACGGGCGCGGGCTACGTGCTACGGCAGGAATAAGTACGATGTGGGCGAACGTCATGCCTCGGCGACGCTCGGCATGACGTTCTTTTACGTACCCCAAACCCTCACCCCTTTATATGACCATCCGCAACCGCCTGACCTGGCTCTTCGTGGGCGTGGTGGCTTTTATTCTGCTGGGGGTGCTCACCACGGCGTTTCTGTTACAGTCCGACTACAGCCGGCGCGATTTTCGGCAGCGCCTGCGCGAGCGGGCGGTGGTGGCGGCCTACATCTACCTCGAAAAAGATGAGCTGCGCAGCTCAGCGTTTCAGGCGTTTCAGCAGCAGTTTCAGCGCACGCTGCCCGAGGAAATTATTCAGCTGTATGATGCCCGTGGCGAGGTGCGGTTCGTGCGCGAGGATGCCCGGCTCGAAGTGCCGCCCGAGGTGCTGGCCCGCATTCAGGAAGGGCACGAGGAATATTTTGGGGACGGGCCGCGCGAGGCAGTGGGCATTTTTTACCGCGACAACCAAGGGCAGTACGTGGTGGTGGCCGGAGCCGAAAACCAGTATGGCAATGGCCGCCTGCGCTACCTGGCCAGTATTCTGATTTCGGTATTCGTGCTGAGCCTGCTGCTGATTTATGCGGCCGGGCGGCTGTTTGCGGGGCGGGCCCTGGCCCCCATCGCCGCCCTCAACGACCAGATGGACCGCATCTCGGCCCACGACCTGCACCGGCGGGTGGCCGAAAACCTCTCGGGCCGCGAGCAGGACGAACTCTCGCGCCTCGCCCACACCTTCAACCGCTTGCTCGACCGCCTCGAAAGCAGCTTCGACGGCCAGCGCGCCTTCGTGCGCAACGCCTCGCACGAGCTGCGCACGCCGCTGGCCGCCAGCATCGGCGAGGCCCAGCTGGCCCTGGCCCGCGAGCGTGAGCCCGCCGCCTACCGCGCCGCCCTGCACGCGCTGCTCACCGACCTCACCCAGCTCAACGCCCTGCTCAACCACCTGCTGGAGCTGGCCCAGGCCGAAACCCCGCTGCCCGAGCACGACACCCGCATCCGCGTCGATGAGCTGCTGGCCGAGGCCTGCGCGGCCATTGCCCCCGCCCAGCGCCCCCGCCTGCGCCTGCACACCGGCCGCCTCCCCGCCGAGCCCGAGCAGCTGGAACTCACCGGCAACCGCACCCTGCTCAGCCGCGCCCTCATCAACCTGCTGGAAAACGCCCTGAAATATTCGGAGCCCAATCCAGTAGCTGTCGACCTTGAATACGAGCCCGGCGGCGTGCGCCTGCGCATCCGCGACGAGGGCATCGGCATTGCCGAGGCAGATTTACCGCAGGTATTCCAGCCGTTTTTTCGGGCCGGCAATGCCCGGTCGGTCACAGGCCACGGCGTGGGCCTGCCGTTGGCCCGCAAAATCATTGAGCAGCACGGCGGGGAGTTGGAATTGACCTCGCGGCTGGGCCACGGCACCACCGCGCTGGTGCGCCTGCCCACAGCGTAGCCACGTAGCGCGGACTTTGTAGTCCGCGGATAGTAAGTTGGTGGCAACGATTGAACTCGCAGACTACAAAGTCTGCGCTATTGCCTTCTTTCTAATCGTATTCTAATGACTTGCCGGTAGCCTTGCAGCAGTTTAATCACTGCCGCACTCCATGAACCTACCAAACCAGCCGCTTGCGAACCGTCGCAGCTGCTAAAATGCCTTCGCCCTCGCGGCCATGCTTGGGCTGCTGACCTTCCCCGCCTGCACCCCTGCCGACGCTGATGCCATGGATGAGCCCGCGCCCCAGGCAGTCGTAACCGAATCAAAAACGACCACGGCACCGGCCCCAGCCGAGTTGGTACTCAGCGGCGAAATCGCGGCCGATGCCAACCGCACGGCGCGGGTGTTTCCGCGCGTGGGTGGCCAGGTGCTGGCCGTGGGCGTGGATTTGGGCGATGAAGTGCGCCAGGGCCAGGTGCTGGCTGTGCTGCAAAGCCGCGAAATCGCGGAGCTGCAAAACCAGAGCACCGCCGGCACCGCTGACCTGGCCGTGGCCCGCAAGAATCTGGCCGTGGCCGAGGAATTATTCCAGGATGGCCTGGGGGCCGAGCAGGATTTGGTGCGGGCACGCGCCGAACTGGCCCGCGCCACCGGTACGGCCACCCGCAACCAGCGCCAGCTCGATACTTATGGCATGGGCCAGGGCGGGCAATATGAGCTGAAATCGCCGGTGGCGGGCTACGTTATCGAGAAAAACCTGGCGGCGGGCCTGCGCTTCAACGCCGCCAATGTGCCGGCCGCCTTCACCGTGGCCAACCTCGACAGCGTGTGGGTGATGGCCAACGTGTTCGAGGCCGACCTGCGCCAGGTGCGCCGGGGCCAGGCCGTCGAAATCACCACCCTGAGCTACCCCGACCAGCCCCTGCACGGCCGCATCAACCAGCTTTTTCACTTCCTCGACCACGAGAGCAAAGTGATGAAGGTACGCTGCACCCTGCCCAACCCCGGCCACCTGCTCAAACCTGGCATGCACGCCCAGGTGCGGGTGCGGGCCACGCCCACCAACTAAGCACGGCATGGCCATTCTCATCATCGAAGCCGAAGAACAACGCCGCAATTCCGTGCAGCGGTTTTTGCAGCGCGCCGGCTACGTCACCGACCTCGCCCCCACCCTGGCCGCCGCCGCCGCCAAGCTGGCCGCCCGCCACTACGAATTCGTGCTGCTGGCCCAGACCCTGCCCGACGGCGAAGGCCTCACGCTACTGCACGAAGCCCGCCGCCGCAGCTACCAGGCAGCGGCCTTCATCCTGCTGATGGCCACCGACGCGGTGGACGACCGCCTGCGCGGCTTCGCCGCCGGGGCCGACGACTGCCTAGCCCGCTCCACCACGCTGCTGGAGCTGGAACGGCGGCTGCGCAGCATTGCCCGGCAGCGGTTTGGGCGGCCCCGACCGCGCATCTGCTTCGGGGCGGGGTTTGAGCTGGATTTGGCGGGCCGCCGCCTGCGCCACGGCCCGGACGCAGTGGATTTGAGCCGTTCGCAGTTCGATTTGCTGCACCATTTGCTGCGGCACCGGGGCCGGCCCCTCACCCGCGAGCAGCTGGGCGCGCACATCGGCAAAGGGGCCGAGGGCTCCAACTACATCGACGTACACATCAGGAACGTGCGCAAGGCGCTGGCCCGCTTCGCCCCGCCCGATTTCCTGCAAACCGTGCGCGGCATCGGCTACCAGGCGGCGTAAGCTTTGTCATTCCGCCGCCGGAGGAATCTGAAGGTTAACCAAACGGGTTTACTCCGATTCTTCCGGCGGCGGAACGGCAACATTATTTTTCCTTTACCATCTATTTATAAGTATTTTACCTAACGCTACTAGAAGCAAAATTCCCAACCACTTGAGCCGCAAAAACCCCACGGCCCGGCCCGGCGTACCAGCGGCAGCCGCATAATTCCCGGCGCTGGTTGTTATTTGGCTTCTATGGTCTACTTCTGCACTCGTTTACCGCTGGCTCTGCTGCTGGCGGCGCTTTCTATTTTCACCGCATCGGCCCAGAAAGTGGGCCTAGTGCTCAGCGGCGGCGGGGCCAAGGGCCTGGCCCACGTAGGCGTGCTGCGGCAGCTGGAGAAAAACCACATTCCCATCGACTACATCGTGGGCACGAGCATGGGCGCGGTGATTGGCGGCATGTATGCGGCCGGCTACTCGCCCGATGAGATTGAGCAGATTGTGCTCAGCCCCGAGTTTCAAAACTGGACCTCGGGCAAGGCGCTGGAAAGCAAAACGTTCAACTTCCTCACCGCCGAGCCGTCGCCTTCGGCCCTGCGCCTGGGCATTGCCATCGATTCCTCGTTCAAGGCCCGCATCAGCACCAACCTGGTGAATGATTTGAACCTGAACCTGGCCCTGGCCCGCCTGCTGGCCCCGGCCGGGGCCAGCAGCAACTACAACTTCGACAACCTGTTTGTGCCCTTCCGCTGCATGGCGTCGGAGGTATTTACGCGGCAGGTAGTGGAGCAGAAAAGCGGGTCGTTGTCCGACGCCATCCGCAACTCGATGTCGTTTCCGCTGGCGTTCCGGCCCATCCGCAACCTCGACGGCAAGTACTACTACGACGGCGCGGTGTACGACAACTTCCCCACCAACACGATGAAGAAAACCTTCGCCCCGGACATCATCATTGGGGTGAACGTGGGCGATGTGGCTTTCAAGAAATACCCGAAAAACGACGATGCCCTGCTGGCCAGCACCGTGGCCTTTCTGGGCACCAGCGTGGCCGATACGGGCAGCGTGGGTAAAAACGGCATCTACATTCAGCCCGATTTGGACGGCCTGGGCGTGGGCGATTTCGACCGCGTGAAGGACTTCATCGCCGAAGGCGACACGGCCGCCCGCCGCAGCATGGAAAAAATAAAGTCCCGCATTAGCCGGCGGGTAGACTCGACGAGCTTGCAGCGGCGGCGGCTGGCTTTTCAGGGCCTGGCCCCCAAACCGCGCTTCATTGAAGTGCAGGTGCATGGCCTGCGGCCTGACCAGAATACGTACGCGGCGCGGTTTTTCCCGCGCTCGGGCCGGGAGTATTCGCTCGATGACATTGCGGAGGGCTACTACCGGCTGGCTTCGGATGATTATTTCAAGAACATCTACCCGCGCATTCGCTACGACGCGGCGCGCAAGGGCTACATTTTCAGCGTCGATGCCCAGCGCAATAACAACGTGAGCACCGAGGTGGGCTTCGTGCTCAGCAACCGGCCGATTGATAACCTGTTTTTCGGGCTCGAATTTCGCTACCTGCGCAGGCTGCTCTACACCGCCTCGGCCGACGTGAGCCTGGGCCGCTTTTACAACGGCGCGCACGGCTCGTTCCGCATCAACGTGCCGGCCAAGCTACCGTTCTATTTCGAGCCCGAAGTGACCTACAACCAGTGGGATTTTCAGAACACGGCCGGCGTGCTGGGCCGCGGTGTGGTGAACACCCAGGTACGGCAGCAGGACACCAAGCTGGGCGGGCAGTTTGGCATCAGCCCCACCTACCGCAGCCGGCTATTGCTCGACGTGGCCACCTTCGTAACGAAGGACGAATACACCAACTCCAAGGAAATCAACACTTCCGATGTGCTCGACGCCACCGTGTTCCGGGGCGTAACCGGGGCGCTACGCCTGGCCCGCAACACCCTGAACCGCAAGCAGTACTCTACCAGCGGCCACCGCTATGTGTACACGCTGCGCGGCGTCACGGGTGCGGCAACTTACACGCCGGGCTCCACGGCCCAGCAGCCGGGCAGCTCGGAGCACCGCGAGTGGCTCCAGTTTCGGGCCACCGTGGAGCGCTATTTTTCGCTGAAGGGCGACCGCCACGCCTGGGGTTATTTCGGCGAGCTGATGGCCAGCAACCAGCCCACCTTCACCAACTACCGCTCGTCGCAAACCATCTCGCCGGTATTTGCGCCGCTGCCCGATTCGCGCACGCTGTTTATGGACACCTACCGCTCGGCGCGCTACGCAGCCGTGGGCGTGCGCTACACCCAGCCTTTCCTTAAAAAGCTGGAATGGCGCACCGAAGTATACGTCCACCTCAACGCGCAGCCGCTGGTGCAGGGCGACCAGCAGGTAGCCGTGCGCAAGTCGGGTTTCGACCGCCCCCGCGTGACGGCCAGCACGGGCCTCATTTTCCAGACGCCGGTGGGGCCGCTGGCCCTGCACGCCCGCTTCTACGACGACCCCTCCGAGCGATTCGGCATCTACGGGCACCTAGGCTACCTGCTGTTCCGGGGCCGGGCGCTGGAGTAGTAGCCTTACGCTGTCATTCCGACGCGGCAGGAATCTGGGTAAAACAGTTAAACGGCAATCCTCTGGTCCCTCCGGCGTCGGAATGACAGTTTTAGCCGAGTAGTACCCGGCGCACTTCGCCCGCTGCTTCCAGCGGCAGCAGGTGTCCGGTATTCGGCACCACCTCGAATGTGGTGCCGGCCGGCAGCAGCGGCAGCGTGAGGCGGCGCTGCGTGGCGGGCGTGATGGCCGTGTCGCCGTCGCCCACCAGCAGGTGGCAGGGCGCATTCAGCTGAGGCATCAGGGAGCTGATGTCCTCGCGGGCACCTTTCAGCAGCCAGGTGGCCCAGGCAGCTTCGGTGCTGCGCAGGTTATCGGCGATGACGTGGGCGCGCAGGGCGGTGGGCAATGGTTGGCGGGTGATTTTACGGAAGGTTTTTTCCGCCTCCTTGAACTTGCCATAGGCGGCAAGGGAAGCGGCCCGGGCTTTTTCCGACATGGGCTCACCGGCCGGCGGCGAGGGCGAGAGCAGCACCAGCCGGCGCAGGCCCGCCGGCTGCCGGGCGGCCAGCGCCAGCGCCATCTTGCCGCTCATGCTGTGCCCGATGAGGGTAAAATCCGTCACCTGCTGCTGCTGAATGTAGGCGGCTATCCAGTCGGCGTAGGCCCGCACCGAGTAGTCGAACCCCGGCGGCACCGGCTGCGCGCCGAAGCCGGGCAGGTCGGGGGCCAGGAAGGTAGTCCCGGGCAGCAGCGGGCGTAGCACGTCGTATTCGCGGCCGGAACCGGCCCAGTAGTGCAGGGCAATGATGGTGTGTGGCATAAAAAGTATCGGTGTGCAAGGCTGTACGGCCGGATGATGGCCGCCGCTGGAAATACAATGGCCGAAGGCGCGGCGCCACTGTGCCAAGGCTTTCCCGGCCGGCATTGCGCAGCAATCTTAATTCATAAAAATCACCGAATTAGTTGGTCGGCCAGGCGTGGGTTTGATTAGGCGGCAAGTTTTTCGGGCGCGCCGGTGCAATCCAGCTTTGGGAATGCGCCGTAGGTTCTGACGCCACTACCAATTAAGTCTTTATTTATTACCACCCCTCCACCCCTAGCCCCGCTCCTATTTCCGTATACATTACTATTCTGTTCCGTTTATCTTTCCTCCGGTGCCTGGCCCGCGTTACGGCTATTTAGCTATTAGCCAGGCATCTTCACCCTCCCCTGTATGACCTCACCTCCGACGTTGCTTCCCGCAACGGACGAAGACATTCTCGTGCAGCGCCTGATAGCGCGCGACGAGCAAGCCCTACGAGTGCTACACGACCGGTATTCCCGGAACCTGTTCACCGTTATCAACCGCTTGGTGCGCGATGATTCGCTGGCCCAGGACGTGTTGCAGGAGGGCTTGCTCAAGGTCTGGTTCAGCATCGACCGCTACGATGCTACGCGTGGCCGCCTGTTTACCTGGATGGTGCGGGTGTGCTGCAACCACGCTATCGATGCGATGCGCAGCCCCCGGCACCGTTTCAACAGCGGCACCAAGTCGCTGGAGGTGAGCGGCGCGCAACGGGCCCAGGCCCCCACTTCCTTTAACCCCGAGCACATTGGCCTGCGCGAACTTACCCTCAAGCTCAAGCCCAAGCAGCGCGAGGTGATTGACCTGCTCTACTTTGACGGCTGCACCCAGGTAGAAGCGGCGGAGCAGCTTGGCATACCGCTGGCCACGGTGAAAACCCGCGCCCGCGCCGCCCTGCTGGTGCTGTCCCACATGGCAAAGTGATTTTTTAATGGTGAGTGGTTGGTGGCGAATGTGTACCCGTACCACCAACCACCACTACCTCGGGCACTCCTCCCGCGTCAGGCTTTCGTTGATGACGATGGCGGCGTGGTTGCCCTCGGCGGCAGCCAGCAGCGCCTGCTGGGTGCCGGGGGTGGTATCGCCGGCCGCGTACAGGCCGGGAATGGAGGTATGCCGCTTGGAATCGACCCACACCGCGCCCTTGCTGGAGAGGCGCGCTCCCAGGTTAGCCGCCAGCGGCGTGCGCTGGTGCTGGGGCGCGTGCAGAAATAGCGCGGCCCGCTCCAGCTGGTCGCCATTGGCGAATTCGATGCAGCGCAGGTCGCCTTGCACGGAGCCAATGAGGCGGGTGATGGGCTCTTCCCGAATGCCGATTTTTTCGCGGCGCAGGCGGCGGCGGGCGTTGGGCGTGAGATGGCCGGGGCCATCGGTCACCACCATCACATCGCGGCTCCAGCGGCTCACCAGCAGGGCCAGGCCCGTCACGGTGCGGCCCTGGCCGTACACGGCCAGCGGCTGGTTGCGCACCTCCCAGCCGTGGCAGTACGGGCAGTGCAGCACGCCCCGGCCCCACAGCTCGCGGAAGCCCGGCAGCGGCGGCAGAATGTCGCTCACGCCCGTCGCCAGCAGCACCCGCCGGGCCATCACGGTGATGGGTGTATCGTCGGCGGTGCCGTGGCCGGTGGCCCGGAAGCCCTTGCCCTGCCGCGTGAGCGTATCGATGTGCAGGCACTGCACTTCCACGGTTTCGTAGGGGGCCAGTTGCTCCTGGCCCAGGCGCAGCAGCTCGGCCGGCCGGATGCCGTCGCGGGTGAGAAAGCCATGCACGCCGGGCGAGGCCGCGTTGCGCGGCGGCCCGCCATCGGCCACCAATACCCGCCGCAGGCAGCGCCCCAGCGTGAGGGCCGCCGACAGCCCGGCGCTGCCCGCGCCAATAATTAAGACATCGTATTCCATACCAAAAGCCCCAGTAAGGGGGCCGGCGGGGTTAACCTCAAAACCGATGCTCAGGTTATGACAACGCCTGGGGCTAACGCAAAAAAGGCCCTCCCCGCGTGGGGAGGGCCTTTTTACATGGTCGCCGGCCGGAGCCGGGGCCGCATCAGTTATTCCTTGATGAGGCGCTTGGTCAGGTTGATGGTCTGGCCGTTGCTCTGGCCGCGCACCAGCACGTTGTAGGTGCCGCTGGCGATGGTGTTCAGGTCCAGGGCGTGGGCCAGACCGGCTTCCAGCGTGGTGTTGAGCACGATGCGGCCGGTAGCGTCAAGCACGCTCACCTGGTAGCGGCCGGTGGGTAGCTGGCTCAGGTCGAGCTGCGTGCCGGTGGTGGCCGGGTTCGGGAACAGCGTGATGGCGGGCACCAGCGCGGTGGTGAAGGTCACCGGCCGCACGGGCGAGTAGCTCGTTTCGCCGTCGGTGTCCACCTGCTTGAGGCGGTAGTACACCAGGCCTTTGGCTTTCGGGCCGATGCCGGCATCGGTGAGGGCGTACTCGGTGGGCGTGGTTTTGCTGCCCTGGCCTTTCACTTCGCCAATCTTCACGAAGTCCGTGCCGTTGAGGCTGCGCTCCACGTCGAAGTGGTCGTTGTTCTTCTCCTGGGCCGTGTGCCACAGCAGCGCCGCATCGAGGTTTTTCACTGCCGAGGCCGTGAAGTCCGTCAGCTCTACCGGCAGCGGGAAGTCGCCGATGGTGTAGGAGTAGGTCAGCGTGTTGGTGCCGCCGTTGGCGTCGATGGTCGTCACGGTTATCGAGTAGGTACCGGACCGGATGGCCGTGCGGTCCAGCACGTAAATCTGACCCGTAGCGGCATCGAGGGCGAGGCCGGCGGCCAGCGTACCACCCGTCTGCACCACGCTGGTGAGGCCCCCATTGGCTGGAGTCGGGTTAACGGAGCGGTCGGCCAGGTACTTGCCGAAGGGCAGTGAGCCATCGGTGTTATACTTCACCGTGTTCACATCAATCAGGTTCACAACGACGTCGAGGTTCTGGTACTTCACCGTGCGACCCTTGGTAGCACTGCTCACGGCGGTCGATTTCTCGTCCTTGCCCACCGCGATGGTATACAGCGCCGGGGCCGAAGTCAGGCCGGGCGTATCCGTGGTGATGTAGCCGAAGGTTACGTTGCCGACATAGGTCGGGTCGGTGGCCAGGATGGTGCCGCGCGGGTTGAAGTACAGGTTAGCAATCTGAGCGGCCGTATAGCCTACACCGGCGAGGGCGGGCGTGGTGCCGGCGGCGTCCAGGTACAGGATGCCGGTGTTGGCGGCTGGCAGCGAGGTCAGCGTGTAGGTCAGCGTCGCGGTCTGGCCGGCATCAGCATCGGTGCCCGTGAGGGGCGAAATTTTGATGGGGCCGGCCGTGCTGCCTATGACACCGGTCAGGAAGCTGGGCAGCGTGTTCACCACATCGTAAGCCGTAGGCGTCTGGTCGACGGCGGTAGCGAAGGGCGTAGCCACCGTGTTGTTGCCGGTATTGGTATCGCCGGGGGTGCTGGCCGTGGCCGACACCGTGTAGCTGGCGTTGGGCGCGTCGAAGGATACGTAGTTCACCACATCGCCGGCCGGGGTCACGCTCATGGCGTTAATCAGCGGGAAGGTGATGGTGATGGTGCCGCCCGAGGCTGGGGCCTGGGTGCTGCCCGCCGGGAAGCTGATGTTAGTGGCAGTGGCCGGGATGGTCACCGTCTGGGTCACCACACCCGAGGGCGAAGGGCCGTTGTTGGCCGTTACCACGGCGTAGGTTACGCGGCTGCCCGTCAGGGCGGCAACGGGACCTTTCACGCTGGTCGTCACATCAACCTGCGAGGTCACGGTGAGGGTCGTGCTGTTGGCGTTGTTGGTGGCTACAGCGTCGGCCGTGGCCGAGGCCACGAACGAGGTGCCCGTTACCGTGCCGCTGGCCGGGGCCTTGAAGGTCACGTTGTAGCCTGTGAGGGCGGCCGCACCCGAAGCGAGCGAAGGCACCGTGTTCCAAGTTACCAAACCAGTCGTGTTGTTGTAGACGCCACCGGTGCCACCGGCCACGGTCACGCCGTTGCCACCATTGGCCAGGCCGGCCGGCAGTTGCAGGCGGGGTACCACATTGGTAGCCGTGATGCCGCCCGCCAGGTTGGTGAAGGTCGCGTTCAGGGTAACCGAAGCGCCGGGGAGTATCGTGCTCACACCACCTGCAATGCTGATGCTCGTGCTCAAATCGGCCGCGCCTACTACCGCAGTATTAGTAATGGTCGTGATGGCATCCGCGCGGTTGTTGTCGAGGTTGGTGTCGATGGTGGCGCTGCCTACCTGGGCCCGGGCTACGGGCACCAGCTGCGTCACATCGGGCATCTGCACCGTCACGGTGTTGGCTACACTGCCACCAGTGGGCAGGTTGGTTGCCGTGGCGAAGGTGATGAGGCCGGTCGTGTTGTCGTAGCTGGCACCGGCAGCAGTGCCGTTCACCAGTACCGTGCCACCGCTGGTGGTCAGGCCGGCGGGCAGTTGCAGGGTCGAAACGATGGAAGCCACCGGCACCGGGCCGTTGTTGGTCGTGGTCACGGCGAAGGTTACGGGGCTGCCGGCCAGGGCCAAAGCCGGGCCGCTCACGGCTACCGTTACGTCAGCAGCCGGCGTCACGGCCGTGATGGTCGTGGCCGAGTTGTTGGTGCTGCTGGTTTCGGTGGTCGAAGTGCGGACGCCGGCCAGCAGGGCCAGCTGGTTGCTGCCCGTAGTAGCGCCCGAGGGGTCGGTAATTACGCTGGCGGGCAAGCTGAAGGTGAGGTTATTCACCTGCCGGCTGCCGGCGGCCAGCGGGCTGGCCAGTAAGAAAGTGGCCACGCCCGTGGCATTGTCGTAGGTGCCGGCAGTGGTGCCGGCGAAGGTCACGCCGCCGTTGGCGTTCAGGCCAGCGGGCAGCTGCACCGTCTGCACCACGTTGAAGGCGGTGTTGATACCGGTGTTAGCAGTGGTTACGGCGTAGGTTACGGCCTGGCCGACGGTCGCGGTAGCCGGGCCGGCCAGCGTGGTGCTCACATCGGTAGTCGTGGTGATGTCCACTTTCACTTCGGCCACGTTATCGGCCGGCACGGGGTCGGCGTTGGCCTCCCGCACGGTGGCGGTAGCCAATACTGGGCCACTGGCCGGGGCCGTAAACTGAATAGTGAACGGCAGCGGGTTGGTGCCCTGCGGCGCGAGAGTGGCAATGTTAGTAAAGGTCACAATGCCCGTGGCCGAGTCGTAGGTACCGTTGCCTACCGTCACACCGGCGAGGCCGGCGGGCAGCTGCACTTGCTGCAATACGTTGGCAGCCGTGCCCGCGCCGCGGTTGCCGGCCACTACCGTTAGGGTAACGGTGGTGCCCGCGGTGGTCACCGTTTTGTCCGAGCTGATGGTGGTGTACACGTTGGCGGGGGTGCCCACGGGGGCAATTACCGTCGTGCTTACCGTGGCCACGTCATTTGAGCCGGCAGCGGGAGCCGTGTTGGTATCGCCGGGGTTAGCGGCACCCGGAGTAGCCGCTCCGTTGGCCTGCACGTTGGCCGTGGCGCTATAGGTGAAGGTAGTAGCCGGGGCCACCAAGGCGGGGGCCGCGAAGCTGATGGTGTTGGTCACCGTCTGGCCGATGGGCAGCGTGCTCAGGGTCGGGAAGGTTACCACCGTTTTGTTGGTGCCCGAGTTGTAGGCGGCCGTGCCGCCGTTCGAGATGTAGAGGCCGGTAGTGGTGCCATCGGCCGCCACGGTCAGGTTGCCATCAAACGTCACGGTCTGAATAACGCCGGGAGCCGGCGAGGCCGAAGCCGCCGCGTTGGTGGTACGCACCAAGTAGGTCACCAGAGCACCGGATACTACCGAGGCAGGTAGGCCGGCAGCATTTACCGAACCCGTGATGGTGGTCGACACGTCATACGAAGGCGTGATGTTTACCGTGTTGGTGGCGAAGTTGTTGGTACGGTTCAGCTCCGGGCCATTGCTGCCGGCCGTGCTGCCAATGTTGGCCGTGGCCGTAACCGGGCCGCTGGCGGGCGCTTTGGTGAAGTTGGCCACGTAGGTGTTCGTGGTATTGGCCGCCAGCGCGATGGCCGTTGGCGTGAAGTTCACCAGGCCCGTCGCATTGTCGTAAGTGGGCGTGAGGCTGGCCGAGCCGTTGATGGTGAAAGTCACCAGGCCGCCATTGCTGGTGAGGCCGGGCACGAGTTGCAGGGTCTGGGTCACGTTGCTGGCCGCAATGGCGCTGGCATTCTGGGCCGTTACGGTGTAGCTCAGGGCGGCACCGGCCGTCACGCTGCCGTTGTTGGCGGGCGCGGTGATGGCAGTTACCAAATCCAGCACCGGCGTTACCGACACCGTCAGGTTAGCCTGGTTCGATACCACGCCTTCGCTGTTGCTGATGACGTAGGGAATGGTCACATTGCCCGTAAAGGTCAGGTTGGCCGGCGTGAATTTCACCGACCCAACGGCGACGCCTACCGTGGTGAACGTGCCCTGGCCGGCCACCGTGAAGGTGGTAGCCGACTGCCCGGCGATGTTGTTGGGGTTCAGATTGATGGTCGTGCCCACGAGCGAGCCGTCAGCCGGAGTGTCGTTGGCAATGGCGCTGAAGGTGATGGGCGCGGCCGGGTTGGCCGTGGTCGTGGCGAAGTCGTTGTTGGCGGTGGGGGCTGCCAGCACCGCAGCAGTACCCGAAAACTCCGAAGTACCCTGGTTGCCGTTGGTGAGCGTGGCCAGGGTGGCCGTGGCGGTCAGCTTGGCGTTGGTAGCATTCAACTCAGTCAGCTGAGCAGCCGTGAGCGACGAGAGCGGGATGGAGAAAGTGAAGCGGCGCTGGCCGGTTTCCGTGCCTTGGTTCAGGCCGTTGACGTTGGCGGCATAAGTGCCCGTGCCCGCGTCAGCATCCGCCGCCGAGCCTTCGGTGCGGCTGGCCAAGTACGTCTTGCCTTCACCAAAGCCCGGGGTAGTCGTGAAATTGTCCGAGACGTAGATTTCCACTACCGAGTTGGCCGTGGCAAAGCCCGTAATCACCAGGTTACCGTTGCGGATGGTGGCCGACTGAATAACCGGGGAGTTGAACAGGCCATTGCCCGACGCGGTAGCTCCCGTGCCGTCGGCATCGCCCGAGTCGTTCAGCGTCACCCCATCGCCCTGGTAGGCGGTGCCGCTTGCCACCGCCAAATCAATCGCTAAGTCGCCGTTGCCAAAGAAAGAATTCTGCGAAATCACATTGTTCACCCCTTGCAGCACCGTAATACCGTCGCCGATGTTGGCCGTGAACGTGTTGTTGCTGATGGTATTGTTAGAGCTGTTGCTTCGAATACCAATGCCCGCCGTTTGGCCGTTGCTCGAAAGCTGGCCGTTGTTTTTGAACAGGTTGCCGGAAATCGTGTTGCCATCGTTGGCCCCGGCAATAAAGTCGATGCCGTAGCCGGCATTGTTCAGAAACTGGTTATTGGTGATGGTGTTGTTGGCTGAAGTAGTCAACTCAATACCATCCGAATTATTGGCCAGGGCATCGCGAAACACGTTACCCGTCACCGTGGCTCCGCCGACCCCGTTGATGCGCATATTGGCCCCGTTGTTATTCATGGTGTTGTCCTGCACCACCGCGCCCGTTGCCAGAATGCTCAACGCCCCGGTCGTGGAGCCGCCCGTCGCCAGCGTACCCGTCAGCCCCAGACTGATGATGCTGGCGTTGGTGCCCGTAGCCGCTACGGTTAAGCCACTCTGTCCGTTGAAGTTTACGATTACTTCCGGGCCGGTAGTCACTTCGGCTATCGGCAGGCTGGTGTTGCCGTAGAGGGCCGTTTGCGTAAGACCCGTGATGGTGGTGTTGGCATCGGTGATATTAGGGAGTGTCGTGCTCAGCATAATGGTAGCCACACCGCCGCTGGCGGCACCACCGTTCACGCCGGAACGGGTGCCCGCCGGAATGGTCCCCGTCGTGCGTCCGTCGCTAATCATGAAAATGGAGGCTTCCTTGCCGGCCGTTTGGCCCACCTGCGCCAGGCCGGCGTTGGTCAGCGTGTTGCTGTTGGTGATGAACTGCCGCAACGAGCCCTGGCCGGCATCGTTGGTGTTCACCACCAGGTCGAAGTTGAAGCCGAAGTCTTGGTTGGTAAGGCCCGAAGTGGTCACGGCCAGCGTGGCCAACGATTCCGGCGTGGTGGTTCCCCCGCCGGGTGTCAGGGCCGTCAGGGTCTGGGCGCCGGTATTAGCGGCAGCATCCGTTTTGCTGGGTTCCTCGCCCCCAACGCGGGTAGTAGTGCCGTTATACGTTTGCACGGCGGCCTCGGTGCTCACGCGGTAGCCGCCCGCAGCGGTGGTGAAAGTAGCACCCGGGCGGCCCGACGTAACCGAACTGTTTAACACCCGCACCTTGTAGGTCGCGGCGCTGGGCACGTTGAACGAGTAGTTGCCGGAAGCATCCGTGATGGTGGAGCCCAGGTAAACGTTGGCATTGCTATAAAGCTCAACCAGCACACCCGGCCGCAGGCTATATCCTGCCGCAGCGGCATAAGCGCGGCCCGAGCCGCCGCCGTAGTTGGCGTCTTCATACACCCGGCCGCTCAGCACTATTGGCGTTACGGCGATGGATGCGTTGGCCGTGTTGGGGTTTTGGTCGGGGGTTTCGGCGGTAGCCGAGGTAATGTTGGAAGTAGCCGCGACCGACCCCGTAGTGGGGGCAGTGAAGGTGATGGCCGAGCTAAAGGTGGAATTGGCCGCCTTGGCCGTGGTTCCGGGGTACTCTACCCGGAAGTTGGCCGGGTTGTAGACGCCGCCGTTGGTGGCCGCTATGTTGGTCAGGCCCGCTGGCAGCTGCACATAAGGGGTGGTGTTGCCCGCGATGGCCAACTCGCCGGTGTTGGCAAACGTCACGTTGAACTGGGCAGTGGTACCGGCCGTTACCGGCGAAACGGCGGCCAGGGTCGTGGTCAGGTCGGCCTGGGCGCACCAGGAGATGGTATTGATACCAATCGTCTGCTGCCGGGTAACGTTGACGGCGTAAGGATAGGTGTTGAAATAGGTAAGGACCAGGCGCTGCACCGGCGTGCTGAACGTAATGGTTACGTTGGCTTTGGTGTCGCCCGCCGCAGCCGCAGCCGTTCCCTGCACCGTATTAGGACTAACAAACTTGTTGTCGGCCCCGAAGGCAAAGTTGGCAGCCGTCAGCGTGGCTGCCGTACCGCCCGATTGGGTAGGAAAGCCGTCCAGCTTGAGGTTATCGGTAAAGTTGGTGGTGGGGTCCGAATCCAAATCCTGGATAACAAACGACAGGTTACTAACCGGCCGCGTGAAGGTCAGGGTAATGGATGCCGTATTGGGGTCCGTATTCTGGCTGTTTTCCTGCCATATCAACGAAGTCCCGCTCAGGTTACCAATCGTACCGACCGCGAAAGTGCGAACGGTGGGCGAAGTCGAGTTGTAGCCGCTGTAAGTGAAACTGGTGCCACTAATTGTCTCAGTGGTAGTCTTTCTATCACCAGCAGTCGCGGTTGTGTAGTCGAGCGTATTCGTCTGGGCACATTGGGCCTGCGCGGTTCCCGGTCTGAGCAACGCGGTCCACGCCAGCAGCAGCAGAAGGAGTCGTAAGAGAGGTTTCATAAGAAATGGGGAAGGGTATTAAAAAAGTTTATTGTTAGTAAGTCGTTGTTTTTAAAGCAAAAAGCTATATTGCTCAAGGGGTATTTCGTCTTTTTAACTGGTTACAAAACTATCCCTGAAGCAGAGGCAGAGGAAGTGAACTTCGACCAACCCAGCATCATTCCGGACGAAAGTGGGATTTGACCCCTATTAAAATCAGGAAGCATCATATGCGGATGCGGGCAAAACAATTTATACTTATAAAAATCCTAAATCGTAAGCTAATCTTGAAAATTAATCACATATAAGCATCGTTATTTATTCAGGCGGCCGGCCTTTGGGAAAAGCATTTTTTTCGATTCCAAACCTGCATACGCACCTGAATTTTTGGCTTACCTCTATTCCAAAAAACGTTCATTCATGCTACAAAGGCATATTTTGAGGCTTTTGTGCATACGAATTCAGCATCAGTATCGGATTGCCAAAATGAGTAATTGCATCAAACCGCAACAATAAGTTCACCTATCGGCGGTTTCTTGGCAATAATTTTATTATAAGATAAATTACATTTACTCATCATGCCGGCTCTGAGCTTACAGGGTTGCATTAGCATCTGGCAACGGTGGACTGGCCGGGCACTCAACTGGCAAACGGGCCGGCAGAGGCGGCCGGGCGAAATTTACCCGGCCGTCTCCGCCGGCCCGTTTGCGCTATGGTTTTGTTCTATTCGCCTGGTGTCAGCCCTACCCGCTGGCGCTCGCCAGTTGCCAGAGCGGCTAGTTGAAACCCACGGCGTTGGCCATTTCTTTCAGCGGGAGGCGCAGGCGGTATTTTCAGAAGTGGGTGGGGCGGCCGGGCACGCCGATTTGCGTCTCATGCGGGGTGGCGCGGCGCGGGTGCCGGGCCGATGCCCACAGGCGCTTGCAGTGGCGGGAGAAGCCGGCTATTGCCAGGCTTCATACTTATAAAAACAATATTTTTTCTTAATTATCAGATATTAATAAACCTGATGACGGTGCGGAATAATTATATTGTGGTACAACGTGCATACCCAGCAATCACCTCATGTCAAGCAATTCACAACATCGTTTGCTATGTTTTAAAGGCATATTTATACATTTACTGTTTCTAACAACTTAACTAATTGTTTAAATAATTCAAAATCTGCCATACCATGAAAATTACTTGTACCTGGCTGTTTTTTGCTATCGGGCTGCTATTGAACGGCTTTGCGCAGGGCCAGTCCTACGCCTTCACCGACAACAATCTTAACCCTTACAAGCAGGATTTCAACACCTTTACCGGCACGGTTGCGATGACGGGCAATCAGGTAGCTGCCAGCCCGGAATTGTATGCCGAAGCTGAGTTTGGCCCTGGCAACAGCTATAACTACCTTCCCCCCTCCTTTGCGTCCAACGACGGCAATACGCCGGCGGCAAACTACTACCACTTCGGCGACGCGAGTGGGGCCAATAGCGCCGACCGGGCTTTCGGGGGCATTGGCGGCTTCGTGACGGGCACCACCAGCGGAATTGGCTACGTTGGCATCCGTTTCAAAAACGGGACCACGGCCACTATCATAAAGAATCTGGAAATCAGCTACGCCATGGAGCAGTGGTTTAACTCCACGTACAATACGGCGGCGCAGGTATCGGTATCGTACCTGATACTGCCTTCGGTGAGCAGCTTGCGGGAGGCAACCGGAACCTGGACCGACATCCCGGCGCTGGCGGTCAACGCGCCATCGACGGCCACCACCATCGGGGCACGGGATGGCAACGCCGCCGCCAACCGCCGCTTGGCCAGCACTACCCTGAGCGGCATCAACCTGGCCGTGGGCGATGAAATCATGATTCGGTGGTCGTATGCTCTGAACGCCAACACCAATGGCAATGGCCTGAGCATTGACGATGTGGTGGTGACGCCCGAAACCAACGTATTTTATTCTGCCCCGGCGGGAAATCTGGATGTGCTGGCCAACTGGCACACCCAGCCTGATGGCGGCGGCATAACACCGGCCGACTTCAGCTCGGCTAACCAGACTTTTTATGTGCAGAGCCCGGATGCTACCACCCCCGTTGAACGCCAGAGCGGTACAACATGGACGGTTAGCGGGGACAACTCCAAAATTGTGGTGGGTACTGCCGCAGTGCCCGCCACCCTGCGGCTCGGCAACTCGAAAAACATCGTGGGGACGATTGATGTAAGCAAAGACTCTTACTTCTACAACAACCACCCCACCAGCCCGGGCTTCACGCTGGGCAACCTGGCCCCGACCAGCCTGGTGGAATACATTAGCAGCACCATCCCGCAAGCAGTTCAGGCGGGCCAGTATGGCAATCTGAAAATCAACGGGGGCAACGCAGGCACCGACCGCAGCACGAACCCAAAGTCTCTTGCCGGCACGACCGTTGTGGCAGGCACGCTGACCATTGCCGATGGCTCTAACCTGGTGCTGGGCGACCATAACCTGACGGTGCTGGGCAGCTTCCCCACCTTTTCGGCCACCGCTTATGTGGTGGCGGATGGCAAAGGCCGCCTGCGGATGCTGGTGCCCCGGGCCAGCAGCA
Organism: Hymenobacter sp. UYAg731; assembly: GCF_054061335.1. Taxonomy (NCBI): domain Bacteria; kingdom Pseudomonadati; phylum Bacteroidota; class Cytophagia; order Cytophagales; family Hymenobacteraceae; genus Hymenobacter; species Hymenobacter sp. UYAg731. The sequence goes on along the minus strand of NZ_JBSSEC010000006.1, from coordinate 223,776 downwards.
CCTCGGCACCGGGCACGGTGGTCAAATTCCCGGTTGGCGGCAGCTTCACCTTATATAACCCCGTCACACTGCAACAGACCTCGACCGACAGCGACGATATTTTTGAAGTGCGGGTGCTCAACGGAGTGGCTAAGACGTACGATGCCAGCAATGCGCCCGGTGCTGTACCGATAGCGTCGGAAGTGGTCAACAAAACATGGCTCATCGGCAAGGAAGTGCCGGCCAACCCCACCAAGGTGGGCATGACGCTCCAGTGGAGCGCGAGCGAAGCAACAGCCAATTTTATCAATGCCCAAGCCCACATCAACCACTACACCGGTGGCGCGTGGGACGTGTACAAGGCCGAATTGGGCGTTACGGGCGCCGGGCCTTACGTGGCTACCCGCACGGGCATCACCAGCTTCTCCCCGTTCTCGGTTTCGTCGCGGGTAGATGGGGCACTGCCAGTTGAGCTGGTTTCGTTTGAAGCCAGGCGCACGGGCGCTACCGTTGCGGTGGCCTGGGCTACGGCCAGCGAGAAAAACAGCGCCTACTTCACGGTGGAGCGTAGCGTGAACGGGGCGGAGTTTGAGGGCATCGGCACGGTAAAAGGGGCCGGTGCATCGACCCAGCGGCTGGACTATGCTTTTGAAGACAAAACCCCGCTGCCTGGCACGGCTTACTACCGCCTGCGCCAAACCGATACGGACGGCACGTTCAGCTTCGCGCCGGTGGTGGCGGTGAAAGGCACCGTGGCCGCCCAGGCCGTGGCCGTGCCCAATCCCAGCACCGGCCGGTTCGAAATATGGACCCCGGCCGCCGAAGTAGTTGCTACCGAAGTTACCACCGTGCTGGGAACCCGGGTAAATGCTGCGGCAACCGCTACGCCCGCAGGCACCCTGCGCTTCGACCTGAGTGCCCAGCCGGCAGGTTTGTACTTCGTGCGCCTGCAACTGAAAACCGGCACCCAAATGGTGCGCGTGGTGCGGAATTGACCATCTGCCAAAACAAATCAAAAGGGCCACTCAACAACGTTGAGTGGCCCTTTTGATTTGGGCAATTACCAAACTGCAGGCTGCCGGCGCTACGCCCGGCCGCTGGCTGCCACCAGCGTCCGCAGCGGCTCATTGAAGCCCACGGCCTCCACCAGCTCTTCCAGCGGCAGGTGCAGGCGGTACTTCCAGAAGTGCGTGGGGTTGCTGGGCACGTTGATTTGCTCCTCATGCGGGTTGGCCCGGCGCAGGTGGCTGTCGATAGCCAGCAAATCCTGGAGCGGGAAAATGGCCCACATGGCCGGCGAGTGCAGGTGCTGCACCAGGATTTCGCGTGCCACCCAAGGCTCGCAGTAGAACGGAGCCACCTCGCGCCAGTGGCCGAGGATGGTTTCGAAGAAGCGCTGGGTGCGCACCCGGTCCTCCTCCCACCAGCCGCGTACGGTGCTGGTATCGTGGCTACTGGGCGTGACCACGCTCAGGTAGGCGGCGGCATCGGGGTGGCTGAACTCGACTTCGGGGTTGGCGGGCATGCGCTGCACGTTCAGGCCCAGGATGCCGAGCTCTTTCATCACGCCGGGCACCGAGGCGGGCACCATGCCCAGGTCTTCGCCGCAGATGAGCATGTCGGTGGCGTAGCGCACGGGCGGCAACTTGGTGAGGCCCTGCTGCCGCCAGAATTCCTCGTGGCGGCGGAAGAAGAAGTCCACGTAAATGTCGTCGTACAAACGGCGGCGGTCCTCATCGGAGTCCAGCTCGCGGAACGAGTAGCTCTTATTCAGGGTGATGCGCGGGTGGTAGAAGTCGTTGCCGGCGGGCACGAAGAGGACTTCGTTCACCAGGGCAAAAAGTCCCTTTTGCAGCCAGGCGAAATACTCGGCGTGCTCAGGCTGAGCGGCTACTTTTTGGGCGATGTAGGCTTCGATTTTGCGCTGGTCGCTCACGGCTTCCTTGAGGTGGATGCGGCCGTAGCTGGCATCGTCCAGGTACTCGTCGAACACGGCCTGAGCCTCGCCTTGGAAGATATCCTGGAGCATGTGCCAGCGGATGTAGGGCTCGCAGAGGCGCGAGTAATCGAACCAGCCCAAGCGCTGCTCAATCTCGTGGCGGTGCAGCGGCAGGGCCGGCGCAAAGTGCCCCAGCAGGCCCTCCACCGACTCAATCGGCATTTCCCAGATGCGGAAAAAGCCCAGGATGTGGTCGATGCGCAGCGTATCGAAGTAGCGGGCGAGGTGGCCCATGCGCTGCTTCCACCACAGGTAGCCGTCCTCGGCCATGCGCTGCCAGTTGTAGGTGGGGAAGCGCCAGTTCTGGCCGGTGGTGGAGAAATCATCGGGCGGGGCACCGGCCTGGCTGTCCATGTGGTACAGCTCGGGCTGGGTCCAGGCATCGACGGAGTGGCGGTAGATGCCGATGGGCAGGTCGCCCTTCAGCACCACGCCACGGGAGCGGGCGTAGTCCACGGCGGCGCGCAACTGCTTGTCGAGGTGGTATTGGGTGAAGAAGAACAGGCCGTAGTCATCGTAGTCGGCGGCGGTTTCGGCAGTCAGCTTCGTTAGGTTTTTAGGGGTGCGAAACTCCTTGGGCCACTCCTGAAAATCGGCGGTGTGGTATCGGTCGCGCAACGCGGAAAAGGCGGCGTAGGGCACCAGCCAGTCAGCTTGGCTGGCGTAGAACTCGCGGTATTCGGCATCGGCCAGGAAGGCAGCTTTCTCCTGCTTATAGAGTAGCTTGAGAAACTTCCACTTGGCGCTCATCATCGGCTCATAGTCCACGAAGTCCCTGGCGTTGAGTTCGACTTTCAGCGCAGCTAATTCCTTGGCGGCTTTCCTGTCCTTGAGCGCGGCAATGCCTTCGAGGTGAATGAACTGCGGATGCAGCGCAAACACCGAAATAGCCGCGTAGGGGTAAGAATCGACCCAGGTGTGGGTGGCCGTGGTGTCGTTGATGGGCAGAATCTGCAATAGCTTGAGGCCAGTTTGCACGGCCCAGTCGGCCAGCAGCTTCAAATCGGAGAACTCCCCTACCCCAAGGCCACTAGCGCTGCGCATGGCAAACACGGGCAGGGCTACGCCGGCTCCGCGCCAATTAGTAGCATACTGATACGCTTCATCGTTGAAAACACGGGCCACGGTGCGGTCCTGCGTGGCGGGGATGACGCGGTTTTCGCCGCCTTCCATGTCGAGGGCGTGGCCAGCGGCGGCATCCCACATGGCGTACTTATAGAGGCAGTCCTCGGCCGGGTTGGCCAGCGTCACGGTGCCGCTCCAGGTGGGGTAGTCGGCATCCGAAAGCACCAGGGCTTTGGTGTTGTCCCAGGCCCCCAGCGCGGGGTCGGAGCCGAGGATGCAGAGGCCGTGCTGCGGCGCTACGCGCGGAGCGAGGAGGCGAAAGGTGGTTGCGCCGGCAGCGGGATAAGTGGTATCTGGTGACTGATTTTTGGTGCCTGGTGTGGCGGATTCCCCCGTGGCTTTGGCAACTTTCGCGCCTTTGGCAGCGGCGGGGGCTTTGGTTTTTTTGGCGGGCGCGGCCGGGGCTTCGGCGGCAGCTTTGGCCGGACGGCGGAACAGGGCTTTGGTGAAAGCGGCGGTCAGCAGCTCGTTTTCGGGTTGGGCGGGGGCGCGCCAATAGTCGGCCAGGTGCAGGCGCTGCATGCGGGCGGCATCGTAGGTGATGGCGCGGTTGGGGCCGGCTTCCCAGTGCTCGCCGCCCGTGTTGGCGTCGCGCAGTACGTACTTATAGGTAAGCTCACCGACGGCGTCGGGCACGGGCAGCTCGATGCTCCAGCAGGTGCTGGCTTCGTCGTAATGCATGTCGGCGGCGGCCGTGGGCTGCCAGTTGCCGAGGTCGGGATGGGAGCCGCACACGGCCAGACGCTGGCCGAACACGGTGCGGTAGGGAAGAGAAAAACGGATGGTCATGGGCAAGCGGTGGGGTTTGGGAGGCGCAAGATAAGGACTTGCCGAGAGAGGATTTGTGAAGCCGAAATAGCGTGGGAATGCTCAAACGGTTGCGCACGGGCAGCCGCTTGGGCCGGGACTTACGCAGCCGGACCGGGTAGCGTTCGGCCGGCGGGGCGACGGGCCAGTTGCCAACCCCAGCCGCTGGTTTTGCGTTTGGAAGGTGCCCTTGCTTTGTGTTGCTGCTAATTATCTTCCGCTTTGTCCACTTTTCTGCGTCGTGCCCTCTACGGAATCCTGGGGCTAATAGCCTTGGTCCTGCTCCTCGTTATCGGGGTGGTTGTGTTCCTGCAATTCCCTTCGGGACAAGATTTTGTGGCCAGCAAAGCCGAGGGCTACCTGCGCGGCAAACTCAAAACGGAGGTTAGAATCGGGAAATTCCGGACCGACTTCCGCCACGCCATCAACCTCGACGGCGTGTACCTGGCCGACCAGCAGCGCGACACGCTTTTGTCAGTCGGCCACCTCGGAGTCGACCTCGATATCTGGGCATTGCTGCACAGCCAGGTAAATATTTCCAACGTGGAGTTGAACGACGGCCGCGTGCGCCTCACGCGCACCGAGCCCGACTCGGTGAACAACTACGACTTCATCATCGACGCTTTCGTGGACCCGAATGCACCGGTAGATACCACAGCTTCGAAGCTGAAATACGACATTGGCAGGGCGCGGCTCACCAATGTCTACTTCACACAGCTCGATGAGGTGACGGGCTCCGACATCCGGGCGCGCATCGGCGAGTTCACCGCCAACATGGACGAGGTGAATGTGGATAAGTCCATCTACAAGGTGGATAAAGCCGCGCTGCATCGCGCCGCCATCAGCATAACCCAAACCAAGACGGCTCCGCAGGTGGATAATGCCGCTCCCACTACCCCAATTTCGGTGCAGTTCGGTATTAATCAGGCCACGCTCGACAGCGTGGGGTTCGTGTATAAGAACGCGCCGTCGGGCCAGTATATCAGCACCAATATTGGCCTGGCTGATATCACGGCCAAGAACATTGACCTGCAAAAAGAGCTGGTGGCGCTGGATAAGCTCACACTCAAAAATACCACCTTCGCCTACGCTCAGAACAAGGATATTGCGGTGGAAGAGCGGGTGGTAAATCCCGCCGAGGTGGTGCGCAAGCTCGATGAGGCAGCCGACCAGAACAAGACCGCCACAGGCCAGCGCCTGGCCTGGAAGGTGACCCTGAACGAGTCCGATATCAGCGGGCTGGCCGTGAAGTTCGACAACTTCAACGAGCCCAAGCAGAAGACCCGCCTGCCCGCTCTCGACTACAACCACCTCGACTTTACCGACCTCGTGCTGAATACGCACAACCTGCGCTACACCGAAAACCGCACCACGGCCCAGGTCGACAACTTGGCGGGCAAGGAACAGAGCGGTTTTGAAATCACCTCGTGGCGGGCTAACGTGGTGTACGACTCGGTGCAAATCCGGCTCGACAGCCTTGACTTGATTACGCCGCACACGCGCATCCGGCGCAAGCTGGCCATTGGCTACAAAAACCTGGCGGCGCTGAGCGACACCAAACAGCTGGCGAACCTGAAGATTGACGGCGATTTGCGCGATGTCCGCATTGGCTTCCGCGACATTTTGTACCTGGCCCCGCAACTGGCCGGCACGCCGCCCTTCAACACCGGCCCCAACCAGAGCGTGCTGGTGAACGGGCTGGTTGCGGGCCGCGTGGGCGATATGACCATTCGCAACTTCGAGTTTGTGGGCCTGCGCAACACCATTGTGAAAGCGCCCCGCATCCACATCACCGGCCTGCCGGAGGTGGACGGGCGGTTGTACGTGGATGCCAATTTGCAGCAGTTCAGCTCGTCGCGGGCCGATATTATGAGCCTCGCGCCGAAGGGCAGCATTCCGAATAACATCAGCATTCCGCCCACGTTCGCGGTGAATGGCACCTTCAAGGGCTACCCCACCACGCTGCAGTTCAACACCAACCTGAAGGCCCGCACCAGCTACGGCGACCTGGCCTTTTCGGGCAACCTAGGCAAGGCGCAGGCCAACGGCCGGCAGCCGCTGGTGGGCACCTTCGCGGTGAAGGCGTTTGATTTTGGCAAGCTGCTGAAGGACCCCACCATCGGGCGCGTTACGGCCACGGGCCGCATCAACGCCACCGGCAACCTGAAAGACCCCGGCACGCTGGTGGGCCAGGTGAAGGCCAACGTGCAGAGCGCCCGCTACAACGGCTACACCTACCACGGCGTGGCCGCCACCGTGGACCTCGACCGCAACCGCTACGTCATCAACGCGAGCAGCAAATCGGACCCCAACCTGAACCTCGACCTGACGGCCGTGGTGAACCTGCGCGACGCCAAAAACCCCACCTACGAAGTCACGAAGCTGAACCTGCGCGGGGCCAACCTTTCGGCGCTGGGCTTCTATACCGGCGGCGATTTGCGGGTGCAGGGCAACCTGGTGGCCAACCTGCGCGGCTCCAACCTGAACACGCTGAACGGCACGTTAAGCGGAACGAAGATTGTGATTGTGCGCGACAACCAGGCGTTTCCGCTCGACTCGCTCAACGGCCGCATCGTGCAGAATGCCAACCGCACGCTGGCCGTCATCACCTCCGACATTGCCAACGTGAAGCTGGATGGCAACGTGCATCTCGGCGACATTGCCACCGAATTGCAGCAGCATCTCGACCGGTATTTCGACGTGCCCGGCGTGAAGTACGTGGCCAACAATGCCGACCGGCATTTTACGTATTCCTTGCAACTGAAAGACCCGACGCTGGCCACCAAACTGGTGCCGGGGCTGAAGAAAATCTCGCCCTTTACGCTGGCCGGCGACTACTCGCGGCAGGCGGCCCGCCTCACGGCCACCACCAGCATTCCCGTCATTCGCTACCAGAATTACAAGCTCGATTCGCTGCGCCTGAACGTGGACTCCGACCCCGCCAAGCTGGACTATAGCCTGCGCCTGGCCCAGGCCGCCCAGGACACGACGCTGAAACTGCGCCGCCCCAGCATCATCGGCAACGTGGCGAACAATAAGCTGTTCAGCCGCGTGGCCATCCTCGGCGACTCGGCCAACCGCGAGCGGCTGGCGGTGGCCGGCACCTTGCAGGCCCTGGCCCAGGGCGGCGGCAAAAACAGCAGCGTGGTGTATGAATTCGTAGCCGCGCCCGAGCAGGTCATCAACTACGAGAACTGGACGGCGGGCGCGAATAACTTTGTGCGCTACTACCCCACCGGCGAGGTAGTGGCCGACGGCCTGAACCTAACCAACGGCCGCAGCACGCTGGCCCTGCAAAGCCAGAACCCGCAGGTGCGGACCTCGCCGCTGGGGGTCACGTTCACCAATTTCGAGCTGGCCGAGCTGGCCCGCATCGTGCAGCAGCAGGATTCGCTGGTGGCCGGCAACCTCAACGGCACCGCCCGGATTGATAACCTAGGCAAGAAAAACCAGGCCTTCACGGCCGATGCCACCATTAAAAACCTGGTGTTCCAGAAAGCCCAGATTGGTGATATCGCCTTCCGAGCCACCAACCCCGCCCCCAGCCGCTACGACATTGACGCGCGCCTGACCGGCGGCGCGGCCGGCACCGTGGGCGGCGCGGGCAACGACGTGCAGGTGCGCGGCACCTACCTGGCCAGCAGCGCCACCCCGCTCAACCTGACCGTGGATGCCAACCGCCTCAACCTGAAATTAATTGAGCCCTTCTCGGTGGGTCAGGTGCGCAGCGCCAGCGGCTACGTGCGCGGTCAACTGACCTTGACGGGCGCGCCGAGCGCACCGGTGGTGCGCGGTACCCTCAATACCTCGGACGATGCCGGCTTCATCGTGCCACAGCTGGGCTCGCCGTTCCGCCTGCCCAACCAGTCGCTCACCTTTGATGACCGGGGCATTGCCTTCAACAACTTCACGGTACTGGATTCGGCTTCGAACAAGGCTGTTATCAATGGCTACCTGTTGAGCAAGGACTTCGTCAACTACTCCTTCGATATGCGGGCCACGACCAACAATTTCCTGGCCGTGCGCAACACCCGCGAAAACAACCAGTTGTTCTACGGCCGCCTAGTGCTCGACTCCGAAACCCGGATTACGGGGCCGGTTTCGCTCATTAAGGTGAACACCAACGTGACGGTGGTGCAGGGCTCCAACCTCACGGTGGAGTCGCCTACGGCCACGCCCACAACGGTGGAGCGCGAGGGCATCGTGGAATTCGTGGACAAAAGCGCCCCGCTCGACACCATGCTTTCGCGCAAGCTGGCCGCCGGCGACACGCTGAAAATGGCCGCCTCGGGTTACGACGTGACGGCCGTGGTCACGATTACGGACCGCACGCCGTTCACCATCGTTATCGACCCGGTGAGTGGCGACAACCTGAAAGTGCGGGCTGCCGGCACGCTCAACACCAACATCGCGCCGGATGGCACCATCACGCTCAGCGGGCGGCTGGAAGTGGCGCGCGGGCAGTACCACATGTCGCTCTACAGCCTGGCGCAGCGAGATTTCATCATCCGCCGGGGCTCCTCGATTACCTGGGACGGCGACCCGTACAATGCCACGCTCAACATTACGGCCGTGTATAAGGTAGATGCCGCCCCCGCCGAGCTGCTGGCTGGCCAGGGCACTGATGACCCCACCAGCGCGAGCATCGCACGCAACCGGCTTCCATTCAGTGTCATATTAAACGTGACCGACCAGCTGAGCAAGCCTACCATCGGCTTCGATATTACGCTGCCGGAGGCCCAGCGCGGGGCCCTCAACGGCCAGGTGGAAGCCAAGCTGGCCCAGCTGCGCCAGCCCAACCAGACCTCGGAACAGAGCAAGCAGGTGTTTTCACTGCTGATTCTGGGCCGGTTTGTGGCGCAGAATCCCTTCCAGACCAGCAGCGGCGAGGGCTTGGTGGCCAGCCAGCTGCGCGGCAGCGCCAGCGCCGTGCTCACCGACCAGCTCAACAACCTCACCGGCAAATACCTCTCCGGCCTGGGCCTCGACCTTGGCCTGACCAACCAGGCCGCCTACGGGGCCGATGGCAGCCAGGGCAGCCGCACCGACCTGAACGTGGCCGTGCGCCGCCAGCTCCTCAACAACCGCCTGACCGTGCGCGTGGGGACCGATATTAACCTAAGCGGCGGCTCCGGCACCCAATCCACTCAAGGTAAGAGTAGCATCAGCAACCTAACCGGCGACGTGAGCCTGGAATACAAGCTGCTGGCCGACGGCCGCCTGCGGGTGCGCGTATTCCGCCAGAATAGCTATGAGGACATCGACGGGCCAATTGTGCGCACCGGCGCGGGGCTGGTTTTCCAGCGCGACTACCAGGACCTGAAGGAGTTGTTTTCGAAGGTGCCGAAGGACGTGAAGGCCGAGCGCAAGGCCAACCGCAAGCAGGAAAAAGTGGACAAGAAAGCCGAGCAGGATTCCGTGCAGCAAGCTTCGCAGCCCTCAGCACGAGTCGATTCTACGAAGCAGGCGAATAAGAAATAAGGATTTAGATAGCAGTGAACGATAGTAGCATGTTTGATTGGCGTACCCGAACCTTACTTCCCGGCCATCTCTCCCCGAAAAAGGAGGAGCTTGACGGCTTCTGCCAGGACCAAACCAGCACCCTTTTTTCATTGGGTAAGCGGGTGAGAAGCGTTATTTCGCTGCACCGCCTGCTCAGCCTTGCCCTGCTCCTGCTCCTGGCCTCCTGCTCCGGCCTGAAATACGTCCCCGAAGGCCAGAAGCTCTACACCGGCAGCAAAGTCACCATTAAATCACCACAGAAGCTACCCAACCAGGCCGCCTTGCAAACCGAGCTGGCCTCGGTGGTAACACCCAAGCCCAACAGCTCCATTCTGGGCCAGCGGCCGAAGCTGTATTTCTGGCACCTGGGCGTGGGCAAGAAGAAGGGCCTGGGCAAGTTCTTCGCCGATAAGCTTGGAGAAGCCCCGGTGCTGCTGAAAGACGTAAAAATCAGCGCCACCGAAGGCTTGATTACCAACCGGCTCTACAACAACGGCTTCTTCAAGGGCACCGTGGCCCACGAGGTAAAGGAAAAGGCCAACACCGCGCAGGTGGACTACACGGCCACCACCGGCCGGGTCTACACCATCAAGGAAATTCATTTTCCGGAAAGTGATACCGTGGTGAACGCCGCCGTGCGCGCCGCCCAGCCCGGCACCCTGCTCAAAGTGGGCGATGCTTATAACCTGACCACGCTCACCAACGAGCGGGTCCGCATCGACAACGTACTGAAAAACGAAGGCTACTTCTACTTTAATCCCGATTACATTCTGTTTCAGGTGGATAGCACGCTGCACGACAAGGTGAACGTGTACCTGCGCGTGAAAAGCAGTGCTCCGGCCAAAGCCGTACAGCCCTACTGGCTCGATGCGGTAAAGCTGAACACGAACTACGTCCTGACCGATACCACCACCCGCCCGCCCATCCTGTACCGCAAGTACCTCTACTATCCCGACGAGAAAATATTCAAGGCCAGCGCCATTACGCGGGCCACGTTCCTGTACCCGGACAGCCTGTACCGCCGCCGCCGCCGCGACCAGACCATCAGCCGCCTGATGAGCCTGAACACATTCAAGTTTGTGGAAATCCGCCTGAAGCCGGCCCTGGCCGGCGACTCGGCCGGCCGCGCCCGCCTCGATGCCGACGTGCTGATGACCCAACTCAAGAAGAAAAGCCTGCGGGCCGATTTGCAGCTGGTGTCCAAGAGCAACGGCTTTACCGGGCCGGGGCTCACCGTGTCGTTCCGCAACCGTTCGGCCCTGCGCGGCGGCGAGCAGCTGATTATCAATGCCGTGGCTTCCACCGAAACCCAGACCGGGAGCGGCAGCGGCGGCGTGGGCCTCACCAGCTACGAGCTGGGCCTGAATGCGCAGCTACTCATCCCGCGCCTCGTGGTGCCCGATTTGCCACTACTCGACGTGCATCTGCCCAACTCCGATTTCCAGCCGCGCACCACCGTTGGGGCGGGCTTTCGGCTGGTGACCCGCGCCAGCTACTTCACCCAAAATTTCTTCAACCTGAATTACGGCTACAGTTGGAAAACCAAGATTACCAACGAGCAGGAAATCAAACCCATTGACATCACCTACGTTCAGTTTACCCCCACCGATACGTTTACCAGCATTCTGAAAGCGCGGCCTTTCCTGCGCAGTGCGTTTCAGCAGCAGTTTATTCTGGCCAGCTCCTACCGCTACACCTACAACCAGCAGGTGCTGGAGCAGCGCCGCCAGCAAATTTATTTCAGCGGGCAGATAGAGGGCAGCGGCAACGTGGCCCAGGGCATCGTCAGCTCCATCGGCGGTACCAAGGATGCGAATGGCAAGTACACCATTGGTGGCCAAGAATATAGCCAGTATTTAAAGCTCGATTTAGAGTTCCGCGAATACTACCGCACCAGTCCGAACCCGGCTTCCGGCAATCGCATCGTAGCGCGTTTCCAGGCCGGTGTGGGCCTGCCTTACGGCAATTCCGACGTGTTGCCCTACCCCAAGCAGTACGGCATTGGCGGCCCCAATAGCGTGCGCGCCTTTGCCGCCCGAGGCATCGGCCCCGGTACTTACAGGCCTGCGCCGGGCCAGCAAAGCCTCAACAGCTTCTACGACCAGGTGGGCGACATCCGCCTCGAAGGCAACGTGGAATACCGCCAGGACCTGATTCCCTACCTCAAAGGGGCCGTGTTCCTCGATGCCGGCAACATCTGGCTGGCCAACCCCGACCCCAGCCGCCCCGGCGTGAACGCCAATGGCGAGCCCGACGGCACAAACGGCCAGTTCAGCCCCAGCACGTTCCTAAAGCAACTGGCCGTGGGCGCGGGCGTGGGCCTGCGCGTCGATGTGCAGTTTTTCGTCATTCGCTTCGACCTGGCCTTTCCGTTGCAAGCGCCCTACGGCACGCCTACCAGCTCTTCGGGCCGCTTCAATCTGGCCATCGGCTATCCGTTCTAACGTAGCCTCACCGGATTATCGGCATCCGCTCAAACGGCCGCTCCCGGTCGAACTGGTAGCGGTAGGTGGCGTGGGTTTTCACGATGGTGGCCCCGATGGAGCGCGTGGTCACCAGCATGCGCGGGTTGAAATCGCCAATCCAGTTCATCTCAATATCGGCGTACCCCGCGTCGATGAAGGCCTGCCTGGCGTACACCAGCATGGCCGCGTCCACGCCCTTGCCTTGGTACTCGGGCACCACGCCGTAGATGATGCCGAACAGGCGCTTATCAGTCCGGCGCATGAAGCGCCAGCGGGCCCACAGGAAGCGCAACTTGCCCAGCAGGTTGAGCCGCCGGCCCACGTGCCGGAAAATCTGGTTCAGCTCGGGCAGGCTGATGAAAAACGCCACCGGCTCGGAGCCGTGATAGGCGAACCAGAGCAGGCGCTCATCCACCACGGGCTTCATTTCCTTCACGATGTTGCGGGCCTGGTCCAGCGTCATCGGCTTCACGCCCGAGTGCTTAGCCCAGGCCAGGTTATAAACGTGGTGAAAATCGTAGGCCAGCTTTTCGGCATCGGCCTTGCGGGCGTGCTCAAACCGGAACTCCTTCGCGTGCGCCTCGGCCTGCTGCGCGAAGCGGGCGTGCAGCGGCGCGGCCGTGGTGCGGTAGCAGGTGTATTGCTTGAAGTAGAGTTGAAAGCCGTACTGCTCAAACAGCTGCTGATAGTACGGCGGGTGCCAGAACATGCCATAGTTCGGCGGCCGGTCGAAGCCGTCAATCAGCAGGCCCCACAGCCGGTCGCGCTCGCCGAAGTTGATGGGGCCGTCCATGGCCTGCATGCCGCGCACGGCCAGCCACTGTCGGCCGGCATCGAAGAGCTGGTTGGCCGCCGACTGGTCGTCGACGCACTCAAAAAAGCCTACTCCGCCGGTGGGCAGGTCAGCGTTCTGCACGTCCACCGCGTCGCGGTTGAGGAAGGCCGCCACCCGGCCGATAATCGTGCCCGTGGCATCGGTCAGCACCCAGCGAATGGCTTCACCGTTGGCGAACTTGGGGTTTTTGATGGGGTCGAAAACGACCTCAATTTCGTTTTCCAGCACCCCGATGTATTGCGGCACCGCCTGGTGCAGGCGGGCGGGCAACTCCACAAACTGCCGCGCCAGGCGGGCATCCGTAACTTCAAGCAGCGGCATAAGCTAAAACAATAAAGGCCCCACTGGCCAACTAAGCCCAAGTAAAAAAGGCCCAACGGGGCCACAAAGAAACACCCGCGCCGCTGTTCAGGGCCGGCGCAGCACCGTGAGAATAACCGCGCCTCCCGCCCGGATAACATGTACCGGACGCCCCATGCTGGCCGGGTACGGCCCCGGATGCCAGCGATGAATACTTAGAAAATACCCCCCAGAGGCCGAATCCGGCGGTTCGAGGCGCAGCCGGGCGCGTCCGGCAGGCGGCATCATCTTAGCATTGATGCGCAGGGTCATTTCGGTGCGGCGGTCCATGCTCACGGGCACGGCCGGGCGGGCATCGTGGGCCAGTACCCATTGCAGCCCCTGCTTAACGGATAAGCCCCAATAGTCGCGCTCGAAGTTTTGCTCGATGCTTTTTCCCGGCAAAAAGCTGAAATACACGTTTTGAAACGGATGCTCCGAGGCCATACGCCACGCCACCTGCGCGGTGCCCACCGCTATGGCCAGCAGGACCGCGCCGGCTACCCAGGCCCCGGGCCGTCTGGTCGCAGCCACGGGCTGGTGCCACTTTTGCCATATCCGCCGCAAGCCCTGCCCCGCCAGCAGCACGAAGGCTGGGTACACAAAATAAAGGTGCCGCCAGCCGTCGTAGATGGCCGAATGCAGGAACATCACGGCCAGCAGCGGGCCGGCGAACCAGGCCAGCAGTAGCAGGTCGTGCCGGCTGGCCGAACGCCGCAGCCAGCGACCCAAGCCGGCCAACAGCAGCTCACGGCTCATTCCTGCCACTCCAATCCCAAACAGCAGCACGTAGGGCAGCGGCGTGGTAATGAACAGCCACACCGGCCCATAGTGCCACGGCAAAGCCTGAGTCGACACAAATCGCCCCAGGTAAAACACGTCGATTGGAATAGCATAATGGCCAAAGCTGCTGAAGGCGGCCTTGAAATTCCCCCAAGGGTTTTCCCACAGGTAAGGCCAGCCCAGCACCACCAGCGCCATCGCCACCGGCAGATACAGCCCGAGCGCGCCGGCCAGCCCGCGCCGCCGCACCGGCCGCGCCCACATTTCCAGTGCCCCGAAGCCCAGCGTGAGCAGCGGCAGCAGCACGCCCATCGTGCGCACATCAATGGCCGCTGCCGTGGCCAGCGCGTGCAGCAACACCCGTCCCGCCGTGGGCCGCCGCAACAGCCGCGTGAGCGTGAGCACGGCCAGCGCAAACAGGCTCAGAAACACAATGTCCTTGTAGTTGTAAAACGCCTCTGCGAAGATGCGGGGCGAGAGCACCAGCAGCCCCGCCCCCACCAACCCCCAATGCCAGCTGCCCAGCCGCGCCCGCCCCAGCCGGTACACGGCCCACGCCCCGGCTACAAACAGCAGGAAGCCGGCCAGATGCCGCCGGTAGGCCCATTCGGCCGGGTCGGGGCCGGGCCGCAGGGCCTCCAGGCCCACCCAAGGCAGCATGAACAGTACGCCGTGGTCGGCATCGGGGTGGTGGCGCAGGTCGGGAATATCGGCCAGGCGGGGCTGACGGCGGGCCAGCTCGGGGGCCAGCTTCAGGGCCACGTACTTGGCGCTCACGAAGGCGTTGAGGCGTTCGGCGGGCTCATCCCAGCCCATGCCATAGTCGCGGTGCAGCACCACGCCCAGCAGCGCCAAAAGGCCAAAGAACACGCCCACTACCCAGCGGCGCGAACGAAAAAACGCAGGAAAAGCAGAGTCAGACAAAGTAGCGCGAAGGCAAAAACGAAACAGGTTATCTACGAATGTAGCCGCTGCTACCGGCGCGGCGGCACTTTCCGGCGGCTATTCGTAGAAACGCCGCATCCGCCGCATGGTGGACAGCACCACCCAGTCGCCCAGCTTCGGCAGGTAAGTATGCACCAGCACAATGATGCGGCCCAGGGCCGAAATGACGGTGCGCTGCCGCCGCTTACGCACATGCCGCACGATGATGGCCGCTACTTCGGCCTGCGATTTTTGCCAGCGTGGCGGGCGGTGGGCAATGGGCACGGGCCGGCCGGCCGCGTCCAGCACGCGCTTTTCGGGGTCGTTCTGGGTGAAGCCGATGTGAACCACGCCGAAATGAATGCCGGTATCGGCCAGCTCTAGCCGCAGGGTGTGGGCCAGGTTGGCCACGGCGGCCTTGCCGGCGCAGTAGGCCGAGCCGCTGGGCATGCCATTGAGGGCCGAAATGGAGGAAATGAACGTGACGCTGCCCCGCGTGCGCGTCAGGTGCGGCAGGGCCGCTTTGAGCGGGTACACCGAGCCGTATACGTTGCTATCGAGCACCTGCCGGAACACTTCGGGAGCCATGTCGGCGAAGTAGGCCCGCATGGAAATGCTGGCGTTGGTTATCAGAATATCGACTTGGCCGAAGTGGTCGAGGGCCGTTTGCACCAAGCGCTCGCAGGCGGCGTAGTCGGTCACGTCGGCCACGCAGGCGGCTACGGTGTGGCCGACGGCGGCCAGGGTTTGGCGGGTCTGTTCCAGCCGCTCGGCGTTGCGGCCGTTGAGGACCACGGCGGCCCCGCTTTCGCACAGCGTGCGGGCCGTTTCGCGCCCAATGCCCGATTCTGAGCCGGTGACAATGGCCACCTTGCCCGCCAACGGACCAGTCCGGCGGGCCGGAGTTGAATCAAACATAATGGTTGGTTTTAAACCAGTCGAACGCCTCGGCCACAGCCTGCCTGATGGACGTTTGGGGCAGGGCCAGCTCCTGGCGGGCCTTCTGCACGTTGAAATAATGGCCGTCGTTGGCCACGGCCGCCATGGCCGCATTCAGCTGCGCCGGGCGGCCGGTGAGCCGTGCCTTCAGGTCGCAAATATCGCCGTAAAGCACCGCCAGCCCGGCCGGCACGGGCCAGCGCGGTGGCCGAACGCCCAGCACGCCCGCCATCAGCCCGAAGGCTTCGCGGTAGCTCAGGTTTTCATTGCCGAGAATGTAGGATTCGCCCACGCGGCCCTGCGTGAGGGCATTAACGGTGGCCGTGGCCACGTCGCGGACGTACACGTAGTTTTTGCCGCCCGGCGGATAGCCCGGCAGCTTTCCTCGCAACAGCTCCAATAACAGGGCGTTGGACGTGGGCTTGGCATCCTGCGGGCCAAGCATAAAAGTGGGATGCACCAGTACGGCGGGCAACTGCTCCTGCGCCACGGCACGCAGCACGAGGTCGGTAGCCGCGCGCTTGCTGTCCATGTAGTCGAGGCCGTAGCGCTGGCCGGCGTAGGGCCGGGTTTCGTCGCCGGGGTTGGCCTTGGGGCCGAAGCCGAAGACGTTGGCCGTGCCCACGTACACCAGCCGGCGCACGCCCGCCCGGCGGGCCAGCCGCAGCACGGCCTCGGTCCCACCGAGGTTGGCGGCCCACACGGCGGGGTGGCGGGCCGGGTTCACGCGGGCCAGGGCGGCGGCGTGGATAATGGCCCCGCAGCCATTGGCCGCGCTGGCCAGGGTGGCGGGTTGGGTGAGGTCGGCTTCGTGGTATTCGACGCGCCAATCAACCGGGAACGGCGCGGGCGTACCGGGCCGCAGCAGCGCCCGCACCGGGTAGCCGCGCTGCCACAACTCGGCCACGAGGTGGCGGCCCAGAAAGCCGTTGGCACCGGTCACGAGCACGGTTTCGGGTATGCTCATTAGTAGGTGTTGAGCATGGCTTTGTAGGTGCGGGCAATGCGGCACGGGGCCACTTTGAGGAAGTAGAGCGAGAAGGCCGTCAGGTTGGCCAGCTGCACGCGCAGCCAGCTGTTGTTCTGGTACTTGCGGGCAGAAACCAGCACGTCCTGCGGCACAATCAGGAACGAGGCCACCCGCCGGATGCGCTGGATAATCTCGAAGTCCTCCATTACCACAAACCGCTCGTTGAACCCGCCCAGCTGCTCAAACAGCGCCCGCGTGATAAACAGCGTCTGGTCGCCGCCCCGGCTCATAATCCCTTTAAAACGGGTCCCGTAGCTATTAATGCGCAGCAGCAGATTCGCCGAATCGAACCGAAACCGGTAGCAGCCGGCCGCATAGCCCTGCCCCACGGCCTGGCCGATGGTGGCCACGTAGCCGGGGTGAATGCTTACGTCGGCATGCACGAAATAAAGCACGTCGCCGGTGGCGTGGGCGGCCCCGTGGTTCATCTGAGGCGCACGGCCGGGCTTGGGGGCCAGCAGCACGGTGGCCCCGGCCTGGCGGGCCAACTCGGCGGTGCCGTCGGAGCTGTGGGCATCCACCACCAATATTTCTACTGCGCCGGTGGCATCGTGGCGGCGCAGCTCGGCTACCAAGCGGGCAATGTTGGGGGCTTCGTTGAAGGTGGGAATGATGACGCTTAATTTCATAGTAAGGGAAGGGACGAGGGCGCAATTTCTGCATTTTGCTGCCCTCGCGCCCTGGCATTTTCCATGTTTACGCAAGTGCCGCTGCTGGAAGTTTGAAATGGGCAAAATCTTTGTTCCACCAGCGGTGGGGCTGTCCGCTTCCGGAGCTCGTCAATCGGCGCAGCTTTATTTCTCGTATGGTGTAAAGTAACGGGTCGCGTTGCGTCTATTGCCGCAGCAGCTGCCTGCTCCCAATTAATCCTTATTCATGAAAACCACCCGTCCTGTCACCCTCGCCCTGCTCGGAGCTCTGTTTTTGGGCGCCAATGCCTTCGCGGCGGCTCCGCCCTACCCATCGACCAACCCGCCGGCTACCGCTGCCAGCCCCACCGCCGTGGACCACGGCAGCTACGACAAGCTGCTGAAAAAGTACGTGAGCGCCAAAGGCCTCGTCAACTATAAGGGCCTCAAGGCCGACCAGCAGGCGCTCAACAGCTACCTCGACATGCTCAGCAAAAACGCGCCCGCCGCGTCATGGAGCAAGGCCGAGCAGATGGCGTTCTGGATTAACGCATACAACGCCTACACCATCCGCCTGGTGCTCGACCACTATCCTATTTCGAGCATCAAGGATATTGGTTCGAAAATTAAGATTCCCTTCGTGACCACGCCTTGGGCCATCAAGTTTTTCAGCATCGGCGGCGAGAAAATGAGCCTTGACAACATCGAGCACGGCACGCTGCGCAAGAAATACAATGACCCGCGCATTCACTTCGCGCTGGTGTGCGCGGCCATGACCTGCCCGCGCCTGCGCAACGAGGCCTACACGGCCGCTAAGCTGGACGCTCAGTTGGACGACCAGGGCCACGACTTTCTGAACAACCCGGCCAAGAACAAAATCAGCGCCGCCAGCGCCCAGCTTTCCAAGTATTTTGATTGGTACAAGGGCGACTGGGACAAGAACGGCCAGTCGGTGGAAAAGTGGGTGAACAAGTATTCCAGCACCAAAATCGACGCCAAAACCAAAATTTCCTTCCTCGATTACAATTGGAGCCTGAATGAGCAATAGGCCCTACCGGGTACAACTCCGCGCCGGCCAGCTACTGCCCCTGTTGTGGCTGGGGCTGGCCGGCGCGGCACACGCCCAGGCCCTGCCGGGTACAACCCCGCGCCCGGCCGCCCCCCCCGAAACCCGCCACTACGCCATTGAGGTGGCCGGCCTACGGGTGGGCACCATGACGGCCACGCGCCAGCCTCAGCCCGGCACCACCGAGGTGGTTTCCACGCTCATCAGCGACGTGCAGGTCACGTTCCTGTTTTATCACCTCAAGATTTACTACAAGGTCACTAACCGCGTGCGGGGCGGCCAGTTGCTGCTCTCCACCGTGGACGCGCACACCAACCAGGGCGATTTTTCGTCCCGCACCGAGTGGCTGGGCGACCACTACGCCATCCGCGCCGACCAGTACAAGCACCACTACCAAGCCACCGAAAAGCAGCCCATCACCTACACCGTGACGGACATGTTTTTTGGCGAGCCCGGCAGCCACGCCACCGCTTTCGCCGAATATTTCGGCGACTATTTCACCGTGGCCCGCGCGCCCGATGGCACCTACCGCGCCCACCGCGACGGCCGCGAAGACGAGTACCACTACGCCAACGGCCAACTGGTGACGCTCATCAAGAAGAACCCGCTGAAGAACTTCGTCATCCGGCTGCTGCCATAGCTGCACTCAGGATGACAGGCGCTCAAGGGAATGATTAACCAGTTTTTATTAAGCTATTTAGTCAGCACGATGTAGCCATAGGCGGGCAGCAGCAACGCGCTCCCCAGCGTGACCGGGCTGGCTTGCAGGGCATTGGTCCAGGCAGTGCCGGCGAAGCCGGGAGGCAGTGCGAAGGACGTAGCCGAGTTGCGCGTATTGACCACCACCAGCGCCTGCGACGTGCCCGAGGCTTTGGTGAAGGCGCACACGTTGGCGGTACTATACGAGGCGGTGGGCAGGCCGTGTTGCAGGGCCGGGCTGTCGGCGCGGGCTTTCAGCAGCTGGCGGTAGAGGCGCGTCACCTCGGGGTGGGCATTCCAAATTACTTTCACGCCGGTGAAGGGGAATTTGATGGCCGTGCTCATGCCCACTTCCTGGCCGTTGTAAATCATGGGCACACCCTTGTAGAGCGCGGCGATGACGAAGGCCGACATCGCGCCCGCGTCGCCGCCGAACAGCGCCACCGGGGTGCCATCGGAGTCATTCACGTCGTGGTTGGTGATGTAGCGCACCACCTGCTGGGTGCTGCCGTTGGTGTCCACGTATTCGCTGCTGTTGAAGGCATCGAAGTTGGTAGCAGGCTGCCCGTTGCGGTACACGTTATAAATACCGCCGTAGAAGTTGAAGCCGAAATTGTAGTCGAAGCCTGCGGTGTAGTTGCTGCTGCGGCTGCCTTCGGCCAGCAGCAGCAGCTTGTGGGTTTTGATTGTGCGCAGCGTGTCCACGGCCTGCTTCCAGAAGGTGGAAGCGGCGATGGTGGGTGCGTCGGCATAGTCGCAGCGGAAGCCGTCGACGTTGGCCGTAAACACCCACGATTTCATGGCCGAAATCATCTCCGCGCGCATGGCCGCGTTGTTGAAATCGAGCTGGGCCACGTCGGTGAATGGGGTACCGGGCGGGCTCTGAATAACGCCGCTTTTTTGCAGGTACCAGTCGGGGTGGGCGGTTATCCAGGCATTGTCCCAGCTAGTGTGGTTGGCCACCCAGTCCAGCATCACGGTCAGGCCCCGGGCGTGGGCGGCGTCCACCAGCGTGCGCAGGTCGGCGAGGGTGCCGAATTCGGCGTTCACGGCGCGGTAATCCTTCACGGCGTAGGGTGAGTTGGCCGTGTTATGCGTGCCAGCGGCCGGGCCGCTGGGGTAATTAACGGTTGCTCCCACCGGGTATATCGGCATCAGGTACACCACGTTCGCGCCCAGGCTTTTCATGGAATCGAGCCGGGCCGTGACGCCCGCAAAGTTGGCGCTTTGGCTGAATGCCCGCATGTTCACCTGATAAATCACGGCATCCTCGCGGTTGGGCACGGCGGTGAAGGGCATGCCGTACTGCGGATTGGTGGGAGTCGTCGGCGTGGTGGGCGTCACGGGTGGCACGATGGGAGCCGGGGCCACAGGCGTGTCTTTTTTGCAGCCCGCCAGGAAGCTGGCGGCCAGCACCAAAGCCAGACTGTTCTTAACTAAAATACGACGAATAGACATTTAGGAAATCTTTTAAAAGGACGTAACAATAGTGTGCCTGAGCGCGGAGAATTATTTCTTAACTGGCTTGAAGCTGACCGCCGCGCCGCCGCCGGGGGCCAGCTGCAAGGTCAGGCCCGATTTACTGGTGACCACCTGCTTGGTGATGCGGTAGGCCGTGGGGTTTTTCTGCCAGTCGGCCCCTTTGCCATCGGCATAGATGGTGGCCTCGTAGCGCTGGCCGGGCATCAGAAAATCCAGCTTGATGGGCTGCCGGCGGGCATTTTCATCGGTGATGCTGCCGAGGTACCACTCGTCGCGGCCCTTGGCCTTACGCACGGTGGTGAGGTAGTCGCCCGGCTCGGCGGCCAGGATGCGGGTATCGTCCCAGTCCACGGGCACGTCTTCGATGAACTGGAAGGCGTCGAGGTGCTGGTTGTAGTTTTCGGGCAGGTCGGCGGCCATTTGCAGGGGCGAGTACATGGTCACGTACAGGGCCAGCTGCTTGGCCAGGGTGGTGTGGACCAAGCGTTTGCCCGTCGGCTCAAAATGCTGGAGCTTGAAGATGCCAGGCGTGTAGTCCATCGGCCCGCCCATGAGGCGGGTGAAGGGCAGAATGGTTTCGTGCTCGGGTGGGTTGCCCTCGCTGAAGGCGTTGAACTCGTTGCCCCGGGCGGCTTCGCAGGCCAGCCAGTTGGGGTAGGTGCGCGAGAGGCCGGTGGGCCGCACGGGCTCGTGCATGTCGACCATGATGTGATAATCAGCCGTTTTTTGGGCCGTTTGCACGTAGTGGTTCACCATCCACTGGCCGTCGTGGTGCTCGCCACGCGGGATGATTTTGCCCACGTAGCCGGTTTTCACGGCGGTGTAGCCGTGGGCATTCATGAAGCGGTAAGCGGCATCCTGGCGGCGCTCGTAGTTGGTGGCCGCGCCGCTGGTTTCGTGGTGCATAATGATGTTGACGCCCTTGCCGGCGGCGTAGCGCTGCAATTCGTCCACGTCGAAATCGGGGTACGGCGTCACGAAGTCGAACACCTCCTCTTTCCAGTTATTGGCCCAGTCCTCCCAGCCCACGTTCCAGCCCTCCACCAGCACACCGGGGATGTGGTGCGCGGCCGCAAAGTCGATGTATTCTTTCACATGAGCGGTATTGGCCATGTGGCGGCCGTTGGGCTTGAGCTTGCTCCAGTCGGTGCCGGCCAGCTTGATGTTGAAGGTATCGGCGTAGTTCCAGCTGCCCCGGCTGGTCTGCATTTCCCACCACACGCCCACAAATTTCTGGGGCTTAATCCAGCCGGTGTCGGTGATTTTGCTGGGCTCGTTCAGGTTCAGAATCAGCTTGCTGGCCAGTACCTCGGGGGCCTTGTCGCTCACCACGATGGTGCGCCAAGGCGTGTGCTCCGGGGCCTGCAAATAGGCCTTGGCCCCCGTACCGGTGGCATCGGGCACGAGCTGGCTGGTGAGGCTGAGGCCCTTGGTGTCCACGTTCAGGAACAGGGCCGGGTAGTTTACCAGCGCGGCCTCGTGGATGTTGATGTACAGCCCGTCGTCCGATTTCAGCATCAGCGGCGTCTGGATGCGGTGGGCCGGCGCTTTCTCCTGAATGGCCGGAATGGGCGTGGTGTTCACCTCGCTCAGGCGGCTGGTGGTGTAGGCGTACTCGTTCGAGTCGTAGTCTCCGGGAATCCAGAACGCCTTGTGGTTGGCGGGCAGCCGGAACTCCGTGAATTCATCCTGCACCGTGAAGTATTGCAAGTTGGCTTGGCGCGGAAACTCGTAGCGAAAGCCCACGCCGTCGGCAAAAACCCGAAACACCACGTCCAGCTTCCGGCCATCGGCGGCGGGCTGGCGCAGGTGTACCGTGAGCTGCTGGTAGTGGTTGCGGATGTCCTTTACCTCGCCCCACACCGGCTGCCAGGTCTCATCCACGTCCCTGGTTTCGCTGCCCGTGAGCACCAGCGGGCCCTCGAAGCCCTTGCCATCGGCGAAAGCCAGTCCCAGCCGCGAGGGCGCAATCACGGTTTTCGGGCCGAAGGCCACGGCATAGGTGGGGCGGCCGTCCGTTCCCAGCGCCACCGTCAGGCTCACTTTATCGAGGCGGGCGGTGAGCGACGCGGTGGGCTGCGCGTGGGCCTGGAAGCCGGCCGTGAGCATCACCGCCAGCAGGAATTTTCTCATTGAGTTATGTATCAAGCGCAGTCTATAGCTTGTTAGGAGATTGTCAGCCCGTCATGCTGAGCTTGTCGAAGCATCTCTACCGCAATAGTAAATGGATTAGTTACGCGGTAGAGATGCTTCGACAAGCTCAGCATGACGTTCTATCGAACGGTTACTTTTTCAAAATTAGGTACTGATAGGGCTGTAGCGTGAGGCCGGACAGGCTGGCGGGCTGGTTATCGAAGGCGTTGCGCCAGCCCGTGGTGCCCATGCTGGCGGGCACCGGGTAGTTCACGGCCGCGTTGCGCAGGTTGGCCAGCACGAGCACCTGCTCCTTGCCCTCGGTTTTGGTGAAGGCGCACACGTCGGCGGTGCTGTAGGAGGCCAGTGCGCCGTTGCGCACGGCCGGGCTGCCGTTGCGAAATTTCAGCAGCCGCTGGTATTCGCGGGTCAGCGGCGGGTTGGGCGTCCAGTCAATGGGCTTGCGCGGCCCCATGAAGGGCACCCGCTCGGAGTAGCCCACTTCCTGGCCGTTGTAAATCAGGGGCACGGCCCGCATGTAGGCCGCTACCACGAAGGCGGCCATGGCCCCGCGCGGGCCGCCGAACAGCTCCTGGGGTGTGCCGTCCCAGGCGTTGATGTCGTGGTTGGAGGTGTAGCGCAGCATCCGGGCGTTGGCCGGGGCGTGGCGGTAGTTGGCGGTATTCACGGAGTCGATGAGCTTGACACTTTGGCCTTTGGCAAAAATCCGGCCCTTCATC
The DNA here is from genome assembly GCF_054061335.1 of Hymenobacter sp. UYAg731. Lineage (NCBI taxonomy): Bacteria > Pseudomonadati > Bacteroidota > Cytophagia > Cytophagales > Hymenobacteraceae > Hymenobacter > Hymenobacter sp. UYAg731. The sequence goes on along the minus strand of NZ_JBSSEC010000006.1, from coordinate 200,300 downwards.
ACGTTCATAAACCCAAAGTCGTAGCACAGGTCGAAGCCGCCTTGCAGGTAGTATTTCTTCTTGTCGCCTTCGGCCAGCATCAGCAGCTTGTGCTTCGGGATGGCGCGCAGGTTGGCCAGGGCCTCGGTGAAAAATTCCTGGCTGGGACCGTCGGCGTAATCGAAGCGGTAGCCGTCGATGTTGGCCGCGAACACCCAGTAGCGCAGGGCCTGAATCATGGCAGCGTGTACTTCGGGTTTGGTCCAGTTAAGCTGGGCAATGTCTTTCCACTCGGGTATCGGGTTCGCGATATTGCCGGCGGCATCATGCACGTACCAGTCGGGGTGCTGGGCAATCCAGGCGTGGTCGAAGCTGGTGTGGTTGCCCACCCAGTCCAGCATCACGGCCAGGCCCCGGGCGTGGGCGGCGTCTACCAGCGCCCGCAAGTCGGCCAGCGTGCCGAACTCCGGGTTCACGGCCGTGTAGTTCTGCACGGCAAAGGGCGAATCGACGGCCCGCAGCTTGCCGATGGGAAAGATGGGCATTAGATACACCACATTCACCCCCAGCGCTTTGATGGAATCGAGCCGGGCCATCACGGCCTTAAAGTTGCCCGCCTGGCTGAAGCCCCGCATGTTGACCTGGTAGATGGTCGCGTCCCGGCCATCGGGCACGCCGGCAAAGGGCCGGCCGTACTGCGCGGGGTCTTTGGCGCGGGCCGGCGCGGCCGTTTGGCCCAGGCCCGGAATGGCGAGCGCCAAACCGGCCAGCACGCGGAGCAGAGTAAGAAAGGCTGTTTTTTTCATGAACAAAAAAATATCGGGCCAGACAGACGAGCCCTGCCCGATAGTCAATCATAAGCTAATTAGCGAGTTACTTCCAGTCGGCGGGTGGCTACTTTGTCGCCCACCTGCACTTTCGCCAGGTAAATGCCGGCCGGCAGGTCGGTCATCGAAACCTTGAAATCGTGGAAGCCGGCGGCTTGCTTCGTGTCCAGCAGCGTCCGCACTTCGCGGCCCAGCAGGTCGGTCACGCGCACGGCTACGGCCTGGGTGCCGCCCTGCACCTGGTAGGAAATGGTCGATTCGCCCTGCGCCGGATTTGGGAACACGCTCATGGCCACCACGGCGTCATCGGCCTGGCGGGTGCTGGTCACCACCACGTTGAGCGTGGCGGCCTGGGTGCCGGGAAACAGCGTAGTGTTCGTGAAGTCGGGCGAAAAGCCGATGTTGTTAAGGCCGCCCGTGGTGGTGCTGCCTTGGGTGCCGCCCGTCGTTTCCGGAATAATATCCGACGACCAGTAGGCGTCGCCGCTCACGTAGGCGGCGAATACTTTCACGATGGATGCCCCCGAGGGCAGGCCCAGCGAGGTGCGGTTGAACTCATATTCCAAGGCGAAAGAACCGGCCCCACCGCCATTGAGGTTGCCAGGATTGTCCATAATACCCGTCGCCGAGCCCTTATAAGCCACGCGGGTGCCCGCAAACAGGCTATAAACCCCCGTGGTAGAAGACGCCAGAATAGTACTGGCCACGCCGTCGCTGGTAATGGGGGCACTCAGCCCGTCACCCAGCGACTTGGCTACGCCCGTAGTAGCCGTGTATACGGCCGCCTGTACGTCATTATTGCCGGTAGTGGCAATGGCCGCGTCGGCCTCCAAATCCAGCTTGGTACCGCCAATAGTGCCTGCCGGAAAAGTGCCGAATACGGTACTGGCTCCCGCTATAGTAGGCAGCCCCGTGCCCACGGGCACACCGGTTCGGTTCGGTAAGTCCATGTAAAGCTGGAAGTTATTGCCCCCGGTTTCGATAGTGCCGGCCAGGGAAATATAAAGCTTGGTGCTGCTGTTGGCCCCGTACATGCGCAGCAGGCCAGCGTTTCCGAAACCCGTTGGGCCACTCGTCGCGTTGTGAGGCGTGCTAAAAGCGCCCAGCGAAACGTACTTGCCGCCAGCGCCGATTTCGCTGGCATTGATGACGCCGTCGAGCACAATCTGGGCGCGGGCGCTGAGCGTGGTTCCACCCAAGGCGGTGAGGAGAGCGAGGGTAAGCGTTTTTTTCATGAGTGAAAAGCTGAAAAAGTGAGTGGGAATTGAAAATGACGGGCCGGGGCGGGCTGCCCCGGCGAGGGGTTTCGGACTTAGTGCCTGGTGGTGCTCAATCAGCTGGCAATTCCCAATGCAGTCCGAGGTTCCCACCCGGTTTCCCACCGAGAGCGCCCCAGACACTAAGTCCCAAACCATGATGTAGTTGCGAGCCAGATTATTGGCTTAGTATCCCGGATTCTGCACCAGCGTGGGGTTGGCCACGATGTCGGTAGAAGGCAGGGGGTAGAGGTTGTATTTGGCATCGATGCCCTGGCCGGCTTTCACGCCGCCTTTCCAGGGCCACAGGTAGGTAGCGCCCGTGAATTTGCCGAAGCGGATGAGGTCGGTCCGGCGGGTGCCTTCCCAGTACAGTTCGCGGGCGCGCTCTTCGAGGATGAAGTCAGGGGCCGTGAGTTCGGCAGTGGTTATCTGGCCGTCGGTGGTGCCCGGGGTGTTGCCGTAGGCGCGGTCGCGCAGCAGGTTCACGTAAGCCAGGGCCTGGGTCTGGGTGCCGCCCCGGCCGTTGCGCAGCACGGCTTCGGCGTACATCAGGTACACATCAGCGAGGCGGAAGAGCGGGAAATCGGTGTCGACAAAAATCTGCTGGGGGTCGTTGCCGTTGGCCCCGGTCGATTTTTTGTTGCGCCACTTCGTCACCGCATAACCGTCGGTGAAGGCCGTCAGGTCGTTGATTTCCAGGTTCTGGCCGGCGGTAAAGAACATGGCCCGGGTATCGAAGCCATTGGCCGGCGTGGGGAATAGTAGCGGTAGGTTTTTGCGGGTGCGGTTGCCGGCCCAGCCGCTGTTTACGCCGAAGCCGGCGTTGAGCATCCGGCCGCCCACGGCGGCATGCACCAAGTAAGTAGTGCCGCCGTACACCTGCGACACCAGCCCGTCGCTTTCCAGCGGGAAGATGATTTCCGAGGCCGAGGTCACGTTGTTATCGGCCAGAAAAAGCAGCCGGTATTCCGGGGCCAGCGCGTAGCTAGGCTTGGTCAGGATTTTATTGCAGTACACCAGGCAGCTATCGAACGCGGCCGTGGTGGTGCGGCCCGTGTACACGTTACCGTTCAGGTAGAGCTTGGCGGCCAGCGCCCAGGCGGCCCCCTTGTCGGCGCGGCCGTAGGGCGCCTGGTGGGCAGCCAGCAGCGCCGGCTGAATGTCGCGCAGCTCCTTGGCGATGTAGTCAAATAGCTCGGCCCGCTTGATTTGCCGGGGCTGGAGCTGCTTGCTGGGCACATCGGCTTCGGTCACGAAAGGCACGTTGCCGTACAAATCGAGCGCGTGGGAATAGGCTACCGCACGCAGGAAGCGGGCTTCGGCCCGATAAATGCGGGCCTTGTCAGCATTAGCGCCGATGATGCCGCGGCTGCTGAGCTTGTCATCCGTCGTTTCCCGGATAAACTCGTTGCAGAGCGCAATGGTGTAGAAAATGCGGGTGTAGCAGTTGTTTATCAGCTCGTTGCCCGAAGTCCAGTTAGTTTTGTTCAGCTCCTGTAGCGGCGGGCTGTTCCAGGCCACCACGGCTTCGTCGGTGGGCAGCTCCTGCAGGTACCAGTAGGCGCGCAGATAGGCAGTTTCGCCCTCGTCCTTGCCTTGGCCGGCAAACACGTCGGGACTGCCCGAGTTGCCCGACAGGTTGAGCGAGGCGTAGCACTTGGCCAGCACCTGGATGTAGTTGGCCGGGTCGCGGTACACCGATTCGGTGTTCAGGTCGTAGAAAGGCTCGCGCTGCAAGTCCTTGTTGCAGGCCGTGAGCCCGCCGGTGAGCGCGGCCACCGCCACGGCAAATACAAGCCCGGCGCGGCGCAAAATGGGGTGGGATTTCATATCAGTAGGCAGCGTGAGGATGATTAAAAGCCGACGTTGACGCCCAGCGTCACGGTGCGGGGAAGGGGGTAGAAGTTGCTGTCGAGGCCGTTGGAGCGCTCCGGGTCGAGGCCCGAGTATTTGGTGAGCAGCAGCAGGTTCTGGCCGGCCAAGTTGAGGCGCAGGGTGGTGCCGGCGCGCAGCAGGCTGCCGAAATCATAGCCCACGGTCACATTCTGGAGGCGCACGAAGGAGGCACTTTCCAGGTTGATGTCGCTGTAGGGCTGCCCGTTAGCAAAGCCCGTGTTGTAGATGGCGGGCACCACGTTCGAGTTGAAATTGTGCGTGGTATTCAAGCCGTAGTAGTTGTTCTGGCCCGCCGCCACGTTGTTGTACACGTAGCCGCCCACGTTGGAGCGCACCGTGAAGGCTAGGCTGGCCTTGCCGTAGCTCAGGTTCGAGCCAAACCCGAAAATGGCACTGGGCGCGGGGTTCTTGCCGTACACCTTATCCTGCGGGTCGATTTTGCCGTCGTTGTTCTGGTCCACGTACTGCACCGTGCTGGTACTGGAAGTTAGGTCCTGCAGCGGCTTGCCGTTCTCGTACTTCTGCTGGTACAGGAAGAAGGTGTTGGGCGCGTAGCCCACGGCATTCACCTGCACAAACTGGAAGTTGCCAATGTTGCCCGTGGGCGTGCCCAGGTAGTTGGGGTCTTCGGCTAGCAGCAGCTTGGTAATCTTGCCCCGGTTCACAGTGGCGTTGAAATTCACGGCCCAGCTCAGGCGCTTGCCTTGCAGCACGTTGTAGTTCAGGGCCAGCTCCACGCCCCGGTTTTCGAGGTTGCCGATGTTAGTGAGCACCGTGTTGGAGAGGTTTGTCCCGGCCCGAATGGGCACCACGGCCAGCAGGTCGCTGGTTTTGCGCAGGTACACATCCACCGAGCCCGTGAAGCGGTTGTTGAAGAAGCCGAAATCGAGACCCGCGTCGTAGGTGTCGGTCTGCTCCCACTTCAGGTTGGTATCGTACGCCGCCGGCCGGAGGGTGCGGATGGTATCGGTGCCAAATATCTGGCTGCCAACCGGCGAGCCGAGGCTGTACTTGGCCAGATACGGGTAGTCGCCGGCCACGCTGGTGATGTCCTGCTGGCCCGTGCGACCGTAGCTCACGCGCAGCTTCAGGTCCGACACCGTGCGGGAATCCTTCAGGAAAGCTTCCTGATTGACACGCCAGGCCACCGAAGCCGCCGGGAAATACCCCCACGGATTGCGGAAGTGCGACGAGCCATCGGCCCGCACGGTGCCCGTGAACAGGTACCGGTCCCGGAAATTGTAATTGACCCGGCCGTAGTACGAAAGCAGCGTATACTGCGTCTTATAGGGGTTTTCAGCCGGCAAAACGGGGTTTACCCGCGAGCCGTCGGCCCGGTAGGCGAAGCGGAAGGGCGAATAGGTGTAAAAGTCCTGATACGAATAGCCCGCCAGCGCTTCCACATGGTGGTCGCCAAGCTGCTTGCTGTAGTTAAAATAGGCTTCCAGTAGCTTGTTGTTCTTTTCCTGGCGGTAAGAATCGTTCTGACCTTTGTTGGCAAAAGCGAGCGACGAAACGGCCGGAATAAACACAGTGCCATTGCTGCGCGAAAGGTCGTAGCCCAAGTTCAGGTTGGCGTGCAGGTCGGGCAGGAAGTGCAGCTTGTAATCAAACTGCACGTTGCCGATGCTGCGCAGCACCGTGCTGCGGTCGCGCTTATCGTTGAGGCGCGCCACCGGGTTGCGGTCGCTCAAGTCGTTCGGAATCGCGCCCGCTTTCCACTCGAAGTAGCCGTTAAAGCCGTCCGGGCTGTCGGCGTAAATCGGCTGCGTGGGGTCGAAGCGGGCCGCGCCGCCAATCGCGCCCTGGTCGGCAAAGCGGTAGTCGGCCCAGGTGCCTTTCGCGTTTACGTCAATGCGCAAGTGGTTGTCAAACAAGCGCGGCGACAGGCCAATGGAAGCCGAATTCCGCTTCAGGTTGCCGGTGCGCAGCGTGCCGTCCTGGTCGAGATAACCCACCGAAATGCGGTAGGGCATGTGCTTGGCGCTGCCGCTCAGACTCACGCTGTTATCCGTGGTCCAGGCCGTTTTGTAAATGGCGTCCTGCCAATCGGTGCTGGCCGGGCCCAGGTAGGAAGGCGTGGCAGCCGGAATGCTGCCATTGAGCTTGGCCTGCGCAAACAGCGTGCGGTAGGCGTCGGCGCTCAGCACGTCCACCTTGCCGTAGTTCGTGGCCCGCGACACCTGCGAACTGATGTTGACGTGCATCTTCTCCCCTTCCACCCCTTTTTTGGTGGTAATGAGGATAACGCCATTCGAAGCCCGCGAGCCGTAAATGGCCGTCGCCGAAGCGTCCTTGAGCACCGTGAAGCTCTCAATATCCTGCGGGTTCACCAGCGACAGCGGGTTGCCCGCCCCACTGATGCCCTGGTTATCCACCGGCACCCCGTCGATGACGATGAGCGGGTCGTTGCTGGCGTTCAGCGACGAGCCCCCGCGAATGCGAATCACACTGGCCTCGCCGGGCGCACCGCCGCCGGTCGTAATCTGCACGCCGGCCACCTTGCCCTGCACCAGTTGCTCGGGCGAAGTCACCTGACCCTGCACGAAGTCTTTGGTGGTCACGGTGGTTACCGCGCCGGTCACGTCCTGGCGGCGGGTGGTGCCGTAGCCCACCACCACGGCCTCGCTCAGGGCGGTGGCATTCTCGCTCAGGGCCGTCGCGGCCAACTGGGTGGTCTGCCCTTCCGTCACGGTCACCGGCACGCGCACCGAGTTCAACCCGATGGACGAGTACACCAGCGTGTGCGGCCCCGCCGGCACATTGGCAATGCTATAGGTGCCGGACACATCCGTCGAAGAGCCCAGCGTGGTGCCTTCCACAATGATGGTGACGCCCGGAATGCCTTCGCCCTTGGCGTCCACCACGCGGCCGGTTACCGTGCCGCCGGCCAGCATTTCCGCGCCGGCCAGCGGGGGCATCAGTGCCGCCGGGTGCGCCAGCGCGGCGTTCAAAACAAAAGCGCCCAGCGCCGAAGTCAGCAACGATTTTCGGAGCAGCCGGGAAGTGAGCAGAGGAGGTAACGAGTGCAGCATGGGTGGGATGTTTGAGGTGGCTAATCGTAGTGCTGGCCGCTCGCTGCCGGGCAGCGTACTGGCCAATGGCCGCGAAGCCCTCCCCCCTGCCGAACCACGCCCAGAGCCATCGACTCAGGCAGTTTGCAGCAATCGTTTGGGGGAGCTTGCCGGGCAAAACTATGGTCACCTCTCACCCCCTGAAATTTGTCAAACCGCAGTATGAAAAATATTAACCCGCCACACGATTCAACCCCTCATTTATAAGCGTTTGACTTATAAAACACCAGCCAAAATATTAGCCTGATATAGCTGTTCTAGTCCCCATTTTCCATAAAAAAAGGAGCCTTGGCCCCACAAAACAACCTCCCAAGACCTGCTTGTTCACGCCCAAAAAAGGCACCCGTTTTCGTTGCCCATACCCCTCCAACGCCAACCCCGCATCCTGCGACAGGTCAATAATCCGGGCCTGCAAACTGGGGTGTGTGCTTACTCACCCAACCAAATATTCAGCTACCAGCCCACACTTTCCACCGCATAACGGCCTCGTTTTTCAGACGGCCTGGATGGCTTGAATGCGCGCCTCGAACTCTTCGTTCGGCAGGAAAGACCGGTTCTTCACCCGGGTCTTGTAGGTGTAAATCGTGTTGATGGAGTAGCCCAGCATCCGGCTGATTTGCTCGCTGTCATCAATGCCCAGCCGGATGAGCGCGAAAATACGCAGCTCCGTGGTGAGGAGCTGGTCGTCGGCCAGTTTCACCCGCTCCTCTTCGTGAAACAGCGCGTTGAATTGCGCGATGAAGTGGGGAAACAGCCGCAGAAATACCGTGTCAAAACCCTTCAGCAGCTCGTTGCGCTCGGTTTTGATGTTCACGCCGTCCACCAGCTTCTGCACGCCGGCGTACTGCTTGCTGGCCAGCAGGGCATCGAGCCGCTTTTTCAGCGTCTCGATTTTGTCGATGTACTGCGAGTTATTGTGGAAGTAGAACCCGATGTACTCCTCCTTAATCTTGTTGGCCTCGTTCAGGTCACCGTTCAGCTGCCGAAGTACCTCGTTGCGCTCGCGCAACTCCTGGTTGGTGGCAAAAATTACCCGGTCGGCCTTGCGCACCTTCCGCAGCTGCTGGAAGCTGATAACGGCAAAGCCAATGACCACGCCCGCCAGCATCGTCATGATAATAGCGTAGGTTTTCAGCGACTTGCGCTGGTTTTCGATGATGTTGATTTTCTGGCCTTCGATGATGGACGAGACGTGGCTAATCTCAATCTGCCGCTGCCGGGCCTTGTAAAACGTGGCATCCTCCCGCGCCTCTTTGATAAAGGTATAGGCATTTTTCAGGTCGCCCTGGCGGTAGCAGTAGTCCGAGAGCTTGAAAATGGCCGTGGTTTCCTTGGTGGCCGTTTTCACGTCGGCAATGGCCGATACCAGCAGTAGCTCAACGGCCTTGTCGGTCTGACCCGCCAGCTCGTAGAGGTAGGCCGTGGTGCTGGCGCTCACGGCCAGCTGATGCAGCGTGAGGTGCGGCAGGCGCAGTATCTGCTGGTACACGGCCGCGCCGGCCCGCAGGTTGTTGGTTTTCTGCGCCCGGAATTCCTGCACCGACAGGTACTCGTAGGAGCCGGCCCGGGCATATTGCAGGGCCGTATCGGCGTAGGCCAGCGCCTTGGTGTAGTAAGTAGGCCGGTAGGTCTGGTCCTGGTTAAAGTCACCCAGGTCGCTGTAAGCCCGGGCTTTCAGGAAATAGAAGCTCTGTTTATCCGCATCCTTCAGCAAGGCGGAATTGATGCCATCAAGCGTGTCAAATGTTTCCTTGAACAGGCCCGACGAGAGCAGCACGAAGGCCAGCTTCAGCTTGGCCACTTCTATCTTCTCCGGCTGCTTCAGTTGGTTGGCCAACCGGATAATCTTCTGGCAGTACACAAAAGCCGAGTCGTACTTAAAGGCCTTGTACTCATCATAAATGCGCAGTCCCAGGTCAAATTTCGCATTATCATTCACCTCAGCCGAGGCGAACTCGGCCGTCAGCTCGGCAATGCGGTTCAGGCGCTGCGCGTCGTACTCCTTTTTGTGGTCCAGCACCTTATTCAGCTCCACCAGTAGGCTATCGGTCGTGCCCGCGCTCACGGCGGCGTAAGCAGGTGCCGCGCCAAACAACAGACCACACAGGACTAAAAAGAGCTTCACAGGGTCGACGGACAGTTATTCGGGCGGAGGGGCCAAAAGTAACGGGTTGATGCGGGTTGATGCGGGTTGATGCGGGTTGATGCGGGCCGCCTCCCGAACGCGCCAAAAAGAAAACAGCCACCCGGTATCGCTACCAAGTGGCTGTTAATCAATGTGGGAAGTAAAGGATTCGAACCTTCGACCTCTGCCGTGTGAAAGCAGCGCTCTAAACCAACTGAGCTAACCTCCCATTTAAAAACCTGCACGCTCAATCAGCGGTTGCAGCGGCCCCGGGGCAAACCCAAAGGCCAGTTTTAGAATAAAACAGCCACTCAGATGTCAATCTAAGTGGCTGTTTTTCAGTGTGGGGGATACTGGGTTCGAACCAGTGACCCTCTGCTTGTAAGGCAGATGCTCTGAACCAGCTGAGCTAATCCCCCGAGTGGTTGTTTCCGTTTGGGATTGCAAAGATGGGGGGACTTTTTGGAAACACAAAACCCTTGGCTGCATTTGGGCGCATATTTTTTCGTTTTTCGGCGTAATCCGGCAGCAACAAATTCATTTTCAGCACAAGTAAATTTCGCCGGATTTCAGAAAAAAACTGCTTTCCCAGCGCCAATCAGCGCAAGCAACGTATTCCGGGCCGCGCCGTTAAGGGGTTGAAACAACTTTCTCACTCAACGCTCTCTCCCCGATGGATACCCAACTCCTCCAGAATTACTCGGAACAAGAAAAAACTGCTTACCTGAGCGCCATTGCCAGCCTGGCCACTGCCGACCGGCAGGCCTCCGGTGCCGAAGGCCAATTCCTGCAAGCGCTGGCCCAGCAGGCCGGCCTCTCGGGCGGAGCCACCCAGCAGGTGCTGGCCGCCGCCCAAGATGCCAACAATGAGAGCATTCAGCAAAACCTGGATATTCTAAAAAATAGCGACCTGCGCTTTTCGCTCGTTACCGACCTCATCAGCTTCGCCCGCGCCGATGGCTCATACGCCAACGACGAAGAGGCGATGATTAGCAAAATGTCCCAATACCTCGGCATCAACGCCGAGCAGAAGCAAACCCTCGAAACCGTAGTGGACCAGGCCGCCACCATTCCCCACGACCCGCAGGACCCGGCCAAAACTGGCTTCCTGAACAGCATTGGCGACAAACTCTCCAATGTGGGCATTCCCAAAGGCGCGCTCATGGCCGGCCTGCTGGGCGTGGTGGCACCAATGGTAATTTCGAAAGTAATAGGCGGCGGCAACAACCAGAGCCAGAGCGGCTACGGCGACCAAAGCAACTCCGGTGGCTTGCTGAGCGGCGGCATGGGCGGCCTGCTGGGCGGTGTGGCCCACAGCGGCATGGGCAGCCTGCTGGGGGGCCTGTTGGGCAGCGGCATGCTGGGCGGCCTGCTCGGCGGCGGCAACTCCAACGCGACGGCCGATATGCCGCAGCAAGGCTCGGCCATCGGCAGCGGCGGGCTGGGCTCGATGATGTCCATTCTGGGTGGCCTGGGTGGCCAACCCAATTCGCAGCCGGCCAGCGCGGGCGGCGCGGGCCTGGGCGGCCTGCTCAGCGGTGGCCTGGGCAGCATGCTCGGCGGCCTGTTTGGCGGCCGGTAGGCCTTTCAACTTAATAGCAGACGCAAAAAAGGCTTGCCAGTTGGCAAGCCTTTTTTGCGTCTGGGTTTGAGCCCAGGGCATCTAAAACCACGGCTCTACAACTTTAGACCTTCGCAACGGGGGCGGCTACCACGGGCGCGCCGGCAAAGGCCCCGCCGTGCTGCTCTACCACTTCGATGATGCTGTAGTTGAGGTCTTCTTTCACGTTGAGGTATTCGTCGTAGCTGGTGGTTTCCACGAAGTATTGCACGGTCACTTCCTTGCCGGCGGGCGTGAGGGCATTGAACTTCATTTGCACGTCCTGGGTCACGAGCGGGTGGGCCTGCATAGCCACCACGGCCGCCGCGATGATGGCGTGTAGCTGGGCACTGGTGGTTTTCTGGTCGAAGGTGAGGGTGAAGCCCACGCGGCGCGAGGTACGCAGCGAGAGGTTGTCCAGGGGCTTATCAATCATGCTCTTGTTGGGCACGGTAAGGTAGCTTTTCTCAGCGGTGCGCAGGCGGGTGCTGCGGAAGCCGATTTTTTCCACCGTGCCGCTCACGTCGCCGGCCGTCACGAGGTCACCCACGCCGAAGGGCTGGTCGAGGAAGATTGTGAACGAGGCGATGAGGTTTTCGAGGCTTTCCTTGGCCGCGAAAGCCACCGCCAGCCCGCCAATGCCCAGGCCGCCAATGAGGGCCGTGACATTGACCCCAAACACCTGCCCCAGTGCCACCAGCACCGCAATAATGATGAAAAACACCTTCAGCAGGTCCTTGGCGAAGGGCAGGAACTGATTATCGAGGCGCGTGGGACTGCTGGCGGTTTCTCGCAGGGCCGCCCGGCGGGCCATCACCAACAGCGCAAAATCGACGAGGCGCAGGGCCACCCGCGCCGCCGCCACAATGAAGGCCAGCGCCAGCACGCGCAGCAGCAGCACCTCGTGCCAGGGCAGCACGCCGGGACCGGCCGTGGGGCTGTGCGGGTAGGTGAGCGTGGCCCCGGCCAGTTCCAGCGTCACGAGCAGCAACAGCGTAGACAGCGGCTGAATGAGCAGGTCGTGCAGCTCCTCCTGCGTCACGCCAGCGGTATAGCGCTTGGTGAAGGAAAACAGCAGCTTGCTGAGCAGCCGCGAAAACAGCCGCCGGAATGCGCTGCCTACCAACAGGATGAGTACCGCAATGAGGTATTGCCCGAGGGTATTGCCCAAGATTTGGTAGTCGAGAAAGGCCGGAAGCGTCATAGGTAACGGTGAATCGTAGCGCGGGCTTTGTAGTTCGCGTCCCCGGACGATAATCGTTGCGGTGGCGCGGAGACGCGAACTACAAAGTTCGCGCTACGGCCGCCAATCCCGGCGCTATTTGGCCCTGATGGCAATTACCGGGTCCAGGTTGGCCGCCAGCACGGCGGGCACAATGCCAGCAATGATGCCGATGGCTACCGAAATAAGTAGCCCCAGCACTACCCGCGCCGCCGACATGGTGAGCGGCAAAGCATCCTGCGGAATCAGGGTCACGAGCCACACCAGCGCAATGCCGGCCACGCCCCCAATCAGGCACAGGAACACGGCTTCAAACAGAAACTGGAACAGGATGAAAAAATTCTTCGCCCCCAATGACTTCTGGATTCCGATGATGTTGGTACGCTCGCGCACGCTCACAAACATGATGTTGGCAATGCCAAAGCCGCCCACCAGAATGGCAAACGAGCCGATGACCCCGCCCACCAAGCCGATTACGCTGAACAGCTTGCCTACGGCCGAGGCAATCATTTCGGGGCGGTTCAGGGCAAAATTGTCTTCCTCGCGGGGCTTCAGGCCGCGAATGTTGCGCATCACACCGCGCATCTCGTACTCCAAATCGAGCAGGCCCACGTCTTCGTCGCGGCCCTTCACGGCAATGGTGGCGCTGGGACCACCGCCGAAACCGGTGGTGCTGAGCGCGAACATCTTCGTAAACATTGGGAACGGGACAATGCAGTTGGCATCATTGCTGGAAATGGTGATGAGCTTTTTGCCCTCCTTTTCCATTACCCCAATCACGGTGAAGTTCTGGCCCCGCGCCTTGAATTCTTTGCCCAGCGCATTGCCGTTGGGAAACAGGTTTTCGGCGATGGTGGCCCCGATAATGGCCACGGGCCGGGCGGCATCCATTTCCTGCACCGTGAAATAGCGGCCTTCCTTGATGGGCACGTTGCTCACCACGCGGAAGTCGTAGCTCACGCCCTGAAGCACGCAGTCGGCCACCGAGTTGGAGCCGGCTTTCAGGGTATTGCCGTTGTTGGCGGCGAAAACGGCAATGCCTTTGTTGTTGGGCCCCAGCTGTCGGCGCAGCTGCTGGTACTCGCGGGGCGTGGGCACGGGCCGCTGGAAATACTTCCACCACGGGAAGTCCGAATCGAACGCGAAGGGCCACTTCGAGACGTAGATAATTTTATCGCCCACAAAGTCGAGGCTGCTGCGCACGTTGGCCTCCAGCGAATCGACGATGGTGAAAACGGCGATAATGGCAAAGATGCCGACCGTGACGCCCAACAGCGACAGCACGGTGCGCAACAGGTTGGATTTGAGGGCATCCCAGGCAAACAGGAAGCTTTCGAGGGTGAGGCGCAGGTTCAACATAAGGGCGGGCGGACACGGATAAAGCTGCTTCCGGCCCCAAAAGACGGAAACCGGCGGGGAAGTTGCGCCGGAAAGTAGTGCAGGCCCTTCAGAGTCCACGCACTGGCGAACGGTGGAAAGCACAGATTTTCAAAGCCTGCGCTTTCCTAAAAACCGAAATCCAAATAAAAGCCGTACTTTTGCCTCCCCAAATTTCCGTATATTCCCCCAAATACTGCCCTATGGCCATGAAATTGCACGAGTTCAAATTTGAACTCCCTGAGGAGCTGGTGGCATTGCACCCCGCCCGCAACCGTGACGAGAGCCGCCTGATGGTGGTGCATCGCGCCACCGGCCAGATTGAGCACCGCAACTTTAAGGATATTCTCGACTATTTCAACGAGGGCGATGTAATGGTGTTCAACGATACCAAGGTTTTCCCGGCCCGCCTGTATGGCAACAAGGAAAAAACCGGCGCTAAAATCGAGGTTTTCCTGCTGCGCGAGCTGAACAAGGAGCTGCGCCTGTGGGACGTGCTGGTGGACCCCGCCCGCAAAATCCGCGTCGGCAACAAGCTGTACTTCGGCGAGTCGGACATGGTGGCCGAGGTTATTGACAACACGACGTCGCGCGGCCGGACCATCAAGTTTTTGTTTGATGGCACCGACGAGGAGTTCCGCAAGGCACTCTACGAGCTGGGCGAAACCCCGCTGCCGAAAGAGGTTATCAACCGCGAAACCGAGCCCGCCGACAAGGAGCGATACCAGACCATCTACGCCGAGCACATTGGCGCGGTGGCGGCTCCTTCGGCCGGCCTGCACTTCACCCGCGAGGTAATGAAGCGCATGGAAATCAAGGGCATCGAGCCGGCGTTTGTGACTCTGCACGTAGGCCTGGGCACCTTCCGCACGGTGGATGTGGAAGACCTGACCAAGCACAAGATGGACTCGGAGAACTTCATCGTGACGGCCCCGGCCTGCGAAGTGGTGAACAAGGCCCTCGATACCAAGAAGAAAGTGTGCGCCGTGGGCACCACCACCATCCGCGCCATGGAGGCGTCGGTGTCGGCCAATGCCCGCATGAAGCCCACGCAGGGCTGGATTGACCGGTTCATCTTCCCGCCCCATGATTTCAAAATTGCCAACTGCATGCTCACCAACTTCCACATGCCGGAGAGCACGCTCATCATGCTGGCCTCAGCCTTCGCAGGCTATCCGCTGATGATGGAAGCCTACAAGCAGGCCATCAAGGAGAAGTATAAGTTCTTCAGCTACGGCGACGCGATGCTGATTCTGTAGGTTGATAATTGAACGAGCAAAAGGCCCGGCTGCATGTGCAGCCGGGCCTTTTGCTTTGTCGGATATTTGCGCTTCTTTCACTCTTGCTGTTTATGGCTTTGCCGCGCCCTTCCATTCATTCCTCTGCCCAGTCAATCACGCACCGGTTTGCCATTCTGGTGGCGGGCGGCAGCGGCACCCGCATGGGGGCCGACCGGCCCAAGCAGTTCCTGCTGCTGCGCGGCGAACCCGTGCTGCTGCACACGCTGCGCCGCTTTGCCGAGCCGGCGCTGGGCGTGACGGACATTGTGGTAGTGCTGCCAGCCGACCAGTTGGATACCTGGCAGGTGCTGTGCGCGCAGTTCAGCGTGGCTATTCCGCACCGGCTGGTAGCGGGCGGGGCCACGCGCTGGGCATCGGTGAAAGCCGGCCTGGCCTCTCTCAGCGCCCACGCCGAAGGCCTGGTGGCGGTGCATGACGGCGTGCGCCCGCTGGTGTCGCGCCTAGTGGTGGAGCGCACCTACGCCGCCGCCGCTACCCACGCCGCTGCGGCTGCGGCCGTGATGCCCAAAGACTCGGTGCGGCTGGTGTCGCCCCACGGCTCGGCGGCCCAGAACCGGAGCCGCCTGCGCCTGATGCAAACGCCCCAGACGTTTGAAATCGACCTGCTGCGCCGCGCCTACGCCATGCCCGAACTGGCCAGCTTCACCGATGATGCCACGGTGGTGGACGACCTGTGCCGCGTGCAGTTGGTGGATGGCGACTACCGCAACCTAAAAATCACCACGCCCGAAGATTTGGTGGTGGCCGAAGCCCTGCTGGCGGCGGGGCTATAAACGCAAAAAAGCCGCCCCGATTAAGGGCGGCTTTTTTTACGTACACTTGAAATTCAATTTCGAATACTAGCGCAAGGCAATGGTGCGGGTGTGGCCATTCACAGTCACGGTAGCCACGTTGTCGCAGGTACCGGTGCCGTAATCCAATGTCATCGCCTTGCTGTTGGTGTTGGTGACGGCAATAGTGCCCTGTACGAAGTATTTGGGGCAGTCGGCACGCTTGAAGAGCGGGTTTTGGATGGTGGCGGTGTAGCCCACGTTTTTGCGGTTGGTACCGGTGGCCGAGCCGGTTACACTGTATACGTCGTCGGAAACCTGCGGCGTATTGTACCCTTCCTTGCGGGTGAAGGTCCAATTGGCGGTCCAGGAGTGGGTGCCGCCGTTGTTGGCGCGGATGATGCTGGCGTTGGTGACATCGACGGTGAACGAGCCGCCGCCAATGTCGGTGAAGGTGCGAGTGGCGGTGTGCTGGTTTTCGTTCACGAAGTAGTTGTCGCGGGTGACTACCGCACCGGCCCGGCGGGTCAACACATCAGTGGTGAAGTGAACGATGATTTTACCCCGGCGGTAGCGGCCATCGGCACACAGGCAATTGGTGGTGCCGAAGTCGATGGTGAGGGTTTTGGTGGGGAAGTCGTAGGTGCGGTTCGCGCAGTAGCCGAAGCGGTTTTTAAAGTCATTCTCGCCGATGACATAAGCTGAGCCCTGCGTCTGGGGGTCGGTGGGGCCGGCCATCTGGGCGGCTTCCGAGCTCATGGCCGTTTCGGAGTTGTCGTCGGTGCGGTCTTCGGCCGTGGTAATGTCGTCGGAGGGCGTGGCGTCGTTGTTGCGGTTGCAGCCAGTGGTGAGCAGGGCGGCGCTGGCGAGGCATGCTAAGGCGAGGGAACGGAGAGTGGCGGTACGCATAACAGAGCTGGAAAAAGGTTGGGAATAACGTGAGAAGCGAAACGTAGTACTGCGTTTGTGGCCGGTTGGAAGCGGAAGGTAGGGCTGGGTTTAAGCATCCCGAAAAAATATTGCACCGGTTTCGGACAAACCCCGGTTTCGGCCGGCCGTATAGCATGCACGCCCGGCCAAAGGTGCTGCGCGGTCCCGACTACCTCATGCATATTCCCCTGAATTACACGCCCCTGCCCCGCCAGCTAGGCTGGGCGCTGCTGCTGGCCCTGCCGCTGCTCGGCAGCTGCTCGGGCAACGGTACCAACGCCGATGCCGTGACCGACGCAACGGCTCAGAACGAGAAGAAAATTGACACCGCCGACATCACCAAAAAGCAGGAGGCCGACGCCGAATTCTTGGTGAAAAGCACTAGCAACGCCCTGCTTGAGGTAGAGCTAGGCAAGCTGGCGCAGGCCCGCGCCACCGCGCCCGCCGTGCGCAGCTACGGGGCCCGCTTGGTACCGCAACGCCTGGAGTTGCTGGCGACATTACGCGCCCTGGCTGCCGCCAAGAGCCTGACCATCCCCGCCGCCCTCGGCGGCGATGAGCAGGAAGCCTACCACGAAGCCAGCAACCAGCCCGGCTCTCAGCTCGACAAGCACCTGATGGCGCTGCTAGTGAAAGCCCAGAAACAGGACGAAGACAATTTCGACGACATGAGCGACGATGCGTACGATGGCGACATTCGCGGCTTCGCGGCCAAGTTCCACGGCCCCGTGGAAGAGCAGCTCGACGCCGCCAAAGACGCGGCCGACGTGGCCGAAAAACTGCCGTAACGGGCGGCGCTTCAGCCATTTTTCATCTTACCGACTTCATCTTGTTACTTCCATTTCACTAACCGCTTCTTTTCCCATGAAACGTTCTTTCATCACCCTGTTCAGCGCTGCCGCTTTGCTCATTACCGCCGCCGGCTGCACTTCCAACGACTCCGTAAAGGAGGCCGAAAAAGTAAACGATGCCAAAGCGGAAACCACCACTGCCGACACCGATATGGGCAAAGTGGAGAAAACCGGCATGGACTACGATTCCGAATTTATGGCCAAGGCTGCCAGCGGTGGCATGCTCGAAGTGGAAATGGGCAAGCAGGTAGCAGCCCGCGCCGTGACGCCGGATGCCAAGAAATTTGCCGAGCAAATGGTGTCGGACCACAGCAAAGCCAACGCTGAACTGATGGCCCTGGCGGCGAAAAAGAACATCACCCTGCCCACCACCCTCAGCGATGACCATAGCAAAGTACTGAAAGACGTGGTGGAAGAAAAAGGCGTGAAAATGGACCAGGAATACATGAAGGAGATGCTCAAGGACCATGAGGAAGACGTGAAGGAATTCACCGATGCTTCCATCAAAGCCTCTGACCCCGATATCAAAGCCTTCGCCGCCAAAAACGTGCCCGTGCTGCAAATGCACCTCGATATGGTGACCAAAATGAAACCGACCGTAGACGCGGCTAAGTAAAAGCTCATTGAGCACAAAAAAGCCGGTTCCGTCTGTCGACGGAACCGGCTTTTTTGTGCTCGCGGGGCGCAAGCTGAAGCATGCGCTACAGGCTCCTACGCCGTGGCGTATTTGCTGGTTTTCAGCTCCTCGGCCAGGAAGCGGGCCGTGTGGCCTTTGCCGGATTTAGCCACCTGCTCGGGCGTGCCCTGCGCCACGATGCTGCCGCCGCCCGCGCCGCCTTCGGGGCCGATGTCAATGACGTGGTCGGCCACCTTAATCAGGTCGAGGTTGTGCTCGATGATGAGGACGGTATTGCCCTTGTCAGCCAGCTTCTGGAGCACATCGGCGAGGTGGTTGATGTCCTCGAAGTGCAGGCCGGTGGTGGGCTCGTCGAGGATGTAGAACGTTTTGCCGGTGTCCTTTTTGCTGAGCTCGGTGGCGAGTTTCACGCGCTGGGCTTCGCCGCCCGAAAGCGTGGTGGCCTGCTGGCCCAACGTGAGGTAGCCGAGGCCTACTTCGTTCAGGGTCTTGATTTTGCGCAGGATGCGGGGCTGGTATTCGAAGAACTCCACGGCCTTCTCCACGGTCATGTCGAGAATGTCGGTGATGGACTTGCCTTTGAAGCGCACCTCCAGCGTTTCGCGGTTGTAGCGGCGGCCCTTGCAGGTTTCGCAGGGCACATGTACGTCGGGCAGGAAGTTCATCTCGATGGTGCGGATGCCCGCGCCCTCACAGGTTTCGCAGCGCCCGCCCTTCACGTTGAAGGAGAAGCGGCCGGGGCCGTAGCCGCGAATTTTGGCCTCCGCCATCTCACCAAACAGCTGCCGAATTTCGGTGAACACGCCCGTGTAAGTGGCCGGATTCGAGCGCGGCGTGCGCCCGATGGGCGACTGGTCGACTTCAATCACCTTGTCCACCAAATCCAGCCCCTCAATGCTGCCGTAGGCCAGGGGCTCACGCTTGGCGTTGAAGAAATACTGGTTGAGAATGGGGTACAGCGTGTCGTGGATGAGCGTGGATTTGCCCGAGCCCGACACGCCCGTGACGGCCACCAGCTTGCCCAGGGGCACTTTTAGGGTCACGTTTTTGAGGTTGTTGCCCTTCGCGCCTTTCAGAACCAGTTCGGTGCCTTCGCCCTTGCGCTTTTTGCGCTGCATCTCAATGTGCTTTTGGCCGCTGAGGTACTGCGAGGTGAGCGAGCCAGAGTTAAAAATCTCCTGAGGCGTGCCCGAAGCCACGATGTGCCCGCCGTGGATGCCCGCGCCGGGGCCAATGTCGAGCACATGGTCGGCGTGCAGAATCATGTCCTTGTCGTGCTCCACCACAATCACCGAGTTACCGATGTCGCGCAGGTGCTGCAGCGCCTTGATAAGCCGCTCGTTGTCACGCTGGTGCAGGCCAATGCTGGGCTCATCCATGATGTAGAGCACGCCCACGAGCTGGGTGCCAATCTGGGTGGCGAGGCGGATGCGCTGGCTTTCGCCGCCGCTCAGGGTACGTACCGGGCGGTGCAGATTCAGGTAATCCAGGCCCACTTCGAGCAGGAAGCCGATGCGCTTGCGGATTTCCTTGAGCAATTCGCGGGCAATGACGTTCTGGCGGTCCGTCAGGCGGCTTTCCAGGCCCTCGAACCAGCCGGCTAAGTCGTTCAAATCCATCACCGACAGCTCGCCGATGTTTTTGCCGTCCATTTTAAAGTGCAGGCTCTCCTTCTTGAGGCGGTATCCGTGGCACTCGGGGCAGGGCTGGGCCTGCGCGTACTGCGCAATCCACTCCCGAATGTTGTCCGACTCTGAGTCCATCTGCCGGCGCAGGAAGGGAATGATGCCCTCGAACACCTCGTTGTACATGCCCTTGCCGCTGTCGGCTTCGTCCTCCGAAATACCGTGGAGCAGGCGTTTCAGCAGCTCCTCGGGCAGTTTTTCAATCGGGGTGTTCAGCGTGGCTTTGTTCTTTTTGAGAATAAGTTGAAGCTGCTGAAAAATCCAGATGTCGCGGTACTCGCCCAGCGGCGCGATGCCGCCCCGGCTGATGCTCAGCTTGCGGTCGGGCAACACGGCTTCTTCCGTGATTTCCTGCACCTCGCCCAGGCCGTTGCAGGTAGGACACGCGCCGTAGGGCGAGTTGAAGGAGAAGGTGTTCGGGGCCGGGTCGTCGTAGGCGATGCCGGTGGCCGGGTCCATCAGAAAGCGCGAGAAGAACTGCGGCGCGGCCTTTTTGGCGTCGGGGTCGAGGACCAGCATGGTGCCTTTGCCGTGCGTGAGGGAATTCTGCACCGAGCCGCTGAGGCGAAACCGGTCCTCCTCCTTCACCATCAGCCGGTCAATCACGATTTCGATGTCGTGAATCTTGTAGCGGTCCACCTGCATCTTGGCGGTGATGTCGAGGATTTCGCCATCGACCCGCACTTTGGTGAAGCCCAGCTTGGCAATCTTCTGGAAATCTTCGCGGTAGTGGCCCTTGCGGCCTTTCACCACCGGCGCCAGCACCACCAGCTTCTTCCCATCGAAGTGCTTGAGAATGTAGTTGATAATCTGGTCGTCGCTCTGCCGAATCATCTTCTTGCCCGTGGCGTAGCTGAAGGCTTCGGCCGTGCGGGCATAGAGCAGGCGCAGGAAATCGTAGATTTCCGTAATCGTGCCCACCGTGGAGCGCGGGTTGCGCGAGGTCGTTTTCTGCTCGATGCTGATAACCGGCGACAGGCCCTCAATCTTGTCCACGTCGGGCCGCTCTAGCCCGCCCATAAACGAGCGGGCGTAGGCCGAAAACGTCTCCATATACCGCCGTTGCCCTTCAGCATAAATGGTATCAAACGCCAGACTCGACTTGCCCGAGCCCGAAATGCCCGTGAACACCACCAGCCGGTTGCGCGGAATCTTCACGCTCACGTTTTTCAGGTTGTGCTCGCGCGCGCCGTACACCTCGATGTACTGCGCCTCCAGGTGCTGCGAGGCGGGGCTGTGGCCGTTGAGCTGACCATGCACATGCTCCGTAAGGGGGCCGGCGGCCGGAATTTCGGTGAGGTCGCGCACGGCGGCAGCCGTTTCGGCGGCCACGGCCGCGCCGTTAGATGCCGGTTTTTTCTTGGCGGCGGCCGGGGCTTTGGGGGCTTTGGCAACCGGGGTAGCAGTGGATTTTTTGGCCATTCAGAAACGCAGCGAATAAGTTCGCAAAAGTACGGAAAGCGCCGCCCGATAGCTAGCCCGGGCCGCGAGATAAGACGAGGAATGACGCCGCCGGGCGTCGGGGTACAACCCCAAACGGGGGGTATTTGTCCCCGGAAATTCGGCGGAAAATAAATCGGCGTTGATTTTGGGCAATTGGGCGAATGTTTTAGGGTAACCAGCGGTTGGCGGGGTACTCTGGCACTTGCCTTGCATCTATTGAAGTGGCAGCACCGTTACGGGGCTAGCTTATTTTTTATCAGCTCCTTATTATGAAACCCCTCGCAAAATTTGTTGGCGCGGCCCTGGTGGGCGCGTTGGCGCTGTTCGCGGCTCCGGCCGCCCAGGCCCAGGTGGGGGTAAATATTAATATTGGCACCCCGTCTTGGGGGCCGCAGGTTCCCTACGGCACGCAGTATTACTACATCCCCGAAATCGACGGTTACTACGACCTCTACACCCAGCAGTACATCGTGTATCAGGATGGCTACTGGGTGCCCCTGCCCGAACTGTACGGCTACGACCCCTACCAGTTCCACCCCGTCATTGTGGACTACCGCGGCGCTCAGCCGTGGCTGCGGGTCGATTATTACCGCCAGCGCTACGCCTACCAGCCCTACCGCAACTACGGGCCCAGCCGCGCCGGCTACTACAACGGCGGCTATGGCTACGGCCCCAGCTACGGCCGCGCCCGCTACGACAACCGCGGCGGCTACTCTAACGGCCGCAGCTACGGCGACCGCGACGACCGCGGCGGCTACCGCGGCAACGACAACCGCGGTGGTGACCGTGACGGCCGAGGTGGTGACCGTGACAACCGCGCCCAGTATCCCGGCGGCGGCTATAATACCCCGCGCAGCAACCCCATGCCCCAGCAACCTACGCAGCATCCTCAGCAAGGGGGCGGCTATAATCCTGGCCAGGGCCAGGGCAACCATGGGGGTTTCGGGGGTGGCCAGAGCCAGCCGGGCGGCCAGGGTAACAACGGCGGCGGGCGCAGTAATGGTGGTGGTAATAACGGTGGCAGCCATGGCCACGGCCGCGACTAAGCCCGCTCCGTAGCCCGGCCAACTTGTTGGAACCAACTACAGTATAAAGCGCCCGGCTCCAGCAGTGGGCCGGGCGTATTGCTTTTATCTAGTAAACTCTTCGCCATGAAACTCATTCCCACCGTGCTCTGCGCCATCCTGGTTGGAGGCCCGGCCTTTTTGGCCGCTCCGGCCGCCCAGGCCCAGGTCAACATCAATATCAATCCGAGTTGGGGTCCGGCCGTGCCGCAGGGTTCGCAGTACTACTACATTCCCGAAACCGACGGCTTCTACGACGTGCCCGCCCGCCAGTACGTGGTGCGGCGCGATGGCAAATGGATGCGCACCAGCACCATTTCGGGCTATAATACGGCTAACTTCCACCCGGTAGTGGTCGACTACGTGGGGGCCGAGCCCTGGTCGCGCTACGATGAGTACCGGGGCAAATACCCCAAGCACGGCGGCAATCCGCACGGCCTGCCGCCCGGCCAGGCCAAGAAAATGTACCGCGACGATGACCGCCGCGAAGGCGACCACGACGACGACGGCCACGGCAAAGGCCATGGCAAAGACAAGGATAAGGGCAAAGGCAAGCACTAAGCGGCTGGCGCTGAGTCAACAAGCCCCCGCCCCACGGGCGGGGCTTTTTGGTTCGGCAGTATTTGGCACCTTCCTTGCAAACAGAGCCGTATTACCCTTTTACTTCCCCTTCGGAAAAAGCCATGAATTACTCCCCCAAAACCCTGTGCGTGGCGCTCGTTGGCATGGTTGCGCTGGCGCTGGCCCCGGCGGCTAAAGCGCAGGTCAATGTGAACGTGAACGTAGGCCGCCCTGCCTGGGGCCCGGCCGTACCGCAAGGCACACAGTTTTATTACATCCCCGAAATCGACGGCTACTACGACCTGTATGCCCAGCAGTACATCGTGTTCCGCAACGGCCAGTGGGTGCCCCTGGCCGTGGTAGAGGGCTACGACCCTTACCAGTTTCACCCCGTGGTGCTCGACTACCGGGGCCGCCAGCCCTGGGTGTACGTGGGCGCGCACCGCGACCGCTACCCCCGCCGCGTAGTGGTGGTGCAGCCCCGTCCCGTAATTGTTCGCCAGCGCGGCCTGCCCCCCGGCCAGGCCAAAAAGCTGTATCGGGAAGGCTACCGCGAAGGCCGGCAGGATGACCGCGGCCACGGTAATGGCCACGGACGCGGCCACGGCCGTGACTAGGCGAATTTTCCGTCATAAAAAAGGAAAGAAGGCTGCCCGCACGGACAGCCTTCTTTCCTTTAAACCCGAACATCGGCCAGCATTTTAGACCAGTGCGGCCCAATTGGTATCGGGGCTGATACCGGCCGAATCAGGCATTTTATTCTGGCCCAATAGTTCGGTGATGTAGAGCATGGCCGTATCGCGGCCCATGCCGGCTACGGCCGCGATGCGGCCCGCCAGCACATAAAAAGCCAGAAAATCCTGCTGTGCTACTTCGCCGTGGTAGATGATGGTATCCCACTGCTCGGCGTGGCCGGCGTAGCGCAGGCTTTTGCCGTACTGCTGCGTCCAGAAGAACGGGGCGGCGGCGAATTTTTCCTGCTGGCCCAGCATGTTGCGGGCGGCGGTGCGGCCGTGCTGCTGGGCCAGCCGCCAGTGTTCGATGCGGGTGGGCACACCACCGGCGGCCAGCGGGAAACGGGCAATATCGCCGGCGGCGTATACGTTTTCGGCGGCCCGCAGCTGCGCATCGACGAGCACGCTGCCGTCTTTTTCTAAGGCGAAAACGTCCTTGAGAAATTCGGTAGCCGGGCGCACGCCCACGCCCAGCACCACGGCATCGGCGGGCAGGATTTTGCCCGTTTTCAAGCGTACGCCGCTTACGAAGCCACCCTCGCCCAGCAGGGCCGTTACCTCTGCTTCGGCTTCAAACTGCACGCCTTTTTCTTCGTGCAGCCGGCGGAACATCAGCCCGATTTCTGGTCCCAGCACCCGCTCAAACGGCACTTTATCCTGCGCCACCACGGTCACCTGCCGCGTCTCGCTGACGAGGCTGCTCGCGGCTTCCATCCCAATGAAACTGGAGCCGATGACAACGACCTGCTGTGCCTCTTTGGTCGCTTTCAGAATACCCTCCGCATCGGCCTGAGTGCGGAGGATGAGCACATTGGCGAGGTCGTGGCCCGGCAGTTTGGGCAGGGTATTGGGCGTGCCGCCGAGGGCCAGCAGCAGCTGGTCGTAGCGCAGCGGCGGGTGGTTCTCAAGCTGGATTTCCTGCCGTGCCAAGTCGAGGCCAGTGGCGCGGGTATTGGTCAGCAAATCAATGCGTTGCTCTTCATAAAAATCAGGCTCGCGCAACAACAGCGCCGCTGGTTTCGCCTTGCCGGCCAGGTAGGCTTTGCTGAGCTTGGTGCGGTCATAGGGCGCGGCTTCATCGGCTGAAACCAGCACCAACCGGCCCTTAAATCCCTCTCTCCGCAGCGTCTGCGCGGCGAACTGCCCGGCCGCCCCACCGCCGATGATGACGAAGGTGTGCGCATCGGCCGGCGCGGCGGCGGGGGCGGGCGGGGTGCCACCTACTTCCGCCGTAGGCGTGGCATCGGGCTTGTCGGTGCTGGCGGGCGGGTTTTCGGGAAGCTGCACCCAGATGCGACCTTGCGCCTCACGCACGGCGAAGGTGGGGAGGTCGTCGAGGGCGGGCGGTTCGCAGAGGTGGCCATTCTCAACCTTGAAACAGGCGTGGTGCCAAGGGCAAATCAGCTTCCTTCCCACTACCTGGCCCTTCTCCAGCGGCGCGCCGTAGTGCGGGCAGTGGGCGGCAAAGGCATGGACCTGGCCCTGCTGGCGGGTGAGCAGCACGGGCGGGCCATCGTTGGGCGTGGAGAAGGTTTTGAGGCCGCCTTCGGGCAGGCTGATGGAGTCGGTCAGGTCGATTTCGGGAAGCATACGCGGCAAGCAAGGTTAGTGCTAAGTAGCAACGGGCGGCGGGCCAGTGGGGTTGAGGATGGTGTCGTTATTACCAGCCGTATATCTTTGAACACATGACCCATGCCCAGGAAAACAAGCTGTTCTTTTACTGCTTTTACTTTGTTATCATCGCGGTAGGCAGTGGCTTTCTAACCTTTGGCCTACTTGAAGCGCATCATTCTTCTGTTCTCTACAACGCCGGCTTGCTGACACAAGGCAAAGTGCAGAAGGTAGAAGATGAAGGCAATACGGATGGTGATTGGACGACTTATGAAGTGGCGTTTGTGGCTTCTGACCACAATACCTATATTATTCAAAACCATTATTCAATAGATGACAAAGTGAAACTCTACCAAATAGGTCAGTCAGTGCCGGTGGTCTATCTGCCTGCAGCACCGGAAGATGGGCGAATAGATAACAGCCGCGAGAAGGCCGGCGTGTATGGCGGCTGTTTTGCGGGGGCGCTGTTTGCCGTACTGTTCGGTGCCGTATTCTATTACTTTTTCCACCGGCCTTATTTACTTGCTTCGCAGGCCAGCGTTTAGCAATGTGGAACAACTAAAGAAATAACGGGACACAAAAAAAGAGGTAGCCCGCGCGGACTACCTCTTTTTTTAAACCTTGTTTCCGGCGTTTAAAACGCCGCGTTCTTGGGATAGCGCGGGAAGGGAATCACGTCGCGGATGTTGCTCATACCGGTCACGAACAGCACGAGGCGCTCGAAGCCCAGGCCGAAGCCGGCGTGCGGCGCGCTGCCGAAGCGGCGCGTGTCGAGGTACCAGTCAAGGTCTTCGGTGGGCACATGCATCTCGGCCATGCGGGTGGTGAGCTTGGTGTAATCTTCTTCGCGCTGCGAGCCGCCGATGATTTCACCGATGCCGGGAAACAGCACGTCCATGGCACGCACGGTGCGGCCGTCGTCGTCCAGCTTCATGTAGAAGGCTTTGATTTCCTTCGGGTAATTGGTGAGAATGACGGGCTTCTTGAAGTGCTTCTCGACCAGATAACGCTCGTGCTCCGACTGCAAATCGGTGCCCCAATCGACGGGAAACTCGAACTTCTGCTTGGCCGATTTCAGAATTTCCACGGCCTCGGTATAGGTGAGGCGCTGGAAGGCATTATCGGCCACGGAGTGGAGGCGGGCAAGCAGCTCCTTGTCGTACTGCTCGTTGAGGAAGGCGAGGTCGTCGGCGCAGTTTGCCAGGGCGTAGCGGACCAGGCTCTGGAGGAAATCCTCGGCCAGGTCCATGTTTTCTTCGAGCTCGTTGAAGGCCACTTCGGGCTCAATCATCCAGAACTCGGCCAGGTGGCGGGCGGTGTTGGAGTTTTCGGCCCGGAAAGTGGGGCCGAAGGTGTAGATGCTGCCCAGCGCCATGGCCGCCAGTTCGCCTTCAAGCTGGCCCGATACGGTGAGGTTAGTTTGCTTGCCGAAAAAGTCCTGGGTGTAATCTACCGAACCATCCTCGGCGAGCGGCGGCTTATCGGCCGATAGCGTGGTGACGCGGAACATCTGGCCCGCACCCTCGGCGTCGGAGCCGGTGATGATGGGCGTGTGGACGTAGAAAAAGCCGTGGTCGTTGAAATACTGATGCACGGCGAAGGCCAGCGCGTGGCGCACGCGCAGCACCGCGCCAAACGTGTTGGTGCGGGGGCGCAGGTGGGCAATGTCGCGCAGGTGCTCCAGTGAGGTGGCTTTCTTTTGCAGCGGGTAGGCTTCGGCATCGGCCGCGCCCAGCACCGTGATTTCGGTGGCCTGAATCTCCACGGCCTGGCCCTTGCCCTGCGACGCAACCAGCGTGCCCCGAATGGCCACGGCGGCTCCGTTGCCCACGTCTTTGAGGGTTTCCTCGGGGAAGTTCTCGGCGGCGGCCACGGCCTGAATGGTGTGGATGGTAGAGCCGTCGTTCACGATGATGAACTGCACGTACTTGTTGCCGCGGCGGGAGCGAACCCAGCCTTTAACCAGGACTTCGCGGTCGAGGTCCTGGCTGGCCAGGAGTTCTTTGACGGTGGACCGTTTGAGGGACATAACTTGCGGGGAAGCGAATTGTAAGAGGGCAAAGGTAGGGACGTACCGTGGACTCTGCGAGTCCGCGCGTGGGCTGTTTCGTGCAATCGCCCGGACTCGCAGAGTCCACGGTACGTTCGCGGTACGCCAACTTTTCGGGCCGAACCGTAGTAAAATTGGCCTCCGCCCCCACCTTTCCGTACTTTCGTCATTATGCAACGCCTCGACCTCAAACAACTCCTTTCGCAAAAGCTCAGCCCGCAGCAGATTCAGTTTATCAAGCTGCTGCAAATTCCCACGGCGGAGCTGGAAACGCGCATCAAGGAAGAAATGGAGGTGAACCCGGCCCTGGAAGAGGATGAGCCCGACGATACCGAAGAGCTGGACCGCGATGACGACGACAGCGATGCCGACGACCCCGACGCCGGCCTCGACAACGACGAAAACACGCTGGATGAGGACTTTGACGACCGCAGCAGCAACGAGTCGGAAATGGCCGACGAGATGCCCGAGCCCGAAATCCAGCCCAAGGACGAAGGCCCCGTGGACAGCGAAACCGCCGCCGACAACACCGACCTCGACCTGAGCGACTACCTCAACGACGATGAAATAGCCGGCTACAAGATGCAGGGCGACGGCCCCGGCGAGGAAGAGGAGCGCGACACGCCCCTGGCCGATACCAGCGGCTCGCTCCTGGATTCGCTGCTCGACCAGCTGCATTTTGCCAGCCTGGACGAGCGGCAGGAGGCCATCGGCCAGCAGCTCATCGGCTCGATTGACGGGGACGGCTACATCCGCCGCGACCTGTCGGCCATTGCCAACGACCTGGCTTTTTCGCAGAACCTGGAAGTAACGGTGCCTGAGATTGAGGCCGTGCTGCGCGTGGTGCAGCAGTTCGACCCGCCCGGCATTGCCGCCCGCGACCTGCCCGAGTGCCTGCTGCTCCAGCTGGAGCGCCGCCCGCAGGACGAGGGCACGGTGAACGCCGAGCGGATATTGACCGACACGTTTGAGGAGTTCAGCAAGAAGCACTACCCGCGCATTCAGCAGAAGCTGGATTTGGAGGATGATGAGTTGAAGGAGGCCATCAACGTCATTCTCAAGCTGAACCCGAAGCCGGGCGGTAGCGGCCCCAGCGGCCTGGGCAAGACGCAGTACCTGATGCCGGACTTCATTCTGACCAACGACAACGGCAGCTTCAACCTGACCCTGAACGCCCGCAACGCCCCCGAGCTGCGCGTGAGCCCGGCCTACACCGAGATGTTCCGGACCTACGACAAGGCCGCCAAGAAGGACACCAAGATGAAGGAGGCCGTTACCTTCGTGAAGCAGAAGCTGGACTCGGCCAAGTGGTTTATCGACGCCATCCGGCAGCGCCAGAACACGCTGCTGCGCACCATGAACGCCATTGTGGAATTGCAGCGCGAGTTCTTTGTAGAAGGCGACGAAGGCAAGCTCAAGCCCATGATTCTGAAGGATATTGCCCAGATGATTAGCATGGATATTTCGACGGTGAGCCGGGTGGCGAACTCCAAATCTATCCAGACGGAGTTTGGGATTTACCCGTTGAAATACTTCTTCTCCGAAGGCATTGCCACCGACTCGGGCGAGGACGCCAGCAGCCGCGAGGTGAAGAGCATCCTCAAAGACCTCATCGGCAAGGAGAGCAAGGAGCGGCCCCTGAGCGACGATAAGCTGGAGAAGATGCTCAATGCGCGCGGCTACAACATTGCCCGCCGCACGGTGGCCAAGTACCGCGAGCAGCTGAACATTCCGGTAGCCCGGCTGCGCAAGGAGCTGTAGCCCAGACCAAAAACCCGGTTGGAGCGGCCGATTGGCGGGCCAGCCGAGGCTTTGCGCTGTACCTTTCCGGTAAAGATTGGGCTTCCGTGCCCAAACTGCAGTACATTGCCAGATGCCGCTGCGTGGCTTCTCCTACCCTACCCAATGAAAACCGAACTTCCCACCGACCCGGCCGCCCTGCGCGAGCTGCTGCTGGCCGAGCGCGCCCGGCGCGAGCAGGCCGAGACCGTGGCCGACCACCTGCGCTTTGCCAGCCGCATTCCCGAGCTCAACCCCAACCCGGTGCTGCGGCTGAGCACCACGGGCGAGCTGCTGATGGCCAACCCCGCCGCCGGGCTGCTGGCCGAAGAAATGCTGGGCACGGGCCCGTCGCGGGTGCGGCCGCAGCTGGTGAACGCCGCCATGCAGGCCCTGCGCACCGGCGAGGTGGCGCGGCGGGAAATAACGGCCAACGCACACTATTACCTGCTCTTCACGGTGCCGCTCATGGAAGAGCGCTGCGCCCTGCTTTACCTCACCGACATCACGGCGCAGCGGCAGGCCGAGGAGCAAATCCGGCAGCAGCACACGTTTTATGAATCCATCATGGCCCACCTGCCGGCCGTGGTCACGGTGCTGGACCCCGACCAGCGCTACCGCTACGTGAATGCCTACGCCGAGCCTGACCCCGCCCAGCGCCAGGCCCGCATCGGCCTCACCTTTGCCGACCATTGCGTCCAACAGGGCCTGCCCGACGCGCTGGCCGTGCGCCGCCGCCGCCTGTTTGAGCGGGCCGTGCAAACCCGCGCCCTGGTGAACTGGGAGGAGCGCTGGCCCGATACCGCCTCCGATACCCACCACCACTGGCTGTGCTACTACCAGCCCGTGTTCGGGCCTGATGAGGTGCTGCGCCAGGTGATGTGCTACGGCCTGGATATCACCAACCTGCGCCAGGCGGAGGCCCGCACCCGCGAGAGCGAAGCCACTGCCCAGGCCCAGCACGCCTTTACCAACTTAGTGCTCGACCTCAACCCCAACCTCATCTGGGTGCGCGATGCCGAGGGCAACACCATATTTGAGAACGCCGAGATGAAATTTTGGCGCCGCCGCGTGGCCGAGCTGGCCGACGCGGCCAGCATGGAGGCGGCCATGAGCAAAGAGGAAATTCAAACGGCCATAATGGCTGACCATCAGGTGCTGCGCACCGGCCAGCCGCTTACCACACAAACATCCTTCGTGCTGGCCAACGGCGAAGTGCGCTGGCTGCAAACCGTGCGCTGCCCACTGGTGGTAGCCGACGGCACGGCCCAGGTACTGGGCGTGGGCACCGACATATCGGCCCTGAAAAACGCCCAGCACGCGGCCGAGGCCGCTGCCACGGCCCGCGAAAACTTCCTGGCTAACATGAGCCACGAAATCCGCACGCCCCTCAACGGCGTGCTGGGCATGACCAGCCTGCTGGCCAAAACCGGCCTCAATGAGCAGCAGCGCAACTACACGGCCGTCATTCAGCACTCGGGCCGCCACTTGCTGAACGTGGTGAACGACGTGCTCGACATGGCCAAAATCACCTCCGGCAACCTGGAGCTGGAGCAGAGCGCCTTCAATCTCTGCGACTCGATGGGCAGCGCCTGCCAGCCCCTGGTTATGCAGGCCGAGGAGAAGAGCATACGGGTGCTGGGCACGCGCCTGCAGGACTCCTGCCCCCACCCCTGGGTACTGGGCGACTCCTACCGCCTCAACCAAGTGCTCATCAACCTGCTGTCCAACGCCATCAAGTTCACGCCGGCGGGCGGCACCGTGACGGTAGGCGGCTACTACGTGAGCGAAACCGAAGACACCCTTACCACCGAGTTCCGGGTGACGGACACAGGCATCGGTATTGCCCCGGACAAGCTGGAGAGCATCTTTCAGGAGTTTACCCAGGCCTATGCCGACACCACCCGGCAGTTTGGCGGCACGGGGCTGGGTCTGAGCATCAGCCGGGCGCTAGTGGCCCGAATGGGCGGGCAGCTCACGGTGCAGAGCGAACCGGGCAAGGGCAGCTCCTTCGCCTTCCAGACCACCCTGCCCAAGGCGGGGGCGGCGGCCCGGCATGCGGCCCTGGCCCCCCTGGCCCCGGTGCAGGGAGCGGCTGTGCGCGGCGCAAGGGTGCTGCTGGTGGAAGACAATGCCGTGAACCGCGAAGTAGCCCAGCTGCTGCTGGAAGCCCACGGCGTGGTGGTAGACGAGGCCGCCAGCGGCTTTGAAGCCCTGGAATTATTCGAAATAAACCGCTACGACGTGGTGCTGATGGACATTCAGATGCCCGGCATGAACGGCCTGGAAGCCACGGCCCGCATCCGTGCCCACGCCGATGTGCGACGGGCCAATACGCCCATCCTGGCCCTCACAGCCAACGCCTTCCGGGCCGATGCCGAGAAGTACCACGCCGCCGGCATGAACGACACCCTGCCCAAGCCCTTCGATGAGGCCGAGCTGCTGAGCAAGCTGGCTTCGCTGATGGCCGGGGTGAACGAGCCGCTGGTGGACGTAATGCCGGCCGCCGCTGCTATCCCTGCTCCTGCTACGCCGCCGGCCGCTCCCGGTGCCGCCCCGGTTTCCGCGTCGCTCTTCGACCTGGCCCTACTGCACCAGACGGCCCACGGCAACACCACGTTCATCAACCGGATTCTGGCCTCTTTTCATACCAACACGCCCGGCAGCGTGGCCGACCTGCACGCTGCCCTGGCCGCCTCCGACTGGCACGCCGCCGCCGCCGTGGCTCACAAGCTGCGGCCGTCGCTCAAGCTCATTGGGGCCGAGCAGCTGGTGCCCTGGATGGAAGCATTGGAAAGCAAAACCGCCCCCGAGGCCGAGCGCCGGGAAGCCACCCAGGCCCTGGCCACCGGCCTCACCGAGCTGCTGGCTGCCCTGCCCACCGCCGTGCCCACCGCCGTGCCCACCGCCTAAAGCCAAACGCCCCCGCCACGGAAGTAGCGGGGGCGTTTGGCTTTAGGCAACCGGGCGGCCGGCCCTACTCCACCACCAGGCGGTGGGTGGCGCTGCGGCCCCCGGCGGCTACGCGCACGGCGTAGAGGCCGGCGGGCAGCCCGGCCAGGTCCAGCGGGTGGCGCAGGCCGGCGGCGGGCAGGGGCACGGTGGCGGTGCGCACTACGCGGCCCAGGGCATCGGTGAGGGTGAGGGTGGCGACCGAGGCGCCGGGCACGGGCGGCAGCTGCACGGTGGCCGTGGCGTGGGCGGGGTTGGGGAATACCGCCACGTCGGGCAGGGCGCGGGGGCCGGCGGTGGCCGTGAGGGTGGCGTCGGTGAGGGTGGCTACGTAGCCCATGCTTCGCATCGGGACATTATTTGTGAGCGCCAGCGAGCCGAAAGTGGCAGTGCCTGCTCCTATCAGACCGGCCACGCACACGCTGGTGCCGGACAGGGCCAGCGCGTAGCCCAGGTCGCGGTCACCGCTGCCGGCTTGCTGGGCCCAGACGAAGCTGCCCGTTGGGCCTGCGTCGGTGAGCTTGGCCACGCAGATGTCGCCAAAACCCCGGCTGGTGAGGGTGGTACTACCGAACTGCGCAGCCCCGTAAAAAGTACCGGCCACGTAGATGCTCTGCCCGTTCAGGGCCAAGGCTTGCAACCCATCGATGCGACTGGCCGACTGCGCCCATGTGAAGCTGCCAGCGGAACCCGCGTCGGTAACCTTGGCCACGAAAGCGCTGATATCACCGCTCCCGCTATTGGCCAGGGTGCTGCCGCCGAGGGTGACGGCGGCACTCGAAAACGCCCCCGTCAGGTATACGCTGCTGCCACTGGCTTGCAGCGCGTTTACCCGTTCGCTCCCGGTGCCTCTGATGGACAAAGCCCAAGTGAAGGCGGCAGTGGAGCCGGCATCGGCGAGCTTGGCCAAGAACCCATCGCTGGAATTACCGGCCGCGTTGGCCAGCGTGAGGGTGCCAAAGGTGGCCGTGGTGCTGGTGAAGTGCCCGCCCAGGTACACGCTGCTGCCGCTCACGGCCAGGGCTTCGGCCCCGTCGGTGAAGGTGCCGCCGGCCCGGTAGGCCCACACAAAGCTGCCCGTGGTGCCCGCATCGGTGAGCTTGGCCACGAACGCATTGTCGGACCCAGTGCATACCAGGGTGGTGCTGCCAAAGGCCAGCGTGGGGCTCCGAAACTGCCCGCAGATGTACACGCTGCTGCCCACCGCAGCCACAGCGTTGCTGAATTCAATGTTGCCGCCGCCGAACTGCTGCGTCCAGCCGAAGCTGCTGGTGCTGCCTGCGTCCACGAACTTGGTTAGGAAACCATCGGAGGTATTGCCGGCGGCTAGGGTATTGGCATTGGCAAGCGTGACGGGGCCAAAATCGGCCGTAGGGCTGGCGAAGCTACCGGTCACGTACACGTTGGCCCCCTGCACGGCCACGCCGTCGGCCTGGTCCGAGGCATTGCCGCCGGCCCGCTGCGCCCACACGAAGGCGCGCGTGTTGGGGTCCCATTTGGTCACAAAAATATCGTCGCTGCCGGCGCTGGTTAGCTGCGTGGTGCCAAAGGTGGCGGTGCCCGTAAACAGTCCCACCATAAACACGAAGCCGCCCGGCCCGGTGGTGGCGGCGACGGGGAACACATCGAGCCCGACCAGCGCCTGCGCCGTTTGCCAGGCCGGGGCCGGGGCCTGGGCGCGGGCCAGCGGGGCGGCCAGCAGCAGCAGCAGCGCCGCTAGGTACGGCCGCAGCCGGGTGATGAAATGCCGGCCGGAGCCGGGAGGAGTTGTAGAGAATTGTTTCATCAGGAAAGGGAAAGGTGGCTATGAATGGAAAAACATTACCCAAAGCTACTGGTGGGGCAGGCAGTGGCATCGGCACCGGTGCCGGGCCACACGGGCATACTGCTGATGGGCATTGGCACCGGTGCCGGGCCATGTAGGCATAGCACCCACGGGCATTGGCACCGGTGCCGGGTAATACCAGCACAGTGCCCACTACCACCGGCACTGGTGCCGGTAGTAGTGGGCACACCAGGCAACCCTACCGGCACCGGTGCCGGTGGTTTTTGCCTTACAATTTCGGGGAGCTGTCGGCGGCGCGGCTGGCGGCGCGGGCGGCATTGCGGCTGGGCAGCAGGCCGTAGTTGAAGTAGATTTCGGCCTGTGCAGGGTGCTCCCAGTACGCGGCCAGGGCGGTGCAATGCACCTGCCACAGCAGCTGGCAGGCCTGCGCCCACTGCCCGCCCAATGAGCCGATGGTTTCCTTGGCCACTTTCAGGCCGGCATCCTTGGCGACGGTGGCGGCCGCGAGTTCGGCCAGCAGGGCCACCGCAGCGGTGCCCAGGGTGGGGCCGCCGAGGTCGGCCTTGTGGGCCGTGAGGGCCGTGGCGAAGGCCTCGAAGCGTACCGGAAAGTCGGTGCCGTTGGCATCGGTGAGGTGCATGAGGCCCTGGGGCAGCAGCTCCTTGAGTTTTTCGGGGTGCTGGCGGTAGGCAGGCACTAGGGTCACGGCGTTGGTGTCCTGCACAAACACGCGCATGGCCCGCAGCACGTCCTTGCGGGAGCGGGTGAGGGTTTGGCCGGTGCCGTCCTGGCCTTCGCGGGCCACCACGGAGCCGCCCAAGGCGGTGGCGGCGGCCTGCAACGGCCCGCTCAAGGCCTTGAGGGCGGCATTAGCGCTGGCGGCGGTGGCCGTCACGGTGTAGTTGAGGAAGCCCAGGAAGGTGGGCCGGCTGCACCGGATATTGGCAAAATGGTTGACGTAAAGGTCGTGGTAGGGAGCTGCCATCGGGTTGGAAATGGGGGTTAGGTTGTGAGGCCGGAAGGTAGGGGAAGTAGCGCGAACTTTCAGTTCGCGCTACTTCCCCTACCTTCCTACCCGCCACTCGGCGGCCAGCTCGAAATACGGTAGTACCCGGCGCGTCTCCTGCGCCAAATCCACGGCCGTGTAGCTGCTGCCCGAGTACGCCCCCTTGCCCACCGAGTACGCCGAGTACGTGCGCAGCCATTGCAGCCAGATGCTGGCCGTGAGGTTGAAGCCGGCCGTGGCGCGGCGCTCCACCGCCACCTCCGGGCCCTGCTGCCGCGTGATGCTGTGCAGGTATATCAGCTGCGAGGCTGGCCCGGTGGAGTTGTCGAGCTGGAGGGCGGCGCGGCCGTAATTGCGCTGTTCCAGCAGGCGGTAGCCCAGGCGCAGGCTGGTGCTGCCCCGCCGGCCGGTCCAGCTCTGGCGGCCCCCGATGGACAGGTCGTGCGTCACGCTGGTATCGAGCGGGCTCTCGCGGAAGCGCGTCCAGTCGAGCTGGCCCACGCGGTTTTCGCGGCGCTGGTAGTCGGCCAGCAGCAGCAGGTGGGGGCGCAGCTGGTAGGTGAGGCTCTGGGTTTGCTCCAGCACGCGGCTGGCGCGGTTGCGGGCCTGCTCGGCGGTCTGGTCGCGCACCTGGTAGCTCACCCACAGGTGGTAGTTCGAGCGGATGCTCCACTTGCCCGGTGCCCAAGTGAAGCCCGGCTCCCAGTGCAGCAGGTGGTCCACGTAGTTCTCGGCGCTCTGGCTGGCCCGGATAAACACCGTTTGGCGGTACTCGCCCGCCACGCCCAGCGTGGTGCGGAAGGCCCCGGCCCAGCGGCCCGTCCAGGTCAGGCGCAGCAGGTGCTGGGCTTCGTCGCGGGTTTGCTGGTTGTCCTTGCTGGGCGCATCCACGCGCAGCAATTGGGCCGAGCCCAGCAGCGCCAGCGCGTGGCGCGGACTGGGCAGCCAGGTCAGGTTGCCCAGCCACAGGATGGTCTGCTCCTTAATGTCCTTCACCTGCTCGCGGGCCAGCGCCGCGGCCAGGCGCGGCACGCTCAGCAACCGGGAATTATCGAGGTAATACGACCGGGTGCGCTCGCGGTAGCCAAAGCTGATGGACGATTGCAGCTTGGGCCGGGCAAAGCGCAACTCCTGGCGGGTGTCCAGCTCGCGCTGGCGGTAGCCCACGTCCTGCAAGGTATCGGCCCGCTCGCCCAGCCGCCGGTACCGGAAGGCCCGGTTGGGCAGCAGCAGACTATTATCGGAGCGCAGCGTGGCAAACTCATTGATGCGGTACGAAGCCCCCGCCTGCACCGCCACGGTATCGGATTGAATGCGCTGCACGGAGCCCAGCAGGTAGTCCTCGGCGCGGTTGGTGCGGTAGCCCACGCGGCCCTGCACCACCAGCGGCGCGCCCGGCAGAAAGGTCTGCTCGCCGGCCGCCTCGGCCACCAGCCGCTGCATGGTGCGCGGGCCCAGGCGGGCGCGGGTGCCCAGCACGCGCACCGCCAGCGGCGCGGCCGTGGGGCCGTTCAGGAAGTACAGTGCCGCCGCATCGAAGCCAAGGGCGAAGCCGGCGTCTTCGCGGCCGTTGCGGCGGTCGGTGGCCAGGCCACCCAGCACCGTAATGCGCATCTGCGATAATGAGTCGGACGCAGAAGCGGCGCGCAGGCGGCGCTGGTAGCCCAGGCGGCCCAGCCATAGGCCGGTGCGCGTGGCATTGGCCCGGCTTTGGTCGTAGTGAAACTGCTGGCCCAGCTGCCAATGGTTGGCCACGTCGAGGGTGAAAACGTCGGCCACATCGGCCCCATAGTCTTCCCGCACGAAGGGCGGCGTGCCCCGCGAGTCGTAAATCATGTCGGTGCCCACGCGGTAGCGCAGCTGCTGGCGCGGCCCCAGGCGCAGGTAGCCCCGCGCTCCGCTGGTCTGCACGAAGGTGCTCACACCCACCCGCCGCGCCCGGGCCACCAGCAGCAGCGCCGTATCGGCCCCGGCGGGCCGCAAGCCCCGAAATACCGGCCCAAACGCGGTAGCGCCCACCAATACCTGTGCCCGGCCCGCCAGCGGCAGTAGCGCCAGCAACACCAGCAGCGCGGCCACGCGCCAGCTGGCCGTCGCGCGCCGCACTACGGTTGCCTTACCTACCGAAAACCACCGGATTACCACGTTTGCCCGGCCCCCGGCTTGTTCCCCCGGCGGGTCGTAGCGGGAAGGTAATACATTGCCCGGGTAGGCTCCGAAAATAGTTTTTCGTTAGGTTAGCTATTGAAAACCCGGCCCGTTCCCGACGGCGCGGGTGTAAATTTGCCCGGGGCCACTCTGCCATTCTCTTTTTCTGCTATCGTTACCATGAATAATTATCTTATCAAACGCCTGCTCACGGCCGCGCCGGTGGCGCTGGGGCTGCTGGCCGCCACTTCGGCCCAGGCCCAGCACGTCCAATGGGCCGCCCGTCTGGTGGCCGTGTCGTCGCAGAAATCCGATGGCAAAGACCCGTTCTCGCCCTCGCAGGTGCTGGGCGTGCCCAACGCCCTGCCGCTGGGCCAAATCAGCAACGATGCCTGGATTCCGCGCAAGGAAGGGCCCAATGAGTTCATTGAGGTGCGCTTTGCGCGCTCGGTAGCGGCCCAGCAGGTCACCATCGTCGAGAACTTCAACCCCGGCTCCATCACCAAAGTCGAGTTGGTGGACACCAAGGGCGTCCACCACGAAGTGTATTCCAACGACAACCCCGGCCCCCTGCCCGAGCCCTCCCGCACGCTGGAAGTGAAGTTTCCGGCCGCCGAGTACCGCACCCTGGGCGTGGTGGTTCGCATGAACACGGCCAAGGTGGAAGGCATCAACCAGATTGACGCCATCGGCATTGCCGACGTGGTGTCGACCATGGTGAAGCAGGCCTTCACCGGCGAGAAAGGCCCGGATGCCGTGAAATCAAGCCAGTTCGACTCCTCGCTGGTGAACCTGGGCCCGAACGTGAACACCCGTTACGTGGAAACCCACCCGGTTATCTCGCCCAACGGCCGCACGCTGTATTTCGCCCGCGAAAGCAACCCCGACAACGTGGGCGGCGGCCGCGACCCGCAGGACGTCTTCGCGTCGGCGCTGCTGAGCGGCAAAAACAAGACCTGGGGCCTGGCCAAAAACGTGGGCGGCCCCGTGAACACCCCCGACGACCCCAACGGCATCGCCTCGGTATCGGCCAACGGCCAGAACGCCATCCTCATCAACATCTACAACCGCGACGGCACCATGGACCCGCTCGGGTGCAGCCTCACCAAGCACACCCGCATGGGCTGGACGCAGCCCGTACCGCAGGTCATCAAGGACTTCGTGAACTTAGATAAGGAGCACGTCGACTTCTTCCTCGCTACTTCGGGCAAGGCCCTGCTCATGGCCGTGGAGCGCCCGGACGGCCTGGGCGGGCAGGACCTCTTCGTGAGCTTCCCGGTGCCCGAAACCAACAACACCTGGACCAAGCCCCGCAACCTGGGCCCGAACGTGAACACCGCCAAATCGGACTTCGCCCCCTTCCTCGCCGCCGACGAAAAGACCCTGTACTTCGCCAGCGAAGGCCGGGGCGGATATGGTAAGTCGGACATCTTCTACAGCAAGCGCCTCGACGATACCTGGACCAACTGGAGCCCGCCCCGCAACCTGGGCCCGGTGGTGAACTCGCCCGATTTCGACGCCTACTACACCATCTCGGCCGCCGGCCAGGATGCGTACCTGGTGTCGTCGCGCAACGGCACGGCCAATTCCAAGGACATTTTCCGCATCTCGCTGGCTCCCGCCTTCCAGCCCGAAGTGGTGACCCTGGTGACCGGCCGGGTGCTCGACGTGAACACCGGCAAGCCCATCCGGGCCATCATTCACTACGAAAACCTACTCACGGGCGAAGAAATCGGCGTGGCCGAAACCGACCCCGTCGACGGTTCCTACACCATCGTGCTGCCCAGCGGCGTGCAGTACGGCTACCGCGCCGAGGCCAAAGGCTACATCGCCGAAAACGCCAACCTCGACGTGACCGCCAAGGACAAATACTCCGAGCAGAAGCAGGACCTTTTCCT
Organism: Hymenobacter sp. UYAg731; assembly: GCF_054061335.1. Classification (NCBI taxonomy): domain Bacteria; kingdom Pseudomonadati; phylum Bacteroidota; class Cytophagia; order Cytophagales; family Hymenobacteraceae; genus Hymenobacter; species Hymenobacter sp. UYAg731. The sequence continues at coordinate 161,735 of NZ_JBSSEC010000006.1, read as the reverse complement.
GGTGCCCTTCAACGTGGGCCAGACGGTGAAGCTGAACAACATCTTCTTCCAACAAAGCAAGTACTACCTCACCACCAGTTCCTACCCCGAATTGCTGCGCCTTATCCGCATCATGAAGGACTACCCGACGGTGGAAATCAAGCTCTCGGGCCACACCGACAACCAGGGCGACCCGGCGCTGAACCTCAAGCTCAGCCAGGACCGCGTGAACGAGGTGAAGAAATACCTCGGCAGCCACGGCATCAAGGCCGAGCGCGTCACCACCGAAGGCTTCGGTGACACCAAGCCCATTGCCAGCAACGACCAGGAAGAAACGCGCATGAAAAACCGCCGCGTGGAGTTCACCATCACCAAGAAATAACCCCGGCCCGGCCGAATACAAAAAGCCCCGACACGCCATGTGTCGGGGCTTTTTGCATGATGTACTTGTTGCTACTGCTACTTAGCGGCCGAAGCGACGAAGGTATCAAGCCGGCCTTCGGAGCTTTCCAGACCCACGATTTCCATCAGGTCCTGGAAGTATTCAGCCACCTGCTTGCGGTCGGTAGCATTGGCGGTGAGCGGGGCTACGCGGGCCAGGCCATTGTCCAGGCACTTGAGGTAGGCCTCTTTGGTAGGCTGCTCCTTGGTCACGCGCAGAAAATCATCGGCCGAGATAACGAGGTAGCGGTTGAGTTCGGGGCGCACTTCGGCGTGGGCTTTGGCGGTTTTGCCGGCCTTGGCTACTTCGGCTTTGGTGAGCTCTTTCAGGTCTTCGAGCTGATTGATGGCCTGGGCCGGCACTTTTACGGGCGTACCCGTCTGGGCATGGCCGGCCAGCGTGGCCAGGCCCAGCAGGCCAATGAGGAACAGGTGCTTCATAGTAAGTAATGGGTTGGTTAAGGTTATGAAAATATGATGGAATGGCTAAATCGAGGCTGTGGAGCATGATAATGCTTTCCGAAGATACTAGCAGACGGGCACAAGTTCACCCTCACGTTGGCGCTCGGGCACAAATAATTTCTCCCGGCTACTCGATATCATTGCGCACGAGAAGCCGGTAAGTCTGCCCGCAAAAAGGCCGCTAACCAATCGGTCAGCGGCCTCGAAATGCAATTTTACCGGCTAGCAAATGCGCCACCAGCTGGACCTTGCTTAGTAGGCGCGGGCGAAGTAGGCGCGGCGCGGGCTGGGCTTGCCCGTTACTATGCAGATGCCTTCTTCATCGGCCTCGTTCAGGGGCAGGCAGCGCACGGTGGCTTTGGTTTCTTCCTTGATGCGCTCCTCGGTTTCGGAGGTGCCGTCGTAGTGGGCCAGCAGGAAGCCGGGCTCCTCGTCCAGCATCCGCTTGAACTCGTCGTAGCTGTCGACGCGGGTGGTGTGGGCGGCGCGGAAATTCTTGGCGCGCTCGTAGATGTTAGTTTGAATATCGGTCAGTAGCTGGTCCACGCTGGCCACGATGTCGGCCAGGGGCAGGCTCATTTTCTCCTTCGTATCGCGGCGCACCACTTCCACCATGCCGGCGTCGAGGTCGCGCGCACCGATGGCCAGGCGCACGGGCACGCCCTTCAGCTCCCACTCGGCAAACTTGAAGCCGGGCCGCTCGGTATCGCGGGCATCCAGCTTCACCGAAATGCCCCGCGCAATGAGGCCCATCTGGATGGGCTTAATGCGCTCCAGCAACGCGTCCAGCTCGCCGGTTTTGTAGATGGGGATGATGACCACCTGAATGGGGGCCAGCTTGGGCGGCAGCACCAGGCCTTCGTCATCGGAGTGGGCCATCACGAGGGCACCCATCAGGCGGGTGCTCACGCCCCAGCTGGTGCCCCACACGTGCTCACGCACACCTTCTTTATTGGCAAACTGCACGTCGAACGCCTTGGCGAAGTTCTGGCCCAGGAAGTGGCTGGTGCCGGCTTGCAGGGCCTTGCCGTCTTGCATCAAGGCTTCGATGCAATAGGTATCCTCGGCCCCGGCGAACCGCTCGTTGGGCGTTTTCACGCCTTTCACCACGGGCAGGGCCATGTGCTCCTCGGCAAACTCGGCGTACACGTCCAGCATCTGGCGGGTTTCGGCCACGGCTTCCTCGGCGGTGGCGTGGGCGGTGTGGCCCTCCTGCCACAGGAACTCAGCGGTGCGCAGAAACAGGCGGGTGCGCATTTCCCAGCGCACCACGTTGGCCCATTGGTTGATGAGCAGCGGCAGGTCGCGGTAGCTCTGCACCCAGTTTTTGTAGGTGCTCCAGATGATGGCCTCCGAGGTGGGGCGCACCACCAGCTCTTCTTCCAGCTTGGCGTTGGGGTCCACGCGCAGCTTGCCGGGCCGGTCGGGGTCGGTTTGGAGGCGGTAGTGGGTCACCACGGCGCATTCTTTGGCGAAGCCTTCAGCATTTTTTTCCTCGGCCTCGAACAGGCTTTTGGGTACGAAAAGCGGAAAATAAGCGTTTTCGTGGCCGGTGCGCTTGAACATATCGTCCAATTGGCGCTGCATCTTTTCCCAGATGGCGTAGCCATAGGGTTTAATAACCATGCAGCCGCGCACGGCCGAGTTTTCGGCCAGGCCGGCGCGCTTCACTAACTCATTGTACCAAAGCGAATAATCTTCTTGGCGGGTAGGCAACTTTTTGCTCATGGGAGGCATCTTAGGGGTAATTGAAAAAGTTCCCAGTTTTGGTACAGGATTTGAATTGACCTTGGGGCACCGTTTCGGGTTCAAATTACGTTATTAAAGTGCGGACCTCCTTGCGGGAGCTCTTTGCGCGGACAACGGCGGCGCCCGGCTTATTTTCCAGTATTTTTTACTGGGTTGGCCCTGATTCCTAGCCGCTTCATCTCGCTTCCATCGTATAGTCCGTTACTTTACAGAAAGCCTTCCCATCCTTACCTTTTTTCAGTCATGAAAAACCTGCTCACCGCCTGTTTGCCCGCTTTGGCCCTGTTTGCGCTGGGTGGCTGCGCGGGTACTTCGGCCCTTACATCGTCGGAAGACGACGGGGTCTATTATTCGTCGAAGGACCGGACCACGGCCATCGTCAGCACCGCCCCGGCTCCGGCCGCCTACAGCGAGGAAGCCAATCCGGACTATAACGGGGGAAGCACGAATTCTTCGTCGGCCCGGCAAAATAATTCCGGCTCCACCCAGTATTACGACAACACGTACACCTACATGCGTGGCGCACCCGGTTACGGCGGCTCACCGAGCTATTACGGCCCGGGCCTGAATTCCTACTCGCCCTATAGCCCTTACACCAGCCTGAGCTACGGCGGCGGCTACGGCGGCGGCTACGCCTATGGCGGCGGGGCCTGCGGCTTTTCGCCGTATGCCTACGGCGGCTACGACCCATTTTACAGTTCATTCGGCAGCCCTTATGGCTATAGCCCTTACGGCTACGGTTCGGGCCTGAGCATCAGCTTCGGGTTTGGCCGCTCGTTTGGGTACGGCGGCTATGGCGGCTACGGCTACAGCCCATTTGGCTATGGTGGCTATGGTGGCTATAGCCCTTTCTACTATAGCAGCCCCTTTTACGGGGGGTATTATGGGCGGAGCGGCTACTATGGCAACAGCTACTACGGCAACAATTACAACGGCGGGAGCTACTACAACAACGGCGGGGGCAATGAGCGGAACCCCGTTCGCTCTTACGGCCACCGCAACAGCGAGGCTTCGGATGTGCGGTATTCATCCGGCAACGGCGGGAACGTGCCGAACACCACTCCAGGCACGCCCGGCGGCGGCGGCCGGGTTCGCAGTGCCGACCGGGTAATGACGAATGTGCCGGAAACCATGCCAATGAGCACGGCCGATGCCGTAGGCCGCTCCCGTAGCGAAACGATTTCGGCAGGCCAGCCGGAACGTGCAAAAGACGCCTATAACCAGCCCCAAGGTATGAGTGGCATAGACCAGCCGCGCTACCGCGATATGGGCAAGCGGCGGGATGCGCAGTCCGGCAATTTGGCAACCCCCGACCAGGAACAGATTGCGCGCGATAACGGCCGGGGCCGCATGCGTAACGCCGAGGCTATGCCCCAGAATAATGGCCAGATGCAGCCCCAGCCAGCGGCCATGCCGCAGGATGGCCAGCGCCGGCGTGGAGGCTTTTTTCAGAACGTACTTGGCGAACAGCCGAACAACAGCGGCGGCCAGGCCACCGAGCAACCCCGCCAACGCGCCAACGACCAGCCCCAGCAGCAACGCACGTACGACCAGCCCCGGCAGCGCACTTACGAGCAGCCGCAGCAGCGCACGTATGAGCAGCCACAGCAGCGCTCATATAGCCAGCCATCGTATTCCGCGCCATCGGCTCCCTCCTATGGCGGTGGGGGTGGCGGCCACCGGGGCCGCGACTAACCGATAGACTGGCATTTCTGCAAAAATATTTCCCAAGTGAGCCGGCCCTTCGGCTGGCTCCTTTTCTTCCACCCCACCATGAAAAAACGGATAATCTGGCTTAGCCTGGCCCTCGTAGCAGGGCAGGCAGGCCACGCCTTTGCCCAGGACGCCACCGATGCGTTGCGCTATTCCCGCCTGCAGTTTGGTGGGCCGGCCCGTACACAAGGCATTGCCGGAGCCAATGTGGCCTTGGGAGCCGATTTTGGCAACCTGACCAGCAACCCGGCTGGGCTGGGGCTGTTTCAGAAATCGGAGCTCCACTTCACGCCCGGCATCGGCATTGGCCAGAGCGATGCCAGCATTCAGGGCAACGGTATGGCTTCGCAAAGCGCCGACAAAAACAGCTTTCACATCGCCAGCCTGGGCGGAGTATTTGCCACCCGCCGCCCCGACAATGACCAAACCTCCAACTGGCGCGGCGGGGCTTTTGCGCTGGGCTTTAGCCGGGTGGCCGATTTCAATTCGGCTTCGAGCTACCAGGGAACGCTGAACAACAACCAGTCGTACCTATCGCGGCTGCAGCCGCTGGCCGATGGCGTACAGGGCCGGGCCGCGTTTCAATCGCTGGATGACCAAGCCTATTCCGGCACCTACACTTCTAAATTAGGACTGGCCTACGGGGCATATCTGGCCAACGTCCGGATTTTGCGCCCCAAAGTCGACTCCATTGTGGTGCTGCGCCAGCAGGGCAGCGTACTCAATCAGGGCGAGACGGTGACCAATGCAGGGTCGGTTTCGCAGTTCGATATTGGCTACGGCGGCAACTACCGCGACCGGCTGTACATCGGCGGGGCCATCGGCATTATTACTTCCAATTTTACGCAGACCCGGACGCTGACGGAAGCCGACAACGACCCGAACACCCATTTCAACAGCCTGATGAGCACCAAGGGGCTCAAAACGGCCGGCCGGGGCTTCAACGCCCGCCTGGGACTCATTTATCGGGCACTGGACAACCTGCGCGTGGGGGCCTCGGTGCAAACGCCTACGTTCATGCAACTGACCGACACCAATAGCGAGAGCCTGACCTCAAGCTTCAGCGCGCAGGGCACTGACCGCGCCCCCGGCGACCTGCCCCTGACGCCCTATACGGTATCGATGGCCACTTACGACTACGCCTATACGCTTACCACGCCCTTCCGGGCCAACGGCGGGCTGGCCTACACGCTGGGCAAACGTGGTTTCCTGACCGGCGACATCGAATACGTGGGCTACGGGCAGGCGCGCCTGCACAACGACTCCCAAAGCGCGGTGGGCGATAATTATGCCTTCACGAACGAAAACAGCGACATTCAGACCAGCTACAAGAACGCGGTGAACCTGCGCTTCGGAGCCGAGGGCCGTTTCGATGTGTTTCGGCTGCGGCTGGGCTACGCCCGCTATGGCGACCCCTACAAGGGCGATATTAATAATGAGCGGGCGCAGAACTTCTATACGGTGGGTGGCGGCCTGCGCCAGGGCAACTTCTTCCTGGACGCGGCAGCCGTGTACACCACCTTCAACCAGCTTTACACGCCTTATTCGCTCAATAATGGCTTGCAGCCGGTCATCAAGGTGAATGGCACACGCTACACTACCAGCGTCACGGCCGGCATTACCTTCTAGCCGAAGCGTAACGGCAGACAAGAAAAAGGGCTGCTCCACATCGGAGCAGCCCTTTTTCTTGTCTGCCAGGGTCCTTATTTCTGCACCCTGACGGAGCAAGTCAGCACCGGAGCCGAACCCAGCACGAGGTCGGAAATGAGCAGCAGGCCGAAGCGTTCGGTAGTGCCGTCGGTGATTTTGAAAGCGATGACCTGGCCTTTGCTCAGTGCCCCGGTGGCGAGGCCGCTGGGGGCGTAGGCGTTGGTGCTGCTGTAGCCCGTGGCAAAATCGTCAACTGTAGCGGCGGCAAACTGGGTGCTGGTGAGCGTGGTTAGGTGCATGACGGTAGATTTCCGCACCGTCCACACGGCGGGCAGCTTGCACACGGCGGTATCGGGATTGGCGGGTGCTACCAGCTGCACGGAGGTACCCGTGCCATTGGCGATGCAGAACAGGTCCACCAGCGCCTGGTTGGCCTCCAAGGAGCGTTCCTGGTTCAGCACCGCGTATTTGGGCAGCACTAAGCCGTATTGCAGGTTGAGGAACACGCGGCTGCGGTCGCGCGCGCCCCGGGCCACCACGGCCGCCCGGCGCGGCACCGGCCGCAGCACGGCCGTGAAGCTGTGAAAGACGGCGGCCGAGTCGGCTTTGCGGGCCGTGAGACGGTAAGCGCGACTGGCCGTGGCCCCGGCCACATCGGTGGCCGTGTACTGCCACAGTTCGGTGCCGGAGGTGGCGCGGGCCGAAAACTGATTGACGAAAAGTACTTCGCTGATGGCGCGGCCGTTGGTAATGCCGGGTTTGGGCTCAATCAGCGAGTCGAGGTAGATAATTTCTTTATTACCAGGTGCTTTGGTGGGGTCGTAGGACGCCAGGGGCGACGGGTAAATAATGGGCGTGATACCGGGCTCGTAGGTGACCGTGATGCGCAGGCGCTTGAGCATATTATCGTTGCCCACGGCGTACACGCGGGTCGTGAGCGTATCGTTCGGCTGCACCGTTTTGCTGCCGGAAGTGAGCGTGGAGATACCAACAAAATCGAGCTGAACCGGCCGGGCGGTTTTGGAACAGGCGGCCAGCAGCACGGGCAGGCAAAGCAACAGGAGGCGAAAACGCATAATGCAAAGGTAACGGGGGCCACGGCCAGCAGCCGTGCTGCCGGCGAATGTTACCTTTAACGTTCGGTTGTCGTCCTTATTTCGATTTTGCTCTTATTCCTTATGCGTTTACGCTTCTTTGCGCTGGCAGCCCTCCTGGCCACCAATGGCCCGGCCCTGGTGCCGGGCCTCACCCCCACCCTCCTGCACGCGCAGCAGAAGCTCCCCCTGACCCTGGAAGACATCTGGGCCAAGCCCACGTTCCGCTCGGCCTCGGTGCCGGGCTTCAACTGGATGAACGACGGCCGCTACTATTCGGCCCTGGAAAACGGCAGCCTGGTGCAGTACGAGGTGACCACCGGCAAAGCCGTGCAAACCCTGGTGGCCGCCGCCGAATTGCAGCTGGCCGCCGCGCCGCTCAACGTGGATGGCTACTCCTTCAACGCCGACGAGCAGAAAATCCTGTTCACGACCGGTACCGAGCCCATTTACCGCCGCAGCGCCCGCGCCAGCTACTACGTGTTCGACCGCGGCACCAAGAAGCTGACGCCGCTGAGCGCCGGCGGTAAGCAGGGCTACGCCACGTTTTCGCCCGATGGCCAGCGCGTGGCTTTCACCCGCGACAACAACATGTACGTGACCGACCTGGCCACGATGCAGGAAACCACCGTGACGACCAACGGCCTGAGAAACAACCTCATCAACGGCTCGGCCGACTGGGTGTACGAGGAGGAATTTGGCTTCGCGCAGGGCTTTTTCTGGTCGCCGGATAGCCGGCAGCTGGCCTTTTACACCTTCGACGAAAGCCAGGTGCCCGAGTACGACATGCAGGAATGGGGCGGGCTTTATCCTAAGGAATACCGCTTCAAATACCCCAAGGCCGGTGAAAAAAACTCCGTCGTGAGTGTGAGCAGCTACGACGTGGCCAGCGCCCGCACCACCAAAATGAACGTAGGCCCGGTGGCCGACCAGTACATCCCCCGCGTGCAGTGGACGCGGGTGGCGAACACGCTCAGCATCCAGCGCCTGAACCGCTTGCAAAACAAGCTCGAAATTCTGCACGGCGATGCCAGCACCGGCAAAACCAAGGTGGTACTCACGGACACCAACCCCGCCTACGTTGAGATAAACGACGATTTGAACTACCTCGAAGGGGGCAAGCAGTTCCTGTTCACCAGCGAGAAGGACGGCTACCAGCACCTCTATCTGCACGACATGGACGGCAAGCCGGTACGCCAGCTCACGAAGGGCAGCTGGGAAATCTCGGCCATCAACGGCTTCGATGCCAGAACCGGCAACGTGTACTACACCAGCACCGAAGGCTCGGCCCTGCAGCGCCACCTCTACCGCGTGAACCTGAGCGGCAAAGGCAAGCAGCGCATCAGCGAAGCCGGCCCGGGCACCGACGTGGTGAACATGAGCCCCGACACCAAGTATTTCCTGAATGTGCATTCGTCGGCGGGCGTGCCGGCCGTGAGCAGCCTGCGCGAGGGCAGCACCGGCAAGCTGGTGAAAACGCTGGAAGACAATGCTAAGCTGACGCAAACCCTGACGCAGTATGACTTGGGCAAGCTCGAATTCATCACCTTCAAAACCACCGAGGGCGTGGCGCTGAATGCCTGGATGATAAAGCCCAGCAACTTCGACCCCGCCAAGAAATACCCCGTGCTGATGCACGTTTACGGCGGCCCCAGCTTCGGCACCAGTAGCACCCAGACGGTGCTGGATAATGCCGGCGGCGGCACCGCTTTCACCAACTACCTCTGGCACCAACTGCTGGCCGAAAAGGGCTACATCGTGGTTTCGGTGGAAAACCGGGGTACGTCGGGCCGGGGCTCGGCCTTCCGCAAGGCCACATATGCCAACCTGGGCAAGCTCGAAACCATTGACCAGGGCGAGGGCGCCAAGTACCTGGCCACGCTGCCCTACGTCGATAAATCCCGCATCGGCATCTGGGGCTGGAGCTACGGCGGCTACATGACCTCGCTGGCCATGACCAAAAATGCCGACCTCTTCAAGATGGGCATCGCCGTGGCCCCGGTCACGAACTGGCGCTACTACGACACCGTATACACGGAGCGCTACCTCAAAACGCCCCAGGAAAACCCGGGCGGCTACGACGACAACTCGCCCGTGCAGTTCGCCCAGAACCTGAAAGGCAAGTTCCTGCTCGTGCACGGCACCGGCGACGACAACGTGCATTTCCAGAACTCCATCGCCCTGGTTGATGCGATGGTGAAAGCCAACAAGGACTTCCAGACGCTGTACTACCCCAACCGCAACCACGGCATTGCGGGCGGCAACACGCGCCTGCACCTCTACCGCCAGATGACCAACTTCGTGCTGCAGAACCTGTAATTAGCCGGGTGAAGAACCTCCAGGAGCCATCATGCCAGGCATGACGGCTCTTTTTTTGTGCCCGGCAGCTACACGCTTGTTCCGGCCGCGCCATCGGTTCATCGCCTGAATCCCCCCTTTCGGCAACCTTTATTTCGGCCCGGGCCGGCCCGTTGCCAGCTTTGGGACATGAAAACGCACTCCCTTACCTGCCCAGCCCTGTTCCACCTCATTTTCTCGCTGCTGCTGCTGGCTACTACCAGCGCCTACGCGGCCCCCTTGGTTTTAGCCAACGGCACCCCGGCCGTTACCACTTCGGACGGCGTGCGCCTGTATGTGCATGTGGCGGGCCAGGGCCGTCCCTGCGTGTTCGTGCATGGCGGCCCCGGCGCGGGTTCCGAAGTGCAGGAAACCCTGGCTGGCCCCCTGCTGGAACAGCAGTTTCAAATGATTTACCTCGACCAGCGCGGCAGTGGCCGCTCGGCCAGCTCGGCTACCCAAAGCTATGGCCTGCCCCGCCTGGTGCAGGATTTGGAAGAGCTGCGCCAGCAGCTGCACGTTGATAAGTGGGTATTGCTGTCGCACTCCTTCGGTGGCCTCATTGCCACGGCCTACGCCCGGCAATACCCCGGGCATGTGCTGGGTTTGGTGCTCAGCAACAGTATCCTGAACCTGCCGGCTTCTATGGAAAGCCTGGCCACCAACGGCTACGCTCTGCTGCCGCCCGCCGCCCGGGCATCCGTCGATACTGCTGCGCCGCTGCCCCAGCGTTTCGGCATGGTGATGGGCCTGCTCAACCAGCACCACCTCATGGACCAGCTCATGTACAGCACCGACTCCACGGCGGCCCGTGTGGCCCGCATCAAGCCCGCCCAACCGGCCAACCACGATTTTGCGGCCTCTCTCTACCAACCCGGCGTCATCGACGGCTACCTGGAAGATTTCACGGCGGCCACCCCGGCCCTGCGGATGCCCGTGCTGGTTCTGCCCGGCTCGGCCGATGCCGTAACCGGCCCGCAGCACCAGGCGTTCTGTTTCCCCAACCAGCGCGTGGTGCCCATGCCCGGCAAGCACAACGCCCTGCTCGAAAGTCCGCACGAAGTGAGCCGGGCGCTGGCCGCCTTCGTGCGCCAGCTGCCGAAGTAGCTTCGCCTGCACCTGTCGCCAAGGCCATCCGCTGCCGGGTGGCCTTTTGGGTTTTGGCTTAAATGCATCAGTCAGGAGGTTATCCGGCATCGTTCCCGGCATCGTTTGCGCTAATATAAAGCTGTTTTCCAGCGTCTTATTAGGACTTAAGGTTCTACTATTACCAGGCAAACGCTTCGCTTGCTTCCCAAACCCACCCACTTTCCACCCATGAAACAACGCTTACTCTCCATTATGCTGCTGGCCCTGGCCAGCTCCTTCTCTGCCTTCGCCCAAACGGCGGGAGCCACCTTTGGCGTGTTCGGCTACGCGGCCATGACCACGGGCACCACCGGCGGCGCGGGCGGCACCAGCGTCACGGTGAGCACCGGCACGGCCCTGCAAGCCGCCATCAGAAACAAGGGAGCGCAGCCACTCACCATCTACATCAACGGCACCATCACGCTGTCCAACTCGCCCACCCTCACCAAGATTGACGTGAAAGACGTGAGCGACCTGTCCATCATCGGCTTCGACCGGCTGGGCGAGTTCGTCGGCATCGGCCTGAAGGTGTTCCGGGCCAACAACATCATCCTGCAAAACCTGAAAGTGCATAACGTCCTGGCCTCTACCGGCGATGGCGACTGCATCGGCATTGAAGGCCCGGCCAACCACATCTGGGTCGACCACTGCGAGATGTACAACGTGTACCAGGGCGTGGGCACCGACGACTACGACGGCCTGCTCGATGCCAAGGCCGACTGCCAGTACATCACCTATTCCTGGAATTACCTGCACGACGGCTGGAAGGCCAGCCTCTGCGGCTTCACCGAAACCGACAATTTCGACCGCAAAATCACCTACCACCACAACCGCTTCGAGAACATCAACTCGCGCCTGCCGCTGTTCCGCTTCGGCACCGGCCACGTCTTCAACAACTACTACAAAGACATTGCCTCCACCTGCGTGAACTCGCGCATGGGGGCCTGCCTCAAAATCGAAAACAACTACTATGAAAACGCCCGCAACCCTTACGTGGCCGCTTATAGCCCGATGGATGGCTACGGCGACATTGTAGGCAACACCCTTGTCAACAGCCCCTTCGTGTATGCCTCCGACGTGCATTTGCTCACGGCCTGCACCGCCGTGGTGCCCTACGTGTACACCAGCGTACTGAATACGGCCGCCGACGTGCCGGCCATCGTGGTAGCCAATGCGGGCATCGGCAAAGTGGGTCCCACGCTGGCAGCGGGCACGTATTCGGTCACAGCCTCGGCGCTGGGCCAGGGCACCGTGACGCCGGCCAGCGGCATCTACAACCTGGGCCAGAGCGTGACGCTCACGGCCACGCCCGGCATCGGCTGGCAGTTTGCCGGTTGGAGCGGCGACAGCACCACGACCACCAACCCGCTTACCTTCCGGGTGCATGGCAGCAAGGCCCTGCGCGCCACCTTCACGCTCATTCCCGGCACCGGCGCGCCCGGCCCGCTCATCCGCATCGAGGACACCAACACGCCCGCCACCGGCCTGTGCAACTTCGACGGCGTGGTGAGCAACAACACCGGGGCCGATAACGGCTCAGTCATCAACCTGACCAACTCGTCGGGCCGAGCCATTGTCTGGAAAGTGGAAGTGACGCCCGCTGGCGCTTACGAGTTGAAATGGCGCTATTCCAACAGCAGCGCCAGCTCGGGCTTCACCGGCCAGCTCAGCATCAACGGCGTGGTGGTGAACCCGGTCGCGCCCTTCCCGCGCACGGCCAGCAGCACCACCTTCGGCTTCGCCACCCAAAACGTAACGCTGAACAACGGTGTGAACGAAATTCGCCTCGAAACCACCGCCGTCGCTTCTTTTGCCGACATTGATTGGCTGGAAATCACCGGCAACCGCATCGTGCCCACCAACTGCGCCAATGCCATTGGCAGTGTGCAGGTGCTGGCCACCAAAGCCAGCGCGGGAGCCGCCGCCCCCCAGGTTTCGGCCTACCCCAACCCCACGGCCGGGGCCACCATCTTCGAGGTGACGCTGCCTACCGCCAGCCCCGTTCGCATTGCCCTGTTCAGCCTCACCGGCGCGAAAGTGGCCGACGTACCGGTAGGCTCCGCCACGCTGGGCGCGGGCACTCATCAGATTAACTACCAGACTGCCAAGCTGCCCGCTGGCGTCTACATCTACGTGGTGAGCACCAATGGCGGCACCTACCGCGCCAAGCTGATGGTGGAATAATCGTCCGCCTGTCACCCGGAGCAAAGCGAAGGACCTCATTACGTTGGCGCAAGTCGTGCTAATGTGATGAGGTCCTTCGCTTTGCTCCGGGTGACAGGTGAGCCTTACCGGCGGGTACCGCGCACCACCCGCGCCTTGCCGAACATATCGGGAAGCACGCGCACATCCTCAAAATCTACCGGCGTGAGCAGGGCCGCCGTTTCAGCACCCAGTGCTTCGTTGATTTCCAGATAAATAGCACCGCCAGCGCGTAGCAGCGCCCAGCCCACTTCGGCCAGCCGGCGGTAGAACAGCAGCGGGTCGGCATTGGGCACGAACAGCGCAGTGGCGGGTTCCCAGGCCAGCACGTTATCGCGCATTGCGGGCCGCTCGCTTTCGCGCACGTAGGGCGGGTTGCTTACTAATATATCCAGCGAGCCGGGGGCAATTTCCTTGGGTAAGCCATTCAGGATATCAACCTGCTCAAACGCCACCTGCGGCGCAAAGCGGGCCGCATTGCGCCGGGCCACGACCAGGGCTTCGGTCGAAATATCCACGGCCAGCACCTCGGCGGCGGGCAGCAGGCGGGCCAGCGCCAGGGCCAGACAGCCTGAGCCCGTACCCACGTCGAGCACGCGCAGGCCCGCCCGGCCCGCCTGCTCCTGCCTGATGAGATGCACCAGTTCCTCAGTTTCGGGGCGCGGGATGAGGGTAGCGGGCGTCACTTCCAGGTCCATATCGGCGAAGTAGGCGGTACCCAGCACGTATTGCACCGGCTCGTGGACCAGCAGCCGGGCCAGCAGCGGCTCCAGCGCAGCTTCCGCGCCGGGCGCAACGGGCTGCTGGGCTTCCATCAGGCGGGCTAGGGCATCCATTTGCAGTAGGTGCTCTGCCACCAACGCCGCAATGGCCTGGGCTTCGGACTGGGGGTAGATAGCTTGCAGCGCCGTGGCGACCGAGGCAGTAAATTGGCGAACGTTCATTGCGCCAAAGGTAGCGCCGCGCCCCAGCGGCGGCCCGGCGCTTACCTTCGCGCCCATGGAAAACGATGATGCCCTGTTCATGCGCCGCGCCCTCGATTTGGCGCTGCTCGGCACCGGCTACGCCCGGCCCAACCCCTTGGTCGGCTGCGTGGTAACGCACGAAGGCCGCATCATCGGCGAGGGCTGGCATAAGCAACACGGCGGCCCCCACGCCGAAGTAAACGCCCTGGCTGCGGTAGAAAACCAGGACTTGCTGAAGAAAAGCCGCGTCTACGTCACGCTGGAGCCCTGCGCCCACCACGGCAAAACGCCGCCCTGCGCCGATTTGCTCATTGCCAAAGGCGTGCCCGAGGTGGTGATTTGCAACGAGGACCCATTTCCGCTGGTGGCCGGGCGCGGCATCGAGAAGCTCCGCGCCGCCGGTGTGCGCGTCGAAACCGGCCTGCTGGCCGAAGAAGGCCGCTGGCTGAACCGACGTTTTTTCACTTTTCACGAAAAAAAGCGCCCTTACCTGGTGCTAAAATGGGCCGAAACAGCCGATGGCTTCCTGGCCGGCCGCTACTTTCAGCAGGTGCAAATCAGCGGGCCGCAGGCGGGGCTGCTCACGCACAAGTGGCGCACCGAGGAACAGGGCATTCTGGTGGGCACGCGCACGGCCCTGCACGACAACCCCCGCCTGAGCGCCCGCGACTGGCCCGGAGCCCAGCCCACGCGCCTCGTCATCGACAAAAACCTGAGCCTGCCGCCCACCCACCACCTGCTCGACGGCTCGCAGCCCACCTTCATCTACACCTACCGCCAGCCCCGCCACACCACCAACCTCGACCACGTCATGCTGAATGAAGCCGACGACCTCCTGCCCCAGGTCATGGCCGACCTCTACCAACGTCAGGTGCAATCGGTATTGGTCGAAGGCGGCCCCACGGTGCTCAATGCGCTGATAAACGCCGGGATGTGGGACGAAATCCGCGTATTCCGCTCGCCCATGAAGCTTGGCCAGGGCATTGCTGCCCCACGCCTGGGCCACAGCGGCCTGCGCACCGTCGAAAACGTTGGGGCCGATGAGTTGTTTTGGTACGTAAATCAGTAGCGCGGTCCTACCCAGCGGTACTTATCGTCCGCGAATGCGTCTTTAAAATACGACAATCCAAAAATCCACTCGCGGACTAAAAGTCTGCGCTACATCATGGCCGAAACCCTCACCCTCGACACCACGCTCACTAAAGCCGAGCAATACCGGCAGCTGCTGCCCCAAATCGAAGCCCTCACCACCGGCGAGCCCGACCTCGTCGCCAACCTGGCCAATACGGCCGCCGCGCTGCGGCAGGCGTTCGGCTTTTTCTGGGTCGGTTTTTATCTCGTGAAAGGCGAAGAGCTGGTGCTCGGGCCGTTCCAGGGCCCTATTGCCTGCACGCGCATCCGCCAGGGCAAGGGCGTGTGCGGGGCCAGCTGGGCGCGCGCCGAAACCCTCCTCGTGCCCGACGTAGAAGCCTTCCCCGGCCACATTGCCTGCAGCTCCGATTCGAAATCCGAAATCGTGGTGCCCATCCTCAAAAACGGCCTGGTCGTGGCCGTACTCGATGTCGATAGCGACCAACTCAATGACTTCGACCACGACGACCAGACCGCGCTGGAGCAACTGATGCAGCTGGCCGCTACCTGGTTCTGAACCGCAGATTTTAACGGATTTGACGGATAAGAACGGATTTTTATTGCGCGATGGAGAGGACGTTAATAAATCTGGAGGATTACCAAGAATTAACGGGTCGGATTATCGGCTGTGCGATGCAAGTGCATCGCATAATAGGCACGGGTTTTCAGGAAGCTATTTATCAGCGGGCGCTGGCCATCGAGTTGGAGCAGTGCGGTATCGTCGCGCAACGCGAGCTGGAAATGCCGATTCATTATCGGCAGAAAGAAATCGGCTCACGGCGCGTTGATTTCCTGTGTCAACGACACGGTGTTGGTGGAATTGAAAGCGCTGAGTGCATTAAATGAAACCCACCACGCTCAAATCATCAACTACCTCGAAACCTACCGATTACCCATCGGCTTACTCATCAACTGCGGCGGCCCGTCATTATAATTTAAACGCTTCGTCAAAACGCGCCCCGTATATTAAAACCAAAACGCAGACCCTCCCGCAAGTACGAACACAAAAAAAGAACGGACTCATTAGAATCCGTTCTTATCCGTTAAATCTGCATAATCTGCGGTTCAGACCTTCAGCTGGCAAATCACCGTTTCGCCGCCTTTCACCTTCTGGCCGAGCTCCACTTTCACCTCCGTGTCCATCGGCACGAATACATCGACGCGCGAGCCGAACTTGATGAAGCCGAACTCTTCGCCCTGGCTCACTTCGTCGCCCTCGTTCACATACCACACAATGCGGCGGGCCATGGCCCCGGCAATCTGCCGGAAGAGCACCAGCGGGCCGGCATCGGACTCCACCACCACGGTGGTGCGCTCATTCTGGGTGCTGCTTTTGGGGTGCCAGGCCACCAAGTAGTTGCCGGGGTGATACTTGAAGTACTTCACCAGGCCCGAAATGGGGTTGCGCGTGACATGCACGTTGATGGGCGACATGAAAATACTGATTTGCTTGCGCTCATCCTCAAAATACTCGGGCTCAAACACGTTTTCAATCACTACCACCTTGCCGTCGGCGGGGGCCAGCAGCAGGTCCTCATGGGTGAACAGGTGCCGGAACGGGCTCCGAAAGAACTGGAGAATTAGCAAAAAGATAATGACCGTGGCCCCGGCGAAGAGCCGGTTCACGAGGTCAGCCCCCTTATTGAATTGAAATACAAGTAGGTTGAGTGCCAACAAAATCAGCAGCGTAACGAACAGAATGCGTCTTCCTTCTTTATGAATCTTCATGAACCGCAGATTTAACGGATTTTAACGGATGAAACGGATGATTGTGGGTCCGTATAGCATCTGCGTAAGTGAACTGTTTCAGTAGTGCCAGTAAAGGTCGGCAGGAAAAGTAAAAAGGCACGAACCCGGTGGCTCATGCCTTTTTCCAGTAAATACGTTAGGATTTCAAAAACGACTGACGAAAAGCAAAACCACGGCAATCCGTTTCATCCGTTAAAATCCGTTGAATCGGTGGTCCTTAGAAGCCGCCGCGGAACTTGTAGGTTTGGGCCACTTTGTCGATGCTCACGACGTAGGCCGCGATGCGCATCGGGATTTTATATTTCTGGCTGGTCTGGTACACCTTCTCGAAGGCGTCCGACATGATGCGGTCGGCGCGCTCGGTCACCATTTCTTCGGTCCACTTGAAGCCCTGGCGGTTCTGCACCCACTCGAAGTACGACACCGTGACGCCGCCCGAGTTGGCCAGGATATCCGGCACCACCATGATGCCTTTTTCGTTGATAATCGGGTCGGCCGAGGCCGAGGTGGGGCCGTTGGCACCTTCCACGATGAGCTTGGCCTTGATGTCGCGGGCGTTGTGCTCGGTGATGACGTCTTCCACGGCGGCAGGCACCAGCACGTCCACATCGGCGGTCAGCAGGTCGTCGGCGTTGTCCATCAGCGCGGCACCGGTGTAGCCGTCGAGGCGGCCGTTGTGGGCATTCTTGTAGGCAATGGCTTCGTCGATGTTGATGCCATCGGCGTTCCAGTAAGCCCCCGATACGTCGCTCACCGCCTTGATTTTCACGCCTTTCTCACAGAGCAGCTTGGCAGCCCAGGAGCCCACGTTGCCGAAGCCCTGCACGGCGGCCGATACTTCGGTCGGCTTCAGGCCCAGCTTGGCGAGGGCGGCCAGCGTGGATACCATCACGCCGCGGCCAGTGGCCTCGGTGCGGCCCAGCGAGCCGCCCATTACCAGCGGCTTGCCGGTTACTACGGCGGGCGAGGTTGCGCCCACGGTTTTGGAGAATTCGTCCATCAGCCAGGCCATTTCGCGAGGGCCGGTGCCCATATCGGGGGCCGGAATATCGCGGTCGGGGCCGAATACGTCTTTCAGGGCCAGCGTGTAGGCGCGGGTGAGGCGCTCCAGCTCGCCGGCGCTCATGGTGGTGGGCTCGCAGATGATGCCGCCCTTGGCCCCGCCGTAGGGAATGTCCACCACGGCGCATTTCCAGGTCATCCAGGCCGCGAGGGCCTTCACCTCGTCGAGGTGAACGTGCTTGTCGTAGCGGATGCCCCCTTTCGAGGGGCCGAGGATGGTGTTGTGAATCACGCGGTAGCCTTCGAACACGCGCAGCTTGCCATCGTCCATCGTCACGGGCAGGTTCACGATGACCTGCTTATCGGGCGCTTTGAGAACGTTGTATGTTTCATCGTCGAGGCCGAGGATTTCGGCCGCAATGTTGAAACGCGACATCATGGATTCGAGCGGATTTTCGCGGTCCATTATCGGAGCCGGCTCCTTGTACACAGTGTGGGCTGCCATTCGGGATGGGGATTTAGGGGTGTGGGTTGGGTGGGAAGTTGGGTACGGTTTCGCGCCGCAAAGGTATTGCTTTTGGCAGGAAGCAGCGGGCAAGTGCCCCAAAGGTTTGGGGAAACACTAACCATCTGTCATTGCGAATGAAGCGTAGCGCAACGCGGCAATGAGCCCCTACCCCACCAGCAGCTGTAGCAGCGCCAGTACCGGCAGCACCAGCAGAAACGCATCGAACCTATCGAGCAGGCCGCCGTGGCCGGGCATGATGCTGCCCGAGTCCTTCACCCCCACGCTGCGCTTGAGCATGGACTCGGCCAAGTCGCCGAGGGGCGCGAACACGGCCACCACGCCCGCCGCCACGAGGCGGTGCAGCAGCGGCATATCGGGCAGCATGTAGCCGATGGCCCAGCCCACCACCAGCGTCAGCAAGAAGCCACCGGCCCAGCCTTCCCAGGTTTTGCCGGGCGAGATTTTGGGGGCCAGCTTGTGCTTGCCAATGGCCCGGCCCACGGCGTACGCGCCGATATCGGATGCCCAGATGAGGAAGAGCAGGGCGAAAACGCGGCGGGGGAGAAAACCGTTGTTGCGGACAAACGGCAACGCATTTAGCATAGCCATTGGCAGGCTTACATACAGCAAACCCAAAAGGGTAAGTCCCACATTCGTGAACGGTTGCTTTTGTTGCGGCCACTCCCGCATCTCACGCACAATTAAAACTATTGGCAATAGAAACAGTGTGGCAATAGCTATTGGAGAAACAACTGCTTGTATTTGCTCAAACAAGGGAGCCCACTTACTCGACGCGAATTCGCCTTTTACCCCATTAATGTACATTCCATTACTAAAGCAAATTACCCATATTGCTACAAATAGGATGGTACCCGCCCCCACCCCAATCCACGTAGCCGGCGCGTACCCGCCCGCCCGCATCATGCGGTAAAACTCCCAGAGCATGATGGCCTGCACGGCGGCGAAGAACAGCCCAAACGTCCAGGGGCTGAACCAGACGCTGCCCAGCAGCAGCGCGGCCCCGATGACGCCCCAGATGACGCGCAGACGCAGGTTGCTGGGGCCGGCTTTTTCAGCAGGAGCTTCGATAGTAACAGGGATAATCGGAGGCGTAGCGTCGGGCAAAGTGGGAAGTGAATTAATGTGGGAATCTGGCGAGGTAGAGACGCAATATTTTGCGTCTCGTCGTTGCTGATGTTGTTTAATTGTTTGTGCGAACGGCGCGGTTACGAAGGTTCAACGCAAGTCGTTCAACGACGAGACGCAAAATATTGCGTCTCTACACTATTCGCTTTACCCCCTCGCTGCTGAGGGTGAGCATGGCGGTGGGCGCGGCCGGGGCCGTGAAGTGCCGGTGCAGGGCATAGAGCAAGCCGACCGAGAGCAGGGCCGACGGAATCACCAGCAGCCAAGGCAGGGCATCGGTGGAGTCGGGGTCGAAGCCCCAGCCGAATTGGCCGCGCTGAGCCAGGTAGAGGATGACGAGCTGGAAGGCATTCTGGGTGAAGTGCGCGGCCATGCTCACCAGGATATTGCCGCTCCAGAGGTACAGATACCCCAGCACCAGCCCCAGCACGAAGCGCGGCACAAACCCAAAAAATTGGAAGTGAATGGCCGAAAAAATGGCCGCCCCCAGCCACACGCCCACATGCGGCGAAAACCAGCGCACCAGGTTCTTCTGAATCACGCCCCGAAACACCAGCTCCTCGGCCACGGCCGGCACCAGCCCAATCACCAGCACGCCCACCCAAAACCGCGCGGGCGAGTTGAAATTCGTCAGGAACCTGGTGAGGACGGCAGCGCGGTCCTCGCTGGCCCGCGCCCACACCTCAAACCCGTGCAGCGCGGCCGGGAAATGCGCCTCCGCGTTCCAGGCAATGATGGTGGACATGAACGGCAGCGTGACGATAATCAGCACCGCCACAACCAACAGCCACCACGCCGCCCCCAGCCGGCGCGGACTGAAATATTCGGCCCAGCCGTAGCCCAGCGCCGAGGCCAGCCCCAGCGCCCCGCCCGCGCCCGCCACAAACAGCAGCACTCCCTGCATCATCATCAACAGGCTCCAGCCTTGCGGGGAGGCCGCCGGGGCCTGCGCCACCTGCTGGATTTCAAGCACCGACAAGCCGAAGCCCCACTGCGCCCAGGCAAACACGATGGCGTAGCCCACGCAGCCCCCCGCCACCAGCATAGCCAGTAGCACCAATATCTGAAGGCCAGGGTGCAGGGTGCGGGGTAGGAAACCTTTCATAGCGGGGCGCAAGTTGGGAAGGGCGTAAATTTACCGCAGTTTTTAACTTAGGCGTAATTGAACGAAGGTAAAGGAACGTCATGCAGAGCGCAGCGAAGCATCTTGCCCGCAGGAAGTAATCCAATCGAAAGGATTTACTATCGAGGCAAAGATGCTGCGCTGCGCTCTGCATGACGGTCACGCGCTACCGTTCTGGCTCTACCAACGCCTTCTTATAACCCCAGTATTCCCGTGGTCAACATAGGTCCCAACATCCAGCTTCCCGATTTCCCGCTTCTGCTAGCGCCCATGGAGGACGTGAGCGACCCACCCTTCCGCGCCGTGTGCAAGGCCCACGGGGCCGACCTCATGTACACCGAATTCATCTCCTCGGAGGGCCTGATTCGGGCGGCTGCCAAGAGCCGTAAGAAGCTGGATATCTTTGATTATGAGCGGCCCATCGGCATTCAGCTGTTCGGTTCCGACGTGGAGACGATGGGCGAGTGCGCGGCCATCAGCACCGAGGCCGGGCCCGATTTGATTGACATCAACTACGGCTGCCCGGTGAAGCAGGTGGCCTGCCGGGGCGCGGGTGCGGCTCTGCTCCAGGACATCCCCAAGATGGTGGCCATGACGGCCTCGGTGGTGAAGCACACCCACCTGCCCGTGACCGTGAAAACCCGCCTGGGCTGGGACGAAGGCACCAAAAACGTGGAAGAAGTGGCCGAGCGCCTGCAAGACGTAGGCATTGCCGCCCTCACCGTACACGGCCGCACCCGCGCCCAGCTCTACAAGGGCGAGGCCGACTGGCGGCTCATCGCCAAAATCAAGGACAACCCGCGCATCAAAATTCCGATTTTTGGCAACGGCGACATTACCTCCCCCGAAAAAGCCCTCGAATACAAAACCCGCTACGGCGTGGACGGCGTGATGATTGGCCGGGCCAGCATCGGCTACCCCTGGATTTTCCGGGAGGTGAAGCACTACGTGGCCACCGGCCAGCTCCTGGCCCCGCCCACGCTGGAAGAGCGGGTGGCCGCCTGCCAGATGCACTTCGACCGCAGCATTGAGTGGAAGGGGCCGAAGGTGGGCGTGTTTGAGATGCGCCGGCACTACGCGCAGTATTTCCGGGGCCTGGAAGGGGCCAAAGCCTGGCGCACCAGCCTGGTGAATGCCGAAACCCCCGCCGACGTACTGGAGATTTTGCAGGAAATTGCCAGCAGCAACGCCGTGCTGGTGGGGTAATTTGACGTTCCTGAAGAACGTTATCAGAACGTCATGCTGAGCGCAGCCGAAGCATCTCGCGTGTGGTAGTAATCCAATCGACAGGATTAGTTGCGCGGTAGAGATGCTTCGGCTGCGCTCAGCATGACGTTCTTTTTTGGATTCCTAAGTAATTGTTAATGCCTCCGATTTACGACCAAAAAACCCGCATCAAAATTCTGATAGCCGTGCTGGCCCTGCTCATCGGGGCGGCCACGGTCATCTACACTAATTGGCTGGTGCAGCGCGTGTCGGCCCGGGAGCAGCAGCAGATTCAGCTGTACGCCAAGGCGCTGGAATACATCATCAATTCCGAAACCGAAACCAACACCTTTGTTTTCAACGAAATAATCAGCAACAACACCACCATTCCGGTCATTCTCAGCAGCGACGGGAAGGACATCACCAACGCCAAAAACATCACCATGCCGGCCCACCTCTCGCCGGCCGATTCGGTGACGCTGCTCGACAGTGAGCTGCTGCTGATGCGAAAGCAGCACCCGCCCATCATCGTAAAATTTGGGGCGGGGCAGGTGAACTACATTTTCTACCGCGACTCGGAGCTGCTGCGGCAACTGCGCACCTACCCGCTGGTGCAGTTGGTGGTGATTGGCTGCCTGGCCGTCATCGCGTATTTCGCGTTCAGCTCATCGCGCCGGGCCGAGCAAAACCGCGTGTGGGTGGGCCTGGCCAAGGAAACGGCCCACCAACTGGGCACGCCCCTCAGCAGCCTGGTAGGCTGGCAGAACTACCTGCGCGACTCCGACCGCTTCAAAGACGAGCCCATCGTGGAGGAGCTGGGCAAGGACATCCGGCGCTTGGAAATCATCACGGAGCGCTTCTCCAACATCGGCTCAGTGCCGGTACTGAAGGACGAAAATCTGTACCAGACCACCCGCAACGCCATCGAGTACCTGCAAAGCCGGGTGTCGAAAAAGGTAATCTTCAAGATTGAATCGGACCTGCCGATGGACACGCCGGCCCGTATCAACGTGCCGCTGTTCGACTGGGTCATCGAAAACATTTGCAAAAACGCCGTGGATGCCATGGAAGGGCGCGGCTCCATCACGCTGCACCTGCGCCGCGTGCGTACCCGCCGCAGTTGGTACCGGCGCGGTGCCCCGCCCCGCCAGGTGGCCATCGACATTACCGACACGGGCAAGGGCATTCCCAAAAACAAGCTCGAAAGCGTGTTTATGCCCGGTTTCACGACCAAAAAGCGCGGCTGGGGCTTGGGTCTGGCCCTTGCCAAGCGCATCATCGAGAACTACCACGAGGGCAAGCTTTTCGTGAAATGGAGCGAGCCGGGGCGCGGCACCACCTTCCGCGTGGTACTGAATCAGTAGTACCGTGGACTCTGCGAGTCCGCGCGTTTGAACGGCCCCATTCGCGGACTCGCAGAGTCCACGGTACTTACCGATTGGTAATCTCCACGTACGCCTTGCCCGTCACGGGCTGTCCATTGTGAGTGCCTTTCACACGACACATGCCTTCCCAGTAATACATGGTGAAGGCGTGGAAAAACCGTAGCGCCAGCTCCTGTTGGGGCACCAGCGGCTCCACGGTAAGGTCGTAGCCCTGGGCGGGCACCTGCACGCGCCAGGTGGCAGGGTACTTCTTTTTGGACGTTGGGCTGGTCCAGTACGTGAGGGGCGTGAGCTGGAAATCAGGGCCGGAGAGGTGTACGCTGGGGCCGGTAGCGCCGCTGAAAGTGCCGTTGTTGAGGTTTTTGCCGGTGGCGGAATTGCGCAGGGTGTTCAGCATGAATTCCTCCTGCGGCTGGTCTAGTTGGATGCTGAGCCAGTCCCAGCCCACGTTTTTGTCCACGATGCTGGTGCAGTTCCACTGCCGGTCGTACCACAGCTCGCCGGTTACCTGGCGGGTTTTGCCGGCCACGGTGAGCGTGCCGGTGGTGGCCAGGCGCGGGAAGGAATAATAGCCGGCCATGATGCCGTTGCCGTAGTTTTCGTAGCCGGTGCCGCTGTGCAGTACCACGTCGCGGGTGGGCCGGGTGGTCAGGTCGAGGGCGCAGCCGGCATTGGCCTTGCCGGTGAGGGCGGCTTGCAGGTGGTAGGCTCCCTCCTGCCCGTCAAACTTCCAGACCTGCCCGCGCTGGTGTTCGCGCAGCCGCAGCGGCAAGGAGTCGGTGAGCAGCACGGGCAGCTTGCCCAGCTTGTAGTCGAAGTGGAATTGCTGGCCCTGCGGGTCGGTCAGGGCCACGTTCACCATCTGCCAGTCCTGGCGGCCGTCTTTCAGGTTGAAGTGGAAGAACACGTATTCCACACCGAAATCCTCGCCGGTAGCCTGGTCGTGCAGGTGGCCGGTGAGGTACCACCATTCCAGCGAGTTTTTGGGATGTACGGCTTCCTCGTGGGGCAGCGCGGCGCGGGTAGCGGTGGGGTTGAAGCGGGTGGTGGGCCGGGGGGCGGCGCAGGCCGCCAGCAGGCAAAGGAGGGCAAAACGCAAAACTTTCATACCCTCTCAGAAGGCATTTTGGGGCCGAAAGGTTTGGAGTTAGTAACGGCTTTTGCGCGAACCTGGCAGCGCTACCGGGGACTCCTCAAACTTGGCTTTTCCTTTGCGAAAGCCGCGCTCCGGAATCGAAAGCAAACGGATAGCAAGCGGCGCGGGTGCTGCCCCCCCTCCAACATTAACCTCTACCGTCTGCCCTAAAAGCGCAAAAGGTACTCCCCCAACTCGCACTTTTATAACCCCGCTTTTTGCGGGTGCCCAATCAGCGGGAAAGGAAAAGGAAAATTCTCCTCGTTCGTTGGCAACCGTACCGTATTGGGTGTCGCCGAAGTACACTTTCGCTCCATCTTCCGGCACATTTAAGGAGTCATCCAGTACGACCCCGCGAATGGTAATCATGGCCTGAGTGGGATTTTGCCCAACCAGCGCCTGCCTGATGAGCAGCGGCTGCGGTGGCAAAGCGGCCGCCGAAACCTGCTGTCCACTCAGAAAAGCAGCTACCGCCAACAGCCATTGCCGGGGGCCACTCCACCGCTTCGGATGGTGCGGCACTATCGCCGGAGCCGGCATAAACGCGCAAACGCGCTGCCCTTTCCTACCAGCCATAAAAGCCAGCATTTCGGCGTCGCTCATCCGAGTAAAATCCACCACCTCCGTTTGGCAGCGGCTGCACTAGCGGCCGGCGGCTGTGGGCGTCATGGCAGCCCAACTTTCAGCACAGGGCTTCGGAATGGAAATCATGGTTTCAGGGGTTGAAGCTTAGCTTATGGCTACTGAGGAAGCGGCCTGCTACTTCTGCGGCGGGGCCACGGGCGGCTCGGGCATCCGAATTTTGCCCATCACCTTGCCCCGGTTGGGCACCGACTCCATAGGCACGACCAGCGGGGCGGGCTGGGGCGTGGCTTTCAGGTCCAGCACCACATCTTTAGGCTGGAAATCGAACGGATTACCCAGGAATTTTAGCGTGACACTGCCACTGGCAATGGGGGCCCAGTCGCGGGCCATTATCAGTTCGAAGTTGCCTTTCTCATCGGTGATGGTGCCGAACTGCGTGTCGTTTATCAGCACGCGCACGCCGGCCACGGCGGGACCACCGGCCCCGTCCAGCACCTGGCCGCGAATGATAAGCTGGCGCGCCGGGGTCATGGCCGGGTCGGTGGCCACGGTGGCGGTGGTGGGCACGGGCGGCTGCTGGGGTGCCTTGGTAGCGCACGACGTAGCCGACTGCCAGCCCAGCAGCGCGAGCCCGGCCAGTAGCCAGCGCCGCCAGCGCGTGGCCGGAGCCAATGGGGCCAACTGCGCCGAATGCGCCAGCGCGCACACCGGCCGCCCCCCCTGCCGGGCCATAAAGGCCAGAATTTCGGCGTCGCTCATGCGGGTGAAATCGACCACTTCGGTGGCGCAGGCGGCGCAGTGACGGCCGGCAGCGGTGGGCGACATATTGGCCCAGGGCTGGGCGCAAGGCTGCGGAATGGAGATGCTGAGGAGAGTGGCCATGCGGCGAAAGTAGCAGTTTTGGGGAAAGCAATAGGGAAAATGCGCCGGCATTAGCTGCGGCGGAAGGGCCGGGTGAGCCAGTATTTGCCCCAGTAGTAAAATGCTCGCGGGTGCCAGGGCGCGGGCGGCAGCACCGGCATGTACATCTCCATTACGCCCAGGACCTGGGTATTCAGCTGCATTGCTATCAATTGACTGGTACTGCCAAACCGTACCATCCGCTCTTCCGTCACAAAGCCGACACTACTGAATACCAGGGTTATGTCTTTATTCAGTGACGCTTCTGGCACGGGCAGCACAAAGCGCCCGTCCGCATCGGTAGATGTGCCCGTTGTAGTGCCTTTTATCAGCACCGTAACTCCCGGAATAGTTTCGTGCGCTTTGGCATCGATGATAGTACCCCGCAACCCGGGTGGCGTGGCCGTCAATGAATCGAGGTGAGCCGGCAGCATATCGTCGACTTCAGGTGCGCCCATTGTTGTTGGACTGGAATTGACCGACGGCCCTTCCGGAGTGGGGATTTCTGCCCCAAGCGGCGGCGCGGCCGGCACCGGGCCACCCCAGTAGCGGGCGCGCCATTCGGCCGGGGCTTGCGCCTGGGCCACCACCCCACTGCCTTCCCGCAGGCCCCAAACGGCCACAGCGGCCGCCAGCCAGGCCCGCCACCGGGCCGTTGGGGCAGCCGGGGCGGCGCGCTGCAACGGCCGCTCCAGCTGCCCCGCCGCGAAGCGCCCGCAGGTGCGGCCATTCGCGGCTCCGGCCAGGTAGGCCAGGATTTCGGCATCGGTTTTCAGGGTGAAGTCGACCACCGTCTGGGCGCAGGCGGCGCAGTGGCGGCCAGCGGCGGTGGGCAACATGGCGGCCCAGTTTTCGGGGCAGGGCTGCGGAACGGACAGGGAAACGGCGCGGCGCATGGAATATTGGCGAAGAAGTATGCCCGGAAGATGCCGGCCGCCAAAAAAATACACACACGCCCCCACCCAAATTCCGTAACTTAGCCATACCCTTTACTCGGGCCTTCCCCCACTTACGTTTGCTGCCATGCTCCATTTTTTTCGCATTGCGCCGCTGGCGCTGGTTTTGTTGCCCCTGCTGAGCCCCGCCCAAACGCGCACCACCGCCGCGCTCGGGCTGGAAATTCCGGCCCCGGCCCCGCCCAGCCAGGGCCATTTTCTCACGGGAGCCTACGTGGTGGGCAACTACACGCCACTGCCCACGGCATCGGGCTACAGCTACG
The DNA here is from genome assembly GCF_054061335.1 of Hymenobacter sp. UYAg731. Taxonomy (NCBI): domain Bacteria; kingdom Pseudomonadati; phylum Bacteroidota; class Cytophagia; order Cytophagales; family Hymenobacteraceae; genus Hymenobacter; species Hymenobacter sp. UYAg731. The sequence goes on along the minus strand of NZ_JBSSEC010000006.1, from coordinate 134,926 downwards.
CCATGCAGCCCTACCTGCGCTACCAGCTGGGCAGCAGTGCCAAGGGCCGGCCGCGTCCCTTCGTGCAATACAGCTTTGTGCCCTACCGCCTGCAAGGCAACGGGGCCGGCATGCTTTATAACCCCGGCGATGCCCTGCTCAACCCAGGCTTTGCCCCACTGGCCCAACGCCCCGCCCCTTTTGGTGGCTACGGCAGCCCCAGCAACTACGGTGGACTGGGCGCTTTTTCGGTGGGAATCCCCATGCAGATTGGGCGCGGCTCGGCCGTGCTGAACATCGGCGGCTCGCTGGTCGAAAGCGCGTTCATGCAGTCGCTGCACTTGAGGTAGCCGGGGCCGCGCGGGCCGCAACCCGCGCCGGGGCGTTATCTTTTGCCCCTCAAACCCGCCCCTCCCACCTTACATGAGTTCTGAAAAGTCGCTTTTCCGCCGCAAAACCATCGCGGCCATTCTGCAAAACCCACCCGCCGACCACGAAGGCCATTCGCCCGGCGGCCTGGAGCGCCACCTCACCGTGCGCGACCTCACGGCCTTGGGCATCGCGGCCATTATCGGGGCCGGCATTTTCAGCACCATCGGCAAGGCCAGTCTGGACGGCGGGCCGGCGGTGTCGCTGCTGTTTGTGTTCACGGCCATTGCCTGCGCGTTTTCGGCGCTGTGCTACGCGCAGTTCGCGGCCACCATCCCGGTCAGCGGCTCGGCTTACACCTATGCCTACGCCTCATTTGGCGAGCTGGCGGCCTGGATTATTGGCTGGGCGCTGATAATGGAATATGCGGTGGGCAACATCGTGGTGGCCATTTCGTGGTCCGATTATTTCACGGGTTTGATGGACGGTATCGGGCTGCACATCCCGCTCTGGCTCACGATGGGCACCCAAACCGGCCACGCCGGCTACGATGCCGTGCAGACGCTGGTGCAGTCGGGCAAGTCGCTGGCCGAGGCTACGGCCGCCGTATCACCGGCCCAGCTCGACGGCTACAAGGCCTGGATGCAGGCCCCGGCCCTGTCCGACAGCCTGCATCTGGTTATCGACCTGCCGGCCTTTGCCATCACCGTGGCCATTACGGCGCTGGTGTACGTGGGCATCAAGGAAAGCAAAAACGCCTCCAACCTACTGGTGCTGTTGAAGTTGGTAATCGTGTTCATCGTGATTGTGGTGGGCGCGTTCTACGTGAACCCCGATAACTGGCACCCCTTCGCCCCCAACGGCGTGGGCGGCGTGCTCAAGGGCGTGTCGGCGGTGTTCTTTGCCTACATCGGCTTCGATGCCATCTCGACCACGGCCGAGGAATGCAAGAACCCGCAACGCGACCTGCCCAAGGCCATGATGTATGCCCTCATCATTTGCACCGTGCTGTATGTGATTATCACGCTGGTGCTTACGGGCATGGTGTCGTATAAGGAACTGGGCGTGGGCGACCCGCTGTCCTTCGTATTTGCCAAGGTGGGGCTGTCGCGCCTGTCGGGGCTGGTGGCGGTGAGCGCGGTGTTTGCGATGGCCTCGGTGCTGCTGGTGTTTCAGTTGGGGCAGCCGCGCATCTGGCTCACCATGAGCCGTGACGGGCTGCTGCCCTCGGTGTTCTCGCGCATTCACCCGCGCTTTCATACGCCTTCGTTCGCCACCATCGTCACGGGCTTCTTTGTGGCGGTGCCGGCGCTGATTCTGAACATGGATTTGGTGGTCGACCTCACCAGTATTGGTACGCTGTTCGCGTTTGCGCTGGTGTGCGGCGGCATTCTCATCATCGACCCGTATGGCAAGTCGGAGGCCCGTTTTAAGGTACCGTACATCAACGGGCAGTGGCTGGTGCCGCTCATTCTGGCCATTGGGGCTTACCTGGTCTACCGTTTCAATGCGACCGGCAACCATGAGTTCTGGCTCGATGCGACCGGGCAGCACGGCTGGCTGCAGACCGATGCGGTGAGCGGCAAAGTGACGGGCGGCTTCGCCCACCAGATTCCCACGCTGGTGTTCCTGCTGTTTTGCGTGGGCATGAGCGCCCTGTCATTCCGCAAAAAGCTCTCCCTGCTGCCCACCCTGGGCCTGCTCATCAACCTGTACCTGATGACCGAGCTGGGCATCAGCAACTGGACGCTGTTTTTCGTGTGGCTGCTGATTGGGCTGGCGGTGTACTTTGGCTACGGCTACAAAAATTCGAAGCTGAACCGGGTGATGGCTTAGCTGTTTGCCATCGGGTCAGCGCTTGCTTACTGCTCACCCTTTGCCTGCAAACTCCTTATGCTCCCACTCGCCGAACTATTCCAGCACCTGCTCGAAGGCAGCCCGCTCACGACTTTTGTGTATAGCGTGGCGGCCCGCCGCTTGCTCTACGTGAGTGCGGCCTACGAGCAGCTGTTTCCCGGTGCCCGGTGCGCAGACGCGGATGCCGACCTGCCCCGCCTGCTGCGCTACTTGCCCGCCGATGACCAGGCCTACGCCCTGCATTGCCTGGGCCAGCTGGCGGCCGGCGAGCTGTGCGACGACCTGCTGCTGCGCGTGCAGCCCCGCCCCGAGGTGCCCCTGCGCTGGCTGAGCATGCAGGCCTGGTCCGCCGTGGGCAGCGATGGCCAGCGGCTGCTCTGCGGCACGGTGCAGGACGTGACGGTGGAGCAGGAGTACCTGCGCAACGCCGACAAGTACATGGCCAAGAAGAACACGACGCTCGAAATCCTGTCGCACGACCTGGCCGGGCCATTCAATATGCTCCAGCAGCTGGCCACCGTGCTCGGCGAGCGCACCCAGGCCCTGGATGACCCGCTGGTGCGCAAGCTGATTGGGGTGATGGAGAACACCTGCCGCGACAGCGTGAACCTCATTCGCGACTTCGTGGACGGCGAGTTTATGGACTCGGCCAGCGTGGATTACAAGGCCATTCGCGTGGATTTGGTGCAGAACATCGGTCAGGTGGTAGACACGTACCGGCAGGGAGAGCACCTGGTGTCCAAGCACTTCGCCTTCCAGCATTCGCAGCCCACCCTGTACGTGGAAATCGACAACAACAAGTTTTTGCAGGTGATTAACAACCTGATGTCGAACGCCATTAAGTTCACCAACGAGGGCGGCCGCATCACCGTGGGCCTGGCCCAGCACCCCGACCATGTGCTCGTGACCGTGGCCGACGACGGCATCGGCATTCCGGCCCACCTGCTGCCCGTGCTCTTCGACCGTTTCACGCCGGCCCGCCGGCCCGGCCTGCGCGGCGAAAAAACCACCGGCCTGGGCATGCACATCATCGAAACCATAGTGCGGCTGCACCAGGGCCGCATCTGGGTCGAGAGCCAGGAAAACGTGGGGACGACGTTTTATATCAAGCTGCCGGCCACGGCTGTGGCGGCGGGTTGAGTGCGTTTTGGCGTAACACCGATTACTTTCAGCGCCATGAGAATTATTCTTATGATATGGCTGGCTTTTTTTGTTGAGTCAGGAGCATATGCCCAAACAGCTGCTACACCCAGATTCCCGGCCACAGGGCGGCTGCTAGCCGATTTTATTCCGGCCGGTTACGATACCCTGCGGCTTGGTTATGCCACGGGCGACCTGAACCACGATGACCGGCCCGACGTGGCCGCCCTGCTCTATGCGGCAACGGCCGACTCCAGCAACCCGGCCGATGGGCCACCGCCGCGATTGATAATTTTGTTTGGCACCGCAACAGGCTACGCGCTAGTCGAAAGCACAGCCCACGCAGTGCTCTGCGACAATTGCGGAGGCCAGGGCTCCGACCCGTTTTCTAGCCTGCGCATCCGGGCCGGAGTGCTCATCATCGAACACTTCACCTATACGGGGTGGTATCGTCGCACAGTTGCCCGGTTTCGATATCAGCACGACACTTTTTACCTGATTGGGGAGCTAACCGAAGCGGGCCGCAACGACGGTGACTGCCCCAACCTGGCAGGCCCCGCTGGTTGGAATTACCGCGACACCAACTTTGTAACGGGCGACTATCAATTCGAAGAGATTTCGGAAGACTGTAAGCGGCTGGCCAAGAAGCGTGGCAGGAGCAAACCCACTCCGTTGCGCCGGCTGGCGGATTACACAGTCGAACCCTGAGCCTCCCCAACACGCTTCCCACAGCTACCTAATCCGTGAAATTCCAAAAACTCATCTAATTCCGTGACCAGCCTGCTCACCTTCCGCCTGCACGGCACCATGCCCGCCGCCACCGGCCGCGAGCTGGCCGCCGGGCTGCGGCAGGCCCGCGAAGCCGGCACCGACCACTACCGCGCCCAGAAGCAGTTTTTCGCCAAGTTCGATGCCGTGCTGGACCGTGCTCCCATCGGCCCCAGCTTTTTTGAGGATGAGAAAATAGCCGAGGTGCTGGCCGGTGAAATCATGATGCTGGAGGAAGTTGGTTTAACCGTTTACGGCTTCGCCATTCTGCCTAACCACGCGCATTTCGTGGTGCATTTGCCTGAAACCAGCAACCTTTCTTTCGCCAAAGCCATCGACCTGCTGCGCCTGCGCTCCGGCACCGCCTGCCGCCGCCTGGTGCGCCCCAGGCTCCCGCCCGAAGCCGAGTTCTGGCAGATGGGCTGGTTTGCCTACGAAGTGCAGGACGAGGCCGAGCTCACCCGCCTGCTGGCCTACGTGCGCGGCAATGCCCGGCAGGCCGGCCTGTCCGCCCGCTTTCAGGAGTGGCCCTATGCGAATGAGTAGAACGTGAATTCCTTGAACGTCGTGCTGAGCGCAGCCAAAGCATGACGGCCTGGCTCTTACCACCAAACCAGCGCACCTCCAATCCTCGCCGCCCGCCAGCGCGTACCTCCCGTCACTTATGCGCCTGCTGTTTCTTGTGCTTCTATTCTCGCTGCCCCGGCTGCTGCCAGCGGCTCCCGCGCCGGCCGATACCCTGCACCCCATCAGCCCGGCCCGGCTGCTGCGCTACACCTACGCCAACGACCTGTTTTTTCGCACCGATTATTATTTCACGCAGGGCATGACGCTTACGCTGGTGCATCCGGTGCTGGCGCGGCTGCCGGTGCGGCACCTGCTGGCGGCCGGCACGCGCGGCAGCACGCAACAGCACGGCCTCACGCTGCGCTACGACGGGTTTACGCCCCTACGCATTCAGGACCCATTTATTCGGGTGGGTGACCGGCCGTATGCGGCGTATCTGTACGGCTCGTTTTTCCGCGTCAGCAACCAGCCAACGCGGCATCAGCGGTTGACCACGGCGCTGGAACTCGGCTTCATCGGCCCGGCGGCGGGCGGCAAGGAGCTGCAAACCGCCATCCACCGCGTCACGGGCAACGCCGCGCCGCGTGGCTGGGATTATCAGATTCGCAACGCGCCCATCATCGGCTATCGCGTAGCGTTTGAGCGGCAACTGCTGGCCACTGGCCGCCACGCCGAGCTGCTGGGCTCTGCCGAAGCCTCATTGGGCACGCTGTACACCTACGCCGGCACGGGGCTGCGGCTGCGGGCGGGAAAATTCAGCCCCTATTTTGCCAATCCGGGCACCACATATTCGGAGCGCCGCGATGAGCCGAAACCCTGGCAATTTTACGGCGAAGCCACGCTGGAAGGCCGCCTCATCGGCTACGATGCCACCTTGCAGGGCAGCCCGTTCACCCGCCGCGACCCGTACACGCTGGCCGCTGGCGACGTGCGCCGGGCCGTTTTGCGCAGCTCCGGCGGCATGGTGCTGGCCCACGGCGGGCTGAGTTTTGCCGCCACGGCCACTTGGGTTACGCCGGAATTTACGGGCGGCCGCTCGCACCGCTGGGGGCAGTTGAGCGTGATGAAAGCGTTTTGACGCTTCGCTTAATGAGGAACGAGGAATTTCGGCCCCACCCGGTCATTTCCCAATTCCTCATTCCTTTATTAAGACGCAGGTGTCATTTCGCCCGGTGAATGATGAGCACGCCGGCCAGAATCACCACCATGCCAGCAAAATGCCACAGGTTGAACGCCTCGCCATCCAGCGCGCCCCAGGCTAGGGCTACGATGGGAATCAGGTAAGTACTGGAAGAAGCAAACAGCGCCGTCGATTGCTGAATCAGTCTATTAAAGAGCACCATGGCCACGGCCGTGCTCATGGTGGCCAGCAGCGCGATGTAGCCAAACGCCGCCCAGGCCCCCGGCACGGTGGCCAGCTTGTGCAGAAAACTGGTACCCAGCAGCAGATATGCCAGCGCCGGCCCGCCGATGAGCAGCAGCAGCACCGACGTCACGGCCACCGGCGTCATGCCACCCAGCTTGTGCTTTATCACGTTCACACTCAGGCCGTAGCCCATGGTCGCAATCAGAATATAGATGCCGTACCAGGCGTTGCCCTCGCCGGCGGGCGTGGCATCGCCGCCGCTGCCGCCGAGCAGTAGCATCACCACCGTGCCCACCAGCCCCAGCGTGATGCCCAGCACCCGCAGGCCCGTCAGCCGCTGCCGGAACAGCAAGGCCCCCACCAGCAGCGTGAACACCACCGTGAGGGCGTTGAGCACGCCCGCCAGCCCCGAGGCCAGCCGCGTTTCGGCATAAGCAAACAGAAACGCCGGAATCAGCGTGCCCACCACCCCACTCAGGGCCAACCACTTGAAGCGGTTGCGCTCGACGCGCCCCACATGGCGCAGGGCAAACGGCAGCAGTAGCAGCGCCGCCACGCTCACGCGGGTAGCGCCCAGCTCCATGGCCGAAAACACCACCAACCCCTTCTTCATCAGAATAAACGACGTGCCCCAAATGGACGCCAGAATGACCAGCAGCATCCACGCCACCGGCGAGGTCACGGCCGGCGCGGGAGCGGCCAAGGCTTCGGTGGCTTCGAGGGACGCGGTTTCGTCGGCAGAACCCGGCAGGGTGGTTTCATTGGCCACTCTGGGTCCCTCCGAAGCAACCCCGGCGGGCACCGGCACGAGTGGATAATCGGGAGCGGGTGGAGTTTTGGTGAGCATGGCACAAAGGTACGAGGCCCGTGAAGGGCGGGCTTCCAGATTATTGCGCAATTGCCCGAACCGGAGAGTTGCATTGGCTGTTTCATACTTGCCGATTCCTGCCGTAATTTTGTCGTCCGGTTTCGTGCCGATTTCATCTATGTCGCATCCGTTCAAGGCCGTCAGCCTCTCCTTCAAGAAAGCCCCGCTCGCCATCCGCGAGCTGCTTTCGCTGGACGAGGCCGCCTGCCGTCGCTTCCTGAATACGCTGCACAATGAGCTGGGTCTCACCGACCTGCTTGTGCTGAGCACCTGCAACCGCACCGAGGTGTACTACGCCGCCGAGGACGACCGCAGCCGCGAAATCATCCTCGCCCTGGGCCACCTGAAAGACCGCGCCGACATCGGCCAGTTCCTGCCCTACTTCGACCTGCTGCCTACCGCCGACGCGGCCGTGCAACACCTGTTCGAAGTCGCCATGGGCCTCGATGCCCAGGTAGTGGGCGACCTGCAAATCAGCAACCAGGTGAAAATGGCCTACCAGTGGGCTGCCGACGCCGACGCCGCCGGCCCCTTCCTGCACCGCCTGCTGCACACGGTTTTCTTCACCAACAAGCGCGTTCAAACCGAAACCAGCTTCCGCGACGGGGCTGCCTCGGTCAGCTACGCCGCCCTGGAATTGGTCGAAGAATTGACCGCCGACGTGGCCAACCCCAAAGTTCTGGTAGTTGGGTTAGGTGAAATCGGGGCCGATGTGTGCCGCCACTTGGCCGCCAGCAAGGCCTTTGGCGAAGTCACGCTCTGCAACCGCACCCGCGCCAAAGCGGAGGAACTAGCCGCCGAGTGCCACATGCGCATCGTGGAGTTTGAAGGCCTCGTGCCTGCTTTGAAAGAAGCCGACGTTGTCATTTCATCCATCAACCGTAGCGAGCCCTTCTTCACCCGCGAACTGGCCGAGCACCTGGATGTGCTCAGCTTCAAGTTCCTGATTGACTTGAGCGTACCCCGCAGCATTGCCGCCGATGTGGAGCAAGTGCCCGGCGTGCTTGTCTATAACATCGACGCCATTCAGAGCAAAGCCTCGGCCGCGCTGCAAACCCGCCTCGAAGCTGTGCCGCAGGTGCGTGCCATCATCGCCGAAAGCATTGCCGGTCTCAATGACTGGGCCAAGGAAATGATGGTGTCGCCCCTCATCCAGAAAATGAAGGCCAACCTCGAAACTCTCCGTCAGGAAGAGCTCGACCGTTACCAGAAACGCGCCACCCCCGCCGAAAGCAAGCTCCTCGACGAAGCCACCCGCTCGCTGATGCAGAAGATTCTCAAGCAGCATGTGCTCCAGCTCAAAGCCGCCTGCAAGCGCGACGATGGCGGGCAATGGGTGGAATTGCTGGGCGAGTTGTTCGACATGGAGAAGACGGGTGAGACGGCGTAGCCTCACCCCTGCCCTTCTCGGGAGGAGAGGGGGCACTGAAAGTGCTTCAAAGGCTACTTTTATCATGAAAAAGGCTCGCTATTCAGCGGGCCTTTTTGGCGTATCAGCCTTTGCTTAAATCCTTTTTCATCACTGTTTCCAACAATTAAAAAATAAATTTTTAATCAATTGTAATGCAGTTATTTAATTCACGCCTTCTCTCAAACCCCAATCACTATCAATACCTTTACACAGCACGGTTAATCCACCTCACCTCGGCGGTCTTTGAGAAAAGACAAAGCCCCGGCCGGTGGAACGGTCGGGGCTTAAAAGAAGAAGGTGGTTGAGCACCTAATTCTCCCTGAAGATGAGAAACAAGCGTGTAAAACCGGGAGCCAAGTTTCGACTTGACTTCCAGCTGTCCGATGAGCTAGTGAAGTGGCTTGTCGGACTTGCAGTAGGTAGTGGCGCCCTTTCGGCAGCCATTCACTACTTGTAAGAGGCGGCAAGGGGCTGGGCCGGGAGGTTCGGCCCCTTGTTTTTTGGCGTTGTTACGCTGCAAATCTACAGCAAGTTTCCAAATATCCGGACAGTTTCGTACAACAGTTTTTGTTGGTTATTATCAGATCATACTTAAAAATCAGTTTGTTGCCTCTTGAATTCAACAAAACGTTTTGTTGAATTGGTTTTCCTCAACGCTGTAATTTTCCAATTATCTGGAAATATAAAGCCCCGACACTGCAAAGTGCCGGGGCTTTTCATATCTCAAGTCTTTCTGCATCGAGAGAACGGATTGCCGCGCTACGCTCCATTCGCAACGACAGACGTGCCCGTTACGCCATCATCGCCTCGCGCTGCTTAATGCGCTTGTCGTTGTTCACCGCCGTGGGCACCACCGTTACCACCACGTATTTCGAGGTGGGCGTGTTGCTTATTTTGGCTACGCTAGTAATGGGCACCAGTGGGTTAGCCTCGGGGAAGTAGGCCGACACGTTGCCTTTCGGGATGTCGTAGGGCACGGCCACGAACTTTTCTACGGTGCGCTCTTCGCCTTGGAAATGGCTGGTGATGTCGATGAGGTCCTTGGCTTTGATGCTGCGGGCGGCCATATCGGCCGGGTTCATGAACAGCACGCGGCGCTCGTTGTGGATGCCGCGGTACCGGTCGTTGTACTCGTAAATCGTGGTATTGAACTGGTCATGCGAGCGCACGGTCATCAGGATAAGCTGGTCGGGCGCCACGTCGTACTTCTCCAGCGTGGTGGTGCTGAAGTGGGCCTTGCCGTCCTTGGTCGTGAACTTGCGCTCGCGGGGGCCGTTGGGCAGGTAGAAGCCGCCGGGCTCGCGCAGCTTCTGGTTGAAGTCCTCGAAGCCGGGGATGACGCGGGCAATGCTTTCGCGGATGACATCGTAGTTCTCCGTCATGGCCACCCAGTCGGTGCGGGTTTTGTCGCCGAGCGTGGCAATGGCCATGCCGCTGATAATGGCCACTTCGCTGAGCTGGTCGCCGGCCAGCGGCACCAGGATGCCCTTGTTCTGGCTTACCACGCCCATCGAATTTTCGCAGCTCGTCATCTGGTGGCCAGCCTTCTGCATGTCGATATCGACGTGGGCGAAGGTGGGCAGCAGCAGGCTGGTTTCGCCTGTGGTGAGGTGGCCGCGGTTGAGCTTGGTACCTACAAACACGGTCAGTTTCTGCTTGCGCATGGCTTCGGCGATGAACTCGGTATCGGGGCCGGCGGCCAGCAGGTTGCCGCCCAAGCTGAAATACACCCGGGTTTTGCCGGCGTGCATGGCCTTCAGGCTCTCCACCACGTCGAGGCCGTCTTCGCGCGGCGCGGTGAATTTGAACTCCTTTTCCAGCGCATCAAGGAAATCACCTTTCACGCGCTCCCAGATGCCCATCGTGCGGTCGCCCTGCACGTTGGAATGGCCGCGCACCGGGCAGGTGCCCGCGCCGGGCTTGCCGATGGCCCCTTTCATAAGGTGCAGGTTCACAATTTCCTGAATCGTTTCGACGCCCTTGCGCTGCTGCGTGACGCCCATGGCCCAGCAGGTGATTATTTTCTGCTTGTGGGCGATGATATTGGCCGCTTCCAGCAGCTGGGCGCGGCTGATGCCGCTGATTTCCTCAATCTCGGCCCAACTCGTGTTGCGAATGTTCTGCTCGAACGAGTCGAAGCCTTCGGTGAATTCGGCAATGAAGCTGCGGTCCACCACCTGGCCGGGGTTCAAATCCTCGGCCTCAAATAGGTGCTTCATGATGCCGCGTAGCAGGGCCATGTCGCCGTCCACGCGCACTTGCAGGAACACGTCGGTGATTTGGGTGCCGTCGCCCATGAGCGCGCCTAGCGCCCGCAGCGGGTTCATGAAATCCTGCGGGTTTTTGAAGTGGTTCAGGCCGGCCTCAATCAGCGGATTCACGCTGATGATTTTGGCCCCGTTGCGCTTGGCAATTTGCAGGGCCGAGAGCATGCGCGGGTGGTTAGTGCCCGGGTTCTGGCCAATGATGAGGATGACCTCCGCCTCGTGAATGTCGTTGAGCGTGACCGAGCCTTTGCCCAGGCCCAGCGTGGGGCTCAGGGCCGAGCCGCTGCTCTCGTGGCACATATTGGAGCAGTCGGGCAGGTTGTTGGTGCCGTACTCCCGGGCAAACAGCTGGAACAGGAAGGCCGGCTCGTTCGGGATTTTGCCCGAGGTGTAAAACACGGCTTCATCCGGTGTTTTGCAGGCGTTCAGCTCTTTGGCGATGAGGTCGAACGCATCGGGCCAGGCAATGGGCGAGTAGTGGTTATCGCCGGGGCGCTTCACCATCGGGTGGGTGAGGCGGCCGGCGTTGTTCTGGTCGCGGTCGGTGAGCTTGGACAGCTCGGCCAGGCTGTGCTTGGCGAAAAATTCGGGACCGGCGGCCTTATCATCGGCATCCGAAGCCGTGGCTTTGGCCCCGTTCTCGCAGAACTCGGCCACCGAGCGGTGCTCATCCGGGTCGGGCCAGGCACAGCTGGAGCAGTCGAAACCGTTCTTCTGGTTGAGGCTGAGCAGGGCTTTGGTGCCGCGCCCCACGCCGCCCTCGCTCCAGCTGAACTGCATGGATTTTACCACGGCCGTGACGCCGGCCGCGATTTTCTCTCGGCCTTCGAGTCGTAGGCCGGTGAGGGCTTCGGGCGGCTGGGCCAGGATGGGGTGCAGGTACTTAGCCTCCATGGTGGGTGGGGCCGGAATGTGCTCCTCAGCGGGCGGGGTGTGGGCGCTGGCTTCGTGCATGGCTTTGGTAGGGTTGTCAGCGGTGGGAATTTCGTGGTCGGCTACCGGGGCGTGGCCCTGGTCGGGGCGCTCGCCGCTGGTGGGAGCATGCTTGGCCAGCTGCTCTTCGGTCTTGCCAGCCTTGCTGGGGTCAGTCTGCGGGGAATCTTCCATGGTCGAGTTAGGAGTTAAGAGTTAGAGGTTAAGAGTTTGGTTAGCAGTGGGAGTTGGTTCGCTTAAAACATTGCCACACGATAAGTAGACGTCCGGCAACTCTTAACTCCTAACTTTTAACTCGTAACTGAAATCAGTGTCGGCAGTCCAGGTCCTTCTCAACCAGAATACGGAGGAACTGGTTTTCAGCTAATGGCAGGTTGTGCGAAAAGCCGTTCTGGTCGGTTTCAACCCAGGTTTTGGCCAGGGTGAGGGGGACCAGTACGGTGAGCGCGCCGGGCTCGTAGTGGATTTGCACGGGCTCTTCGTCGGGCATGGTTTGGGGCCGCTCGGAGCCGCGTTCCAGGGCGTAGGTGAGGCGCTGGGCGGGGCCGAGGCCGAAATGCACGGCCCCCTCAACCCGGCCTGTCGAGGCGAATTCGTCCAGCTCGCCCTGGGAGAGGCGCAAGCGCAGGGTGTCGTCTTCGATGCGGAGCTTCATAAGTGAAAGTTAAACGGGCGGGCGGGTTGGGCGTTGCCGAACTATAGGTATTAAGCAAGTTTATGTGCCACGGCGCGAGGTACAGTTGCCGCAAAGGACGCAGCGGTAACCCGCTGAGGTTCGTAGAGCTGTTCTGGCACGCCCCGGCGAACCTCAGCGGGCTACCGCTGCGGCAACCTCCGTTTGCACCCGCCAGCCGTGGCTATAGATGTTGAACCGCTCGTTGCGCACGAAACCCAGCACCGTCATCCCAAAGCTCTCGGCGGCCTGAATGGCCAGGCTACTGGGCGCGCCCACGGCCGCCAGCACCCCAATTCCGGCCGCCGCCGCCTTCTGCACCAGCTCGAAGCTAACCCGGCCGCTCACCAGCAAAATGTGCTGATGCAGCGGCAGCCACCCGGCCAGCAGCGCTGCGCCAATCACCTTGTCCAGCGCATTGTGGCGGCCCACGTCTTCGCGCAGCAGCAGCAGCTCACCGGCCGGGGTAAACAGCGCGGAGGCATGCTGCCCGCCGGTTTGCTCAAAGCCGGCCTGGGCGGCACGCAGCTTCCCGGGCAGCTGATGCACCACGGCGGCGCGCAGGTGCGGGCCGGTGGCGGGCAGCACCGGGCAACTGGCGGTACGCACGGCATCGATGCTGGTTTTACCACACACACCACAACTGGAGCTGGTGTAAAAATGCCGCTCCATGGCCGCAAAATCGACTTTTACGTGGGCGGCCAGCTCGGCGCGCACCACATTGCCGGCTTCCTCGACCTTCTGCACGTCGGGGCAGGGAATGATGCCGAGCAGGTCAGCTTTACTTTGGATAATGCCTTCGGTGAGCAGGAAGCCGGCGGCCAGTTCCTCGTCGTGGCCGGGCGTGCGCATGGTCACGGACAGGGTGCGGTGCTGACGCGGGCCGTCGGTTTCGTAGCCCACGCGGATTTCGAGCGGTTCTTCGGCGGCGAGCTGGTCGGAGGCGGGCACGGGCGGGCCGCTGCCGCTCACCTTCTGGATGGTGGCGAAGTCGTAGCTGGCGGCGGGGAGCAGGATGGCAGGGTTCATAGAAAGCAGGTTGTTGGCAGGATTGTCATGCAGCGCGCAGCGCAGCATCTTGCCCGCAGTAATGTAAACCAATCATTCAGAAAAAAGGATTGATGGTAGGGGGCAAGATGCTGCGTTGCGCGCTGCATGACGTTCTTGCGGCCCCTTTCCGGTCTAACTCTGCCCCAAATTTCCCTGCCTGCGCTGCCTATGAAAATCAAAAAAATCACCCGTAACCTCACGTTTTGGGTACTGCTGGCCATCGGGGCCGGGGCGCTGCTGGGCCACTTCCGGCCGGCCCTGGCCGTGCAGATGGAGCCCCTGGGCAAGCGCTTCATCGACGTGGTCAAGCTGTTCATCAACCCCATTATTTTCCTCACCATCACGCTTGGCATCAGCACCATGGGCGATTTGAAGAAGGTGGGGCGCATCGGGGGCAAGGCGCTGCTATACTTTGAAATCGTGACCACGCTGGCCCTGCTCATTGGGGTGGGCGTGGCGGCGCTGGTGCGGCCGGGGGCAGGCGTGAGCACCGGCAAGCTCGATACCGGGAAGGTGGGCGAGTTCACGAAACGGGCCACGGAGTTCTCCTGGGGCCACTTTCTGGCCGATAACCTGACCTTGCAGGTGCTCATCGTGGCCATCGTGCTGGGCATTGTGCTCAGCAAGTACGCCGGCCGCAAGCCCATCATCCACTTCCTGAAGCAGTGCTCGAAATACGTGTTCCGGGGGCTGCACCTAGTGATGCTGCTCGCGCCCGTTGGCGCATTTGGGGGCATGGCCTTCACCATTGGCAAGTACGGCATCGCCACGCTGCTCCCGCTGGGCAAGCTGATGGTGACGGTGTACCTGACCATGGGCCTGTTCGTTTTTCTCATTCTGGGGGCCATTCTGCGCTACTGCGGCATCGGCATGTGGTCGTTTCTCCGCTACATCAAGGCCGAATTGCTGATTGTGCTGGGCACGTCCTCATCCGAGGCCGGCCTGCCGGGCCTAATGGAAAAGCTGGAGGGCATGGGCTGCGCGCAGCCGGTGGTGGGGCTAGTGGTGCCCACGGGCTATTCCTTCAACCTCGACGGCACCACGATTTACCTCTCGCTCTCGACCCTGTTTCTGGCCCAGGTGTTCCATATCGAGCTTTCGAGCGCGCAGATTCTGACCATGATGGGCATCCTGATGGTGACCAGCAAGGGTGCGGCGGGCGTGGCGGGCAGCGGCTTCGTGGTGCTGGCCAGCACGCTCACGGCCATGAAGGTGATTCCGGTGGAGGGCCTGGCCCTGCTGCTGGGCGTGGACCGGTTTATGTCGGAGGCCCGCAGCATCACCAACTTCATCGGCAACGGCGTGGCGACCATTTTCCTGGCCCACACCGAAGGCGAGTTGGACCACGAAATGGCCGCCGAAGCCTTGGGCAAGCGACTGCGGCCGCTGCGTTTCCGGCGCGGCCTGACCAGCGGCGAATACCTGGGCGAAGTGGCCGAGAAAGCGGCGGAATGAGGTGCAGCACGTCGCACTGGATGCCCCAGCGGCGTTCCCACGAACATTATATGACGCAATATGATGCAAAAACCCCGGATACTTCCCCGCCAATGCAGCAAGGAAATATCCGGGGAGCTACTGAACCGAGCAGGCTAGTGGCCTACCACGTCGCGCCGCATTACGTCGATGAGAGTAGTAAACTCGGCCTTTTCCTTGGCCGGGATGTTGCGCTTGGCCAGCGCATTGTCGAGCAGCACCCGCCACGCATCGTACTCGGCATCGGTGATGTGCATGCCGGTGTGGACGTTCAGCATGCCGGGACCCTGGTACTTGAGCGGGCCGCCGGTGATTTCCGAAAACTGGTCCACCACGCTGTTGCGCAGGCGCGTGAGGCGGGTGGGGTCGGTGGGCGCGGCACCATTCACGCCGTTCACGGCGTTGAGCATGGGCAGGTGCGTACGCAGCATCACGGAACTGGCTAGGCCGGTTTCGGCACCTACGTTGGCCACCATCTGGTCGGTCAGGGCCTCAATGCCGGCCGCGCCACCCATGCGGATGAACAACGACTCCTGCGGGGCAGGCGTGGGTGCCGGCGCGTCTTTCGACTTGCTGCAAGCAGTGGTAAATAAGCTGGCGGCCAGAAAGCAGGCACCAACTAAAGAGCGTTGAAGTTTGTGCATAAATAAAGAAAAAAGGGAAATGGGGGAAACAGGGGTGATTATTGTCCGCTGTAGGCAGCCATAGCTGATGCTGAGGCCGGCCGGAAGCGCTTACACGGAAACGAACAAACGGCGCAGGTTCAGGGCAAAGCGCACTTTGTCTAGGAACACGAAGTACCCGGCCGGCACAGGGCATTGGCGGGCGGTACTCGTCTGGACCGGGGGATTGGTTATCACCCGAAAACCGCTCTGTCCAATGGCTCGGTAGAGGTCATCGGGCGTCGCCTCGTCGGGGTGGTATACCAGGGCAATGCAGCTGGTGCGTGGGCTCACGCTGCACGCGGCCACGCCGGGCTGCGCGGACAGCCGGGTTTCCAGCGTACGGGCGGCATCGGGGCTTTCCAACGGAGCCAGCTGCCAGATGACGGAATCGGCCGGCTGCATGTAATGGTGCATTTCGGGGGCCTGCCAATTGGCCCAAACGAGTATAGCTACGGGAAGAACCAACCACCACCACCGGCGTAAACGTGCAATCATAGTCAAATAAGAAGAGAAATTTGCAATTAGACGGAAAAACTGTAGCGAAATAGAAGTTTTTGAGGAATGCAGCTGAATAAATGCAAGGCCAGCGCCAAGGATGATAATCCTTGGAGAGTATGATACCTGACCGCAATCCGACTTCGCTAGGCCATTACTGGTGCCCTGGCCAATTGGGGCGCTGCCAACACAAGGCAGGAAAAGGGCATCTTTGTGGCCGCGTAGAATAGGAAATAATCAGTGTGGGAAGGGCTACAAAATTATAGTATACCCGATGTCTTTGTTGAAGGCATTACCCATATATAGTGAACAAAAACTTTAACTTTTAGATAAACCATCCATAATCGGAGGTGAACCTGGCAACGCCCCCGATGAACTCTTTTTTTCTCCGTAAACTGCTGTAGCACACGAATTTTTAATATTTTTACGTCTACTGTCGCATAACCATTTGACTCCTAACGCCGCCCTCCCCCGCCCTGCTCCTGCCCGCCCGCCCATCCGCTTCGACCGCAACGAGCTGGCCGGCGCGTTTGGCGACCTCGGCACCGATTTGCCGCTGCTCATCGGCGTCATCGCCGCCTCGGGCATCGACAGTGCTTCGGTGCTCATCCTGTTTGGCTTGATGCAGGTTTTTACCGGCCTGTGGTACCGGATGCCTATGCCGGTGCAGCCGCTCAAGGCCTTCGCGGCGCTGGTTATTGCCCAGAAAATCCCGGGGCGCGTCATCTTTGGAGGGGGGCTGGCCATTGGCATCAGCATGTTTTTCCTGTCGATAACCGGGCTCATTGATGTGCTGGCGCGGCTGGTGCCCAAGGCCGTGGTGCGCGGCATCCAGTTCGGGCTGGCCTTGCAGTTGGCCACGCTGGCCCTTACCAAATATGTGGGCGCCGATGGCGCGGCGGGCTACGCGCTGGCGGCGGCGGCCTTTGCCGTGACGGTGGTGCTGTTTGGCAACCGGCGCTGGCCGGCGGCGCTCATCGTCATTGCCCTGGGCGTGGCGTATGCGCTGGTGTTCAAACTCGATTTGGCCACGGCGCAGCGGGCAGTGGGCCTGCACCTGCCCACCTGGCACCTGCCGCAGTCACAGGATATTCTCACCGGCGCGGTGCTGCTGGCGCTGCCCCAGATTCCGCTCTCGCTCGGCAACTCCATTCTGGCCACCAAGCAGGTGGCGCAGGACTTATTTCCGGAGCGCGAGCCGCTCACCATCCGTAAAATCAGCTTCACCTACGCGCTGATGAACCTAGTGAACCCGTTTTTCGGGGGCTTTCCGGTGTGCCACGGCTCGGGCGGCATGGTGGGGCACTATGCGTTTGGGGCGCGCACGGGCGGCTCGGTGGTCATTTATGGCAGCATCTTTCTGGTGATGGGGCTGTTTTTCAGCCAGGGCTTTGCCGAGGTGGTGCAGATTTTTCCGCTGCCGGTGCTGGGCGTGCTGCTGCTGTTCGAGGCGCTGTCATTGGCCACATTGCTGCGCGACGTGAGCACGAGCCGCGCCGATTTGTTAGTGGCGCTGCTGGTGGGGCTGCTCTGCGCCGGCCTGCCGTATGGGTATTTGGTGGGCTTGATTGTGGGCACGGCCATTTACTACGCCATGCAGCGCGGCTGGGTGGGGCTGGGGAAGCACTAGCCCCGCTGGCCCACCCCAAACTATGGGCGGTGGTTTGGGGCTTAAACCCGCCTCCCATAGTTTGGGGTGGAGGAATTAAGGCGAAAATCAGCCAGCCATAATTTGGGGTGACGGGTTTTGGTCCCAAACGCACCAGCCATAGTTTGGGGTGGCGGGCTTGGGCTTAAAACCGGCCAACCCAAACTATGGAAGAAGAATTTAGCGCCAAACCCTGCTCCCATAGTTTGGGGTGGGTTGTTTTGGCCTTGCAGATGGTGTTCGCTGGTAGGGCCACCTTTAGCTCCAAACCCAGCCCTACCAACGTTGGTAAGGCCATTTTTGGCCCCAAGCCCATCGTTACCAACGTTGGTAGGGCAGGAATTAAGACCAAATGTGGTCCTACCAATGTTGGTAAGGCCCGCTATGAGGCCAAAGGTGGCGTTACCAGCGTTGGTGAGGCCGACGGTTCTTCGGCGAGAATCCGCACGGGCTGCTTGTGCTCGTCCACGGCCACGAAGGTGAACAGGCCGGTCACGGCCTTGTGGCGGTCTTCGGAATACATCTGCTCCACAAATAGCTCGACGCGCACTTTGAGGCTGGTACGGCCGACGTGCTCGATGTTGGCCACCAGCTCCACCAGCGAGCCGCCGGGAATGGGGTGCGTAAAATCGACCCGCTCGGAAGACACGGTCACCATTTTCAGGCGCGAAAAGCGGGTGGCGGCGATGAAGGCCACCTCATCCATGAGCAGCAGCGTGGTGCCACCGAACAGGGTGTCGTAGTGGTTGGTGGTGTTGGGGAACACGGCTTTGAAGATGCGCGTTTCGGCGCGGGCAATGCGGTCGGCAAGAAGCATGGGCAACGGGGTGAGGGGTGAGAAACGGCCTCCGTTTGCATTCAAGCCCCTTATTGCCAAAGCCCGCCACCGGCCGCACGCCGCCCCGGCCGCGCCCCAGGCGCGGCGGCACGGCACCGCCGATGCCAGCCCCAAAGCGCGAGGGCAGCATCACTCGGCGGCCGGCAGGTCTCCTGACTTATTTCGGGCCGGCCCCGCCCTTCTCGGCCCGGTTTCAGGGGGCCAATGGGCATGCGTGGAGCCACCGGCTCCGGCTGGTGAAGGCCGGGAAACTCACAGTAGCGCGTCTGTTCGGGAGTTGCACCCGATTCCCTTTTAATCTTTACCCCGGCCGAAACCGGGGTTAAAAACCGTCCGCTGATTAAAGGAAATCAAACCGAGAACCAACGCGGCGAAGGTACGGGCGGAACGCTGAAACGAGTAGGGGCAAGCCCTCCGGGTACGACCCCGCCCCTACTCCGCCAGGGCCGGCGCGTTCTCATTGGCCTTGCGCAGCGGCAGCTCCGGCACCAGCAGCGTGAGCAGCAGGCCGCCCACCACCAGCAAAATATCCACCACGTACACCCGCCGAATGGCCGTGGCGAAGGCCGCCCGCACCGCCGGGTCGGCCGCGCCGGCGGTGGTGGTGGGCACGGCCGGCCCTTCCGCCACTACCGCCGGGCCGGCGGCGGGGCGGGACTGCGCAACGGCCGGCAGGCTGTGGGCCAGCGTGAAGGCCAGCACCGCGCCCAGGGCCGAGGCGGTGAGCGCCCCGCCAATTTGCCGAAAAAACTGGCTGGCCGAGGTGGCCTGGCCCATGAGGGCGGGCACGGTGGCGTTCTGAATGGCCAGGGTGTAAAGCGGCATCGTTGGCCCAAGGCCCAGGCCGCACACGGCCAGATAGAGGAGCACTTGGTAGTACTGCACGGTGGGCGGCATGGTGGCCAGCAGGCTCAGGCCCACCAGTAGCAGTACGAGGCCGCCCAGCATCCAGCGCTTGTAGTGGCCGAAGCGCGACACCATCTGGCCGGCCAGCATCGAGCCCGTGACCACGCCCAGCGACAGCGGCATGAGGCTGGCCCCGGCCCGCGTGGCCGACTCGCCCAGCACGTTCACCATGAACAGCGGCTCGAAAATGATAACGCCCAAAAACGCCCCGCCCATGCAAAACAGCGCCGCGTTGGCCGTGCGGAACACCGGGTTTCGGAACAGGCTGAAGTTGAGAATGGGGTTCTCGTGCCGCAGGCTGCGCACCACAAACAGGCCCAGCGCCACCAGCGCCCCGGCCAGCAGCCCCAGCGTGAGCGCGCCCGACCACGGATACAGCGCCCGGTTGAGCTGCAAGGCCACCACCAGCGGCCCCAGCCCGGCCATCAGCAGGCCGGCCGAGATATAATCGAAGGGCTTGGGCTCGGTGCGCGGGCGCAGCGGGGGCATTTGGGTGATGATGAACCAAAGGGCCAGCAGGCCCAGCGGCAGGTTCACGTAGAACACCAGCCGCCAGCCCGCCACCCCGGGAATGAGGTTGCTGCCCTTATCCGTGAGAAAGCCGCCCAGCAACGGCCCCAGCACCGACGACGTGCCGAACACGGCCCCCGTAAACCCCTGGTAGCGCCCCCGCTCGGCCGGGGCAAACAAGTCGGCAATGATGATGAAGGCCATGGCAAACAGCCCCGCCCCGCCAAAGCCCTGAATGGCCCGGAACACCACCAGCTGCGTCATGCCATCGCCCAGCACGGGCAGCGGCCCAAACTCGCCCGCCAGTCCGCACAGTCCCGAACCGACCAGGAAAATGCTCACCGCCACAATCTCAATCGTGCGCCGCGAGTACATATCGGCCAGCTTGCCATAGATGGGCACCAGCGCCGTGCTGGCCACCAGGTAGGCCGTGGCCACCCACGTAAACCGGTCGAGCCCGTGCAAATCGGCCACGATGCGCGGCAGCGCGGTGCTCACGATGGTCTGGTCGAGCGCCCCCAGAAACATGGCCAGCAGAATGCCGGCGAAGGTGAGCATCTTCTGGCGGTGGGTGAGGGTTTCGGTCACGGCTTTTGATTTTGATATATTCACGGAACATCATGCTTCGCTGCGCTCTGCATGACGGGCTACGGGCTTCTTTGTTCGGATTACAGCAACCCGCGAATCCAGCCGCCATCTACCGGCACCGACGTGCCGGTGATGTAGCTGGCCCGCTCCGAGCACAGAAACGCCGCCAGCGCCGC
Source organism: Hymenobacter sp. UYAg731 (assembly GCF_054061335.1). NCBI lineage: Bacteria > Pseudomonadati > Bacteroidota > Cytophagia > Cytophagales > Hymenobacteraceae > Hymenobacter > Hymenobacter sp. UYAg731. The sequence goes on along the minus strand of NZ_JBSSEC010000006.1, from coordinate 114,379 downwards.
GAACTCGCGCGGCTCGCCCAGCCGGCGCATGGGGATTTCGGCCTCCCAACGCGCCGTGGCCTCGTCCGCTGTAATGCCCTCGCGGGCGGCGGTGGCATCGGCCAGGCCCACCACGCGCTCGGTGCGGGTGTAGCCGGGCAGGATGTTGTTGACGGTGATGCCCTGGGCGGCCACTTCGGTGGCCAGGGTGCGGGCCATGCCCGTCACGGCCGCCCGCAGGCTGTTGGAGAGCATGAGGTTGGCCACCGGTTGCTTCACCGAAATAGAGGTGATGTTGAGGATGCGGCCCCAGCCCCGCGCCTGCATGCCGGGCAGCACGGCGCGGGTCAGCTCCACCACGCTGCCCAGCAGCAGGTGGGTGGCGGCTTCCCACTGGGCCGCGCTCAGGGTGTCGAAGGTGCCGGCGGGCGGGCCGCCGGCGTTGGTCACCAGAATATCGATGCGGCCGAAGCGGGCCAGGCCGGCTTCTACGAGGCGGGCCACGGCGGCGGGGTCGGCCACGTCGGTGGCCAGGCCCAGCACGGGCGTGCCGTGGGCGGCCGCGATGGCGGCGCAGGTTTCCTGCAAGGCCGCATCATGGCGGGCGCAGAGGATGAGCGTTGCGCCTTCGGCGGCCAGCTCCTCGGCCACGGCGCGGCCCAGGCCCTGGCTGGCGGCGGCCACCAGCGCTACTTTTCCTTTCAGTCCGAGGTCCATAACCGGGCTATTTCAGGCGCAGGTAGTCATCCGATTTGTCGAGCCAGTCCTGGCGGGGCGGGCTGAAGATGTCCACGTCCAGCGTGTCTTCGATGGCTTCGGCCTTGTGCCACACGTTGGACGGAATGTGCAGCACCTCGCCCACGCCCACCACAATGGGTTCGGCCTCTTCGGAGCCAATCCAGAAGCGCAGCGCACCTTCCAGGATGTAGGTAATCTGCTCGTTGTGGTGCTGGTGCAGGGGCACGATGCAGCCTTTTTTGAGGTAAACGTGGGCCAGCATCATCTTGTCGCCGGTGATGAGGCGGCGCGAGAGCTGGTCGGTCACCTGTTCTTTGGGCATATCGTCCCAGGTGTATTTGGTGGCAGTGGGGTTGTCGGGCATTGGGGGTGGGCTTTGGGTTTGATAAAAAGGCGAACGTCATGCAGGGCGCAGCGAAGCATCTTTACTGCGTAACTACCCTAAATGTTAGAATTACTTATGCGGTAAAGATGCTTCGCCGCGCTCTGCATGACGGGCTTTTATATTCCTTCTCCCCTACTCTCAAACCCTACACCCGCACCCTACTCGCCACTGCCGACACGCACAGCCCCATCACCGCAATCAGCGCGAATGACACCCGCAAATTCGTTGCACCCGCCACGAAGCCAATGGCCGGCGGCCCCAGCAGAAACCCGAAGAAGCCAATGGTGGACACCGCCGCCAGCGCCATCCCGGCCGACATATGCGTCGATTTGCCCGCCGCCGAGTACACCAGCGGCACCACCGCCGACGTGCCAAAACCGACCAGCAAAAAGCCCAGCAGCGCCATGGGCAGCGTGGGCCAGGCCACGGCAATGCTCAGGCCGGTGGCGGTGAGCAGGCCGCTGAGCTGAATGACGCGCTTCGGGCCAAGGCGATGAGCCAGCCAGTCGGCCCCGAACCGGCCCAGCGCCATGGTACTCATGAAGGCCGTGTAGCCCGCACCCACCCAGGCCGGCTCGGCGTGAATGACTTTCTTGAAATACACCCCGCTCCAGTCGAACATGGCTCCCTCGCAAATGAGCGCGCAGAAGGCAATGGCTCCCAGGCCCAGCAGCTCCTTGTCGGGCTTCACGAAGATGGGCTGGTCGGGGTCAACACCCAAATCTTCGCGCACGGTGGAGCCGGCGCTCACCGCCAGTCCGGCCAGAATAAACAGGGAGATGAAGACAAAATGCACGCCCGGTGGCACCGCGTGCCCAATCATAAACGAGCCCACGGCCGCCGCCACAAACCCCGCCAGGCTCCACAGCCCATGGAACGAGGCCATGATGGGCTTGTGCTGATACAGCCGCTCGACGCCCACGGCCTGGGTATTCACCGAAATATTCGTAAGGTTGCCGCCCACGCCGAACACAATGAGGCACGGCAGCAGCTGCCAGAGGCTGCCGGCCCAGCCCAGCCCCAGCAGCGCGGTGGCGTAGAGCACTACGCCCCACATCACCACCCGGCGGCTGCCGTGCTTGGCCACCAGCCACCCCGCCAGCGGCAGCGACAGCAATTGCCCCAGCGGAATGGCCAGCAGCACGCCGCCCAGCGCGGCCTCCGAAATGCCCATCTTTTGCTGTACGCTCGGAATGCGCGAGGCCCAGCTGGCAAAGCACAAGCCCAATAAAAAGAACAAAGCCCCCACGGCTAAGCGGTGGGTTTTGCGGGAAATCAACCCAGTGGGAGAAGCCAATGAAATCATGTTAATGCGCCGGGTCAGCACCCTGCCCAGCACCAAAATGGGTGCCGAGTCGGGGCAAAACTAAGCTCTCGCAACGCCCCGCCACCGCCATAAGTTGCTTCCGAATCAAAAATTGCGCCGCCCTGGCAGCAAACGTTACCGCTCTGCAACGCATCCCACTTTAATTGCAATACACAATCAGACAACATTTTACCATAAATACGAACCAACGTTTTTTACCGCCGCCGGCTCGCCCTACACCTGCGTGTCCTGCTTAATCTGAGCCATGATTTCGCGTAGCCCCTCGGCAATGGTGTCGGTTAGCGGCCGCAAGGTTTCGGGGTCGAAGCTGCCAGGCCACTGGTCCAGGGCTTTTACCGGGGGCAGCAGGTGCAGGGCACCCAGGTGTACTAGGCTCGGCGCAAGGGTGTGGGCGGTGGCTTTTAGCAGCGCAAGGCTCTGCGTTTGCATGCCCTGGGCCAGGCCGGCCAGCGCATCTTCGCAGCTTTCCACAAACGTCTCCAGCATGAAAGCCACGAAGTCCAGGTCGCCCTGGCCCACTTTCAGCAGCTCATCCACCGCATACAGCGGATTGGTGACGGGGACGGCAGCGGAAGGCATTGCCGCCAAAGCCACCGGCAGGGCGTCGGCGGCTTCGGCCGGCCGCAGCACAAACCGGCTCACGATTCTCAGCAGCTCCTCCTCCTTGAATGGCTTGGTGAGGTAGCCGTCCATGCCGGCGGCCAGGCACTTTTCCCGCTCGCCGGTAATGGCGTTGGCCGTGAGGGCCACAATGGGCGTGGCTAGGCCCAGTTGCTGGCGCAGCAGCGCCGTGGCGGCGTAGCCATCCATCACCGGCATCTGGATATCCATCAGAATCAGGTCGAAGTGCTGGTGCTGGGCCAGCTCTACGGCCACGGCACCGTGCTCGGCCTCGGTCACCTGCACATGGGCGTGGTTGAGGAAGGTTTTGGCAATCTGGCGGTTGAAGCGGTTGTCTTCCACCAGCAGCACTTGCTTGTTGCGCAGGTCCTGCCGGATGGGGCTGTCGGCGGGCAGCACTTCTTTGGGGGTCAGGTCGAGGGCAGAACCCACGGGCAGGCGCAGGGCAAATTCCATCTGGGTGCCCACGTTCTTCTCGCTTTCCAGCTGCACCTCGCTGCCCATCAGCTTCAGCAGGTTGCGGCAGATGCTCAGCCCCAGCCCCGTACCACCAAACTTGCGCGTAACCGACGAGTCTTCCTGGCTGAACTCGTTGAACATGCTCTGCACAAACTCCGCCTCGATGCCCACGCCGGTGTCGACCACCCGGAATATTACTTCGCCGGGGCCGGTGCCGTCGGTGGCGGGCACGTAGTCGCAGGCAATGGTCACGCGGCCTTTTTCGGTGAACTTGATGGCGTTGCCGGCCAGGTTCAGCAGCACCTGCCGGATGCGGTAGGGGTCGCCGAGCAACACGCGGGGCACGGCGGCGGCCACCTCCGTACTGAGGCACAGGCCTTTTTCCACGGCTTTATAATGCAGGGTTTGCTCCACTTCGGCCAGCAGGTGTGCGGGCGTGAAGCCGACGTGCTCCAGCGCCATCTTGCCCGCTTCGAGCTTCGAGAGGTCGAGAATGTCGTTGATAATCACCAGCAAATGCTCGGCCGATGTGGCGATGGCCTGGCGGTAGCTGTCCTGGTCGGGGGCCAGCGCCGTTTTGGCCAGCAGCTGGCTCATGCCCAGAATGGCGTTCATGGGCGTGCGGATTTCGTGGCTCATGTTGGCCAGAAACAGCTCCCGCGCCCGCACCGCCGACTCGGCCGCCAGCTTGGCGTGGCGCAGCTGCCGCTCGGTGTTCACCCGGTCGGTAATATTGAGGCCGTAGGCCACCACCATCTGCGGCGTGCCGTCGGCATGGTACACCGGCTGGAGGCAGCGCAGTTGATGCACCATGCCCCCGGGCCGGTCGAAGCTTTCCTCATACGTCACCAGCGCGTTGCCGCTGAAGGCTTCCATGATGCGGGCCTGCCGCTCTTCGGCCAGGCTCATGGGGTGGCCATACTCGGCACAATACTCGAAATTATCCTTGCCAATGACCCATTCGCGCTTGGCGGCATCCTTAATCCCGGTGGCATTCACGAGCAGGTAGCGCCCCTCGGCATCGAACACGCCGATGTCGCAGGGAATGTGGTCGAGAGCGTATTGGTAGAAGGCGCGCTGCTCAATCAGCTTTTTCTCGGCCTGGCGGCGGCGCGTGATATTCGAACCCGTGCCCACTACCATGCGCAACGTGCCATCGGGCCAGAACACCGGAATAAAGTGCCGCCGCATCTGCTGCGGCCCGTCAATCGACGTAAATTCTTCTTCCCAAATCACTTCGGTGTGCGTCTGCACGGCCTCGGCAAACAGCCGTTGCCGCCGCAGGGCCAGCTCGTCTGGCCGGCCCCGCCGGGCACCCAGCTCAAAATCATTTTTGCCGATTATCCACTCCAGCATGGCTTGTTCCCGGAAGCAGCGGGCATTCACAAACCGGTAGCGGGCATCGGCATCAAACACGGCCACTTCTACTTTCAGCTGGTCGAGCAAGGTTGTGAACATTGCGCGCTGCCCGGCCAGCTCCTGCTCCAGGGCCGCCGCGCGGCGCACCGCCGTCACATCGCAAAACGTGAGCAGGTGGCCCAGGTCCTCATCGGCGGGCACGGCGTAGCGGCATTCGAGCACGCGGCCATCGGCCAGGACAAAATCCCCGGTGGCCGAGGCGGCACGGGCGGCGCGCCAGGCCCGCGTGCAAGCCCCAAATCCGGCCGGCTCGCGGAAGCAGTGTTGCACGGCAGCAGTTACGTCCAGCTCCGGGCCGTGAAGCCCGGGGTCGGCCGGCAGCCCAAACAGCTCGCGGCACAACTGATTGGTGGCCAGCACCCGGCCTTGGGCGGTGGTCAGCAACACGGCCTCGCCCGCTGCCTGCATCAGCATGGTGAAACGGGCTTGGTGGGCGCGGTTTTCGGCCTGCGCCAAGGTCAGCGCGTGCCGTAAATCGGCTAGCTGTTCAGTGAGCGTTTGGTCTTTCTGACCGGTGGGCAGCAACTCAATAGAATCTGAATTAGAAGAGTTATAATTATTGTAGAAAACGACCATATTTCAAATAATATTTCTTGGACAGAATCAACAAATGTACAATGATTATCTAAATTAACCTACTCATAATCTATGCCTTAACCAACATTACATTCCTACTATTTCGCCATAAATTACAATATTATGCTTCACACTAAATATGACTCAACTCATTATACAGTGTGCTAATCCGAGCCTCTGAAGGCAGTTACTATGCGCGCTCATTCCTACAAGCACATGATTGTCTGAATCGCAGCAGCTTGCGTGGCTTCCTGTTGGGCTGGCACTCAATCCGGGCTCTATGCCACCGATGCTTACAGCCAATGACGGCAGGGGGCGCAACGGGCTTATTGTGCAGCCACTATTGCAGCAGGCGAGCCAGCGCCCGCCGGTAATCGGGGTTGTTGGTCATACCGTTGTGGCCGGCCCCGGGCAGCACAATGAGCGTGTCCGTGGGCTTGAGCAGGGCCTTCAGGCGAAGGGTCGAATTATAGTCGATGACTTCGTCGTGGTCGCCGTGAAACAGCACGATGGGCGCGCTGACTTGGCCAATTAACTCATTGGTCGGCATGGGGTAGCGCAGGATGAAGCCCGGCACAAATGGGTAGAGCCGCGCCGCCATATCACGCATGCTGAAGTATGGGGCCTGCAAAACCAGCAGCTTCGGATGGTGGCGGGCGGCCAGCCACGTAGCCGGCCCGGTACCGAGCGAATAGCCGAGAATGACGGTGCGATTTTCGGGGTATTCGGGCAGGAGTTTCCGGTACACGGTGTCCACATCGGCCAGCATCTGGGCCTGGTTGCTGATGCATCCGCCGCTTTTGCCGTAGCCGCGGTAGTCGAGCAGGAACACGTCGTAGCCCTGGGCGGTGTAGGTAGCCGCCGCGTCGCCCCAGCTATTGAGCGCGCCGCCGTTGCCATGCAGGTAGAACACCAGCCCTTTCGAATCATGCGCTTTAAAAAGCAATCCGTGCAGGCGGGTGCCGTCGGCGGCGGTGGTCCACCGCTCCTCAAACTGGCCCGGGAAATGGAATTGGTAGCCGGCCGGCAAATGCGTGGGCGCAAACAGCAGCTTCTCCTGCTTGAAATACAGCACGCCGCATAGCAGCACGTACAGCGCCGCCGCCACGCCCATCACAATCAGCACAACTTTCATAAGCAGCCGGCCGCAGCCCAGGGAAGCACTTGCCTCGCCAGTTGGCAAGGTAAAGCCCGGAGGCCCAAAAGCCCTTTAGCCCCCAATCGTGGCCATGCTCTCGAAGCTGAGCTGGTGCAGGGGCCGCTGCCGCTCGGCCTCGAAGCCGTTGGCGGCCCGGTGGCGGAAAGCGGCCGAGAGCGCGGCTACAATTTCCTCGTCGGATTTGCCGCCGCGCAGCAGGGCACGGGTATCGAGCACGCCCTGGTCGTAGAGGCAGGTTTTGATGCCGCCTTCCGCCGTGAGGCGCAGGCGGTTGCAGGTGCCGCAGAAGGTGCGCGAGTAGGCCGCGATGATGCCCACCGTGCCCCGGTGCCCGGCAATGCGATATTCCGAAGCCGTGGCCCCGGCCGGCATGCTTATCGGCAGGAGCGCGCCAAAATGGTCTTCCAGGTGCTGGCGAATGCGGACGTGATTCCAGGGCAAGGTGGCGGGACCGGCGGCGTGGCTGCCGCCGTTGAAGGGCATTTCCTCAATGAAACGCACGTCCACGGGCAGGTCGCGGCTAAGGGCGGCCAGCGGCACGAGGGCGTCGATGTTCTGGCCGTCCATCACCACGGCGTTGATTTTCACCTGAATACCCGCATCGAGCAGGGCATGGAAGGTTTCCAGCACCTTGGGCAGCTCGTCGCGCCGGGTAATCTGGAAGAACCGTTCACGGTCCAGCGTGTCGAGGCTGAGGTTCACGGCCTTCACGCCCAGGCGGGCCAGGGCGGGCACATGCGGCGCGGTGAGCACCCCGTTGGTAGTCAGGCTGATATCGTCGATGCCGGGCAACTGGGCCAGGCGCTCCATGAAGGGCATCAGGTCGCGCCGCACAAAGGGCTCGCCGCCCGTGAGGCGCACTTTGCGCACGCCCAGGCCAGCCAGCAGGCCCGTGAGGCGCAGCATTTCCTCGTAGCTCAGCAGCTCGTGTTTGGGCATGTACTTGATGCCTTCTTCGGGCATGCAGTAGAAGCAGCGCAGGTTGCAGCGGTCCGTCACGGCCAGGCGCAGGTATTCCAGCGGGCGGCCGTGCTGGTCGTAGAGGGGCGTGATGGCCGGCGCGGCCGGGGCGAAGAGAGATGGAAGCACGTTTATCACCAATTTTGCCCGGCTGTACGTAAGACTGCCGGCTTGTGGTAAACCCCGGATGCGGGAAAGGTGTTCAGGCCTTAGCCCGAAGCGCCGCCAGCGGCCGGTTTTCACCCCAGAATTTACGTCGAAAGATATGTCATTAAAAGTCGCCCTCTTCGGTATTACCCGCGAAATTGTGGGTACTTCGGTTATCGAGCTGCCGGCCCCCGCCCCCGCTACGGTGGGCGAGCTGCTGGCCGAAATGCGCCACCAGTACCCCGCTCTGGGCGACCTGCGCAGCTGCGCCGTGGCCATAAACAACGAGTACGCCAGCGCCGACACGCCGCTGCACACCACCGACGAAATTGCGTTGATTCCGCCCGTGGCCGGCGGCTGAGGTACCTTGGACTTTGCAGTCCGCGCATGAAGTAACCATCCAATGTTCCCACTCGCGGACTACAAAGTCCGCGCTACTACCTGCATGACTCCCCACCTCTCCATCACCGACCAGCCCATTGACATCGCCGCCGCCCTCGCGGCCGTGCAAACCGATGCCTCCGGGGCGGTCAACTCCTTCATTGGCACGGTGCGCAACCAGTCGGGCGGCCGGCCGGTGCGCCGCCTGCACTACGAGTCGTACGACAGCATGGCCCTCACGCAGCTGGGCCACGTCGTGGCGCAGGCCTACGAAAAGTGGCCCATGCTGCAGGAAGTAGCCGTGGTGCATCGCAAAGGCACGCTGGAGCTCGGCGATGTGGCCGTGGTAGTAGCAGTGGCCACGCCGCACCGCGCCGAGAGCTTCGCCGCCTGCCAGTTCATCATCGATACGCTGAAACAGGTGGTCACCATCTGGAAGCGCGAGGAATATGAGGACGGGACCGAATGGGTGGCGGCGCATCCATAGCCGTTCCCAATGCTCAATAGTGCAGATTGTCCCACAAAAAAGTCCCGACTTATACAAGTTCGGGACTTTTTTGTGGGACAATCTGACACATCGTGCCGTCTGGCGCGAAAGTGCTGCTGTTATTCCGGCACGTAAAATTTGCCGTTGGTTATCGTCTTGGTTGTGTTGGTGTTGGAATTGATACCCGTGAACGTAAATGTGCCACTGATACTATGCCCCGTGAATTCGGTGACGGTGATACTGCCACTGCCTACGGCGGTGGTCAGGCCGGGGGCAGTTCCCGCGTAATACCTTCCCGAACCGCTTTCAAAAGTGGCCCAAGCGGGCGAAGCAGGCCCAAAAGGATAAGTGCCGACGGCGGCGGGTACCTCCAGCTGGATGTCGGTTCGGATGCTGCCGGATTCGTAAATCCGGCCTCCCACCCGCACAGTTTGCGCCGGAATTTGGCCGCTGCCACCCGTGCCAGTCAGGTAGGATTGTGTGGTGGTTTCGCTGCCATTTTCCGTCCAGCTCACGGTGTATGGGGTGGGCTTTGGGGTAGGGTCCGGGGTGGCCTTTGAACAGCCGGCCAATCCAAGCACTACGAAGCCGATGGGTAGATATCGTTTCATGCTACGAAGGTACTTCACAAGAGGTTATATACCCTAAAAACCCTGGCATGCCATCGGCAGCCAGGGTTTCTGATGCAGTTGAAGGCGCAGTAATAGCCTGCGGCTGACATTTATTTGCTCGGAATCAGGTAGCCGAGCGACAGTTGGAAGGCCGAGTGGCGGGCGTTTTTCAGGTCGCCGTTGAAGTAGGTGCTGTTGTCGGATTTCACGAAGTCGCTGAAGGCTCCGGTGTAGCGCAGGCTCAGGCTCAGGCCGTTTTCGGCTTCGTAGCCCACGCCGGCCAGGTAGCCCAGCTCGTTGCGGTTGAAGCCGCTCACGTCGGTTTTATTCTGCGTTTCGGCCGTGCTGGGGCTGCCAATGGCCGGGGTAGTCGTGGTTTTGGTTTGGTTGTTGGCGCTTAGCAGGTAGGAATACTGCGGGCCGGCCTCGAAAATCAGGCCCGAGGCGCGCACTTTCAGCAGCACCGGCACATCGAGGTAGTTGTAGTTCACGCGGCCTTCGCGCTTCTGAGTACCGAATACCGACGAGTATTCCGTAGGCTTGTTCTCAAAGCCTTTCTGCGAATACAGGATTTCGGGCTGGAGCGACAGAAAGCCGTCCTGAATGAGCGGCACATTCAGCACCACGCCGCCCAGGAAACCGATTTTGTTGTTGTAAGTAGCCTGGTTCTGAAGGTTGCCGGCCAGGTTGGAATAGTTGGCCCCGGCGCGCAGGCCGAGGCGCACGCTCTGGGCCTGCGCCGACGAAACAGCGGCCGTGGCCAAAAGCACGGCCGTAACAAGTGCAGTCTTTTTCATGATAAAATAAGGTTGGTTGATAAGACGTGTCGCGGACGCATCCTTCAAAAACGTGCCAACGCGAGACCTGAACGCCCACTAACCGGATAATAGCCTGAACCGTAGGGCAAAAAAACAACCGCCGAACGGGCGGTTATTTTCAGCAACTGTGCATGAGCCGACGACGCTACCGGCTACTGCTCAGCTCCTGCGTGGCGGCGGTGCGCTCCTCGGGCGTGTTCACGTTGCGCAATTCGCCGGGCATGGGCGGGCTCAGCAATTCGATGTCGGAATTGATGAGCGCCTTGCGCGGGCAGGAGTAGCCCAGGCTCAGAAACCGCAGCAGCTGCCCGTAGCTGCGCGGCTCCCAGATGCTAACCAGCGGCTCGGGAAACGCATCCCACGGGCTGCGGAAAGACGTGGCCATCCGGGCAGGCTGCCGGTTGCTCACCAGGTATTCCAGCGTGTGGCGGGTGAGGAAGGGCAGGTCACAGGCCAGCACCAGCCAAGCCGCGTTGGGGTCGGCCTGCAAGGCGGAGAGGATGCCGCCCAGCGGCCCTAGGTTCAGGAAGGTATCGGGCAGGGCGGTGAGGCCGGCGGGCAGCTCCCCGGCCTGGTCGGGGCGCACGGACACGCGCACATCGGGGCAGAATTCGGCCAGCAGCGCGGCCGTGTGCTGGCGCTGGTCGAGGCCGTGGTAGTGTAGCGCGCCCTTGTCGGTTTGCATACGCTCGCTGCGGCCGCCGGCCAGCACGAGGCCGCGCAGCACCGGCACCGCCAGCTGGTACCATTGCCGGATGAAGGCCGCGATTCTGGCGGTATCGGCCAGCGGCAGCACGGGTGGCAGCGGGGCGGCGCTTAGATGTTCCAGCAACACGGCGGGCAGCTCCGTCTGGCCTTCGGCGAGGAGAATCAGGCGCACGTCGGTGAGGCGGTCGAGCTTCTTATCGAGCGGCTTGCGCGGGTCGACGATGACGACCTGCTGGCGGGCGCGGAAGTGGTTGCCGTTCACCAGCACCACGCTTTCGTGGGCCAGCAATTCGGGCTGCGAGAACTTATCCAGCGCCCGCGTCAGGTTGAGCTGGCGGTAGGTGATTTTATCCACTAGCTCGGCCGAAAGACCATTTTCGGCGATGTAAGGCACGGGCTTGGCCGCGATACCCAACGATTCTTCCGCGGCCGCAGAGCCGGCGGCGGCGTGGTCGGCATCGACGTAAGCCACGCGAAATTGCGGGGCCAGCAGCGGCAGCAACCGGGCTACCAGCGTTTGAATATCGCCGCAGGGCGCACCCAGAATGGCCAGCTCGTGGCGGCCGAATTCGCCCACGTCGGGCCGGGCGAGGGCAGCGTGCTTGGTCCGTTTTACGGTTGAGGTTGCGCTACTTTCCATGGTAAAAGTTACGAATTTTCGGCGCGATGAAAGTCTTTTTTGCCGCCGGTTTTCTCGATGAGCTGCACGCCTTCGATGCGGATATCATGCGAAAAAGCCTTGCACATGTCGTAGATGGTGAGGGCGGCCACAGTAGCCCCGGTCAGGGCCTCCATTTCCACGCCGGTGCGGCCCGTAACCACGGCGGTGCATACCACGCGCAGGGCATCGGCCCCATCAGGCTCGATGGTGATGTGGCAATCGTCCAGCCCCAGCGGGTGGCAGAGGGGAATGAGGTCGGCCGTTTTTTTGGCCCCCATGATGCCCGCCAGGATGGCCGTGTGGATAACCGGGCCTTTGTGCGAGGGCATTTCGCCGGCCTGCACGCGGCTCAATAATTCTGCGCCCAGCACCACGCGGCAGTGGGCTCGGGCCACGCGACGGGTGGGCATTTTGGCTCCCACATCCACCATGGTGGGCTGGTTGACGGCGTTGACGTGGGTGAAATTCTTGGTCAGCATAGGGCGTAGAGACGCATATTTGCGTCTAATCGTTGGATGGATAGTAGCGCGGACTTTGTAATCCGCGTCCCCAGCAAATATCCGAACGACAGCCAGGCGGCGCGGGGGCGCGGACTACAAAGTCCGCGCTACTCCTATTGTTTTACCGCAAACTATTGGGCCGGGCAGCCGTTTTCACCCCGGCACCGGGCCAAAATCGCCCCGCCCGCCCCGGCGAAACCCGCCGCGCCGGCCCAACCGGGCCGCCTATTTCACCCCGATTTTTATCATGACCAATACCGCATTAGTCGTTGGTGCCAGCGGCATCATCGGCAGCAACCTGGCCCAGGAGCTGCTCGCTCATAACTGGCCTACCTACGGCCTGGCCCGCCGCCCCGGCACCGACATTGCCGGCCTGCAACCCGTGGCCGCCGACCTCATGGACGTGGCCAGCCTCGAAACCGCCCTGGCCGAAATCCGGCCCACGCACGTCTTCATCACCAGCTGGATGCGCAACGACACCGAGGCCGAGAACATCCGCGTGAACGGTGCTATGGTACGCAACCTGCTGGCCGTGCTTGGCCCGAAGCATACCGTGCAGCACGTAGCCTTGGTAACGGGTTTGAAGCACTACCTGGGGCCGTTTGAGGCCTACGTGAGCGGTGGCGTACCGCCGCCCACGCCCCTGCGCGAGTCGCAGCCCCGCCTGGCGCTCGACAACTTTTACTACGCCCAGGAAGACGAGGTGTACGCCGCCGCCGCGCGGGACGGCTTCACCTGGAGCATCCACCGGCCGCACACCATCATCGGCAAGGCGGTGGGTAATCTGATGAACCTGGGCACCACGCTGGCCGTGTACGCCAGCATCTGCAAGGCCACGGGGCGGCCGTTCCGCTGGCCCGGCTCGCGGGCGCAATGGGAAGGCTTGTCGGATGTGACCGATGCCCGCGTCATCGCCAAGCAACTGGTGTGGGCCGCCACCACCGAGGCCGCCCGCAATGAGGCCTACAACGTGGTGAACGGCGACGTTTTTCGCTGGAGCCAGCTGTGGGGCCGCCTGGCCGAGTGGTTTGGCGTGGCGGCCATGGGCTTCGATGGCACCATTCACCCACTGGAAACGGAGATGGCCGGCGATGCCGACCTGTGGCGCGAAATTGCCACCAAAAACAGCTTGGCCGAAGCCGATTTGAGCCGCCTTGCCTCGCCCTGGCACACCGATTTGGACCTGGGCCGGCCCATTGAGGTGATGACGGACATGGCCAACAGCCGCAAGCGGGGCTTCACCGTGTTCCAGCCCACGGAGGACTCGTTTTTCGATTTATTTGCGAAGCTGCGCGAGGACCGGCTCATTCCGTAGGGCGCTAATTGAACGTCATGCAGAGCGCAGCGAAGCATCTTTACCTCAATACTAACTCTTCCGACTAGAATTACTACTGCAATAAAGATGCTTCGCTGCGCTCTGCATGACGTGCTTTTCGATGTAATTTTTACAACCTTCCCCCCATGCTCACCCCCGCCGAAGCCACCGCCCGCGTCCTCGCCACTGCCCACCCGCTGCCCGCTGAAACCGTGGCCCTGCCCCACGCCGCCGGCCGCATCCTGGCCGAAACCCTCACGGCCGACCGCGACTTTCCGCCATTCAACCGGGTGGCGATGGATGGCATTGCGGTGAGCTTCGCCGCCTGGGCCGGGGGTCAGTCGGAATTCGACATTGCCCACACCCAGTACGCTGGCGAGCCCGCCCGCCCGCTGCCCGGCCCGCAGCAGGCCGTGGAGGTGATGACCGGCGCAGTGCTGCCGCCCGGGGCCGATGCGGTGATTCGCTACGAAGACATTCTGCTGCACGACAACCGCGCCCGCATCCAAATTCCGCCGCCCGCTGCGTCCGGCGTCAACATTCACCACCAGGCTGCTGACCGCCGCGCCGGCGATGCCTTGCTGCTGACCGGCACCCGCCTCGGCCCCGCCGAACTGGCCGTGGCCGCCACCGTGGGCGCGGCTGAAATAGCCGTGCTCCGCGCGCCCCGTGTGGCCGTGGTGAGCACCGGCGACGAGCTGGTGGGCATCAGCGCCACGCCCCTGGCCCACCAGATTCGGCGCTCCAATGTGTATGCTCTGCAAGCGCTGTTTGCGCAGATGGGGGCCGATGTTTCGCTGTTTCACCTCTCCGATAACGTGGAGGAATTGCGCGTGGGCCTCACCAATATCCTGGCCGCCGGCTTCGATGCCGTGGTGCTGAGCGGGGCCGTGAGCAAGGGCCGCGCCGACCACCTGCCGGGCCTGCTGCGCGAGCTGCACGTTGAGGAAATCTTCCACGAAGTGCAGCAGCGGCCCGGCAAGCCGCTCTGGTTTGGGGCGCGGGCCAGCGGGCCGGTGGTGTTTGGGCTGCCCGGCAACCCGGTGTCCACCTTCATCACGGCCTGCCGCTACGTACGGCCCTGGCTGCGCGCCGTGCAGCAGCCCGAGGGTGCGGCCGAAACGGCCGCCACTATTGAAGCGCCCGCGCCGGCCGTGCTCACGGTTGATATCGCCTTCAAACCCCAGCTCACGCACTTCGTGCCCGTGCGCCTGACCGTGGACGCCGAGGGCCGCCGCCTGGCTACGCCCCTCCGCGTGGGCGGTTCCGGCGACATGATGGGGCTGGTAGGGGCCACCGCGTTTCTGGAGCTGCCGCCGGAACCGGCCGTGTTTGCGGCGGGCAGCGCATGGCCGGCATGGGGGTTGTAGCTCGGTAGCCGCTATCCAGAACCCGTCCTCAACAAGGCGGGAGCCGCTTTCGCAACTCCGGAAGGCTATCCCACCGAGGCGGGATGCTCTTCTGAAGTCCCAAAAGCCGACCCCGATAAGGCGGGATGCCCTTCCAGCAATCCAAAACCCACTCCCGACTTGTTGGGATGGCCTTCCGGCACTCCAAAACCCGGCCCCAACTTGTCGGGGTGCCTTTCCGCACCTCCCGAAGTCGGCACCGACTTGTCGGGCTACGCTACGCCGTTAGCTGCCGCAACCGCAGGTGTTGCAGCAGCATAATGGTTTTGCCGTCCTGGATTTCGCCCGTTTTCACCAGCGCCAGGGCTTCCGGCAGCGGCATTTCGAGCACCTCGATTTCCTCTTCCTCGATGCCACCGCCGGCGTGCTGCTCGGTGGCCGCCGAGTATTCGGCCAGGTAGAAAAACAGGCGCTCCGTGACCGAGCCGGGGCTCATGAAGGCCTCCATCACCTTCTCAACGTGGGTGAGGCGGTAACCGGTTTCCTCCTCCGTTTCGCGGATGATGGCCGCGTCCGGGTGCTCGTCATCGAGCAGGCCGGCACAGGCTTCGATGAGCATGCCCGTGGGGTTGCCGTTCACGAAGGTGGGCAGGCGGAACTGCCGGGTCAGGATGACGTGGTCGGTGGCGGGGTCGTGCAGTAGGATAACGGCCCCGTTACCCCGGTCGTAGGCCTCGCGCGATTGGGTTTCCCAGGTACCGTTTTTGCGTTGGTAGTCGAAGGTGATTTTGCGCAGGGTAAACCAGTCGTCGGATAAGGTTTCCTGCTCGCGGAGGCAGATTCGTGCGTTCATACAGGGGTTGAAAGTTCGTTGTTGAAAACAAGTAACGACGCGGTTGGGCAAATCGGTACCGCAGCTAACCGTCGGCGAAAAGCCCGCCGCCCGCCCTTTGCATCCCGGCGAACGCCTGGCCCGGGACCGCGCAGCCGGCCTAACGGTGCGCTCACAACGCCTGCGTTGGCTTGCGCCGCAACGCCCGTTCCGTTGTATCTTCGTCCTACGCTGCTATCCAGAAAGACCGAGGGACCGGGCCCGATGACGTCTTGGCAACCTACCACGAGTAGGTGCCAACTCCCGTTTCACCGCCGTTTTTGGTGAAAGAAGATGACAGCCGGAACCGGACGCTTGCGCCCGGGTTTCTTTCTGGATATGCGCCCTTACGCTGCTATATCGACCCAGAAAGAAATGTCCGTTTCCGCCCCTACCCTGCCCACTATTTCTCCGGAACGCGAAGCTTTCGCTTCGCGCTACCGCCTCCCCGAGCTGCTCCGCCAGCGCCTGCTGATTCTCGATGGCGCGATGGGCACCATGATTCAGCGCCACCCGCTCACGGAGGAGGATTTCCGGGGCACCCGCTTCGCCGACCATCCCAAGCCGTTGCGCGGCAACAACGACCTGCTCAGCCTGACCCGGCCCGACATCATCAAGGGCATTCACGCCGAATACTTTGCCGCCGGGGCCGATATGGTGGAAACCAACACCTTCTCGGGCACCACCATCGCGCAGGCCGACTACGGTCTGGAGCACGTCGTGTATGAGCTGAACTACGAGTCGGCCCGACTGGCCCGCGAGGCCGCCGATGAGTATGCCACGCCGGAGCGGCCGCGCTTCGTGGCCGGCGCGGTCGGCCCCACCAACCGCACCGCCTCGCTCTCGCCCGACGTCAACCGGCCCGGCTTCCGCGCCGTGACGTTTGATGAGCTGGCTACCGCTTACCTGGAGCAGGTGCGCGGCCTCGTGGACGGCGGCGTGGACACGCTGCTCATCGAAACTATTTTCGACACGCTGAACGCCAAAGCGGCGCTCTACGCCGTGCAGAAGTTCTTCGACGAAGGCGGCCGCGTGGTGCCCGTCATGATTTCGGGCACGATTACGGACGCATCGGGCCGCACGCTTTCGGGGCAGACGGTGGAGGCTTTCTGGAACTCGATTCGGCACCTGCCGCTGCTGAGCGTGGGCCTGAACTGCGCCCTCGGGGCCGACCAGCTCCGCCAGTACGTGCAGGAGTTGAGCCGCATTTCCGACGTCCACATCTCGGCCTACCCCAACGCCGGCCTGCCCAACGCCTTCGGTGGCTACGACGAATCGGCGGAAGAATTTGCCGCGCTGGTAGAAGATTATCTGAAGGAAGGCATCGTGACGGTGGTGGGCGGCTGCTGTGGCACGACCCCGCAGCATATTGCCGAATTGAGCAAGCTGGCCGAGAAATACCAGCCCCGCCAGCTACCCACCAAAATTCCGCCGGCCACCCGCCTGAGCGGTCTGGAGCCCTTCGGCATCACTAAGGAAAGCCTGTTCGTGAACGTGGGCGAGCGCTGCAACGTGACCGGTTCGCGCGCTTTTGCCCGCCTCATTCGCACCGGCGCGTATGAGGAAGCCCTGGCCGTGGCCCGCCTACAAGTGGAGGAAGGCGCGCAGGTCCTCGACATCAACATGGATGAGGGCATGCTCGATTCGGAGCAGGTGATGACGACGTTCCTGCACCTCATCGCCTCGGAACCCGACATTGCGCGGGTGCCGGTGATGATTGACTCCTCGAAGTGGAGCGTGCTGGAAGCCGGCCTGAAATGCGTACAGGGCAAGAGCATCGTGAACTCGATTTCGCTGAAAGAGGGCGAGGAAGCCTTCCGCGAACGGGCCCACACCGTGCGCCAGTACGGGGCCGCCGTGGTGGTGATGGCCTTCGACGAAAACGGCCAGGCCGACTCGCTGGAACGCCGCAAGGAAATCTGCCAGCGCAGCTACGATATCCTGACGAAGGAAGTGGGTTTCGACCCCTCCGACATCATTTTCGACCCCAACATCCTGACCGTGGGCACGGGTATGGACGAGCACCGCAACTACGCCATCGACTTCATCGAGGCCGTACGCTGGATTAAAGGCAACCTGCCCGGCGCGCTCACCAGCGGCGGCATCAGCAACATCAGCTTCTCCTTCCGGGGCAATGATTTGGTGCGCGAGGCCATGCACACGGCCTTCCTCTACCACGCCATCCGGGCGGGGCTGGACATGGGCATCGTGAACCCCGGCCAGCTCGGCGTATACGACGAAATCGAGCCCAAACTACTGGAGCTGGCCGAAGACGTGCTGCTGAATCGTCGTGACGATGCCACCGAGCGCCTCGTGGAATTCGCCGATACGGTGAAGCAGAAGGACAAGGCCGAAGTAGTGGCCGACGAGTGGCGCAGCCTCCCCGTGTGGGAGCGCCTGCAACACGCGCTGGTGAAGGGCATTACCGAGTTTATCGACGAGGATACCGAGGAAGTACGCCAGCAGGTGAACCGGCCGCTGGAGGTAATCGAAGGGCCATTGATGGCCGGCATGAACGTGGTGGGCGACCTGTTCGGGGCCGGCAAAATGTTCCTGCCGCAGGTGGTGAAATCGGCCCGCGTGATGAAGAAAGCCGTGGCCTACCTGGAGCCGTACCTCTTGGCCGACAAGCAGGGCTCGGAACGCCAGACGGCCGGCAAAATCCTGATGGCCACCGTGAAAGGCGATGTGCATGACATCGGCAAGAACATTGTGGGCGTGGTGCTGGCCTGCAACAATTTCGACATCGTGGACCTCGGCGTGATGGTGCCGCTGGAGAAGATTCTCGACGAAGCCCAGAAGCAAAACGTGGACGTTATTGGGCTCTCCGGCCTCATCACGCCCTCACTTGATGAGATGGTGTACGTGGCCCAGGCCATGGAAAAGCGCGGCCTGAAAATCCCGCTGCTCATCGGCGGGGCCACGACTTCGCGCCTGCACACGGCCGTGAAAATCGCGCCGTCGTACAGCGGCGCGGTGGTCCACGTCAACGATGCCTCGCGTTCGGTGGGCGTGGCGGCCGGCCTGCTCGGCTCGGGCGAAAAGGCCTACGCCCAGACCGTGGCCGACGACTACGCCGCCCTGCGCGCCGACTACGCCAGCCGTCAGCGCGACAAACGCTACCTATCCATCGAGGCCGCCCGCGCCAACGGCGTGCAGTCGGACTGGAACACGGTTGCCATCACCAAGCCCAGCTTTCTCGGCACCAAAGTGCTCGCAGACTACGACCTCGCCGAGCTGGCCCGCTACATCGACTGGACGCCCTTCTTCCACACCTGGGAGCTGAAAGGCCGCTACCCGCGCATTCTCACCGATGAAAACCTGGGCGAAGCGGCCACCAAGCTGTTTGCCGATGCACAGGCCATGCTCACCAAAATCATCGATGGCAAGCTGCTCACGGCCCGCGCCGTGCTGGGCTTCTGGCCTGCCAATACCAAGGACTACGACACCATCGAAATCTACGCCGACGATTCGCGCGAAACCGTCGCCAGCGAGTTTTTCACGCTGCGTCAGCAGGGCGAGAAAGGTCCGAAAATCCCCAACATCGCCTTTTCCGATTTCCTGGCTCCGAAGGAAACCAGCCGGGCCGACTACTTGGGCGGGTTTGCCGTCACGGCCGGCATCGGCATCGAAAAGCTCATCGAGCAGTACGACGCCGACCATGACGACTACTCTAGCATCATGGTAAAGGCCCTGGCCGACCGCCTGGCCGAGGCCTTCGCCGAGCGCCTGCACGAGCGGGTGCGCCGCGAGTTCTGGGGCTACGCGCCCGACGAGCACCTCACCGGCGAGGAGTTGGTGCAGGAGAAGTACCGCGGCGTGCGCCCCGCCCCCGGCTACCCCGGCTGCCCCGACCACACCGAGAAAATCACGTTGTTTAACCTGCTCGACGCGGAGGGCAAAACCGGCATTATTCTCACCGAAAACCTGGCCATGTACCCGGCCTCTTCGGTGAGCGGCATGTACTACGCGCACCCGGATTCGCGGTATTTTGGCCTCGGTCGCATTGGCGTGGACCAGGTGGCCGACATTGCGCAGCGCAAGCACATGCCGCTCAAAGAGCTGGAGCGCTGGCTGATGCCCAATCTGAACTACGAGCCGAAACAGTAGCGCGGACTTTGTAGTCCGCGAGTTGAACGACAACTGAAAGAATATACCGACCTCACGCTTCCAGGCGCGGACTATAAAGTCCGCGCTACTATCCATGAAAGTTACCGACCACCTCGCCCAGGCCAACGGCAAAACCCTCTTTTCCTTCGAGGTGCTACCACCTAAAAAGGGCGAAAATATCCACACGCTGTTCTCGAATATCGAGCCGCTGATGGAGTTTAAGCCGCCGTTCATCGACGTGACGTATCACCGCGAAGAGTACGTGTACCGCCACCATCCCAACGGCCTGCTGGAGAAGAAAACCGTGCGCCGCCGCCCCGGCACGGTGGGCATTTGCGCGGCCATCAAAAACCGCTTCGACGTGGACACCGTGCCCCACCTCATCTGCGGCGGTTTCACGAAGGAGGAAACCGAGAACGCGCTGATTGACCTGCACTTTCTGGGCATCGATTCCATCCTGGCCCTGCGCGGCGACCCCATCAAATCGGAAGGCCATTTCAAGCCTGAACCCGACGGGCACGCCTACGCCTGCGACCTCATCGGCCAGGTGGCAAACCTGAACAAGGGCGAATACCTGGATGAGGAACAGGATGATACCTGGGCCACCAACTTCTGCATCGGCACGGCCGGCTACCCCGAAAAGCATTTCGAAGCGTCCAACTACGCCTCCGACATCCGTTTCCTCAAGCACAAGGTGGACCGGGGGGCCGAATACATCGTGACCCAGATGTTCTTCGATAACGAAGAGTTTTTCAAGTTTGAAAAAGCCTGCCGCGACGCCGGCATCACCGTGCCCATCATCCCCGGCCTGAAACCGCTGACGACCAAAAGCCAGCTCACCATGCTGCCACGGACTTTTTTCCTCAACCTGCCCGAGCCGCTGGTGGAAGCCATCAGCCAGTGCCGCGACAACGAAGCGGCCCGCGCCATCGGCATCGAGTGGTGCCTCAACCAGAGCCGCGAGCTCATGGCCCACGGCGTGCCCTGCCTGCACTACTACTCCATGGGCAAGTCGGAAAGCATCCGGCGGGTAGCGGCCGAGCTGTTTTAGGCAAATTTCTCCCGAATAGCTTCGGGCCAAAAGGCGTTGCGCAGTGCCGAAACCACCTCCGGCAAGGCATTCACGCTAACCTTTCGGCCGGCGCGGTAGTACAGGGCACATGCGGCCGAAGCGGCCGTACTTTGCAACCTACTTACCGTGTTTGTGCTATGAATGGTGAATTGCGTAATCGGCCGGCGGGCCTGAAACTTGGCGGCGTAGTGCTGGCCGCACTGCTGCTCACGGGCTGCGACTCGACTCCCCGCGACCGGCAGGAGGCCGTGCGCGAAGCGGGCCACGAATTGGACACCGTGGCCCGCACCGCCGCCGGCAAGCTGGCCCGCATCGGCAAAGCCACCGCCCGCTACGATGCCGCCAACCGTGCCCGCCGCGCCCGCCCCCTTGACCCGCGCCAGCAGCTGGCGATGGAAGCCAAGCTGCTCGGCCCCTACAATGGCCAGATTAACGCCCTCACTCCCCAGGACTTACCGGCCGCCTACGGCCAGCTGGTGCGCGAAACCCGCACCCAGCGCGCCACCTGGACCGACCGCGACTGGGACTACGCCCGCGCCATCTACCAGCGCCTGAACGACCAGCTGAAGCAGGTGCGAATGGACATGCCTGCCCGCGACGAAGTGCGCGTCCGCGCCCGCCAGGCCGAGTTCGTGAGCCTGCAGGCCAGCCGCGCCGTGAACGGCATCGATGCCGCCACCCGGCAGCAGCCCAAATAGCGTTAAGAGTTAGCGGTTAGGAGTTAGAGCAGAATTCAGGATGGTATACGGGTGTAGAGACGCAATATTTTGCGTCTCATCGTTGAACGGCTCGCGGGAATACCGTTAGACGCTTCCGTTCAACGACGAGACGCAAAATATTGCGTCTCTACCTCGTTCAAATGCCTATGCACTAAAATGAGAAGCGCTCTAAGAGTTTACTAGCTTTTGTAGCAATCCGCTCAATCAACTCCTAACTTTCAACTCTTAACTCTTAACTCTTGTCCAGCCCCGATTCCGTCGTTTTCCTCGAATCATTCTACGAGCCGATGGCGGCCAACCTGGCCCGCACCCGGTTGGAGGCGGCGGGTATTCCGTGCTTTTTGAGCAATGAGAACCTGGTGGGACTGATGCCGCTCTACAGCCCCATCACGGGCGGCGTGCGGCTGCATGTGCGGCAGGGCGACGCAGAAACTGCGCTGCAAATTCTGCACGCCGAACCCGCGCCCCGCGCCACCGGCCCCGATGTAGCTTCCTTTGCCGCCGATGCGCCCGACCCGGTGACGCCCCGCTGCCCGCGCTGCGGGTCGTCGGACGTGGCTTATGGGGCGGCCACGCACAATACATACGGGTTCTGGTCGGGGCTGCTGTCGGTACTGCTGCGGTTTCCGGTGCGGGGCAAGCGGTTCCACTGCTTCCATTGCGGCAATGAGTTTAAGTAGTTGACAACCTGATTCAAATCCAATTTCGGCTCTTACAGCGACTATTGGCAAATATCCCGGTTGAGAATACCAGAAGCGCATCTTTTGCGTTCTTGCGGCATGGCTTTGGCGAATAACCGGCGGCACCTCGGGCCGCTGCTGCTTGGGTTGTTGATGACGCTGGGAACGGCGCGGGCGCAGGCCCCGGCCGGCGATGGCATCCTGGGCGAATATTACGAAGGGGCTGATTTCGAGCGCCTCGTGACGCGGCGCTATGATGCCACGCTGGCCTTCAACTGGGGCCACGCGCCGCCCGCGCCGGGACTGGGAGCCGAATATTTTTCGGTGCGCTGGACGGGCTGGCTGGTACCGCCCGTGAGCGGGCGCTACGTGCTGCATGTAGCCGTGGACGACGGCATGCGTATCTGGCTCAACGACAAGCTGGTTCTGAACGAATGGCGGCCCCAGCCCGTGCGCTACTTTACCACCAGTATCTTGCTGAAAGCCGGCGAACCCTACAAGCTGCGGGTCGATTACTTCCAGGATATTCTGGACACCAGCGCCCGCGTAACCTGGGAGCGGCCCGACGTGCCGCTGACGCCGCCGCCCTCGTCCTGGCGCAACCTTTGGGGAATGACGGCCGCCACGCCTAAGCCCGAGCCCATTCCAACGCAGTTCCTATTCCGCCACAACCCCCGGCCCTCCGCAGCTCTGGCGGCCGGCACGGTGCCCGCGCCGAAGCCCCTGCCCAAAACGCCGGTAGCGGCAACGGCTACCCCAGCGGCAAAGCCACTGGTTATCAGCAGTTCCAACAGGCTCACCGCTACCCCACCGCGCCGGCCATTCGCACCGCCACTGGCCGTGGCAAAACCAGCCACCTTGGTGCTGCCCGCCACCTCCGGTACCGGCCTGCTGCTGACCGACTCTACCGGCCCCGCCCGTCTGAGCCGCCTAGCCGTGGGTGAAGAGGTGACCTTGCCCAAACTTTATTTCAACCAGGGCAAAGCACAGTTGCTGCCATCCTCACGCATCGCCCTCGATCGGCTGGCCGCCGCTCTGAGTGCCCAGCCCGCGCTACGGCTTGAAGTGCAGGGCCACACTGACAACATGGGCAATGCCGAGCTCAACCGCCAGCTCTCACAGCAGCGCGCCGAAGCCGTGTGCCTCTACCTCACAGCGCACGGCGTGAACACGGCCCAGCTTCGGCCGATGGGCTACGGCGGCACCCAGCCCGTGGCCGACAATGCCGACCCTGCCCAGCGCCCCCGCAACCGCCGCGTGGTGCTACGCCGGCTCTGAGCCGCCGCCAGCAGCAAGGGTAAATAAGCGGGCAAGCAGTAGCCATAGGTGAGTTTTTCGCGTAAGCCGGGCATCACGTTTTCCTATCCGCCATGCCTCCAAAGAAAACTCCCGCAACTCCCGCCGCTCCCAAAAAGCCGGCCGCGCCCGCCAAAGCCGAGCGCCGCCCCACGGCCAAAGACATGAAGGCCGCCGCCCAAAAGCTACCCTACCCGGCCAGGCAGGCCGACATGAAGCTCCAGCCCGACTCAGACCTGGCCAACTACAAAGCCGCCGGCAAGCTCAAGGACAAAGTGGCCATCATTACCGGGGCTGATTCCGGCATTGGTCGGGCCGTGGCCATTGCCTTTGCAAAAGAGGGCGCGCACGTAGCCGTGGTTTTCAACGAAAACGTGGAGGATGCCGAAAAAACCAAGCAGCTGGTGGAAAAGGAGAAGCGCAAGTGCCTGCTACTGCAAATGGACGTGCGCGACCCCGAGCAGTGCAAGCAGGCCGTGCGCCGCACCCTGGCCGAATTGGGCGGCCTGAACATTCTGGTGAACAACGCCGCCTTCCAGATGAGCCAGGCCAAATTCGAGGACATCCCGGAGGAGCAGATTCGCCGCACCTTCGACACCAACATTCTGGGCTACATCTGGATGGCGCAGGCCGCGATTCCGCACCTTAAAAAAGACGACTGCATCATCAATACGGGCAGCATTGTGGGCATTACGGGCATTCCGATTCTGGTGGATTATGCCTGCTCGAAAGCTAGCATTCATGCCCTTACCAAGTCGTTGGCGCTATACTTGGGCGAGAAGGGCATTCGGGTAAACTGCGTGGTGCCCGGCCCGGTCTGGACGCCCAACATCCCCGGCACCATGCCCATTGAGGAAATTGCCAAGTTCGGCCACGAAGTTGCCCTCAAGCGCCCCGGCCAGCCCGAGGAACTGGCCCCCGCCTATGTGCTGCTGGCCTCGCAGGACGGCTCATTCATGACCGGCAGCCTCGTGCATGTGACGGGCGGCAAGCTCAGCAGCGACGAGTAGTCTTAGCCTGAATTCAGAACAATCATATTGAGCGCAGCCGAAATACCGCGCGTGTGGTAGTAACTCCATCGTATTGATTAGTGATGGCACGCGTGATGTCCCGGCTACGCTCAACATGACCGTACTTTCTGATACCTGCTCAGTCGCCTATACCTATTTAGCAAAGTTTTCGCGCCGCTGATAGTCAACCAACCAAGCCACCGGTTACCTTGCCACGTATCATGCCCTTCCAGGGCGTTAGCCAGCGAGTTATCCGTGTTTTTCATTTTTCTTCTTTCACTTTAATTCCCACTTTTTACATGGCCGAAAATTCCTCTTCCTTGCTCGACCGCAGCCGCACCATCGCGGGACCGGGCTACAACCGCTGGCTGGTGCCGCCAGCGGCCTTGGCCATTCACCTAGCCATCGGGCAGGTATATGCCTTCAGCGTATTCAAAAAACCCCTCGGGGCGCTTATTAGCGGCAACGTGGACGCGCCCGCACCCACCGACTGGACACCGGGCCAGATTGGTTGGATTTTCTCCATTGCCATTGTGCTGCTGGGCTTGTCGGCGGCCATTTTTGGCAAGTGGCTGGAGCGCGTGGGGCCGCGCAAGGCCATGATGGCGGCCGCGCTCTGCTTCGGCGGCGGCTTCATGATTGGTTCGCTCGGCATCCATCTGCACAGCCTCGTGCTGCTGTACCTGGGCTACGGCGTGCTGGGCGGCATCGGGCTGGGCCTGGGCTACATTTCGCCGGTGAGCACGCTCATTAAGTGGTTTCCCGACCGCAAGGGCGTGGCCACGGGTATGGCTATTATGGGCTTCGGCGGCGGTGCCATGATTGCCTCGCCGCTGTCGGTGGCACTAATGGCGCACTTCAAGAGCACGGGCACGCTGGGCGTGGCAGCTACGTTTATCACACTGGGCATCATTTACTTCCTGTTTATGCAGTTTGGGGTGTGGACCATCCGGGTACCGGCCGATGACTGGGTTCCCGCCGGCTACGTGCCCAATGCCGAACACAACGCCCTGATTACGACCGGCAACGTGTCGGCCGATAACGCCATCAAGACGCCGCAGTTCTGGCTGCTGTGGGTGGTGCTCATGACCAACGTAACGGCTGGCATTGGCGTGCTCGAAACGGCCTCGCCACTCATTCAGGACACATTTTCGAAGGCCGCAATGGGCGGAGGCAAGTTTGTGACGGCGGCGGCGGCGGCCGGCTTCGTGGGCCTGCTCAGCATGTTCAACCTGCTGGGACGCTTCTTCTGGTCGTCGGCTTCGGATAAGCTGGGCCGGAAGGTTACGTATGCCATCTACTTCGCGCTGGGCATCGCGCTCTACCTGCTCATTCCCACGCTGGGGCACAACTTGCAGCTCACCCTCTATGTGGTGGTAGCCTGCGTGATTATCAGCATGTACGGTGGCGGTTTCGCCACCATTCCGGCGTATCTGTCCGACCTGTTTGGCAAGTATCAGGTGGGGGCTATTCACGGGCGGCTGCTCACGGCCTGGAGCACGGCTGGCGTGGTGGGCCCTCTCATCGTCAACTACCTGCACGAGAGCCGCAAGGCCGAAGGCTTCACTGGTGCCGCCGCTTACCAAACGGTATTCTACACCATGGCGGGCCTGCTGGTAGTGGGCCTGCTGGCCAACTTCGCCGTGACGGCCGTGAACGAGAAATACTTCGAAAAAGGCCCCGTTACGCCCCAGGGCGGCGGACACTAAGCGCCATTCCTCCCTTCTAAATCCGACCCCAACATGAACCCTCAACCCAATAACGCCGGCACCCCGGCGGCCGAAACCAGCTCGACGGGCACCCTGGTTATTGCCTGGCTTTTCGTGGGCATCCCCCTGGCCTGGGGCGTGTCGCAAACCTTTATCAAGGCCCTGACCCTGTTTCAATAGCAGCGTCGCTATAGCAGATTAGGAAGCAGCCGGCCCGGTGGGTCGGCTGCTTTTTTTGTTAGGGAATTGCTGTTGCGAAGTGTAGGCCGAGAATCACGAGGCTGAAACTTAGCTGCGATACCTACCACGCGCCTTACCTTCCCGCCATGAAAAAGCTCTTACCCCTCGCCCTGCTCACGCTTCTCGCCGCTGCCCCGGCCGCGCCGCCCACGCAACGGGTACGCCAGTTCCGGCAGGCGCACGAGCGGGAGCTACTGGCCGAATTCGGGCAACTGGTGGCCATCCCCAACGTGGCGGCCGATACGGGCGGGCTGCAGCATACGGCGCAGTTTATTCAGGGCATGATGCGGCGGCGCGGCATTGCCACCGAGCTGCTGGCCGCGCCCACGCCGGACGTGCCGCCGGTGGTGTTTGGCGAGGTGCGCGTGCCGGGCGCTACCCGCACCGTCATTTTTTATGCCCACTACGACGGCCAGCCCGTGAACCCCGCGCAGTGGGGCTACGGCCTGCAGCCCTTCCGGCCGCAGCTGGCTACCGGCCCGCTGGACTGGGGCGGGCAGCCGGCCGAGCTGCCCGCCGCCGGCCAGCCGCTCAGTCCCGACTGGCGACTCTACGCCCGCAGCGCCTCCGACGACAAGGCGGGCGTAATGGCTATTTTGAGCGGCTACGAAGCCCTTAAAGCCAGCAAGCTCAAGCCCATTGTCAATATCAAATTCTTTTTTGAGGGCGAAGAGGAACGGGGCTCGCCGCACCTGGCCGAGATTCTGGAACGGCACAAGGCCCGGCTGACTTCCGATGTGTGGGTGATTTGCGACGGGCCGGTGCACCAGTCGGGCCGCAAGCAGGTAGTGTTTGGGGCGCGGGGCGACGTGAACATGCGCCTGACCGTGTACGGCCCGCGCCGGCCCCTGCACAGCGGCCACTACGGCAACTGGGCCCCCAACCCCGGCCTGGCCCTGGCCCGCCTGCTGGCCTCGATGGAGGACAGCACCGGCCGGGTGCGCGTCGCGGGTTTCTACGACGACGTGACACCGCTGAGCCCGGCCGAGAAAACCGCCCTGGCCCAGGTGCCCAACCTCGACGAAACCATCCGGCAGGAGCTGGGCTTTGCGCGGGCTTACGGCCCCGGCCAGTCGCTGGTGGAGCTGCTCAACCAGCCCTCGCTCAACATCAACGGGATGCAGAGCGCAAATGTGGGCACCCAGGCCGCCAACGTAATTCCGACCACTGCCGCCGCCGTGCTCGACCTGCGCCTCGTACCCGGCAACGACGCCCAGCGCCAGGTGCAGAAAGTGGTGCGCCACATCGAAACCCAGGGCTACCACGTCCTCAGCGCCGAGCCCACCGACGCCGAGCGCGCCCAGTACCCGCTGCTGGTGAAAATTCAGGCCGAGCCCGGCTACAATGCCCAGCGCACCCGTCTCGACCTGCCCATTGCCCGCCAGATTATCGCGGCCGTGCAGACCACCGTGGCCGAGCCAGTGGTGGTGCTGCCCACCATGGGCGGCAGCCTGCCGCTGTATGTATTTGAGCAGCAGCTCCAGGCCCAGACCATCACGGTGCCGGTGGCGAACTACGACAACAACCAGCACGCCGAAAACGAGAACATCCGCCTCGGCAACCTCTGGGATGGTATCGAAACCATGGCTGCGATTATGCAACTGAAATAGCCCTATCGACGCGGTTGCAGAAAATTCTGCTTTTGAAGACCGGCCGTCGGGAAGATTTTGCTCGTAAGGGGTTATTAGCTGAGCCGTTCTATACGGCGCTGTTTCAGCCCAATCCCCTTTCTTGCTGATGTCCGTTCCTACTTACCCAAGCGGCACCGTGCGCGCGTTGCTTGACACGCCGCATGTGTCGGCCGCCACGCGTGCCGCCGTGCAGGCCCGCCTCGACGCGCCCGCCTACGCGCCACAGTTTCTGGCCCCCGAGACCTACGCCCTGCTCGAAGCCGTGGCCGCCCGCATCTTCCCCCAGCCCGACCGCGCCGGTGCCCCCATCCCACTGGCCCCGGCCGTGGACCAGCGCCTGGCCGAAGGCCGCGCCGACGGCTGGCGCTACGACGCCCTGCCCCCCGACCGCGAGACCTACCGCCTAGGCCTCGGCGGCATTCAAGAAATTGCACAGGCTCAGTTTCAGGCTGATTTCGTTGCACTAGCCGCCGAACAGCAGGATGCCGTGCTGCAAACCCTGACCACCGGCACCCCGCCCGGCACCGCCTGGGAAACGCTGGACGCCGGCCGCTTTTTCGAAGAAATGCTGGCTGAGCTCACTGAAACCTACTACGCCCACCCGCTGGCCCAAGAGGAAATCGGCTACGTAGGCATGGCCGACTTGCCGGCCTGGACGAAAATCGGCCTCAATGAAAAAGAAGACCGGGAGGTGACAATGAGTAAATGAGTGAACGGGGGGATGAGTGAATGACGCTACTATCAGCACTCTTTCCCCGTCAGCTTCATTCACTCATCCCCCCATTCACTCATTTATCGACTGCAAAAATGCCCGACGAAGAAGTTCTCGAAGAAGGCGTCCTCAACCCCGTCAAGCCCGAAATACAGGACCCGCTGCTGCGGGCGCTGTTGGCCGACGAGCCCGCCGCTGCCCCCGTAATCACCGATACCCCGAAAGAACAACCGCAAGCCATCGAGCCCGAAGCCGACGAAGTCGACTGCGTGGTGATTGGGCTGGGCGCGGGCGGCGCGCCCCTGCTGGCCCGCCTGGCCCAAGCCGGCCTGAAAGTGGTGGCCCTGGAAGCCGGCCCCTGGCACAACCCTGAAACCGACTTCGCCACCGACGAAAAAGCCCAGGATTTCCTATTCTGGAACGATGAGCGGCTGGCTGCGGGCGGTGACCCGCTGGCGATGGGCAAGAATAATTCCGGCACCGGCGTAGGCGGCTCCACGCTGCACTACACGGCCTACACCCCGCGCCCGCTGCCCGACGACCTGCACATCCGGCGGGATTTCGGGCAGGGCGAGGACTGGCCGGTGAGCTATGAGGAGCTGGAGCCCTACTACAATGAAGTTGAACGATTTATCGGCGTTTCCGGCCCCACGCCTTACCCTTGGGGACCCGCCCGCAGCCAGGGCTACCCGCTAGCCCCGCTGCCGTTGAACAGCGCCGCCCAGCTCATGGTGCGCGGCGCGGAGAAGCTGGGAATCAAGACCTCGCCGGCTGCCAATGCGGCCCTTTCGGCGCGCTACTACCAGGAAGGCGTGGGCTGGCGCGAGGCCTGCACCAACCGGGGCTTCTGCCAGGCCGGTTGCTCCAACGGGGCCAAGTCGAGCATGGACGTGACCTTTATTCCGCTAGCGGTCAAGCACGGCGCGGATATCAGGCCCAACAGTTTCGTGACCGAGATTGAGCGTGATGCCCGGGGCTACGTCACCGGCGTGGTGTACACCCAAAACGGCGAGCAGAAGCGCCAGCGCTGCCGCCACCTCTTCCTCTGCGGCGGCTCGGTGGAAACCCCGCGTCTGCTGCTGCTGAACGAGCTGGCCCTAACCAGCGGACAAGTCGGCCGCAACCTGATGGCCCACCCCGGCCTACAGGTCTGGGGCACATTTGCCGATGAAGTTCGGCCCAACAAGGGCATTCCCGGCGGGCTGATTTCGCAGGACACCCACCGGCCGGCCGGGGCCGATTTCATCGGCGGCTACCTGCTGCAAAGCATCGGGGTGATGCCCGTAACATTTGCCGGGCAGGTGGCGCGGGGCCGCAAAATGTGGGGCCAGCCCCTGCGCGACTACATGCGCAACTTCAATCACATTGCCGGCATCAATATCCTAGGCGACTGCCTGCCGCACGACGACAACTTTATGGAGCTGGCTGAGGAAAAAGACGCCCGCGGCCTACCCAAGCCGCGCCTGCACTTCACGGCCCAGGAAAACGAGCAGCGCATGAACGCCCACGCCGAGAAAATCATGCGCGGCATCTGGGAGGCGGCCGGCGCTACCGATATCTGGTCGTTTCAGCGCTACGCGCACGTCATCGGCACGGCCCGGATGGGCCGGAGCGGCGACGACGCGGTGGTGGATGCAAACGGCCGCGCCTTCGACGTGCCCAACCTATACATTTCGGATAACTCGACCTTCCCCAGCGCCCTGAGCGTGAACCCGGCCCTGACCATTATGGCCCTGAGCCTGCGCACGGCCGATAAGTTTCTGGAGAGCCTGAAGTAGCAGTGAAGGGCGTGAACTGTCGTGCAGAGCGCAGCGCAGCATCTTGCTCGCAGTCACTAATTAATGCGGATACAACGATTACATTACTCCTTCTGGCAAGATGCTTCGCTGCGCTCTGCATAAGGGTTTAAATCCGAAATCAAACCAACTTATGAAGTCTTTTCTCACAGAAATCAACGAGCATTTCGGCGACGGCAACTACGAGGGCGACCAGTTCGGCGGGGCAACCGGGCATAACGGCAACGGCCTGCCCACGGGCCTGCCCAACAACTTCATGTTTGCCACCGGCATCGAGTGCAGCTACCCGACCATTGACAACGGCAAAACCCGCCGTGATTTGTTGGCCGAGTGTGACCACTACAACCGCTACAAGGAAGACCTGGCGCTGGTGAAGGAAATGGGCCTGAAGGTGCTACGCTACGGCCTGCCCTACTACAAAATCCAGCTCAGCCCCGACAAATACGACTGGGAATTTGCCGACTTAGCCATGGCCGAGATGCAGCGGCTGGAAATCACCCCGATTCTGGATTTGATGCACTTCGGCGTACCCGATTTCATTGGCAATTTCCAGAACCCCGAATTGCCGGTACACTTTGCGGCTTATTGCGAAGAAGTTGCCAAGCGCTATCCCTGGGTGCGTTTCTATACGCCAGTGAATGAGATTTACGTGACGGCCAAAATGAGCGCCAAGGACGGCATTTGGAATGAGCAGCTGAAGTCGGACAAGGCTTTCGTAACGGCCCTGAAACACCTGGTGGCCGCCAGCATCATGGGCACCCAGAAGATTGCCAAGCACCGGCCCGACTGCATCATCGTGCAGAGCGAGTCGGCCGAGTTCACCCACGAACTGCGCGCCGAGCACACGGTGGAGGTACAGATGCAGAACAAGATGCGCTTTGCCTCCCTCGATTTGCTCTACGGTCATCACCCCGAGGGCGACGTGGTAAACTACCTATACGACAACGGCATGACCCGGCGGGAATACGACTGGTTCATGGCCGGCGAGCCACCCGGCTACCAGGTAATGGGCAACGACTACTACGGCCGCAACGAGAAAATCATGCTACCGAACGGTCAAATCGTGACCAGCATGGACGTGCTGGGCTGGTACAACATCACCCACGATTACTACCAGCGCTACAAAAAACCGGTAATGCACACCGAAACCAACACCCTCGGCGACAAAGAGGCCTCCACCTGGCTTTGGAAGCAATGGGTCAACATTCTGAGGATGAGGAAAGAAGGCGTACCCGTCCTCGGCTTCACCTGGTATTCCCTCATCGACCAGATTGACTGGGACAAGGGCCTGGAGCGCAAGGTGGGCACCGTGAATCCCTGCGGCCTCTTCGACCTTGACCGCAAGCCCCGGCCCGTATCCGAAGCCTACAAAATGCTGCTGCAGGAATACGGTCAAATCACCATTGTGCCGCACGGCGAGCTGTTTGAGATAACCAGTGCGCCCGCAACGCTGAAGGTAGAAGTATAGCGCTGGCCAGCGCTATACTCCGCCATCATCCGGTCTTCACGCCGGGGCTGCATTCTTGCCGGCCATGAAGCACCAACCGCTCAACCACCAACTCCGCCGCCTGCTGTGGCAGCACGGGCTGCTGCTCTTGCTGGGCCTGGCCCTCTACCTGCTCGACAAGCACGAAGGCTTGCCGCCCGACGTGATTACGGGCCTGCTGCTGGCGGCGGCGGCCGGCAAAACCGGCTACTTCCTGCTCCATAATTTCCGGGCGCTGGCGGCGTTGCGCGAAACGTTTAAGCAGTTCCTGCTGCTCGTGTCGCTCAACCTGGGCATGATTGCACTGTCTTTTTCCCTCGATTTCTACTGCCTCTACCGGGTAAATGGGCACGCCTTCGCTGGTCTGAGGCCGGGTTCGGAACTGGAAATCTTCGGGCAGCTATTCTATCATAGCGTGGGTACGCTCATCAGCAACTCGGGTAGTACCGTGACGGCGGCGGGCGGCCCCACGCAGGTGCTGCTGCTGCTGGAAAAAATTGCGGGCTTTGTATCCACCGTCTTTGTTATCTCGAATGCGGCCAACTACCTCGGGCCACTGCCCAGAGCACGGCCCCGGCCAGTACGCCGGAATCATCGGCCGGAATCGCCGCCAATCATATAGTCCCCGTGAGCCCAACGCCGTAAGTGCGGACAATGCCTGTTTCAACCCCCGCCCTGCTCCTGCGCGTAGCCGCCATCTGGCCCCTGCCGGGCCTGGGCCTGCTGGCGCTGCCCGATGGCCCTACCCCGCACCTCACGGCCTACGAATTGCACGCGGCCGTAGCAGTAGAAGCGGTTTTGCCCAATGGCACGCGCCATCCAGGCACGGCCACCGTGGAAGAAATCACCCGGGGAGCAGTCCCGGAGCGCGGCCTGTTACTCGATTTTGGGACGAGTATTGTCGTGCCCAACCATTCCGAAATCTGGTTGAGCGCGCCCACTCCCTCTGGCCCCGATGATTGAGCGGATTAAATCCCAGGTCTTGGCCATCCGTGTGCCATTTTAATAATGCCAGGTAAGGGCACGCTCACCACGCCCTAAATCCATTGGCAGAGCCCCGACCGCTATTCGTCTGGCAGGTTTAATCTTTCACCAGAAATTTTCCTGTTTTCGGCACGGAACTAGTTGGGAGCCGCTTACGCTTTGCGTAAATTGCCGGACTACTTACGGTCTTGGCAATTTGGCTCTTCTATACTTCGTATGAAATTTCTTGCTCCGCTGCTCCTGGTGTGCCTCTTGGCACTACCAGCCGCCGCCCAGCGTATCGTAATCAGCGGCCAGGTAGTGGAAGCGACTAACGGTGAGCCGGTACCGTTCGCATCCATCTTCGTACCACGCACCAGTTTCGGCGTGACGGCCGATGCCGATGGGAAATTCAAGCTCGCCGTCACGGGCTCACCCGATTCCCTCGCGGTGTCGGCCATGGGCTTTGCCACCCAGCGCCGCCGGCTCAGCAACGCGGCCGTGCAATCGGTACTGTTCCGGATGAAAACGGGCGGCGTGACCCTCGGCGAAGTATTCGTAAGCTCGCGTCAGCCCGAAAACCCTGCCTTCCGCATCCTGCGCGAAGTGCAGCGCCACAAGCCCGAAAACGAGCGCACCGCCCTGAAGGCCGCTGAGTACGACTCGTACAACCGTATCGAAACCAGCCTGATTGACCTGCCGGCCTCCCTCAACAAGCGCAAGGCCATCCGCGATATCCGGGCGCTGGCCGTGCGCCAGGGAGCCGTCGCCGTAGGCGACCCCGACGCGCCACTGCCCGTATTTGCCTCCGAGGTGGGCTCGCGGGTGTACCAGCGCAATGCGCCGCTGCGCCGGCGCGAAGACCTGCTGCACAAGCAAATGCGTGGCGTAGGTCCGCGCGAGGGCTCGGTGCTCTCGCAGATGCTAGGCTCCAACTTTCAGAACTTCGACTTTTACCCCAACTGGCAGAACGTGCTGGGAAAGGACTTCATCTCGCCCATTGCCGAGGGTGGGCGCGGCACCTACGACTACGAATTGCAGGATTCGGTGTTTGTGGGCAAGGATTTCTGCTATCGAATTGCCGTTACGCCCAAGCGCAGCCACGACCTGGCCTTCAAGGGCACCATTTGGATTACGGCCGAAGGCTACGCCCTGCGCCGCCTCGACCTGGTGGCCAGCCCCGAGGCCAACATCAACTTCGTGAACGACCTGCGCGTAGCCCAGGAGCTGACCCCGCCCACCGACGGCCCCGGCCTACCCACGCGCACCAAGCTGCTCATTAGCGTGCGGCCTTCGGCCAAGCAGGCGGCCATGCTCATCCGCTACACCACCGTGAGCAGCAACTTCGTGCGCAATAAGCTGCACGACGAATCCGGCTTCTACGACCAGCCCATCGTGTCGTCGCTGATGGAGCCAGCGGGTGAAAGCCCCGTCGGCGGCCTGCTGGCCGGGCTGCCCCAGGGCGGAGCCGGTGGTTATTTCGACGCGCACCGCCCCGATACCCTGAGCCTGAGCGAACGCCAGGTATTTGCCGTGCTCGACTCGGCCAAGGCGCTGCCTTCGGTGCGCAACCTGCTCGACTGGGTCGACCTATTCGTGAACGGCTACAAGCGCGTAGGCAAGCTCGATTTTGGCCCGATTTCGACCATCTACGCCCACAATGACTTCGAGGGCGACCGCATCCGCTTTGGCTTCCGGACCACGCCGCTCATCAGCCGCGACTGGCTGACCCAGGTATACGTGGCCTATGGCACCCAAGACGGCCGTTTCAAGTACGGCATCCGCGAGAGCTACATCGCCGAGCGCCGCCACTGGACGGTATTCTCGGCCGAGTTTAAGCACGATGTGGAGCAGACGGCCCTTCTCGACAACGATTTCCTCGACAACAACAGCCTGTTTTCGGCAGCCTCACGCTGGGGCCGTTTCCGCCAAGGCCGCCCCGTGATGCGCGACCTGGCCTCCCTCAGCGTGCAGCGCGACCTGTTTCATGGCTTCACCGAAACCCTGACGGCGCGCTACCAGAACCTGGAGCCACTGTTTGACCTGCACCTTAATTCGGGCAAGCCCCCCCTTGGTGGTCCCCCACCGGTAGATGCGCCCTCATCCAACATCCTGCACCTAAGCGAGTTGGTAATGGAATCGCGCTATGCGCCCGACGAAACCCTGGTGCAGAGCGAGAACCGCCGCCGTGCCGTGGGCCTGAAGCGCCTGCCCGTGTTTGGCTTGCGCTACACGCTTGGTGCCATCGACTGGACGAAGGGCGACTTCATGTACCACAAGTTCAACCTGTCGGTATCGCACAGTGTGTCGGTAGGCTACTTTGGACGGCTCAACTACCGGGTGGAAGGCAACTATATTCCGACGGCCCTGCCCTACTTTATCCTCAAAACGCCCCTCGGCAACCAAACCCCGTTCTACAACGCCAACGCCTTCAACCTGATGAACTACTTTGAGTTCGTCACCGACCGTTCGGCCTCGTTGCGCCTCGACCAGCACTTCGAAGGCCTGTTACTGAATGCCATCCCCGGTATCCGCACGCTCAACTGGCGGCTGGTGGGCACGGCCAACGTGCTCTACGGTGCCCTCTCGGAGCGCGCCCGCCGGGCCAATAACAACTCGTCGGACCTGCCCGGCACCATTTCGCAGCCCTACGTGGAAGCCGGATACGGCATTGAGAATATTTTCAAGTTTTTGCGGGTCGATTTCATCCATCGCCTCACCTACCGCGATGTGCCCGACACGCATAACTTCGGCGTGAAATTCAGTGCGCAGTTCCGCCTCTAATGTCGGCGCAACCCCGATGAAAGTCCGCCCAGCTATTTTGCCGGGCGGACTTTCGTATTTTAGGGGCTGTATGTGGTTACTCACTCAATTGCACGAGCACGGAAAACGAGGAGCGGGAATGATTCAACGCACTGGCGGCGATTGGGGCCGCCGGGCGTGGCCCTGGCTGCTTGGGCTGCTGCTGGTGCTACTGGCCGCGCCCACCCACGCCGCCCAGCCTGAAGACACGCTGGCCGTGGGCCCGTCCCACCCGGCTCTGTACCTGGAGGAGAATTACTACAGCATGCTGGAAGACCCCACGGGCCGGCTCCAGTTGGCCGAGGTGCAGTCGCCAGCCTGGAGCCGCCGCTTTGTAGTACTGCGCGGCTCCGGCCACCCGCCCAACATCCAGCATCCGCGTAGCATTTACTGGCTGCGCATCACGGTGCGCCACGCGGCCACAGAGAACACCGCCTGGTACCTGGAGCTGTACGATTCGCACATCGGGCAGGCGGTGTTTTTCAGTCCGCGCCCCGGCTCAACCACGGCTTACGACAGCGTGGCGACCGGGGCCAGCTACTCCTTCGCCACGCGCCCGCATCCTTACAAAAACTTCCTGTTCGACCTGCCGCCCCGGCCCGGTGAAACCGCCACCTACTACCTGCGCCTGCACTCCGACACGCGCACCAGCTTCCGGGCCATGCTGCACAGTGGCGCGGGCCTCATCCCGGAACTGTCGCTGCAATACTGGCTGCTGGGCATTTTCTACGGCATCCTGTTCATCATGGTGCTCTACAACCTGATTCTCTTCTTCTTCCTCAAGGAGCGCACCTACCTCTACTACGTGCTGTACGTGGTAAGCGGGGCGCTGTTGTTTCTCACGGAGGACGGCCTGGGCTTTCAGTACCTGTGGTCGGCCTGGCCCGACCTGAACCACTTCGTGGGCGCGCTGGCCCCGGTGCTGCTGCTGCTCACGTTTGCCACCTACGCCAGCGGCTTTCTGGACACGGCTTCGCGCCTGCCGGCCCTGCACCGGGCGGGGATGTGGGTGGTGGGCAGCAGTACGGCGTTGCTGGTGCTCGATGCGGCCGTGGTGCATTCGGGGTTCAGCTTCTGGCTGTATCTGCTGCCTTATGGGTTACTGTACTACGCTGCTTTTCAGGCCTATCGCAGTGGGTTGCGGCCCGCCCGCTACCTGCTGCTGGCCCAAGCGCTGGTGGCTACCAGCCTCACGTTTCTCATCATGCGCAAGCTGGGCATCGACTTCTACAGCAACGTGTACACAGTGTACAGCCTCAACGCAGCGTTTGTGGTGGAGGTCGTGATTCTGAGCTACGCGCTGGGCGAAAAGCTTAAGGGCCTGATGGACACGACCCTGCTCACCCAAAACCGCCTGCTCAAGCAGCTCCGCAAAAAGCATCAGGCCCAGGACCGCCTCGTGGAGCAAATGCGCGAAAACCAAGCGCTTAAAGACCAGCTCAACACTGAATTGGAAGGCCTGGTAGCCCTGCGCACCACCGAGCTTCGCCAGCAAAACGAAACCGTGGCCGCCCAAAACCACGACCTATTGCAAGCCAACGGCCTGCTAGCCCTGCAATCGGCCGCCATCGAAAAGCTCAACGGCGACCTCAGCCGCGACCTCCACGCCGAGAAGGCAGCCCGCATCGAGTCGAAGGAAGTCGACTTTGGCGAGTTCAGCCAGATATACCCCGACAAAGATGCCTGCCTGCGCTACCTCGCCGACCTGAAGTGGGGCCACGGCAATTATCACTGCCGCAAGTGCGGCCACGAAAAAAGCTGTGAAGCCCGCGAGCCCTACGCACGGCGTTGCACGCGCTGCCGTTACGTGGAGTCGGCCACGGCAGCCACCCTCTTGCAAAAGTGCAAGTTCTCAATTGTTAAGGCGCTATACGCCGTGTTCCTGTTACACGCACACAAAGGCAATTGTTCGCCCTCCGAACTGGCCCGCATTCTGGACCTGCGCCAGGCCACCAGCTGGGCCTTCGCCCAAAAGGTATTGCAGGCGTTGCAGCGTCGCCGCCAGGCTCCCGACTACGAAGACGGCGAACCCTGGACCCATGTGTTACTGGATGCTTCGGCCGAAGCCGAAATAGAAGAGAACGAGGCCGCTGAAACCGAGCGATGAGCCTCAAAATATTCCGGTAACGTTTGTGCCGGATCCAGCGACAGATTTGCCCGCTTAATGACATAATGGATAGCTTTTCCGCCCAGTAGCTAGGAAGAGATAGATGATGCGTGTTTTTTTTCGTTTCACGCCGCTTCTTTTCATTGTTTTTTAGCCTGAGGCGGAAAATTCGAAAACGCTTTGGCTACTTATTTTAAGCGGGAATACGAAAAGAGTGCGTGTGCAGCAAGCGTATAAGCCCTGCCGACACCAATGGAGGAAACGGCCAAATGGAGCGTTTACAGGCATTTTTCAGTTGAATTTGCCAAACACAATTCCTTACATTTGGATAACTGAACAATCCAGATGGTTTCACTCTCCTCTCTGTTTCACACTCCTTTACTCTCCGGCCGGTCCTCGGTATTGGTGGCGCTGCCTCTGTCTTCGATATGGCGGAGTTTACTACTAATGGTGCCGCTGGTAGCCGCCTGCCAGCGCGGGGCCGTACCAATGGCTACCACTGCGGTACCGGCTGAATCCACCGCAGCGGAAATCCCACCGCCCACCTTCAGTCCCCGCGTGCAGCAGCTGCTGGCGCAGATGACACTGGAGGAGAAAATCGGCCAGATGACCCAGCTGAATATTTCGGCAATAAATCATACTGGCACCAACGGCGATGTATCCCTAGACTCGGCCAAAGCAGCGGGCTTAATCCGGGATTTTCATATTGGCTCCTTCATCAATGGGGAGGCGGTGCCGGCCGGGCAATGGCTGCGCTACTCGGCCGCGCTGCAACGCATTGCCCTGCGCGAGTCGCGGCTGCACATCCCCATGATTTATGGCATCGACCACATGCACGGGGCCAGCTACGTGGGCGGTACCGCCATTTTCCCACACAATATCAACCTGGGAGCCAGCTTCAACCCGGCTCTGGCCCGGCAGGCGGCCCGCGCCACTATCCTCGAATCGGCGGACCTGGGCCACCACTGGGTTTTCGCCCCAGTGCTGGATTTAGGCCTGAACACCTACTGGCCGCGCTTCTACGAAACCTTTGGCGAAGACCCGCTGGTGGCGGCCACGCTTGGCACGGCGTTTACCGTTGAGCTTCAGAACAATACCGAGATTGCGCCCTACAAAGTTGCCGCCTGCGGCAAGCACTTTCTGGGCTACTCCGACCCGCGTAACGGCTGGGACCGTACCAACGCCCTCATTCCCGACCAGCGCCTCCAGGAGTTCTTCCGGCCTTCGTTCCAGGCCGCAATCGATTCCGGCCTGAAATCCATTATGATTAACTCGGGCGAAATTAACGGCGAACCGGTCCACGCGTCCAAGGCCATTCTCACCGATTTGCTGCGCCGCCAGATGGGTTTCAAAGGCGTGGCCGTGACCGATTGGGAGGACATCAACCGGCTGGTGCGCGTGCAGAAAGTGGCCCCCAACGAGAAGGAAGCCACCTGGATGGCCATTGACGCGGGCGTGGACATGGCCATGACGCCCTACACTACCGATTTCTGCCGCATCGTGAAAGAGCTGGTGCAGGAAGGCCGCCTGACGCAGGCCCGCATCGACCTTTCGGCCGGCCGGATTTTGCAGATGAAGGACGAAATCGGCCTGTTTGAAAACCCTATGCCCCGCGCCGACCGCCTCAGCCGCATCGGCGACCCGGCCCTGCGGGCGCAGGCCGTGGCCGCCGCCCGCGAAGGCGTGGTATTACTTAAAAATGAGCGCAATGCGTTGCCATTGGCCCCGGCCCGCGTGAAGCGGCTGCTGGTCGTTGGCCCCTCGGCCGACTCCCGCGCCAACCTCTGCGGCGGCTGGACCCTGGCCTGGCAGGGCCGTACCGAAGACGCCTATCCGAAAGACGTGCCCACGCTGCTGGAGGCTTTGCACCGCGAATATCCGCAGACTAAAATTGAGATGCTGCCCTACCGCGATGCTACCGGCAAAATGCTACTGGCCAGTATATCTGCTGCCGCCAAGCAGGCAGATGCCGTGGTGTTGGCCCTGGGCGAGCGGCCTTACACTGAAGGCCTGGGCAACACCTCGGACCTGACCCTGCCCGCCGACCAACAACAGCTGGCTCAGGCGGTGCAGGCCAGCGGCAAGCCTACGGTGCTCATCATAATTGGTGGGCGGCCAAACATTATCCGGAGCGTGGCCGAGGGTTCATCAGCCATTATATGGGCGGGGCTGCCAGGCTACGGCGGGGGTACGGCGCTGGCCGAAATCATCAGCGGCAAGACCAATCCGAGCGGCAAGCTTCCGTTTACCTACCCACAGTTTGCTGGCCACATCACCAACTACCACCACGACAACAACGAGAACAGTCTCGATTTGAGCGACTTCGGCGCAGGATATGAACCGCACGGGGCTAAGTACAAAAGCTCGATGCTGACGGAGTTTGGTGAGGGACTGAGCTACACCACTTACGCCTATTCCGGGCTGGTGCTGAGCGACTCGGTGCTGACCGGGCCGGCCGCCCGGCTACGCGCCACGGTGCGCGTGGCCAACACCGGCTCCCGCGCCGGCCAGGAAGCCGTGCTCTGGTTCCTCACCGATGAGATTGGCCGCGTGGCCCGCCCGGTACGGATGCTGAAGCACTTTGAAAAACAAGCCTTTCCCGCTGGCCAAAGCCAGCAGCTGACCTTCGACATTGAGCCGCTACGCGACCTGAGCTACCCCGACGGCCAGGGCCACCCGCAGCTGGAAACCGGCTGGTATACCCTGCGCGTGGGCTCCCAGATGGCGCGGTTCCGCTACGTAGCGGGGCCGGTGGCCAGCACGTCCCCGGCCGCCGGCAAAGCCACCGGGGCCGTGCGCCCGGCGCTTGACCAATCGCGCCCCGGCATCGCTACGGCGGCTGCGCCGCACTAACCATTTCACCAACTTACCGGCTGCTTTCGGGCAGCCAACTCCTTCGCTTACCGCTTTTTAAAACTCCCACCATGAAGCGAAAATTTTACCTGATTGCGCTGCTGCGGCGCACTACTGTATTGCTGGCCTGCGGGCTGCCGGTACTGGCCGCCGGTGCGCCGGCTGTGGCAGCCACCCACCCGCTGGTGCGCCCGGCCGCCGATGTGCCCGTGACCGGGCGCGTGACCGGTGCCGATGGGACCGGCGTGCCCGGCGTAACCGTGCTGGTGCGCGGCACCGCCATCGGCACTTCTACCTCGCTTGACGGCACTTTTTCGCTCACCGCGCCCGAAGGCAGCACGTTGGTATTCAGCTTTGTAGGTTTCACGACCCAAACAGCTGTCGTGGCCAGTGGCACGCCCGTAAACATCACTCTGCGCGAAGATGCGCAGAAGCTGAACGAAGTAGTGGTAGTGGGCTACGGCACCCAGGACCGGGGCAGCGTTTCCAGCGCGATTTCCTCGGTTTCGGGGCACGACATTGCCACGCAGCCGGTGGCCGACCCCACGCAGGCGCTGCAAGGCCGTGCGGCGGGCGTGACCGTGACGCAAAACTCAGGCGCACCGGGCGGGGCGGGCGGCACGGCGGTGCGGGTGCGCGGCATCACGTCGGCGGGCAACAACTCGCCGTTGTACGTGGTGGATGGCTTTCCGCTGCCGTCGTCGGATGCGGAGGGTAAAAGCGTGGAAAACCAGTTGAACGCCATCAACCCTAATGATATTGAGACGATTGACGTGCTGAAAGATGCGTCGGCCACGGCCATCTATGGCTTGCGGGCAGCCAACGGCGTGGTCATCATCACCACGAAGCGCGGCAAGGCGGGCACGTCCAGCATTAACCTAGATGGCTACCGGGGCGTGCAGCAGGTGTGGCGCAAGCTCGACTTGCTGAATGCGGAGCAGTACGCGGTTATCAACAACGAAAGCATTCTGGCTCAGGGCTCTTCTCCAATTCAGGAAAAGCTGCGCGACCCGAAATCATTGGGCGCGGGCACGGATTGGCAGAAGGCGGTTTTCCGGCCCACAGCCGTGATTCAGAGCTACAACCTGAGCGCGGCGGGCGGCAGCGAGAAGGCGCGGTACGCGGTTTCGGGCGGCTATTTCCAGCAGGACGGCACGCTGAACGGCTCTAATTTTGAGCGGTTTACGCTGCGCGCCAATGGCGACATTCAGCTCAGCAAGCGCGTGAAGATTGGCAACAGCCTGTCGGTAACGCACCTGAGCGACCGGCAGCTCAACACCGGCAACGACGAGTTTGGGGTGTTGAACAACGTGTTGCAGGCCCCGCCGGTGCTGCCGGTGTACCGGCCCGATGGCACCTGGTACGAGGCCACTAAGGCCGACAACTACGTGGAGCCCAACCCGGTGCTGCAATCGCTGATTGAGAACAAGAAATTCAGCCGCAACCGGGTGCTTTCCACGGTGTTTGCCGAAGTGGAGCCGCTGAAGAACCTGCGTTTCCGCACCAACGTGGGCGTGGATTTGATTTTTGACAACGGCAGCAGCTTCACGCCCTCGCTGGGGCCGAACTCGCCGCGCAACGGCACGGGCACAGCCGGCGCGAGCTCGTTTTCCAACTACAACCCCGGCTACCTCATCGAGAACACGCTGACGTATGACCGGCTGTTTGCCGAAAAGCATCAGGTGACGGTCCTGCTGGGGCAATCGGCCCAGGAGTTCAACTTCAACTCGGTGAGTGCGAACCGCATTGGCTACCTCAGCAACGACCTGCAACAGCTCAACAACGGCCCCCAGACCAACCAGACCAACAGCGGCACCAGCAGCCAGACCCGCCTGGCCAGCTACTTCGGCCGGGTGAACTACGACTTTGCCGGCAAGTACATTTTCTCGGCCACGGTGCGCTACGATGGCACTTCGGCGTTTGCCACGGGCTACAAATTCGGCTTCTTCCCGGGCGCTTCGGTGGGCTGGCGTTTGTCGGAAGAGGCGTTCATCAAGAACATTACCGTCATCAGCAACCTGAAGCTGCGAGCGGGCTACGGCCGCGTGGGCAACCCCCTGAACGCCGGGCAGTTTGCCTACCTGGCGACCATCAACACGGGCATCACCTACCCGTTTGGGCCGACCAACGTGGCCACGGGCACGCAGACCATCAACTCGGGCGCAGCCCCTACCCGCGCTCAGAACACGCAGCTGCGCTGGGAAGACAACGTGCAAACCAACATTGGGGTGGATGTAGGCCTGTTCGGCAACCGCATCGAGGCCTCGGTGGATGTGTATAACCGCCGCTCGCCCAACCTGATAAACAACGTGCCGGCCTACCTCGTGACGGGTACCTACGAGGCCGTGCCCACCAACTCGCTGGTGTCCTACAACCGGGGCATCGACGTTTCGCTCTCGACCCGCAACCTGGTGGGCGGCGACGGCGGCCTGACCTGGACGACTTCGGCGGTATTCTCGGCCTACAAAAACCAGGTGGAGGACCTGGGCACGGGCGGCACGGCCTTCAATGGCACCGTCAACCGCAACGGCACGGCCCTGGTGCGCTACGACAAGGGCCAGGCCTTCGGCGCGTTTTACGGCTATGTGGCCGACGGCCTGTTTCAGACGACGGAAGACGTGAAGAACCACGCCACCCAGACCGTGAACCCCGACCCCGGCAAAAGCACCGGCCCCGGCGATATCCGCTTCAAGGACCTGAACGGTGACGGAAAAATCACGGACGCCGACCGCACCTTCATCGGCAACCCCAACCCGACCTTCACCTACGGCCTGAACAACACGGTGAGCTGGCATGGGCTGGACCTCAACGTGTTCGTGCAGGGCTCGCAGGGCAACGACGTGTACAACCTG
Source organism: Hymenobacter sp. UYAg731 (assembly GCF_054061335.1). NCBI lineage: Bacteria > Pseudomonadati > Bacteroidota > Cytophagia > Cytophagales > Hymenobacteraceae > Hymenobacter > Hymenobacter sp. UYAg731. The sequence continues at coordinate 70,870 of NZ_JBSSEC010000006.1, read as the reverse complement.
AACCGCGTGTACACCGAAGGCGGCCTGTATAGCAACGGCAACAGCAGCACCCGCGTGCTGGGCCGCTGGACCGGCCCCGGCACCAGCACCGACGTGCCCCGCGCCATTGCCGGCGACCCCAACCAGAACCTGCGCGTGAGCAGCTACTTCCTCGAAGACGGCTCCTACCTGCGCGTCAAAACCCTGACCGTGGGCTACAACCTACCCAAATCCCTCACCCAGCGCGTGGCCGCCCAAAGCCTGCGCGTGTACGTGACCGGCCAGAACCTGCTGACCCTCACCAAATACACGGGCTTTGACCCGGAGCTCGGCGGCCGGGGCATCGACTTCGGCGTGTATCCGCAGTCGCGGGTGTACCTGGCGGGTGTGAACATTGGCTTTTGATAGTCCGGCCGCCTTTTCCCAACCAGTCGCCTTTATCTCTCCCACCAGATGAACTTCCTCCCCAAAACCGCCGCCGTGAGCTTTCTGCTGAGCCTGGGCCTGCTGACCACCACGGGCTGCGGCGAAAAATTCCTCGACGAGGCTCCCCGCGACCAACTCACGACCCAGAATTTTTATAAAACCGAGACGGATGCCATCCTGGCCACCAACGCGGTGTACTCGCAGCTGAGCCGCAAGGGCCAGTACAACTACTCGCTGTGGGGCATCGGCGACATCATGTCGGACAACTCGAACACCGGCGGCGGCGGCGGCGGCGACGGGGCCGAGGAAATTCAGCTCGACCAGTTCAACATTCCCAGCAGCAACCCCATGACCGGAGCCCTGTGGTCCGGCTGCTACGTGGGCATTGGCACGGCCAACCTGGTGCTGCAAAAGGTGCCCGCCATCACCAGCATGAGCCCGGCCATCCGGACACGCTGCCTGGGCGAAGCGCAGTTTCTGCGGGCCAAGTATTATTTCGACCTCGTGCGCTGCTTTGGCGATGTGCCCTTGCTGACCACGCCGCCCGCCAGCCCGGCCGATGCCGCCATTCCGCGCACGCCGGCCGCCAAGGTCTACGAGCAGATTATCAGCGACCTGCAAGCCGCCAGCACCAGCCTGCTGGGCAGCTACAGCGGGGCCGACCTGGGCCGCGCCACCAAGTGGGCCGCCATGGGCCTGCTGGCCAAAGTGTACCTCACGCTGGGCAACAAGGCCGAAGCCGCCCGCCTAGCCCAGCTCATCATCACGACCGGCCCGCACAGCCTGTGGACCAACTATGGCGACAACTTCAAGCTGGAAAACGAGAACGGCAAGGAGTCGCTCTTCGACGTGCAGTTTGTGTACGACCCCTCGCAATCCTACGATTTCAACCATCTGGGCTTCGTGGGCAACGAGTTTTTTGCCCCGCGCGGGCAGGGCCTGGCTCCGCAGGGCGGCTACGGATTCAACATCCCAGAGCCCAACTTCGTGGACGGCTACGAGGCCGGCGACCGCCGCCAGGCCGTCACCATCTTCAAGCCCGGCGACCCGTATCCGGCGGGCAGCACCTACCCTTCGCAACCCGCCGCGCTGGCGGGCTCGCCCAACGGCTACAACGTGCGCAAGTGGCTGGTGCCCAAAACCGTGACCAACGTCTGGGACTCGCCGCTGAATATTTCGGTGCTGCGCCTGGCTGAGGTGTACCTCATTGCCGCCGAAGGCCTGGGCGCTACTACCGATGGCTACAAGTACCTCAACATCGTGCGCCGCCGGGCTTTTGGCGAAGACATCACCAGTGCCTCGCCCCAGCCCCACGACCTGAACAGCAACAACACCAACGACTTCGACGCGGCCGTGCTGCGCGAGCGCCGCTACGAGCTGGCTTTCGAAAACGACCGGTGGTTCGACCTCAAGCGCACCAACAAGCTGCTCAACAACGCGCACCTTATCAGCAAGGGCATCAAGCCTTTCAACATCGTGCTGCCCATCCCGCAGTCGGAGCGCGACGCCAACCCCAACCTGACGCAAAACGATGGTTACTAAGCGCCCTGGTCCATTCCCACCCCTGCTATCCTCCGTTCTCATGCGTAGTTCTTTCCGTCAATCTGTGTTGCTGCTGGCCCTGGGGGCCGTGGCGTTGGGCTCGTGCCGCAAAAAAGAGGTAGGGGAGCTGGAAGGCCCCGTGCCCACCGCTGGCTTCACCGTGGCCCTGAACACGACCGTGTACCCGGTGGTGGCCACCTTCACCAACACCAGCGCCGACGGTTTCCTGTACCAGTGGGATTTCGGCGATGGCTCGCCCCTGGCCACCGGCCGCGATGTGACCCACACCTACACCCTGCCCCGCACCTACCAGGTGAAGCTGGTGGTGGCCGGCCGGGGCGGCACGAACACCGCGCCCGTCGATGTTACGATTCCGTCCGGCTGCGGCAATGCGGCGTATTCGGCCCTCGTCGACTGCGGCAAGTCGAATGCCACCAGCTGGACGTACTCCGACCAGCCGGGCGCTATCAAAACTTTCGCGGCCAATGGCACTACGCAGCTCACCGCGTCGGCCGCGCCGCTGCCCGACTGCCAGGGCGACGACCAGTTTCAGTTTGACCAGTATTTCAACTATACCTACGACGGCGGCGACAACTGCGGCGCGAACCTGAATGGGAAGAGCGCCTTCATTTTCCGGCCCACGGCCAATGGCCTGGGCCAGATTGTGTTGCAACGCCCCAGGTCCTTTATCGGCCTCACGGATTCGGTGGTGAATAAAACCTACGACATTGTGGAAGCCACGACCACCGTGCTGCGTCTGCGCGGCACCAACCCCAACGGCACCATCACCGAAGTAACGCTGGTGCCCACCCCGCCGCCGCTGGTGCTCACCGAGCGTCGCCTCACAGGCGGCGGCTCGCGCACCTGGATGCTCGACAACACGGTGGCCAACGCCATCACGGTGGGTACCGAAGCCGACCCTACGACCTACTTCCCCGGCGGGGCCCTGGGCAGCCTGCCCAACTGCCAGGCCGACGACGAATACACATTCACGAGCAGCCACAGCTTCATTTATGATGCCAAGGCCGAGACATTCGTGGCGGGGGCCTATTCCTGCCAGGCTCCGCGCTCGGTCAGCACTACGTTCACGTTTGGGCAGGCCGTGGGCGCGGGTGTAGGGCAGTTTGTGCTGGCCCCGCCCGCCTCGCCCACGGCCCCCGCGCCCTTCATCGGGGCCACCGATGCCGGCCCGGACCGCACGTTCCGCATCCTATCCATCAACAACCGCACGATGGTGCTGCGGACCGTGGGCGCACCGGGCTCGGTCTTTACCTTCAAGATGCGAGTAAAATAAGTCTTCCTCTTATCCTTTTCGATATTCCCATGACGCTATTCCCTTTTTCCCCGACGCGCCTTGCGCTTGGCTTCGCCGCCGTGGCACTGGCCGCCAGCGGCTGCACTCAGAACCCGCCCGGCCCGACCATTGTCGAAACGGCGGCGGTAACTCCGGAGGCCGTGAATGCCACCATCATGCCCTACGCCAGCTACCGCACGCTGGCGTGGAGCGATGAGTTTGATGGTGCCTCGCTGAACGCCCAGAAATGGGTGCCCGAAATAAAAGACGTGTGGTACAACAACGAGCTCCAGGCCACCACCGACTCGCGCACCAACCTGGCCGTGACCAGCGGCAACCTGGTCATTACGGCCCAGCGCGAGGCCTACCACGGCCGCGCTTACACCTCGGCCCGCATCAACACCAAGGGCCTGCGCGATTTCACCTTCGGCCGCCTCGACATCCGCGCCAAGCTGCCCAAGGGCAAGGGCCTCTGGCCGGCCATCTGGATGCTGGGCTCGAATGACAGCCAGGTGAGCTGGCCGGCCTGCGGCGAGATTGACATCATGGAGCTGCGCGGCAGCACGCCGCAGGTGAACGTGAGCACGCTGCACTTCGGCAACAGCGTGGCCACCAAGCCCCAGCCGCTGTCTACCACCTATGCCCTGCCCGGCGGCGATTTTTCGCAGGACTTCCACACCTTCAGCATCATCCGGGCGCAGGACAAAACCGAGTGGTACGTGGACAGCGTGAAGTACTTCACCACCACCCAGGCCCAGGCCTCGCCCTACCCTTTCAACAACCCGTTTTACATGATTCTGAACGTGGCCGTGGGCGGCGACTTCGACGGCAACCCCGACGGCACCACCACCTTCCCCCAGCAGATGCTGGTGGACTACGTGCGCTACTACAAGTACAAGGAGTAGCCCGGCGCGATACCGCCGTTCATTCCGGCCGGGGCTCTGGTGAGATGCTCCGCCGGATTGGGCGTTGGCCGCCGGCCCAGTGGGTCGGCGGCCAATAGGTTCCGGTCTGACAAGTTGAAAGAAGCACGTTCTGATAAACAACGACAACCGGTCAGACCGCCTAGGGCGGTCGGACCGGCAGGCCCTGCCCTTACCTGACTCATCCCCATGATTTCCACATTGCTATCCGGCTTACTGTTGCTGCTCAACGGTACTACGCCCGCTCCGAAAGCGGCCGTGGCCCCGCCACGCTACACGTTCAGCAAGCTGGCCTGGAGCGACGAGTTCAACTACGCCGGCCTGCCCGATTCTACGAAGTGGACCTACGACGTGGGCGGCAGCGGCTGGGGCAACAAGGAGGAGCAGTATTACACGAAAAAGCGCCGCGAAAACGCCCGCGTCGAGGGCGGCAACCTCATCATTGAGGCCCGCAAGGAGGCGCTGGTGGCCGGCAACGGCTACACGTCGGCGCGACTGGTATCGCGCGGCAAGGGCGGCAGCCAGCTGTATGGGCGGTTCGAGATTCGGGCCAAAATCCCGGGCGGGCGCGGCACCTGGCCCGCCATCTGGATGTTGCCCGACAAGAACCCCTACGGCAACCACGGCTGGCCCGACAACGGCGAAATCGACATCATGGAGCACGTCGGCTACGACCCCAACGTGATTCACGCCACCACCCACTGCAAGGCCTACTACTTCCGCATCAACACCCAAAAAACGGGCATTACCAAGCTACCCGACGCCATTTCGGCCTTTCATACCTACTCGCTGGAATGGACGCCCGAAACCATCACGGCCCAAATTGACGGCCAAATCTATTTCGCCCACCGCAACGAGGGCACCGGCTGGGAAACCTGGCCCTGGGACCAGCCCTTTCACCTGCTGCTCAACATTGCCGTGGGCGGCGAGTGGGGCGGCCAGAAGGGCATCGACGAAGCCGCCTTCCCCCAGCAGATGGTGGTGGACTACGTGCGGTTTTATCAGCTGAAAAAGGAATAACCAACCAGACCTAATTCCCATAACCCCAATCCCAATTTTTTTCACATTCTCACCAATTCCCACATGAACAACTTTACCAAACTACTGTGTGGCGCTGCGTTAGCTACCGGCGCGACCCAGGCGGCTTCGGCCCAGACCCTGTACGACAACTTCGAGACGACGCGGATTGTGTCGTACCCGACGGTGGAAGGCACGCTCGTGCAGAACGCGCCCAATCCCGGCAGCACTGCCGTGAACAGCAGCAGCACCTGCGCCTCCTACGCACGGGACGGCGGGGCCCAATACGCCGTGCTGGTGGTGAAGCCCAACAACGCCCGCATGGCCAGCGTGGCCGCCTACGCCACGGGCGGGGCCAAACGCATCAGCGTCAAGTTCCGCAGCCCGGCGGCGGGCGTGACGGTGGGCGTGGTGCTGCAAAACAGCACCAAGTCGAACGGCATGCCTTATCCCGGCGGCAAGTTCGGTACCGAGTTTACGGCCGTCACCACGGTGGCCAACGCCTGGGAAACCCTCACCTTCGCCCCCAGCGTGGCCGGTGGCGGCAACTTCGACCCGACGGTAACGGCGACCGATATCGACCAGATGCTGTTTCAGGTGGCCCCCGGCACCAATAACGCCAGCACCTACTACCTCGACGACATTATGGGGCCGGAACTGCTGGCCGTGGTGCCACCAACCAACCTGGCCGTGCGCCAGCTCTACGACAACTACGAGGGCACCCGCGCCATCAAGTACATCGCCTACAAAACATCCGGCGGCCTCAAGATTGACACACTGAACAACTCGGTGAGCGCCGCCAACCCCAGCGCCCACGTGGCCCGCTACACCCGCTCGACCAACCAGTACGATTCCTTCGTGATGCAGCCCCGTGGCGCGGCCCTGGCCGATGTCTCGAACTTCAAAAACACCACCGCTACGGCTCTGCACATGACGCTCAAGGTGTTCAGCGTCGCGCCGGGCGTGCTCTACCAGATTACCCTCCAGGACTCGACGGTGGCCGGGGCCACCAACTACCCGGCCGGCCGCAACTCGGAATATACCGCCACCACCACGGCTACCAACGCCTGGGAAACCCTCAGCTTCAACTTCGTGAACTCGCCCAGCGGTACGCCCAACACCGGCCTGAATGAAATTGTGCTGCTGGTGGCCCCCAATACCCTCGTCCGTCGCAAAGTATACCTCGACGACTTTTTTGGTCCGAGCCTGGTGGGCTTCGTGTCGGCTACCCGCACGGTGCAAACGGCTTCGGCGGCCTTCGCTCCGGCCTACCCCAACCCCACGTCGGGCCTCACGCAGCTGCCTTTCAGCCTGCAAAAGTCGTCCGTAGTGAGCCTGGCCGTGTTCGATAACGTGGGCCGCCGCGTGGCTCAGCTCATCGACGGCGAAACCCGCGCCGCCGGCCAGTTCACGGCCGAGCTGAATGCGGCCAAGCTGGCCCCCGGCCTCTACACCTGCCGCCTCACGGTGGACGGCGTGGCCCTGAGCCGCCCGCTGAGCGTGGAATAGTGCTCCACTCTTTCATCCCCATCTGACAGCCGTTACCAACGCCCCCACCAAATCTGGTGGGGGCGTTGTGCGTTTTCAACGAACCCAACGACGTACTTTGGGCCATGTCCGATTTTCGCCTTCGCGTATTCGAGGCTGTGGCCCGGCACCTGAGCTTCACCAAAGCGGCCCAGGAATTGTTCGTGACGCAGCCCGCCGTCACCAAGCACATCCACGAGCTGGAGAAGCACTACGGCCAGCGCCTGCTGGCCCGGCGCGGCAACCGCGTGGCCCTCACCGAGGCCGGCCGCCTGCTCCAGGGCCACGCCGAGGCCGTGGCCGCTTCCGCCCAACAGCTTGCCGACCAACTGCTGGCCCTGCGCGACCCCGACGAAGCCGCCGGCCGCCTGCGCCTGGGGGCCAGCACCACCCTGAGCCAGTACGTGCTGCCGGGCGTGCTGCCCGCCTTCCAGGCCCGCTACCCCAACGTGCAGCTCACCCTCACCAACGCCAATTCCGAGCGCATTGCCGAAGCCCTGCTGCGCGGCGAGCTTGACCTGGGCTTCGTGGAAGGCCGCTCCCGCAGCCGCGACCTGCACTACGAATTGCTGCTGCCCGATGAGCTGGTGGCCGTGCGCCGCGCCACCCCCGCCGGCCCGCCCGCCCAGCCCCTGCCCCCGGCCCAGGCGCTGGCCCACCCGCTGGTGCTACGCGAGCGCGGCTCGGGCACTCTCGAAGTGCTGGAGTTTGCCTTGCGCGAACTCAAAATCAAGCTCAGCACGCTACCGGTGGCCTTTTATTTCGATAACACCGAAGCCATCAAAGGCTACCTGGAGGCCGCGCCCGAGGCGTTGGGCTTTGTATCGCGGCGGGCACTGGCGCGCGAGCTGGCCGCCGGGCTCCTCGAAATCGTGCCGATTGAGGGGCTGGTTTTGGCGCGCCGGTTTGAGGCGGTGTGGGTGCAGGGGCAGCCGCTGGCACGGGCGGCCCAGCGGTTTCTCAGCTTCATTCAGCAGCAATTGAAGCCTTTGGTATAACCCCAGGTAATTTGGAATAACATTTTTCGATTACCTTCCCGGTAGGTATCGCCGTAAATTTGAGGCAACTAATCCGCTGTCTCATGGCCCACCCCACCCTATCGCCACCCACCGCGCCCGTGCCCGCCGACCCGGCCGATACCACGGGCACTTTCCGGCACTTCCACACGCCCCGCGTGCTATTCGGGCAGGATTTCACCCTCAGGCAGGTGGTGTTCGGGCTGCTGCTGGTGTTCTGTCTCACGCCGTGGGCCTCGCCGCCCATTGCCCTGGCGCTGGGCCTGGGGCTGGCCCAAACCATCGGCAATCCATTTGGCAGCCAAACCAAAAAGGCGACGGCCAAGCTGCTCCAGTTTTCGGTTATCGGGCTGGGTTTTGGCATGAATGCCCACGCGGCGGTGCAGGCCGGCAAAGAGGGCATCATTTTCACGGTCGTGTCCATTTTCGGCACGCTCATTCTGGGCTTTTTTGCGGGCCGGTGGCTGGGGCTGGGCCGGCATGTGGTACACCTCATTTCGTGCGGCACCGCCATTTGCGGCGGCTCGGCCATTGCGGCCATCGGGCCGGTGCTGCGGGCCAAGGACGAGGAGATGTCGGTGGCCCTGGGCACGGTGTTCGTACTCAATGCCATTGCGTTGTTTGCCTTCCCGCCCATCGGCCACGCCCTGGCCATGACGCAGAACCAGTTTGGCCTGTGGTGCGCCATTGCCATCCACGACACCAGCTCGGTGGTGGGCGCGGCGGCGGCCTACGGCAATCAGGCCCTGGAAGTGGCCACCACCGTGAAGCTGGCCCGCGCCCTCTGGATTATTCCGGTGGCCATTGGCACAGCCATGATTTTCAAGCAAAAGGGCGTCAAAATCACCATTCCCTACTTCATCTTCGGATTCATTGCCGCCATGCTGGTCAACACCTTCGTGCCCGCCGCCAAGCCGCTGGGACCGGTGATGGTGACCCTGGCCAAAATTGGCCTCACGGTCACGCTCTTTTTTATCGGCGCGGGCTTGTCGGCCAAGGTGGTGCGGTCGGTGGGCGTGAAGCCTTACGTGCTGGGCATCCTGCTCTGGCTGGTAATTTCGACCAGTTCGCTCTACGTGATTCTGCACACGGTGTAGATAATTCAGCGGAGGAATCATGCCGGTCACCGACCACCGTTCGGAAGCTTTTTGGGCGAAGCCGCAAGGTGGTTGGAATAGTGTAGAGACGAATCTATGCGTCCCGTCGTCCGTCCCGTACGGCCAAAATCATTTCGCGACGAAACGCACAGATGCGGCTCTACGCCTCCACTTTTTCCGCTGCTTTGGAGCGCAGCTGGCGCACGGTCGCGCCGGTGGCCCACAGCTCAGACTCGCGCACTTCCTTCAGCTCGGCTTCCAGCTCCTGGCGGTAGTTGGGCGTGGTGCCGCGCTCGATGGTGCGGCGGGCTTCCGCGCCGCTGGCCACACTGTCGTACAGCTCATTGAGGACCGGCAGGGTGGCTTCGCGGAAGCGGCCTTTCCAGTCCAGCGCGCCGCGCTGGGCGGTGACGGAGCAGTTGGCAAACATCCAGTCCATGCCGTTTTCGCCCACCAGCGGCACGAGGCTTTGGGTGAGTTCTTCCACGGTTTCGTTGAAGGCCTCGGAGGGCGAGTGGCCGCGCTGGCGCAGCACCTGATACTGGGCTTCGATGATGCCGGCCAACGCGCCCATCAGCACGCCGCGCTCGCCGGTGAGGTCGGAGTACACTTCCTTCTTGAAGTCGGTTTCGAACAAATAGCCCGAGCCCACGCCGATGCCCATGGCAATGGCTTTTTCCCAGGCCTTGCCCGTGGCATCCTGGAACACGGCGAAGGAAGAGTTCAACCCGCCGCCGGCCAGAAACAGGCGGCGCAGGCTGGTGCCGCTGCCCTTGGGCGCGACGAGAATCACGTCCACATCGGCGGGCGGGATGATGTTGGTCTGGTCGTTAAAGGTGATGCCGAAGCCGTGCGAGAAGTACAGCGTTTTGCCGGGCGTGAGCTTGCTTTTGAGCATGGGCCACAGCGCAATCTGGCCGGCATCAGACAGCAGGTTGCAGATGATGGTGCCGCGCTCGGCCGCTTCTTCCAGCGAAAACAGGGTTTCGCCTTCCACCCAGCCGTCGCGGATGGCGCGGTCCCACGACGGCGTGCCCGCGCGCTGGCCCACGATGACGTTGAAGCCGTTGTCGCGCATATTCAGGGCCTGGCCCGGTCCCTGCACCCCGTAGCCGATAACGGCAATGGTGTCGTTTTTGAGGTATTCCAGCGCCTTAGCGAGGGGGAATTCGTCGCGGGTAATGACGGTTTCGTCGACACCGCCGAAGTTGATTTGGGCCATGTTGGTTGGGGGTTGTAGCGCGAACTTTTAGTTCGCGCATGGGTTGGAAAAAATCGTTCGGGTCGCGAACTAAAAGTTCGCGCTACATGGTAAACACCGCGTCGCGGCTGTTCAGAAACTCGTTTTCGGCCACGTCCTCGCCCGGCTCGCGGCGCTCAAATTCGCGCAGCTTGTGGTTGAAGCCGTCGCTGGCTTTGATGATGGCGATGCGGGCCGAGCGCACGAACTCGATGAGGCCGTACGGCTGCAAAACCTTAATCAGCGCGTCGGTTTCCTCGCGGTGTCCGGTCGTTTCAAACACCGTATAATCCTTGCGGATGACTACGGCGCGGGCCCCGTTTTCGCGCAGCAGGCGCTCCACGGAGGCCTTTTCGGCGATGATGTCGGTGGGCACTTTGTAAAGGGCCATTTCCTGCCAAATCACATCGGAGTTGGTGTTGTAGTACACTTTCAGCACCTCCACCTGCTTCTCAATCTGGCGGGCCAGCTTGCTCACCACGTCCTCGGTTTCGGTGATGACGATGTTGAAGCGGTGGATGCCTTCGATTTCAGAAGGCGACACGTTCAGGCTCTCGATGTTGATTTTGCGGCGCGAGAAAATGATGGCAATGCGGTTGAGCAAACCCACCTGGTTTTCGGTGTAGGCCGTGATGTTGTATTCCTGGCGGTCGGGTTGGTGGGACATGGTTTCTGGAGTTAGTAACCGTCATGCAGAGCGTAGCGAAGCATCTTTACTGCTCAATGCAATCAATTCAAATGGGTTAGTGGTGGCGGGCAAGATGCTTCGTCTCTGCTTGATGCGCAGAATGCTCTGCGTGACGGGCTACCACAATCGTTCTGCCTACCGCAGCCTTATCTCGGCCACGCTGCACCCTTGCGGCACCATCGGGAAGATGTTGTTTTCCTTGGCCACCAGCACCTCCAGCAGGAAGGAGCCGGGGTGCGCCAGCATCTTTTGCAGCGCGGGCCGCAACTCCTCCCGCGCCTCCACGCGCTGGCCGGCGATGCGGTAGCCGGCGGCCACGGCCACGTAATCGGGGCTCTGGATATCCACGAACGAGTAGCGGCGGGCGTGGAACAGCTCCTGCCACTGCCGCACCATGCCCAGGAATCGGTTGTTGAGGATGATGATTTTCACCTCGACGCCGGTTTGCATGATGGTGCCCAACTCCTGAATCGTCATCTGCACCCCGCCATCGCCGATAATGGCCACGACCGGCCGTTCCGGCACACCAAACCTGGCCCCGATGGCGGCCGGCAGCGCGAAGCCCATCGTGCCCAGCCCGCCGCTGGTGATGTTGCTGCGGGTGTGGTTGAAGCGGGCGTAGCGGCAGGCTACCATCTGGTGCTGGCCCACGTCGGTCACGATGATGGCTTCGCCCTGCGTCAACTCGTTGAGCTGTTGCAGGACTTCACCCATGGTCAGCTCCTCGCCGGTTGGGAACAGTTCGTCGTGTATCACCGCGGCCACTTCCTCGGCCATATAGTTCTGAAAACGCTGGTGCCATTCGGGGTGGGTTTTGGGCTCGATGAGGGCGGTGAGCAGCGGTAGGGTTTCCTTGCAATCGCCCCACACGGGCACGGTGGCAGCCACGTTTTTGTCGATTTCGGTGGGGTCGATGTCGAGGTGGATGACCTTCGCTTGCTTGGCGTACTTGTCGAGGCGGCCCGTTACCCGGTCGTCGAAGCGCATGCCGATGGCGATGAGCACATCGCACTCGTTGGTGAGCACGTTGGGACCGTAGTTGCCGTGCATGCCCAGCATGCCCACGTTCAGCGGGTGTTCGGTGGGCAATGCGCCCGCACCGAGGATGGTCCAGGCGGCCGGAATGCCGCTTTTTTCGATGAAGGCTTTGAACTCCCGCTCGGCTTTCCCGAGAATCACGCCCTGGCCCCAGAGCACGAACGGCCGCTGGGCCTGGTTGATGAGCGCGGCCGCTTCGCGCAGGTACTCGGGCCGCACGATGGGTACCGGCCGGTAGCTGCGGATGTGCGTGCAGGGCACGTAGGGCGCGAAATGGAACGGCTGGAGCTGAGCATTTTTGGTAATATCGATGAGCACCGGGCCGGGCCGGCCGCTGCGGGCAATGTAGAAGGCCCGGGCCAGCGCCTCAGGAATTTCCTCGGCCTTGGTCACCTGATAATTCCACTTCGTGACGGGCGTGGTGATGTTGATGATGTCCGTTTCCTGAAAAGCATCGGTGCCCAGCAAATGCGCGAACACCTGCCCCGTGATGCACACCAGCGGCGTGCTGTCAATGAGCGCATCGGCCAGGCCGGTAACCAGATTGGTGGCCCCCGGCCCGCTGGTGGCAAACACCACGCCCACCCGGCCCGAGGCCCGCGCATAGCCCTGCGCCGCGTGGATGCCGCCCTGCTCGTGCCGCACCAGTACATGGTTCAACCGGTCGGAATAGTCGTAAAGCGCATCGTAGATGGGGATAATGGCCCCGCCGGGATAGCCGAAAATCGTATCCACGCCCTCGGCCAGCAGAATGTCGAGCACGGCCGTGGCCCCGGTGGCATTGGGCGCGGGAACAGTCGCTTCGGAGGCCTCACCCGCGACGGAAACAGCACCGGTTTCCGCAGTTGCTACGCCCATTTCGGCGGTTTCAGGCCGGGTTGGTGGCTGGTTCACTAACATGGCTCTCTTCCAGTAAATCGGTGATGCAGCCGTGGCTGGCGTCGCTCACAGTGCGGATGTATTTGAGGAGCACGCCTTGGCGCACGTTGGGGCGCGGGCGCTGCCACTGGGCGCGGCGCAGCTTCAGCAGGGCCGGCTCAAGCTGGATGTCGATGGTGTTGGCGGCGGCGTCAAGAATAATCCAGTCGCCGTTTTCGACCAGTGCGATGGCCCCGCCGTCGTAGGCCTCGGGGCAGACGTGGCCCACCACGAAGCCGTGGGTGCCACCCGAAAAGCGGCCGTCCGTAATCAGAGCCACCTTATCGCCCAGCCCGGCCCCGATGATGGCCGAAGTCGGCTTCAGCATCTCCGGCATGCCCGGCCCGCCCTTCGGCCCCACGTAGCGAATCACAACCACCTGCCCGGCCTGAAGGCGGCCCTGCGTGATGCCCTCGTTCAGCGCTTCCTCCGAGTCGAACACGTTGGCCGGGCCTTCAAACCGCAGGCCTTCCTTGCCCGTGATTTTGGCCACCGCGCCGCGCGGAGCGAGGTTGCCGTAGAGAATCTGGATGTGGCCGTCGGCTTTGATAGGGTTATCCAGCGGGCGCAGCAAATCCTGCTCCGCGCCCAGCGGCTGCACGTCAGCCAGGTTTTCGGCCAGGGTTTTTCCGGTCACGGTCAGCAGGTTGCCGTGGAGCAGGCCGGCCTCGAGCAGGGTTCGCATCACGGCGGGTACGCCACCCAGGGCCGACAGGTCTTCCATGAGGTATCGGCCGCTGGGCTTGAGGTCGGCCAGCACCGGCACGCGGTTGCTCACGGCCTGGAAATCCTCCATGCTCAGCGGCACGCCGGCCGCGTGGGCAATGGCAATGAGGTGCAACACCGCGTTGGTGGAACCGCCCAGCACGGTGACGACGACCAGCGCATTCTCAAACGCCGCCCGCACCAGAATGTCGCGGGGCTTGATGTCGCGCTCCAATAAAAGCCGCAGGTAAGCCCCGGCGTCGAGGCATTCCTGGTTTTTCTCCACGCTCACGGCGGGCAACGACGACGAAAACGGCACGCTCATGCCTAGCGCCTCGATGGCGGCGGCCATGGTATTGGCCGTGTACATGCCGCCGCAAGCGCCCGGCCCGGGGCAGGCATTATGGATGATGCCGGCGTAGTCCTCGTCCGAAATCTGGTCCTGCAATTTCTTCCCGTAGGCCTCAAAGCACGACACGATATTGAGCTGCTGCCCCTTAAACGTGCCGCCCTTGATGGTGCCGCCGTACACCATCAAACTGGGCCGGTTGAGGCGCGCCATGGCGATGAGGGCGCCGGGCATGTTCTTGTCGCAGCCCACCACGGTGGCAATAGCGTCGTAGTTATGCGCCCCCGCCATGGCCTCAATGGAGTCGGCGATAATCTCCCTCGATACCAGCGAAAACCGCATCCCCGGCGTGCCGTTCGTGATGCCGTCGCTCACGCCAATGGTGTTGAAGCGCAGCCCCACCAGCCCCTGCGCCTGCACCCCGATTTTCACGCCGTCGGCCAGCGCGTTGAGGTGCATGTTGCAGGTGTTGCCCTCAAAACCCGTGGAGCAGATGCCCACGAACGGCTTGCGCAAGTCCGCATCCGACAAGCCCGAGCCGATGAGCATGGCCTGCGCGGCCGGCAAGCTATCGTCCTGGGTGTAGATGCGGCTGTATTTGTTGAGAATCATGGCAGGGGTTGGGTAGGCGTTGGGAAAATTGTTCGTCATGCCGAGCGTAGCCGAGGCATCTCGCGTGAGCAGTAATCAATGCCGTTGCAACGATTGAATTAGTAATGCACGCGAGATGCTTCGACTAAGCTCAGCATGACGTTCCCGCGATTATTCAGCTAAGCAGTTTGCTCCACCGCCGCGCCCGATACCAGCGCGTGGTAGCGCTCGGCCAGCCGGGCACCCAGCGTTTCGGAGAAAGGCCTGCTGAACTCCAGCTCATCAATGGCCGCGATGCCCACCACTTCGGCGGCGGTGCCGGTGTAGAAGGCCCCGGTAGCGCCTTCCAATTCGTCGGGGGTGAAGAACTTTTCGGTGACCAAAATTCCGGCCTCCCGGGCTAGGTCGATGATGGTGTTGCGGGTGATGCCGCGCAGGATGCTGCCCTGCGGCGCGGTGAATAATTCGCCGTTTTTCTCGAAGAAGAAGTTGGCCCCCGGCCCTTCGGCCACGTAGCCGTTCATATCCAGCAGCAGGGCTTCATCGAAGCCGCGGCCCTTGGCTTCGGAGCTGGCGATGATGGAGTTGACGTAGTGGCCCGACACTTTGGCTTCGATGGGCACGGCCTTCGGATTGGGGCGCTGGTAGGGCGAGATGCTGAGGCGCAAGCTTTGGTCGCCGAGGTACTTGCCCCAGTCCCACACGGCGATGAGCAGGTTGCTGCTCGTGGCGTGCTTCAGGGTCATGTTGGGCGCGCCGGCGTACACCAGGGGGCGGATGTAGGCATCGGCAAGGCCATTTTTCTCCAGCAATTGGTAGGTGATGTCGGTCAGTTCCTCAACCGAATAGTTGAAGGGCAGGCCGATACTGCGGCAGGAGTAGTGCAGCCGCTCATAATGCTCCTCCGCCTTGAAAATGCGGGTACCGGCCGGTGTGGCGTAGGCCCTGATGCCTTCAAAAACGGCGTAGCCGTAGTGCAGCGACTGCGCGTAAGCACCCACCTGCGCGGCTTCGGCTTTCACAAACTCGCCGTCGACAAAGGCCAGGGTGTCGGGGTTGAAATACATGCGGGTTGATTCGTAAAGAAGAAAAAATCAATAAAAAAGCCTTTCTGAGCGCGGGGCTTAGAAAGGCTTTTGCTGGGTTGCAACAAGCTGTTCCTAAGCGCCCGCCGGGCCAGGAGTAATGACGGCAAAGACCAGCAGGCAGCGTTTTTTCATGGGTGGTTTTGTTGCGGGTTGAACGTCATGCCTTATCTGGCGTCCGCTTGTCGAAGCATCTCTACTGCTTCGTTGCAGTCGATTGAATTAGTTGCGCGGCAGAGATGCTTCGACTGCGCTCAGCATGACGGGCTTTTTCATTTGTTAGCCGTCAAATAATCGTGCTGATGCCAATTTCCACATTGTTCTTGTTCCACTGCTTCTCGTTGGAATCGGCAATCCAGAAGGCGATGTAGTTGCCCACTTCCTCGGTGGTGTAAGGGGCGGTTGGGCTCAACTCGGGCGTGAGAATGCTGTTGTTCAGCGCCTCGTCCACGGCCTCGCGCACCAGGGCTGCTTCGGCATCCAGTTCCAGATGCTCCAGCAGCATAGCCACGGACAGAATCGCGGCAATGGGGTTGGCAATTCCCTTGCCCTTGGCCTGCGGGTAGGAGCCGTGAATGGGCTCGAACAGCGCCACCGCCTCGCCGATGGAGGCCGAGGGCAGCAGGCCCATGGAACCGGCAATGACGGAGGCCTCGTCCGAAATGATGTCGCCGAACATATTCTCGGTCAGAATCACGTCGAACTGCGTGGGGTTGAGGATGACCTGCATGGCGGCATTGTCAACGAAGAGGTAATCCACCGTCACTTCGGGGTACTGGTGCGCCATTTCGCGCACTTCCTCGCGCCAGAGGCGGGAGGTTTCCAGCACATTGGCCTTGTCCACCAGCGTGAGGTGCTGGCGGCGGCCGGCGGCGGCCTGAAACGCCAGGTGCGCGATGCGGCGGATTTCGGTGCGGCTGTAGGTGCAGTAGTCGTAAGCACCTTCGCCGTCGGCAGTACGGCCCTTTTCGCCGAAGTAAATGCCGCCCGTCAGCTCCCGGAAGATGACCATGTCGGTGCCCTGAATGCGCTCCTTTTTCAGGGGCGAGTGCGCCAGCAGCACGTCGTAGGCCATCACGGGGCGGATATTGGCGAACAAACCCAGTTCCTTGCGCAGGCGCAGCAGGCCCTGCTCGGGGCGCACTTTGGCGCTGGGGTCATTATCGTATTTCGGGTCGCCGATGGCCCCGAACAGCACGGCATCGGCGGTGCGGCAGGCTTCCAGCGTTTCGTCGGGCAGGGGGTTGCCGGTGGCGTCGATGGCGCAGGCCCCCATCAGGTGCGAGCTGAGGTCGAAGTGGTGGTCAAATCGTTCGGCCACGGCTTCGAGCACCTTCACGGCCTGCCGGCATACTTCGGGCCCGATGCCATCGCCGGGCAACACGGCTATTTTCTTGCTTACCATTTTGTTTCCCAAGTCCAGGTTCGGTTTTGTTCGTAGGCTTCAATGGCGGGCTTCTGGCTCACCAGGTAGTCGATATCGTCGTAGCCGTTTATCAGGCACTCCTTTTTGTAGGCGTCGATGTCGAAGTGAAAGCTGTCGCCGGTGGCGGGCACGTGCAGCGTCTGCTCGGGCAGGTTCACCACGAATTGGGTGTCACCATCCTTCTCCGCAAGGACGAACAGGCGCACCAGTTCGGCATCCGTCACTTGCAGCGGCAGCAGGCCAGTGTTCAGCGCGTTGCCGCGGAAGATGTCGGCGAAATAGCTCGAAATCACCACCCGAAAACCGGCGTCGTACAGCGCCCAGGCGGCGTGCTCGCGGCTGGAGCCGCAGCCGAAATTCTTGCCCGCCAGCAGAATCTGGCCGGCGTAGCACGGGTCGTTGAGAACGAAGTTGGGCTTTGGCGTTCCATCAGTGTTCCAGCGCCAGTCGCGGAACAGGTTTTCGCCGAAGCCTTCGCGCGTGGTCGCCTTCAGGAAACGGGCCGGGATAATCTGGTCCGTGTCGATGTTCTCGAGCGGCAGCGGGACGGCGGCGGAATGCAGGGTTTGGAATTTTTCCATGTGAGTGGTGTCGTCTGGACTCTGCGAGTCCGGGCCTGACTGTTCGTGCGATGCCCAGACTCGCAGAGTCCAGGCTACAATCAATTCAAATACTGCGTGATGTCCACAATCCTACCCTGCACCGCCGTGATGGCCGCCACCAGCGGACTCGCCAGCAGCGTGCGCGACCCCGGCCCCTGCCGGCCCTCGAAGTTGCGGTTGGAGGTGGCCACGCAGTAGGCCCCGGCGGGAATTTTGTCCTCGTTCATGGCCAGGCAGGCGCTGCAACCGGGCTCGCGCAGTTCGAAGCCGGCGGCGGCCAGAATCTTATCCAGGCCTTCGGCAATGGCCTGCTGCTCCACCTGCTTCGAGCCGGGCACGATGAGGGCCTCAACGTGGCTGGCTTTCTGCTTGCCCTGCACGTAGGCCGCCACCGCCCGCAAATCCTCGATGCGCGAGTTGGTGCAGCTGCCGATGAATACGTAGTTAATTTCCTTGCCCAGCAACGACTCGCCGCGCTGAAAGCCCATGTATTTCAGCGACTTATCGAAGCTCTCGGCTTCGCTGGCCGGCACTTCGCTGGGGATGTGGCCGTTCAGCGCGATGCCCATGCCGGGATTGGTGCCGTAGGTAATCATGGGCGTAATTTCCTGAGCATCGAACTGATGCTCAGCCTCAAAAACCGTGTCTTCGTCCGAATATAGGGTTTTCCAGTAAGCCACGGCCTGGTCCCAGGCGGCTTCTTTGGGCGCGTACGGACGGCCCTGCACGTAGGCGAACGTGGTTTCATCCGGCGCGATGAGGCCGCCGCGTGCGCCCATTTCAATGCTCATGTTGCAGACCGTCATGCGGCCTTCCATGCTGAGGGCGCGCACGGCGCTGCCGGCGTATTCCACGAAGTAGCCAGTGGCTCCGCCCGTGCCGAGTTGCGCAATCACGTAGAGAATCAAGTCCTTGGCCGTAACGCCGGGCCGCAGCTCGCCATCTACCGAAATCCGCATGCGCCTGGGGCGGCTTAGGAGCAGGCACTGGGTGGCCATCACCTGCGCCACCTGGCTGGTGCCGATGCCGAAGGCCACCGCGCCAAACGCGCCGTGCGTGGAGGTGTGGCTGTCGCCGCACACGATGGTGGTGCCGGGCAGCGTGAGCCCTAGCTCCGGCCCGATGACGTGGACGATGCCCTGGCGGGCGTGGCCCAGGCCGTAGAGCTCCACGCCGTATTTGGCGCAATTCGCGGTCAGCTTGTCCACCTGCGAGCGGCTCAGCGGCTCCTCGATGGGCAGGTGCTGGTTGCGGGTGGGCACGTTATGGTCGGCCGTGGCGAGGATGCGCGCCGGGCGGAACAGCGGCAAGCCGCGGGCTTCGAGCTCGTCGAACGCCTGCGGGCTGGTCACCTCGTGGATGAGGTGCCGGTCGATATACACGATATCCAGGCCGCCGGGAGCGGGTTGAACCACGTGCGCTTCCCAGATTTTATCGAATAAGGACTTGGCCATTTTGCGGGGGTAGAGACGCATATTTGCGTCTCGTCGTATGGTGGGTTTGGAGGGGGAAACAAGGGTAATTCTGTTCAGACGTACTCAACGACGAGACGCAAAATATTGCGTTTATACATCGTTCAGCCTTCAGTGGGATTGAATTCGGCGGCCGTGGGTGCAGCCTGCTGAATCACGGCCACGGCATAGCTAATCCAATCGGCGTAGCGCTGGGGGAGCGACGCCGGTGGTTCAGGTTGGTGGTTTTCGGGGGAAGTAACGAGGCGGGTATAAGGCGTTTCGGGGGTAGTCATATCAATCATATCAATTAGCGGTAACGAGTTTTTCCTGTTCGACTAATTCGTGTAAGTCCTGGTCGACCACTTCGCGCTGGCGGTCGGCCAGCTCCATGAAGCGGGCGTAGGCCTTGTTCAGCTCGGGCTTTTCGAAATCGTAGCCGATTTTCTGGAGACGGTAGGCCAGCGCGGCGCGGCCGGAGCGGGCCGTAAGCACGATGGACGAATCGGCCACGCCGACTTCTTTGGGGTCGATGATTTCGTAGGTTTCGCGGTGCTTGATGATGCCGTCCTGGTGAATGCCGCTGGAGTGCGAGAAGGCGTTGGCCCCCACGATGGCCTTGTTGGGCTGCACGGGCATAGTCATGAGGTGCGACACGAGGGCCGAAGTTTCGGCCAGCAGGCGGGTGTTGATGTTGGTGTGCAAGTTCAGGTAAGGATGCTGGCGCAGAATCATCACCACTTCCTCCAGGGCGGTGTTGCCGGCGCGCTCGCCCACGCCATTCATCGTGCATTCAATCTGGCGCGCCCCGTTCATCACGCCCGCGATGGAGTTGGCGGTGGCCAGGCCGAGGTCGTTGTGGCAGTGCGTGGACAGGCGCACGGCGTGGATGCCGCGCACGTTTTCGTGCAGGAATTTGATTTTCGCGCCG
Organism: Hymenobacter sp. UYAg731; assembly: GCF_054061335.1. Classification (NCBI taxonomy): domain Bacteria; kingdom Pseudomonadati; phylum Bacteroidota; class Cytophagia; order Cytophagales; family Hymenobacteraceae; genus Hymenobacter; species Hymenobacter sp. UYAg731. The sequence continues at coordinate 51,025 of NZ_JBSSEC010000006.1, read as the reverse complement.
TATTCCTGGGGCAGGCAGTAGCCGGTGGTGTCGGGAATGTTGAGGACGGTGGCCCCGGCCCGGATAGCGGCCTCGCACACCTGGGCCAGGAACACGTTGTCGGTACGGCCGGCGTCTTCGGCGTAGAATTCCACGTCCTCCACGAAACTTTTGGCGAGCTTCACGGCGGCGATGGCGCGGGCCAGCACGTCGGCGCGGGTAGTGCAGAGCTTGTGCTGGATATGGACATCGGAAGTGCCGATGCCGGTGTGGATGCGCGGGTAGCGGGCCGGGCGCAGGGCCTCGGCGGCCACGCGAATGTCATTTTCGACGGCGCGGGAGAGGCCGCAGACGGTGGCCTCGCGGGTTTGGGCAGCAATGGCCTGCACGGCGGCAAAATCGCCGGGGCTGGACACCGGGAAGCCGGCTTCGATGACGTCGACCCCGAGCTGTTCGAGCTGGCGGGCAATGAGAAGCTTCTCGTCGCAGTTTAGCTTGCAGCCCGGCACCTGTTCGCCGTCGCGGAGCGTGGTATCGAAGATTTGAATTTGCTGGGTTGCCATGCGATAAATCGCCCGAAACGAAGGGCTGCGGTGGTGAATAGGTTGGCAAGAATCACCCCGCGTCCGCGCCGCAAAACCACGCTTTTGGAAATTCTACTATTTCCAAAAGCCGGTTCTCATCAAATAAACATTTATTTATCAGCTACTTGCTTCATAAATTCCTACAATGCCTACCAAAAGCGCGGAGCCTGTATTTCAACTAATAAAGTCACTGACGCGGACCGAAAAGCGCCATTTCCGGCTGTTTACTAACCGGCCGGGCGCGAGTGAGGACCTCAAGTTCCTGCTCCTTTTCGACGCGCTCGACGCGCTGGAAACGGCCGACGACGCGGCCGTGCTCGCCCAGGTGCCCAGCCTGAAACGCGCCCAGCTGGCCAACCTCAAGGCCAACCTATACCGGCAATTGCTGGCCAGCCTGCGCGTGTACCACGCCGGCCAGAACCCGGATATTCAGCTGCACGAGCAGCTTGACTACGCCCGCGTGCTCTACAACAAGGGCTTTTACCAGCAGGCGCTCCGCATGCTGGAAAAGGTGAAGCAGGGCGCGCGCCAGGCCGAAATGCCGCACATCGTGCTGCTGGCCCTCGATTTCGAGAAGCTCATCGAAAGCCAGTACATCACCCGCAGCCTGGAGGACCGCGCCGAAACCCTCACCGCCGAGGCCACCGACACCGTGGCCCACCTGGCCAACCAACACGCGCTCAGCAACGCTTCGCTGCGCCTCTACGGGCTGTATCTGAAGGCCGGACACGCCCGCAACCGCACCGACCACGAGCACATCACGGCGTTTTTTCGGGAGAATCTGCCGCCGCAGGTGCCTCGCGACAGCGGCTTTTTTGAGAAGCTTTACTTCTACCAGGCCCATGTGTGGTACCACACGCTCGACCAGGATTTCCGGGCCGGCTACCGCTACGCCCAGAAGTGGGTAGACCTGTTTGAGGCCGCACCGGCCATGAAGGAGCTGCAAACCATGCTCTACATTAAGGGCCTGCACAATTTACTGGCCTCGCTCTATAATCTGCTGTACTACAGCAAATTCAAGCAGGTGCTGCAAACGCTGGAAGAATTTGCCGCCAACCAGACGCGGCGCAGCAGCCCCAACACCGAAATCCTGCTGTTTCAGTACCTTTTCACCAACCGCATCAACGCCTATTTTCTGGAAGGCCGCTTCACTGAAGGCTTGGAAATCATTCCGGACCTGCTGGAGCAGCTGGAGCGTTACAAGCCGCAGCTCGACCTGCACCGCACGCTGGTGCTGTACTATAAAATCGCCAGCCTGTACTTCGGCAGCGGCGAGTTTGTGAAGGCCATCGAATACCTGAATCTGGTGATTCAGCACAAGGAACTGAGCCTGCGCGAGGACCTGCAATGCTTCGCCCGCATCCTCAACTTGATTGCCCACTACGAGGCCGGCGACGATGCCAGCCTCGATTACCAGATTAAGTCGGTGTACCATTTCCTGGGCAAGATGGACGACCAGCAGCCCATGCAGGTCGAGATTTTCCGGTTTCTGCGCACGGTGGGCAGCATCGCGCCGCATCAGGTGCGCGAGGCCTTCATCCGGCTGCGCGACAAGCTCATTGTCATCGCCGCGATGCCGTACGAAGGTCGGCCGTTTCTGTACCTTGATATCGTGTCGTGGCTGGAAAGCAAGATTGAGAACGTGCCCGTGCAAGTGGTGATGCAGCGGAAGTTCCGGCAGATGAAGTAATGTAGCGTGGACGCTGCGAGTCCGCGAGCGAGCGCAACGAGCAGCCGCGACCGCATATGCGCCAAATGCTCGCTGCGCTCACTCGCGGACTCGCAGCGTCCACAGTACCTGCGGCCGTACCTTTGCGTCCTCATCGCATTCCCGCCAAAACCGATGTCGGCAACGACCTTCCTGCTGCTTTTCAACCTCCTTTTCGCCCTGCCGCCGTCCCCGAAACCAGCCATCACCTTTCCGGTGCCGAGCGGCGTGGGCAACCAGCTTTTCTACCTCCAGCGCGACCCGAATACTAACACCGTCATCTACCAGCTGAACGTGGACCGCGCCGGCCGGCTGAACGAGGACGAGCCCGTGAACGTGTTCTGGATTCGGTACGACGAGCACGGCGAGCGCAAGGATTTGAACTTCATCCAGCGCAAGTTCGCCTACGGCCTCACCGCCGAAAAGCTGGCGACCGATAAGTACGAGCTGAAATTCGCGGCCTACGGCAAGGTCCGGTTCTACCTGCTGCGCTCGCCGACGGACAAGGCATTGCACGTTTACACCACCATCAACGGCAAGCAATTGCAGCTGGAGCGCGTGTTTCTGCGCATCGAGGGCGGCACGTTCTGGGTGCCGAATGTGAAGTACATCGAGTTCAAAGGGCTGAACACGGCCACCCGCGAGCCGGCCACGGAGCGGATAATGCTGTAGCGCGGACTCTGTAGTCCGCGAGTGGAGGAATAAAAGCCAAACCGGTAAGGCTCCAAAACGCGCGGACTACAGAGTCCGTGCTACATACCATGCCGTGTATCTTTGGCTACGGCCGGACCGCCTGGCCCAGCCCCTTTCCTGCATGATTTCGGCCGCTTCTCTGCAAAACCTCTTCGGCATCAAAGCCAGCGAAACCCGCACTGTGGGGCTGTTTTTGCTGCATAATTTCCTGCTCGGCATCGGCTCGGTGCTGGTGTACGTGGCCGCCAACGTGCTGCTGCTGGAGCACAACCCCGAGCACAGCCTGCCGCTGGGCTACCTCGTGGGGGCACTGGCCATGATGGCCGTGAGCAAGGTGTACACCCATTTCGAGCACCATTACCTGCTCAAAAAGCTGGCCGTGCGCGTGCTTCTGGCCGTAGTGGCGCTGGTGGGCGTGCTGGGCGTGCTGGTGGCGGTGGGCCATTCGGTGGCGGCGGCGGTGGCCATTCTGGCGGGCTACCGGGTCATTTATCTGCTCACGAACCTCGAATTCTGGGGTATCTCGGCGGTGGTGTTTGATGTGCGGCAGAGCAAGCGCCTGTTCAGCATCATCAGTTCGGGCGACATGCCGGCCAAGGCGCTGGGAGCCGTGCTGGCCGCCCTCATCCACGGCGACGGGCAGTTGCCGGTGCTGCTGGTTGTGTCGTTTGTGGCCTACCTGGGGGCGCTGTTCACGCTGCGCGCCACGCTCAGCTCGCACGTGGTAGAGGCCATGGCGCGGCCGGTGCGAGCGGTGGCGCGGCCCCAGAAAAAGCTGGTGCAGCAGCTGTTCGGCGGCAGCCAGCTGGTACTGGCCATGTGCCTGAGCCTGGTGGCCATCGCGGCCGTGGTTACGGGCGTGGAGTATATGTTTTTTCTGAACGTGAAGCACAAGTTTCATGAGGCGGAGGATGTAATGCAGTCGGTGGGCTGGCTACTAGCGGCCACGTACTTAGCGGCCACGTTTTTCAAGCTACTGGTGAGCCGGCAGGCGCTGGAGCGCTACGGCGTGCAGTGGTCGCTGCGGCTGCTGCCGGTGGTGGCGCTGGTGGCGCTGGCCGTGTTTGGTGGCTACAAAGTGGCCAGTGGCTACTCGGCCACCGGGCAGCTGGCCTTCTACTGCGGGCTGTACCTGCTGCTCGAAGTGCTGCGCCGCACCGTGTTCGACCCCGTGTTTCTGGTGCTGTTTCAGCCGCTGGCCCCACCGCAGCGGCTGGCGGCCCACACGCTGGCCAAGGGTTTTTATGAGCCGCTGGGCATGGCCCTGACGGGCGGACTGTTCTTCGCGCTGCGCTCGTCGGGCCGGCTCGATGGCGGCCTGCCGCTGGTCTGGATGGGGGCGCTGCTGCTAGTGTCGCTGCTGTTTTTGCGCCGCACGTATCTCAGTTATCTGGCCGAATTGAAGGAGGGCCTGGGCCGCCGCTTCGCCGAAACCGCCGACCTGGCCCTGCCCGACGCCGCCCGCCACGTCGTGCTGGCCCACCTGCTCAGCCCCCACCCCACCGAAGTGCTGAACGCCGTGGCCTGGCTGCGGCAGCACGAGCCTAAGTTGCTGCCCGAGCACGCCCCGCGCCTGCTCGAACACCCCGACGAGCGCATTCGCCTGGCCCTGCTGGCTGCGCCCGAAGCCCGGCCGCTGCCTGCCGAAGCCCTCCAGGCGCTGGCCCTGCGCGACCCCGCCCCCGCCGTGCGCGAAGCCGCCGCCCGCCAGCTGGCCGCCGCCATTCCCGCCGCGCCCGCCGTGGCCGCGCTGCTGGCCGGCCCCGACCTGGCCGCCCGCCAAGGTGCCATCCGGGGTAGCCTGGAAGCTGATTCGCAACACGAAACTGCGCAGCACAGCCTCTACCAACTGCTGCCCAATGCGGAAAGCAACCCCGGCCCTACCGCCGAGCTGGCGGCGCTGGCGCTGCTCCCCCTTTTCCCGCTGGATGTTCAAAAGGAATTAATTGAGCGCCAGCTGGCCAGCACCGAGCCGGCAGTTGCGCAAGCCGCCCTGCACGCCATTGGCACCGTGGGGCACCTGGAGCTGGCCCATCACCTGCTGGCCGCGCTCAACGACAAGCGCCGCTGGCAAACGGCCGCCGATAGCCTTGTGGCGCTGGGTCCGGGCGTGGTGCCGCTGGTGCGCGAAGCCCTGCTGCGCGACGCGGAGCCCGCCCATCCGCACCGTCTGTCCACGGTGCTTGAGCGCCTGGATACGCCGGCCAGCCGCGCCGCGCTGGTGGAGCTGGCCCGGCACCCGCACCTGTTCTCGCGTGGAGTAGCGCTACGGGCGCTGCGCCGCTTCCCGGCCCGCACAGCCAACCGGCCGGTGTTTGAGCAATTGCTGCGCGAAGAATTTGCCCTGGCGGCGCAGCTGCTGCAAGGGCTGCTGGCAACGGGCGGCACGGATTTCAAGGCCACCATCGACTACGAATTGATGCTGCTGCACCAACGCGTGTTCGGCCTGCTGGCCCAGCTTTATGACGCCGAACTGGTGGCCACGGCCCAGCGCAACGTGGCCCACGCCGCCCGCGAACGCCAGGCCAACGCCCTCGAAATCCTCGACAATCTGATTCCCCGGCCCATTTACCAGGGCTTGCAGGCGCTGCTCGACGACTCGCCGGTGGCGGAAAAGGCCCGGCTGTTTGCCAGCCTCACGGCGCACAGTGCGCCCGGCCGCCCGCACCCGATGGCGGCCATGGGCGCGGCCTCGGCGGCGGGCAGCGCGGTGGCCCCACCTCCGCATCTGGTAGCCGAGCAACCACTCGCCGAAGCACTGCCCACGTTGCTGCTGCGGCGCGGCCACGTCGCCTTCACATCGTGGACGCTGAGCGTGGCCCTGCGCCACTGGCAACCCACCGAACCTGACGCGCTGGAATTGCTGCGCCCCTACCTCACTTCGCCTTATCTGCTGCTGCGCGACAGTGCCCAGCTGGCCGCCGCCGCGCTGGCTGCCCACCTGGGCCAGCCCTTATCCGCCCTCACCCTGCCCGCCATGAGCCATTCACACGCCGCCGCCGAGTCTAAAATCTCCGCCCTGGAGCGGGTGGTGGTGCTCAAAAGCACCGCCCTGTTTGCCACCACGCCCGAAAACGTGCTCAGCAGCATCGTGCCCATTATGAAGGAAGTGACGTTCCGGGAGGGTGAGGAAATCTTTGCCAAGGGCGACATTGGCACCTCGCTTTTCATCGTGCATGATGGCCAGGTGGGCATTTTCAACGGTCCGCAGCAGCTGGCCACGTTCGGGACGGGCGACTTTTTTGGCGAGCTGGCCCTGCTCGATGCCGAGCCGCGCTCGGCCACGGCGGCGGCCCTGAACGAGGTGCTGGCCTTTCGCATCGACCAAGAAGATTTCTACGACGTGATGGAGGAGCGCGGCGAAGTGCTGCGCAACATCCTTCGGATGCTGTGCCAACGCATCAGGGCGCAGAATGAGAAGATGCGGGAGCTGGCGGGATAGACGAGCAGTAGCGCGAACTTTGTAATTCGCGTCCCCGCGCATTTAGCGAGTCGTTGAAACGGCGCGGGGACGCGGACTACAAAGTTCGCGCTACTGCTTACTCCACCACTTCGTAAATCTTCACGGGCAGCGCCTTGTTTTTGAGCGCAACCTCATCAATATACTGGCAGTGGAAGGACTCTTTCACCTTCAGATACACGGCTTCGCTGATGATAATCTGGCCGGCTTTGGCGGCGGATTGCAGGCGTTGTGACATGTTCACCACGTCGCCAATCACGGTGTAGTCCAAGCGTTTGAGGGAGGCCGAGCCGATGTTGCCGGACACGACTTCGCCGGTGTTTATGCCAATGCTCACTTTGGGGCGGTAGTCGAAACCGGGGGGCAGCGGGGCTTGGCTCTGTTGCAGCGCGGTGCGGGCCGAAAGGGCGGCGTCGATGGCGCGGTCGAGGTGGTGCTCGCCCCGGAACACGGCCATCACGGCATCGCCCATGAACTTGTCGACGTGGCCGCCCTGGGCTATGAACTCCTTCACCACCAGGTCGAAATACGTGTTGAGCAGGCTCACCACGTCGGTGGGCGGCAGCTTCTCGGCCAAGGCGGTGAAGCCGCAGATGTCGAGGAAAATTACGGTGGCTTCCACGGTTTCGGAGGCCAGGAGGCGGTTTTCGAAGTCGGGCCGTGTCATGAAATTGAGCACGGTTTCGTCGACGTACATCTTCAGGATATTGTTTTCCTGGATGGCGCGGAGCGTGTCGCGGAGCTGGCGCACCTGGTCGGCGGTTTTTTCGATGGTCAGTTCCAGGTCGGCAAAGTCAACGGGCTTCACCACGAAATCGAACGCGCCCCGGTTCATGGCCGTGCGCAGGTTGCCCATGTCGCCGTAGGCCGATACGATGACCGTTTTCATGGCCGGGTGCTCGGTGTGGGTGCGCGTGAGCAGGGTGAGGCCGTCCATCACCGGCATGTTGATGTCGGAGAGGATGACGTCGGTATCCGGGTGTTCGAGGATGCGGTCGAGGGCTTCCTGGCCGTTGGTGGCGAAGAGAAACTCGTACGTACTTTCCCGAATTTTGCGCCGAAACTTCTGCTTGATAAGCAGTTCGAGGTCGGCTTCGTCATCGACCACCAGAATCTTGGTTTTCATAGGGGTAGGCAGAAGGCGAATAACTGGACGAAAATACGGTAGAAATGGGCGGAAGCGTCATGCAACCCTTGCAGAACCTCATGCTGAGCTTGCCAAAGCATCTCTACCTCAACACTAATTCAATCAAAGCAACGAAGCGGTAGAGATGCTTCGACAAGCTCAGCATGACGTTCTGAACTTCCCTACCAACCAATTACGGCAGCAGGTGCTGGAGCTTTTCCTTTAGTACTGCAAAATCCACGGGCTTGGTCAGAAAATCATTGGCCCCCAGGCTCATGGCCTGCTGGTAGCTGGCGTTATCGCCGTAGGCCGTAATCATCATCATGGTGGTGGGCGGCATTTCGAACTCCTCCTTGACGTGGCCGAGCAGGTCGAGGCCGCTCATGCCGGGCATGTTGATGTCGGAGAGAATGATGAGCACCTCGGAGTGGTGGGCGCGCAGGTAGGTCAGGGCTTCCTCGCCCGAAAAGGCGAAGCTGAAGCTCATCTCGCCGTTGCGGATTTCGCGGCGGAAACGCTGCAAAAACAGGTCGCGCACATCGGTTTCGTCGTCAACAACCAGAATCTGCATGGGGTGGATGCTTGGAAAGTAGTGGGGCCAAAGGTAGGGCGTGGCCCGGCTTAGGCCGGCAGGCGGATAATGAATTCGGTGCCCTGGCCCTCCTGGCTTTCCACGGCCAGCGTGCCGCCGTGGCCCTTGGTCACAATCTCGTGGCTCATGGACAGGCCCAGTCCGGTGCCCTCGCCCACCGGCTTGGTGGTGAAGAAGGGCTGAAATACCTTAGCCTTCACCTTCTCGGACATGCCCGTGCCGTTGTCCCGGATGCTGATTTCGACCTGCCCCGCCGCCACCCGGCTGCTCACCGTGAGGGCCGGCTGGTAGCCGGGGGCACCGTGCTGGCGCTGGCGCTGCTGCACGGCATGGAAGGCATTGGTAAACAGGTTAATCAGGACCCGGCCCAGGTCCTGCGGCACCACCGATACGGGCGGCAGCGCGGGGGCCAGCCGGGTGATGAGTTCGGCGGTGAAGTCCTTGTCTTTGGTGCGCAGGCCCTGGTAGGCCAGGCGCAGGCTTTCTTCGATGAGGGCGTTGAGGTCGGTGGGCTCGCGCTGGCTGGTGCCGGTGCGCGAGTGCTCCAGCATGCCCTTGATGATGGACGTGGCCCGCTGCCCGTGCTGGCTGATTTGCTTCAGGTTTTGCTTCAGGCCATCCAGGATTTCGCGTTCCAGGGTGGTGTCGCGGGCGGGGTTGTGCGGGTCGCCGTTTATGCCGTCTACCAGTTCGGTGCTCACTTCGGCAAAGTTCTTCACAAAGTTGAGCGGGTTTTGCAACTCATGGGCAATGCCCGCCGTGAGCTCGCCGAGGAAAGCCATTTTCTCGCGTTGCACCAGCTGGTCCTGGGCCGTTTTGAGCTCGGCCAGCGACTGCTCCAGCGCCCGGCGCGCGCGCTCCTCCTGGCGGCCGTGCCGGGCCAGAATGATGGCCAGCACCAGCAGGCCCACCAGCAGGCCCACCAGCCCGGCGGTGCGGTAGCGGGCGCGCAGCGCGGCCTGGCTGGCGGCGGCAGCCTGCATGCGCTGCTGCTCGCGGTAGTTGAGGCTTTGCAGGCGCATCACCTTTTCCTGCCCAAACAGCGTGTCCTTCATCACCAGCATGAGGCTCTGGTACTTGAGGGCGCTGTCGGGGCGGCCGCGCTGCTTAAAGTCCTGGGTGAGCAGCGTGCTGGCGTTGAGCACGCCGCGCAGAAAGCCGTTGGTCTGGGCCGCCTGGCAGCCCAGCCGGGCATAGTAGATGCTGGAATCGGGCTGGCCGGTTTGCTGGTAAAGCTGGGCCAGGCCCACGTAGGCGAAATTGAGGCTGCGCAGGTGATGCACCTTCTTCGATTCGGCAATGCTCTGGTAGTAGAACGTGCGCGCCTGCGCCACCTGGCCACTTTTGCGGGCCACGTTGCCCAGGCCGTATAGAATGTAGTTGGTGGGCGTGTGCAGGCGGCGGGCCAGGGCATAGGCACGCTCCTGAAAAATCCGGGACGAATCAATCTGACCAAACAAGTCATACGCCAGCCCGATATTGCTCAGCTCAATCACCGTGCGGTTATCGTCGTGCAGCTGCTCGCCAATTTTCAGGGCCCGGAAATAGTAGGCCAGCCCCTGGCGCTTGTCGCGCAGATATACGTAGATGATGCCGATACTGCGCAGGTTCTGGGCTATCAGGCCCTGGTCGTGGGTGGTTTCGGCAATGTGCAGCGACTGCTGAAATACTTCCAGCGAACGCGCCAGGTTGCTCTCGCGCAGGGCGGCCCCCAAGCGGTTGAGGGCTGCGCCCTCGCCCTGCCGGTAGTGAATGCGGCGAGCCAGGGCCAGGGCTTTGTTGGCGTACACGGCAGCCGAGTCGGTGTGCTGGGTCCAGAGCTGGTCGCTGATTTGGCAAAGCAGCGTCACGCGGTCATAATCGGTTTGAGGCAGCGTGAGGAGATGGCGCAGGCTATCCACGGCCGCCCCCGGCGACGGTGCCCCGGCTACCGCCGGCCCCGGGCCAGCCAGCAGCACGGCCAGCCACATGCCCAGCCAGCCAAGCCTACGGAAAGCGGCAATCCGGGGAATAAAACAAATCAACGAGCTGGTTCTAAAAAAGCGGATGATGAAGCTGGCGCTTATTCGCAAAGCTACCAACCGAAGCCCAGCCCTAACCGCTAAGTACAGGCCTTGGTTCAGTGGCTTAGCAGCGGGGGCTGGTGGTAGAATCAGAAAGGAGAAACAAGGGCAGCGGCGGGTGTGGCGGGTGGGCCTTGCGCAAGGCCAGTTGCCGGGGGTGGCCAATAATCAGCCGGCGTGATTAATAGGCAAGCTAATCAGAAACTCGGTAAAGCTGCCTTCCTGCGAGGTGACGGAGAGGGTGCCGCCGTGGCCCTGCGTCACAATATCGTAGCTCAGCGACAGGCCCAGGCCGGTGCCCTCGCCGGTGGGCTTGGTGGTGAAAAAGGGCTGAAATATTTTGGCCCGCACGGCTGCGGGAATGCCCTGGCCGTTGTCGCGCACCCGGATTTCCACTTTCTCGCCCACCCGCCGGGTGCTGATGCCCACGGTGGGCGCGTAGCCGGCCTCGCCGCGCAGCTGGCGCTGGCGCACGGCGTAGAAGGCATTGCTGAGCAGGTTGAGCAGCACCCGGCCCAGGTCCTGGGCAATAGCTTCGACGGGCGGCAGGGCAGCATCGAAATCGGGCTGGAGCGTAGCGTTGAAGGTCTTGTCCTTGGCGCGCAGGCCGTGGTAGGCTAGGCGCAGGTACTCGTCGGCCAGCTGGTTGAGGTCGGTGGGGGTGCGCTCGCCGGAGCTGGTGCGCGAGTGCTCCAGCATACCGCGCACAATGCTGGCCGCCCGCCCGCCGTGCTGGCTGATTTTGCGCAGGTTCTGCTTGAGGTCGGTCAGCAGCTCGGCTTCCAGTGCCAGGTCGCGGTCGGGCTTCTGCTGTTCTTCTTCCAGCTCGGTGATGAGCTCGGCGCTCACATCGGCGAAGTTGTTGACGAAGTTGAGCGGGTTCTGAATCTCGTGGGCAATGCCAGCGGTGAGCTCGCCCAGGCTGGCCATTTTTTCGGACTGCACCAGCTGGGCCTGGGTGATGCGCAGTTCGACCAAAGCGCCGCTCAGCTCCTGGGCCTGCTGCGTGAGGGCGGCGGTGCGCTCAGCCACCAAACGTTCCAGCTCCACGTTCTGGGCCTCGATGAGGCGCTTGGCTTTCTCTTCCTCTTCGCGCAGCACCCGCTCTTTTTCGAGCTGCTTCTTTTGACTGCGGGCAATGAAAACAAACGTAATCAGCCAGATAATGACGAAGCCCAGCGAATTATCCAGGAAAGCATCAAAGCTCTTGGGAATCTTACCATTGGAGTCTTCGATAAGAATTTCGAGCACTTTATAAACCGCCAAAGGGGCGATGGCAAACAGCAGCGTGCGCGCCGGGCGGTAGTGCCGCACGGCCAGCAGCACGGCCAGCAGCGCAACCAGCAGCAGCAGCCAGTATACATCAACCAAAACCGGCGATTTGTACCTGAAAGCCAACCCAATAACCACAAACGCCGCCGCCGGCACCCAGATGTAGTTCAGCGCCCGGTGCCAGCGCGGCAGCCGCTGCGGCAGGTCCAGAAACCGGCTCAGGCCGCGCATGATGCCATACGCCGTCGGGGCCAGGTAAAAAAGGTCGCCGTAACCAGCCGAGTGAGCCATAGTAGTGAGGAGCGCAGAAGGAAGAAAGTAGAGCAGGAAACGGCACGCGGGCCGCTGCAAAGGTGAGTAGCGGGGCCGAATTTCCCCCGTGCCCGGCTTCGGCCCCGCCCCCAAACGGCTTGAAATGTACTACGCCAGCCGTTATGCTTTGCCGCCCGGCGGCAGGCTGATGATAAATTCGGTGCCTTCGCCCTCGCGGCTTGTCACGGCCAGGGTGCCGCCGTGGCCCTTGGTCACAATTTCGTGGCTCAGCGACAGGCCCAGGCCCGTGCCCTCGCCCACCGGCTTGGTGGTGAAGAAGGGCTGGAAGATTTTTTCGCAAATGTGCTCCGGCATCCCCGTGCCATTGTCATACACCCGAATTTCGACGGCCCCGGCGGCGGTCTGGCGCGTGCTCACCGTCACGGTGGGCTGGTAGGCGGCCACGGCGGCCGTTTCCTGCTGGCGCACGGCGTGCAAGGCGTTGGTGCATAAGTTCACCAGCACGCGGGTGAGGTCGGAGGGCACCACGGGCACCGGAGCCAGATTGGGCGCAAAGTCCTGCACCAGCGTGGCATGAAAGGTGGGGTCCTGCACGCGCAGGCCCTGGTAGGCCAGCGCCAGGGCCTCGGCCACCAGGGCATTCAGCTCGGTGGGCACGCGCGGGCCGGTGCCGGTGCGGGCATGGGCCAGCATATCGGTGATGATGGCGGAAGCCCGCTGGCCCTGCTGGCTAATTTTGAGCAGGTTCTGCTTCAGGCCGGCCATTATTTCCTGTTCCAGGCCGGCAGGCCGGGCGGCGGGGTCGTGGTCGAGCAGGCCCACGCTCACATCGGCAAAGTTTTTCATGAACGCCAGCGGATTCTGGAGCTCGTGGGCAATGCCCGCCGAAAGCTCGCCCACGAAAGCCCATTTCTCGGCGGCCACCAGCTGGCTTTGGGCGGCGCGCAGCTCGTCCTGCTGCTGCTTGAGCAGGGCGTAGGCGCGCTGCTTTTCGCGGTTGTTGCGCCAGAGCACGGCGCTCAGGGTGCCCACGGCTCCCAGGCCCAGCAGCGCCCCCAGCAGCAGCCAGCGTTGCTGGCGGTTTTGGGTTTGGATGAGGCGGCTGGTGTTGGTGAGCGTTCCAATCTGAACCTGTTTGCGGGCCAGCTCGGCGCGGTATTCCAGTACGGACGCCTGCCGCCGGAGGTCGCTGCTGTTGAGGCTGTCGCGGTAAGTGCCAAACAACTCCTCGTAGCGATAAGCGGCCGCGAAATCACCGCGCCGGGCCGAAGCCTGGGCCAGCACCTGGCTGGCGTCGCGGCTGACTTGCCGGGCTCCGCTGCGGCGCGTGGCCTCCAGGCTTTGCAGGGCGTAGCTGATGGCACTATCGGGGCGGCCGGTGTGTAGCAGCGTGCGGGCCAGCACCAGCTGCGCCCGGGGCACTTCGCCCACGGCCCGCAGACGCTGGGCGCGCCGCAGGGCGCGGCGGGCATTGGCAAAAGCTTCGGGATAGTGCCCCTGCCGCTCAGCCATGTCGCCGATATTGATTCCCTCAAAAATCAGCCCGGCCTCGTCCTGGGTCCGCCGGAAGATGTTGGCATCCTGCTCGTAGCTGCGCTGGGCCGCCGCCCATTGGCCTTGGGCGCGGTAGAGGTTGCCCAGCCCGGTGTAGGCGTGGCCAATGCCGTTCTGGTCGCCCGAGCTCACGGCCCAGCGCAGGCCCTGCGTGAGGTAGCGCCGGGCCGCTGCATACTCGTGCAGGTAGGTACTGGTAATGCCCAGCTGCGTGTTGAGAAAGGCCAGCCACTTCTGGCTGTGGGCCGCCTCGGCCAGGGCCAAGCCACGCAGGTTGGCCTGCAACGACTTGGCATACAGCCCCTGCTCCGAGTACACGCTCGATTGGTTGTAGAGGCTGCGGGTTTGTCCCAGCCGGTCGCCGCTCAGCTCAAAGTCGTGCCGGGCCTGCTCCGAAAAACTTTCGGCCAGGCCGTACTCGCTGCGGTGGCGGTGGTAAAACCCCAGGCCCAACTCGGCTTCGGCCGCGCCAGCGGTGTAGCCCAGCAGCTGCGCCAGCTGGCGCGCCTCCTCAAACAGGGCAGCCGACTCGTCGGGGGCTTTGTTGCGCAGCTCCAGGGCCAAGGCGTTCAGGCTTTTAACGCGCCCGGCATCGGGCGGCGGATGGGCGCGCAGGGCCGCCCGCAGGCTGTCGACGGGCGGAGCTTGGAGTTGGGGCTGGGCCTGCACGGGCGCGGACCCAGGCAGCAGCACGCCGCCGGCTATGGCCCCGCGAAGGCTCCAGCCCACCACCAGGCGGCGCAGGCCCGAGGCCCAGCAGGCGGCGCGCCCCGTCCAATTGGCTGGCTTCTCCACAACTCAGGTGGGCAGGGTAATGAGGAATTCGGTGCCTTCGCCCTCCCGGGTTTTCACGGTGAGGGTGCCGCTGTGGCCCTTGGTCACGATGTCATAGCTCAGCGACAGGCCCAGGCCGGTGCCCTCGCCGGGCGGCTTGGTGGTGAAGAAGGGCTGGAATATTTTTTCCCGAACGTGCGGCGGCATCCCCGTGCCATTGTCTGAAATCAGAATTTCTACCACCGGGCTGTCGGTGGGGCGGCGGGTGCGCACCGTCACGGTGGGCTGGTAGCTGGCCGGGCCAGCAGTGCCTTGGCCTTGCCGGGCCAGGTCGCGCTGGCGCTGGCGCACGGCGTGCAGGGCATTGGTGCATAGGTTGAGGAGCACGCGGCCCATGTCCTGCGTTACCAGGGCCACCGGCCCCAGGCGCGGGTCGAGCTCCTTGCTCAGGGTGGCGTAGAAGTCCTTGTCGGTGGTGCGCAGGCCCTGGTACGCCAGCGACAGCGACTCGGCGGCCAGGGCGTTAAGGTCGCTGGGCACGCACTGGCCGGTGCCGGAGCGCGAGTGCTCCAGCATATCCTTGATGATGGACGAAGCCCGCTGCCCGTGCTGGCTGATTTGCTGGAGGTTCTGCTTCAGGCCGGCCAGAATCTCGGTTTCCAGCGCCGGAGCCGGGCCGGTGCCCTCGCCGTTCATGCCCTCCACAAGGTCGGTGCTCACTTCGGCAAAGTTTTTCATGAAGGTGAGCGGGTTTTGCAGCTCGTGGGCAATGCCGGCGGTGAGCTCGCCCAGAAAGGCCATTTTCTCGGCCTGCACCAGCTGGTTCTGCGTCTGGCGCAGCTGGGCCAGGGTGCGCCGGTTCACTTGCAGCTGGCGGTAGATGAACGCCCCCAGGCCCGATACCAGCAGCACCGTCAGCAGCGCGCCCAGCAGCAGCCATTGGCCCAGGCGCAGGCGCACGGCCTGCACGGCCTGCGCCTGTTGCAGGCTGGCAATCCGGGTGTTCTGGGCTTGTTCCGTCCGCTCGCTTTCGTACTGGGCTACGTGGAAGGTGTTTTGGGCGGCATTGAGGGTATCGGTGAGGGCAATGTAGGCGCGGGAGTAGCGCTGGGCCTCGGCCGGCCGGTTGCGGCCATCATAAAAGGCGATGAGCTGCTTTAAATATTCGGGCCGCAGGCGCTCGATGCGGGCGGCGGTGGCCTTGCGGTAGGCCAGCAGCCAGTGGCTTTCGGCGCGGGCATCGTCGTGCCGGGCCGTGTAGTACCAGGCCCAGGCGGCGTCCAGCTCAAACTCGCCGGGCTTGCCCGACATGGGGATGCGGAGCGAATCGCCGAGTTGCTGGGCCCGCGCCAGGAGCTGGCCCGCCGGGCCTACCCGCTGCATTTGCAGCAGCACCCGGCCCTTCTGCACCAGCGCGTAGGCTTGGCTGAGCTTGCGCTCGGCGGCGTCGCCGCCGCGGGCGGTCAGCACCGAATCCACCATGCGCAGGGCGGTGGTGGGGTGGCCGCCCTCGGCATACAGGCGCGATAAGGCCAGGAACGTAAATACCCGCTCCAGGCCCTGGAGGCGCCGAAATTCGGGCAGGCGCAGGGCCTGGCCCAGGTACTGCACGGCCTTAGCGCGGTTGCCCCAGTCGGCATACACGGCCCCGGCCACCAGCAGCTCGCGCACGTAAAGCGGCCGGTCGTAGGCCCGCACCAGGTCGGCGGCGCGCAGCACGCTGTTCAGGGCACGGTTGTAGTCGCCCATGCGCCGGTAGTAGCCGCCCTGCGACACGTAGCAGGCGGCCACGTTCTCGGTGGCCCCGTGCAGGCGGTAATACGTCAGCTTTTCCTCGTAGTAGCGCTTGCGGGCATCCATGCGGTTCAGCCGGTTATAGAGCGTCACCAGGTCCATGAGCAGCCACGGAATGGGCCGGCCCAGGCGGTCAAACTCCGTCACGGCTACTTTGATGGTGTCCAGCGCGGCCGCATCGGCACCTCCTTGCTGCCACATTACCAGCCCGTTGCGCAGGTGGCGGTAGGGGACTGCATCCAGCAGCTGCAGCTGTTGGTTGAGCCGCAACAGCTGGTCGAGCAAGGGCAGGGCCTGCACGTTGGTGGGGTGCAGGTCGAGCAGGTGTTGCACCACCCGCAGGCGGGCAGTATCGGAGGCCTGTTGCGGCAGGGCACGGGTCAGCGAATCATAATCGGCCGCCCAGTAGGGCTGCCGGGCAGCCACCGGGCAGCCCGTTACCCAGAAAATCAGCACCGTAAAAATCCATCTCATGGGCAAAGCTGGGTCTTGGCGGCGACGGGAGATTGGGTGGCCCATCCGTACCGCATTCCTTGGCGCGGCACCGGCGGCTGGGACGAAAAGCAGTAGGGCAGGCAGGGCATCATCGCGGGGAGGAGCGAATGGAGAATGGGTAAAGTCACGGCCCTATTGCCGGGCCGGCCGGCGGAGCCAGGTACCGGCTATGCGCCGGTTTCCTTTGTTCGCGCAAAGATGAATTAATTACTCCATTCCCCTTGTAATGGGCATCAGTAGTCAAAAACACCTGCTTAATTTTCAATAAATTAGGATTTCGAGAACCCGTTGCAAGCAGGAGGCGCACGGCTTCACAAACCGATGGCCGAAGGCGATAGTTAGTCAAGGTAGCGAATAATCCTGCCGCTTAATAAAGCATATCTAAATTTATTGCAACGCTTTAATTTTCGCGCAGTAGCGGAGTAGTTGCTGGCCGCTTTCCACATTTTGCTTTTTTCCGCTTTTTTTGCCGGCGCGCGCTGCCGGGCGTCATCATCTCACCGCACCCATTCCTGTCCTATGCAAGCCTCATCTGCCGAAGCGTTTGTCGTGCGCGAGCTGCGCCGGGGCCTGGCCCCCACCCTCTACTACCATAGCCTGGCCCACACCCTCGACGTGGCCCAGGCAGCCCGCACGCTGGCCGCCACCGAAGGCGTGACCGATGCCGAAAGCCTGACGCTGCTCCGCACGGCGGCCCTGTACCACGATGCGGGCTTCCTGCACACGTATGCCGGCCACGAGGCCCGGGGCTGCGAGATAGTGCGCGCCACGCTGCCGGATTTCGGCTACTCGCCGGGCCAGATTGAGCAGATTTGCGGCCTGATTGCCGCCACCCAATACCCGCAGGAACCCCGCTGCCACCTGGCCCAAATCCTCTGCGATGCCGACCTCGACTACTTGGGCCGCCCCGATTTTGTGCCCATCTCCACCAGTCTGTTCCGCGAGCTGACGGCCTACCAGCTCATCGCCGGCGAACACGCCTGGTTTCAGCTACAGGAGCGTTTCCTCACGGGCCACCAGTACTGGACGGCCACGGCCACGGCCCTGCGCGCAACCCCCAAGCAAGCCCGACTCACCCATATCCGCGCCCGGCTGGCGGCCTGGCCCGGCTGCGGCTCAGCTGAAGCTCAATAATCGGCCAGGCCGTTGCGCAGGGAGTACACTTCGGCAAAGGCATTGGCCAGCAGCAGCAGCGCCGCTTTCTGGCTGCGCACGCCGCTGGCGCAATGCACGACAACCAGCACATCGGGCTTCAAACGGGTTAGCTGCCCCGCCAGCTGGCCCAGCGGCACCAGCTGCCCGCCGATGCTGCGGCGGGCGTGCTCGTGCGGCTCGCGCACATCCAGCAGCTGGAGCGGCCGGCCGCTGGCCTGCCAGGCTTTGAGCTCATCAGCGGATATTTCGGGGGCGCGGGCCGGGGCCGCTTCAAGTGGCGCTTCGCCGCAAAACGCCGCGTAGTCAGGGGCCAGCGCGATGAGTTGCTGATTGGCCGCCACGGCCCGGAAGCGGATGGTCTGGAAGCGCATGCTCAGGGCGTCCACCAGCAGCAGGCGGCCGCTCAGCACCTCTCCTATTTCCAGAATGATTTTCAGCGCCTCGTTGGCCTGCATCGTGCCGATGAGGCCGGGCAGCACGCCCAGCACCCCGATTTCGGCGCAATTCGGAGCCTCGCCGGGAGCAGGCGGCACCGGGTGCAGGCAGCGGTAGGTGGGGCCATTCTGGTAATTGAATACCGAAACCTGCCCCTCAAACTTGAATATGGCCCCGAACACCAACGCTTTGCCCAACACCACGCAGGCATCATTGACGAGGTAGCGGGTGGCAAAATTATCGGAGCAGTCCACCACCAAATCGTACTCGGCGAACAGCGCCAGCGCATTGGCCGCCGAGAGCACCACCTGATGCGTTTGCAGCGCGATGAACGGATTTTGGGCGCGCAGCTTTTCGGCGGCCACCACGGCTTTGGGGCGGCCCACATCGGCGGGGGCGTAGAGCACCTGGCGTTGCAGGTTGCTGTCGTCCACGGTATCAAAGTCGAGCAGGCCGAGCGTGCCCACCCCAGCGGCGGCTAGGTATTGGAGCACGGGGCAGCCCAGGCCGCCACAGCCCACCACCAGCACGCGGGCGGCTTTGAGCTTCTGCTGGCCGGCCGGGCCGATTTCGGGCAGCAGCAGGTGGCGGCTGTAGCGGTTGGTTTCGGCGGCGGAAAGTGGGGCGGTAGCTGGGGTCATTGGGAAAGCAGAATTTTGGCGCAGTACGGCGGCCTGGTGAAACAGCTGGCCGGGGCAATTGGTGGAATCCGGCGGCAAATTTCGGGTGAATAGTGCGCATTAACAGTCGCTACGCTTCCGGCTTTGCCCCGGCCACCGCTGCCGCCAGGCAATTGCATTGAGGCTGACCCCTCCCCTACATTTGCCGGATTATGCGAAACCTTGAACAAGCGAAAAGCGGGCATTCACTATTTGCTTTAATTTAACATAATAATAAAATGGCCTGGCAAACCTGCTTTCAAGCCAAATCAGGCACCTTTTAGCCGCGTATAAACTCTTGGCCGTTTTTAATTGCCGCAACTCGCCCAGCTCCAGCCAGCGCGGCCTCCCAGGCAGCGTGATTGACAACTGCCACCCCGGAGCGAACTTACCGGCATGAAAGTTTGCTTCCTGATTTCCGCGCTGGCTGCGCTGCTGCTCGGCCCGCCGCCCCACGCCCAGGCCCAGAAAGCCGCCCCGCACGAGCTGCCCATCACGCCCGCCACCGCCGCCTGGGGCTACTACGATGCTGCCGCGCCGCCCGTGCTGCGCATCAAGTCCGGCGAAACCGTGCGGGTCCACACGCTCATCACCTCCACGCCGGCCCGGCTGGAAGGCGCGGGCCTGCCCGCCGCGCAGGTCGAGCCGAACCTACGCGACATCACCGAGCACGTCACCAACAAAGGGCCGGGCGGGCACATCCTCACCGGCCCCATTTTCGTGGAAGGGGCCGAGCCGGGTGACGTGCTGGAGGTGCGCATTCAGTCCATCGACCTGGCCATTCCCTACGCCTACAACGCTTTCGGGGCCAAAAGCGGCTTCATTCCGGAGGATTTCGGCTACGCCAAAATGCGCATTATTCCGCTCGATGCCAAGAAGATGATGGCGCACTTCCTGCCGGGCATCGACGTGCCGCTGCGGCCGTTTTTTGGGAGCATGGGCGTGGCCCCGCCGGCCGCGGCGGGCCGCATCAACAGCGCGCCGCCCGGCATTCACGGCGGCAACCTCGATAACAAGGAGTTAGTGGCCGGCACTACGCTGTATTTGCCAGTCCACGCGGCGGGAGCCCTGTTTTTTGTGGGCGATGGGCATGCCGGCCAGGGTAACGGTGAGGTCGATATCACGGCGTTGGAAACCTCACTCACCGGCACCTTGCAGTTCATCGTGCGCAAAGACCTGCACCAAACCCTGCCCCGCGCCGAAACGCCCACCGCCTACATCAGCATGGGCCTGAACGAGGACCTAACCCTGGCCGCCAAAGACGCGGTGCGCGAAATGATTGCCTTCCTGGTGACCGAAAAACACCTGAGCCGCGACGACGCCTACATGCTGTGCAGCGTGGCCGGCGACCTCGATGTAACGCAGGTGGTAGACGGCACGCGCGGGGCGCACATGATTTTATCCAAGAGCATTTTTGGGAAGGTGAAGGCGGCAAAAAAGGACTAGCTGAACCCTAGCTGACCGTCATGCTGAGCGTAGCCGAAGCATCTCTACCGCAATAGTAAATGGTTACTTGAACGGTAGAGATGCTTCAGCTACGCTCAGCATGACGGTCTTTTTTAATAGCTAAAACCCAAAAATCCAATATCTTCGTTGCCTACGCTTCCCATTCGCCCTGGCATCTGGCTATGATACAAAAGAGTCTGTTTTTCTTCGTGTTGCTGGGTGCTCCTATCGCCGTGCGGGCGCAGGTCGATACCGTGCGGGCCAGCACGCTGCCCGGCCCGCAGCTGGCCGAAAAGGCCTACAACAGCGGCTTGGCCAGCTTCAGCCAGCAGCGCTACCCGGCGGCGCTGGCCAGCTTCGACCAAGCCATCGCAGCCAAACCCGACTTTGCGGCCGCCTACACCAACCGCGCCGCCACCCGCTACGAGCTGAAAGAATACCCGCAGGCCCTGGCCGACTACGACCAGGCCCTGAAGCTGGAGCCCGGCAATTACGCCGGCTACTTCGGCCGGGGCCGCACCCACGAGGCGCAAAACCAGCTCAGCGAAGCCGAAAACGACTATTCTGAAGCCGTGAAGGCCAAGGCCGATTATGCGCCGGCCTGGTATAACCGCGCCGTGCTCCGCTTCGAAAAAGGCGACTACCAGGCCGCCCGCGACGATTTCGACGGGGCCATCAAGGCCGACCTCAAGCTGGCCTACGCCTACCACGACCGCGCCAGCACCCAGCAGAAGCTCGGCAACTACGCCGCCGCCGCCCAGGATTATACCGAAGCCCTGGCCTTGCAGCCCGAGCTGCTCTCGGCCCTGCTGAACCGCGCCACTGCCGAGCGCCACACCGGCCAGCTGCCCCAGGCCCTGAAGGACTACGACTCTTACCTAGCGAAGAAAACTGACAACGCGCTGGCCTACAACAACCGGGGCAGTGCCCGCTTCGAAAACAAGGACTACGCCGGGGCTATTGCCGATTTCAGCCAGGCCCTGCAAATAGACCCGAAGTATGCCTACGCCTGGAACAACCGCGCCGCCGCCCAGCTCAAGCTGGAAAAATACGCCGATGCCGCCGCCGATGCTAGCGCCGCCCTCAAGCTGAAACCCGACTACGCCGAGGCCTACCTCAACCGGGGCCACGCCCGCGAAATGCTCCGCCAAGCCGATGAAGCCTGCCAGGACTGGCGCAAAGCCGCCGAGCTGGGCATTGCCGTGGGGAATAACTACGCGGCGGCCGCCGGCTGCGCGGGCGAGGCGGTGGAGTAGCTATTATTAAACCCGCTTTATAAAGAACGTCATGCTGAGCGCAGCCGAAGCATCTCTACCGCGCAACTAATCAATACTAAAGCAACGAAGCAGTAGAGATGCTTCGGCTGCGCTCAGCATGACGTTCTTTTTTCTATCTCTGACTATGTCCTTTCCTATCCGTCTGCTATTCCTCCTGCTCCTCGCCATCACCGCCCTACCCGCTGCGGCCCAAAGCGTGGCCTTCACCAAAGACAACTTTGGCGATAACAAGGACGGCCTGCGCGAAGCCAACCGCGAGCTGAAAGCCGGCGACGACGACTACCGCGCCGACCCGCCGCGCTACGCCCAGGCCCTGCCGCACTTCCTGGTGGCCCAGGAATTCAACCCCAACAACGCGGCCCTGAACGTTAAAATCGGCGACTGCTACCTGAATTCGGCCACCAAAACCGCCGCCCTGCCCTACCTGCAAAAGGCGGCCAAGCTGGATGCCACTGCCGATGCCCGCACCCACTACCTGCTGGCCCGCGCCCTGCACCTGAGCGGCAAATGGCGCGAGGCCATGGCCGAATACCAGCTGGCCACGCCCGTGGGCAGCAACACCCGCAACGGCGACGCCGGCACCATCACGCCCAACGACTTGCAGCGCCGCATCCAGGAGTGCCGCAACGGCCAGCAGCTGATGGCCCACCCCACGCGCGTGTTCATTGATAACGCCGGGCCGGAGCTGAATTCGCAGGCCTCGGACTACGGCCCGGTAGTGTCGGCCGACGAGTCGACCATACTGATTACCTCGCGGCGTGAGGGCTCGACGGGCGGCAAGAAGGACCCGGAGGGCAACGGCTATTTTGAAGACATCTACCAATCGACCTGGAAGGGCAAGGCCTGGAGCCGCGCCACTAACCTGGGCGCGCCCGTGAACACCGACGACCACAACGCCACCGTGGGCCTCGCCCCCGACGGCCAGCGGATGCTGGTGTACGTGGGCACCAACGGCGGCGATTTGCTCGAAACCACCCTCGGCGGCAGCGCCTGGGACAAGCCCCGCCGCCTCAACGGCCGCATCAACACCAACGCCCACGAAACCTCGGCCAGCTACTCACCCGATGGCCGCTACCTCTATTTCGTGAGCGACCGCGAAGGCGGCGCGGGCAGCTCGGATATTTATAAAGTGGACCTCGACGGCAAAAACACGCCCGTGAGCCTGGGGCCAGCCATCAACACGGCCTATGGTGAGGAAGGCGCTTTTATGGCCCCCGATGGCAAGACGCTGTACTTTTCCTCCGAAGGCCACAACTCGATGGGAGGCTACGACATCTTCAAATCAGTGCTGGAGAATGGCAAGTGGAGCACGCCGGAGAACCTGGGCTGGCCCATCAATACGCCCGATGACGACGTGTTTTTTGTGACCTCCGCCTCGGGCCGGCACGGCTACTACAGCAGCGACCGGCCCGGCGGCTTGGGCGCGAAGGACATCTACCGCATCACCTTCCTCGGACCCGAAAAACAGCCTTTTTTGAGCGAAGAAGACCAATTGCTCGCCTCGCGCCTCGCGCCCATCAAGCAAACGGTGCTGGCTCCGGCGGTGGCGGTGGCCACGGCCCAGGTCACGATTCTGAAGGGCACCGTGACCGACGACGCCACCAAGCAGCCACTCGACGCAGCCATTGACCTGATTGACAACACCAGCGGGCAGACCATTGCCAACTTCCGCAGCAACGCCACCTCGGGCCGCTACCTCGTGAGCCTGCCCTCGGGCACCAACTACGGCATCGTGGTGCGGCAGGAGGGTTACCTGTTTCACTCCGAAAACTTCGACCTGCCCGCCGGCGCGGCCTTCGCCGAAGTGACGAAGGACATTCCCCTGAAGAAGCTGGAAATCGGCACTACCATCGTGCTGCGCAATATTTTCTTCGATACTGGCAAAGCCACCCTGCGCCCCGAAAGCACCGCCGAGCTGGAGCGCCTGCAAAAGCTGCTCACCGAAACGCCTGCCCTGAAACTGGAAATGGCCGGCCACACCGATGACGTGGGCGAAGCCGCCATGAACCAGGACCTCAGCCAACGTCGCGCCCAGGCCGTGGTCACGTACCTCACGCAACACGGCATTGCGGCGGCCCGCCTCACGGCCATGGGCTACGGCGAAACCAAGCCCGAAGTGCCCAACACCAGCAAAGGCAACCGCCAGCTCAACCGCCGCACCGAATTCAAGGTGACGGCCAAGTAAACTGTAGCGTGGACGCTGCGAGTCCGCGCCGGGCCTGCTCATACGCGGACTCACAGAATCCACGATACAGTCGAGAAAAACCTCAATTTCAACGGGCCACGCCCGTCGGTAATCGGAAACCCGGCCCGCCGCTCAGCGCCCCGCTCTACCTTGCAGCGTCAAACAACTGCCCCTTCCGGCAGATGGCGTTTTCTGCTTGAAACTACTTCTCCGCTTTTTCTACATGCGCCGGCTGGGCCTGCTGCTGCTGGCGCTACTAGGGCTGCTACTCACTTGGGCGCGGCCAGCCAGCGCCCAACAGGCTTATCTGCGCCAATTTGGCCCCACCGAGGGGTTCCGGCCGGCCTTCGTGTACGCGCTGTTGCAGGACCGGCAGGGCTACCTCTGGCTGGGCACCGGCGAAGGGCTCATTCGCTACGACGGGACGCAGTTCACCGCCTTCACCAAAAAAGACGGCTTGGCTGAGGATTTTGTGGTGTCATTGCGCGAGGAGCCCGCCACCGGCCGGCTCTGGGTGGGCCACTACCAGGGCGGTATTTCGGTGAAGCAAACCGCCAGCGGCGCATTCAGCCCCGCCCGGCGCAGCGCCGTGCCCGCCGGCCTGCTCCTGCTCGCCGACGGCCCCTCGCCCGTCGATACTGCGGCCATCGGCCGCTACCTGCGCCGCTACCACCTGCGCCTACCTGCCGGCACCGACATTACCTGCCTGCTCGAAGACTGCGAAGGCAACGCTTGGCTGGGCACCGCCGGCCAGGGTTTGCTGCGGCATTCGGACCGGCATTTGCGGCTGGAACCGTACCCGACCACCTCGGCGGGCCAGCTGCCGGCTCTCACCACGGTGCATCAGCAAGAGCTGGCAGAGGCTTGGGCGGCATTCGGCGGCAACCGTTTTTTTAAGCTTCACGCCAACCGGCTTGCGCCTGCCCAGCAGGGTGACTTCGTTGCGCCAGCTTTGCGCGGCGGGTCAGTAAAAGCACTGCTGCCACGCCCGGCCCGGCTGGGCGGCGGGTTCTGGGTGGGCACCGCCACGGGCCTTTACACCACCGCCGCGCCTACGCATATCCCGCAGGCTGTACCAGGCTTATCCAACAACCCCGATTTCAACATCACGGCCTTGGCCTACGCGCCCGGTTCCGGCCTATGGGTGGGCACCGCCGCCGATGGCCTCTACCTGCTGCCCGCCGATTCTTCGCTGCGCATCCGCCATTTCACCACGGCCAACGGCCTGCTGCACAACACCACCTACGCCCTGCTGGCCGACCACACCGGCCGTGTCTGGGTGGCTACGCACGGCACCGGCATCGCCGCCTACGACCCCGTGCTGGACGAATTCGTGCATTACCGCCTCGGTTCCGTGGGCCTCGATGCCAGCTCCCTGGCCGAGGATGCCGACGGCCGCATCTGGGTGGGCACCGAGGGCCAGAGCCTCTACTGCCGCCAGCGCTCCGGCCAGTGGCAGCAGCTCACGGCCGCCAGTCAGTTGCCATCCGACTACACCTACGGCCTGCTGCCGTTGCCCGCCGCGCCTGGCCACGCCGGCCCGCAGCTGCTGCTGGTGCATCGCCAGGGCCTCACGCTGCTTGACTGCCGCACCCGCGTCTTCACCCCGCTGGCTGCTGCTGATAACTCATTGGCGCGCGATTGCCTCGGGCCGGCCGCCCTGGCTGTCGGCCCGAGCACGGGCGCGGTGGCGTGGCTGAGTACCCGCGCCGGCCTGCTGCGCGTGGAAGTGGCCGCCGCCCGCCGCCTCGTGGCTGCCCGCCGGCCCGGCCTGGCCATCACCGGGGTCGAAGTTGACGGCGAGCCTCGTGCGCTGGATGCGCTGAGCTGGCTGTCAGCTACCCGCCACCGCGTCAATTTTACGTTCCAGGGCATCAGCCTCAATGCCGGCGAAGTCCTCACTTACCAGCACCGCCTGCGCGGCCTCTCCGATGAATGGAGCCGCATCAGCACCGCCCCCGAAGCCCAGTTTCCGGGCCTCTATGCCGGCCAGTACGTGTTTGAGGCGCGGGTGCGGCGCGGGGCCGCCGGCCCGTGGAGCCCGGTGGCGGCCGCCGCATTTGGCATCGCCACGCCGATATGGCGCACCTGGTGGTTCCGCACGTTTGCGCTGCTGGCGCTGGCCGGGCTAGCCTACGGGCTGGTGCGCTTCCGCGAGCGCAGCCTGCGGCGCACGCAGTTTGTGCTGGAGCGCACCGTGCGCGAGCGGACCACCGAGCTGCGCCAGCAAAAGGCGCACATCGAAGACATCAACGCCGATTTGGTGGTGGCCCGCGACGCGGCCGAGGCCTCGCGCCGGGCCAAGGCGCAGTTTCTGGCCAACATGAGCCACGAAATCCGCACGCCGATGAACGCCGTTATCGGCCTCACCAACCTGCTGCAAGCCACCCGCCCCAACACCGAGCAGGCCGAATACCTCACGGCCATCGAGTCGTCGTCGCAAAACCTGCTGGTGATTATCAACGACATCCTCGACAGCTCGAAGATGGAGGCCGGCAAGCTGACGCTGGAGCAGGTGCCCTTCCGCCTGCCCGAAGCCGTGCGCCGCCTCGGGGCCATGTTCAAATTCGCCACCGAGAGCAAAGGCCTGTTTTTCGCGGTGAGCGTGGCCGACAACGTGCCCGCCGCCGTGCTCGGTGACCCCGTGCGCCTGAACCAAATCCTGGTGAATCTGGTGGGCAACGCCATCAAGTTCACCCGCGCCGGCGGCGTAACGGTCACGGTAGAAACCGTGGCGACGCCTGACCCGACAGGCCACGCCCTCGTTCGTTTCGCCGTGCGCGACACCGGCATTGGCATTCCAAATGACAAGATGGGGGCCATTTTCGAGGATTTCTCGCAGGCTAACACCTCCACCACCCGCGAGTTTGGCGGCACTGGCTTGGGCCTGAGCATTGCCCGCAACCTCGTGCAGCTGCACGGCGGCCAGCTCGGCGTAACCAGCGAGGAAGGCCGGGGCTCCGAGTTTTTCTTCGAGCTGCCTTACGAAGTAGCCGATGCCAGCGCCGCCCGCCCCGATGCTCACGCCGGCCTGCTCACACCCTTCGAGCCCGCCCTGCGCGTGCTGGTGGCCGAGGACAATGCCCTCAACCAACTCGTGGCTCGTAAAACCCTCGAAGCCTGGAACGTGCAGGTGGTCATCGCCGAAAACGGCCGCCTAGCCGTGGAAGCCATCACCGGCGCGGCCCAGCCCTTCGATGCCATCCTGATGGACGTGCAGATGCCCGAGCTTGACGGCTACGGGGCCACCCGCGAAATCCGCCAATACTTTCCCGATGCCGGCCAGTTGCCCATCATCGGCCTCACGGCCTCCGTGCTGCCCGAAGACCGCGCCCTGGCCCTGGCCGCCGGCATGAATGATACCCTCGCCAAACCCTTTGAGCCGGCCGTGCTTTACGCCCGCATTGCCCACTTCACCGGCCGGAGCACCGCCGGTACCGAGTCAGCAACCACCCCCCACGAAGTACACACCACCAACCCATCAACCCACCACCACCCTACCAATCCACCAACGCTCAAGCCCGACTGGCACCTGTTAGAAGAATTAGCCGGCGGCAACGAAGGCTTCCTGCGCCAAATCATCACCACCTTCCTCAACGAGGCTCCGGCCCTGGAAGCCCTGCTTGCCGCCACCTGCCCCTCCGACCCTGCCGCGCTGGCCAGCACGGCCCACAAGCTCAAGGGCCAGGTAGCCTACTTTGGGGTACCGGTGCTGCACACCCAGCTCGACGAGCTGGAGCGCGCCGCCCGCCACCCCGCCCTGCCCTACTGCGAGCCGCTGCTTGACACCATCCGCCAGCAGCTGGCCGAACTGTATCCGCAGCTGGAAGAACGGGCCGGAACTTGAAAACTGACCGGTACGTCCTACATTCGTTACCAAAATTCCCCCAATTCTGCTTGTGTATGGCTGTTTCTAATCTGCGTTGCTTAGTGGTTGATGACGACCCGCTGTCGGTTCAGGTAGTGCTCAACTGCATCAACAATACGCCTTTTCTAACAGCCGCCGGCAGCTTCACCAACCCCATCGAAGCCGCCGAGGCGCTGCGCACCGCCCCCGTCGACCTGCTGTTTCTCGACGTGGAAATGCCGCTGCTTTCGGGCATTGAGTTATTGGGCATGCTCCAGCACCCGCCGCTGGTCGTGCTCATCACCAGCAGCAAAGATTACGCGGTGCAGGCCTTCGAGCACGCCGTGGTCGACTACCTGGTGAAGCCCGTGAGCTACGCCCGTTTCCTGCAAGCCTCCCAAAAAGCCCTGGAAATGGCCGAGCGCCGCGCCGCCGCTACCGGCCCCGATGCCATCGAAGCACCCGATGCCGACGCCGATTTCACCTTCGTGAAAGTCGACAACAAGCTCGTGCGCGTCGGCTTCGACGAAGTGCGCTATGTGGAAGCACTCGGCGACTACGTACACATCGTCACGGGCCAGAGCAAGCTCATCGTGTACAGCACCATGAAGGCCGTGGAAGAGAAGTTTCCCAGCAACCGCTTCGTGCGCGTACACCGCTCGTTCATCGTCAATATCAACCGCATTCAGGCCCTCGAAGACAACTCGGTTATCGTGGAAGCCAAGCACATTCCCGTGGGCCAGACCTACTTGCGCGAGGTGATGCAGCGCCTCAACAAATTCTAGCCGCCGCGCTTTTTTCCTTGCCCACTCCTCTGATATGCGCTTTTCATTAGCCTTTATTTCCGCCAAAGCCCCGCTGCTGACCGCGCTGCTCATACTGGTAGGCTTTGCCGCGCAGGCCCAGCAGGCCGGCGATACCACCAGCGTGGGCTGCGGCCCGCCCCTGGCCCGCATGCTATGCGTCGACCTCGACGGCCGCCCGTCCATCGACGAGCCCGCTGGCCCCTTCACCTACCAGTGGCACATGGGCGACGGCACCACCCTCACCGGCCCCACGGTGAGCTACTGCTACAAAGAGCGCAAAAACTACGTGGTTGAGCTCGACGTCATCGTGGACAAAACCGGCGAAATCCGGCGCGGCCAGAAGTACATCCCCGTCAACCTCGTGCAGCAGGACATCGTGGATTTCACGGCCTCCACCACCCGCGTGCGCGTGGGCCAGCCCGTGTCCTTCGATTCGCCCGAGGCGCAGCTTCTCACCTGCCGCAACGTGCAATATATCTGGGATTTTCGGGACGGCACCATTGTGCAGAGCCGCACGGCGCAGCACGTTTTCCGTCGGCCCGGCACGTACTCGGTGCGCTTCAGCATGCGCGGCTACGGCTCGCAGGCCTGCGTGGCCAGCCACTGCGTCTCGCGCGAAATCGTAGTCGAGCCCTAAGCTTATGCCCAGGAAATGCCCATGGTACCCTTGCTTTTTCTCCCTGGCTGCATTGCGGCCAACAAGCGCCGGAGCGGGTTGAACGTGGGCAGCCCCATACCAAGCTACCTGGCCACTCCCATCCCCCGCCCGGCGCAGGCCGCTCCGGCTCCGTAGCGCATGGCCCGTTTCGTCTTCTGGCGGCTGGCCCGCACCCTTCTGGCAATCTGGGCTTTGGCTTCGGCCGTATTCCTGCTGAGCCGCCACGACCTCGACGCCGCTCTACGCCTGGCCCTGCCCGATGCCGCCAGCCAGACCGGCTCCCAAACCAACCTGCTGCCCGAAAGCCAGCGGGCCGCGCAGCAGGCCTTGCGCCAGCGCTTTGGCCTCGACTTGCCGGTATTTTACGTGAGCCGCGGGCCGGCTTTAGCGGCCGGGGGGCAGCCCTGGCACTGGCACGGCCGCCGCAACCAGTACCACCAGTGGCTGCGGGCACTGGCGCACGGCGATTTGGGCACTTCGTTTCGAACGGGCGAGCGCGTAACCGAACGTTTGCGCCATGCCCTAGCTTTCACGCTGCCGCTCACGGGCACGGCGGCCGTACTTGCGGTACTGGGCGCGCTGGCGCTGGCGCAGCGCCTGGCCACGGCCCCGTGGTGGCAGCGCTCATTGCGCACGGGGCTGGTAGCCGTGCATGGCCTGCCGCTTTTCGTGGTGGCCCTGGTGCTGCTGCTGGTATTTGCCAACCCCGACGTGCTGGACTGGCTGCCCGCGTACGGCTTCGGCGATGACCTGAGCATGAGCGCGAGCACCGGCCAGCAGTTGGCCGAGGGCTTCCTGCACTTAATTCTGCCGGTATCAGCATTGGTTATTGCGGCCGTGCCCGAGCTCACGCTTCAGCTCACCGCGGCCCTGCAGCAGGAGCTGGGCACGGCCTACGCCACCACGGCCCGCGCCAAGGGCCTGTCCGAAACGGCCGTGGTCCGGCACCACGCCCTGCGCAACGCCCTGCTCCCCACCCTCGCCCAGATTGCCGAGTTCCTGCCCGCTCTCGTGGCCGGGGCCGTGGTGGTGGAGGTGGTATTTGCGCTGCCCGGCATGGGCCGCCTGCTGGCCGAAGCTTCCGCTGCCCGCGACTATCCCGTGCTGCTTGGCGGCGTACTGCTCACCGGCGCGGTCCGCCTGCTGGCCCTGCTAGTCGCCGACCTCTGCTACTTCTGGGCCGACCCCCGCATCCGTTGGCAATCCTGACCTCCTTCCGCCCCACCTGGCCACAGCGGCTGGCACTGGGCTGGCTGGGCTGGCTGGTGCTAGTGGCGGCCGTGGCCCCCCTGCTGCCCCTGCCTTATTCGCCGGGCACGCCCGATTTGGCTCACATGGCCACGCCACCGTTTAGCGCTGCCCGGCACTGGCTTGGCACCGACCCGCAAGGGCGCGATGTGCTTAGCACATTGGTTTATGGTGCCCGCACGGCCCTGCTGCTCACCTTGCCGGCCGCCCTGCTTGCGGCCCTGGTTGGGGGCCTGGCCGGGGCTGCCGCCGGCTTTTGGGGAAACACGGCCCGGATGCCTCTGCCTTACTGGCTGGTGGGCGCGGGCGGCATGTGGTGGGGCCTGCAGCTACCCATGCCCCCGCTGGGACTGGCAGTGGCGCTTTTTGGCGGAGTGCTGGCCTGGCTGGCAAATTCACAAAAGCGCCAGCTCCCGGCCTGGCCCTTGCCGGTCAATGCGTTGGTAATTGGCACGGCCACGGCCCTCGACACCATCCCGCGCCTGATTGTGGTGGTGGCGGTGGTGGCCAGCATTGGGCTTTCGGCCCTTGGCCTGCTGGCAGTGCTGGTGCTTACTACTTGGCCCCCACTGGCTCGTTTGGTGCGGGCCCAAATGCTGCGGGTACGCCGGCTGCCGTTTGTAGAGGCTGCGCGGGCGGGCGGCCTTTCGGAGGGGCAAGTATGGTTTCGGCACGCCTTGCCCCATGCCCTGCACCCGCTCCGCACCGCATTGCCGCTGAGCATGGCGGGCCTGCTGGGGCTGGAAAGCACTTTGTCGTTTCTGGGCATTGGCCTGCCCCCGGAGGTAGCCAGCTGGGGGCGGCTGCTCGCCACCGTGCGCAATGAGCCCAGTGCCTGGTGGCTATTACTATTCCCCTCATTAGTGCTCACTATGAGCATTTTAAGCCTAAGCACCTTGAGCCGCTCGACAATATCCAGGACTTAAGCTCCCGCGGGTAATGAGGGCACCTATTTCATGCTCCAGATTGGGCTAAAACGGCTGATAGGATGTCACAAATGCTGTCCTTCCACGAGAGTAATTACCTATTTCCTGTGTCAATTGAATGCTTATATTTTATTGAAATACAATATATTAACTCAATGAACGCACTGCTTAATTTTTATCAAATGTAATTTTACTGTTTATAAATTAGGTAAAAATACCGTACCAGCCGATTTTTTAATGTCACAATCAGGGGCATTATGTCCTTTTTCAGGCTGAGTAGTGGCCGTAACATTGTATTGCTTTTGATAAAAACCCTCGCTACTCGCCCCTAGTAGCGCTTCCTTTTCTACCACCGTTTTATCTATATCGTTATGTACCTGCTCATTTATCCATCATTAAGCAATCCTCGCCGGCCCAAAGCCCCGAAAGAAGCCACTCGTCCCATCTCCGTAGGCATCGATTTCGTCACTCCTGACGGAATGGTCGTGCCCCGGGTCTTGGGTGAAGCGGCGCTACTGGGCCGCACCGCCGTTTTGGTAGGAGGGCTTTTGGTTGGAGTATGGCCCCAGGCGTAGGCCTGTGTTTCCGCTGCTATTCCGCCTTTCCTTCTTTTTGGTTTCCAGCTCCTGATTACCCTTGCCGCATCTGGTATAATATGCTACCCATAATCCAGTATCTACCGCTCACCGGCTACCCCTGCTGAGTTTTAACCCGCCGTCTGCCCCGGCGGGTTTTTTTTGTCCATTCCCGAAGCAGGTTGCTCCAATTACATGCAGTACGCTAGCTAGCGCTGGCTTCGCTTTGGGCGCTCACCACGGCAATGCCCTCGGCAAAGGTGTGGGGGCGGTAGCCAAGGTCGCGCCGGGCCTTGTCGATGAGGAAGCCGGTGCGGGCGGGCCGGCGGGCGGGCTGCGTGAACGTGCTGGCATCGACCCGCTCAATCAAGCCGGCATCGAGGTCAAAATGCTCGGCTACGCACAGGGCCATGGCATAGGGCGTAAGCAATTCCTCGCCGCTGATGTGGTAGATGCCCTGGGCAGCCTGCCGGGCCAGCAGCCAGCAGCCCAGGGCCAGGTCCTCGGCCAGGGTGGGCGTGCGCCACTGGTCGGCCACTACTTTAATGGGCCTGCCGGCGCGCAGGGAATCGCGCACCCAAAGCACGATATTGGTGCGGCCGTAGTCGTGGGCCACGCCGTACACCAGCACGGTGCGGGCAATGGCCCACGGACCGGAACTGGACTGCACGGCCTGCTCGGCGGCCAGCTTGCTCTCGCCGTAAAAGTTAACCGGCCCTGGGGCGGCATCTTCAGCGAGCGGGCCGGCTTCGCCACTAAAAATGAAGTCGGTGCTGAGGTGCGTGAGGTGGATGAGTTGCCGGGCGCAGGTTTCCACCAGGTTTTCGACGGCCGTCACGTTGTGCTGCCAGCAGGCCTCGCGGTTGAGCTCGCACTCGTCCACGTTGGTCATGGCGGCGGTGTGAATGACGTGGGTGGGCTGCTCCCGGGCCAACACCTGCTGCACTTGGGCGGCATCGCTCACGTCCAGCGCTACGAAGCGAACGTCGGGATAGTGGCCGGCCAGCTTATTGGTGCCCCTGGACGTGGCGACGAGTTCTACATTAGGCTGCTGCCGCAGCAGAGCCACCAGCTTCTGGCCAAGCAGGCCATTGGAACCCGTGATAAGGACTTTCATGCGGCACGCCTTTGTAATGCACCAATGACCTGATTCTAAATATTACTGATAATCAGTAATTAACAACCCCAATGGGATGGATTACGGGTAGGTATAGCCATAGTCCTTTGTGATTTTCTTGCGCTTCATCTTCTCCACTTTCATGGTCATTTTGGCATCGGCCAGGGGGCGGTCGCGGCCGTCTTTGGGGAGCTTGGCAATTTTATCAATCACGTCGAGCCCTTGGATTACCTGGCCGAAGACGGTGTACTGGCCATCGAGAAAGTGGGCACCGTCGTGGTTTTCGACCAGGTAAAACTGGGTAATGCTGCTGGGCGTGCCAGCCGGGCCGCCCATGCGGGCGGCGGCTAGAGCGCCGTAATTGTGCTGGTGGCCGGGGGTGAGCTCGGCAGGGATGGTGCCTTCGTTGGGCTGGCCGAGGCCGTCGTTGCCGGGGTCAGCATCCTTGGAATTGGCATCGCCACCCTGCACCATAAAGCCTTCGATGACGCGGTGAAAGGTGGTGCCGTTATAGAACCCGCTCTGGGCTTTCTTCAGAAAATTGGCCTTGTGCAAGGGCGTGTCATCGAACAGAACCAGCCGGATAACGCCCTGCGCCGTGGTGATGGTTACGACCTCATCCTTGCTTTTGTGCTTGGCGGGCTTGGCTGGCTTATCCGCCGCGAACGTGGGCGAAGTCAGCCACAACAGAGCCAGAAATACGGTGCCGACCCAAGAAAAAAGAAAGGATTTCATAAGAGAAGAAAGCTGAAATAACGGGGTTGATGCCCCAAAAATACGTGGATTTGCTAGCTGTGGCCAAGCGCTTCGGCCGCATCCGCGAACGCCGCTAGCCGCGGTGTTCGCGGATGCTGGCCAGGATTTCGCGCCCGCCGCGCCCCAGCACGGTATCGGCCACCGATATACCCAAAGCCCGGGCTTCCTCGGCGGTTTCGACGGTCTGGATTTCCTCCACGTACTCCTCGCCGCTGAGGCTGATGAGGCCGCCGTGCAGGCGCAGCCGGCCGCCCTCCAGCGTGGCCAAGGCGAAGGATGGGATGCTGCACCCGCCCTCCATGGTGTGCAAGAAGGCGCGCTCGGCCAGCAGACAGGTGTGGGTTGCGGGATGGTCAAGGGCAGCTTTGAGGCGGGCTTTCAGGGCCTCGTCAAGGTCGGCGGCGCACTCGATGGCGATGCTGCCTTGCCCGGTGGCGGGCACAAACTGGTGGGCCGGCAGCGTGTGGCGCACCAGATGCTCGTAGCCCATGCGATGCACGCCGGCGAAGGCCAGCACCAGCGCATCAAACTGGCCTTCTTCGAGCTTGCGCAAGCGGGTCTGGAGGTTGCCGCGGGCTTCGGCGGTAGTGGCATTGGGGTAGAAGCGGCGCAGCTGGGCCTTGCGGCGCGTGCTGCTGGTGCCCAGCACGATACCGGGCTTATCAAGCGCAAAATGCTCATCAAAGCTCAGCACCACGTCGTTCACTTTTTCGCGCTCTAGGAAGGCCAGCAGCTCCAGTTCACGCGGGATGCTGCTTTGCACGTCCTTGGCCGAATGCACGGCGAGGTGGGTCTCGCCGCGCAACAGGCTGGCTTCCAACTCTTCGGTGAACACGCCTTTGGAACCGATTTTGGCCAGGCTGCGGTCCTGCACAGCGTCGCCGGTGGTCTGCATGGGCACGATTTCGGTTTCGAAACCGGCCTTTTGCAGCAGGTGGGCAACGTGCTCCGTCTGCCAGAGGGCGAGGCGGCTGGCGCGGGTGGCGAGGCGGATAGTCATGTTGGAATGGTTGCGTTTTGAGGGTTCGGGGTTGAATAATACATGCTGATTAGAGAGCCCTGAAGCGATGCCCGATGGCCGCAACTCAACTCTCAACATCCAACACTCAAGCCTTTAAAAATCCGCCCAGCCGCAGCGAGCTATCCACGAACACCATTTTGGCGTTGGCATTGCGCTCGATGTGGTAGTGGGCATCGGTCAGCTCTTTGGTTAACAAATCGGCGTTACGTGGGGTCACGAATCTGGCGAAACCAGCCACGAACTGCTGCTCCCCGCCAGCCAGGTGGGGCACAAATTTTGGGTCGATGCCGAACAGCAGCACCTTGCGCAACAGCCCCAGCGAGAAGCTGAGCAGCTCTTTCTGGTTTTCGCGGCCCAGCTTCTGGAACTCCTCGGCCAGTTTGAGAATATCGGCCGCTTTCTGACTGAATGAGAGGCGCATCCAGCGCATAAAAAAATCAGCATGGTCGTGGTCGGCGTTGGCGTCGCGGCTGGCAATGGCCGCGCCCAGGCTACCGTCGGCCAACTGGGCCACCTGGCGGGCTTTCACCTCGGGCACCTGGTATTCGTCGCGCAGATAGGCGGTGATATCGTCCTCCGAAAACGGGCGCACCACCACCGGCTGCACCCGGCTGATGATGGTGGGCAGCAGCTGCTCAGGCGCGTGCGACACGAGCAGGAAAATGGTGGCGGGTGGCGGCTCCTCCAGCAGCTTCAGCACGGCGTTGGCGGCGGCGGGATGCATGAGCTCGGGCAGCCAGAGAATCACGATTTTAAAGCGCGCCTCGAAGGCTTTCAGGCTCACCAGCTTCAGAATCTGCACGGCCTCGTCTTTGCTGATATTGCCCTGCTTGTTTTCGGCCCCGATGTGCTGCATCCAGTCGTTGAGGCCCTGGTAGGGATTATCGAGGATAAAGGCCCGCCACTCGGCCATAAACTTGCTGCTCACTGCGTCCTTAGCCACCGATTTGGTGGTGGTCACGGGCACGATGAAGTTCAAATCGGGGTGAGCCAGCTTGGCCGTTTTGGTGCAGGCCGGACAGTGGCCGCAACTGTCCTCGGCATCGGCAGCACGGGCTTCGCAGTTCAGAAACTGGGCGTAGGCGAGGGCCAGCGCCAGCGCCGCACCGCCCTCCTGCCCCCGAAAAAGTTGGGCGTGCGCCACATGCTGCCGCTGCACCGATTGGCGCAGCAGGGCCTTGACGG
The DNA here is from genome assembly GCF_054061335.1 of Hymenobacter sp. UYAg731. NCBI lineage: Bacteria > Pseudomonadati > Bacteroidota > Cytophagia > Cytophagales > Hymenobacteraceae > Hymenobacter > Hymenobacter sp. UYAg731. Next base: position 15,362 of record NZ_JBSSEC010000006.1, on the reverse strand, counting down.
CGGCTTGGTTGGGGATATCGGCGAAGGTCATGCTTTAGCTTTCTCCCAAACCCGGTCCTCTTCCGTCGCCTCAAACACCACCTGCATAATCCCCTGCTCCACCGCATCATACGGCAGGCTGCGGCGGGCCATTACGCGTTCGGCCACTTCATTCACCTTGGGCAGCTTGAATGTTTCGAAACCGGCCGCGCCGCCCCAGCTGAAGCTCGGGATGAAGGTGCGTGGAAAGCCGGCTCCGAAGATATTGGCCCCCACGCCCACGACAGTGCCGGTGTTGAACATGGTGTTGATGCCGCATTTGCTGTGGTCGCCCATCATCAAGCCACAGAAGGTTTGGCCGGTGTCCACGAAGCGCTTGGCGGCGTGGCTCCAGATTTTGACGGGCGCGTAGTTGTTTTTGAGGTTCGAGGTATTGGTATCGGCCCCCAAGTTGCACCACTCGCCGATGACGGAGTTGCCGAGGTAACCGTCGTGGCCCTTGTTGCTGTAGCCCAGCAGGATGCTGTTGCCCACTTCGCCGCCCACTTTCGAGAACGGCCCCACGGTGTTGTCGCCACGCATTTTGGCCCCGGCGTTGATATGCGAACCCTCGCACAGCGCCAGCGGGCCTTTTATAATTGCCCCTTCATGCACCTGCGAGTTCTTGCCCAGGTAAATCGGTCCGTCCTCGGCGTTGAGAATCGCGGCGCGAATTTTCACCCCCTCTTCAATGAAGATGTTTTCGGCCCCGTACACGATAGTATGCGCGTCGTTCACCGGCTGCGAGGTGCGGCCTTTGGTGAGGAGCGCGAAATCGCGGCGGATTTCCACGCCGTTGCGCAAAAACAGCTGCCACGGCCGGTCAATCACCGCCACGGGCTCTACTACCTGCTTTTCCTCGCGCAAGCCATCCTGCACCAGCTCGGCCACCAGCGAAGCATCCGCCAGATGGGCCGCTACCAGTAGTTCGTCGCAATACAGGCCCTGGCCCGGCTGCAAGGCCTGCACTTGGCGCACCAACACCTCGTCGGGGCACACGGCCCCGTTGATAACCAGCGCCGGACCGGTCACCACGCCATCGGCGCACACCGGAAACTTAGCCTGCAAGTAAGGCTGCGTGAGGTAGCCCACGGTGGGTGCCCCCAGGTGCCGCTGCCATTTCTCGGCAATGGTGAGAATGCCGCAGCGCAGCGCCCCCACGGGCCGCGTGAACGTGAAGGGCAGCAGATGCGGCCGAATGGTCGGGTCGTCGAAAAGGAGAACGTGCATGGCAGAGAGCTTCAGGCCGCAAGCTACAAGCCACAAGCTCGCAGCCGACCCAGACGTACGAATGGATAGAGCTAAGAATGACAAAAGAAAACTCCTGCCAGCTTACGCCAACAGGAGTTCTATCAAAAGCTTATGGCTTGCCGCTTGACGCTTAAAGCCCAAATAAAAGCTATTCTTTGTTGGCGCTGCTCTGCTCTTTCTTGGCGTAGCGGCTGCGGAATTTCTCCACGCGACCGGCCGTGTCGATGAACATATTTTTGCCGGTGTAGAAGGGGTGCGAAGCGGAGCTTACTTCGATTTTCACCAGCGGGTACGTTTTGCCGTCTTCCATTACAATGGTGTCGGTCGGCTTCATCGTGGAGCGCGTGATGAACTTAAAGTCCGAAGAAGAGTCCTGGAATACGACTTCCTGGTACTCGGGGTGGGTGTCCTTTTTCATATCGAGAGGTCGGTTTTACCGGTTGAACCCTGCCGATTTTGCGGAAGGGACTGCAAAAGTACGGCTTAGCTCGGAAATACCCAACTCCGGGTCTAATATTTTCGCCACAGCGAGGCCCGCCACCCCGTGCGACTGAGCTTGTTGGCTTTCTTAAAAGGTTGTACATTTGAATTCGGCCCACACTCGGGGCCGGCCCGTTGCGCGTGCTGAAAGCTGTACTCGTTCGCCGTCTGTTGCGCCGTTCCGGCCCCGTAGCCCTGCTACTGGTGCTGTGGAGCGTGGCCGTGGTGTACGCGGCCACGCTCACGGTATTCACGGCGGCTTACTCGGGTACCATCGTGCGGGTTGACTGGGAAGTAAATTCCGAAACCGACGTTACCGGCTTCGAGCTGGCCCGCAAGGGAGCCACCGAAGCCAGCTACACCGTGGTAAATACCACCGCCGCCACTGGCATGCGGCACTACCAGTACCTCGACGCCAACGTGTACCGCACCACCGGCGGCACCGTGCCCGCCCCCGCACCCTCGGCCGGCAACGGGCCTTACACCTACCGCCTCACCGTGCGCGGCTCCGGCACCGACCAGAGCTACCTCACCGTGCTGGCCGGCACGCCCAGCGCCGTGCAACGCTCCTGGGGCACCATCAAGTCGATGTTCCGGTAGCGACAAAATATCAGCAGAACGTCATGCTGAGCGCAGCCGAAGCATCTCTACCGCGCAACTAAGTTAGGTTTAGTATTGCGGGAGAGATGCTTCGGCTGCGCTCGGCATGACGTTCTTTTTTAAAAAACCCCCTCATAATGCCTATTCCAACCCGCCTCTGCTTCGCTTCCAACAATGCCCACAAGCTCGATGAAATTCGACCGCTGCTGCCGGCCAGCCTGGAACTGCTGAGCCTAGCCGAAATCGGCTGCCACGAAGAGCTGCCCGAAACCCAGGATACCCTGGAAGGCAACGCCCGCCAGAAAGCCGAATACGTGCGCCAACACTACGGCATGGCCTGTTTCGCCGATGATACCGGCCTGGAAGTAAGCGCCCTGCATGGTGCGCCCGGCGTGTACTCGGCCCGCTACGCCGGCCCCCAGCGCCTGGCCGAAGACAACGTGGCCAAGCTGCTGCAAGAGCTGGCCGGCCAGCCCGACCGCTCGGCCCGCTTTCGCACGGTGGTGGCCCTGGCCGGGGCCGATGGTACCATGCACGCGTTTGCGGGCGAAGTGGCCGGCCATATTATGGAGGACCAGCGAGGTACCGGCGGCTTCGGCTACGACCCCGTGTTCGCGCCCACCGAGGGGGACGGCCGCACGTTTGCCGAAATGAGCGGGACCGAAAAAAACCGCATCAGCCACCGGGCGCGGGCCGTGGCCGGGCTGGTGGCTTTCTTGAACGCAGGAGAATAAGGTATAGGACAAAAAGAACGTCATGCAGAGCGCAGCGAAGTATCTTGCCCGCAGTGAGTAATTCAATAGACAGGATTAGTGGTGGCGGACAAGATGCTTCGCTGCGCTCTGCACGACGTTCTCCCAGCTCCCCTACCCCATATTCCCTGTCCCCAAACTACCTTTGCCTGCTATGCAGACCCCCTACTTAATTGGCATTACCGGCGGCAGCGCTTCTGGCAAAACCACCTTCCTGCGCCGGCTACTGGAAGCCTTCCCAGAGGAACAGATTTGCCTCATCTCGCAGGACAACTATTATCACCCGCGCGAAAAACAGTTGCGTGACGATATGGGGGTGGAAAACTTCGACCTGCCCGCCAGTATTGATGCCGCGGCCTATGCCGCCGACGTGCTAAGCATCAGCCAGGGCCACGAGGTGCGCCGCAAGGAATACACCTTCAATAATGCCACCGTGACCCCCAAGGAGCTAGTGTTCCGGCCCGCGCCCATTGTGGTGGTGGAGGGCATTTTCGTGTTTCACTTCGAGGAGATTGCTAAGCTGCTCAACCTGAAAGTGTACATCGATGCCCAGGAGCATGTGAAGCTACACCGCCGCATCATCCGCGACCGCGACGAGCGGGGCTACGACCTGGCCGACGTGCTCTACCGCTACACCCACCACGTAGCGCCCACCTACGAGCAGTTCATCGCCCCCTACAAGCACTACGCCGATATCGTAATTCCCAACAACCGCCATTTCGAGCGTGGGCTGGAGGTGCTGGTGGGGTATCTACGCACGAAGGTGAACGCCGAAGAATAAGACCTTCGCGAACGGCTAAACGGCTTTGGAAGGTCCCATTTGCGTAGCGTGACCGGCTAATCCGGCCGAATGTTTTTGCCGGATTCATCAAAGTAGCAGTTAAAATAGATTATATTGGACCGAAATTCATCTTTGCGGTTGCCCCGCACGGGGTTGGCCCCAGGATGAATTGCTCCGTATAACTCTTTTTTACACGCTATTCTTACGACGATGAAAGGTTCTTTTTACTTAACAGTGCTGGCGGTGGCGGGATTGGCAGTAATGACCAGCTGTGACAAAAATGGCCAGTCCGGCGTGCTGCAACACCCGGCGGGAAACGCGGCCTTGCGCGTGGCCGTGACGCCCGACAAGGAATACGACCAGGCTTTTGAAGCGTCGACCAGCAAGCTGAGCGATACGACTTACCTCATCATCACCAAGGCCGAGCGCGGCAGCGTGTTTGCCGTGCATACCGGCCCGTTGCCCATCGCCGACCACGCCGTGTGCTTTGCCAGCACCTACAACCCCGGCTTCCGGGAGTGCGTGGAAGAATATTACCACAACGCCGGCGGCGTGGCCATCCAGAACAACGAGGCTGGCTGGTGGGCCACACCTTTATGAGTTAAAAGTTAAGAGTTGAGAGTTAGGAGTTGACTTAAGCACACTTCCTGGCAACTCTTAACTTCTAGCTCTTAACTCTTACCTCCCCTAATGTATAGCAAAGCAGAGATAACCCGATTGCGCCAGGCGTTCTGGACGGCTTTTGGGCAATACATGGCCCCGGTGCCGTCGGCCGAGGGCGACACCACCAATTGGATAAACTATAAGACGGGCGTCAAGAACGTGTATTTCCGGATGCAGGCCGACAACCGCCGGGCCAGCATCGCCATCGAGCTCACGCATCCGGACGCGGGCATCCGCGAGCTGTTCTGGGAGCAGTTTCTGGAGCTGCGCACGCTGCTGCACGAAACGCTGGGCGAAACCTGGAGCTGGGCTCCCGACGCCACCGATGCCCAGGGCCAGCCGCTGAGCCGCATCTACCACGACCTGCCCGGCGTGAACCTGTTCAGCCGCGACGACTGGCCGGCGCTGATTTCGTTCTTTAAGCCCCGGCTTATGGCCCTGGATGCGTTCTGGGCCGACGCGCAGTATTCATTTGAGGCGCTGAAGTAGTGGGTTTTACGGAATTCAAATGGGGTTAAAGAAGCACTTGCTGGCTTTTCCGGCAAAGTGGTATCTTTGCAGACCCCGTTTGCCGCCATGTCCCAACTGATTGCTCGTTTTTGGTTTTCGCTCCGCTTCGCCTGGCTTGCCGCCACGGTGCTGCTGGTGCTGGGCCTGAACCAGCGGGCCGTGAGCGTGCTGCGCCTGCCCCAGGGCACGGGCGAAACCCGCCTCGCCGCCCCGCCCAAGGCCACGGTAGTGAAACAAAAGGTGCAGTTTGAAGCCACGGGCACGCCCAAGCATTTCGTGGCCCCGCCGGCCCATGCCTGGCTGCCGTTGCCCACGCTGGGCAGCGCCTGGCTGCCGGCCCTGCGCCGCGCTATGGCCGTGCCGCTCCCCCTGGCGGGCGTGCGGGCCGGCGAGATTTTCCGGGCGCGGCTGCTGGCCGTGGTCCTGTCGCCGCAGGCTCCCTAGTTTTTGAATTAAGAATTGAGAATTAAGAATTAAGAATTGGTGTCTGCCAGTTTTTCATTCTCGATTCCTCGTTTCTCAGCCCCCAATTCTTAATTTTTAATTGCTAATTGTTAATTGAATCAAATGCGTAACAAAGGATTAATCATCGCGCTTACCCTCGTCGTCACGGCGTTGTGCGCGTACTTCCTCTTCTTCACCTACGTCTCGCGCGGGGTGCAGGAGAAGGCCGTGGCCTACGCCACCCAGAACGGCAAGCTCAACGAAGGCCAGCGCCAGCACTACCTCGACTCGGTGTGGCGTGCGCCGGTGTTCGGCCCCTTCACCTACCGCGAGGTGCGCCAGAGCGAGCTCGGCCTCGGCCTCGATTTGAAAGGCGGCATGCACGTTACGCTGGAAGTTTCGCCGGTGGAAATTGTGCGCGCCATGAGCGGCAACAGCAAGGACCCGGCCTTCAATAAGTCGCTGGCCGATGCGCAGGAAGCCCAGAAAACCAACTCCGGCACGCCGTTCACGGCCTTATTTGCCCAAGCCTGGCAGCAGAACGCCGCCGGCCGCCCGCTGGCCGCCATCTTCGCCAATACCACGAACAAAAGCCGCAACATCGACATCAAATCCTCGAATGAGAAGGTGATTGCCGCCATCAACAAGGAAGAAGAAGAAGCTATCGACCGCTCGTTCAACATCCTGCGCACCCGCGTGGATAAGTTCGGCGTGAACCAGCCCAGCATTCAGCGCGTGAAGGGCACCGGCCGCCTGCAAATTGAGCTGCCCGGCGTGGACAACCCCGACCGCGTGCGCAAACTGCTGCAAGGCCAGGCCAAGCTGGAGTTCTGGGAAGTGTGGAACCAGAACGAAGTAGGCCCCTACCTGGTAGCCCTCGACAAGCAGCTGCAAGCCCGAGACGCCGCCGCCAAAGCCGGCCCCGCCGCCGCCATCAACATGGCTGACACCACTGCGACCGCCGCCGCCGGCGACTCCGCCACCTCGCTGGCCAAGCAGCTGGCCAAGAAAGCCGGTGGTGCCGCCGACTCGTCGGCCGCGGCCAACAAAGTCGGGGCCCTCGCCAAGCTCTTCACCATGCCCGGCCGCCTGGGCGTGAACCTGCGCGACACCTCGGCCATGAACAAAATCCTGAACTCGGCCGAAGCCAAAGCTACGCTGCCCCCCACCCTGGCCCTGCTCTGGCTTGGCAAACCAAAGACCATCGACAAGCAGGAGTACCTGGAACTGGTTCCGGTGCGCAAAACCCGCGACGGTGTACCGGCCCTGGCCGGCGAAGTAGTGAGCGATGCCCGCTCCGACCTTGGCCCGAACGGCCAGCCCGAAGTGTTGATGACCATGACCCCTGCCGGCTCACGTAAGTGGGCCAAGATGACCGCTGCCAACATCGGCAAGCAAGTGGCCATGGTACTTGATGACTATGTCATTTCGGCCCCGGTGGTGCAGAGCGAAATTACAGGTGGCGGTACCAGCATCACGGGTGATTTCCAGATTGAGGAAACCCAAGACCTGGCCAACAGCCTGAAAGCCGGCAAGCTGCCCGCCCCCACGCGCATCGTGGAAGAGGCCGTAGTAGGCCCGTCGCTCGGCCGTGAGGCCATCAACCAGGGCCTGTACTCGTCGCTGGCCGGCGTAGTGATTATCATGCTGTTTATGGCCTTCTACTATGGCCGCGCTGGTATTGTGGCCGACATCGCGCTGCTCTTCAACATCTTCCTGATTCTGGGCGTACTGGCGCAGTTCGGCACGGCGCTCACGCTGCCCGGCATCGCCGGTCTGATTCTGGTGATGGGTACCTCGGTAGATGCCAACGTACTGATTTTCGAGCGAATCCGAGAGGAGCTGGACCACGGCCTCGGCCTCACCGATGCCATTAACAAAGGCTACTCGCGCGCTTTCTCGGCTATTTTCGACTCGAACGTGACCACCATGCTGATTGCCGTGATTCTCGGCTTCTTCGGCACGGGCCCGGTGCAAAGCTTCGCCATCACGCTCGGCATTGGCGTGCTCACCTCGTTCCTGTCGGCCGTGTTCGTGTCGCGCCTCATCATCGAGTGGATGGTGAAGGGCAACGAGAACCACCCGATGACCTTCAGCACCTCGATTTCGCGCAACCTGTTCAAGAACCTGAACTTCGACATCGTGGGCAAGCGTAAAATCGCCTATGCTTTCTCGACCATCTTCATCCTCATCGGCTTCGGGCTAATGTACGTGCAGGGCGGCCCGAACCTGGGCGTGGACTTCAAAGGCGGCCGTGCTTACGTAGTGGACTTCAACAAAACGATGGTGGCTTCCGACGTGGCCGATAAAATCCGCCCCGCGTTCCAGAATGCCGGCCTTGAAGTGAAGCAATACGGCGCGCCCGACCGCCTGCGCATCACCACCGGCTACCTGGCCGAGGACGAGAGCGCCGCCGCCGATGCCAAAGTAGTGGCTTCCCTCAACCAGGGCCTGCAAGCCTACAGCGCCGATGCCCCGGTTATCAAATCGACCTCGAAAGTGGGCGCGACCATTGCCGACGACATCAAGCGCACCTCGGTGCTCTCGCTGGGCCTCACGCTGCTGGGCATATTCATCTACGTGCTGTTCCGCTTCGAGCGCTGGCAGTACTCGATGGCCGCCGTAATAGCGCTGTTTCACGATGCCCTGCTCGTGATTGCCGCCTTCCCGATTGCCCGCCTCTTCGGCGCGAACTACGAGATGGACCAGATTTTCGTGGCCGCGCTGCTCACGGTTATCGGCTTCTCGATGAACGACACGGTGGTTATCTACGACCGTATCCGCGAGTACCTGCGCGAGAACCCCAAGCTGACGTTCGCCCAGGTGGTGAACCCGGCCCTGAACTCGACCTTCTCCCGCACGATGATTACGTTCACCACCGTGTTTCTGGTGGTGCTGGTGATGTACATCTTCGGCGGCGAAACCCTCCGCTCGTTCTCCTTCGCCATGATTATCGGCGTGATTTTCGGCACGTACTCGTCGCTGTTCATCGCCACCCCGATTATCCTCGACACCTACGGCAAGAAAGAGGAGCGGGAGCGCAAGGCTGCCGGCGAGGACGTAACCGGCCTGCCCGGCGACGCGCCCAAACTGAGCACGGCCACGGTGTAATGTCTGAACCGCAGATTAAGTGGATTTAACGGATGGAACTGATTCAGCCGTTTTGAATTTACACTACTACAAAAAAGGTCGTCCACTGGGCGGCCTTTTTTTATATCCGGCTGCTGCAAGAGCGCAAGAATACGCTCGAATTAGTTCCATCCATTAATCCACTTAATCTGCGGTTCAGACACAGGCAACCTAATTTGCTTACCTTCCGAGTGGTCAGTTAAGAAGCCTGTCCAACGCCGCGCTATGCTGCACATCTCCCCATCCGATTCTGCCCCACTGGCGCTGCCTGAGCTGCTGGCAGCCTGCGTACGGCAGGAGCGGGTGGCCCAGCGCCGGCTCTATGGCCAGTTCCACGGCTTTGCGATGGGCATTTGCCTGCGCTACGCCCACGACCGTGACCAGGCCCTGGAGGCAGCCAACGACGGCTTCGTGAAAGTATTCCGCGACCTGTATCGCTTCGATGCGGCCCGCCACCCCGACGATGTGCCGGGGTCGTTCCGGGGCTGGCTCAAGCGCATCATGATTCACACGGCCATCGACCACTACCGCGCCAACGAGCGCCACCAGCACCAGCAGGAGCTCGACGACGCCACCCTGAACCAAGCCGACCAGAGTGCCACGCCCCTCGATGCACTGAGCTACGACGAGCTGCTGGCCCTGGTGCAGCGCCTGCCGCCCGCCTACCGGGCGGTGTTCAACCTGAACGTAATTGATGGCTTTGGGCACGAGGAAATTGCCAGACAGCTACATATCTCCGTGGGTACTTCCAAATCTAATTTATTTAAAGCCCGTGCCCATTTGCGGGCCATGCTGGCCCCGCTTACTACTTCCTCAGCTGTTCGATATGTGGTCCGATAACGATATAGATAAGGCGTTCCAACGGCTAAACCCGCCGGAGCCGGAACCGACGCCTTTCCCCCTGGATGCCTGGCTGCGGCTGGAAAACCAGTTGGACAAGGCCGTGATTGAGCGCGCCGTGCGGCGGAGATTATGGCAGTTTTTTGCGGCCGAAGTAGCCGTGGTGCTGCTGATTGGGCTGGGCTGGCTGGTGCTCCGACCCACGGCCCCAGCCCCGATTATGGCAACCGCCACGCTGGCCGGGCGGCCGGCAGTTTCAGCAATTGCCGCCGCCCCGGCGGCCGGGCACCAGACCACGGCAACAGCTCGCCGCCCGGCTCCAACAGCTGCCAATACCCCCCGCGCCGCTGCTTCAGACACTCCGCTAACCGCTGCGCCGGCATCAGCAGCTCCGGCAGCCGCTACCCGCCCATCCCAAGCTTCCTCAGCCGCTTCACCAACCCCTGCCGCCGCCGCTAGCAAAGCATCGGCAATTCCCCACCCAACCATAGCGCATCCATTTACGGTAACGCCCACTCCGGCGCTTGCCTCACATCGCCGAACCAGAGACGCGAACACCGAAGCCGCCGTTCGTCAGCAGGGTATTGCAAATGGTTTGGTGGCGGCCACCGAGACGGGCAAAGCGGTGCGCCGGTTTAGCGAAGGCGCGGCGGCCACCAACCGGTACGCAACGGTTACCACACCAAGTGAGCGTGTTGCTAAAACCTATTCAGAAACCAGCAAACGCCCAAAATCCAGGACCAGCCGCCTGCATAGCGTTGCGCCGGGCGCGGGCTACGCAGGGGCGGCGCACACCCGCAACCCGGTTGCCACTCACCCCTGGAATGCCCGGATGGCAAGCGTTACCACCACCGCTACGGATGGTTCCGCCACGCCTCCCACCAGTGCGGAAGCTATTCTCACCGCTGCTGGCTTTGTCCCGCTGGCCCCGGCTGCGGTGCCGGCCCCGGCTGCGGAGCCGGTTCCGCTGCCAATGCCGCTGGCCACGGTGGCCCTGGCCGAGACGCTGCCCCAGGCCGAGGTGGCTACACCAGCCCATGAGCCACGCTTCTACGTGGCCCTGGTGGGCGCGCCCGATGTGAGCACGGTGAAATTTGCCAGCATCGAGAAACCCATGGCCAACGTGGGACTGGTGCTGGAATACCGCCTCAGCCGCCGCCTGCGCGTGAATACCGGCCTGCTGCGCGCCACCAAACAGTACGTGGCCCGGCGCGCCGACTACGATTTCGGTGCCTATGCCCCAAACATTGTGCACCGCTACTTTGATGATGTGGACGGTAGCTGCACCGTACTCGACGTGCCCCTGAACCTGCGCTACGACTTGCTGACGCGGCCCCGGTACCGACTCTACGGCAGCGCCGGCCTGTCCTCCTTTTTTATGCAACGCGAACAATACTCCTACGCCTACACCGAAAACTACCGCGCCGGCTACTGGCAGGGCGATTTCGTGAATGCCAACCGCCACTACCTCAGCATCCTGAACCTGGCGGCCGGCTACGAGCGCACCCTCAGCGCCCATTGGAGCCTGCAAGCCGAGCCGTACCTGAAACTCCCCCTGGCTGGCGTAGGCGCCGGCAAAATCCAGCTCACCAGCGCCGGAGTATTTTTGGGGGTCAAGTACGGCTTTTGAGCATCATGCTACGCCCAAGTACCGGCCAACGCGCCGTTCCAGCGCCCCCTCTTGCTCATCTTGCTCATCTTCGTTATCAATCTCCCGACAATTTCTATGTCCGATATCAGTTCATTTTCTGCTTGGCTACGGCCAGCGCTGGCAGGCGCGGCCACGGCACTGCTGGCCCTGGCGGCCGGCTGCTCCTACGCACACGGCGACCCGGCTCCGGCGTGTGATATAGCCACCGAAAACATCACTTATGCCGGGGTAATTTCCCCCATTTTCGAGGCCAACTGCCGCCGCTGCCACGCCACGGCCGTAGCGGCTACACTGGGCAGCGGCAATGATTTCGGAAGCTACGCGGCCATCAGCAACTACCCGCAGGCTTCACTGATGGGCTCCATCAAGCACACCGCCGGCTATGACCCCATGCCCAAAGACGCCCCCAGACTTTCGGACTGCGACATTGCCCGCCTCGAAGCGTGGTACGCTAAGGGCAAGCCTCAATAACCCCCCTTTCTACTATGAAACGCTCTTTTTTTCTGCTAACGGCCTGGCTGTTGTTTGCCGCGCTCGGAGGAGCACGGGCGCAGAGCAAGTACATGACCAAAACGGGGCAGGTGTCGTTTTTTTCGGCCACCCCGATTGAGGACATTGAGGCCAAAACCCAGCAAACGGCGGCCATTCTCGATTTTGGGACCGGCCAGTTGGCTTTTTCCATCCCCATCAAAAGCTTCGTGTTCAAGCGCACCCTCATGCAGGAGCACTTCAATGAGACCTATCTGGAGTCGGACAAATTCCCCAAGGCCACTTTCACGGGGCATTTTGTGGAATTTGATGCCGCGACGCTGACCACGGCCGGTCCGCACAACGTGCCCGTGGAGGGCGACCTGACCCTGCACGGCGTAACGCACCATATTAAGCTGCCCGCCACCGTGGAGCTGAAAAATGGCCAGCTGCTGGCCGCCGCCACGTTCCCGGTGGCCTCGGCCGACTACGACATCGAAATTCCCCTGCTGGTGCGCAGCAACATTGCCAAGGTTGTGACCGTGCGCGTGGCCCTCACCTGCGCGCCCGTGGCGGGTGCCGTGGGAGCTACTTCCGCACCGCGTTAGCCTGTAATTCACTACGTTATTTTCTTTCCTGCTTTCATTATGACCCAAAATATTTACGCTTCACGCGGCTTTATGGGCCTGCTGCTGGCCGGGCTGCTGGCGCTGGCCAGCCCCGCCCGCGCCCAGACGGACCTGCTGCAAGACCTCGAAAAGCAGACCACCGACTCGACCCGGCGCGAGGTGGTAACCGCCACGTTCAAGGGCACGCACATCATCAACTCGCAGTCGGTGGAGACGCCGGGCCAGGGCACGCTAGCCTTCCTCATCCAACACCGTTTCGGCACCCTCAACAGCGGGGCCTACAACTTTTTTGGCCTCGACCAGGCCGTGCTGCGCCTCAGCTTTGAGTACGGCCTGACCAACCGGCTGGCCGTGGGAATCGGTCGTACCAACATCGAAAAGACCTTCGATGGATTCCTGAAATACAAGGCCTTGCAGCAAACCACCGGGGCGCGGCCCGTGCCGGTTTCGGTCACGCTGTTTGCGTCAGCCGCCATCACCACGCTCAAATTCGGCACCCTGCCCACGGAGCGCACTACGGCCTCGCGCCTCGACTACGCCTATCAGGTGCTCATTGCCCGCAAGGTCAGTCCGGGCCTGTCGGTACAGCTCATGCCCACGCTTATCCACCGAAATTACGTAGCCCTGGCCGGGATGCAGAACGACGTGTATTCCCTCGGCGCGGGCCTGCGCCAGAAGCTCACCAAACGCCTGGCCCTCACCGCCGATTATTTCTACGTGCTGCCCGGCTATGCGGCCGACCACTTTTACAACGCCCTCGGCGCGGGCATCGACATCGAAACCGGTGGTCACGTCTTTCAGCTGCACGTCACCAACGCCCAGGGCATGACGGAGAAGTTCTTCGTCCCGCAAACCAACGGCGACTTTTTCAACGGCGACATCTACTTCGGCTTTACGGTGGCGCGGAATTTTACCGTCAAGTCGCAGCTAAAATGAGTTAAAAGTTGCGCGTTAAAAATCAAAAAGGCCCGCTTGACGATTCAAGCGGGCCTTTTTGATTTTTAACGCGCAACTCTTAACCTACACCGTAATGCCTTCTGCTACTACGCTTTGCACTTCGGGCACCATGCGCTTGAGCAGGTTTTCGATGCCGGATTTCAGGGTAACGGTGGCCGAGGGGCAGCCGGAACACGAGCCTTGCAGGTTCACGGTCACGATGCCTTCGTGGTAGCTTTTGAAGGTGATGTTGCCCCCGTCCTGCTCCACGGCGGGGCGCACGTAGTTATCGAGCAGGTCGATGACTTTCTGGGCAATCTGGCCTTCCTGCTGGGTGGGGTCGCCGGCGGTGGCGGCTTGCGCGGCCTTCTGCTCGGCGGCGGGGTCCACGGTGAAAATGGGGCCACCGGCCTCCACGTAGCTTTTCAGGAACTGGCGCAGCTCGGGGATGAGCTGGGTCCAGGCCAGCTCGGGCTGGGATTTGGTAACGGTGACGAAGTTCTGGGCGACGAACACGCGGCCCACGTAGTCGAACCCGAACAGCTCCTGCGCCAGCGGCGAGTTGGCGGCGGCTTCGAGGTTGGGATAATCTACGCTCACGCCATCCACCAGCAGGTTTTGGTTGAGGACGAACTTCATGCTCTCCGGGTTGGGAGAAGCTTCGGCATAAATGGAAACAGCAGACATAGTTTCGGGGCTTAAAATCAAGGGGAAGCGCCGCCGAAGCGGCAGCTGCAAAGGTACAACCGCGACGGGGAGGCGGAGGTTGCAAATGTACCTACATCATTTGGAAAAGCCGCTCGCCCAATGACAAGTACCGCCGCGTTGCGGCTCAACGCCCTTGCCCAACCCATTCCTTGCCAACCGAAGAGTGCCACTCTTTAATTTTATTAGAAACGAGTGAGACTTTCGTTCAACCAACCCAAGAGTCCCACTCATTTCTAATAAAATAGGAATTACAAAAAACCATACCCGCCAAGCCCCGTATGGGCCGTATCCTACAAGACGACTTATTGGCATTAATTACCTGAAATACAGGCACAAAACCCCATCGGGCACAACCCAGCCGGGGTTGGCAAACTGCGAATTTGCGTAAGCTTTAACATTCTTAATCCAATGAGACAATTCTTCCCTGCTAGGAACCTGTTGCTGGCCCTGGCCCTGCCTTGGCTGGCCACGGCCGCCGCCCAGGCCCAGTTCGCGGTTACGGCGCTTAGCCCGGCACGAAACGCCACAGCCGCCCCGCGCCCGACTAACGTGGGCATCACCTTCAATCAGTCTGTGAATGCGGCCAGGGCGGGCAATGTGCGCGTTTTTAGTGCCCAGCGCGGCGGGCAACTAGTGCGCGGCGGCAACGCCACCGCCAGTGGCAGCACCATTACCGTGAACCCGGCCTCCGACCTACAGCCCGGTGAAACGGTATTCGTGACCGTGCCTGCCACCGTGGCCAGCACGGGCGCTACCGCCGCCACCCCGCATGTGTACCAGTTTACCGCTACCGCCGGCACCGCTACTGGTACCTTCGACGGTGGCACCGACCCCTATGTGAACGTCAGCCCGATGAGCGTGGTCGTGGGCGATATAGACGGCGACGGCGACCTGGACTTGCTCACGGCCAACCTTATCGGCTCGGTGAACATCCGTTTGAACAACGGAATGGGGGTGTTCAGCGGCAACACCGGCGTTGCCGTGGGCACGACGACGGCGAGCGTGGCACTGGGCGACCTGGACGGTGACGGCGACTTGGACCTGGTCACGGCTGACTATAGCAGCAATACAGCGAGCGTGCGCCTCAACAATGGGACAGGCCAGTTCAACAATGGCTCCAACCCGGGCGTAGGTACCAACCCGACGAGTGTAGCCGTGGGCGACGTAGACGGCGACGGCGACCTCGACCTGCTCACGGCCAACTATGGCACTACTGGCACGGTGAGCGTGCGCCTCAATAACGGGGCGGGCGTATTCAGCGGCGGCTCCGACCCCGGCGTGGACAGCCGCCCGCAAAGCGTGGCGGTGGGCGACGTGGACGGCGACGGCGACCTGGACCTGCTCACAGCCAACGGCATCGGCACGGTAAGTGTACGCCTCAACAATGGGGCGGGCGTATTCAGCGGCGGCTCCAACCCGGGCGTAGGTACCAACCCGACGAGTGTAGCCGTGGGCGACGTAGACGGCGACGGCGACCTCGACCTGCTCACGGCCAACTATGG